>CAVQID010000018.1:0-70885 GCA_963712485.1 uncultured beta proteobacterium
AGACCCGAGACGGTCCAGCTCGTCGCGTTGCCCGTCGTCAGGCCGCTTCCCTGCGGTTGTGAATAGGCCCGCGGAGCGGTGCCGTAGTAGACGCGATAGCCGGTCACGTTGGCGTCCGGCGATGCGGTCCAGCTCAAGGCTGCCGTGCCGGTGGGCGCAGGCGGCGGAGGTGGCGGAGGTGGCGGAGGCGGCGGAGGTGGCGGAGGCGGCGGAGGCGGCGCAGGCGGCGGAGGCAGCCCACCCGGCGGAGGCGGAGGCGGCGGAGGCGGAGGCGGAGGCGCAGTGCCGGTGACGCTGAAGACGATGTCGACCCAGTAGTTCGTCGCGTTGTAGGTCGAGGACGGGAACGTCGTCGTGCTCGAGTAGCGGTACACGCCGTTGCCGCCGGCGGCGCCGTTGCTGAGCAGCTTGACCGGGCCGTTGCTGACGCCGTTCGTGGCGAAGAAGTTGAGGTCGGCCGCGTAGTTCCCGTTCGGTGCGTAGTACGACGCGACATAGACGGTGTTCGCGTTCACCGGGACCGGGCTCGCAAAGTTCACCTGCTGCCAGCCCGACGCCGTCTCGGCGCTGAAGGTGGCCCGCGCGAGCAGCGCGCCGCCGGCGCTCCAAAGGTTGCCGACATGGGTGCCGGTGTTGCCCGTCGCCTTGTAGAAGCGAACGCCGGTGATGAAGCCGTCGCTGCTCGTCGTGAACTTGACGCCGAGCTCGACCGCGTTCGGGTCCGAATCTGCGGCGTGGTCGGCGTCGTCGACGCGCTCCAGGCGCTGCACGGGCAGCTCGGCGGCGGCGGAGGCGGAGGCGGCGGCGGAGGCGGCGGAGGCGGCGGAGGCGGCGGAGGGTTGCGCAGCAGCGACCCTTGCATAGCACGCCTTGCGCACGCCAGGAGCCGGGTCTGCCGAAGAATTCGTTTGTGCACGACACCGTCCCCGAGACCCGCTTGTAGACCCAGTTCTTGCCGCTGCCGTAGCGCACCCACGTCGACGAGGCGAGGGTGAAGGTCTGCCCCTCGTCCGCGACCTTGCTCCACGTGTAAGCGACAACGCTCTGCCGCCGTGCTGCGGTGGCGTTCTCCCTGGGCGCTTGTCTCGTCTTCACGGGCGAGCTCGCCGCTGTCTCGGTGCTCCTTCCTGGGCGCTTGTCTCGCCCTCACCGGTGCCGCCGCATGCGGCGAGATAAACGCTCGACATGAGCATCGCGGCGAGGGATAGGCGCGTTGGATGATTTCGATGCCGCATTCAATGTTCCTTGGTCTGGGTTTGGACTTCCCCGATCGCCCGGGGTGCGTGTAACGCGAGCACGTGAACGCAACGCGATCGCGTCGCCCTTTGAGCTGGTGTAGTCCGGACCGCGACCGATGATAGAAGACACCATGCATCATGAGAACCCGAGGAGTGAGTCGGGGGCGCTCGTCGCCGTGCATCTGCTTACCCGGATTTTCGGAAGCTGAACCGTCCGGCGATATCTGCCCTACGGCCTACCAAGAATGCGAACGTGGCTTTGCGCGAGCGCGAGCGACGCGACACATGCGGCGATCTACAGAGGGAAATCAGGGCAAGCGGGAGCGGCTTCGTCAGCCCCGCGTGTAATTTCTGCTATCACGCAATCGCGCGAGCAAACACGACTCAGCACACCTGTCGACGGTGCGCGAGTCCGAGTTTCTGGAGGGCGCCGCGCACGTGCTTCTTCATGGTGTTTGGACTGATGCACAACTCGCGGCCGAATTTCCTTGTTCGTCAGGCCGCGGCAAACGAGTTCCATCAGTCGAGCTCGCGCCCAGTCAATTGATGGCTGGCTGCGCGGCGCCCGGACGAGCGGACGCGCTGCCTCCAGAGCCATGATCGCGTCGAAATGGAGTGCCTGATCATCTAGCGCGGAAACCAAAGCTCGCCGGATGTCACGGCTCGCGGTACCGAAGCGCTGAAAGGCTCTCAAAGGTGGGTGGCCGTTCGGCTTCACACAGCACCTGATGCGCCTCGGTCTGCATCTGGCACTGTACTTCTGGATGCTCGGCCATCAGATGCATCATCCACGCCAACGTGTTGGCGGTCGTATCTTCGCCGGCCAAGAACATGATCAGAATGTTGCCGGCGATCTCGTCGTCCGTGAAAGCGGAGACCTCGTCGCTGTTGGCCGACACCATGGCCTCCAGCAAGTTCGATGGCGTCTGACGTTGGCCTGCGGACGCACGCGCCCGGGCCGTGCTCACGAGCTCGTGAACCACCTCCATCAGCCGCTCCATGGCAACGTCGACCTGCCGGTTGCCGGCCCAGCGCAGCCATCTCCAGTAGCGGAACGGTGCAAGCGTGCGCCGAGCCATCACCGGGAAGATCTTGTCGAGGTAGTGCTGGATGACGTCGCCTTCGTCTTCGAGCGTATTGAGATCGGTGCCAAAGGCGAGTGCGGCGATGCATGGGCGCGAGCGTAGCAGTGCCGGGCGCGCACGGGCGGCCGGCCCGATTCGCCCCCAGGTTGCGGGACGGCCCACAAGAAGTTCGTCCGGGGTAGAGTGGCCGCCCATGCAGAGCTGCAGCGCACCCACTGACGACCGTCCCGGTGTGCGCCATGTGCTGCTGGACGACGACGGCCGCTACACGCTCGCTCCTGCGCCGGAACCCGGGTTCGACGGCATGCTGGTGTTCTGGTGGCGCGACCGGCCGGTGGCGCACCGACCTGTCTCGGGTGCGAAGTCCGAACCCGCAGCCGGCCGCATCGACACCGAGGGGCTGGCGCGCATCGCGGCCGAGGAAGCGCAGGTCGCCCCGGCGCGACTCGATGCGAGCGTGCTGATCTGCACCCGCGACCGGCCGGACGAGCTGCGCCGCTGCCTCGCGTCGCTGCCGCAGCAGACGCTGCGCCCGCGCGAGGTGATCGTGATCGACAACGCGTCGCGCGACGGCCGCACGCGCGAGGTGGCGCTGGCCGCCGGCGCGATCTACCTGCGCGAGGACCGTCCGGGGCTGGACATCGCGCGCAACGCCGGCGCGCGCCGCGCGACGTCGTCGATCGTGGCCTACACCGACGACGACGTGCTGCTGCACCCGACGTGGCTCGAACGCCTGGTGGCGGCGTTCGACGCACCGCAGATTGCGGCCGTGACCGGCCTCGTGCTGCCGGGCGAGCTGGCCACCGAAGCGCAGCGCCACTTCGAGACCTACTGGAGCTTCGGCCGCGGCTACCTGCGGCGCGACTTCGACGCGCAGCAGTTCGCGGCGGCCCACCGAGGCGGCCTGTTCCGCGCGTGGGAGATCGGCGCCGGCGCGAGCATGGCCTTCCGGCGCGAGGTGTTCGATCGAGTCGGCTACTTCGACGAACGGCTGGACGTCGGCCAGGCCGGCTGCTCCGGCGACTCGGAGTTCTGGTACCGCGTGCTGGCCAACGGCATGGCCTGCCGCTACGAGCCGCGCTCGGTGGCGTTTCATTTCCATCGCCGCACGATCGACGGGCTGGCGGATCAGATCCACCACTACATGCGCGGGCATGCCGCGGCGTTGCTGGTGCAGTGGGAACGAACCGGCATCGGGGCCAACCGGCGTCAGGCATTCGTCGCCATGCCGAAGTGGTACGCCGGTCGTGTCTGGCGACGGCTGCGCGGCGCGCGCACGCCGCGCGATCGTTTTCTGCGCCAGGAGGTGCTGGGCTATCTCTGCGGCCTCGTGTTCTACCTGCGCCGCCGCAGGGCGACGTCATGAGCGCGACCCCACGCGCGTCGTTCGTGATCCCGGCCCGCAATGCGGCGGGCACGCTTGCGCGCACGCTCGACAGCCTGCTTGCACAAGGCGATCGCGCCTGGGAGGCGCTGATCGTCGACGACGGCTCGAGCGACGACACGCCCCGTATCGTGGCCGCATACGCGCAGCGCGACACGCGTTTCGTGGGGCTGCGCGGCAGCGCAACGCAGGGCGCGGCGGCAGCACGCAACGTGGGCATCGAGCGAGCGCGCGGGCAGCGCGTCGCGTTCCTCGACAGCGACGACTGGCTCGCGCCCACCTTCCTCGAGAAGCTGCACGCGGCGCTGGACGCGGCGCCCGGCGCCGCCGCGGCGTACTGCGACTACCGGCGCGCAATGCCCGACGGCACGTTCGGCCCGGTGCGCAGCGACCCCGAGGTGGCGCGCGCGCCGTTCCAGGCCTTCGCCCGCAGCTGCGCAGTCGCGATTCACGCGGTGCTGATGGAGCGCGAGCGGTTGCGCCGCGCCGGCGGCTTCGATACCACCTTGCGCACCTGCGAGGATTGGGACCTGTGGCAGCGCATCGCGCGCGCGGGCGACCCGTGGGTCCATGTGGGCGAGCCGCTGGCCTTCTACCGCACCGCCGGGGCCTCGCTGTCACAGGACGTCGAGCAGATGCTGGCCGACGCTGCCATCGTCGTGCGGCGCGGCTTCAACGCCGATGCGCGCGTGCCCGACGCCGACCCGGCCCATGTCTCGGGCGCTTCGCGCGCCCACGGAGCGAGCCCCGAGCAGGCGCTGGCCTACCTCGCGCTGTGGTGCGGCGCCCTCGATGCTGCGCGCGGCCTGCCGCTGCGAGAGCGCCTGCTGCGAGACCTCGCAGCGCTGCCCCCCGAGCACACGCATGCCGAGCACATCGCGGCCACGCTGCTGGACGGCGTGATGGTCGGTCTGCTCACGGCTCCCGCCGGGCTGGCCGCACGCTGGCACGAGTACGCAGATGCCGCTACGTCACTCATCGGCCACCTGGGTACGTCTTGGAGCGACCGACACGCCGTGCGACGCACGCAGTACGCGTTCGAGCGGCTGGTGCTGCAGTACGACGACCTCGCGGTGCCGCGGCGCCTGTCGTTGACGCTCGGCTTGCGCGTGCAGCTGCGAGCACTTCGTGCGCTGGCGCTGCCGTCAGGCATCGACCGGCTTTACGTCTACCTCTGCGACGGCGCTCGCGTGCTCGGTCTGCTCGAACTCGGCGCACTCGGCACCTTCGCGCCGCGGGATTGGGTCGAGTCGGCGGCACGGTCCATCGGCTGGCGCAATGCGCTCAAACTCGCGGGCCCGTCGATCGCGCGTGGGCTCACCCCGCGCCGCCTGGTGGATGCAACGCGCTCGGCGCGCACCGCGCTGCGGCGCGATCCGTCGCCGCGTGCGGACGCGTGGCGGTCACGCCTGGCCAGGGCGGCAAGAGCCGCCCTCACGGCCGCAGCCTCGACCGCCGGCGGCGACGGACATGCCAGCGCCCTCGAACGGATACGCGAACGCACGGCACGCGCGTCGTCGCCATCCTTGGCCATCACAGCCGCGGCGCCACCCGCGTCACCCCCGCCCGGCCGCATGGCTGCGGCCGACGACCGACGCTCTTACTGGGAGGACTTCTTCCGCACCGAGGATCCGTGGCATTACGGCTCGGCGTACGAGCAGGAGAAGTACGCGCGTCAACTCGAACTGTTGCCCCAGCGACCGATCGGCCGTGCGCTCGAGTTGGCCTGCGCCGAGGGCCACTTCAGCGAGCAACTTGCCGCGCGCGTGCAGACCCTGGTGGCGACCGACATCTCGGCCGCAGCATTGACGCGCGCACACGAGCGCTGCGGCGCGCATGCCAACGTCGAGTTGCGCCGCCTCGACCTGCTGGCGGACGCGCTGCCCGAAGCGCAGGACCTGATCGTCTGTTCGGAGGTGCTGTACTACATCGACGACCCGCAGGCACTGCGGCGCACGGCGCAGAAGATCGCAGCCGCCCTGGCTCCGGGCGGCCACCTGATCACCGCGCACGCGTACGTGCTGCAGGACGACCCGACGCGCACTGGATTCGACTGGGGCCACCGCTGGGGAGCATCCACGATCTCGCGTGTCTTCGCCGACGTGCCGACGCTGTCGCTCGAGCAGTCGATCGAGACGCCGCTGTACCGCATCGACCGCTTCGTCCGCCGCCGCGCGGGCGATGCGCCGCTCGCGGCACGGGTCGAGACGCGTGCGATCGAGGCACCGATGGAGCACGAGGTCGCGCGCTGGGCCGTCTGGGGTGGCGCTGCCAGGCGTCGTGCCGAGGTGGCCGAGGAGCGCCGGCGCCGCCTGCCGGTGCTGGCCTACCATCGCGTGGCCGACGACGGCCCGCAGGCGCTGTCGCGCTACCGCGTCGGGCCGGACGCGTTCGAGGCGCAGATGAGCTGGCTGCGTCGTCACGGCTACCACGCCATCGTGTCGGACGAACTGGCGTGGTTCGTCGACCACCGCCATCCGTTCGTCGGCCGTCCGGTGATGATCACGTTCGACGACGGCTACCAGGATTTTGCTCAGGCGGCGTGGCCGGTGCTGCGCCGACACGATCTGCGCGCGGAAGTGTTCGTCGTCAGCGACCTCGTCGGCGGCCGTGCGCAATGGGACGCACGGCACGGCGAGCCGGCGCGGCTGATGGACGCTGCCACCATCGCTTCGATGGCGCAGCAGGGCGTGCGCTTCGGCAGCCACCTGGCGACGCACTGCGCGGCCGATGGTCTGTCGACGGACGAACTGGCCGACGAACTGCTGCGGTCGCGCCAGGCGCTTGCACGCTGGACCGGCCTCGCGCCGTGCGCACTCGCCGCACCTTATGGCGTGAGCGACGCACGGCTCGAGCAAATCGCCGCGGAGTGCGGCTACCGCATCGGCTTCGGCTCGCAA
The DNA here is from genome assembly GCA_963712485.1 of uncultured beta proteobacterium. Lineage (GTDB taxonomy): Bacteria > Pseudomonadota > Gammaproteobacteria > Burkholderiales > Burkholderiaceae_F > JALORV01. The sequence goes on from CAVQID010000018.1 coordinate 6,608, forward strand.
CACGGGGCTGCATCGCTGGACAGCCAGCCGATGCGATGCCCACGCATCGAAGTGCGCGGCGACATGCTTCTGGACGAGCTCGCGCATGCGTTGGAGGCCTGCCGATGAGCAACGACGATACCCTGGTCAGCGTCGTCATCCCCGCCTACAACGCCCAGGCGACGCTCGACGAGACGCTGCCCAGCGTGCGCGCGCAGACCCACCGGACGCTGGAGATCATCGTCGTCGACGACGGATCGACCGACGGCACGCATGCATTGGCCGAGCGGCATGCGGCCGCCGACGCCCGCATCCGGGTGCTGCACCAGGCCAACGCCGGCGTCGCCGCGGCGCGCAACGCAGGGTGGCAGCACTCGCGCGCCGAGTTCATCGCCTTCGTCGATGCGGATGACCTGTGGGCACCGACCAAGATCGAGCGGCAGCTTGCGGCGTTGATCGCCGGCGGACCGCGCGTCGGGGCTGGCGTACTGCTGGACGGCTCGACTCGACGCGAGCGGCAGGGTTACCCGATGCTACGGAGGCATCGCGCACGAGGGCGACGTACTGCCCGAGGTCCTGCGCTCGAATTTCGTCGGCAGCGGCAGCAACGTCATGGTGCGGCGGCAGGCGGTCATCGACGTCGAGGGCTTCGACAGCGGCTGCGGGCCGCCGGCGCCGAGGGCTGCGAGGACTGGCTGCTTCAACAGTCGCGTTGCCGAGACCTATCGCTTCACCTGCGTGCCGGAGGACCTGGTCGGCTACCGCTACCTGCCCGACAGCATGTCAGCCAACCGCCAGCGCATGCTTCGCTCGCACATCCTGATGTGCCGTCAGATGATCGCCGGCGCCCGGAGCACGCACAGAGCTACGCTGAGCGGATTGCAGGCCTACTGCGCCTGGTTGCTGCGCGAAGCGATTGCCATGCGCGAACCGCGGCAGTTGTGGGCGTTGTGGTACCTGCTGTGGCGCGAGAACCGGGCCGCGTGGCGTCTGCGCGTGCTCTGGCGGGATCTGCTGCTCGACCCGGTGCGGTGGCTGCGCAACGGCGTACACCGCCTGCACCGCTCGCGCACCGGCGGCGCGCCCTTTGCGGGAGGGATCGCTCCGGGGCGGCGCTTCCTCGGGACTACGCGCCCTAGCCGGCGAGTGCAGACAGTCTGCGCAATGGATATGGCATCGCCCCGACGCGCCGCGCTCGACCACCTCGACGCGCTGTTGCGCCTGGCGCCCAAACCGGCGTGGGCCACGCCCGCGCTGGTCGCGCTCGGCTTGGCCGCCTCGCTGGCCGAGACGCTGGGCATCACGCTGATCGTGGCCTTCGTGTACGCGGCGATGGGCTCGTCGGAGCAGGCGACATACGCGGTCCGGCGGCGTGCTCGGGCCGACGCTGGCGCACGCGCACGGCCTGTTCGGCTCGCCTGCCCGCATGGCGCTGGCCATCCTGCTGTTGATCCTGGCGCGCGCGGCGCTGGTCCACACGCACCGGGCGATCAGCGCGCAGGTCGGCGAGCACATCAGCGAGACGGCGCGCAACCGCATCCACGAGCAGTACCTGACGCGTGGGCTACGGCTTCATGCAACGGCACGAACAGGCGCAGCTGATGCAGGTGCTCGGCACCGAGTCGTGGCTGATCGCCAACGCATATCACAGCCTGACGCGCATCCGGATCGGCGCCTGTTCGATCCTGATGTTCGCCGCATTCCTGCTTGCGTTGTCGTGGCCGATCACGCTCACCGCGCTGGTCGGCTCGGTGATTCTCTCGCTCGTGCTGCGCCGTCTTGCGCGCCCGGCTCAGACCCTGGGCCAGAAGGTCAAGCAGGTGCATCAGGTGCTCGGCGAACAGATGCTGATGACGATCGAAGGACTGCGCACGATCCGCGCTTACGGCCAGGAGCAGGCGCATCACGAACGCTTCCTGCAGGCCTCGGCCGAGGCTCGGCGGACGTCGCTCGCGCTCACGCGACTGTCGTCGCGGCTCGATCCGATCACGGAGGTGGGCTTCCTGGTGATGCTGTGCGTGATCATCGCCGGCGCTGTGCACTGGGGTACGGCGTTGGCGACAGTCATCGCCGCGGCGGCGCTGCTGTACCGCCTGCAGCCGCACGCACGCGAGATCGAGGGCCATCTGCTCTACCTGGCACAGATCGAACCGCAACTGCGCTCGGTGCGCTTGATGCTGGCCACCGATGACAAGCCCTACGATCTTCCGGGCCACAGGCCGATCGACGCGCTGCGCCAGGGCATCCGCTTCGATGACGTCACGTTCGGCTATGCCGACGGCCTGTCGCCGGCTCTTTCGGGCGTGACGTTCGAGATACCGGCCGGCCGCACGACCGCGCTGGTGGGAGCCAGTGGCGCCGGCAAGACCACCATCGTCAACCTGCTGCTGCGCCTCTACTCCCCGCAGCAGGGAGCGATCACCGTCGATGGGTTGCCGCTGCAAGAAGTGCTGCGCGGCGACTGGCTCGCCTTGCTGGGCGTGGCCGGCCAGGACGTCGACCTGATCGAAGGCACGGTGCTGGACAACATCCGCATGGCCAACGCTGGCGCTTCGCACGAGCGCCTGCTCGATGCGGCCCAGATGGCGGGCGTGGCCGACTTCGTCGAGTCGCTGCCCGAAGGCTACGACACCTGGATCGGCCAGCAAGGCCACCGGTTCTCCAGCGGCCAGCGCCAGCGCCTGGGTCTGGCGCGCGCGCTGCTGCGCGACCCCCAGTTGCTGATCCTCGACGAGGCGATGAGCGCGCTCGACAACGATCTCGAACGCCGCATCCGACACGCGATCCGCGAGCGATTCGCCGGACGCACCGTGCTGATCATCAGCCACCGCGCGGCCACCGTGCGGGAAGCCGACCACGTCGTTCGGCTGGCCGGCGGCCGTGTCGTTGCGAACGACTCCCCAGCGTGAATCAGGCGCTGGCTTCGAGCCCGCCGCCCGCCCGCTGGCCGGCCAGGCGCCGACGGAACCAGTCGATGGTGCGTTCGACGCCCTGCTCGTAGGTCACGTCGGCCGACCACCCGGGCAGCATCTGACGGGCAAGGCGCAGGTCGGGCCGTCGGTTGGTCGGGTCCTGCGGGGGCGGGGGCTGGAACTCGAGGCGCGAACCGGGAATGCACCGTTGGACGTACTTCGCGACCTCGATCACCGGCACTTCGCGGTCGGCGCCGATATTCAGCGGCCCCGCGAACTCGCTGCCGTCGCTCCAGAAGAAGCGTCCAAGCGCGTCGACCACATCGTCGATGTAGGTCCAACTGCGGGTCTGCGATCAAGCCAGCGCAGGAGCGCCGACGATGTCCTTGTTGCCCACCGTCCGCCCGATGCAACTTGCCGAGGCGTGCGTACGGTTGTACGCGAAGCGCTGAACGCGCTCTCCCATTCCGACTATGGTCTCGAAGCAGTCCTTCGGATCGCCGAGCGAGTACCCTGCTTCGCGGTGAGGGCGGGTGACCTCGAAACAACGTGCGCAATGCTCGTGGCGACGATTCGCTCGCGGCCGGCCGCGCCGACGTCACGAGTCCGCTGACTCCGCTGCGTCCGGCGCACGCCGCTTGTCGATAGGCACCCTCGACCCGATGGCGGTATTGCCATGATCTGGCGACTACCTCGCTGGATGCGGGTACTCCTGACGGTTGGGCTGATCGCCGGCATCGCCGCAAGCGTTCCCGCCGTGCGCGAGCCCATGATGCGCGCGCTGGGGTCTGCACTCGTCGTGGAGGATCCGTTCGAAGTGGTCGATGTCATCGTCGTTTCCGTCGACGCCGATGGCGCGGGCGTCCTCGAAGCCGCAGATCTCGTCAAGCGCGGAGTGGCAAAGCGAGTGGCGATCTTCGCGAAGCCGTTGAACCGCTCGGACCAGGAGTTCGCGCGCCGCGGCCTTCCCGCCGAAGACGAAGCCACGCGGCAGATTCGCGAGCTCGCGTCGCTCGGCGTCACGGACGTCGAGCGCATTCTGCTCAGCGATGCGGGAACCGACGGGGAAGCCCTGGCGCTTCCGCACTGGACGGCTGCACACGGCTTCAAATCCGTTCTGGTGATATCGAGTCCCGATCACTCGCGACGACTGCGTCGGGTCATGCTGCGCGCCATGCGTGATCAGCCGACGAGCGTTGCGATCCGCCCCGCACGCTACGCCGATTTTGATGCCGAGCGCTGGTGGCAAACGCGCGAAGGCGCGCGCACTGCAATCATCGAATGGCAGAAGCTCGTGCTCGACTACGTTCTCCATCCGCTGTGATCCGCTGATCCCCGTCGACGCGCGTTACGAGATAGAGGATCCTCTCGCGCGGCGTCTTCGCGAGCTCGCGCGCGCGAGTCCGAGTTTCTGGAGGGCGCCGCGCACGTGCTTCTTCATAGTGTTTGGACTGATGCACAACTCGCGGCCGAATTGCATGTTCGAAACTCGCATCTGACGTCGCATCAGATCAGACAACTCGCCCACCGGCTGACAGCACAGGGGTCGTGAAATTTCGCGGGCCGAGAGAGCGCCAATGCGGCATTGTCTCGGCGCACCTCAAGCCGGGCGGCTTGGTGCCGCGTTACGCTTGCACCACCGCAGACATCGCCACGAAGGGTATGGTCACCTACGGCAGGCAAGTGCGCTTCACCCAGGCAGAACGGGAGAGTGCTCGAAGTCTCGGGATCGACCTGACGTCGGTCCACACGCTCGACCAATACTTCGGGGCGATTGCACGACTGGTCAGGATTCTCGAGGCGGACCGACCTGAACTTCTTGAGAAGATTGCCCGTGCGCTTGCCGCGGAGACGAGAAGACCTATGCCTGCCAAGTTGCAGCGAGTTCGTTAGCCGTCCGGTCTGACACCGATGCCAGTGATCCCGCCTCCGCGGGCACGAAGGAACATAACCTTTTGGGCCGAACGCCGGGACTGTCGCTCATCGGTGACAAAGAGGTCGGCCTTCGACCTGATGAGGTCGGAAAACTTCTTGTAGCCGTAAAGTCTCGAGCCGAACTCGGGTTGCAGCTTGTTGAGATAGCTGCCGAACGTCCCCAGATGGGCCTAGCCCGCATCGTCAATCGACTGCTCCAGCGCCTGCATCAGGAAGGCAGAAGATAACAATCGAATTCACGCCTCGCCAAGGACTCTGTCCTCGCTGCCGTAAGAAGCAAACCGTCAGGGGAGAAGGACGAGATGCGGTGGCGTCCTCGTGTGGTCATAAGGCGCCTAGCGGCGTCGCGAAGTCAGGTTCTGCGCAGCATGTGAGTTTCGCTGCTTCAGCCAGAAGTAGCCGGCCGTCACAATGATGCCCAGTCCCACGACACCCCAGAAGCCGGCAAAGCCGACGAGAGCGTATTCGCCTGGCGATAAGTTGCTCATGATGAAAGCTCGCGTGTCAGGGGACTGTCGCAATGATGCCGAGTCCGACCAGCCGCCAGATTCCAAAGAACCTCATGATGAGGCAATCCTTCGAGGTCAGCAATTCGATCATGATGGTCTGCGTGGACTCTAATTCAACGTTACCTAGGTAGGGTAGTTCATGCAAGAGATCATGGTGCCGCCGGTCGCTCTCGTCTGATGGCATGGCCGTGTATGCACTTCCGCCTCACGATCTGGCGAATTGCAGAAGTGGCGCGTAGTCGCGGGCATCGGCGGCTCGTAGGGCTCGCAGGTATGCGTTTCTCGCTTCTCCCTCAGTCGACAAATTGGACTGGCCCCAGCTGAAGGAAGTCCTGCCGAGGCGGGTGATCAGGAGGTCAGCGATCAGTCGCGAGTGCCGCCCATTGCCATTTGCGAATGGATGAATGGCGACCATGCGATGGCTAAAGCGCACGGCGGCTTCGTCAGGCTCATATGCTGACTGTCTAATCCAACATTGGGCATCACGCAGGAGGTCGACGACCTTCACTGCGATCTGCGCGGGATCACAACCGATATTCTTCTCGGTTGTTCTGTAGCTGCCAGCCCATCTCCAGGTCGCGTCGAACATGTGCCGATGCAGGTCCCTCACAAACCCTTCGGTCAGCACTTCCTGGCGTGAGGACTGTGCCCAGTCGAGCGCAGCCAGGATGTTCGTCTGTTCCCACTCGTTTAGTTCTTTCTGCGTCGTGACGTGGATCGGAATGAGGCCGACTGACTCATCGTGGTCCAGGGGCGTCGCGCCTTCGGGCAAGTGTTCCGGCACAGAAACCTCAGTCATTCCAGAGCGCGGATCGACGCTTCTTGAGAAGATCCGCCTTCAGCAATGCGATTTGCCGTTCTGCGAACTGCGTATCGGTGCCTTGCGCTTCCAGTGCCATGGTGTGGGCGACCTTGCCAACACGCTGTCTGGCCAGTTCTTCTGCGCGTTGTTCGACGCGTTGCCGGAGCGACCCTCGCGGGATCAGCACGTAGCGCATATCGCAGCCCAGTGCATTGGCAAATCGCCGTAGCTGGGTGAGCGTGATAGTGCCTTCGGCCTCGGAAGCCTCGGCCGCGACGACCGATGGCGAGGTGATTCCGAGCTTTCGGCCAAGTTGGCGGGTCGTTATTCCGAGCGCCGTTCGGATCGGCTTCAACCAGCCGGAAGGGGGCACGGCAGGCAGTGAAGCGTCGATCAAGGCGCGATCGAGTTGAGACAGGCGAAGGTCGAAGTGTTCCATGGGATTATTGATAGAGTAAAAGCTAGCAAACATTAGCATAATGATAGAGTAAAGGCTATCAAAGAATGCAGCGCAGGTCGATCAAAGGCTAGCAAATAAACTAAACTGCTAAAGTATCACCTAGCAAAAGAAGAGTGTTTATGTTGATGCTGCGCCCCAAACCGGCCGGCTTGGCCCCGTCGGAGCCTGTTGCCTAATCGCCCGATGACTGAACCTTCCTCGCTTGGTTTGGATCACGCGAACGTCTACGACCGGGCGTTTTCCAGAGCCGTGATTGCTGGGGCCCCACCTCATGCGGCTGCATTGGCGGTAGGACTGAGAGCTCCAACCAGCAGCCGATCTATGCTGAGCCATCCTGCCGCGTTAGGTTCGGCACGAAGCGCGAATAGACTTTGAACAACATCTGCGTACTGTGTGCCCAAGTTGACGTGCGATCCATTCCGGACTCTCGCCCGCAGCAAGCCAGAGTGTCGCTGCCGTGTGACGCATCTGGTAGGGGCGGCGAATCGGCATCCCAAGGTGGCGCAGTAGGGGTCTCCAGACACGTTCAGTGAAGTTCTTGTTGTCTATTGGCTTCCCCTCAAGGTCCCAGTCGGCGAGTTGTTCGAGTTCGTGCCCGAAAATGAAAAGCGGAAGAAGACCTAAGGTCGTTCTTGCCCTCGGTAGAAAACTCGTGGGCACGAAATGGGCACGAGTCGGACACGGAATGGGAACGGCGCGGGCACGGACCCACAAATGACAAGGGCTTCCGTCTGGAAGCCCTTGATTCTTCTGGTTGCGGGGGAAGGATTTGAACCTTCGACCTTCGGGTTATGAGCCCGACGAGCTGCCAGACTGCTCCACCCCGCGGCAACTTGTGAGAACAAAATCATACACGATGCCGCGCGGCGCCTCGCGCCCTCGCCTGCGGTACTAGGTAAGTGGCCCGCCGTGCCGGGCCCTTGTGTGCAACGAAACGGACTTTTGGTCACGACGCCGATGGCGGCGCGCGTTTCCCGGCGCCGCCGGCATCAAGCCGGCCAATCCCAGAGAACCTCGGCTCCGGAACTGAGTTGCGTATCGAATCGTCGCCTCCTCCACCAACACCGAGTCTTTCGTTTGTTGGCCCGTGCCCTATAACGCGTTCGGTACAACTTGGTAGATTGTTGGCTTCAGGACTTTCGCTGAGCCGACGTTGACTACCAGCTGGTACGCCAACCCCGGCGTTTGGGCCTACGGTGCGGCGGCATTCGCGTTCGCCTGGCTGGCTCTGCGCCTGATCACTCATTGGCAGCCGGGCGGCAAGCCTGCAATGCTGCTGGCGATGGCCGGCGCGACTTCGGCGGCAGCGGCCGGCGCCGTGCTGTTCGCGGTCCTACCTTCCCTGCAAACGTGGTGGATCGCGTGGGGCCTGGATCTGTTGCGAAGTGCCGCGATCCTCGGTTTCCTGCTGGCCTTTCTTGGCGTCCGGGACAAGTCAAAAGGGGCGCAGCGCGGCGGCAGGGGATGGGCGTTTCTGGCGAGCATCGGGCTGGTGCTGCTTCTGGTTCAACTCCTGCTCGGGGTGAAGCCGCCCGGGGTGCCGGACCTTGAGGTCGCGGCCCACAAGCTCGGGTTCGCTTCGCAGCTCGGGTTGGCCGTGTTCGGGCTGGTTCTCGTCGAGCAGTGTTATCGACGCACGCCCGCCGGCGGTCCTCGGTGGCAAGTGCGCCCGCTGCTGCTCGGCATTGCGGGTGTCCTGGCGTTCGATCTGGTGCTGTACACGGATGCCCTGCTGTTCCGTGTGCTCGAGCCGGACCTGTGGTCGGCCCGTGGCATCGCCCAGGCCGTCACGGTGCCGCTAATGCTGGTCACGCTGCAACGGACGCGCGACTGGTCATTCGAGCTTTCGATATCACGCGGCGTGATGACCGGTTCGACGGCGCTTCTAGCCGCCGGCGCCTACCTGGTTCTGATGTCCGGCGCCGGCCTGCTGCTGCGGTACTTCGGCGGATCGTGGGGCAGGGCGCTAGAGTCCGCGTTGGTGTTCGCGGCGCTGCTGCTGCTGGTGGCTGTCGGCCTGTCGGGGACGTTCCGCGCAAAGCTGCGTGTGCTGGTGGCCAAGAATTTCTTTACGTACCGCTATGACTACCGCGAGGAGTGGCTGCGCTTCACGAACACGCTGGGCAGCGGGACGGCGGCCGAGCCTTGGTACGCCTGTGTCCGGGCGCTGGGCGACCTGGTGGAGAGTCCTGGCGGCGCGCTATGGTTGCGGGATGCTGACTCCTACCGCCAGGTTATCCGTTCAGGGCTGCCGGACGATCCGGCTCGCCTAGCCGGAGAACGACCCACTGCCGGCGTTCCTTCGGCGCACCGGCTGGGTGCTCGAAATCAGCGATGTCATGTGCACAGTCCGTCGAAGTACGAGAGTCTCTCGCTGCCGACGTCAATTGCCGCTGTCCGTGACGCGTGGCTGATCGTTCCCCTGCGTACGGCGGACCAGCTGGTCGGCTTTGTCGTGCTCAGCGAGCCGCGCGTGAAGATCGACCTCGACTGGGAGGTGCTCGACCTGCTGAAGACCGCCGGCCGGCAAGCGGGCAGCTACCTGGCTTATGCGCAGGCGACCGAGGCTTTGCTTGAGGCGCGCAAATTTGACGCGTTTCATCGCATGTCGACGTTCGTCGTGCATGATCTGAAAAACCTGATCGCCCAGCTTCAGCTCCTGCTTTCAAACGTCGAGCGGCACCGCAACAATCCGGATTTTCAGCGCGACATGCTGAAGACCATCGAGCATGTCGTCGGCCGCATGCATCAGCTGACCCTGCAATTGCGCCCCGAAGGTTCGGGTCGCGACCGTCCGCAACCGGTGGATGTGGGCGCGGTCGTAAGGCGGGTCCAGGCGCATCGCACGGGCGGCCGGAGCGGACTCACGGTGGAGGCGGCGGAGGGCATACTCGCGTGGGCACATGAGGATCTGCTCGAACGTGTCGTCGCCCACCTGGTCCAGAATGCCTTCGACGCGTCTGGCCCAGACCCTCAAGTGGCGGTTCGTGTCCGATCTGCAGGCGAGGGCGTGCATGATCGAAGTAAGTGACCATGGCAAAGGCATGACGCCCGAGTTCATCCGGGACCGACTGTTCAAGCCGTTCCAGACCACCAAGGACACCGGCATGGGGATAGGCGCGTTCGAGAGCCAGCAATACATCCAGCAGGTCGGCGGCCGCATCGAGGTCGACAGCACTCCGGGCGAAGGCACCTGCGTGCGGCTGCATTTGCGGGCGGTCGTACCGGCGCGGACCGATTCCGAGGTGCACGCATGACCGAAGCCCGCCCTGCACTGCTCGTGGTCGAGGACGATCCTGCGCTGCAGACGCAGATGAAGTGGGCGTTCGACGCCTACGACGTCGCCGTCGCGTCGGATCAAGAGGAGGCCATCGCGCAGCTGCAGGCGCGTCGAGCCGGCGGTGGTCACGCTCGATCTCGGACTCCCGCCGGAAACCGGCGGAGTCGGCGAAGGCTTCCGCACGCTCGAGAAGATCCTCGAACTGGCGCCGGACACGAAGGTGATCGTCGTCACCGGCCAGCACGACAGCGCCAATGCGCGGCGTGCGGTCGCCCTGGGAGCCCACGACTTCTTTGCGAAGCCCTTCGATGCAGACGTGGTGTCACTGATCATCGACCGCGCCTTCCGCATGCACGAACTGCAGCAGGAGAATCGGCGATTGCTGGCTGCAAGCGCCGAGTCGGGAGGGATCGTGACCGGCGCGCCCGAGATGCAGGCAGTGTGCCGCATGATCGAGAAGGTCGCCTCAACCGATGCCACCGTGCTTCTGCTCGGCGAGTCTGGAACGGGCAAGGAACTGCTCGCGCACGCGCTGCATGATTCCTCCGGCCGCAGCAAGAAGCGCTTCGTCGCGATCAACTGCGCGGCGATTCCGGATACGCTCCTCGAGAGTGAACTCTTCGGTTACGAGCGCGGTGCATTCACCGGCGCAACCAAGCAGACCCCGGGGCGCATCGAAACCGCCAACCACGGGACGCTGTTCCTCGACGAAATCGGCGACCTGCCGGCGGCGTTGCAGGCCAAGCTGCTGCGCTTCCTGCAGGAACGCACGATCGAAAGGCTCGGCGGCCGGGAGGAGATCCCGGTCGACGTTCGCATCGTTTGCGCCACCCATCAGAACCTGCGCGAACGCATCGCAGCCGGTTCGTTCCGCGAGGACCTGTTCTATCGACTCGCGGAGATCGTCGTCACGGTTCCGCCGCTGCGGGACCGCGCCGGCGATGCGGTGCTGCTTGCGCATCACTTCGTACGCCGCTTCGCCGACGAGCAGAAGCGCGCTCGCCTCAGCATCAGCGACGACGCACTTGCGGCGATCGAACGCCATCGCTGGCGGGGCAACGTGCGCGAACTCGAAAATGTCCTCAAGCGCGCCGTGATCCTCGCGGACAGCCAGGTGATCAAAGCCTGCGACCTCGGGCTCGAAGGCGCGAGCGCCGAAGACTCGCCGCTGAACCTGCGCGAGGCAAGGGATAGCGCCGAACGCCGCGAGGTCGTGCGTGCCCTGGCGCGGGCGAATGGCAATCTGTCCAAGGCGGCCGACCTTCTCGGGATCAGTCGACCGACACTCTACGATCTGCTTAACCGCTTCGGCTTGCGTAAGCAGGAAGCATGAAAGGTGTGCATGAATAGCTCGACAACGTGGAGTTCGACAGGCCTGCGACGCGTCGCGCTGATCGCGGCAGTCACTGGGGCGCTCCTCGCGGCGTGCGGGACCGATTCAGCCGATCTGATTCGCTCGGCCCGTGAGTACCAGGCGAAGGGTGATCACGCAGCAGCGATTATCCAGCTGAAGAACGCGGTGCAGCAGCAGCCCGCCAACGGCGAGGCGCGGCTCCTGCTCGGCCAGTCGTCGCTGGCCGTCGGTGACCCCGTGAGCGCCGAGAAGGAATTTCGCAGGGCGCTGGAGTACGGCCAGTCCCGCGCCACCGTCGCGCCGCTGCTGGCGCAGGCCCTGCTGGAGAGCGGTCAACCCGACAAGGTCATATCTGAGTTCGCCGACGCGAAGCTCGACGAGCCCAGAGCCGAAGCGGAGCTGCGAGCCCGCGTTGGTGAGGCACATGTCAGATCCGGGAAGTTCAAGGAGGCGTCAGTGTCCTTCGCGGCGGCGTTGGCCGCCGATCCCTCGAACGTTCGAGCGCAGCTCGGACAAGTCGGTCTGATGGCGATGGAGGGCCAGCTCGACGCCGCGTTGGCAGCTGTGGCAAAGGTCATCGCCGCCCATCCCAAGTCGGCTCAAGCGCACTATGCTTCAGGGAGAACTGAAGCTCGCTGCGGGCGATCGCGCCGGCGGGCGCGCCTCGCTGGAACAGGCCGTCGCAGCCGATCCGGCGCTGCCGCAACCGCGCTTCGCGCTGATCGGCCTGCTCATCGCCGATGGCCAGCTCGATGCCGCTGCGACGCAGGTCGAAGCGGCCACGGGCGGTCCGCGGCGGCGACTTGCGACTCACCTACTTTGACGCGCTGATCGCGGTCGGCAAGAAGGACTTCGTCAAGGCGCGCGATCTGAGCCAGCAACTGCTCAAGCGGGCTCCCGAGCACGTGCCGACCCTGGTACTCATCGGCGGCATCGAACTCCAGGAGAAGCATTACGCCACGGCCGAGTCGACGCTTCAAAGAGCGCTGATGCTCGCTCCCCAACACACCGGGGCCCGAATCCTGCTGGTGCGGACTTACCTGGCGTCGAATCAGGCGCCACGCGCCCTGGAGGTCATCCAGCCATTGATCGCCGGCAGCGTTCGCGTCGCCCCGACAACGATGATGCTGGCCGGCGAGACTTACCTGGCCAACGGCGACATCAAGGAGGCCGCGCAGTATTTCGAGGCCGCCTCTCAGTCGAAGTCGCAGCAAGAGCTCGCACGCATTCGGCTCGGCCAGATCGCGCTCGCCAGCGGCGACGTAGATGACGGCATCAAGACGCTGGAAGCCGCGACCGCGCAGGACAACGCGCCGATCCAGGCGGAGATGGCGCTGATAGCCGGCTATACGCGCAAAGGGCGAGACCGCCAAGGCACTTCAGGCGGCCCAGGCGCTGGTCAAGAAGCACCCGGACAATCCGCTGGCTTATCAGATTCTTGGGGCGGTGCAGGTGTCGCGCAAGGATGCCTCGGCGGCTCGCGCTGCTTACGCGAAGGCGCTCGAGCTGAATCCGCTTTACTTGCCGGCGGCGGCGGGCCTCGCGCGACTCGACCTTGCGGCGAACAAGCCGGCCGATGCGCGCGGCCGATTTGAATCCATTGCCGCGAAGGATCCCAAGAACGAACTGGCGCTGCTCGGCCTCGCCGACGTGATGGCGGCCACGCGGGCGCCGGCGCCCGAAATCGCGGCGGTGCTTCAGCGGGCGATCAATGCCAAGCCGACCTCTGTGCCCGCCCGCGTGGCGTTGATCACGCTGCATCTGCAGACCAACAATCCGAGGGCAGCCCTCAGCGCCGCACAGGACGCGGTCGGCGCCCTCGGCAACGAGCCCCGCATCCAGGATGCACTGGGTCGTGCGCAGTTGGCCGCTGGGGAAACGAACCAGGCGATCGAGACCTTCAACCGACTGGCAGCCGCGGAGCCGCAGTCAACCCAGCCGCTGACCCGCCTGGCGTCGGTCTATGCGAGTCGGCAGGAACCTGGAAAGGCAGTCGAAGCCCTGCTGCGGGCGCAGAAGCTCGCGCCATCGGACCCGGCCATTGCGCGTGATCTGGTGCTCGGCTACCTGATGCAGGGCAAGACCGACGACGCGCTGAAGCAGGCGCGCATCCTGCAGTCCGCAGCGCCGAAGTCGGCGATCGGCTTCGTACTTGAGGGGGACGTCTACTCCGCTTCGAAGCAATGGGGGCCGGCAGAGCGCTCCTACCGGGACGGGCTGAAGGTCGATCCGGCGATCGGTCGTCGTCGCCCTGAAGCTGCATGGTGTGCTGGTCGCCGCGGGCAAGAAGGGCGAGGCCGATGCGCTGGCACGCAAATGGATCGACGACCATCCGAACGACGTCGCGTTCCAGAGCTATCTTGCCGAACAGGCGTTGCGCGACCGCGACTTCAAGCAGGCGGCCACGCAGTACCAGGCGGTGCTGGCGAAGCAGCCGGACAACGTGACCGCCCTGAACAACCTCGCGTGGGCGCTTGGCCAGCAAGGCGATCCCAAGGCGCTGGGCTATGCGGAAAGGGCGCTCAAGCTCGCACCTGAAAGTCCGCTCGTGCTTGACACCGTGGGCGTGCTGTACACGTCCCGCGGCGACGCTGCAAAGGGCGTGGAATACCTGACGCGTGCCGTAGCCCTCGCGCCGCAGCGTCATGACATCCGGCTGAACTACGCCAAGGCGCTGCTGAAGGCCGGACGAACCGACGATGCGCGCAAGGAACTGGAGCAGCTTCAGAAGGTCAGCCAGGACTTCCCGGGCAAGTCCGAGGTGGCCGTCCTGCTGAAAAGCAGTAACGATTCTCGAGAAGAAGAAAAGGGAAGCACGGTAATCATGGGGGTCATAGGGGTTGTTGGGTTGGGTTATGTCGGTCTGCCACTGGCGGTCGAGTTCGGCAAGAAGGTACCGACGGTGGGCTTTGACCTGATGCAGGAGAAGGTCGACGCATATCGTCGCCATGTCGATCCGACCGGCGAGGTCAGCTCCGAGGACCTCAAGGCGGCGCGTCTGCTGGACGCGACGACCGATCCGACCCGACTGCGCGAGGCGGACTTCATCATCGTGGCGGTGCCGACGCCGATCGACGCGGCGCATCAGCCGGACTTCTCGCCTCTCGTCGGCGCAAGCATCACCGTTGGGCGCCACATGAAGAAGGGCACGACGGTCGTGTATGAGTCGACTGTCTATCCGGGGGCCACGGAGGAGGTGTGCATTCCGCTGCTCGAGCGTGAGTCGGGGCTCAAGTGGAAGCAGGATTTCTTCGTCGGCTATTCGCCGGAGCGCATCAATCCGGGCGATCGAGAGCACACCCTGACGCGCATCGTCAAGGTCGTCTCAGGCGACACGGCGGAAACGCTCGAGCGCGTGGCGAGGACCTACGAAACGGTGATCACCGCGGGTGTCCACCGCGCGTCCAGCATCAAGGTCGCCGAGGCGGCAAAGGTCATCGAGAACACGCAGCGCGACCTCAACATTGCGTTGATGAACGAACTGGCGCTGATCTTCCATCGGATCGGCATCGACACGATGGAGGTGCTGCAGGCTGCAGGGACGAAGTGGAACTTCCTGCCGTTCCGGCCCGGTCTGGTCGGCGGCCACTGCATCGGCGTCGATCCGTACTACCTGACGCACAAGGCGGACATGCTGGGCTACCACCCGCAGGTCATCCTGGCCGGCCGCCGGATCAACGACGGCATGGGCCACTTTGTCGCGGAGCAGACCGTCAAGCAGCTGATCCAGGCGGGTCTGCAGGTCAAGGACGCAGACGTCATCGTGCTCGGCCTGACATTCAAGGAAAACTGCCCGGACCTGCGCAACTCCCGGGTGATCGACATCGTTCGCGAGCTGGAGTCCTTTGGCGCGCGTGTCAGCGTCCACGATCCGCTGGCCGACGCTGCCGAAGCGATGCACGAGTACGGCGTCAGGCTCAGTTCATGGGACGAACTGCCGCAGGGGTGCGCGATCGTGGCCGCGGTGGCGCATGACGAATACAGGCGGCGACCCGTCGACGATTTCGTCGGCAAGCTCCGCCCCGGCGGCCTGTATGTCGACGTCAAGTGCCAGGCCGACGCGCAGCAACTGCGCTCTCGTGGGCTGCACGTGTGGCGCCTCTGACGGGCCTGGATGGGTTGGCCGCGCGCCGCCGTGGCGTCGTTCGGCTGCTGGCGCTCGGCTTGCTGCTGACGGTGTTCGGTTTCACCCCGGAAAGCGCCGGGCCCAGACACCCCAGGCGATCGAGCAGGTCAAGCCTTCCATCGTCGCCATCGGCACCTTCCAGGCCACGCGCGTGCCGCAGTTCCGGTTCCTCGGTACCGGGTTTGCGGTGGGCGATGGGACGCTTGCGGCGACGAACGCCCACGTGATTCCTTCGACTCTCAACCTCGGGGCCGATCCGGAGCAGCTGGTCGCGCTATTGCCGGGAACGGACCTGTCGCGGGTGGGGATCCGCAAGCTCAGCCGCGCCGCGATCGACAGCGAGCACGACCTGGTGCTGATGAAAATGGACGGACCGCCGCTGAAGCCGGTCCGCCTGCGGGACTCCGCGACGGTCGCCGAAGGCGACAGCCTGCTCTTTACCGGGTTTCCGATCGGCGGTGTCCTGGGGCTGTTCCCGGCGACCCACCGCGCCATGGTGGCGGCGATCGCGCCGGTCGCCATGCCGTCGGCCAGCGGCCGGCAGCTGGATCCCAAGGTCGTGCGTCGGCTCCGCGAGTCGGCGTTTTCGGTGTTCCAACTCGACGCCACCGCGTTTCCAGGAAACAGCGGCAGCCCGCTTTACGACCCGGCGACCGGTGAAGTGGTCGGCATCCTCAACATGGTCTTTGTCAAGGCGACCAAGGAATCGGCGCTGACGCAGCCGTCCGGAATCAGCTACGCCATCCCGTCGCGATACCTGATCGACCTCGTCGCGAGGATCTGACCTGAAGCGAAGATGCGTTCTGAATTCCGTATCGCGGATCAATACGCACTGAAGTGAAACTACTGAGCTTTTGGACCGAAACACGTAAGGCTGCACGGTGACTGCAACTGTCGTGCGCACGACAAGTTTTCTGGCGCGCTTCAGACATGTTTATGGGGCGCTGTCAGAAAACCCGACGAACAGCCATTGCCCTAGTGTCGCCATTTGTATAGGCTGCGCCGTTCGGATTAACTGACGTCGGTAACAGGGACGGGAGGGCTGCCCCAGATAAGCGACGATTGCACGGAGCAGACGACCCTCCGCCTCTCCCTCGGTCCAGCGTTCGCTGCACCATCACCCCCTGCCTGTCAAGAGGAATAGTCCACATCCATTGAGCCTCGGCTCAGACTGGTCAGGGTGGCTATCCCCTCCGAAACTGCCGGGAGGGTTCACGGAAGAGGAAAAAGTCCGGAACTCCACGGCTGTCGCATTACTGACATTTCGATCATTCAGAGTACGACCACTGAAGACCCGCCCGTCGCTTAGGCGCGTAAGGGGGCTAAAGGAAGGAACTGCTGTGATCAGTATTTCTCGACGTCCGATGTCGGTCGCGTCATTTGCCGACATGGGACTTTTCGCTGCGTTTTGCATCGCGTCGATGCTTCTCGCAGTGTCAATACAGCTCGGGCCCTACGGGGTCGCCGCGAGCTCGGCCCTGCTGTATGCGCTCGAGTTTGCACTCGTGACGACGGCAGTCGGCACCATGTTTGGCCTGTTCCGCAATGGCGAACGCAAGACGCTGGCCGTGGTCTTCACGCGCTCCCTTGTGACCATCGCGGTCGGCGTTCCCATCTGCTACGTCGCCTTTCGGTATGGAGCCTCGGCGGCGAAGATCTGCGCGCGGTTCTGCCGTACGCCGCGCTGTTTACGCTATCTGCAGTGATCCTTGTACGTCCGGTCCTCGTCGCTGCTCTTTCGAGCAGCCTGGGTGTACGACGGATCCTCATCATCGGCACCGGCCCGGAAGCGATGGCCGTCGAGGAGATGATCGAGAATCACGGCACGCGCGGCGCCGTGGTCGTGGGCTTCTTCCCGGCCGGCAGCCCTAGCGAAGCGGCCGATCCTGCGCGCCCCGGACGCGCCCCCGTTTTCCCTCCGGACCTCAAGCTGCAGGCGATTGTCGAGCGGTTTCGAGTCAACGAGGTGATCGTCGCTGCGCGTGAGCAGCGCGGCGGTGCGTTGCCCATGAACGACCTGCTCGAGTGCCGTGTCGCCGGCGTGCCGGTATGCGATCTGTCGGCGTTCTACGAGCGGGTGCGTGGCGAAGTGCCGGTCGATTCACTCAAGGCGAGCTGGTTGATCTACAGCGACGGTTTCGTGCAGAGCCCGTTGCGTCGCTTCACGAAGCGCGCCTTCGACGTCTTCGCGGCGACCGGACTGCTGATCATCGGCATGCCGGTCATGTTGTTGGCCACGTTCGCAATCATGATGGAGAGCGGCTTTCCTATCCTGATCGTTCAGGAGCGTGTCGGCCGCTCGGGTCGCAACTTCAAGGTGTTGAAGCTGCGGACGATGAGCAAGGATGCCGAGGGTGACGGCGTCGCGCGGTGGGCCGTTCGCAATGACGCGCGGGTGACGAGGGTCGGACGGCTCCTGCGCAAACTGCGCATCGACGAGATGCCGCAGCTGATCAATGTGCTCAACGGTGACATGAGCCTGGTGGGACCGCGTCCGGAACGGCCGGCGTTCGTCGCGCAGTTGCGCGAGCATGTTCGCTTCTACGACGTGCGCCACTGCGTCAAGCCGGGACTGACCGGCTGGGCCCAGATCCGCTTTCCGTACGGCTCGTCGATCGAGGACGCGCAGCGCAAGCTCCAGTTCGACCTGTTCTACGTGAAGAACAACTCGCTGATCCTCGATGTGCTTGATCCTGGCCGAGACCGTCCGCGTCGTTCTGTTCGGCGAGGGGGCCCAGTAGGCCACGGGCACCTTCTGCGCAGCGCCGCTGGCCGCCAAACGGCGGAATTCGCTCGGCCAACGCGATTTTGCGATGCACCAACGCATATTTGCCTGTACTAGACTGCTTTTTGTGCACCGCCCACGCCGAAACGCGTCATAGGGCTGCAGGACTGTTCCCACCCGGAGGGTTGAAGCAAATGAGGCAGCCAACGTTCTTCTCTCGCATCCTGCTCGCGATGGCGCTCGCCGCTGGTGCTTGGCGCCTGCTCGACAAGCAGTTACCCGCCTGCACCGACAGCGGCGGCGACGCCGGATTACAAGTACCTCATCGGGTCGCTGGACACCGTAAACATCGTCGTCTGGAGGAATCCCGAGCTTTCGATGACCGTGCCGGTGCGGCCGGACGGCCGCATCAGCACGCCTTTGGTCGAGGACCTTCCGGCACTCGGCAAGAATCCCGCCGAACTTGCGCGCGACCTCGAAAAGGCACTGTCGAAGTTCATCCGCGATCCGGTCGTCACCGTGATCGTCAACAATTTCAACGGTCCCTTCGACGAGCAGATCCGAATCATTGGCGAGGCCGCCAAGCCGCAGGCCGTTGCGTATCGCCAGAACATGACGGTGCTGGACGTCATGATCGTCGTCGGCGGATTGACCGACTTCGCCGACGGCAACAAGGCCGTACTGGTGCGCGGCGCCGAGCAGGGCAAGCAATACCAGGTCCGGCTCGGCGATCTGGTGCGTCGTGGCGACATCTCGGCCAATGTCGACATGCGACCGGGCGACGTACTGATCATTCCGCAGAGCTGGTTCTAGCGGCTCGTCGGAGTCTGGAACAGGTTGCGGTTGAACGAGTTGACAGGGTAGCGATGGACGAACTGTTGCATCAGGTATTGACGGCGCTGCGCGGGATGTGGCGCCGACGCTGGATCGGCCTGGCGGTCGCTTGGGCGGTCGCGGTCATCGGTGCCGTCGTTGTCTTGCGGATTCCCGATCGCTACGAGGCCACGGCACGGGTGTTCGTCGACACCCAGACGGTGCTCAAGCCGCTGATGTCCGGTCTTGCGGTGCAGCCCAATATCGATGAGCAGATCTCCATGCTTGCCCGCACGCTGATCGCGCGGCCGAACATCGAGAAGATCATGCGCAGTGCCGACCTCGATGTCACAACGACGACGCAGCTGCAGAAGGACAGGATGGTCGACGACCTGACGTCCCGTATCAAGTTCACCGGGGTCGGGCGCGAAAACATCTACAGCATCTCCTACCAGGACGTGGACGCCGATCGCGCGAAGCGCGTCGTGCAGGACTTGTTGTCGCTCTTTGTGGAGTCCGGCGTCGGCAACAAGCGCCGCGACAACGAGGCGGCGCGCCGCTTCATCGATGAGCAGATCAAGGGCTATGAAAAGAAGCTCGAAGAGGCCGAGAACCGCGTCAAGGAATTCAAGATCAGGAACGTCGGTTTCAGCAGCAGCGGGGGTCAGGACTACTTTACCCGGATGAGCATTCTTACCGAGGACGTGCAGAAGCAGCGGCTCGAACTGCGTGCGCTGGAGGAGTCGCGCGACGCGCTGAAGCGCGAGCTCGTCGGCGAGGATCCGGTCCTGATGTCCGATCTTGGCTCGTCCAGCGGAGGGCCAGCGACGGAGTTCGACGCCCGAATCGCCGATCAGACGAAGCTGCTGGATGAGTTGATGCGCCGTTACACGGATCAGCATCCGGATGTGGTCGCCACCAAGCGACTGATTGCTTCGCTCGAAGACCAGAAGAAACAGGAGATCGAGGCGCGCCGCAAAGCGGCCGCAGCAAACCCAGGCAAGTTTTCGACCTCGACCAATCCGGTCTTTCAGAAGATCAAGATCTCGCTGGCGGAAACTGAGGCCGGTGTGGCGGCCCTGCGCGCGCGAGTGGCGGAAAGCGAGGCTCGGCTGGCCCAGTTGAAGGCGGTGGCGGGTCGCGCGCCCCAGGTCGAGGCTGAAATGGCGCAGCTCAACCGCGACTACGACGGTGCTCCGAAAGAACTACGAACAGCTCGTGTCGCGTCGCGAATCGGCCTCGATGGCCGAGGACGTCGACAGCCTGGCCCGCATGGCCGAGTTTCGCATCATCGATCCGCCACGAATCTCGCCCAAGGCTGTGTTCCCGAATCGCCTTGCGTTGCTGCCAGTGGTGCTTCTCCTGGCCGTCGCTGCAGGAATGGCGGTCAGCCTCGCTGTGTCGCAGATCCTGCCGACGTTCCACGATGCACGGCAGTTGCGTTCGATGTCGAAGCGCGCCGTGCTTGGGACCATTTCACTGCAACCCACTCAGCCGGTGATACACCAGCGCAGACGGGCCAACCTTGCCTTTGGCGGTGGCGTCGCGAGCCTGCTCGTGCTGTACGGATCATGGATGACCTGGGTCGCGCTGACGGCGCGAGTCTAAGGAGCTCAAGCGTGGGCACTATCGAACAGGCCGCCAAGCGCCTCGAACAACTCAGAAAATCAGGGGTTGACCTGACTGCCGAGTCCGGCATCGGCCAGGCCCCGATTGATCCCGCTTCCGAGCCGCTGCCGCTGCGCGTTGCCAAGGAACTCGACGCACGCTCTCCGGAGCCGCTTATTGGCGAAGCGGCGCGTGAGCCGGACGCGGTGGTCACACCGATCGCCGCTCCGGTGTCGACGCCAACGGTGCGGGCCGTTCCGCCTACGTCTGCAGTTCGGCCGCCGCCGTCACAGGTGCATGTAGAGATCGATCTGGCCCGGTTGTCGGCAAATGGATACGTCACGCCGCACGTCTCCGCGATCCCGACTCGCCGAGGAGTTTCGGGTCGTCAAGCGACCTCTGCTGACCAATGCCCGCGGCAAGACGGCGGCGCTGGTGCCCAATGCCAACCGCATCATGGTTTCCAGCGCGCTGCCGGGCGAGGGCAAGACGTACGTTTGCATCAACCTGGCGATGAGTCTGGCGATGGAACTCGATACCCACGTTTTGCTCGTGGATGCCGACGCAACACGACCGGCGCTTCTCGAGCGTCTTGGCTTGCCCGCCTCGAAGGGCTTGCTCGACTTGCTTGTCGAGCCGGAGTCTGCCGCTGGAGTCGGTCGTACTTTCGACGAATGTCGATCGCGTCTCCATCCTTCCTGCGGGTACACCCCAGGCGCAGTCGACCGAACTGCTGGCGAGCGATGCGATGAGCCGGCTGATCGACCGGCTGACGTCGCGGGATCCGCGGCTTCTCGTGTTGTTCGATACGCCGCCACTGCTCGCTGCGTCGGAGTCGAGGGTGCTGGCAGCGCACATGGGACAGGTGATCCTCGTCATCGCGGCCGACGACACGCCGCAGGGCACGGTGGCCGAGGCACTCGCCACCGTCGAGAACTGCCCGGTGGTGCTGACGCTGCTCAACCGCGTGTCACTCGGAGATCGCGGCCGCTATTACGGGTCATACGGTTCGCACGCCCACTGAGGCGCGGGCCAGCTGAAGCGAAGCCATGGGCATATCCGCCACTGCGCGACAGGGGCCACTGCGTTAACGTCGCGCGCAGGCGGCACGCCCGTACGCTCGTCGCCTTGACCGTTGCAGGCTGTATGCATTCGGCGCTCGCGCAAACGCTGCCGTCGGGTGCGGGCTATCAGATCGGCGACGGTGCTGTCCCGATCGATGCGCCACGGCGCGGCGTGCAGGGTTGGGCCACCGAAGTCAGCGTCACGACGCAGGCGACGCTGACCAACAACGCCAACTATGGCGACTCCAACGTTCGCCAGGGCGATCTCATACTGGAGTTCATTCCGGCGTTGAGCTTCAACCGCGAGGGTGGGCGGTTGCGCGTCAACGGATTCGTTGCGTTGGACTTCGTTGGCTACGTGGACGGCACGCAGGTGAGCAGTATTCTTCCGCGGGCGGACATTCTCGCCAACCTCGAGGCGATCGAAAATTTGTTCTTTGTCGATGCCTCGATATTCGCGGGGCAGTCGGTGGTGAACCCGTATCTGCCGACTTCCGCGTCCGGGACCAACAATCTCTACACTTCAACACAGGCGCGAGTGGCGCCGTACTTCAGGGGCAACTTCGGCACTTACACAACCTGGCAGGTGCGCAGCGACAACACCTTTACGTGGACTTCGCAGCCGGACGATCCCATTGGCAATGCGTACTACGTACGGAACCTGGCCGAAGTCATCCGTGCGCCGACTCCCTTGGGGTGGTCGGTACGCCTGACCAACGAAATCACCCGTATCGACGAGCAGGTTCAGCCTGACCAGACCCTGAACACCGGAATCGGGACACTCGACTACGCCTTCACGCCACAGCTGACGCTTGGCCTGCGCGCAGGTTATGAGACATCGACCTACACGGCGGAGGAAGTCTCGGGCCCGATATACGGTGGCAGCATTTCCTGGCGGCCGACGCCGCTGTCCAGTCTCGTCGGGTTTTGGGACCAGCGCTTCTACGGCCCGAGCTATTCGTTCCAGGCTGTCCCACCGACAGCGTCGCGTCGCGTCCTCGCTATCTGCGTATCGCACGCTGTCCACCTATCCTCAAGTATTGCTGCAGATCCCCGCGACCAACAGTGTCAGTGGACTGCTCAACGCCATCCTTGTCGCGCGCTTTCCGGATCCAATCGAACGTGCCCAGGCGGTCCAGGATCTTGTGACGCGCCAGGCGCTGCCACAGGCGCTCCCGGCGGGAACTTACATCTACAACCAGAGCGCGAATATCCTGACGGGCGGCAACGTGAACTGGGCGCTCATCGGCGTCCGCAACACGCTCGGCTTCAACCTCTTCTACCTCAAGACCGAGTACCTGCCGGATGCGCGCATACCGCCAAGCTTCCTGGCCTTCAACAACAATATTCAGCAAGGCGGCGGCATCACCTTGAGCCATCTGTTGTCGCCGGTGTTGAGTCTCAACGGAACATTGAGCACACAATTGACACGAGGATTTGACCAGACCGCAAGGATTGAAGACCCGTGAGAACCTCGGCCAGCCTGCAGGCCAATTGGCGGCTGAGCCCGCGCAGCACGTTCTTTGTCGGAACGCGTTACCAGTTCCAGACTTCGGCGAACGTCGCATTCCTCGGCTCCGAGGCGAGCGAGTTCGCCGTCTTCTGTGGGCTGTTCCACCGTCTGTAGGCCCTATGTACGAAGACTTCTACGGCCTTTCCGGCAAGCCATTCCAACTCAGCCCGGACCCAGCCTTCTATTTCGGAAGCAAGGGGCACACGAGCGCCTTTGCCTACCTGAAGTACGGCGTCTACCAGAGCGAAGGCTTCCTCGTCATCACGGGGGAGGTCGGCGCCGGCAAGACGACGCTGGTACGCGCGCTGCTCGAGGAGCTTGACGCGAAGGCCATTGTCGCGGCGCAGATCGTCAGCACGCAGCTGGAGGCCGACGACCTGCTGCGTTCCGTTGCCACGGCGTTCGGAATCCGCGTGCCGCAGGACGACAAGGCAAACCTGCTGGCGGCGATCGAGGCGTTCCTGCTGATGCTGTTTCAGCAGAACAAGCGCGCGCTGCTGGTGGTTGACGAGGCGCAGAACCTCACTGCAGGCTCCATCGAGGAGCTGCGGATGTTGTCGAACTTCCAGTGTGGCGATCAGGCGCTGCTGCAGAGCTTTCTGATCGGCCAGCCGGAACTGCGCAATCTGCTGCGTTCAGCGGCGATGGAGCAGTTTCGCCAGCGGGTGATTGCGTCGTATCACCTCGGGCCGCTGGACGAGGCGGAGACGCGCGGCTATATCGAGCACCGGCTGCAACGCGTCGCCTGGAAGGGCGACCCGGAATTCGATTCTTCCGCCGTTCATGCGATCTATGTGGCCAGCGGGGGCATACCCCGCCGTATCAATGCGCTCTGCAATCGCTTGATGCTTGCCGGCTTTCTTGCCGGCCAGCACAAGTTCTCCGCTGACGAGGTGAATTCCGTAGCCGCCGAGATCACCGGTGAGATCGGCCCGCAGGCGGTTGCAACGCCATTGCGAGAACCGCTGACGGCGCAAACCGAGCGTCACCCGGACCTTATCGGCAACGTACGCCGGCTGCTGAGCATGGCGGACCGGGTTGACCGCCTTGAGAAGGACGTCAACGAGGTCCTGAAATTGCTGCGAATTTGGTCGAGCCCGAGCGGTCGTTACCGGAAGAAGATTCGGCGCGGCCGGATCCGACAAGGCGGCGGCGCAAGTCGCCCTCGACGGCCCCATGACGACACCCGCTGTCACCGACCGCCCGGCAGGAGTTCGCACGCCGCAGGTAAGTGCTGAGCAGGCGGTGCATCACATGACAGCGCGCCCGATCGCGCTCGAGGGAAATCGTGCGCTCGCCGTACGAGTGGCATCGTTAACGCTCTCACGGTCGACGTTGAGGATTACTTCGAGGTCTCGGCGCTCGCGCCGCACATCGAGTACCAGCCGGAGCTCATCGACAAAGTCCGACGCCTTATCGACATCGCTGGTCGAGGCGACCGGTCAAAACAGGAAATTGGCGAACTGTCTCGTCTCCTGCGTTTTATCGAAAAGTCGGAAGGGGCGCTGCCGGTTGAGGACCTCGACAGATCGCTCGGGAGAAGGGTATTCAAGAACAGCACTGTCATCGCATGACGGCGATTGGACCCATCGTCTGCGTTGTAGGGGCCCGGCCGAATTTCATGAAGATGGCTCCGTTGCTGCGCGCGCTGCGCTCCCGAGCTGATGTCCCGGCCGCAGTGCTGGTACACACCGGTCAGCACTACGACGTGAGCTTGAAGGAGCAGGTTTTTGAAGATCTCGGATTGCAGCAACCTGACGTTGATTTGCATGTTGGGTCCGGATCGCATGCAGTCCAGACTGCCGAGATCATGAAGTCGTTCGAACCCGTTCTGGAACGCCTATGCCCCTCTTGTGTGATCGTGGTAGGCGATGTGAATTCCACACTAGCCTGCAGCCTCGTAGCGGCAAAGCGCAGCGTGCCTGTAGCCCACGTGGAAGCGGGCCTACGCAGTTTCGATCGGGCGATGCCGGAGGAGATAAACAGGGTTCTGACCGATCAGATCGCAGACCTTCTCTATACGACCGAGTCTGGCGCGCGCAATAACTTGTTACGGGAGGGGATCGCGGAAGAGCGGATTCACTTTGTCGGAAATCTGATGATCGACTCGCTTCGGGCGGCGTTGCCCTTGGCGAAGCTGCCGGATGCCATTTGCATGGAGAAGTTCGCTTTATTGACGTTGCATCGCCCATCGAATGTTGACGCCCCGGACTCGCTCGGACATGTATTGACACTGATCGGCAACGTTGCCGATCGTCTGCCGGTCATTTGGCCAATGCATCCGCGCACGCGCAACAACATCGATAAATTCGGCCTGACCGTGCCCGATGACTCGCATCATCCGATCCTTATACTTCCGCCTCAAGGGTATCTCGCGATGGTCGCGCTTATGCGACAAGCGACGGTCGCCTTGACGGATTCGGGCGGCGTGCAGGAGGAGACAACTGCGCTCGGTGTCCCGTGCCTGACTCTGCGGACCAACACGGAGCGTCCGATTACTGTCGACGAAGGGACAAACACCTTAGTCGGTGTGGATCGCGGCAAGCTCCTTTCCGAGCTGGACAAGATCATAGGGACCGGCGGAAAGCGAGGCCGCATTCCGGAGTACTGGGACGGATTCGCTGCCGAAAGGATTGCTGCGCATCTAGCTGCGTGGCTTCGCCGGCGGTATGTCGATAATCCCCGGAGTGCTGAGCTAGCGACGTTTACAGGACATGAAGGACTGTCGGGCCTGCAATGAAGATCCTGCACATCCTTGATCACTCATTGCCATTGCACAGTGGCTATACATTCAGGACTGCCAGCATTCTGCGTGAACAACGGGCCCTTGGCTGGGACACAGTGCACCTCACGACGCAGCGCCAGGGCCCAGTTGCCGGGGAGGTTGAGGAGGCGGACGGCTGGGTCTTCCATCGAACCCGCGCCGAGCGAGGTGCCTGGTCGGGCGTCCCGCTCTTTGGGGGGTATTTGCAGGAGATGAAGTGCACCCGGAACCGGCTGATGGAACTGGCGGCGCAGCACAGGCCGGATGTCCTGCATGCGCATTCGCCGGTATTGAATGCGCTACCGGCCATTTCCGTCGGCAGGCAACTTGGCATTCCTGTGGTCTATGAGATCCGTGCCTTCTGGGAGGACGCCGCGGTCGATCATGGCACGACCTCTGAGGGGAGCCCACGGTATCGGGCAACACGTGCTCTTGAGACCTATGCGATTCGAAACACGCAAGCCGTTGCGGTGATCTGTGAAGGACTGAGGGGCGATATCGAGGGTCGCGGGATTGATCCAGGGCGCATTGTGGTCATCCCAAACGGCGTTGATGCCGACAGGTTTCCCTTCGACGGGCCACCAGATGATGAACTCCGTCACCGTCTTGGACTCGATGGCGCAACGGTTCTCGGGTTCATGGGTTCTTTCTACGCCTACGAAGGACTCGATCTGTTGTTGCGAGCCTTGGCCGAGTTACGTCCTGCGCATCCCCGCCTTCGTGTTCTGCTGGCCGGAGGAGGACCGGAAGAGGGTGAGTTGAAACGACTGGCGAACGAATTGGGGGTCAGCGACGCGGTCCGCTTCACCGGGCGAATCGACCATTCGGAAATCGTCCGGTACTACTCTCTCGTTGATCTGCTGGTAGTCCCTCGGCGAGCCATGCGATTGACGGACTTGGTAACTCCGTTGAAACCGCTGGAGGCCATGGCTCTGGGGCGCATTGTGGTGGCGTCAGATGTCGGCGGGCACAGGGAACTGATCTCAGAGGGATCAACCGGCTATTTGTTCCATGCCGGCGATGTCGGGGCGCTGAGCGCTGTCCTCGGACGCGCACTCTCCGAGCGCAGCAAATGGGCAGAAATGCGAGCCAACGCTCGTCGCTTCATCGAGCGAGAGCGGAGTTGGAGGGGAATCGTTGCTGGCTATGCGCCAGTCTACGGCCGGATTACTTCGCGCTCCGCCGCGACATCTTGGCGACGCGCAGCCTGATGCAGACTGTGGCCGATCGAACCGGCGAGGGCACGCGACGTGGCGTGATCGCTGCCAATGCGATGTCAGTCGATGTTGAAGACTATTTCCAGGTCTCTGCGCTCGCTCCGCACATCGAGCGCCGGACCTGGGATGCGATGGAATGTCGTGTCGAACGGAACATCGATTGCCTGCTCGCACTGTTCGATTCACGCGGAGCCAAGGCAACATTTTTCACCCTCAGCTGGATAGCGGAGCGTTACCCGGCGATGGTACGAAGAGTCGTGGAGCAGGGGCACGAACTGGCAAGTCACGGCCAGTCGCATCTGCGCGCCAACGAACAGTCACGCGCCGATTTCCGCTCGGATGTCGAGGGCGCCCGCAAGCTGCTCGAGGACATTGCCGCAGTCGCGGTGAAGGGCTACCGCGCACCGAGCTTCTCGATCGGACGCGCCAACCTTTGGGCGTTCGATTGCCTGGCCGAGGCCGGGTATGCGTACAGTTCCAGCGTCTATCCGGTGCGTCACGACCACTACGGTATGCCGGAAGCGCCGCGGTTTGCTTTCCGAACGCACAATGGTCTGCTCGAATTGCCGATCACGACGACCCGGCTGTTCGCCCGCAACTTTCCTGCCGGTGGGGGCGGCTTCTTCCGCCTGTTGCCTTACCGGGCTTCACGCTGGGCGATCGAGCGGGTGAATCGGGTCGACCGACAGCCGGCGATCTTCTACTTTCACCCGTGGGAGATCGATCCGCAGCAGCCGCGGATCAATGGCCTGAGTGCGAAGACCCGTTTCCGCCACTACCTCAATCTCCACCGTACCGAGGCGCGCCTGAGCCGGCTTCTGGCTGATTTCCGCTGGGATCGCATCGATCGCGTGTTCGAGATCGGCCCGGCGTGAATCCGCTGGATGTCCCCGTCGACGCACAGTCAGCGCTTTCGGTGCGTCCGTATCGAGACGACGACCGAGAAGCGTGGTCAGTCTTCGTAGCGGCATGCCCTGACGCCACGTTCTTCCATCGCATCGAGTGGCGCGAACTGATGGAAGACGTCTTCCGTCACCGAACGCACTACTTGGTGGCAGAGCGGGGCCGGGCGCTTGTCGGCGTGCTGCCGCTCGCCAGAGTGAAAAGCTGGCTCTTCGGTGACGCGCTTGTTTCGCTTCCGTTCGCAGTCTATGGCGGAGCCGCCGTCACGGACGAGACCGCGCGCCATGCCCTTCATCAGGCCGCTGTCGATCTTGCACGCGGCCTTGGCGTGCAGCACCTTGAGCTGCGCAATCGACATGCCGCCGAGCCGGAGTGGCCGCGGCAGAACCTGTACGTGACGTTCCGCAAGCTGCTGCAGCCAGACGTGGAGGCGAATCTGCTCGCGATCCCGCGCAAGCAGCGCGCGATGGTCCGCAAGGGTATTGATCGCGGTCTGGTGAGCGAGATCGACAAACAGGTCGGTCGCTTCTTCGAGCTATATGCCGACAACCAGCAGCGCCACGGCACGCCGCCGCATCCGCGCCGTTACTTCGAGGCACTACGCGCGGCGTTCGGCAAGGACTGTGAAATCCTGACGGTAATCGATCCAGCCGGCGTTCCCGTGTCCTCCGTGCTGTCGTTCTATTTTCGCGATGAGGTGCTGCCGTATTACGCCGGGGACGATCCGCGCGCCCGGGCGCTCGCGGCCAACGACTTCAAGTACTGGGAGTTGATGCGCCGGGCGGTGGAGCGCGGACTCAAGGTTTTCGACTATGGCCGTTCCAAGCTTGACACGGGATCGTTCGCCTTCAAGAAGAACTGGGGGTTCGAGCCGCAGACGCTAAGTTACGAATACTGTCTGCTGAAGCGAGCAGGCATTCCGCAGAACAATCCGTCGAATCCGAAGTACCGAGCGTTCATCGAGGTGTGGCGCAGGCTGCCGGGGCCGGTAGCCAAGGCGATCGGACCCTCGATTGTGCGCAACCTGGGCTGACACAGACGATGGAGCCGCTGCTTTATCTGGTTCACCGGATACCGTTTCCGCCGAACAAGGGCGACAAGATTCGCTCGTACCATCTGCTGCGTCACCTGGCCCGGCGGTATGCAGTTCATCTAGGCACGTTTGTTGACGTGCCCGGCGACAGGGTGCACATAGCCCAACTCGAGTCGCTGTGCGCGGCGCACCATGTCGAAACGCTCGATCCCCGTCTGGCGCGTCTGCGCAGCATGTCGGGATTCTTCACAGGAGAGGCGCTGACGTTAGCGTACTACCGCAGCAAGACTATGCAGCAATGGGTGCGAAGGGTCGTACAACAACTGTCGATACGCAAGGCTGTGGTCTTTTCTGGCGCAATGGCTCAGTATGTGGAGGACCTTGATCTTCGTGTTGTTTTGGACTTTGTTGACGTCGATTCGGCGAAATGGAGTGAATACGCGAATCGTCGCAGTTGGCCGACTTCGCTGGTGTATCGGCGGGAAGGCAGACGGCTGCTTTCCTTCGAACGCAGGGCGGCTTCTGCGAGCTCAGCCAGTGTGTTCGTGACGCGTGCCGAAGGCGATCTTTTTGAGCGACTGGCGCCCGAGTGCCGTGGGCGAACCGCTGTCGTTGAGATGGGTGTCAACACCGACTACTTCGCGCCGCATCCCGAGCGCAGTTCACCATTTCAGCCGGATGAGTTGCCGATAGTATTTTGCGGCGCGATGGACTACTGGCCAAACATTGATGCGGCGACCTGGTTTGCCATGGAAGTGATGCCACTCATCGCGCAGGCTAAAGCAACGGCACGCTTCTATATCGTTGGAATGAATCCGTCGCCCGCGGTCACCGCACTCGCTTCCCGGCCTGGAATAGTTGTCACTGGCACGGTCCCCGACATACGTCCGTACATCCAGCATGCGGCGGCGGTCGTGGCGCCATTGCGCGTAGCGCGAGGTGTCCAGAGCAAAGTCTTGGAGGCCATGGCCATGGGGCGGCCCGTTGTGGTGTCGTCGGCCGCACGACAAGGATTGCGGGGTGTGCCGGGTAAGGAGTACATGGTTGCGGCTTCCGCCGAAGAGTTTTCGTCCACCGTGCTTGCGCTGTTAAGAACTGAGGCTGCGTCCGAGATGGGGCGGCGGGCACGGTCGCGAATTCTGTCCGATTATGTCTGGGAGAGGAATCTCTCGGCGTTCGACGAATTGCTTGACGGTCGGGCTCCCCAGCTTCCCGCCAGCCACGTCCATTGAACCCCCAATGCACGCTGAACCTCGCATTCGCGCCAGTTCATCCAGCCAGGGAGTTCAACAGCCGGGGATCGCCTTCGCCGCGGTAGCGGCGTGCATTCTGGGCATTCTGATCATCTTCTGGCCGACGACGGCCTCCATGATCGAGATCTGGCGGCGCTCCGAGACCTACCAGCACTGCTTTGCGGTGATCCCCATCACGTCTCTGGCTGGTGTGGCAACAGCGATATCGACTGGCCGCCGAGCCGCTGTCGCCGTTCTGGCCGGGGCTGCTCGCTATTGCGCTACTCGGGTTCGCCTGGCTGCTCGGGGTGCTTGGGGCCGCGCAGGTCATCAGCCACTTTGCGCTGATCGGACTTGCCGCGTGCGGTTGTCCTGACTGCCTTCGGCTGGCGGTGGGCCGCGAGTCCTTTCGTTTCCGCTGCTGTTTCTGTTCTTCGCCGTGCCGTTTGGCGAGGCATTGGTGCCGCGACTGATGGACTGGACCGCGGATTTCACCGTGGCGGCGCTGCGGCTCAGTGGGGTTCCGGTCTATCGGGAGGGCGTGCACTTCGTCATCCCCACCGGGCAGTGGTCGGTCATCGAAGCGTGCAGCGGCATCAAGTTCCTGATCGCCTCGCTCATGGCAGGGTCGCTCTACGCTTGGCTGATGTACCGGTCAACCGGGCGACGGCTCGCGTTCATCGCGGCGTCGATTGCGGTCCCGATCATCGCCAACTGGCTTCGCGCCTACCTGATCGTGATGGTGGGCCATTTGAGCAAGAACCGCTTGATGACCAACGAGGATCACATCGTGTTCGGCTGGATCCTGTTCGGCGCGATCATGCTGCTGCTGTACTGGCAGGCGGCGCGCTGGCGCGAGGACACGCATGCGACGGTCGCCCGATCGATCCGCCGGCAGTCGCCTTGCCCGGTCGCCAGGTCGCCTTGACTGTTGTTGGGGTTGGCGCAGCCGTACTGGCGTGGCCGGTGTTGTCGAGCTTCCTGATGCAACCGGTCGGCGCGGCGGGCCCGGTGCGCATCGTCGCACCGGCGCCGGCGCACGGCTGGCAACTCGACAAGGCTCCGCTGTCGGCCTGGCGGCCGGACCTCGAGGGCGCCAATGCGTCCGAGACCTTCGTCTATCGCAAGGGGACCCAGCGGGTTGCCGTGTTCATCGGCGCCTATCACCACCAGACCCAACAGGCCCAGGTCGGCAGTTCGATGAATCAGGTCGCCCGCTCTACCAATGAGGTGTGGAAGCAAACGGCGCGAGGGTAGACCGTACCGCAGGCATCAGTCCGAGCGTGCCCGACCCGGTTCACATGGCCGAGGTGCGTGGCCCGCGCGCCGTCGGATCGGTTGCTTATCTGGCATTGGTACTGGGCAGGCGATTTGCCCACGACAAGCGCGGGGCGGACCAAGCTGGAGCTGGCACGCGCCCGGTTGCTCAGGCGGCCCGATGACGCACTCTGGATCGCCGTCTACGCACCGGTCGATGACGATCGCGCAGCGGCCCGGCAGAACTTGCAGGACTTCGTGCGGGACATGGGGCCGTCGCTCCAGGGCGCATTCAGCGGGACGGGGCGAGATGAGCGGTCGTGACAGTCGCCTGCTGATTGCGCACGTCGTGTACCGGTTCGATGTCGGCGGCCTGGAAAATGGCGTGGTCAATCTGCTGAACCGCTTGCCGGTCGACCGCTTCCGGCATGCTGTCGTTGCGATGACGGAGGTCACCAATTACCGCCATCGCGTGAGCCGTGACGACGTTGATTTCATCTCCCTTCATAAGGGTCCCGGACACGGCGTACGCATGTGGCCTGCGCTATACCGCGTGTTCCGCGAATTGCGACCTGACATCGTGCACACGCGAAACCTGGCGCCGCTCGAAGCCTGTGTTCCGGCGTGGGCGGTCGGCGTGCCGGCGCGTCTTCATGGCGAGCACGGGTGGGATGTCGGCGATCTGGATGGCTCGAACCGCAGGCATCGCTTCACCCGTCGGATTTACCGGCCGTTCGTGTCGCACTACATCGCGCTGTCGCGTCATATCGAGGAATACCTGCGAAACGATGTCGGGGTTCCGTCAGCCGCGATAAGCCAGATCTACAACGGCGTTGACGTACGGCGCTTTGCCGCGCTGGCGGGTCAACGGGAACCGATCGATGGCTCGCCGTTCAACTCACCGCAGCTGTGGGTGTTCGGCTCCGTCGGGCGGCTGGCAGCGGTGAAGGACCAGGCGGCGCTGATCCGGGCACTTGCGCGTCTGCATCGACGCAGCAGCGCCGCGCGTGAACGCGTGCGACTCGCCATAGTGGGCGACGGGCCGCTTCGGCAGGAACTGCGGGAATTGGCAGTCACCGAAGGAGTGGCGGAATCGGTCTGGATGCCGGGTCCGCGCGGCTACACTCCTGACGTTATGGCCGGGCTCGACATGTTTGTGCTGCCGTCGCTGGCCGAAGGGATCTCCAACACCCTGCTGGAGGCGATGTCGAGCTCGCGGGCCATCGTCGCCACCGCGGTTGGCGGCAATGTCGAACTGCTCGACGATGGCGTGAGCGGAACACTTGTGTCACCGAACGATCCTGAGACGCTCGAAGCGGCACTGCTGAGTTATTTCACGGATCCGGGGCGTGCCAGGCTGCACGGTCTTGCCGCACGCGCCGCCGTTGAAGCGCGCTTCAGCCTCGACCGCATGGTGGCGGAGTACTCCGCTGTCTATGAACGGGTTGCGTTAGGCCGTGTGTCTGAGTCGTCTATGAAGGGCGGCTCGCTGGAGCCGCGAGGACACAACTGACATGTGCGGCATCACCGGCATCGTCGACCTGCGTGGCCAGCGGCCGATCGACCGGACCGTGCTCCACCGCATGAACGAAAGCCAGCATCACCGTGGCCCGGACGAGAGCGGTATGCACATCGCGCCGGGTGTCGGGCTGGGACACCGCCGCCTGTCGATCATCGATCTGGCTACCGGACAGCAGCCTCTCTTCAACGAGGACCATACGGTTGCTATCGTCTACAACGGTGAAATCTACAACTTCCAGGAACTCATCCCCGAACTGACCGCACTTGGCCACGTGTTCCGTACGCAAGAGTGACACGGAGGTCATCGTTCACGCGTGGGAGGCCTGGGGCGCCGAGTGCGTCAAGAGATTCCGAGGCATGTTCGCCTTTGCTCTTTGGGACGAGCGTCAGGAGACGCTGTTCCTTGCGCGTGACCGGCTCGGCGTCAAGCCGATGTTCTATGCGCTGCTGCCGGATGGACATCTGCTGTTTGGCTCTGAGCTGAAGTCGTTGCTGGCGCACGGCGCGCTCGATACGACGATGGAACCGCAGGCCGTGGAGGATTACTTCGCGCTGGGTTACGTGCCGGAACCGCGCACCATTTTCAAGGCAGCGCTTAAGTTGCCGCCGGCCACGACGCTCGTTGCGCGCCGCCGACAACCGCTGCCGGCTCCGCTGGAATACTGGGACGTGCGATTCACTCTAGATTCGACGCTCACTGCCGAGCAGGCGCAGGTCGAACTGCGCGAGCGCCTGACGGAATCTGTCCGCCTTCGCCTGATTTCTGAGGTGCCGCTCGGCGCATTTCTGTCCGGTGGTGTGGACTCAAGCGCGGTGGTGGCGACGATGGCAGGCCTGTCTGCCGAACCGGTCAACACCTGTTCGATCGCGTTCGCCGACCCGGAGTACGACGAATCCGCTTATGCGCTGCGTGTCGCTCAACGGTACAAGACGCGACATTTCGTCGACCGCGTCGAAAGCGACGACTTCGATCTGATCGACACGCTGGCGACCGTATACGACGAACCTTATGCAGACAGCTCGGCGATGCCGACTTACCGCGTGTGCCAGCTGGCGCGCCGCCACGTCACCGTTGCACTGTCCGGCGACGGCGGCGACGAGAGCTTCGGGGGCTACCGCCGCTACAGGTTGCACATGATGGAGGAGCGCCTTCGGCAGCCGCTGCCGCTTTCGCTGCGGCGGCCGATGTTCGGCCTGCTCGGCCGCGTCTATCCAAAGGCCGATTGGGCTCCGCGCGCGCTTCGCGGAAAGACTACGTTCGAGGCACTGGCGCGCGATTCGGTGGAGGCGTACTTCCACAGCATGAGCCAGCTGCGCGACGCTGACCGCCGTACCTTGTACTCGAACGGCTTTCGGGCGCAGCTGGCCGGCTACAACGCAATCGAGGTGTTCCGACGCCACGCAGCCCGAGCCAACCACGAAGATCCGCTGGCGCTGATCCAGTACCTCGACCTCAAGACCTATCTCGTCGGGGACATCAACACCAAGGTGGATCGAGCCAGCATGGCGCACTCTCTTGAAGTTCGAGAGCCGTTGATGGATCACCCGCTGGTCGAATGGCTCGCGACCTTGCCTTCGTCGATGAAGTTGCGAGGCGGGGAAGGGAAGTGGTTTCTGAAGAAGGCGATGGAGCCGATGCTTCCCAGCGAGATTCTGTACCGGCAAAAGATGGGCTTCGCAGTGCCTCTGGCTTCGTGGTTCCGCGGCCCTCTCAAGGCGACGGGTTCGCGACGCGGTTCTTGGCGAGCGACTGGCCGACAGTGGACTCTTCAACCCGACGACGCTGCGCCGTCTCGTCGACCAGCACCAGTCCGGGATGCGGGACCATAGTGCGCCGCTGTGGAGCCTCCTGATGTTCGAGGCATTCCTGCGGACGCGTCGGCAGGGCACCTGCCTTTGGGCGCACACGGGTCGCCCAGGTCCGCAACCGGCTGAAGATAGGAGCGGGAGCCTTGCGATGACAGGGGCGATCACTGATTCGAGGCTGCCCGATGAAGCACGCCTCCTCGTGCCTTTCGTCGCTGTTTCCGAGCGAAGCGCAACCGGCGGCTGGTGTTTTCATACGGGAGCGGATGTTTCGAGTCGGCAAGCAGCGAAAGATTGTCGTGCTTGCCCCTCAGGCCTGGTTTCCCGGTCAGGCGCTGATAAGACGCTTCCGACCCCATTTCCGCCCGCCAGCGCCGCGCTTCGAGGTAATGGCCGGGCGTAGAAGTGCATCGCCCGCGCTACCTCAGCTTCCCTGGTGTACTGAAGCGGCTTGACGGGATATCGATGGGCCTCTGCAGCCTGCGAACAGCACGTCGGCTTGTGCGGGACTTCAAGCTCAACATACTGGACGTGCACTTTGCCTATCCGGCCGGTCGCGCCGGCGCGTTCCTGGCGCCTCGCCTGGGATTGCCTATGGTGTTGACGCTTCGAGGAAAAGAGAAACGAGAGTCGTACGGCAATCTTCGTGGCAGCTTGACGCGCGCCATCACGACTGCTCGACGGGTCATCACGGTATCAAACGACCTGCGCGACCTTGCCGTCGAACTGGGCGCACATCGATCAAGGGTCCATGTGGTGGGTAACGGAATCGATGTCGCCAAGTTCTCGCCGATTCCACAGTCTCAGGCTCGAACGCGTCTCGGACTGGGGGCTGACTGGCAGATCCTCGTCAGCGTAGGGGGGCTCGTTAAGCGCAAAGGCTTCCAGCGAGTGATCGGGGTCCTGCCGGCACTGCTCCGCGAGTTTTCCAGGCTGCATTTCGTCATTGTCGGTGGTGCCGGCCCCGAAGGAGACGATTCCCTGGAATTCAAGACCATGGCAAGCGGACTGGGGCTTGCTGACCACGTCCACTTTCTCGGACCCAAGCCACCGGAACAGCTGTTTGAAGTTCTGTCAGCGGCGGATGTCTTCGTACTCGCCAGCAGTTACGAAGGCTGGGCAAACGTACTCCTTGAGGCCATGGCGTGCGGATTGCCCGTGGTGGCGACGGACGTCGGGGGCAACTCGCAAGTTGTCAACAATGAGAAGCTCGGCTTCCTGACTGCGCTCGGGGATGCCGAGGCCCTCGCGAAGGCAATCGAACGCGCGCTGCGTTCTCCCTGGGACCGGAACGAGATCCGCGCATATGCACAGGCAAACGCATGGGACCGCCGCATCCCGCTGCTGCTCGAAATCTTCGACGCAGTCCTTTCGGAGACGAACAATTGCCGAATCCCCACTGCAGTCGCAGCTGTGCCTGGAGGGCACGGTGTTGGGTAGGGTCTCCCGAGCCCTCTTTGGTGTGGTCACGCGTTTCCCGAAGGGCAATTGCCTGTCGGTATTGATCTATCACCGAGTCCTGCCGACCCCGGATCCGCTGCTGCCGTATGAGCCCGACTCCGAGACGTTCGAACGGACAATGCGCTGGGTCGGCGAAACCTTCAACGTACTTCCCCTGGAAGGGGCAGTCGCGGCGCTGAAGCAGGGAAAACTTCCGCCGCGCGCCTTGGCAGTCACGTTCGACGACGGGTACGCGAACAATGCGACGGTTGCGGCTCCGATACTTGGTCGGCTCGGACTCCACGCGACCTTCTTCATCGCCACCGGCTATCTCGATGGCGGTCGGATGTTCAACGATGCGGTTGTTGAAGCGGTAAGGGGCTGCCGGGCCGAAGTGCTGGACCTGCAGTCCCATGGACTCGGCCGGTACGCCCTCGGCACAGACGGCGAGCGCCAATCGGCGATCGGATCGATTCTCGAGGCCATCAAATACCGTAACGAGGACACTCGCGCTGAACTTGCCGAACGCATTGCCGAAGTCGCAGGCGTTTGTCTGCCCACCGACCTGATGATGACGTCCGAGCAGACCGCTGGCCTTGCCCGGGCGGGCTTCGGGCTGGGCGGTCACACGGTAAGCCATCCGATTCTCGCAGGCATGGATCTAATGGCTGCGCGCCGCGAGATCGCTTCGGGGCAACGGCGACTGGCAGATATCGCTGGCTCCCGCATCGGATTGTTCGCGTATCCGAATGGGCGACCGAACAGGGACTACGTACGAGCAACGGCGGCGCTAGTGCGCGAGCTCGGATTTGACGGGGCTGTTTCCACGTCGATCGGCGTCGCAAGGATCGGATCCGACCCCTTTCAGATCCCGCGCTTCACGCCATGGGACAGTCGGCCGCTGCGCTTTGCCGCACAGTTGATAACTAACGTCACGATCAACGAGCCGATTTACGCGTCTGGGTAACTCTGCTGCGACTCGACGCTGTTTCGCAGATCACCAGCCCTGATACGGAAGCGGATCGCGCCCGTCACACAATGGCGACTAACCCGCCGGGCTCGCACTGTACGCGACGGACTGCTTCGCGGAAACCTCAATCGGTGCCCGGCTCCGCGCCTTCTCCCGCACGATGACTCTCGTAACTGCGATCGCGACGAAGAGATAGTAAGGAACGTCCCAGTACGCCAGGTTCTGGAAGGTTCCCCCGACCAGGTAGGCGATCAGACTTACCTTGATCATCTGTGCGAGCCAGTACGCCCACTGGTCCTCCGGATCTCCGCGCGTTGCTTTGGAAACCTGACCGCACATCCTCCACACGAGAAGCCAGAAGAGAAGGAACAGGCCAAGGGCCACGAATCCATGTTCGCCAAGCACCTGGAAGTAAATGCTGTGGGCGGAGTGGGTTCTGGTGTACGAAGGGTTGTACTGCTGAAAGATCTCGCGCGAGTACGTTTCAAACCCGCCGCCGACCAAGGGACGGTCAATCGCGAGGTTCCAAAGCATTTTCCAGACCTCGAGCCGTCCAACGGCAGAGGCATCGGCCTGCGGGTTGGTAATCGTCGCCATCCTGGCTTCCCACTGTGCCGGCATGAAGGCCACGGACGCGATCGCGGCCACGAGCAGAACGGCGCCGACAGCAATCTTCTTCTTGCTCTTGAGCCATAGAAAGGCCGCCATGGCGACAATGGCAACCAGAGCTCCGCGCGACTGGCTGCCCAGGGCCGATACCGCCGATAGCGCGATCGCGGCCAACAGGCCCAGTCCTATCCACCGACGGGACCGATACTGCGTATACAGATAAGCCCATAGTGGGATCGACATGATCGTTGCCAATGCGAAGGCGTTGTTATCTTCAATGAAGGACTGTGCAGGCCCCCACACCCTGTAGCTGCCAAGCGTCGCAATCGTGAACAGGCCCCCTTTGACCGCATAGAACCCAATGGAGCCCGCGACCACCCAGATGAGCGCAAGGACGTGCTCCCTCCGGTAGAGAATCGTCAGCGCCAGGAGGGTTCCAAGCTGGACCTTGACCGCGCGATCGAGCATTGGCCAGGCTCGGTCGGGGATAAGGGCAAAGAAGGTCGTAAAGATGATGTAGCAGACAAAGAGCAAAAGCACCGCAGTGGCGGCGCCTCCCTTCAGTTTCCTGGGCTCAGTTGAGAACAGGGCGCCGATGACCGTGGCAATGCCGATCACCATGGCGAAAGGCAGCGTGGTGGCAAAGCCCCATGCCAGCCGGTGCGGGTTCATGATCCCGAACCACGCCCAGGCGAGGACGCCCACCGGGGGCCGCAAGACCATGAACGGCAGCAGCAGAGCTATGAAACTGACGAGCAGGATGTCGCGCATGGATTCGGCCTAACCCAGACGCCACGTGGGAAAGCGCACCGCCAGCCACTGCTCCAACTGCATCAGCACCCAGATCATTTCGCCGTAGTATCCCGCGTGTTCCTCGAGCCGTCTCGAGAACAGCTCCTCGACGAACGCAGGACGAACGAGGCGCCGACCTGCGAGTGCAGAGAGTGAATCGTGCGCCAGGTGTCGAAGCGCTGGGTTGCTCAACAGCCACGGCCCGACCGGCATGCCGAAGCCATGCTTTTTCTTCGCAATGATCTCGGGTGGGAGAAAATCCGCGAGCGATTGTTTGAAGAAATGCCTGAGGCGAAGTCCGCGCACCTTGTCACGCGGCTCCAAGCTGCGTTGAAAGGTCGACCAGCGTGTCGGCTAGGAGCGGAAATCCGACATCGACGCCAGCAAGCCGAGCGGTACCGCAAACCTTCGGAAGATCGTTGTCGGCAAGCGTGAAGCGCCAGTCGAAGGCGAGCATGCGATCCACGAAAGGGCTGCCGCGCTGCGCGAGTACACGTCTGACTGCAGTGCTGCTGGAGCGTGCAGATCTGCATGCTCCAAAAAGTCCGGCTCAAAGACGTGCGCGGGGCCGAAGCGGTTCAACAGGTTGTAGGTTTCGAGTCGTACTGGCATCGGTATGCGCGCCTGGTCGACGTAGCTGGCGATCTTCTTGGCGAGCGGGAGGCGGCGCGTCAGTCCATTGGCGAGCACTGGGGCTGCGGCACTTCTCAGGGTATGGGGAAGCGACCACCAAGCCTCGAACACCTTCTGCTTCGCGTAGCGCGTGTTGCCGCCAAAGAGTTCGTCGCCGCCGTCGCCGGCCAGGAGTTTCTTGATGCCGGTTGAGTGCGCGAGGCGCGCGCAAAGAAAGGCGGGCACTGCCGATGAATTGCCGAAAGGCTGGTCGTAGTACGCCGCCACCCTCGGAACCGAGTCAGTCACTTCCACCGGCGTGACGTAGTGTTCGTGATGTTCTGTCCCGAAGTGCCTTGCCGCGATACGGGCATAGGCCATCTCGTCATAGCCGGACTGGTCGAACCCAATCGAAAACGTGGACGCCTGCCCAGTCACCCGCTTGAGCATTCCGGCCACGGTCGAGCTGTCGGTGCCTCCGGACAGATAACACCCGACCGCGGGCTCGCCTGCCTCGAACGCCACCGACTCCCTGACGGCGTCGCGAAACTGCGTTGCTAGTTCGGAGAGATCGCCGCGTCGTTGCGCAGCAAACTCTGGTCGCCACGCTGGATTGCACGCTGCCCCCGAGGCTGAAAAGAGAAGGCTCGTTGCGGGCTCAAGGCGAGACACTCCACGATATGCGGTGCGGGGAGCCGGAATGACGTGAAAATAGACGTAGTCGAACACCCCCTGGCCGTCGAGCGTTGGCGCGTTTGCCGTAGCAACGCGGTCGGCACGGTCCGCGAAGGAGAGCCGAGTTCCTGCTTGAGCCCAGCAGATTGGCAACACCCCGAAGCGGTCTGTTTGCAGCCGGACGGTGCGCCTTGCCCGATCAATGGCAGCGAATGCGTAGCGCCCGCCTACTTGCCCCTTCTCTGCCAACTGCACAAGTTGTGCAGCGCCCGCTCTTCGCCCTTCGACCAAGGGACTACCGAGCACCAATACGATGGTTTGCCCATCAACATGGCACTCGCCCGCTGTCTCGTCCAGCCGGATCAACAGGCCTGGTGTGGAGATCTCCAGCGTCGCGTCCTGCTGGCGCCGGACCGCTATCTGGACATGCTCGTCGAGTGCTGCGACGTCGACCCATCCTTCGAGCCGTGCGGGAGGCGTTGGCGCTCGAAGATCATCCAGGTCTCTTGAGTGTTGGCTCAGCTGCATCCTCAGCGGGCGAGGCGCTGGAAAGCGCCAGGAGAGAGCGGGGTGAGTGCCGTCATGTCTTCGAGGGCGCAGCTTGTAGCCTCATGGACATACTCCCGCATCGGCAGGCCCTCGTCGTCGATGCCTTTCCCCGGAAACCGACACGACCGACCAGGGGCGACTTCGCTCGCAGCCGATAGTCGAATGTGGCCGGGTCGGAGAATTCCTTTCGTGCGGCCTCGATGCTGCCGTGTTCGTCGAGCGGTGCGTCGATAGTTCTTGATCCGGCCCCGACGAACAGGTTGTGGGCGAGAGTCACCTTCTGCGCGCCCTTCGCTACACGCAGGAACACGGCACCATTGGGACGGTCGTTGACGATCGTGTTGAAAGCCATGCGAAGCGCTGTTGTCAGGCCAGCGGTAGCCTTCGGCACCGAAGGAAACAAGGGTCGAGTTTTCGGACGCCGGCCCCTGCTGGATGAGATTCCCGATCACTTCGGCCTGCCCTCCGTTCGGAAACTCAAGTTCGTAGCTCGAAGTTCCGTCTTCGCAGGTCAGCCGACTGTAGCGGACACTGTTGACCCGGGCACGGCTCTTGAGCAAATGCCCGACGTTGGAGCGTGCAAACAAGCAGCCTTCGATGTCGAGCCGGGCGATGGCGCCTACATAGAGATTGTGGGCCTGGCCGCTTGGATGACCGTTCCCTTCGAAGGCCGTCGAATCGATCGCAATCTGCACCGATTCAAGATTGCCGGTGAGGATGCCGTTTTCGTTGTCGGCGAA
Source organism: uncultured beta proteobacterium (assembly GCA_963712485.1). Taxonomy (GTDB): domain Bacteria; phylum Pseudomonadota; class Gammaproteobacteria; order Burkholderiales; family Burkholderiaceae_F; genus JALORV01. Next base: position 47,808 of record CAVQID010000018.1, read on the forward strand.
GACGCACTTCGAAACGGAAACGGGACCGTTCTCAACGCGGATGCCCGCGCCGTTGCGGTCGCGGACGCGAGCTCCGCGAAACTCGATGTTTTCGAATTCGAACCCGCTTGCCACGAACCACCATGATTCCCTTGCCCTCGGCGTCCCTGCCGTCGGCGATCAGCCGGGGGCGGGGGCCGACTCCGCGAATGGTCAAGTCGCTTTGTGGCCAGACCGCGACGTCGCCGACAGTAATCACCCGGCTCGACTTCAATCGTGTCTCCATCGCGCGCAGCACGAGCCGTCGCAGCAAACGAGCGAAGCGGGTCTCCAGGGGAAACGCGCAGTAACCTGCCGGATTCCTGGGGCAGCATGCTGAGATCGGGAAGCTCGCTTCGACAGGCAGCGATCAGGGCCGCCAGGCCGAGCGGCAACGAACAGACTCGCAAAGGTGGCCGTAAGCGCAGCGCGTCGTGATGCCGGGCGTGCGAGTAGGCCACTCACTGCCGCCACTGGCCGGCCTTGGTCAGTTTGTCACGCAGTCCAGGAAGGTTGTAGCCGAGGTCATAGGCAATCTTAGCGTTGGCCATCGACTTCTCGTACTCGCTGAGTTCGAAGTACAAGCAATCCAAGGTTGTAATGCACCGCGGGATTGTCTTTCGCAAGGCTTTCGGCAATTTGCGCCTGTTCAAGTGCGGCCGCGGTTTGTTTCGACCGCACAAGTTCGAAGCCCCACAGCAGCCGCACCTGAACGTCATCCGGCCGGAACGCGATGGCCCGGTCGAACCAGCATGTCAGTGCTGTAATTCATGCCAGTCGGCATTCTGCCGCCATTTCGGCGCGTCAGTTCGGCTGCTGAACGAAGAGCGCGACGATGGTTCGGAAAAGCGTTCAGCGTGTACGCGATATCGCCAGCGAGCGTGCCGCGCTCACCCCCAATGAGTCTCTCCACTTTGGGGGTGAAATGGCTTCTTTCGACGACGTTAATCGTGTCGTAGCATCCGTGATCCGGTAATCCAAGGGGCCAATGGCGGATCGGGCCGTAATTGAAGTCACCGCAGCCGCTGCTCGGCTGACCGGCGGGCGGATGTCTCGACTGTGAATAGGCAGGGAAGGGTTGCTGCTGCCAAGCGTGCTGGCCAGACAGAAGACAGCAACAATCTTCATACGCGTCATGTGAGCTTTGCGTCGCAGAAGGGCGCATGAGTAGTCCGTTAGAACGATTCGAACGGGAATGTCTTACCGGCCGTTGACCGTCCGCGAGAACAGAGCTCGTCAAGCTCGTTGGCCCGAGCATTCCAAGAGTACTCCTGCACAGCCGTTTCGCGTCCCGCTGATGCGATGGACTAGCAAGTACCGGGTCACGCATGAGTGCGGCCACTGCATCGGCAAAGCTGTCCGGATCATCCCTGACAAGGATGTTCTCGCCGTCCCGCGCGGCCAGTCCGCCCAAGCTCTCGGACGACGCGACGACCGGCCGTCCCATCGCCCACGCCTGGAGGATCTTGTTCTTTATCCCAGAGCCAAGCTTCATCGGGCAGGCAAAGACCGAGGCCCGTTCGAGGTATGGACGGACATCGTCCACGGTTCCGGTCACGAGGACCCGGTCGGACGCCAGTTCTCTGCACGGATGGGATCAGGGTCTCGCCCGACGATCGCAACATGCGCTTCAGGAACTCGTTCACGAAGCGCGAGGAAGAATCTCCAGTAACGAGTCGCCTCGCCGTGTCAACGTTGGGACCGAAATGCATGTTGCCCTCGAATACGACCAGCCCGTAATCCGCGTTCAAGCCCGCTTGGAGCGAAGTAATCGCTGTCGACTCCATTAGGGATAAACGCGACACGTTCCGTCCAGGAAAGCAGCGCTGATAGAAGTCTGCATCGATCTCCGAGGCAAAAGGGTAAGATCCCCACGGGCGATAGGCGCTTCTCTCAAAGAGCCAGTTTCGCCAGGCTTTCGTGAAGATGGCCGAATCGCTTGCGGACGGGAGCGTGACGCATGGCACGAACTTCTCGAACCATGGTTCATCGACGGAGTCCACGATCAGCGGAACTGCCTAAGGGTTCGCGTCGGGCAAGATTTGGCACGACATAGCCACCGGCATCGAACACCAGGCTATATCGATCGCTCCGGAGGGCACTCTCGATCGCGTTTCGCATTTCGCTCGCTGGTCGAACGAAGTCACGGGCGGACACGGCCTTGAGGATTCGCTGGAATGGCGGCGAGCGCTTGTCTGGGGGCGCGGGAACAAGCGTCACCTTGTTGAAGAGTGCGCGGATGGCAGGGTCGAGCTGTTTCGCCTTCCTTCAGATAGGAGATCAGGTCAAATTCGTGCCTGCGACTCAAGGGCCTGAGGAGACCGCAAAAACGCAACCCGTCGCCCAGATGGGGACGAAAGATCGCGATCCGAAAGGACAAGTATTCGCATATTGATTGAGGAGGCTACCGGACCATGATGCCTCTTTTCTTGAACGCCGCGATATTCTGACAAACTCGCACGATCGCGCATGTTGACACGGGTAATTCAGAAGCCAGCGGTCTTGTTCCCGCCATATCGCAGCTGAAATTCTCGATTGACCTGCGACAATTCCCTTTAACGAACGTTCGAATCCTTCCGGATCGGGTGGCGGGGACGTTGCAAGCGTACGAGCAGCGTGGGCGCCTCTGATTGCACATGAGTTACTCGACCAGAATAGTGACCCGCGAAGACGAGTTCTCGGCCATGGGCGGGGCGTGGGACACGCTTGTCTCCGCAGCGGCCGGTGCGAACACGTTCCTTACGCACCCATGGCTGCATACGTGGTGGGTGTCTTACCGGCCCGAGGCTTCGCTCTGCATCGTGCTTGCTGAGCGAGACGGCACGTTGGCGGGAATCGCCCCCATGATGCGGATGCGGGACGCGGGTCTGGGCGGGGTCCTTCGCAGCCTGCGCTTCCTTGGCGACGGCACATCCGAGACCGATCACATGAATTTCATCGTGCGTAATGACGATCGGCAAGACATTCTTGGGAGCCTCTTGGAAGCGGTCAACCAGTTGCCATGGGATATCGCGCACGTCAATCAGATTCCGGAGTCTTCTCCGAACGCCGAGCAGTTTCTCCAGTATGCGCAATCGAAGCGATGGTTGGTGTCGACGAGGCACTCTCCGTGCCCCCGTCGCGCGCTCCCATCTCGGTTCGACGAGGTGATGGCATCACTTCCGAGCCGATTGCGCACGGCCATCCGTTCCGCGCGCCGCGACATGGAGAGGGCGCACAAGGTGGAGTTTGGTTATGTCAGCAAACTGGAAGAATTGAGCGAGGCTCTCGAAGTCCTGTACCGCAACCACGGCGGTCGGTGGCACATGGCCTCGGGACGACAGTCGGGGTGAACTTGTCCGAAGCGCTGTACCGAGATGCGACAGGCCAGCAGCCGCGCGCCATGCGGCAGTCGACGGAGCGCAGGATATGGATTGCGGAGGCTGAATACGCGAGGCATCTCGCGCGCTGTCTTGTTGGCAAGGCGCCGTGGCGCGACGCACTGCTGGCATTCGGTGCGCCCAGGGTTTGGGCCACGTTCGATTGGCGAGATCCTCGACCCTTACTTGTCAACGTTGTGCGCCGGTGAGTTCACGCGCGATCGCCTGTGGAGCGGTTCGGACGATGGTGCCTAGAGCGGACTTAGAGTGATAACGTACCCAGCCTAAGGTCGCCGGGCGCGATCGGCCGCAAATGCACATCGATTGCCTTCCGCAAGAACGCTTGACGATCCGCGTTCGGCTGCCAGCCCAGGTCTCTTTTGGCGGCGGAGCAATCGAACTGCGCTTCAAACGAGCGGCTCTTCAAGTCCCGGATGCTGGGAAATGTGTTGTCGGGTTTCCGAGCCGCAATCTTGACGCCCCATTTCAGGATTTCGAGCGCTTGCAGCCTGGCCAGGCTGCGGGGATAAAATTCAATACGCCGGCGCCCACGCTCACTGAGGAGGCCCACATACTCGCGCGCCGTCGGGCGAACATCGCCGACCAGGTTGTAACTCCGCCCTTCAATCCCCGGCGCCTCCATCGCCAGAAATGTGGCTTCTGCAACATCCTCCACCAAGACAAACGGAATTGGGTTATTGCCCATCCCCCAGCCGATGCAACATCGGTCTGAAGGCCAATATCCAACGCCGCTATGAGTAACCGGCGTTCCATTCCCCACGACCACTCCGGGCCGGACAATCACCAGCGGTATTCTTTCCGTGAGCAGCAACCGTTCGGCCAGTGCCTTGGCACGAGCATAAAAAGGACGCTGCTCAAACTTCGGATCAGGTTCCACCGGATCGCGCACCGTTCCTTTGTCGCCGAGGTATAAGCACGCAATGGTGCTAGCGAAGACCAGGCGCCGGATACCGTTCTCGCGGCAGGCGCGGGCCACGTTGCGCACGCCACCCAAGGTCACGCGCTCAAACTCAGACCATTGCTCACCACCGCTCATCGCGAGATGAAAAACCTCGCGGACATTCTCGGCGGCGCGCAACACAGCTTCGGCGTCCGCTACGTCGCCTCGCTCGAACTCAAGCTGGGATCCGCGGTTCATCCATGAGGCAGCCGAGCGGCTGAGAACCCGCACAGAACGACCTGAGTCTAGCAGGCGCGCGACGAGATTGCGACCGATGAAGCCGGTGCCGCCAATCACCAACGCGTCAGCCACGCTCGACCGCCTCGCGCGCGTGACTCAGCTGCCTGGGCTCCATGCGATTTTCCGCAATCGCGGCGCAGGCTTCCATAACATTCACACCCTGGTCCACGCCCTCACGAGGTGTGCGGCCAGCGAGAAGATCCTCGTAAAACTGCTCGATACTGGAGCGCATGCCAATCGAGTACGCGTCCTGAGGCGGAGCCAACTTCAAGAATCCACGCGTGTAGTCGATCAGGTTTCTAGCACCTTGTCCGAGTAGCCGGCGAGAAGTTCTCGCTGCGTCCAAAAATTGGTCCACGGGTTCCATAAAACGGCTCTTCTCTGTAATCGAGAAACGGTTGCGCGCGATGTCGGCAACCGCCGACCCGTCCTGGCCGCCTGCATGAACCCAGAACTCGAACCACTCGCGTCCGAAGCTCAAATACAACTGCGCCGTCCCGCGCTCACAAACCAGGGAACACTGCCACGTGTTGTAAAACGGCCGTCCGGAGTTCAGAGTGCTCTTACCAGTAACGACAACCGAAACGTCGGTTATACGGCCAAGTAGATGGCAGACCAGAGAAAGCGGATGTGCTCCTTGTTCGATGATGATGTTGCCCGGCTCATGAAACATCCAGAGAGTGTGCTGTCCGGTATCCAATTGACGCAAGGGGACATTCCAACAAGCAGTCACGTGCTGCACTTCTCCAAGACGCCATTCGCGCACCGCCCGCACGAGTTCGACAAAGGCGGGGTTACGGGTGAAATTATGATTCACCCCAACCGCCCGTCTGACGCGCGCGGCAGCCCTTTGTACATCGCGCGCTTGATCAAGCGTGACGGTCATGGGCTTCTCTATAAACACATCACAGCCCTTCTCGAGGCACCGCAAGGCCGCATCAGCATGATAAGTCGGAGGAACAAGAACATGAATCGTGTTCACGACGCCGGCGGAAAGCATCTCGTCCAGCGACGAAAATGACTGGCGGATACTCCATTTCCTGGCCAGATGTTCGGCCTTGTGCCGATCGGTGTCGCAGACCGCAGCGAGTGCGATGTCCGAAATCCCATCGAGAGCGCGGATATGGAAGTCTGAGATGAATCCCGCACCCAGAATCCCGATCTTACGTATTGATTCCACATCTCTATTCTTACACAACACTCGCGACTGCCCACCATGAGACCGAGCAATCGGCCGAGCCTCTTCACCGGTGTGAGTTAGAAAGCAAAGCCGCACGATATACGGCTTCATACTCGCGAAACATCCTCGCAGCGCTGAACAATTCGACCGCCCGGCGACGGTTCTTGACGGACAACCTTTCGCGCACCGCCGGATCCGTCATTGTTCGAATCGAATCAGCCAGACGACCCGTATCGCGACTGGGCACGATCTCCGGTTGGTGAGAAGTCCCAAGGATCGTCGCGCAATCTCCCACGTCGGTGCAGATTGCCGGCAGCCCGCAAGCCATCGCTTCGAGAAGCGACATAGGCGTCTGCTCGGTCACGGATGACAACACGAAGACATCAAACCGCCTATACCACGGGCGCACGTCCCGAACAGCGCCGGCAAAAGTCACGCGCCGGACAATGCCAAGGTCCGATGCGATCTTTTGGAGAGTTGCGCGCAGAGGCCCGTCCCCCACGACCAGGAGCGATGCTGTTTCGAGTCCGCTGGCAGCAAATGACCGCAGCAGCAGGTCGAGGTTCTTCTCCGGTCTAAGTTGTCCGACATATCCGAAAACCACGCCCGCCGATTGCCGTTCTGAAACCGGTGCGGGAGAAAAGGCATCCGTATCGACGCCGCTCGCTATGAACTGAAGCTTTTCTGCGGGTACGCGATATTGTTCGACAGCGATTCGCAGAAGATTTCGAGAAGGAACGATGGTCTTGTAAATCCTCGGCAGGAAGACTCGCCTCGTAAGTACGCGCCTGGTCTTCAGGCGTTCTGCCTCATCGGGGCCGAAACCGTGCTCATTGTGAATGATTGGACAAACGTGTCCCATCTGACCCGCGATGATGGATTCCATGGATCCCCAGTTATATGTCACCAGCAGGTCCGGCCGCAGGCGGGTCAGCATGCGGCGTATCGCGAAGAGATAGGCAATGGCGTGAGTCTTTGGCGGCGGCCGCACAAGAGCCACCTCGAGTGATGAGTCCAGCGCATATGCGGCATCAAAGCAACCGTCCATCGCAACGATCGTATGGCGGAACTGTCCGCCCAAATAACGGAAGAGGCCCGCGATACGCAATTGCGGGCCTGCCGGGGTGAAAGTCGAAAACACGCTGACGAGGTGAGAAGAACTCACGCCGGTTACGCTCCTACGGGCTGGCCGTCGTCACCGGCGATGGGGAATCCGACATGCGCCAGGTGGACGCGTTGTCGAGACGCTGCCCGGCCTGTTCGGCGCCGACCCGCAGGTGACTGACGATCGGGTGCGACCCCTGCAACCGGCTTTGGCGCCGGCAACTGACGCGCCGGCAGCAGTTTTCCAGTTTTACGGGCCGCATCTGATTTGAAAAAAGGATTTCGTTTTGGCAACCAGTCGGCGACATCCGACGCAATCTCGTCGAGTCCTCGGTACGAACCGTTTTCCGCGACAATAATGAGCAATATGGCAGACTGGCATTTTGAGGCAACCGCCCATTGTGCCTAGGTGGAAATGCCTGTGGGAATGCTGGGGCCCTTGAGTGTTTTCTACGCTCTCGTCCATCCGCCCTGGGCGCAGGCCGATGAGTTCACGTTGTACCCTTTTGTCCAGACGAGTGATTTCATGGATCCCCAAACATTAGCTGGCGAGCGTTCCCGACTTATCCGCGAATATGGGGAATGGACGGACCACAACATACGCCTTGCGGAAGGCCTCTACACAATAGGGAATGGAGTGGAGTCCCGGAAGCTCCCACGTATCGTGCAGATTGTCGCGGACCTTTCTCCCAAGCCGCTCTCCGAGCTTCGGGTCTTAGACTTGGCGTGCCTAGAAGGACAGTATGCGATCGAATTTGCAATGCATGGCGCCACCGCAGTGGCAATCGAAGGCAGGGAAGCAAATCTCGCGAAGGCACGGTTCGCCAAGCAGGCGCTCGGACTCGAGAAGCTCACCCTTTATCATGATGATGTCCGCAATCTAAGTAAGGAACGCTACCGTGAATTCGACGTCGTTCTTTGCTTGGGTATTCTTTACCATCTGGACGCGCCCGACGTCTTTCGTTTTGTCGAACAGATTGCTTCCGTTTGTACGCATCTAACGATCTTCAACACGTACATCAGTGTCAACTATGAGAAGGCCTATAGCTATGGCGGTCGCACCTTATGGGGTCGCGACTATGTCGAACACGATCCTGCCTCGCAACAGGAGGAACGTCTGTCCGCCAAGTGGGCGTCGCTCGACAACGTCAAGAGCGTATGGATGACGCAGACTACCCTGATGAATATGCTAGTTTCGCTCGGTTTTACATCTGTCTACAATTGCCAGGCGCCAATTGAGCCGGGTAACTATGTCGATTGGGTAAGTATCGTTGGAGTCAAAGGAACGCGGCAGACAATTAAGTCCAACCCAAGCATGAATGAACGCCCGCCCCTCCAATTTGAAGAGCCGGTCCACGCGGCCTTATCGCCACGCCAGCAGAAATACTCCGAGGTCAAAAGAAGATTTACGTTCCTAGTTCCACGCCGGATGCGCCGCATTCTCAAGTCTGTACTTGGTCCGCTGAGTACACATTTTCGTGGCCGCGGTGGGGCTTAGGAGTGTAGAACGGTCGACTTCACCAAGTGTGCCGTACGGCACGCTTGGTGCATCGATGCGTCATGCTCGCGTGGACTGCGGCCGGTTCGGTGGACACCAGCCCAAGGTTCTCTAGTGTGCTGAGCTAATAGTTCGTTAAATCATGGTTCGATCTTGCGTTCGCCGTGCACCGCCAGCGACCTGCTCCCTTGTTTAGTCCCGTTGCGATCTAGAGTCCGCGGTTAACAATACCTGCTGTTCGCGTTGGGTTTGCATGCTGCCCGCGCGAGCGCGGGCAGCATGCGCTTCGGCAAACTGCTGTGGCGTCAGGTAGCCGAGCGCGCTGTGTGGCCGTTCGGTGTTGTACTCGACGCGCCACGCTTCGATCGCGGCCTGCGCGTGCGCCAGCGTAAGGAACCAGTGCTCGTTCAGACACTCGTCGCGCAACCGGCCGTTGAAGCTTTCCACGTAGGCGTTCTCGTTGGGCTTGCCCGGCCGGATGAAGGCGAGCCGCACGCCGCGTTGATACGCCCAGGCATCGAGCACCTGGCTCTCGAACTCCGGACCGTGGTCGACCGTGATCGATTGCGGTGGGCCGCGCCACTCGGCCAGTCGATCCAGCACGGCGGCCACCCGCTGTCCTGGCAGCGATGTGTCCACCTCGATGGCCAGACTCTCCCGCGTGTAGTCATCCACGATCGTCAGACACTCGTTCGACTCCCGCCGGAAGGCGGGTCCCGAAGCGCCGGCTGTCGCTGATAGCCGACCTGCTTTTCATGGTCACCTGGCGCGATATTGCAATCAAATACAAGCAGTCGATGATGGGACTGCTGTGGGCGGTGCTGATGCCCGGGATCATCGTGGCGGCCGGCATGCCGGTGCAGTTTGGTATGAGCGAGCTGTGGGCCGCCCGTTTTCGTTAGATGCGCTCGCCGCCGTCTGCGTGAAGTCACTGCCATGGGCGTTCATCGTCGGCGCGATCCGCTTCGCCACGTAGCAGCCTGACCAGCAACTCGAACCTGCTGACGAAGATCAACTGCCCGCGCATCGTGTTCCCGGTGTCGGCGGTGCTGTCCGCGCTGTTCGACATGCTGGTGGCCACCATTCCCCTGGTCGTCGTGCTGGCGTTCACCGGAATCCGCCCGGCTGCCAGTCAGCTGTGGGTGATTCCACTGTTGCTGCTGATCGTGATCTTCGTCGCCGGGCTTGGTATCGCGCTATCAGCGGCCACCTCTATTTCCGCGATGTCAAGTACATCGTCGAGGCGTTGCTGACCTTCGCGATCTTCTTCACGCCGGTGTTCTATCCCTCATCCATGCTCGGACCTTGGCGCGACGGTGCCGCTGCTCAACCCCGTTGCACCGTTGCTTGAGGGCATGGAAATCGCGGTGGTGCAGGGTCGCAGCCCGGACCTGGGCTGGATCGCCTACAGCGCGACGGCCTCCTTCGTCACGCTGGTCGCGCGTGGGTCATGTTCCATCGGCTCGAGCCGACGTTCGCGGACAACGTGTAGGCGCGTATCCGCACCAGCCGATGACCGACATCGCGATCCGGTTCGATGACGTATCCAAGCGTTTTCGCAAGGGGGCACGCTTCGATTCGCTGCGCGGTCTCCTGTGCGCTGACCTGCTCCGACGCGCGACGGACGCGGGTGCCGCTCGGCACTCGCGCGCCGACCGCGAGTTCTGGGCGCTGCGCCATGTCAACCTGCAGATCCGGCAGGGCGAAACGGTCGGCGTGATCGGCCACAACGGCGCCGGCAAAAGCACGATGATGAAGCACTTCGCCCGCATCATGTGGCCGACCGAGGGTCGGATCGAGGTCAATGGGCGCCTGTCGGCACTGATCGAGGTCGGCGCCGGCTTTCATCCGGACCTGACCGGCCGCGAAAACGTCTATCTGAACGGGGTAATCCTCGGCATGAGCCGCGCCGAGATTGCGCGCAAGTTCGACGAGATCGTCGAGTTCGCTGGTCTGGCGCTTTCATCGACACGCCGATCAAGCGGTATTCGTCGGGGATGTTCGCCCGCCTGGGCTTTTCGGTCGCGCGCGCACCTCGATCCCGACATCCTGGTGATCGACGAGGTGTTGAGCGTCGGCGACTTCGTGTTCCAGCAAAAGAGCCTGCAGAAGATGCGCGGCATCGCGACCAGTGGTGCGACCGTGGTGTTTGTCTCGCACAACCTCAAGGCGGTTTCCGACCTATGCGCGCAAGTATCCGCATATTGATTGAGGAGGCTACCGGACCATGATGCCTCTTTTCTTGAACGCCGCGATATTCTGACAAACTCGCACGATCGCGCATGTTGACACGGGTAATTCAGAAGCCAGCGGTCTTGTTCCCGCCATATCGCAGCTGAAATTCTCGATTGACCTGCGACAATTCCCTTTAACGAACGTTCGAATCCTTCCGGATCGGGTGGCGGGGACGTTGCAAGCATATCAGCAGCGTGGGCGCCTCCTGATTGCACATGAGTTACTCGACCAGAATAGTGACCCGCGAAGACGAGTTCTCGGCCATGGGCGGGGCGTGGGACACGCTTGTCTCGGCAGCGGCCGGTGCGAACACGTTCCTTACGCACCCATGGCTGCATACGTGGTGGGTGTCTTACCGGCCCGAGGCTTCGCTCTGCATCGTGCTTGCTGAGCGAGACGGCACGTTGGCGGGAATCGCCCCCATGATGCGGATGCGGGACGCGGGTCTGGGCGGGGTCCTTCGCAGCCTGCGCTTCCTTGGCGACGGCACATCCGAGACCGATCACATGAATTTCATCGTGCGTAATGACGATCGGCAAGACATTCTTGGGAGCCTCTTGGAAGCGGTCAACCAGTTGCCATGGGATATCGCGCACGTCAATCAGATTCCGGAGTCTTCTCCGAACGCCGAGCAGTTTCTCCAGTATGCGCAATCGAAGCGATGGTTGGTGTCGACGAGACACTCTCCGTGCCCCCGTCGCGCGCTGCCATCTCGGTTCGACGAGGTGATGGCATCACTTCCGAGCCGATTGCGCACGGCCATCCGTTCCGCGCGCCGTGACATGGAGAGGGCGCACAAGGTGGAGTTTGGTTATGTCAGCAAACTGGAAGAATTGAGCGAGGCTCTCGAAGTCCTGTACCGCAACCACGGCGGTCGGTGGCAAACCAAGGGCGAGGCGGGGGTGTTCGTCGACGGACGCAAGCGCGCGTTCTACGCCCAGTTGAGCTCGAGACTGCTCGCGGCCGGGGCATTGCGCTTCTTCCATCTCAAGCTGGATGGCAAGATCGTCGCGCAGCAGTACTGCTTTGAATATGACGGGACCGTAATGCTGCTCCAGGAGGGCTTTGACGTCGACTTCGCCAAGCTCAATGTCGGTAACGTGCTGCGCGCGATGGTCTTCGAACACCTTATCGAGCATGGTGCGAAGGTGTACGACTTTCTCGAGGGGACGTCTCGTCACAAGCAAAGCTGGTCGGACAGTGCTCCGTGCGACTTGAGCATCAGGGCGTGCCGGCCGTCGCTTGCTGGACGGCTTGCCTTTCACCTGCCGCGGTGGGCTGCAGACTTGAAGAACATCTTCCGCCCTGCGGCAGGTATCGCGACCTGATGGCGCGCAGAAATTCCGACGAGGCGGTCGGGGCTACCGCTTTGAGCGCGGACTGCCCGGTCGTAGTTCTGAACACTCACTATTCGGGGCTGGCTGTGGCGCGCGACCTGGGCCGGCTCGGCATCCGAGTGATCGGACTCTCGGCAATCCCTGCGTCACCCGGAAATGTCTCGCGATGGGTTGAGTATCGGGCGGCCCCAGATTCGCTTTCCCAGGACAGCGATTTGTGCGCCTTTCTGATGAAGCTCGCCGACGAACTTGGCCGACAGCGCGCTATTGCTTCCGACGCGCGATCACGACATCAACTTCATCTCCAAGCATCGGGCCGCACTTGATGAGCGCTTCATCGTTCCGCTGCTTGAGCCCGGATGGCATCGATCGGGTGATGAACAAGTCGGCGCTATTGCGGGAGGCCCAGCGGATTGGCCTGAGCGTGCCTCTGGCGGTTACTGTTTCCCAGCCCGACGAGATCGAGGCAGCGCAGCCGCTTCGCTATCCTTGCTTATGCAAGCCCGTTTATGCGAGCCAGTGGAGGAAAGCAGGGGTTTGGGAGGCGGTCGGCAGACAGAAGGCCGTGCGAGTCGACTCTTTCGAAACCCTGTCCGCCTTCTACCGTGGCTTTTCTCAACTGGATCCGCTGGTGACCGTCCAGGAATGGGTCGAAGGGGGGGAGTCGAACCTGCTGATCTTCGGCTCGCATTGCTCGTCCGCGCACGAGGTGAGCGCGTTCTTCACCGCCCGTAAGCGGCTGCAGTATCCGCCTTTGATTGGGACGGGGATCGTGGTGGAGGCCATTCCGTTACCGGAGATCGAGGAGCCCTCCCGGCGCCTGTTGAGCGCGCTGAGGTTCCAGGGTATTTCCGAGATCGAGTACAAGCGGGATGCGCGGACTGGACAACTGTATCTGATCGAAGTGAATCCACGCCACTGGGATCAACATGGTCTTGGGACGGCAGTTGGGGTGAACTTGTCAGAAGCGCTGTACCGGGATGCAACAGGCCAGGAGCCGCGCCCCATGCGGCAGTCGACGGAGAGCAGGATATGGATTGCGGAGGCTGAATACGCGAGGCATCTCGCGCGCTGTCTTGTTGGCAAGGCACCGTGGCGCGACGCACTGCTGGCATTCGGCGCGCCCAGAGTTTGGGCGACGTTTGATTGGCGAGATCCTCGACCCTTACTTGTCAACGTTGTGCACCAGTAAGCTCACGCGCGATCGCCTGTGGAGCGGTCGGACGATGATGCGTAGGCGTCGCTCCGTATCGGCGCATGTCAAGAATAAGAGTTGCATGAACTCATTCACCAAATTTCGCGCGTGGCACGTGGACCGAGGCAGCCACTCGGTGCGCACGTCGTCCACGTCGTCGGACTAGCCGAGCAGATGTCGTCCCTCCGCCGTCGCCTGGCATCGAGTGCGCGCTGGTCGGTCGCCATCCGCCTCGTCGAGCGGTTGATCGGTTTTGGCAGCACGTTGATCTTGGTCAGGTTGCTGGCGCCGGTCGACTTTGGCGTCGTCGCGATGGGAACCGCGATTCTGGAGATTCTGAATGCGGTGACTGCCTTTGGCTTCACGCAAGCGCTGATTCGCATGCCACGTCGTGCGCACGACGCCTATTCGACGGCCTTTACCGCTGAACGTCATCACCGGTGTGGCGATCGCTTTGATCTTGGTCGCGTCGATTCCGTTTGCGCTGCGCTGGTACAACGACGCCCGTGTGACGCACGTTCTCATCGTTTTGGCTTTCAGCAGCCTGGTTAGCGGGTTCAAGAACACGGGTCTTGTGCGCTACGAGCGAGCGCTGGATTTCCGTCCCTTCTTCAAGCTCGGCGTTAGCGCGAAAAACGGCTTCATTTGCGGTTGCCGCCTCGCTCGCACTGATGCTGAAGGATTACCGGGCTTTGTTGGCGGGAATGCTGGCGAGCGCCATCGTCGAGACCGCGATTACGTATCGACTGACACGGTTCCGGCCGCAGCTCACCCTCGTGAAGACACGTGAACTTCTCGGTTTCTCTGTCTGGTGGGTCGCGGGTCAGGCGATGAACATGCTTGGCCGCAGGGGACAGGACTTGCTCGTCGGACAGCGGCTGGGGGCCGACTCGCTTGGTCAGTACGTGGTAGCGCTCGACATTGCGACGATGAGCACTGCCGAGCTGGCAGGGCCTGTCATGAGGGCTGTCTACCCCGGCTACGTGCAAATGAAGGAAGAGACAGGCCGGATCTATTCGGCGTTCGTTCGCGTGTGGGGGCTGATCGCGCTCCTGGCGATTCCCAGTGCGGTCGGAACGGCCAGCCTTGCCAGCTTGATTGCAGACGTGGAGCCGGCCGTTGAACGACTCGATCAGCCCGTTGTCGGTAGGCTTACCCGGCCGCGTGTAATCGAGTTTGACGCCACGTCGATACGCCCATTCATCGAGGGCCTTCGAGGTGAACTCGGTGCCGTTGTCGACGGTGATCGCCCGGGGCAATCGACGTTGCGCGGCGGCCTGGTCGAGCGCCTGCCCGACGCATCGGCCGGTCAACCGGAAGTTGGCCTCTAGAGTCACGCTCTCGCGACTCCACTGATCGATCACGGTGAGGATGCGGAACTTGCGTCCGTCGTGCATCTGGTCGTGCACGAAGTCCATGCTCCAGTGCTGATCCGGCCCGGTCGGCAGGCCGACCCGGCCGCGCTGCAGCGCGATGCGCTTGCGCCGCTTGACCTTCATGCGCAGCTGCAATCCCTCGAGGCGATACAGGCGATACACGCGCTTCTTGCCCACCGCCCAGCCTTCGCGCTTGCAGCATGACCAGGACGCGCAGGTAGCCGAACCGCGGACGACTCAGCGCGATGTCGCGGATCCGTTGTCGCAGCGCGCTTTGATCGCGCGCCTGACTCTTCGCGTACCACACCGACCGGCGCAGCAGCGCCAGGCCGCACGACCGTTGCACGCTCACCTTGAAGCGCTCCTGCATCCAGGCTGCCAGCTCGCGCCGCTTGGCAGCCTTCAGATCTTTTTTCGGACGACCTCCTGCAGGATCTGCTTGTCCAGCGTCAGATCGGCCACGATGCGACGCAACCGCGCGTTCTCGTCCTCGAGCTGCTTCAGCCGGCGCAGCTCGGCAACGCCCAGGTCGGCGTACTTCTTCTTCCACGTGTAGTACGTGGCCTCCGAGACGCCGATCTGCCGGCACACATCGACCACCGGCGTGCCGCTGTCAGCCAGCCTCAGCGCGTAGGCGATCTGCTCCTCGGTGAACCTGGACTTCTTCATCGCTTCTCCTGACCCCTACCGGGGCGCGTCAGAAGCGACCATACCTCCAGTTTTGAACTGACCGGGTTTTCCGGGGGAACGTCACATTATCTTTCGAAACTATTGCCCTACCGCACCGACGACCAGCGGCTGCCGGTCGATGAGGTGGCAACACTTCTGAGAAAAGGGGGCTACCAAGTCAGCAAGATCAGCCTCGATGGTAGCCTGGAAGAGGTAAGGGAAATCGGGACGACGTTTGCCGATGGCTATGTGGGGGCCACGGATACTGCGAACGAATCTAATTACTTGGCTTCACCGCTCTAGAACTCCCTCGCCCGTGGGGATCGGTACGAGCAGCACGCACCGCCGGAATCGACTTCTTGGCACGAGCGGCCACGCAAATCGCCGGACTCAGGCTAGTGCTCGCAAGTGTCACGCGCACATTTAGTCGAGCGAGTTCCGCCGTCGAAACGGCGGAAGGGCAGCCTCTGCTGCGGGCAGTGGTCCGCGCACCGCTTTCTCACGATCGGCGCGCTCGTGATGGCGGCTGCGCTGATGGCCGTTCAGAATCTCTTCTCGCCCGGAGATGATTGGTTCGGCAGAGCGGGCGAACTGGCGGTTCTTTTGGTCGTATTTGGTGCGTTCACCTACCTGGACAACTGTGACCGTCGCTCTGGTGAGTGCGAGCGGCAGACCGAAGGGCGCCGAAACGGAGTTCATTTACGTACTGGCATCGCAACTCGGCCAGAGGGCGCGGCACCGTGACGTTTTGGCGGGCGCGTTTTCGACAAGAACTCCGAAGACTGAGACGGCTCTGTGGAAGACGGCCCGCATAAGGTGTTCTTTGGGTTGACGTATGCGCTGTGAAGGGGATTTACACCCATGAACCGGAGCGAACTGCCTGCACCGGCCAGTTGTACTTATCCGTCAATACGATGGCTTTGAGCGCAGGAACATAACGCGCACGGCCGCCCCATGACGGCTCCCTCGCAGCTCCGCCGCAGGCGAATGAACCATACGAATCACCCGCCTTGATGTTGATGGTTTCTGCCCGCCATGACCACGTACCAGACTGCTCTTGGCCCACCGCAGGAGGCACGAGCTTCCATAGCGTGCAACTTGTTCCGCCAGGCGCCTGTCTCTCCAGGTAATACACGTTTCCGTCTAGATCGCAGTAATCCAGTTTGTCCTTGCAACCGGAGTAAATGCCGTTCTTCAAAGAGGTCGGCCAGCCGGTTGGATAGGCGGTCATGTTCAGGACATAGGAGCTCAGCGTGGTCGTGGACCCGTGTACATACTTGGACACGTCGATTGCCATCAAGGCAGGTTCGGAGGCACTGCCGTTCCAACGGCTAGTGGCACGGATCAGCAGCTTGCGACTCGCCATGAAGCAGAGGTTGGGGTAGTCGCCGGTGCTATTCAGTGCCGGACTGGAAAGCGCATGCCCAACCCCGGTCTGGTAGTTATAGGCGTACAGGGGCGAATTGTCGCCACGAATCACCCACAACACCTTGTTGAACGAGTCATACTCGCAGCCGTGCGGCGAGAAGTACTGCGAAAAATTGAACGGGATCGCGGACCAGACCTTGGTCGCCAGATCAAGCCTGAAAATCCTACCGTTGGCCGAAAGAATATGCAGTCCGGTCTGGTTGTGCCCAACTACTACCAGCGACCCCAGCGTCCCACCGCCCGCATCTGGCGGCACGAACGTGATGCCGCAGTTTGTGTGGATCGGGAACGGGTACCAGGTAGTCGTGCTGTTGCCGGTAGCTTCCGTTCCGGCAATCGCTACGCCGTCGGCGGTCTTGATGTAATGCCCAGCCAACCCGACGCGATCATTGACGCTGCCTGTGTCACCACTTGGCGTACTTACAACTACGCCGCCGGAAATCGACCTGTCCGTCGCTGCATGGATCGGGTAGGTGTAGTTCGACCAGACGCGCGTTTCAATGTCATAGCGGACCACATTGCAACCGCCCCAGGTCCGGTGCCCGCCGTTGAACAGCAGAATCGAACCGTAAGCGCCAAGGGTCGGAGCGTAGGCTCCTCCGCCATAGGCATCCCAGACGGCGTTCCACCCACCGGAGTTGCCGACCCAGAGTCCCGGATACCGCGGGTCAATCGCTGACGGATTGATCGCGGAGGCATCCGACAGGCTGATGCTGCCGAACTGTCCCGCACCTGGCAGCCATGATGGCAGACTGGTGACCGTGATCGTGGTCGCCGTGCTGGTGACGCGGCGTGGATAAGTTACGGGTGGCATCAGACGTTCCTCGGATAACGGTTGTAACGCGGGTTATCTGCCGCACCGTCCAGCCAACCACCCGGCGTGTTCAGGTTGCTAATACCTGCCTGCACGCGGTTCCAAGCGGTCAACGCGCCTGGAATGTCACGCTCAACCGCCGCAACCAGAGCAGCCCAGAAGATCGCCGCATAATTACCGCTGCCATACTGTTACTTCGCCGGCGCTCGACCACTTGTTCCAATTCGGATTGTTGGCTGGGTTATGGTTGATAAACAGCCACTTCCCGGACTCGCCCGGAGGGGTGTCGACATAGTCGGAGCGGATCATTTCGCCCCAGGTGCTTCGCATGGCAATGGGCCAAGTGGCAGTCGTGTCAGAGACGGTTGTCAGGAAATTGTGCAGGCGCCACTCACCGCCGCTTGCCTCGTTGACGTATCTCACAGGTTGCTTCAGCAACCAGTCAGTCGTCGTATTCCACGTCGTTGCTTCAGCCCCGCGCAGAATTTTTGCAACAGTTGTCGTGTAGTAGACACACGCGAACCAGTGGTGCATCCAGATAGCGTCCTGGCCCTTTGGTCTGGTGCTGGACACATCAATGAAGTGGCGGGCGTTGTCGTTGTAGACCAAATCAAGCTTGTTCTGAGGATCTTGACTGTAGGTAAACACGCTCTGCGCGCAACGTTTCAGCAAATCGCGCAGGGCCGTCTTGTGTGCCGATCCGTCCGGCGAAAGGAAGGCTGCAATCGAATAGTTGCGCGTCGACCATGCGCGCGTGCGCACTTGTGTCCCGCTTCTTACACCGTTTCGTGTGTTCTCAGTGCAGTTCCATGCCGCACTCTTCTGCGCCAGTTCGATGAACACCGGAGATGGCCTGCACAGGAACGCGACAAGAGGCCCGGCAGGTTGATGCGCATCATCGAACCCAGCCTTTTGCGACGCGTCGTTTTGGTAAGTATCCTGCGGAAATGTCGGCGACGCCGCGTTCCGCTTCGCGTAGCCGTACAACTCCGCGTTAGTCGGCACCAGATTCGTTGCGGACGCGCCAGCCGAGTATCTGTAATTGATGGTGAAGGTCAGTTGGCAAAGCGCGTTGTTGATGCTCGCCTGTGCCGCATACTTGCTACCGGTGCAGATGTAGTCTGCATCCCATGGCGGTAATTGACCAATCCATGTCGCGCGCGGACCACCCTCTCCGGTTCCCGCCATTCCGCTCTTAGGCAACCGAGCCCCGACCGACAGCGGAGTGTAGTAGTCGCCACCCCACGCCGACTGCATGTTCGCTGTGACAGGGCGTGCCGCCTTCCAGAACCACGGATGCGACTGCAAATGAGCCGTGTCGTGCGTGACCTGTAGGCCCGGATCGCCACCGATCCATGTGCTGCAGTACCAAGCACGCCAGGCTGAATGTGTCGTGTTCGGGCCGTTCGCACTGCTGACAGTCTGGATTGTCGTCCCGTTGACCGAAACCGTCGCGTTCGTGTAGTTCTGCGATTGAGGTTCAGCCAATGCCGGCCATGTTGATCTTGCAGTTTTCGATGACGACTTCAACGAACGCCCGGCCACCCGCGAAGGCGTGAACGTCAATCACGGCTTCCATGTCGCCCAGACCGCAACTCAGGCGATAACGGGCGCAGATTACGGCGGCGTTGGCCCACCAAATGCGGTCGTAGCCGCTCGTCCAGTTACTGAAAGTCCGCGGGGTGCCGCTGAAGTTAACCTCGAGCGTCGTGATCAGTGAGTCGATGTAGGCCGGAGTGAGCGCGTCGCCCTGCGCCAGGCCATGCCGCAGGCTGACGTTCGCCGTCGAGTTGGCCTCCGCGAAGGCTTGTTCGCCCGCGACGACCATCACACTGGCCGAGCCGTCCGGCCAGGTGGAAAGCACACTGGAACGCAAGTTCAGATCGTTGTCGCTGACGATGACGCGGCCATTCGGCACGGCGCCCTCGAGCGGATAGACGGTTGCGAGATAAGGGTACGTGCCGGACTTGGATGAGTGCAGAGTCAGTAACGGAAGGCCACCCTCCGAAGGAGCCGAGGGCGCTGTCACCGCAATCGGCGCCGCACTCGGTGAAGGTGCCGACGGGCCACTCGCGGGCGGCGTCACCTGACTATTTGCGGCCAGCTGATCCGATGCCTCCGAAGACCCGCCGCAACCTGTTAGTGCGGCAGCCAGAGCCGAAGAACTCTTTAACAAGAAGTCGCGCCGCTTCATGGCACGTCATACGTGAAGATAACTCCGGCGACTGTGCCGATGGCCGCCGATCCGACGGCAAGGATGCCCGCGGCCGTCAAGCTCATCCCGGCCGGCAGCCGCGGGCCACTGGGATCGATGCCGAACATGCCACCACGCTTGATTCCCGACGGGAGTGTCGTGTTGAGATCAAACGACGCACTCGTGCCGACGATAAGCGCGGGCACATACGGGGACCAAGTGCCTGCGCCAGATGGCTCGGGCGATGAGGGAGGGTTACTTGCTGGGGCGGGCGCTGGCGTCGCTTCAGCGGATGGCGCGCCACCCAAGGGCAGGGACGTGTCGCTATCCCATCTGCATCCGGCCACAGTTGTTACAGCGACAGCCAAGGCTCCCTTGAACAATCGCCTCCGATGATTTTCTTCTTTCATACGCTGCAAGTCCCCCACTAAGCCTGAGCTTTGCTCTCAGCTCATTTCTGTCGAGCTTCGCTTCGAAACTCAGACTTCCTTGCCTTGAATTCGATGGCGGAGCCTGAAAGGTTCGCTATCCGATATCGTCGCCTAAGCGCGAAACTTCCGATCGCCTGATCGGAGTGCCAGATTGCGCGCAATTCCGTATGGGCACACGGTGCGCTTCGCTCTCGAATGTAATTGCCACGAGGGAAATTTTCCCATTGATTTCCAGTCGGTCTGCCCCCGTGGTTCGTCCATTCGGTTTGAGTTGAGGCCGCGCATTCAAGCGGCCGATGACGCATTCGTGGTAATGATCGATGGCATGAAGGTAAATTCGGATGCGATCCGAAATCGTGCCTTCGCTTGCAAAGGAGACGCATTTAAAGTGTGTTGGCTCGTGATTGGCTCTTCTCTGTACCCTTGCCAGAGTGGGTGACGTGTGCGCGAACTCGTCTACATCAGCGCCAACGTCCCGGGAGCCATCAAGAATTACGTCCACGGCATCTGGCAGCGGCAGCTGCTCTTGATTGATGCCTTGGCACCCATGTTTGAGCGCGTGCACTGCATCTTTTCGAAGGGTCTCGGACCGTGGCCTTCGTAGACTTATTGGCAGTAAGCTCACGAACATGAGCAGTCGCTCCGTCGCAGATCCTTCACGGCCTGCAAAACGTGACTTCGAGTTCGACGCTCGGGTGGACCTGGCGAGCGCTACGCGGACGGCGCGCGGCATAGGACGCTGTCGGGCGGCGCGAGTCCAAACCGTGGTGCGGCGGCCAATGGGGGAGCTTTTGTAGCCTATGACCTTCTTGAGGCATATCGCCGGTCGCTTCAACGTCGGAAAGTGTCGGGCTCGAAGCGGCTTCGAAAATGCGGGCCTTTCGCTGGTAGCGTCGAACGCGTCGGGGCTTGCGGGGCTACTTCGTCGTCGGATGTAAGCGCGGTACCCCATGTCTGGAGACACCTTTCGGTGAGCGATACCTTGAACCAAGCGCGTGTCAGCGTCCTGATTTCGACCTTCAACCGTGGGGTAATGCTCGAAGAGTGCCTCGACTCAGTACTCGATCAGACGCTCGCTCCGCATCAGGTGGTCGTCATTGACGACGGCTCAACAGATGGCACAGCAGAACGAGTAAAGAAATATTCGAGCCGCGTTCAGTACATGCGAAAGGGCAACGGCGGTAAAGCGAGTGCGCTTAACGCTGGAATGCCGCTGGTTACCGGCGACTTTGTATGGTTCTTTGATGACGACGACGTCGCCCTGCCGACCTCTATTGCGGATCGTGTTGCCGTGCTGTTGGGCAATCCGACGGCCGGGCTGGTACTTGCCCGGCACTATTGGGGCACCACGTCGGCCAACGGCAGAATCGAGGCTCAGTCCGAGACGCAGTGGCCGGATATCAACCAGTCCAACATCTTGCTGACGATGATGCGAGGCTGCTTCACGATGCTGCAGGCAACCTTGATTCGAACCGATTGCATGCGCACGGTTGGTCCGTTTCGGGAAGAACTGCTCCGGTCGCAAGACTATGACATGCTGGTGCGGCTCGTCCGACGCTTC
The DNA here is from genome assembly GCA_963712485.1 of uncultured beta proteobacterium. GTDB lineage: Bacteria > Pseudomonadota > Gammaproteobacteria > Burkholderiales > Burkholderiaceae_F > JALORV01. The sequence continues at coordinate 69,408 of CAVQID010000018.1, forward strand.
CCCGTCGCTTCCTTATTGTCCGACCCACATACATCGGCGACATGCAGGCGAGAGGGGACCGGCTACGCTGCGGCATGCGGCTTCAAGGCGAGAGCACGTCTGGGGTCGATACGATGCGATCCTCGGAAAGGAACTGCGTCGCGAAACGACGTTCGGCGAGTTTCTCGTTCCTCCGATTCGGGGTCCCTTGACTGACGAGCAGACGCAGGTGGCGTTGCTTAACCGTCTGTTCGTGATGGGGAGCAAGGGACTGGGCGACGAATGTCTAGAGGACGCCATCGCCTTCGCGCGACTTTCTGATGCACGCAAGTTGACCGCGCCGTGCGCAGCGTTGCGATTGCCGCGGTCCAGCAACGTTACTTTCTGCTCGACGTCGTACCGCAAAGCGGGGCGTTTCTCTTCCCGCAAAGCTGAGGGCTGGCGGGCAGTGCGACAGGCCGAGTGGTACTGCGCGCCTTTGCGCGCGGGCTTCTTGGTCTTGGCTGGTGGGGAACGAAGTCAATTAAGGAGCGCCTGCAACTGCTGGAATTCGCACTTGGCCTGTACATCAGCATGCTGCCGGGTAGCGCGCGATCCGGGTCCAGTCGGAGCGTCCAGGTAGTGGGTCGCAATCTCCGACGAATCCGGGGATAACGTCTCAACGAAAAAGCCCGCTTCCGCGGGCCTCTTCTTCTTCTGTACCTCGCCGTCAGTCGCGCCGCCGCCGCACTGCCGCTCCCAAACCAGCGAGAGCTAAGCCCAGCATGGCGAGCGAACCCGGCTCAGGGACACTGTAAGTCGCTGAAATGTAGTCCTGGTGCGGCGAGCTCGTTGAACCCGGGACCGGGCTTACGAACTTGTAAAGCGTCCAGTTCGTGTATCCGGTGCCGCTGTACGAGGCCACCTGATTGAGCAGGTTCTGAGCCGCAGTACTCACGGCGGTAAGACGCTCCGGCCCACTGGAATGTGCCGGCGGAAAGGCTCAGGTCGGTGTCGAAGTAGATATTCCAAACGGCGACTTGAAACGCCGCCGCGCTTGTCGCATTCGCAAAAACACCGAAGTTCGTCTGAGCGCCACTCCAGAAATCGCCAGCCGTCTTGTTCGGGTAAGCGACGTCGTACAGTTTGCGCATCTCGTCGTCGCCGAAGATGCTGGAGGCATAGAGGTTCGGTCCGGCGTTGGCCGTCTGGCCGAGTCTAATGCAGAAAAAGCGGAAGAACGAGTCCGCCGGCATCGGGCCGCCACCCCAGAAGTTCCCGTTGAACTGGCCCCCCGAGCCGCTATAACCGGTGACGTTCACCGAGGCGAATCCAGCACCTCCGCCCGGATTGTTCACGGTCAGCTGCCCATTGCCTGGCACGTAGGTCCAGAACTCAGCCGCACCGGCCGAGGCCGCCGAGGCGACCAGTACGATGGCGGCGATCGATTGCTTAAGTGTCAGCTTCATTGCATCCCTACCCAAAATTGGCGGTCCCGCATACATGGGATGCAGGACCCG
>CAVQID010000019.1:0-449395 GCA_963712485.1 uncultured beta proteobacterium
GGGGCGCTCACGGGTTGGTCGGCTGGTTCCTCTCTCAGCCCGGAAGTGTGAGGGGGTACACCAGGGCCGTCTTTTCCGGTCTGCCGACCGTGGAATTGGCCCGCGTGATCCGGGATCACGTCCTGCCGCGCCACGACCTGCGTGGTGTCTACCATGTCTCGGCTGCTCCCATCGCAAAGCACGACCTGCTGCAGCTTGTGGCGACGGAGTACGGACGCGCAAATAGAATCGTTCCGGATGCAAGCGTGGTGATTGACCGATCTCTCGATTCAGGCCGCTTTCGCGGCGCCACCGGTTATGCGCCGGCCGCGTGGCCGGAGCTGGTACGGGCGATGCGCGAATTCGGTTAACACGGCAATCCATCTGAAGAGATCGCACATGTTCAGACAAAAGGTCTTGGTCATCACCGGGGGTACGGGCTCGTTCGGCAACGCGGTGCTTGAGCACTTCCTGCAATCGGATCTGGCGGAAATCCGGATCTTCAGTCGCGATGAAAAGAAGCAGGAGGACATGCGCATTCATCACAGGAGCGACAAGCTCAAGTTCTACATCGGCGACGTGCGCGACTACGACAGTGTGGACGACGCTCTGCGGGGAGCGGACTACGTGTTCCACGCCGCGGCGCTCAAACAGGTTCCGTCGTGCGAGTTCTATCCGATGGAGGCCGTGCGGACCAATGTGCAGGGTGCCGAAAACGTCATGCGGGCTGCCATTGCCAACGGCGTCGCGCGATGCGTCGTTCTCAGCACGGACAAGGCCGTGTATCCGATCAATGCGATGGGGCTTTCGAAGGCCATGATGGAAAAGGTCATGGTCGCCAAGGCGAGGCTGTGCGATCCGAATAGAACGGTGCTCAGCGCGACCCGCTACGGCAACGTCATGGCGTCGAGAGGTTCGGTGATACCGCTGTTCCTCTCGCAACTGCGGGACGGAAAGCCGCTGACCGTGACCGATCCCGCGATGACGCGTTTCCTGATGTCGCTCGAGGAGTCGGTTGCACTTGTGCTGTATGCCTTCGAGCATGCGCGGCCCGGAGACTTATTCGTGCAGAAAGCGCCGGCGTCGACGGTTGGGGATCTTGCGCTCGCGCTGCGCGAACTACTTGGAAGGGACAACCCGATCAAGATCATCGGGACGCGTCATGGCGAGAAGCTATACGAGTCGCTGGTGTCGAGGGAGGAAATGGCTCGCGCCGACGATCTGGGTGGCTATTACCGCATTCCCGCGGATTCGCGCGACCTGAACTACGACAAGTATTTCGTGGAGGGCGAGATCGAGATTGCCAGGATCGACGACTACACGTCGCACAACACGCGGCGACTGAGCATCGAAGAAGTCAAGGAGATCCTGATGAGGCTGCCCAGCGTTCGTGAGGCGGTCGATGCTTAGGGTGATGACGATCGTCGGGACGCGGCCGGAGATCATCCGCCTTTCCAGGGTCATCGATCGGCTGGATCGCTACTGCGAGCACCTGCTTGTCCATACGGGGCAGAACTACGACTACGAACTCAACGAAGTCTTCTTCGAAGAGCTCGGGATCCGTCGCCCGGATCACTTCCTGGACGCGGCCGGGCCGGTGGCGGCCGAAACCATCGGCAACGTCATCATCCGGGCGGACCGGTTGATCGAGGAGCTTCGTCCCGAGGCGCTGCTGCTGCTGGGAGATACGAACAGCGCATTGGCTGCAATTGCGGCGAAGCGACGCAAGGTGCCCATCTTTCACATGGAAGCCGGCAATCGCTGTTTCGACTTTCGTGTTCCGGAGGAGATCAACCGTCGCATCGTCGACCATGTCGCCGACATCAACCTGACCTACAGCCAGATCGCTCGCGAGTATCTGCTGCGGGAAGGTCTGCCGCCGGACCAGGTGATCTGCACGGGCAGCCCCATGCGCGAAGTGCTGGAGCACTACCTGGAAAGGGCCAAGTCGTCTAAGGTGCTCGAGCAAGCTCGGACTGGAGCCGCGTAAGTACTTCCTCGTCAGCGCGCACCGCGAGGAGAACGTCGATGTCCCAGCCAATCTGTCGCGCCTGATCGACGTGGTCAACGGCCTTGCCACGCGCCACGACTGCCCGGTCATCGTGTCGACGCATCCGCGGACCCGCAAGCGGCTAGAGACTCTCGATCGCGTGGTCGACAGCCGGGCAGTGCTTCACCGCCCGTTCGGATTTCTCGACTACATACAGCTGCAATGCAATGCAAGGGCTGTGTTGTCCGACAGCGGGACGATCACCGAGGAGTCGTCGATCCTGAACTTTCCGGCCCTGAACTTGCGTGACGTTCACGAACGGCCGGAGGGCTTCGAGGAGGGCGCGGTCATGCTGGTCGGATTGAGCCTGCTGCGCATCGAAGACGCCCTCAAAGTGCTGGAAAACCAATCGCGTGGCGAGCAGCGCCTGCTCGATATGGTCCGAGACTATGCCCCGTCGAACGTATCGGACAAGGTGCTCCGGATCATCCTGAGTTATGTCGATTACGTGAACCGAAAGGTGTGGAAGAAGGAATGACTGAGGGCGCCATCGCTACGCCCGCACAGGGGGCATCTGGCAAGCGCGTTGCGTTGAGCGGCGCCACTGGCTTCATCGGCAGTGTCCTGCACGCCGAGCTCGTAAGGCGTGGATACGAAGTGCTGTCCGTGAGCCGGGCCGAGCTGGAGGCCATGCGCAATGGTGCGGATGCGTCCGAAAACCTTGCGGGCTGCACGGTCGCTGTGCATCTGGCAGCGCGAGCTCATGTGTTGCGGGAAACCGAAGTCGATCCGGTGACCGCGTTCAGGGTGGCCAACCGGGATACGACACTGGCTTTCGCGCGCGCGTGTGCGAAGGCGGGTGTCGGCCGCTTTGTCTTCGTCAGTTCGATCGGCGTCAACGGAAGCGCCAGCACGCGGCCTTTTCGTCCTGACGACCCGCCTGCGCCGGAGGAGCCCTACGCCGTCTCCAAGCTTGAGGCGGAACGGGACTTATGGGCGCTTGCGAGCGGCCACCGGCCTGGAGGTAGTTGTCGTTCGCCCGCCGCTGGTCGTACGGCCCCCACGCGAAGGGCAATTTTCTCCGTCTGCTGAAGCTCGCTGCAATATCGCTTCCGTTGCCCCTCGCCTCGATTTCGGGGAAGCGCTCTCTCGTCAGTGTATGGAATCTGTACTGACCTGCTGATCCGCTGCATTGAGCACCCGGCCGCGTCGGGCCGGGTACTGCTGGCGGGAGATGGCGAGGACGTCGAATTGCCTGATTTGATTCGACTGCTGGCGGCCGCAATGGGACGACCGGGGCGACTGCTCGCTGTGCCGGAAGCGCTGTTGCGGAAATTGACCGGGCTGCTCGGCGCTAGGCGCATTTTCGCGAAGCTAACCGCGAGTCTGCAGGTCGATATCTCGGAGACGCGCAGAGTGCTGGAGTGGACCGCGCCCGTCAGTCTGCGAGACGGGCTGGTCCGCACAGCGCAGTGGTACATCAAAAGCAGAAACCGAAGTGCCGTTGCCTGAGGCGCGATCACGCATGAATGGGCTGGCCAAACGGATCTTCGATGTGATGGTCGCCTCGATCTCGCTGTTCGCGTTCGCGGTGCCCATGTTGGCCATCGCGATGGCGGTGGTGGCGACCTCGCGTGGTCCCGTGCTGTACTTGTCGGACCGAGTCGGCCGCAGCAACCGGCTGTTCCGAATGCCGAAGTTCCGGTCGATGTACGTCGGAACTCCGCCGGTGGCTACACACCTGCTTGCCAATCCGGGGGCCCACATCACGCCGGTCGGGCAGTTCCTGCGACGATCCAGCCTGGACGAACTTCCGCAGCTTTGGAGCGTGCTCGTCGGCGACATGAGCCTGGTGGGTCCTCGCCCGGCCCTTTTCAACCAAGACGACCTGATACGCGCCAGAAGCGAGGCCGGCGTGCACCGGCTCCGGCCCGGAATCACCGGGTGGGCCCAGGTCAACGGGCGTGACGAGCTGCCGATTCCGGTCAAGGTTGCGCTCGATTCGGAGTACTTGAGCAGGCGGTCGTTCCTCTTCGACCTGCAGATCCTGTGGCGGACCGTGTGGAAGGTCGCGAGCCGAGAAGGAGTAGCGCATTAATCCGCATGACGATCGCCGTGGCATGTCTTGCACGAACACATGTCGCGGGTGATTGCGCACGTGTTTGCCCTCTTTGACGGTTGCTGGAATGCTCGGCTTCGCTGGTTGAGGCTCGTCGTGATCTCGTTGATCGCAAGCTGGACGGTCGGCTTAGGCGTGGCCGCGGGGGAGGCCGGGCAAGCGGCTTACCAGCTGACCGGTGACAGCGATTATTTCGATCGCGCCTCGGCTGCAGTTGCATGGCTGAGGGCACCGGTTGAGTCCGGAGGCGTAGCGATCAGGGCCGGCACCGGTACCTGGGTACGAGGAATACCCCAACGCGGAAACGCCGAGCCATGTGCTCAACGGACACATCTGGGCGCTGTTCGGGATCTGGGACTGGTTTCGCGTGACGCGGGATCCAGATGCAGCGCGCATGTTTCGGGAGGGTCTTGAGGTGCTGAAAGCCGAGTTCGACCGCTACGACGTGGGGTATTGGGTGGTCTACGATCAGATGAACCGCGTCGACGTGGTGAACGGCTACTACGTCAGCTTCATTGTCGAGCAGCTGAAGGCATTGCACGCAATTTCGGGCGAGCCGGAGTTTGCGCGCCGCGCCCAGAAGTGGACGGAGTACCAACTGCAACACAGCCTTTTCGGGCATATGGCATTCGAGGAGTACTCGAAGGCAATGCGCTCGACGAAGTGAGGGCCGTACGCCTGCTGGAAATCAAGTGCGGGCGCGACTTGCCTCCGGGCAGGTTCCATCGAGGGTCCGGTGTAGCGGAACGCGCAGCTATCATTCTCCTCATGATTCGATGGCCTGGTTTGTGCTGACCGTGTTCGTTTGCCCGGAGAAATGCGAGCTTTGGGCGCCGACCGAATCTCGACAATGAAGCCGATGGAGCCGACACTGGTCGCGCGTGTTCTTGGTCTGCCGAGGCGGGGCAAGCAGGCCGTCGTGATGGCTGTCGATGTTCTGGCTGCGTGGCTGGCCATGTGGCTTGCGTTCACGCTTCGACTTGAGGTCTGGCACGTTCCTGGTTGGCAGCAGTTGTGGGCCTATGCCGCGTCGCCGTTGATCTTCCTACCGTTGTTTATCCGCTTCGGACTCTATCGGGCCATCTTCAGGTACACGGGTCTGGCGACCATGCAGACACTTCTGAAGGCGGCTGCGCTCTATGGCGTGCTGCTACTAACCGTGGTGCTGTTGACGTTCCCTGCTGGTGTGCCGCGCTCGGTCGGGGTCCTACAGCCGATACTCTTCCTCCTCTTCGTCAGCAATACGCGCGCTTGGGCGAGGTTCTGGCTGAATCGCGGTGTGCAACGAGACTTGCGCCAGCGTCTGTTGATCTATGGCGCCGGAGCGGCCGGCGCTCAGACGGCCGCCGCGGTCGCCAACGGGAGAGAGTTCGACTTGCTCGGCTTCGTGGACGACGACGCGGCCAAGATCGGTCGACACATCAACGGCGTACCGGTGCTCGGGCCTAACGACCTTGCGGGCGCCGTAGAGCGGCTTGGCATCACCGACATATTGCTAGCGTTGCCGTCTACGTCGCGCCGTCGCCGACATCAGATCATCGAGGGCCTGCGCTCGTTACCGGTGCACATACGCACGCTGCCTGGGATGGCCGATCTTGCGTCCGGTCGGACCTCGATTTCGGACTTCCGGGAACTCGATGTCGAAGACTTGCTTGGTCGTGACCCTGTTCCACCCAACCCGGCACTCCTGGCTCGTGACCTCGCAGGCAAGGTCGTTCTTGTCACTGGGGCGGGCGGCAGTATCGGCTCTGAGCTATGCCGCCAGATCCTGGCGGAGCGCCCAGCAATGCTACTACTGATGGAGCACAACGAATTCGGGCTCTATGAGATTCAGCAGGAGCTAGAAGCTCTCTTGCCGCTGCCTAACATGACGGACGGTTCGGGCGACTCGTGTGCGCAAACTGAGCTTGTGCCTCTGCTTGGGAATGTGCGCGAATTTCGTCGCGTTTCTGAGATCTTCCGCGCGTACCGACCAGACACCGTCTACCATGCTGCGGCTTATAAACATGTTCCTCTAGTCGAACACAACGCCTGCGAAGGCGTGAGCAACAACGTCTTTGGCACAGTCAATGTCGCCCGCGCTGCGATGGAAGCCGGCGCTAGCAGCTTTGTCCTGGTGTCAACTGATAAGGCGGTCAGACCCACAAACGTCATGGGTGCAAGCAAGCGAGTTGCGGAACTCGTACTGCAAGCGCTTGCTTCTGAAGCGATGGTTCGTTTTGATCCTGAGGTGAGCGTCGCCGGCGTCGTGCGCAATCGAACGCGCTTTGTAATGGTTCGGTTCGGTAATGTGTTGGGTTCTAGTGGCAGTGTGGTCCCGCTTTTTCGCAGGCAGATCGAGGCTGGGGGACCGATAACGTTGACGCATCCGGATGTCACTCGGTATTTCATGACGATCCCAGAGGCGGCGCAATTGGTCTTGCAAGCGGGGGCGATGGGAGTCGGTGGGGAGGTCTTTGTTCTCGATATGGGCGAGCCGGTACGAATTACCGACTTGGCCCTTCGGATGATTGAACTTTCAGGCCACACGGTGCGGACTAGCGGGAACCCGGAAGGCGATATCGAGGTTCGGATAGTGGGACTGCGGCCCGGGGAGAAGCTATACGAAGAGCTGCTGATTGGAGACGATCCATCGCCCACTGCTCACCCTCGCATCATGAAGGCGCGCGAGAATTACCGGCCGTGGGTCGAACTGCGAACCGCTATCCTCTCGCTTGAGCGGGCAGCGCACGACAATGACATCGCCGCAGTGGGAACGCTGCTGGAACAACTCGTCAGTGGCTATCGGCGGTCGGAGACGATCGTCGACTGGATTGCCGCGGTAAGGACGAGCCTAAGAACCTGCGAAAACCGAACTAGCCGATTGGCCAGCGGAAGGGAGTGCCGAGCAGTGGCGGAGGTGGTCAAATTCGTTCGATGTCTTGCTGCGTCGGCTGATCGGCCTTGGATTCAGGGCCGCCGTCTTGTTGGCGATACTGCTGGCGGGTGCAGGTGCCCTTGCAGGGTTCGTCTTTCCGAAATTCGTGGCGACGGCGCTGTTGCAATTTCCGGAGGCTCAAAAGTCGGAGCCGAAACCGAACAGTATCGAACAGCAAAGGACGGTGGACCCGAAGGCAAACGTCATCGAACTTGCCGCCTACAAACGAGTTGCCGCCTCATACGATTCCGCCACGCAGCTTGCGGCCTACTTGGATGCGGTCAAGATGAGGTCTCAGCCGAGCGCCGTTCGCTTGCTGCGCTTGGCGGAAGACGCGAGCTTTTGGGCCGAGGCGGCGGTGCCTGTGCTGCCTTTCAGCCGGCGGGATCAGAGGGAATTTGGGGATATTAAGGATGCGTCCGCCACAACTATGCTCGGCCTTGAGTTGACGGCTCATGCTCGAACCGAAGTCATTGCGCGAGACATGGTGAACATGCTTGCCGGCTACTACGTCAATGCAGTCATGCGCGAGCGCATCCGGGCATGGACACTGGCGGGAAAGCTCGAGTCGCAGTCGCAGGATAAGTCAGTGCGGGCGGACATCCTTCGCGCTGAGCTGGATATCGACCTTTACGGTCGTCGCGTTCAAGACATGAAGGGGGTCCTCGCTCGATATCCCGATGCGGCGAGGATGGACAGCCGCCAGGTTGTGGCAGTCAATCCAGCTGAAGGGGGAGAGCGTTACCTCTCGCCCCTGGCGCAGCTTGTCGGAGCCGAAAGCGCTATTTCCCAGCGTCGCGAGATGATCCGACGTTGGCAACGCGAGCTGCAGCAGAAGGACCTACTTTCCCGTTTCTACAGCGGAGCCGAGGCACTCATTGAGAGCGAAATCGAACTCAATAGGCTTCTCGGGGAGCTCCGGTCTCTAGCCAAGAAGACGTTCACTCACGAGACGGCGGCAGAGGAATGGAATCGAGAAGCTGCGTTTCGTGTCGATGGAGCGCTAGACAATTTCGAAGTCATGCGCGGGCAGTTCGGAGTCCGCAATGGAATCCGAACTGAAGAGGCTGTGAGCCGTAACCCTTGGCGCCTCGCTGCGCTGGGGTGTGCTGCCGGGCTCGTGCTTCTCGGAGCGCTGGGGTTCGTCCGTGCTGCAATGCGGGCAGCTCAGAGCGAGCGCTAGTCTGGAGACGGCTGGAATCGTGGAGCGGCTTCAAGTGACGTAATCGTAAATCCGTGATCGATGGTCGCCGAGGCAAGTGGGTCGACGGACGCTAATCGCATTTGGGGCGGCTGGTCGCGGCTACGGTCTGCCTACTTTCGGGCTATTGTTGCGCTGACGCTGGCCATTGTCCTCGCGTCCTTCTTTCGCGAGCGTGGACAACTTCTTTGGAATATCTCCTTCTGGCTGTTTCTCGTCCCGCTTTGCGTGACGCTCTGGCGGACGCAACTGGGGTTTCTTTCAGCTGCTTTCCTGTTGACCGTTTCTGTCAGCTTGAACATGCAGTTGAATGCCGTCGTTGGCGCAATCGCTGGCAAGTTTCTGCATGCGTGGGCGTACCCTGGAGTGGACAGCGCGCTCGGGTTCTTGGCGGCATGGGCTCTCAAAGGGAGAATGCAGGGTGTTGAGCGTGTCCTAGATCGATTTCCGAGCGGCGTCCTGCTGCTATTTCACGCCTGGGTAGCGCTTTCGGCGATGGTTGCCGTCGGCCGCAACCTCTGGCAGAGCGCTTCGGAGCTATCACTGCGCGGGCTGGCCTACAACGTGTGGTTGACGCGCGGGATCATGTGGCACGACGACTACTACCCGCTGCAGGATTCATTCTTCTACAGCGTCGCGCTTGTGATGCTCTTCGCCACCTGGACGCTGCTTCATAAGTATGGTGACTGGCTGCTAAAGCGCCTGATCGGCGTCGTTCTGGCAGGCGCAGTTACGAATGTCACGTTTGGGCTTTGGCAGATGGCCACCAATAAGGGCTGGTGGGGGCAATTGCCTTTTTACATGAATGCATTCTGGCAGGACCTGCATTCGTTTGGTGTTTTCATGGCCGGTAGCTTGATCCTCGGCTACGGGGTGCTGGCCACGCGCCCAACAACTCCAATGGTGAAGGCTACGGTCGGCCTGGCCATGCTGGCCGCCGCCGTTGGTCTCTACTTGAGCGGATCGCGGTCGACGTTGCTCCTTGCCGTGGCGCTGTTGATCGGCTGGGCGATCTGGGTTACGCCGAAGTTGCGAGGTTGGCAACGCGCGATTCCGGCTCTCGCAATGATCGCAGCACTGGGCGCGATCCACTTGGCGCTCGATCACGGCTATCGCGGTATCAGCTATGCCTCATTGAACGAGCGACTGGCCATCATGGACTTGAAGTCGCTTAACGAGTTGCTTTCATATCGTCCGGAGGTCTGGGCAGCAGCACTCCGAATGTACGGCGCGTTTCCCCTCTTCGGTCTGGGGCAGGGTGCGTTCTACCGGCTGAGTGCCAACCCGGCGTTTTCCGGCAGCGAGCTGCTCGTCGAACTCGGGGGCGATGGCGTGCACAACTACCCCTTCCGGATTCTGGTCGAACTCGGTCCTGTCGGGTTTGGGTTGCTGGTATTGAGTGCGGTTCCGTTTCTCATGCTGGGCCGTCAGAACTTCAAATTCGTCTCCTTCTATGCATTAGTAGGTCTCGCAGTTGGCAACCTGTACACGAACGCGCTGCTGGTGCGCGAACTTCTAATGCTATGCGCCGTCTTCGCGGGCAGCTATCTCTGGGAGGTCGATCCTCCGGGGGCGCACGGCCGAGGGTGCCATCGCCTTGGGGTGCGCGATTCGCTGCGGCCACCTTCATAGTTCTAGCGCTGGCGGCATTGGTGGAAGTCGCACTTAGCTTCGGCCGTTTCCCTTTCACATACGGCCAACGCTGCTTGGAATTCCACCCGCTGGCCAAGGACGGGTGGACCCAAGGTTCGGTGCGTGTCCTTGTTCCGCCATCGGCGGCGAGGGTAGAACTGGTCGTCCTTGCCGATCGTCCGGATCTGGATCGACGTGCGCTGCAACTGGATCTGTCGGTCCTCAGCGGAGGTGGAGCGTCACTTGCGACAGCGCGATACACTTTCACGCAGCGCGACTCGGATTCACAGAGTTTTCAGCTGCCCATACCCGAGTCGCCCGACGGTAAGCGCTTCCTCGAACTGAAGCCCTCTCATTGTTACGTGCCGCTCAATCTCGGCATTACGTATGACCCTCGGCGCTTGGGCGTGCACGTGAAAGAGTTGCGCTTCGTCACGGCATCCAACACCGAGACTCGTTGATCCGACAGCCGCGAGCGTCAACTCTGGCGCGACTGATGGACCCGACCGCAATGTGCGGCTGGGCGATAAGAGTCTCGAAACGCCGATGTGGTTCGAAGTGAATTCCTGAGGAACGAAAGACTCGGCGTGTGGCCGCTGCGCAATGCGGTCAGGTGGAACCGGGCGGCTGATAAAGCTGCGCGGGGGCATAGGTTGTTAACCGGCCAGCAAGATCGTCGCGCACGAAGAAGGCGTTTGTCCCAGCGAGATTGCAGCTCACTAGTTGGTAAGCGGGGTATAGCCCCTCCACCCAAGCGGCGAGCGATGCGCCATGGTAGTCATCGCGCGCCCATCGGTGCTGCGGGTCGTAACTCACTTCCTGCTGCATCGGATACGGAAACTTGGCGTTGTATTCGCCGATGATAATCTTCGGCGACCATGCACTGATGGCAGCTTTAGCAATCGCGAGGTCGTTGCCGTCGACATCCACCGAAAGCAGATCCGACGGTCCGAAGTCAGGCGACCCCGCGGCCGCTGGGATGGTGGTCACATTGTCGCGCGTCACCATCTGCTCGACGAGACGCAGTTGTCCGTCGAGCGGCAGCACGTTTCGGATGGCGGCAATGTTCTCCGGATCGCCATCGACCCAGATGCCGCGCCAGCCTTTCAGCAGCAGATAGTGCGAATTGTTCTCGCGGCCGTCACCGCAGCCGATCTCGATGAAGTGCCTCGATCGATACCGACACGGCGGGCGATCTCCTCGACAATGCCGTCCTCGTCGGCCTGCGAATAGACCTTGAAGCCGCAGGCCGCCGGATTGTCTGGCATGATCAATGCGCACTTCGGCCTGCAGTCGTGCCAACTCCCTAGACAATTCGAGCTGCAAAAGCGCATCGAGGGAGGACGCGGCGGAGATCGAGGAGGCCAGCACCTTGCGTGCGGTGTTCTTCAGGCGTTCGAACAAGGCCATGGTTTAGTGGGGTGTCTTGCGTTACGACCAGCGCTCAGCCATGAGGCGCCGTCGGAAAATCGGTGCAGGAGTTGCTCCTCCTCCGGTGTCAGCATGGCGACAATGGCCCGGACCAGGTAGAAGCTGACCATGCGCCGGCGCCAAGTGCGAGCAGCCCGAGCCAGCCGATTATGCGCGCCCCAAACGCCGCGATAAGTGCAGCCTGTGCAATACAACCGACCACGAGTCCGAACCAGAATCGCCCCCTTCGCTCGGCCGGCGGTAATGAAGCGCGCGCCGTGCACTGGCGGCGAACAATAGCGACGACGAGTAGCCGAGCAGCATCGCGCTAGCAGCACCGATAAGTCCGTATCGTGGCACCGCGAAGATCATCGACCCGAACACGACCGCGACCGTGAGCCAGGAATAGCGGGCGGACATACCCGATTGGCCACTGGCAACGAGAACGTTGCTGATCGGAACCACAAAGGCGAGGATGCCAAATGCGATCAGAAGGATGCGAAACGTCGCGGCTAGTTCCGGTGTCGCGAAGTCGCCCCAGCCAAAGACCGAGAAGGTCCCTGCCAGCAAGAGCCCGGGCAGCAGGACGGGAACGAGCAACGCGGCGAATGGCACGGTCGAGCGCATGCACGAGGCCGATCGTTGCGTCATGCTGCCCGGCCGACTGCAGGCCGGCGACATGCGGAAACACGAACGAGGTGATGGCGACAACCGCCGCGACCGTCTTGTTGGCGATGTTGACGCACAGGGCGTACAGGCCGGCCATCGCGGGCGAGCCCAGGGCCGCAACAAGCATTCGGTCGCCCTGGTTGACGAAGCGTCCCTGCCGCCTGGGCCGCGAACATGCCCGGCGGAGAAGCGCGCATCCTCGGTCAGTAGTCGAGGCGCAAAGCGAATTGGCCCACTCCAGTCGATCCGCGGCGACGCATCGCAATCAGCGTTCACGCCGACGCGGACCGAGATCGTCAACCCGAGACCGAGCTCGACGATGCTCACCAGCGGCGCACCCTGTCGCAGCAACGCCCAGGCGCCGACCCAAAGCACCACCGTCGCCAATGTCTGCACGATCGAGATCAGGACCAGCGCCTGAGCGGCCCGCGCCACGATCGCCGGGAATCAGCGCGGCGAGGCTCAGCGCGATCCAGACGGCACATGCCTTTACGAGTTCCGTACCCCGCGCGCGGCCGAGAGTATCGTCAAAGCCAAGGGTTTCGCTCACTGGTCCAGCAGCCGCCCAAACGGCGCTTCCGAGAGCCAAGCCGATGACGAGCAAGGCGACGAACAGTGTGAACAGCGTGGTGCCGGCATCGACCGGCCCGACCTGAAACGCGCGCAGCAAACCGTCGAACCGCAGCTGACGTGATGCCAAACTCGAGTTGACTGGCGATGAGCGGCGTTACCAGAGCGATCATCAGGACGCCGAAGCCGCTCCGCGCCCAGCAGGTGCAGCAGCTTGGGCGAGACGACGAATACGACGCCCAGCGGCAATACCCAGCTCGCCAGGCCCCAGAAGGCGCGCGCCGACAGTCGTCTCGGAGGACGCAAAGTCGCTCCCGCTAGCGCAGGCCGCGAACGCGGGCGAGGAATGACGTGGTGGAGCGCTCGTGTTCAAATGCGATCGCCATGGCCCGGCCGCCCCAACGTGCGACCGCCGCGGCTTCGGGTATCGCTTTCATGTCGTAGTCGCCGCCCTTGACGTAGATGTCCGGACGGACGATCTCCAGCGGCGCCAGCGGCACCGCTTCGTCGAAGATCGTCACGAGGCTCACGGCTTCGAGCGCCGCCAGCAACGCGGCGCGGTCGGCCTCGGTATTCAGCGGCCGGTCATCACCCTTGCCAAGCAGGCGAACCGATGCGTCGCTGTTGACTGCCACGACGAGCGAGGCTCCGAGCGACCGCGCCTGCGCCAGGTACGTCACGTGGCCTCGGTGCAGGATGTCGAACACGCCATTCGTGAAGACGATCGGCCGCGCGAGTTCGGCGATCCGAATTTTAAGTGTGTCGCGGCCCGCGATCTTGCGTTCGAAGGCCGGTGCGGGAAGCTTCATCCGTCCACCGAACTTGCTGCGCCTGCAGGTGCAAGTGACGAGATTCCGGCTGCCGCATCGAGCAGGCCCCGAAACGCCGCGCTAGCCAGGCCGGGAAGCGCAGGCAGGGCTGGAACTTCGCGCGCATCGGTTCCCAGCATTACGCGCAACGGAACTCCGGCGGCGCGAGCGGCCTCGAGATCGGACACCTTGTCGCCGAACATCGCCGACGCCTTCAGATCGATTCCCAGGTCATGCGCGGCAGCGAGCAGCATGCCGGGCGCCGGCTTGCGGCAATCGCAGGTGCGCCGGTACTCACCGAGCGCGTCGGTCGGATGGTGAGGGCAGAAGTAAACGCCCGCGAGCGGCGCACCAGCGGCCAGGAATTCACTGCGCATCCACGTCGTCAATGCGTTGAAGTCGGCCTCGGTATACAGGCCGCGACCGATGCCTGACTGATTGCTCGCGACTACCAGCAGGAATCCCAGGTCGTGCAGGTGGCGGGCTCCTTCAAGCACACCGGGCACGAACTGAAAATCCTCGCGCCGATACACGTAGCCGCGGTCGATGTTGATGACGCCATCGCGGTCCAGGAAGGCGGCACGTCGGAGTGCGCTCCCGGGAGGCGTCATAGCGGGTGCTGCAGCAGCCAGCGGACATAGCTCCCCGTGCCGTGCTCGACGCTCTTGAACGGCTGGTCGTATCCGGCGGCGCGAAGTTGCGTGAGGTCTGCCTGCGTGTACGCCTGGTACTTCCCCTTGAGCGCCTCGGGAAATGCGATGTACTCGATCAGGCCCTGTTGTACGGCATGCTCCAGCGGCAGCGGCGCCTGGCCGTCATGCTCGCGCAGCGTGTTCACGACGGCCAGGGCCACATCGTTGAAAGCCTGTGCGCGCCCGGTGCCGAGGTTGTAGATGCCGGAAACGGGGCGGTTCCAGAAGTGCAGGTTCGCCTGGATGACGTCGTCGACGTAAACGAAGTCGCGTTGCTGCGCGCCATTGGCGTAGCCATGACTGCCTTCGAAGAGGCGCACCTTGCCGTCGGCCCGGAACTGCGTGAAGTGATGGAAGGCGACCGACGCCATCCGACCCTTGTGCGCTTCGCGCGGGCCGTACACGTTGAAGTACCGCAGGCCGATCACCGGGGCCTTGAGCCTCGGCAGCTCGCGCCGCACGATCTGGTCGAACAGGAACTTGGAGTAACCGTAGACGTTCAGCGGGCGTTCGTTCTCGCGGCCTTCAACGAACTTGGGTCCGAGTCCATAAACTGCTGCCGATGAGGCATACACCAGCGGCACGCCCTCGTCCTGGCACCAGCGCAGCAGTGCCATCGAGTAGCGATAGTTGTTGTCCAGCATGTAGCGGCCGTCGGTTTCCATCGTGTCCGAGCAGGCGCCCTGATGGAAGACGACTTCGGGCTTCGGGAAGACGGCCGCTGCGGACAAGATCGAGAAAGTCGCGCTTGTCGAGGTAGTCGGCGATCTCGCAGTCGGTCAGGTTGCGGAACTTGTCTGCCTTGGTCAGGTTGTCGACGGCGATGATGTCGGTGAGGCCCTGGTCGTTCAGTGCCTTGACGTTGTTCGAGCCGACGAAGCCTGCGGCGCCCGTGACGATGATCATGCCCGGTCTCCGCCGAAGAGTTCCTGGTAGCTTGCTGTGGCCGTGCCGAGCTTACCCACCACGATGCCGCCCGCGCGGTTGGCAATCGTCACCGCTTCTCGCAAGCGACATGCCAGCGGCAAGCATCGCGGCCAGCACGGCGATGACGGTATCGCCGGCACCTGAGACGTCGAAAACCTCCCGCGCTTCGGCCGGCACGGACCACGCGCCCTCGTCGGTGTAGAGGGTCATGCCCTCTTCACTGCGTGTCAGAAGCAGCGCCTGTAGCTCCAGCTGCGCTCGCAACGACTGTGCGCGACGCGTGAGATCGGCTTCATCCTTCCAGCGACCGACGACTTCCCGGAGTTCGGTGCGGTTCGGCGTCAACAGGGTTGCACCCTTGTAGCGCGCGTATTCATCGCCCTTGGGGTCGACCAAAACAAACTTTCCGGCCGCACGGGCGCGCTCGATCATGCCGGCGATATGCGCCAAGCCGCCTTTGCCGTAATCCGACAGGACCACGAGTTCGTGCGCAGGCAGCAGCGACGAGTAGCTGTCCAGCAGCGCAGCGAGAGTTTCCGCTTCGGGAATGCTCTCGAAATCCACCCGCAGCATCTGCTGCCGACGACCGATGACGCGCAGCTTGACGGTGGTCGAAAGATTGGGATCGCGGTGAATCTCAGGTTCGATGTCCGCTTCGGCAAGCAGCCGGCTGACGCTGTGACCGGCTTCGTCGTCGCCCAGTACCGTGAGTAGCGCCGTCCGCACGCCGACTGCGGTGACATTACGTGCGACATTGGCCGCACCGCCCAGGCGCTCTTCGCGTCGCTGAACCCGAACTACCGGAACCGGCGCTTCGGGCGAAATTCGTTCCACTTCGCCGAACCAGTATTGATCGAGCATCGCATCGCCAACGACCAGCACTCGGCAAGCGGACAAAGCTTCTCGACTGGGCTTCATTGTCACGGTCGTCGGTAGCGCGAATGCCAGGTCATCGCAGCCCCCTGACGCGGACCACTGCGAGGCGGCGGAAGGAACGGCACCGCGGTTTCATGCCGAAGCGGCGCCTGGCGCAGGAACGCGCCCGTAAACATCGTCGAAACGCACGATGTCGTCTTCGCCGACATAGTCGCCGCATTGCACTTCAATAAGAGTCAAAGGCACCCGCCCGGGGTTCTCGAGACGATGCTTGGCGCCCACGGGCACGTAAGTGGACTCGTTCGGCGCGAGCAGCACGACCTTGTCGTCTACGGTGACCCTGCCTGTGCCGCTGACGACGACCCAGTGCTCGCTGCGGTGGTGATGCATCTGCAGCGACAGCGAGGCACCGGGCTTGACCTCGATACGCTTGATCTTGAAGTTCGGGCCTTCCTGCAGCGTCGTGTAGGTGCCCCAGGGGCGCGCGACGGTTCGGTGCAGTTTGTGCGTGTCATGGCCACGTCGTTTGAGTTCATTCACCACGTCCTTGACCTTCTGCGAGGCGTGCCGGTCGCATACCAGCACGGCATCCGCCGTGTCGACAATGACCACGTCAGTGAGTCCGACCGCGGCGATCAGGCGATCGTCGGACTGCGCATGCACATTGCTGCAGTCCGCCAGCACGATTTCTCCGCTGGTTGTATTACCGCCCGCGTCACGCTCGAACTCTTCCGCCACGGCCTTCCACGAGCCGATGTCGCTCCAGCCGAAGTCTCCCGCCAGCACGACGACATCCGACTCCTTCTCCATGACCGCGTAGTCGATCGAGATGTCGGGGGCGGACTGGAATGCCGCCCGCTCGAGCTGCAGGCGCGGCGGCTGCAACGCCGATGTGATCCCCTTGTCCACGGCAGTACGCGATGCCGCGAGCACCTGTGGTGACTGTCGTCCCAACGCAGCCAACATCGTCGCCGCAGTGAAACAGAACATGCCGCTGTTCCACAGGAAGTTGCCGGCCGCGACGTACTCCGTGGCCTTCTCGGGCGTCGGCTTCTCGACGAATCGGCGCACGGACTGCGCTACGTTTCCGACCGGCACCGTGGCGCACTCGATATAGCCGAACCCCGTCTCAGGCAGCGTCGGGTGGATGCCGAAGAGCACGATATGTCCCTTCGCTGCGAGCTGCGCGGCGTGCTCAGCCACGTTGGCGAAGCGCGCCTCGTCCTGAATCAGGTGGTCGGCGGGCAAGACGATCAACGGTTCGGTCGCCCGACCCTGTCGTTCAAGGAGGCAACAGGCCGCGGCAATGGCGGGTGCGGTGTTGCGGCCGACCGGCTCGAGCAGAAGTTGCATTTCTGCCGGCCCTGAGCTGCCGAGTTCGTCAAACTCCTCGATGGTCTTGAAGGTGTATTCGGCGTTGGTCACCACGAGGCAGGCATCCGCGCCTAGACGCTTGGCCCGCAGCGCAGTACGTTGCAGCAGTGACGGCCCGTCGCCGATGCGCATGAAGGGCTTGGGCATCGCCTCGCGGGATACCGGCCAGAGACGGGTTCCAGAACCTCCACAGAGAATGATGGCCAACATGCTTCCGGTTACTCCCTTGCCCTTTGTCCAGCCTCAGGTCCGCGGCCAGCGCTCGTTACAATCGACGCAGTTGGGCATTCTATCGATGCTGAGCACTCGCGCCGGCCGCGGGTTCTCGTTCGCGACGCCGTTCGACGCCTTGAGTTAGGCTGCCCGGCCTGATGCCCATCCGAAACAAGAACGCCTGCAACCAAGAAGACACTAACCATGAACACCGGCAAGTCAGCAGTCGTTACCGGAGTGACTGGGCAGGATGGTGCCTATCTGGCGCAACTGCTGCTCGAGCGGAACTACCAAGTCTATGGGACCTACCGCAGAACGAGCTCAGTCAATTTCTGGCGCATCGAAGAACTGGGCATCCAGAATCATCCGAAGCTCGAACTGGTCGAGTACGACCTGACGGACATCGGCACGAGCATCGCGCTGGTCCAGCGGACCCAGCCGGACGAAATCTACAACCTGGCCGCGCAGAGCTTCGTTGGCGTTTCGTTCGATCAGCCGACGACGACCGCGCACATTACGGGGCTGGGCGCATTGAACCTGCTCGAGGCGGTTCGGCTCATCAATCCGAAGACTCGCTTCTATCAGGCGTCGACTTCCGAGATGTTCGGCAAGGTTCAGGCTGTTCCGCAGGACGAGAACACGCCGTTTTATCCGCGCAGTCCGTATGGCGTGGCCAAGCTCTTCGCGCACTGGATGACGGTGAATTACCGCGAAAGCTACGGCATCTTCGGTGCCAGCGGGATCCTCTTCAACCACGAATCACCGCTCAGAGGCCGGGAGTTCGTGACTCGCAAGATCACGGACGGCGCGGCCAAGATCAAGCTCGGACAGCTGGATGTACTGGAACTGGGCAACCTGGATGCGAAACGCGACTGGGGTTATGCAAGAGAGTATGTCGACGGCATGTACCGCATGCTGCAGGCGGCGGAGCCCGAGACCTTTGTGCTGGCGACCAATCGCACCGAGACCGTCCGCGACTTCGTTCGCATGGCCTTCAAGGCGGTCGACATCCAGCTCGACTTCCGCGGTTCCGGGGTCGATGAACTGGGGATCGATGTGTCGAGCGGCAAGACGTTGGTACGCATCAATCCACGGTTCTATCGGCCGGCTGAGGTGGACCTGCTGATCGGTAACCCGGCCAAGGCGAAGGCCAAGCTGGGCTGGGCGCCACGCACAACGCTTGAAGAGCTTTGCCGGATGATGGTTGAAGCGGATCTGAGGCGGAATACCCGTGGCGTCTCGTTCTGACGCTGCTCGGGTCCTGGTGACGGGTTGCTCGGGCTTTACCGGGCATTATGTGGTCGAGGCGCTACGGCCAGCGGGCTACGAGGTCGTCAACGCCGAGACGGTCGGTCCGCGCTTCGATTTGACCAAGCCGGAGTCGGTTGCGGCGATAGTTGACGCGAGCCGGCCCGATTACGTGATTCACCTCGCCGCCGTGAGTTTCGTCGGCCACGCCGATACTGCCGCTTTTTATACGGTCAACACCGTTGGAACCACCAACCTTCTCGAAGCCCTTCTGTCGGCCCCGACGAGGCCGCGCCGGGTTGTCATCGCCAGCAGCGCCAACATCTACGGCAATGCGCGCGTTGAACCGATCACCGAGGCGACAACGCCGGCGCCTGCCAACCACTACGCAGCCAGCAAGTGGGCGATGGAAGCGATGGTGCGGACCTACGCCGATCGGCTCCCGGTCGTCATGGCTCGGCCATTCAATTACACCGGTGTCGGTCAGGCAGGCAGCTTTCTGGTGCCGAAGCTGGTGGCTCACTTCGTTCAATGCCGGTCCTTCGTGGAACTCGGTAACCTGGATGTGGTGCGCGACTTCTCGGACGTGCGGATGATCGCGCAGGCATACGTACGGCTGCTGACGGCCGAGGTGCCGGACTGCATGACGAACCTGTGCTCCGGGGTGGGACGCTCGCTGCGATGGATCCTCGAGCAGTTGACCGAGCTTTCGGGTCACACGCTGGAAGTCCGGATCAATCCGGAATTCGTACGGGCGAGTGAAGTGCATCGACTGGTCGGGAGTTCAAGCAGAATGGAGTCAGCGCTTGGCAAGCTGCCCTATGGCGACTTCCGCGCAGACCTTGGCCTGGATGCTGGCGGCGCCGTCGAGCGCAACCCAGCCCTAGCCCGCACACCCACCCGCCCCGCAGGCAAGTAACGGAGAACCATGCCCGTCAAAGTTTCGCCGTCGCTCTTCAAGGCATATGACATACGCGGCGTCGTCGAGACGACGCTGACGCCCGATGCTGTGCGCCTGATCGGCGCGGCGCTGGGCTCGGAGGCTGCCGAGCAGCATGTCAGCGCGATCTGTGTCGGTCGGGACGGGAGGCTCTCGGGGCCGTTGCTGCGCGACGCGCTGGTCGCGGGAATCACGTCGACGGGCACCGATGTCATCGACGTCGGCATGGTGCCGACTCCGGTGCTGTACTTCTCGACGGTTGAACTGGCGACCGGATCCGGCGTCGAGATTACCGGCAGCCACAACCCGCCCGAATACAACGGCCTGAAGATGATGATGGCCGGCGCGACCTTGCATGGTGAATCGATTCAGGCGATGCGCACGCGCATCGACAGCGGCAGGCTCTTGTCCGCGAAATCGCCTGGCGCAGAACGCATGGCCGACGTGCTGCCTGCCTACCTTGAAAGAATCCGCACGACGGTGACGCTCGCGCGCCCGATGAAGATCGCCGTGGACTGCGGTAACGGGGTGGCGGGGCCGACCGCGGTGGCGCTCTTCAAGTCGCTGGGTTGCGACGTGGTCGAGCTCTTCACCGATATCGACGGAACGTTCCCGAACCATCATCCGGACCCGGCTCACCCGGAGAACCTGCAGGACCTGATCCGCGCGCTCCGGGATACCGATGCGGAACTTGGTCTGGCGTTCGATGGTGACGGCGATCGACTCGGCGTCGTGACGAAAGACGGGCAGATCGTCTTTCCGGATCGTCAGATCATGCTGTTTGCCCGGGACATCCTGGCAGCGAACCCGGGTGGCGAAATCATCTTCGACGTCAAGTGCACGCGGCGGCTCGCACCCTGGATCCGCCAACACGGCGGGCGACCGACGATGTGGCGCACCGGCCATTCGCTGATCAAGGCGAAGCTCAAGGAGACTGGCGCGCCGTTTGCTGGAGAGATGAGCGGCCATCTCTTCTTCAACGACCGGTGGCCCGGCTTTGACGATGGGCTCTATGCGGGCGCGCGACTGCTGGAAATCCTGTCGCGCTCGTCGGATCCATCGGCGGTACTTGATTCACTGCCCAGTGCGCTGTCGACACCGGAGTTGCATCTGCAGACGGCGGAGGGCGAGAACTTTGCGCTGGTCGAACGTTTGAAGACAGAGGCCACCTTTGCGGGAGCGGAGCAACTGATCACGATCGACGGCGTGCGCGCCGAATGGTCCGATGGCTTCGGGCTGGCCCGTCCGTCCAACACCACGCCGGTCGTTGTGCTCCGCTTCGAGGGGGACACGCCGGAAGCGCTGGCGCGGATTCAGGCGGCGTTCCGGGCAGCGATCCTGGCCGTGGCGCCGACGGCGCGCCTGCCGTTCTGAGGCGCCGCGTCAAGCGGGCAGATTGGCCACAGGATCATGAGCGCACCGCCGGACCAGCAATCGGAGGCACTAGGCGCGCTGCTGAGGCGGCGCGACGGACCGGTTGCGCCGCCGCTGCTTCGCGAAGCCGCGGCTGCAGCACAGCCGTTGAGCGCCTGCGGGATCGCGCTGGACTTTTCACGTCAGCGAGTGGACGCGGACGGCCTGAATCTCCTCCGGCGCCTGGCCGCTGTGCGTGACGTGATCGCAGCTACTCGCGCGATGGCCGCGGGAGAGTTGGTCAACGTCAGCGAGCAGCGACCCGCACTGCATACGGCTTTGCGAGCGCCGCCGGGAGACGGGCTGGGTGCGCCGGCGACCGTCGAACAGGCGGTGCAGGCCGAACTGCAGCGCTTGCGCTCGTTCGCCGCGCAGCTTCGCTCGGGAGCGTGGCGCGGAGCCACCGGACAACCGATCGCCGACATCGTGAACATCGGCATCGGCGGCAGCGACAGCGGCCCACGCCTGATCTGCGATGCACTCGCGGAATCGGCCGATGGTCCTCGAGCGCACTTTCTCAGCAATGTCGACGGCCACGCCGCCAGCCGGTTGCTGTCCCGACTCGATCCCGCGACGACGTTGTTCGTCGTTTCGAGCAAGAGCTTTTCGACGCGGGAAACCCTGCTGAACGCGCAGGCGGCGCGCGACTGGTTATCGGCGGCAGGGATCAGTGGCCGTGGTCTCGGTCAGCACATGGTGGCCGTATCGGCAAAAGCCGGTGCCGCGGAGAGCCTGGGCCTGCCGGCTGCGAACCAGTTCTGCCTCTGGGATTGGGTCGGTGGGCGCTTCTCGGTGTGGAGTGCCATCGGGCTGCCGGCGATGGTGACCCTGGGACCGGGCCGCTTCGACGAGCTGCTTGCCGGCGCGCACGCGATGGACCGCCACGCGCTCGAAGCGCCGCTGGAGGCCAATTTGCCGGCGACGCTGGCGCAGCTGGCGTTCTGGAACGCGGTTGTGCTGCAGACGACCTCGCTGTGCGTGCTGCCCTACGACGACCGGCTGCGCCGCATGGTGCCGTGGCTGCAGCAGCTCGAGATGGAAAGCCTGGGCAAGAGCAGGATGACGAGCGGGGAACTGACGACGCTTCCGACGATCCAGGCGGTGTGGGGCGGTGTGGGAACCGACGCACAGCACACCTTCTTCCAGGCGCTGCGGCAGGGCACGATGCGCACTGCAGTCGACCTCATCACCGTCAAGCGCGCCGATCACGCCTACCCGGAGCACCACCGCGTGCTGCTGGCCAACGCACGCGCACAGGCGGAGGCGCTGGTCTTGCCCGACCCGGATTCGAAGGCCGTGAATGCCGTCAGCGTGCTTGAGCTGGATGAACTCTCGCCGGCCGTACTGGGCGCCTTGCTGGCGCTCTATGAGCACAAGACGACGATGCTGGCCACGCTGCTGCAGCTCAATGCGTTCGATCAACCGGGGGTCGAGCTGGGCAAGGTCATGGCGCACGACCTGGAGCGGCAGTGACGCACATCCCTGCCGTTCTGGCGACGGGTGGGGCCGGCTACATCGGCTCGCACACGATCATCGAACTGCTCGCGGCGGGCTTCGATGTCATCTGCCTCGACAACTTCAGCAACAGTTCGCCCGAAGCCGTCAAGCGCGTCGAGAAGATCGCCGGCAAGCGGATCACGATGGTCAACGGTGACGTGCGCGATCGCGAGGTCCTGGCGCGCGTGTTTCACCGACCCATCGATGCCGTCGTTCACTTTGCCGCGCTAAAAGCCGTCGGCGAATCGGTGAGCCAGCCGGTCGAGTACTACGACAACAATGTCGGCGGCACGCTGGCGCTGCTGGAAGCGATGGACGCCAAGGATGTCCATCGCATTGTCTTCAGCTCGTCGGCGACCGTCTACGGCGTTCCCGAGAGCCTGCCGCTCACTGAGACGTCGCCGATCCGCCCCGTCAACCCGTACGGGCACACGAAGGCGATGGTCGAGCAGATCCTGCGTGACTGGTGCGCGGCCGATGCGGCGCGCAGCGCGGTGTCGCTGCGCTACTTCAACCCCGTCGGTGCGCACCCGAG
Organism: uncultured beta proteobacterium; assembly: GCA_963712485.1. Lineage (GTDB taxonomy): Bacteria > Pseudomonadota > Gammaproteobacteria > Burkholderiales > Burkholderiaceae_F > JALORV01. The sequence goes on from CAVQID010000019.1 coordinate 23,012, forward strand.
CGGCATGATCGGCGAGGACCCGCAGGACGTGCCGAACAATCTCTTTCCCTACATTGCCCAGGTCGCCATCGGCAAGCTCGACAAGCTGAACATCTGGGGCGGCGACTGGCCGACACCCGATGGCACCGGCGTGCGCGATTACCTGCACGTTGTCGATCTCGCACTGGGTCATGTCGCCGGCATCACCTACGGCCAGTCGCACGCGGGATTCATCCCGATCAACCTGGGCACGGGACGCGGCACGAGCGTGCTCGAGATGGTGCGCGCGTTCGAGCGCGCGTCCGGGCGCACGGTGACGCATGCCGTGGCCGGCCGGCGCGAGGGCGACGTCGCATCGTGCTGGGCCGACCCGTCGCTCGCGCGCAAGCTGCTCGGCTGGGAAGCCCTGCGCACGATCGAAGAAGCCTGTGCCGACGGCTGGCGCTGGCAGAGCGCCAATCCGAACGGTTATCGTCATTAAGGGCCGCGCGCCCGGTCTGCGGCACAATCCCGCTCCGTGCGGATCCTGATCGTCAAGACGTCGTCGATGGGCGACGTCGTGCATGCGCTGCCGTTGGCTGCGGACCTCGCGGCTGCGGCACCGGAGGCGCACATCGACTGGCTGGTCGAGGAGAGTTTCGCGGCAATCCCGGCGATGAGTCGACACGTACGGCACGTTCATCGTGTCGCGCTGAGACGCTGGCGAACGGCGCTGCTGCAGCCGCAGACGTGGCGCGAGGTCGCCGGCGTGAAAGCGGGATCTGCGAGCCGTCGGCTACGACTGGGTGATCGACGCGCAAGGACTCCTGAAAAGTGCCTGGATGTCGCGCTGGGCGCGCGCGCCGGTTGCCGGCCCGTCGTCCGACTCGGCACGCGAGCGGGTCGCCGCGACGTTCTATACGCGACCGATCGGCGTCTCGCGCGAGGTGCATGCAGTCGAGCGCTGCCGCAGGCTCGGTGCAGCCGTCTTCGGCTACACGGTGCAGGGCCGCCCGCACTTTGACCTCGCGGCACCGGCCGCGCATGAGACGCTCATCGACGGCGAGTACGCGGTGCTGCTGGCCAATGCGAGCCGTGCGACGAAGCTCTGGCCGGAGGAGCGATGGATCGCGCTCGAACGCTGGCTTGCCGAGCCGCGGCCTGCGAAGTGTGCTGTTCTGGGGTGCGCCGGAAGAACAGCAACGCGTCAACGCGACTCGCGGCCGCCATGCAAGACTGCGTGGTGGCGCCGCGTTCGCCACTCGACGTGATTGCATCCGCGCTCGCCCGAGCAAGCGTCGTCGTCGGCCTCGACACCGGGCTCACGCACCTCGCCGCCGCGCTGGGACGTCCGACGGTCGGCATCTATTGCGATTACGACCCGAGGCTGGTCGGTCTGGTGGGTGACGGCCCGGTGCGCAGTCTCGGCGGTGTCACGCAGCAGCCGACGGTCGACGACGTGATCGCCGCCACGGCCACGGTTCTCGGCGACGGTCGATGAGCACCGCCCGCTTCGCCTACACGCTGGTGGTCTGGGCGGCGATGCCCTTCGCCGCGCTCTACCTCCTCTGGCGCTCGCGCAAGCAGCCGGAGTACCGCGCGCACTGGGGCGAGCGCTTTGGCTGGGCGCGTTATCCAGACGACGCGCGCACGGAGCCGCGGATCTGGGTGCACGCGGTTTCCGTCGGCGAGACGCGGGCCGCCAGGCCGCTCATCGAGGCGCTCGCCAATCGCTATCCGCACCATCGCTTTGTGCTGACCCACATGACGCCGACAGGCCGCGCCACCGGCGCGGAGCTGGCGGCGCTCTGGCCCGGCCGCATCGACCAGGTCTACCTGCCCTATGACATGCCGTTTGCGGTCCGGCGGTTCCTCAGGGCCTACATGCCGATCATCGGCCTCGGCATGGAAACCGAAACCTGGCCGAATCTCCTCGCGGAGGCGCGCGCGGCCGGCGTCCCGATGGTGCTGGTCAACGCACGGCTATCGGAACGGTCCCTTGCCAAGGCGCGATGGGCGCCGGCGTTGATCCGCGAAACGGCCGCCTGCTTCACGCGCGTTCTGGCGCAGACCGAAGCCGACGCCGATCGCATGCGACGTGTCGGCGCCGGCAGCGTCGAGGTCGCCGGTAACCTCAAGTTCGATTACACGCCGAACGAGGCTCTGGTCGAACGCGGCCGTGCGTTTCGGCGATCTGCCGGCGATCGCCCGGTGCTTCTCTTTGCGAGCACGCGCGAAGGCGAGGAAACCATGCTGCTGGACGCGCTGCAGCAGCAGGGCGCTCTTAGCGTCGGGCGGCCCGATCGTGTTGATCGTGCCGCGGCATCCGCAGCGCTTCGATGAAGTGGCGCGCGCGATCAGCGCGCGTGGCCGCGTCGTCGTGCGTCGTTCCAGCTGCAGCGAGTGGGTGATACAGGGCAACGCGGCGTCCGACGCCGTCTGGCTTGGTGACTCGATGGGCGAGATGGCGATGTACTACGCCTCCAGCGACGTGGCCTACATCGGCGGCAGCCTGCTACCCCTCGGCGGACAGAACCTGATTGAAGGCTGCGCCGTCGGTGTCCCTGCGATCGTCGGTCCTCACACGTTCAACTTCGCGCAGGCGACCGATGACGCGGTGGCCGCGGGAGCGGCCGTGCGCGTCAGGGACGCAACCGATGTGGTACAGGCCATGCTGGCGATCGTCAGCGATGCGAGGCGCCGCGAGCGCATGAGTCAGGCGGGAATGCAGTTCGCGCAGAAGCACCGTGGGGCAACCGCACGCGCGGTCGAGCACATCGCTCCGCTGATCGACGCGGCGCGCTCGCGGCCGGCGGAACGCTAGCGGCGCTTGGCCCGGGTCGGCTTCGCGCCCTTGGCGGGCGATCCGCCATTCGTCGCCGGAGGCTGCGTCGCCGGCGTCGCAGGCGCTGCGGTGCCGTTCACGGGCGCTGTTCGCGCAGGCGGGTTCGCCGGCGGGACCAGCGACCTCGGCGTGCGCTCCGGCGCGAGTACATCCGGCACCGTCAGTGGCAGGGCCTTGTCTTCCAATAGGGCATTCACGCCGGCCACGTCCTCGTCCGTGAGTGCGGCCGTCGACGCCTTCAGGCGCAACGCCGCGAGCAGGAAGTCATAGCGTGCCCGCTTGAGGTCGCGCTGCGTCTGCACCAGCTGTGTCGTTGCGTTCAGCACGTCGAGCAGGATACGGACTCCGACCTGGTAGCCCAGCTGCGTCGAGTCGAGCTGCGTGCGGGCGGACACTTCGGCAGACTCGAGGGCGCGCACCTGCGCCAGACCGTAGTTCACGCCGGTAAACGCATCGCGCGCGGCGTTGGCGGAGTTACGGCGCGCCGACTCGAGCTCGGCGTTCGAGCGGTCCTGCAGCGAAAGCGCCTCGCGCACGCGGCTTTGCACGATTCCGCCCTCATAGATCGGCAGGTTGAGCTGCAGGCCCACCGTGCCGGTATTGATGCGCGGATCGATCAACGTGCTCGATTGCGTGCCGTTGAACTTGTTGACGTTGTAGCCGCCGACCACGTCGAGTGTCGGCTTGTGGGCGTCGCGCTGGCGCCTGACTTCGCGCGACGCAATCTCATAGTTGGCGCGTGCGATCTGCACCGCATAGCTCGTGTCCTCGGCCGAGCGCACCCACTGCATGATGTCTGCGGGTTGCGGCGTGGCCAGATTGGGCCGATCGCGCAGCGGCGCCAGAGTACCGAGATCGCGGCCGATGATCGTCTGCAACTCGCTGCGGCGGACGAGCAGTGTTCCGAGCGCGACCTGTTCCTGCGCGACGATCTGGTCGTAGCGGGCCTGCGCTTCGTTGGTGTCGATGATGGTCTTGGTGCCGACTTCGAACTCACGCCTCGCCTGCTGCAGCTGCTCCAGCGTGGCGCGCTTCGCGGCGTCCAGGGCGATCAGCTGATCGACCGCAGCCAGCACATTGAAGTAGGCTGTCGCCACGCGCAGCGTCAGGTCCTGCGAGGACTGCTGCAGCGTGAGGTCGGCCGCCATCACGGCGATCTTGGCCTGTTCCAGCGCTTCCCAGTTCTGTGGGCGGTAGAGCGGAACCGTCAGGTTCACGCCGCCGCCATAGACGCTAAAGGTGTTGCCGATGTCGGGTTCGGTCGACTGGTAGGTGTTGGTGTCGGTACGGCCCGTGAGACCGACGTTCGGCAGCAGACCGGCGCGGGCCTGCGGCACACGTTCCTGCGCGGCCTGTTGCTGATAACGCGCGGCCGCGTACGCGGCGTCGTTCGCCACGGCTTCGCGATAGATCTGCAGCAGGTCGTTGCGCGGCAGGCGCTTCGCCACTTCCAGCAGTTCGCGGGTGTCCGCGGACGGGCTTGGGACCTGCGCGCTTGCCGGCCCGCTGAATGGCAACGTTAAGGCGCAGGCGCTCGCCAGTGCAGCAGCGATCGGCCGCAATGCAAACAGGCGGGTAGAAAGCGACATGGTGGTCTCCAGCTTCAGTAAGTCGGCATGGCCGTATCGACCTGGCGGGCCCAGGCATCGACTCCGCCGGTCAGGTTGTAAACGTTCTCAAATCCCTGGCGCGCCAGAAACATCGCCACGTGCATGCTGCGACCGCCGTGGTGACAGATGCAGACGATCGGCTGCGCCGTATCCAGTTCGTGCAGCTTTTCCGGCAGCAGCCGCATCGGCACAAGGTCCGATCCCTCGATACGGCAGATCTGCGACTCCCACGGTTCACGCACATCAAGCAGCTGTGGCGACGTGCGGCCTTCATCGGCGAGCCAGGCGGACAGCTCCTGCGCGGAGACGGACTTCATCAAAACCGGAAGCTCGACGGCCGCTCGGCATTGCGCAGCGGCTTGAGCCGGGTCTCGAAGAGCTTCACCGTGTCGTAGCCGGACTCGGAGACGCGAGTCACGATTTCGGCCGACATGACCGGGTCTTCACCGACCACCGCAGCCAGCCGACCGCCCAGCTTCAGCTGACTGCGCATCGACTGGGGAAGGACGGGCAACGAGCCGGTCACCACGATGACGTCGTACGGCGCCTTGCCGGCCCAGCCGCGGCTTCCATCGCCTGCTTCGAGCCGGACGTTGTGAACACCCGCGCGTGCCAGGTTGGCCGCGCCGAAAGACTGCAGGCGGGGATCGATCTCGACCGACACGACCTGGTTCGCCTTGTGGGCGAGAAGCGCCGAGAGGTAACCGGAGCCGGTCCCGATTTCCAGGACATTCTCGTGCCGCCTGATCGCGAGCTCCTGCAGCACACGGGCTTCCAGCTTCGGCGCCCACATGGTCTCGCCGGTATCGATGCCGTCGACCCGCAGCGGAATCTCCATGTCGGAAAAGGCGAGTGCGCGGTACTCGGGCGGAACAAAGTCTTCGCGTTTGACGACCCAAAGGAGGTCGAGCACGGACTGGTCGAGCACATCCCACGGCCGCACTTGCTGCTCGACCATGTTGAAGCGCGCCTTCTCGAAATCCATTGGCTGCATTGCTGATCCCTGTGCGTGACCGCGGCTTATGGCTGCGGCACAACAGCGCGAAAGTCTATCAGCGCCACTTTGCTGAAGTGCTGCGGTTCAATCCACGATTCATGCGCTCTGTCGCATCAGGCCGACGTTCAGCCGGGTCGCAGGCCGGCCAGCACCATGTCGATGTGCGCATTGATGTAGGTCGCGGCATCGATCGGCTGCGGGCTGCACGGACCGAACGAGCGCTTCCATAGCGACAGCATCACCAGCGGAGCGGCGACCACACGGGCCAGCAGCGCGGGGTCGACGGCGCGGAACTCGCGCCGTTCGACGCCGCGCGCGATCGCCGCCGCGAGCAGCGCGTGCCATGGCTCGATCACCTCTTCAAGGAAGAATCGTGCGATCTCGGGAAAGTTGCCGCTCTCGGCCACGATCAGCTTGCCGAGGCCGCCTGCCTTGCTGTCACCGTAGTCACGCCACCACGACGTCATCAGATGACGCAGCAACTTTGCGCTCGAACCGTCGAACCGGAGCGCCTCGTCGGCGGACTCACTCATTCTGGCGACGACGTTGTCGCGGACGACCGCCTTGAACAGGTCTTCCTTGTTTTCGAAGTAGAGGTACAGCGTGCCCTTGGATACGCCCGCGTGCGCAGCCACATCGTCCAGCCGCGTACCGGCGTAACCTTTTTCCACGAAGAGTTCGAGTGCGGAGGCGATGAGTTCGGCGGGGCGCGCGTCTTTGCGCCGCTCCCAGCGCGGCTTGGATGTCCTGCCTGCATTGTGCGAGAGAGTCATTCGTGTCGGAACAGCCATTCGAAGCTGCTCGGGAAGGTGGTGAGAGCCTGCAAGCCATTGTATTAGCGAAGATTTTCGTTAACTGACCGGTCAGTAATATATGAGCCGGAGCGAAATCATGTCAAGCTAGCGACGCTTGGAACTGCCTGCACAAGTTATGAAACGAGCGATCCCCAACATCCTGACGATCGCCGGTGTCGATCCCTCCGGCGGTGCCGGCGTTCTGGCCGACGTCAAGGCCATTAGCGCACTCGGCGGCTATGCCTGCGCGGTCGTCGCAGCGCTGACCGCACAGAACACGCGTGCGGTGACCGGAGTGCTTCCCGTGACGCCGTCGTTCGTCGGAGAACAGATCGATACGCTGCTCGCCGACGTGCGCATCGATGCGACGAAGATCGGCATGGTCGGACAGGCGCCGGTCATCGGGATCGTCGCCGATCGACTCGCACATTGGGCGCTGGCTCCGCTCGTGCTCGACCCGGTCATGGTGGCGAAGAGCGGCGACCCTTTGCTCGACAAGTCCGCCGTCGGAGCGCTGCGCGAAGCACTTGCTGCCGCTGGCCACGGTGCTTACGCCGAATCTGCCGGAGGCAGGCGTGTTGCTCGGAACGCGTCCGCCGGAAACGCCGAAGGAGATGACCCGAGCCGCGGAACGGCTGCGCCTGCTGATGAGCGGCAGCGGCACGCGCTGGGTTCTGCTGAAAGGCGGACATGCAGGCGGCAGCGAGGCGACCGACCTGCTGCACGACGGCGATCGCATGATCGAACTCAAAGCCACGCGCGTTGCTACTCGCAATACGCACGGCACCGGATGCACGCTTTCATCGGCGCTGGCGACGCTGATCCCTCAGAGTCCGGACGTGCCGACGGCGGCGCGACGGGCCAAGGCCTATCTCACTCAGGCACTGGAGCATGCGGACGAACTGGCGGTGGGCCAAGGCCACGGGCCGGTGCATCACTTCAACGCGCTCTGGCGCGAGGCCGGCTTGATCGCCGAGCGATTTGACCCCGACACTGCGAAGCGCAGATAATTCGCGCCCGCGGCGGATTAGCTCAGCTGGTTAGAGCAGAGGAATCATAATCCTTGTGTCCGGGGTTCGAGTCCCTGATCCGCCACCACTTTCCTTCTTGCCCACCATGCGCCTGAGACTGTCTCTTGTTCTCTTGCAGCGACCCTGGCGCTCGCGACGGGCTGCGGTAGCCAGACCAAGGTGCAGGCCGATGGCTCGCGGCTTGGCACGATGACGACCGGCCAACTGCCCGAGGTCACGATCGACGGCACGGCGATGCGGCTCGCTCCCGGTGCGCGCATCTACAACCCGAGCAACCTGACCATTACGCCGAACCAGCTGCCGGCGAGTTCGCGTGTCCGGTACAAGACCGACGCAACCGGGCTGGTAAACCAGGTCTGGGTCCTCCCGGCCGAGCGTTGAGCGCCTGAGTTCTGGCGCTGCCGGGCCATCGCCTCGTACAATCTGCCGTCCCTTCGCCACCGGCTCTACACCGGCTCGCGACCATGAAATCCGCCAAGCTCTACATCCGCACGTTCGGATGCCAGATGAACGAGTACGACTCGGACAAGATGGCCGACGTACTGCATGCGGCCGATGGTTTGATGCCGACGGACAATGCCGAGGACGCCGATGTCATCCTCTTCAATACCTGCTCGGTGCGCGAAAAGGCCCAGGAAAAGGTGTTCTCGGACCTTGGGCGGATCAAGCATCTGAAGCAGCTGAAGCCCGAGCTGGTGATCGGCGTCGGCGGCTGTGTGGCGAGCCAGGAAGGCGCTGCGATCGTGGCGCGCGCGCCGTACGTCGATGTCGTGTTCGGGCCGCAGACGCTGCATCGCCTGCCGCAGTTGATCGAAGCCAGGCGTCGCACCGGCCGTCCGCAGGTCGACATCTCGTTTCCCGAGATCGAGAAGTTCGACCACCTGCCGCCGCCGCGCGTCGAAGGCGCGAGCGCATTCGTGTCGATCATGGAAGGCTGCAGCAAGTACTGCAGCTTCTGCGTCGTGCCGTACACGCGAGGCGAGGAGATCTCGCGCCCGTTCGAGGACGTGCTGACCGAAGTGGCCGACCTCGCCGACCACGGCGTGAAGGAAGTGACGCTGCTGGGCCAGAACGTCAACGCGTACCGCGGCGCGCTCGGCGAGCAGCTCGGAGACGCCGATTTCGCGCTGCTGCTCGAACATGTCGGCCGAGGTGCCGGGCATCGAGCGCATCCGCTACACGACATCCCACCCGAAGGAATTCACGCAGAGGCTGATCGATGTTTACGCCCGGGTACCGACGCTGGTCAGCCACCTGCACCTTCCGGTGCAGGCAGGCAGCGACCGCGTGCTCGCGGCGATGAAGCGGGGTTACACCGCACTCGAATACAAGTCGATCATCCGTCGGCTGCGCCAGGTGCGCCCGGAAATCTCCCTGTCGTCCGACTTCATCGTCGGTTTCCCCGGCGAGAGCGAAGCCGACTTCGAGAAGACGATGACGCTGATCGACGACATCGGCTTCGATGCGTCGTTTCGCTTCGTTTACAGCAAGCGTCCCGGCACGCCGGCGGCCGACCTGGCGGACGACACGCCACACGCCGTCAAGCTCGCGCGCGCTGGCAGCGGTTGCAGGCGGCATTGAACGCGAACGCCGCGGCGATCAGCGAAACGATGGTCGGAACGACACAGCGCATCCTCGTCGAAGGTCCTTCACGCAAGGATGGCGCCGAGTTGATGGGGCGCACCGAGAACAACCGGATCGTCAATTTCAGCGGTCGCCGTCCGCAAGCTCGATCGGTCGGATGATCGACGTGCGGGTGACCCGGGCATTGCCGCATTCGTTGCGCGGCGAGGCCATCGTGAACGAACAGATGGGAAGGTCGAAGTTGCACGCGATCGACGCGTGAGTTCTCGCGATTCGGATAGCGCAGATCATCGAGACTGCCTCGAAGCAGTTCGGCGGGAAGATGGGGAGCAGGACAATGAAGACTCTGAACGGGCCGTCGACGCGCGGCCGTTTGCTCTTCGCGCTGTTTTCGGCAGCGCTGCTGTCGGCGTGCGCAACCGTGCGGACGCCGGACGCGGCCCAGGATGCCAAGCCCGCGCGTCGCGCCCCTCACGACGGCGGCACCTCACACCGCGCCGGCGGCTGCAACCTCGAAGCCGCAAGGCCTGCCGCTGCTTCAGCCGCTTCGCCCACGGCCGCAGGGTCATTGCGACCGTTCGCTGAAGTCATCAAGGGCGCCAAGCAGACCGCCGGACTGTTTCCCGCTGTGGACAGAAGGACGACAAGACCTGGATCGAAGTCCCGGCCGAGCTGCTCGACAAGCCGTTCTTTGTTTCGATCAGCCTCACGCGCGGACTGGGCGAGCGCCTGTTGATCGGCGGTCTGCAGGGGGCCTGGTTCGCAACGGGCGGCGAGTACATCGGCCAGTTCCGCAAGGCCGCCGGCAACATGCAGCTGCTGGCGCGGAACACGCGCTTCGTCGCGCGCGCGGGCACGCCCGAAGAACGCGCGGTCCGCAATGCGTACTCCGACAGTCTGCTGGCTTCGGCGCCGGTCGTGAGCGCGCCGCATCCTGAGCGCAAGTCGGTGCTGATCGAGGCCAACGCGCTGCTGCTCGCCGACATCCCGCGCGGCATCGCACGTGATCGAGCGCGAGTATCGCAACAGTTTCTCGTTCGACGTGCGCAATTCGCTACATCACGTCGGCCAAGACGAATGCCGAGCGCACGGTGTTCGACGTGACTGCGCACTACGCGCAGCCGCGCATTCCGCTGCCGGCGCCCCGAGCCATGCCGGGCGGCGTACCGCCGCCGTTCTTCCCGGCGCCCGACGTGCTCGAGGACCCGCGCAGCCTGTTCCTCGGCTATCTGTATACGTTCAGCAAGCTGCCGGAGACGCCGATGCAGCCGCGGCTGGCCGACTCGCGCATCGGTCACTTCACGACGTCGGTGTTCGACTTCGGCACCGAAGCGAAGCTGTCACCGGTCCGGCACTACGTGCATCGCTGGCGGCTTGAGAAGAAGGATCCGGCGGACGCGATCTCCGAGCCGGTGAAGCCGATCACCTTCTGGCTGTCGAACGAGATTCCGGAGAAGTATCGAGAGCCGATCCGTGCCGGCATCCTGGAGTGGAACAAGGCGTTCGAAAAGGTCGGATTCAGGGACGCCGTCGTCGTCAAGCAGCAGCCGGACGACTCCGACGTCGATCTGCTCGAGACCGGCTACTCGTCAGTCCGCTGGCAGATCGACCGCGCGACCGATCGTATGGCGCGATCGGCCCGTCGCACGTCGATCCGCGCACCGGCGAGATCCTGGATGCGGACCTCGGCTGGGACGCGAACTTCGTGCGCAGTGCCCGCTTCCAGCGCAGTGAGGAGATGGGCTACACAGAGCGTGTACGACGAAGCCACCGGCGACATCCGTGTCGAGCCGCAGGACGCGGCGGCATCGCACGCGCAATGCATGCTCCGCGATCTGGCCGTGCGCGAGCTCGGATACACGCTGGCGCTGCTCGAGGCACGCGGTGAGATCGAGCCGGACAGTCCGCAGGCCGACGCCTTCGTCAACGACTTCATCCGCTGGGTGACGATGCACGAGGTCGGCCATACGCTCGGCCTCGCGCACAACTTCCGCGCATCGACGGTCAACTCGCCGAAGCAGCTCACCGACGCCAAGTACACCGCCACCGCGGGCCTGATCGGCTCGGTGATGGATTACCCGCCGGCGAACATCGCACTAGAGGGCGAGCCCCAGGGGCAGTACTACGCGACGGCGCTCGGGCGCCTACGATTACTGGGCGATCGAATACGCCTACAAGCCGCTCGAAGCCGAGCAGGAAAACGCCGTAGCTCAACGACGATCGCCGCTCGTGCAAGTGAACCGCAGCTCGCCTTTGCGACCGATGCGGATGCGTCGGCCGCGATCGACCCGCACGGCGAATGTCTGGGACCTGGGCTCCGACCCGCTCGCGTTCTACCGCAAGCGAGTCCTGCTGACGCAGGAACTGTGGCAGCGCCTGGAAGCCCGCGCGCTGGCGCCGGATGAAAGCTACGCCGTGCTGCGCCGCCGGTTCCTTTCCGGCCTGAACCAGTCGGCGCTGGCGATGACGCAGGCAGCGAAGTACGTCGGCGGGGCGGAGATCCAGAACGACACCGCCGGCAGTTCGCGCCTGCCCATCACACCGGCCTCGCTCAAGCAGCAGCGCGAAGCTCTGGCCGTCATCACGTTGGGGCTATTCAAGAGCGACAGCTTCAAGGTCTCTCCGCAGTTTCTGCGCAAGCTGGCGAGCGACCGGCTCGAACGGCAGGAACTGCCGTACGCGCAGCAGACCTCGATGTTCGAGATGGCGCTGCCGGACCGCGTGCTGGCGGTGCAGCGCGATGTCCTTTACCGGCTGATGGGGCCGGTGGTGGCGCCGACGTGTGCTCGTCAACGCCGAGATGGCGGGCAAGCCGCGCGATGCGCTGTCACTGGACGAGCTGTACGGGACGCTGCAGACTGGCGATCTGGGACGAGGCGCGCAGCGGCTCCGAGTCGTCGTGCTGCGGCGAAATCTGCAGCGCGAACACCTGCGTCGGCTTGCCGGCGCGATCCTCGGTTCGTCTGCCGCGTACCCGGCAGACGCGCGCTCGCTGATGCGTCAGGATGCACGGCAACTGCACGGCTGGCTGGTCGCGGCTGCGGCGAAGCCGGGGCTGTCCGCGGAAACCCGCGCGCACTACGCCGAGGCGGCGGAGACATTGAGCGAGGCGCTCAAGGCACCGCTGATCCGTACCGGGGTCTAAACTCGACGCGTGCCCGCAACGCAGCTCTACCGCGAAAAAGGTCCTGACGTTCGCGACGGACGTCGACAACGACGACCTCGCCAACGTCACCGGACCGCTGGACGCCAATCTGCGGCAGGTCGAGACCGAGCTCGACGTGGCGATCGCCCGCCGCGGCCACCAGTTCCGCGTCGAGGGGGCGTCCGACAACGCGCAGGCGGCGGTCGACCGTGCTCGAATATTTCCTCGAGCGGGCGCGCCGCACCGGCCGTCCGGTCTCGGTCGATGACATCCAGCTCTACTTCGTCGAGCAGCGTGGCCGGCGCGGTGAGCGCGTGGCGCCGACCGAGGAAGGCGAAGGTCAGCCGCAACTGCATACGCGCCGCAGTGACCTGCACGGCCGTACGCCGCGCCAGCGCGACTACATCACGGCGATGCTGGCGCACGACATCACGTTCGGCATCGGGCCCGCCGGCACCGGCAAGACCTACCTCGCTGTCGCCGCGGCCGTCGACGCGCTCGAGCGCGACGTCGTCAAGCGCATCGTGCTGACCCGTCCCGCGGTCGAAGCCGGTGAAAGGCTCGGCTTTCTGCCGGGCGACCTGGCGCAGAAAGTCGATCCGTACCTGCGGCCGCTCTACGACGCTCTGTTCGACCTGCTCGGATTCGACAAGACGCAGCGCCTGCTGGAGCGACAGACCATCGAGATCGCGCCGCTCGCGTACATGCGCGGCCGCACGCTGAACCAGGCATTCGTCATCCTCGACGAAGCGCAGAACACCACGCGCGAACAGATGAAGATGTTTCTCACGCGCATCGGCTTCGGCTCCAAGGCGGTCGTGACCGGCGACGTCACGCAGATCGACCTGCCGCGCGGCACCGCCAGCGGTCTGATCGAGGCGCAGCATGTACTCGCCGAAGTGCGCGGCATGGCATTCACCTACTTCACCGCGGCAGACGTCGTACGTCACCCGCTGGTCGGACGCATCGTCGAAGCCTACGAGGCCGCCGAGGCGCGCGCCGAGGCCGCCGGCGAGGACGATACGGCCGCGACACGTCGACGCCGCTGATGCCGGCCGTCGAGCTGACGATCCAGGGGCGAAATCGCTTCGAGGGGTTGCCATCGCGCGCGACGCTGTTGCGCTGGATCTCGGCCGCACTCGACCGCGACGCCGAAATCGCGCTGCGCTTTGTCGATGCGCGCGAAGCGCGCCGACTCAATCGCGACTTCCGCGGCAAGGATTACGCGACCGACGTCCTGACCTTCGCTTATGCGCAGTCACCGCGGGTCGCGGCGGACATCGTCATCTGTCCGTCGGTGGTGCGGCGGGCGACACGCGCCTCAGGCCGGACGTTGCGAGCCCAGCTTGCTCACCTGGTGGTCCACGCCACGCTGCACGCGCTCGGCCATGAGCATGAGCGATGCGGGCCCGGCGCGAGCGATGGAAAAGCGCGAGATCGAAACGCTCGCGCGACTCGGCTTCGACAATCCGTACGTGATCTAGCGCGCAGGGCGCCAGCCACGGCGCAACGGCACTCAACGGCATTCGGGAAGTCGCGCGGCGGACCTCCTCGAGACATGACGTGCGGATCGCGCGCAGGCACGCTCACGGAAAGCTCACGTAAGTGAGCCGCTGCGGTTCGCCGAAAGTGAACACTGACAAACGCGTCAATAATTAGGGAAGTCGTGCGTGATCGCGTCACGCCATAGAGAACCCCGTCGTGTATTCTGGCCGCGTCGCCACTTGAGGGTGGCCTCGGCAGTTGCCCCGTCGACCCGTCCCCGATCGATGTCAGACCCGTCATCTGGCGGCTCCAGTCGCCGCCATAAAGCCAAGTCCCTGCTCGAACGCCTGTCGGCGTTCATCTTCCGCGAACCCGAGAACCGCGAGGAACTGCTCGAGGCGCTGCACGATGCGCACGAGCGCAACCTCATGGACGCCGACGCGATGTCGATGATCGAGGGCGTGCTGCAGGTGCTCGGAACTGCGTGCGCGCGACCTGATGATCCCGCGGCCGCAGATGGATGTCGTCGATATCTCGGAGCCGCCGGCCAAATGGATTCCGTTCGTCATCGAGACCGGCCCATTCGCGGTTCCCGGTGATCGATGGCAGCCGCGATCATGTGATCGGCATCCTGCTGGCGAAGGATCTGCTCCGCTACTACACCGAGACCGATTACGACGTGCGTGCCAGTCTGCGGCCGGCGGTCTTCATTCCGGAAAGCAAGCGCGCTCAATGTGCTGCTGCGCGACTTCCGCGCCAATCGCAACCACATCGCGATCGTCGTTGACGAATACGGCGGTGTGGCCGGACTGATCACGATCGAGGATGTGCTCGAACAGATCGTCGGCGACATCGAGGACGAATACGACTTCGACGAGAGCGACGACGCCATCATCGCCGAAGAAGGCGACAAGTACCGCGTAAGGGCGCTGACCGAGATCAGCCAGTTCAACGAAGCTTTCGGCACCGACTATCCGGACGCCGAGTTCGACACGATTGGCGGTTTGATCACCCATCACGTCGGGCGCGTGCCCAAGCGCGGCGACGCGGTCGAGGTCGGCGATCTGCGGTTTGAAGTCCTGCGTGCCGATGCCCGCCAGCCGCACCTGTTCCTGGTGAGCCGGTTGCCCAAGACGGTGGTCCGAGAGTTCTTCGAGGACGACGAACAGCGCCATCCGGCTTAATGGCGAGCGTCCGCTCGCCGCCTGCCTTTCTCCCGCATGTTGAAGCCCCTCGCGCTGGTCGCGATCGCGTTCGCGCTCGGCGCCATCCATGCGCTGTCCTTCGCGCCGTGGAACCTGCCATGGCTGCAAGTGCTTGCGCTGGCTGCGCTCTTTGCCGCCGCGTCTCGTGCGCAGGGCTGGCGCCAGGCGGCGTCGCTGGGCTTCGCCTTCGGGCTGGGCTGGTTCGGCGTCGGCGTGTCATGGGTGTACATCAGCATGCATGTGTACGGCTTGATGCCTGCCGTGCTGGCGGCGCTTGCCACCGCCGCGTTCTGCGCGTTCCTCGCGCTTTATCCGGCCCTCGCGCTGGGAACCGCGCACGCCTTCGTCGGGCAACCTCTTGCGCGAGTGGCGCTGATGCTTCCGGCCACCTGGACGCTGTCCGAGTGGCTGCGTGGGACGCTGCTTACCGGCTTTCCATGGCTTGCCAGCGGGTACGCGCATACCGATGGACCGCTGGCGGGATTTGCGCCCCTCGTCGGGGTCTACGGCGTGACCCTCGTCGCCGCGCTGATCGCGGGCGCGCTGGCGCTGCTGATCGTTGCCGCTGGCAGTACGCGGCGTCCGGGGCTACCTCTGGAGTGCCGGCGTGCTGGTGATTGCGCTGGGGGGCGGACTGGCGGCGAGCCCGCTGCGCTGGACCGAGCCGGCCGGCGCTCCGATCAGTGTGAAGCTGGTGCAGGCGAATATTCCGCAGGAGCAGAAGTTCACGGTCGAGGGGCTGGTGCGCGCATTCGAGGATCACTGGGCGCTGATGCAGGGGGCAAGGGCCGATCTCGTTGCCCTGCCGGAATCCGTGTTCCCGGTGCCGATCGAATTTGTCCCGCCGGAGGCGCTCGAGGCCTTCCGTGACTATTCAAGGGAACGCCGAAGCGCGCTGATCTTTGGCGTGTTCATCGAGGAGCCGGGGGATGCGTTTTTCAACAGCGCGGTCGGTCACGCGCCCGATGCGCAGGCGTGGCAGCGCTACAGCAAACAGCAGCTCGTGCCCTTCGGTGAGTTCATCCCGTGGGGCTTTCGCTGGTTTGTCGATCTGATGCAGATGCCGATCGGCGACCAGCAGCGCGGCAGCGATCGGCAGATCCCGATGAAACTCGCGGGTCAGCGCATTGCCGTGAACATCTGCTACGAAGACCTGTTCGGCCACGTGATCCGTCGCGCCTGGCACGACCCGGAGCAGGCGCCCACGATCATGCTGAACATGTCGAACCTCGCCTGGTTCCGCGACTCCATCGCACTGCCGCAGCACCTGCAGATCTCCAGGATGCGGGTCCTCGAAACGCAGCACCCGATGCTGCGCGCGACCAATACCGGTGCGACGGCCATCATCGATGCGCGCGGCTCGGTGACCGCAAGTCTGCCGTTCGACACGGCCGCGGCGCTCGACGGCCAGGTGCATGGCACAAAGGGCCTCACGCCCTTTCTTCGCTTCGGAAACACGCCGGCGATCGTGACCGCGCTGTTGCTGGCCGGTGTCGCCCTATTGGCGATGCGCCGGTCCCAGCCGAGCCCCGAGGCGTCCTAAATGAGAATGATTGCTATTTAGTTTGCTCTGCATCAAGGCGCGCAGCACGGTCCGGACGTTAATCTTGTTGCATTGCAGAAAGCGGAGAAAACATCATGGGTGTGGTCGCGGCGGTGCTGGCGCTCGCCAGAATGCCGATCGGGCGGACCGCGGCTGTTGCCGGCGTTCGGCCGATATCGGGCGCTGCTGAAAACCTGCCGGTGCGCCTGCGTGAGCTCGGCTTTCTGGATGGCGAGAGGGTCACCGTCCTCGCAAGCGGCTTCGCCGGCGGACCGCTTGCGGTCCGTGTTGGCGGCACGACGTTCGCGTTGCGCAGCGCCGAGGCCGAGAGCGTGCTGGTGCACCTGCCGCCCGTGTAAGTCATGGCTGCAGCGGCGCTTGGGGCTCCGCGGGTTGCGCTCGTCGGCCAGCCCAATAGCGGTAAGACCTCGCTCTTCAACCTCCTGACCGGAGCGCGTCAGAAGGTCGCCAACTACGCTGGCGTGACCGTCGAGCGCAAGCTCGGCCAGTTCCAGACACCTGCCGGCCGCATGGTGCAGCTGCTCGATCTGCCCGGAACCTACGCGCTCGAGCCGCGGTCTCCGGATGAAGCCGTGACCGCCGCGGTGCTTCGCGGGGAGATGCCCGGCGAGCGGCTTCCCGACCTTGTCGTCTGCGTGCTCGACGCGACGCAGTTGCGCCGCCATCTGCGCTTCGCGCTGCGCGTGCGGCGCATCGGCCTGCCGATGGTGGTGAGCCTCAACATGAGCGACCTCGCGCGCAAGCGGGGCCTTGCGATTGAGCCTGCCCGGCTTGCGAAGGAACTCGGTGTGCCCGTCGTCGAGACGGTCGGCGTCCGTGGCAACGGGGCCCGGGCGCTGGTTGAAGCCATCGACGCCGCCGAAACGACTGCGGCACCGAGGCGGCCCGCCTGCAACGCGGTGCCGGATGATGCCGTCGTCACTGAAGCCGATCGCATCCTGCTCGCGCTGGGCATCGACCATGTCGAGGAAGACCGCACCAGCGAGGCGATCGACCGCATCGTGCTGCATCCGATCATCGGGCCACTGCTGCTCGGCGCCGTGATGTTTCTCGTGTTCCAGGCAGTCTTCGCCTGGTCGCGTCCGCTGATGGAGTCAATCCAGGCCGCTGTCGAAGTCGTGCGCGTCACACTCGGAGCGGCGATACCTGAATCGGCGCTGAGAAGCCTTGTCGTCGATGGCGTGGTCGCCGGCGTCGGCACGGTGCTCGTCTTTCTGCCGCAGGTCCTGATCCTGTTCTTCTTCATCCTGATGCTCGAGGACTCGGGTTACCTGCCGCGCGCCGCGTTCCTGCTCGATCGACTGATGGGCACGGTCGGGCTGTCCGGCCGCTCGTTCATTCCGTTGCTGTCGAGCTTCGCCTGTGCGGTGCCGGGGATCATGGCGACGCGCACGATTCCCAATCCGCGCGACCGCTGGATCACCATCATGATCGCGCCATTGATGACGTGCTCGGCGCGATTGCCCGTCTATGCGTTGCTGATTGGCGCCTTCATTCCGTCGCGGCGCTTCGGGCCGGGGGTCGAGCTGCAGGGGCTGGTGCTCTTTGCGCTCTATGTCGCCGGCATCGCGGCAGCGTTTGCCGTTGCATTCGTGCTGACGCGAACCACGCGCGCGCCGGCTGCGCCACTGCTGATGGAATTGCCTTCCTACCATTGGCCGAACGCACGCCACCTGGCGCTCGGGCTGGTCGAGCGCGCCAGGATCTTCCTGCGCCGGGTGGGAACGACGATCCTCGCGCTGATGGTGGTGCTATGGGCGCTGAGTTCATTTCCAGCACCACCCCCCGATGCGACGGGCCCTGCCATTCAATACAGCTTTGCCGGCCAGATCGGTGGGTGGCTCGCATATGTACTCGAGCCGGTCGGCTTCAACTGGCAGATCGCGATCGCCCTTGTTTCGGGCCTCGCGGCGCGCGAAGTCGCGGTCGGTGCGCTGGCAACCGTCTATTCGATGTCGGCCGCCAATGCCGCGGCCGGCGAGGCGCTGTTGCCGGTCCTTGGCCGCTCAGTGGAGCCTGGCGACGGGCCTGGCGATGATGGCGTGGTAC
This sequence comes from uncultured beta proteobacterium, assembly GCA_963712485.1. GTDB lineage: Bacteria > Pseudomonadota > Gammaproteobacteria > Burkholderiales > Burkholderiaceae_F > JALORV01. Next base: position 41,279 of record CAVQID010000019.1, read on the forward strand.
GTATTCGCGCCGCAATGTGTGTCGACTCTCGCCGCGGTTCGTCGTGAAACGGGCGGCTGGCGTACACCGGTGCTGATGGCGGCATATCTGTTCGCGCTGGCCTATCTTGCCGCGTTCGTGACCTACAGGCTGGCGCTCGCCCTCGGAGCCTGAAATGAACTGGTTCCTGGACGCTCTTGCCGTTGCTGCGGTCGTGCTGGCGCTTGCCTACCTGCTGCGGGGTCGAGAGCGAAGTGCCTGCGCCGACTGCTCACCGTCGCGAGCCGGCGCCGAAACGCGCATTTCACTGTCTGTGTTGCGCGCAGCCGCGCGCCGGCGTGCCGGGCGCGAATAGCCTGTCCGTACAATCGCCCGTTCCACAATGTTCGCCCGAGCCCGGCCGGACTGCCGATGATTACCTTTCAGGAAGCCATCCTTCGACTGCAGACCTACTGGAACCAGCAGGGCTGCGCGCTGCTGCAACCGATCGACCTGGAGGTCGGCGCCGGTACGTCGCACACGGCGACATTCCTGCGCGCGATCGGTCCGGAACCCTGGCGCGCGGCGTATGTGCAGCCGTCGCGCCGTCCGAAGGATGCGCGCTACGGCGAGAACCCGAACCGACTGCACCAGCATCACCAATACCAGGTGGTGTTGAAACCGTCGCCGCTGGAGATCCTCGACCTGTATGTCGGCTCCCTGCACGCGCTGGGTATCGACACGAAGAAGAACGACATCCGCTTCGTCGAGGACAACTGGGAAAACCCGACGCTCGGCTGCTGGGGGCTGGGCTGGGAAGTGTGGATGAACGGCATGGAGATCACGCAGTTCACCTATTTCCAACAAGTCGGCGGACTGGAGTGCAAGCCGATCACCGGCGAGATCACCTACGGACTCGAGCGCTTGACGATGTACCTGCAGGACGTCGACAACGTCTTCGACCTCGTTTACACGCGCTGGAAGGATCGTGGCGTCGAGCGCGTGCTCACCTATGGCGACGTGTTCCACCAGAACGAGGTCGAACAGAGCACCTACAACTTCGAGGCGAGCGATGCCGGCGTGCTGCTTGGCCAGTTCAATGTCTTCGAGGCGGAGGCCAGGCGCCTGATGGACGCGCAATTGGCGCTGCCGGCGTACGAAATGGTGCTGAAGTGCAGCCACACGTTCAATCTGCTCGATGCGCGCGGCGCGATCAGCGTGACCGAGCGTGCCGGATATATCGGTCGCATCCGCAACCTGGCGCGCGCCGTCGCGCAGAGCTACTACGACTCGCGCGAACGGCTCGGTTTCCCGATGGCCGCTGACAGCCGGAAGCTGGAGGCGGCGTGATGTCGAACGCGTCGCTGCTGGTCGAGCTGCAAACCGAAGAGCTGCCGCCGAAGGCGCTGAAGTCCTTGTCCTCGGCATTTGCCGCGGGCATCGAAGCGGGGCTTTACAGCCGCAAGTTCCTGACCGCGGACAGTCGCGTGACGGCATACGGCACGCCACGGCGGCTCGCGGTTCACATCACCCACGTGGCCGCCCGCTCGGCCGACCAGCCGTTCAAGCAGAAGCTGATGCCGTTGTCGGTCGCACGCGATGCGGCGCGCAACTGGACGCAGGCCTTCCTGAGGAAACTCGAGGGCCTCGGCCGCGGAAACCTGGCGCAGATGCCTTTGGGAACGAGCGATGGAGCCGATTCGCTGATCGTCGAGAGCGACGGCAAGGCGGACGCCGTATTCCTCAATGGCGTCACCGCCGGGCAGAGCCTGCATGCTGCCTTGCAGACCGCGCTCGACGACACGGTGGCCGGCCTGCCGATTCCGAAGATGATGAGCTATCAGCTCGCCGATGGCAGCACCACGGTGCAGTTCGTGCGACCGGCGCACCGGTTGGTGGCAATGCACGGCCACGAGGTCGTGCCGATCAACGTCCTCGGCCTGACGGCGGGGACGCGAACACTCGGTCATCGCTTCATGTGCAAGGGTGAGGTGGTGATCCGCTCGGCCGACTCGTACGTCGAGCAGATGGAATTCGAGGGCAGCGTGATCCCGTCATTCGCGGCGCGCCGCCGTCGTATCGAGGAGCAGTTGGAGCGAGCCGCTGCGGAACGGGGCGCCGTGGTCGTCGCTCCCGACGAGTTGCTCGACGAGGTGACGGCCCTGGTGGAATGGCCTGCCGTCTACGAGTCCGGTTTCGAGTCCGAGTTCCTGCAGGTTCCCGCCGAGTGCCTGGTGTTGACGATGCAGCAGAACCAGAAGTATTTCGCGCTGCGCGATGCGCGCGGAACGCTGCTCGACCGGTTCCTGCTGGTATCCAACCTGCAGGCGAATCACCCTGAGGCGATCATCTCGGGCAACGCGCGCGTCGTGCGCGCGCGCCTGGCGGACGCCAAGTTCTTCTATGAGCAGGATCGCAAGCAGACACTCGAAAGCCGCGTGACCGGTCTGGCGAGTGTCGTCTATCACAACAAGCTCGGCTCCCAGCTCGAGCGCGTCGAACGGATGACGGGCATTGCAGTCGGAGTCGCCCGGCAATTGGGACTCGACGTCACGCATATCGAGCGGGCCGCGCGACTGGCGAAGGCCGATCTGCGCACGCTGATGGTCGGTGAGTTCCCCGAGCTGCAGGGCATCATGGGCGAGTATTACGCGCGCCATGACGGCGAAGCGGCTGACGTCGCCACCGCAATCCGCGAGCACTACCAGCCGCGCTTTGCGGGCGATGCGCTGCCGACCACGTCGACGGGAACCTGCGTGGCGCTGGCCGACAAACTGGAAACGTTGGCCGGCCTCTTCGGAATCGGCGAAAAGCCAACCGGCGAGCGCGACCCTTACGCGTTGCGGCGGCATGCGCTCGGCGTGCTGCGCATGCTCAAGGAAGGTGCGTTGCCGCTCGACCTCGGCGTCATGGTGGCGAGCGCGTTCGCGGCGTTCCCGGCCGGTGTCCTGAAGGACATCGCCGGCGCGCACAACGCCCTGATCGCGTTCTTCTCCGACCGGCTGGCGGGGCTGCTGCGCGATGAAAACTACGGCGCACAGGAGATCGACGCGGTGCTGGCCGAAGGTTCGATGCGCATTGATCGCGTGCCCAAACGCCTTCAGGCGGTGCGCGCCTTCATGGAGTTGCCCGAGGCCGTCAGCCTGGCTGCCGCGAACAAGCGCATCGGCAATATCCTGAAGAAGTCGGAAGGAGCGCCCGAACACTTCGATCGTTCGTTGCTGCTCGAGCCGGCCGAACAGGCGCTGGGCGCGGCATTCGCGCAACTGCGTCCGTCCGCCGAGGCGTTGTTTGCGAGCGGCGACTACACGGCGATGCTGCAGTCGCTCGCACCGCTGAAGCTTCCGGTCGACCGCTTCTTCGACGAAGTGATGGTGAACGTCGACGATGCTCAATTGCGCGCCAATCGGCTCGGTCTGCTCAGAGGGCTTCATACGACGATGAACCGTGTAGCCGATATATCGAAGCTGACGGCCGGCTAGGTGAGCGCCACCGTGTCCGTTTCATTCGTTGCTGGCCACGCCGCCGACTGAGATGCTGGTCCTGCGCTCGGCGCTGTATCTGGTCTTTCTGATTGCCGTCGTGATTCCCTGGGCCTTCGTGGTCATGTCGGGTTGGTTGTTTCCGGTGCACACGCGTTACTTCCTGTGCGCCTGCTACACGAAGATGGCAATCTGGGGCGCGCGCGTCTTCTGCGGTATCCGCTGGCAGGTCGAGGGATGGGACAACCTGCCCGACGGCCCCGCGATCCTGCTGCCGAAGCACCAGTCTTCGTGGGAAACGCTCTGGCTGCCGTCAGTCATGCCCCGCGACCTGACCTTTGTCTACAAGCGCGAACTCAACTGGCTGCCGTTCTTTGGCTGGGGCATTGCCTCGGCGCAGATGATCAGCATCGACCGGCGCAAGGGGCAGAACGCCTTCGAGCAGGTGGTGGAGCAGGGCATCGATCGCCTCAATCGCGGCTGGTGGATCGTCATCTTTCCCGAAGGCACGCGCACGGCTCCCGGGTCGACCAGGCGCTACAAGACCGGCGGTGCGCGCCTCGCGGTGCGCACCGGAGCGATGGCCGTGCCGATCGCGGTGAATTCCGGCGAGCTGTGGCCGCGCAACGCGTTCATCCGGCGGCCCGGCCTCATCACCGTCTCGATCGGACCGCCGGTCGATCCGAAGGGGAAATCCCCGGATGAAGTCGGCGCCGCCATAGAATCCTGGATCGAAACCGAGATGCGGCGACTCGCGCCGCATCGTTACAGCGGCCCGTATGTGCCGGCGAGGGCGCCGGCCGCGCACGGCCGCGGCAAGGCGAACGGACCCGCTTGAAGAAACTCCAGGTTGCCCCGCCGGAACAGCTGTCGCTGGTGCTGGACATCGCCGAGGCCATGCCGCCTCCGCACCGCCAGCGCGCCGGACGACTCGCGCTCTCGCCGTGTGCAGCTGGGCCACGAGACGCTCGTTTACCGCCTGCGCCGTGCTCGGCGACGCTCGATCGGTTTTCAGATCGATGACCAGGGCCTGACGATCAGCGCACCGCGCTGGGTGCCTCTGCGCGACATCGAATCAGCGATTGCCGAGAAGCGCCGGTGGATCGTCAAGAAGCAGCAGGAATGGCATGACTGGCGCTCGAAGCGGCGGCTGCCGAACCTGCGTTTTGTCGGCGGAGCCGCCGTGCCGTACCTCGGACAAGAAGTCGTGCTCCGGCTCGGTGCCGACCTTTCAGCCACGCGCCGCCGTGAGAGCGAACTGCACCTCGCGCTGCCGCCAGAGGCCGGCGAATTGCAGGTTCGCGATGCCGTGCAGGCCTGGTTGCAGGCCGAGGCGAGACGCGTGTTCGGCGAAAGGATCGCGCAGTTTTCTGGCCGGATCAGTGCGCGCTATGCCGGTTGGTCGCTGTCTTCCGCTCGTTCGCAGTGGGGTTCTTGCACCCATGACGGCCGCATCCGGCTCAGCTGGCGCCTGATCCACTTTTCACTGCCGGTCATCGATTACGTCGTCGCGCACGAACTGGCGCATCTGCACGAGCTCAATCACGGCCCGCGGTTCTGGAATGCCGTGGCGCAGCTGCTGCCCGGCTTCGAGGCGGCGCGCGACGAGATCCGGCGCGTCGACGTCGCGGCGCTGCCGCTATAGCCAAGGAACGCAAGATGAGGATTCTGCACACCATGCTGCGCGTCGGACGACCTGCAGCGTTCGATCGATTTTTACACCACCGTTCTCGGCATGAAACTGCTGCGGACCACCGATCGCCCGGAGCAGAAATACACGCTCGCATTCGTCGGCTATGGCGACGAGCGCGAGCACGCGGTGCTGGAACTGACCTACAACTACGGCGTCGATCGGTACGACATCGGCAACGCCTACGGTCATGTCGCCATCGCGGTGCCGGACGCCGCCGCAGCCTGCGAGCGCATCCGCGCGGCCGGCGGCAACGTCACCCGTGAAGCCGGGCCCGTCATGGGCGGCAGCACGGTGATTGCCTTTGTCACCGATCCGGACGGCTACAAGATCGAATTGATCCAGGCGCGGCAGTAAGCTCGGCCTTGCTAGACAGCACAGCCGTCAACCGCGCGAAGTCATCGACCGACAGGGTCTCCGCGCGCGCCTGCGGATCGACCTGTGCCTGAACGATTTCTTCCGCCGTAGCCAGCGGGGCCAGCGCGTTGCGCAGCGTCTTGCGGCGTTGCCCGAACGCAGTGGCGACGACACGACCGAAGACAATCGGATCGACGGCCGGCAACTGCTCCGCCGGCAAGGGCTGCATCCGCACGATGCTCGACGTCACCTGCGGTGGCGGGGTAAAGGCCCCGCGCGGGACGTCGAAGAGCCGCGTCATGCGATAGCGAAACTGCAGCATGAGCGACAGGCGCCCGTAGGTTCGACTGCCGGGCGGCGCCACCATCCGTTCGACCACTTCCTTCTGCAGCATGAAGTGCTGGTCGATCACGCGGCCGGCATGCGGCACCAGCGAAAACAGCAGCGGCGACGAGATGTTGTACGGCAGGTTGCCGACAACGCGCAACGGACCGGGGATCGTCGACCAGTCGAACTCGAGCGCGTCGGCCTCGATCAGCGTGAGTTCTTCTGCCGTGAACTGCGTCCGCAGCCACGCGGCGAGATCGCGGTCGATCTCGATGGCGGTGATGTGTCCGGCCCGCTCGACGAGCGCGCGCGTCAGTGCGGCCTGGCCCGGACCGATCTCGATCATCGTTTGCCCCGGGCGCGGGTCGATCGCGTCGACGATGCGACCGATGACGTGCGCATCGTGCAGGAAGTTCTGCCCGAAACGCTTGCGTGCGCGGTGTTGCGGACGCTCCGGGCGCTCGCTCACGACGGTCCGATGACGCAGAACGACCCCATGCGGTCCGTCATTCGCGCTGCCGGCTCGCGAGTTCGATCGCCAGTTCGAGTGCCGCGCGCATGCTGCCGGCGTGCGCGCTTCCGGTGCCGGCCAGCTCGAGCGCCGTGCCATGGTCGACGGACGTGCGTACGAACGGAAGGCCCAGCGTGATGTTCACGCCCTGGCCAAAGGTCGCGTACTTCAGCACCGGCAGCCCCTGGTCATGGAACATCGCGAGGACCACATCGTATTGACGCACTGTATCGGGCACGAACACGGTGTCGGCCGGGAGCGGCCCGCAAGCGTCGATGCCTGCGGCGACGGCCTGCCTGATCGCGGGCGTGATGACGTCGATCTCTTCCCGGCCCAGATGGCCCGCTTCGCCGGCGTGCGGATTAAGGCCGGTGACGGCGATGCGGGGTCGAACGATGCCGAATTTCGTCCGCAGGTCGCGGTCGAGTATGCCGAGCGTTTCGACCAGCGCTTCAAACGTGAGCGCGGTGCTGACCCGCGATAGCGGCAGATGGGTTGTTGCAAGCGCCACCCGCAGCGGGCCATGGGCGGTCGCGCCGGCCAGCATCATCACCACGCGTGCTGTCTCCGTCTTTTCCGCGAGGTATTCGGTGTGTCCGGAGAACGGAATGCCGGCGTCATTGATGATGCTTTTCTGAACTGGGGCCGTGACCATCGCGTCGTATCGGCCGGAACGGCAGCCGTCGATGGCTGCATCGAGGGTGCCGAGCACGTAATGTGCGTTGCGCAGGTCGAGTTTTCCCGCGACGCACGGTGTCGCCAGCGGCACGTGGTGGATCGACGCAGGCAGCGGACAGCCCCGCAGCGCGGCACGTTCGGCGAGCAGCCCGGCGTCGCCGATCAGCGTGACCTCCGCCGCGAGCGGCGGCTCGAGTGCAGCGAGTGCAATCTCAGGCCCGATGCCGGCTGGCTCGCCGGTCGTAAGCGCGAGCCTGGGACGCATGGGCCTGTCCAGAGCCGCGCGCGGACTACCCGCGTTCCTCGATGCGGTACTCGACGTAAGTCCTGTCGCGCAACTGGCGCAACCAGTCCTGGTACGCCTCTTCGCTCTTGCGTTCACGCAGCGCCTGGCGTGCCTGCTGGCGCGCGCGCTCGGTCGAAGCCGGCTCGGTCCGGCGTTCGACGACCTGGATCAGATGCCAGCCGAAAGGCGACTGCACCGGGTCACTGAGTTCGTTGATCTTCAGTGCGTTCATCGCCCGCTCGAATTCGGGGACCGTGTCGCCGGGATAGACCCAGCCGAGGTCGCCGCCACGACTGCCGCTGGGATCGAGTGAATGCAGGCGCGCCAGCGTGCCGAATTCGACCTGCCCGGCCTGGATACGCAGCTTGAACTCCTCGAGTCGGCGCCGCACTTCAGCTTCGGGGGCGACGTCCGAGGCCCGCAGCAGGATGTGACGCACGTGGGTCTGCTGCACCGGCCCGCCGATCAACTTGCCTTCGACCGCGCTGCGGCGTCCCAGTACCTTGAGAATGTGGAAGCCGTTCGGACTGCGCACGATCGGTGCAACGTCGCCGACCTTTACGCCCTTGATGGCCTCGATGAACAGCGTCGGCAGCCGGTCCGCGTTGCGCCAGCCGATCGCGCCGCCCTGGAGTGCTTCCGGCGCATTCGAATAGCTCGCCGCCAGGCGCGCGAAGTCGGCGCCGCCCTTGAGCTGCGCGAGAAGATCGTCCGCGCGCTGACGCGTCTCGTCGAGCCGCTGCGCATTGGAATTTTCCGGCACCCGCAGCAGGATCTGCGCCAGGTTGACTTCTTCGGTATCAGCGGTCACGCCCGCCTGATCGGCGATGAAGTTGTCGAGCTCGCTTTCCGAGATCTGCAGCCGTCCGTCGACCTCGCGCTCGCGCACGCGGTTGAGCAATATGTCCTGGCGCACGTCCTCGCGGAACTGTGCAAACGACACGCCTTCCGCTTCGAGTCTCTGGCGCAGGGCCGGCACCGTCATGTTGTTGGCTTCGGCGATACGTCCGATCGCGGCGTTGACGGTGGCGTCGTCGACCCGCACGCCGGTCTCCCGCGCGAGCTGCAGCTGCGCGCGATCGATGATCATCCGTTCGAGCACCTGCCGCTCGAGCACTTCGGGCGGCGGCGGCTGGATCTTCTGACGTTGCAGCTGGATGACCGCCGCCTGAGTGCGCACGCGCAGTTCGTTCGCCGTGATGACTTCGTCGTTGACGACCGCGACGATGCGGTCGAGCGGGCGACTGCCGCGGCCGGCCGGCGGGGCCGTCGCAGGCGCCGGCGCGGCGGGAGCAGCGCTCGCCGCGCCGGGCGCGGGTTTCAGTGCGTCGGGCGTGGCCGGCTGCTGCGCGGGGGCGCCGCCGGCAACGAGCGACAGTGAGAAAAGCGTGCACGCAAGCACGCGAGCGTTTGAACGCATGGGATCTTATTACTCGTAGTAGTCGAACCTCCCAGGCTGTCGCGGCAGGGGGTTCAGCGCTGGTAGCCGGGGATATTACGCTGCAATTGTGAGACGGCGTTCGTTCCGACACTCGTCAGCCCGGTCAGTTCCAGCTGCACGTAGAAGTTGGTGTCGTCGAAGTCCGTCGTCGTCGCGAAGCGCTGTACGGCGAAGCGCACCAGCCAGCAGTCGTCCTTGTATTCGAAGCCGGCCAGCGCATCGATCCACCGGCTGTCCTGCTTTGAACGAGTAGTTGAAGCGGCCGACCGCGTACCAGCGGTCCGACAGCGGCCACTGCGCCGCGATGTCGAACTGGTTGATGTCGCCGTCCCGGTAGCGGTAGTACGCGCTCAGCACCGAGGCGCGCCGCGGCTGCCAGCGCATGCCCGCGGTCGCGCGCGACGACTTCGCTTGCCTCGGTGGAATACTGCGCGGCCAGGTCGATCGCCCAGTATCGCCCGAGCTGCGCCGTGACGGCGCCGAGCAGATCGGTGGCGTCGCTCGGTCGCGGCGACTCTCCCGGCAGCGTCACCCGCTGCGGCTGAAGTAGTAGCGCTGGCCGATGGCAGCACGCAGCCGCTCGGCGCCGGTTTCGTCGTCGAGTACGCGGGTCGCGAGCGCGAACGTCAGCTGGTTGGCCTCGGCGATGCGGTCGTAGCCGGAGTAGATGTTCTCCGTGAACAGTTGCGCGTAGTTGAGGTCCGCCAGCGCGCTGTCGAAGTTCGGCAGCGCGCTCTGGTCGCGGAACGGGATGTAGGCGTAGAACAGCCGCGGCTCGAGCGTCTGCTGCGAGGCGCGGCCGAACCACTCGATGTCACGATCGAAGATCAGCCCGGAGTCGAGGCTCAGGATCGGCATGACGCGCGTCGGGTTCGGGTCGTCCGGATGCAGCAACGGATCGAGGTCGTAGTACGTCGCCGAGAGCGCGCGCGCGGAATGACGAACCAGCCCGGCGCGAGAATGGGATACGCCACTCGCGGGTCGACGAGGTAGCGGGAGCCGTTCTCAGGGCGTCCGGATGGTGAAGCGGGTGCCGTCCAGCATGGCCGCCGCCTCCAGACCCGTGCCAGTCGGCGATGTAACCGTTGACCGTGGCCTGCGGCACGCGCTCGTAGGGCTTGGTCACCGGCGCCAGCGGATCCTGCAGCGTCTGGTTCTTCGTCACGCGGACGGCGGTGTTCCAGTAGGGCTGTGTGTACGACACGAACGCGTCCTGCGGCAGCACCTTCTGCGAGGATCCCACGAATCGTGCTGGAGAAGTCGACGAAGTAGTTGTCGTCGGAGACCCGGTTGTAGTTGATGCCACCGGCGATGCCCGAGGGTCGGCGTACTTGAGCGCACGCCGGTGTAGTCGCGGGTCTGGTCGGTCTGCCGGTCGTTCGGGATCACGTCGTAGACCAGGTTGCCGCTGTAGGTCGGCTGCAGGAAGCGGAACTCGTTGACGAGAATGACCCGCGCTTGGTCATCAGCCGCGGCGCGATCGTGTAGTCGTAATTGGGCGCGATGTTCCAGTAATACGGCATGCGGATATCGGTGCCGAGCGTCGAACTGAGTCCGAAGCTCGGCGTGAGAAAACCGGAGCGCCGCCGGTCGCCGACCGGAAAGCCGAGGATCGGCGAGGCAAGGATCGGCACGCCCTGGAAGTAGAGCTTCGCGGTGCTGGCGGTGGCCGACTCCTCGAGTGCGTCGACTTCCACGGATTCGACCTGTACCCACCAGGCGTCGTCGCCCGGTGCACAGGTCGTGAAGCGGGCGTCTTCCATGCGCGCCTGCTCGTTGCCGAGGAACTCGACCAGCGACGCTTCGCCGCGGCCGTTGCGCGGCGGGTAGGTGAACTGCGCGTCGGGCATGGTACCGGTCTGCGCGTCGATGCGGAACGACAGCTGCGGCCCGCGAAAATGTTCCGCCCCGGCTGAACACCCGGGCATTGCCTTCGACGTCGACCTGGTCCGTGGCCTGCGTGTAGGTGATGCGATCGCCGCGCAGCACCGTGCCGCCGCGGCGGACCTCGGCATTGCCTTCGAGCACGATCTTGTCGTCGATGGTGCCTTCGATGCGCTCGGCGCGCGCAAATGTCGGCGTCGATTCGCGGCTCACCTGATGCGTCTCGGACAGCAGCCTTTCGAGCTTCAGCCGCGGCCAGGGTGCGTCGTCGGCAGCCGGCGCGCGCGACTGCGGTGAGGGCACGCCAACTGGCGCCGCGGGAGGGACGCCCGGAGCTTGCGCGCCAGCACCCCCGTCGGGAATGCCCCAGCAGCGCGAGGCTCAGCGGAGTCAGTGCAAGAAACAGGATCGGCGCGGCGTTCGCCGGCAGGCGCGGCATTAGAATTCGTGGCGAGGTCGAGCCGAAGGGCGCGTCGATTATAGGCATCGCATCCTCTGAACCTGAATCGCGGAACGACGCCGCGATGCCAACTCGAGCTGCGATGAGTGCAACGACGTCTCCCGACGTCTTTCCGCGATGCTCGTCGCGACGCGCTGATCGCGTGGCTCGAGCACTTCCGACCCGGCATTGCATTGCACCGGAGACAATGCGAGCCCGCCTCGGCGGACGCGAGCTTCCGTCGCTACTTCCGCGTCGAGCGCCGGCGCGCGAGCCTGATCGCGATGGACGCACCGCCGGACAAGGAAGATGTGCGGCCATTCATCCACGTGGCCCGACTGCTGCGCGACGCCGGGCTGAACGCGCCTCAGGTGCTCGAAGCGGATCGAGCACCAGGGCTTCCTGCTGCTGAGCGATCTCGGCAGCGCCACGTACCTGGCAGCGCTGGACGATGACAACGCATCCGCCGCTGTTCGCCGATGCTACGGATGCGCTGCTGCGCTGGCAGCTGGCCACGCCGGCCCGGCGTGCTGCCGCCCTACGACGAAGCGCTGCTGCGCCGCGAACTGGCGCTGTTTCCCGGACTGGTATGTCGCGCGTCATCTCGGGCATGACACTGACGACCGCGCAGCGGGAAGCAGCTCGACCGCATGTTCGACCGCATCGTCGCCTCCAACCTCGCGCAGCCGACCGTGCTACGTGCACCGCGACTACATGCCGCGCAACCTGATGGTCGCCGACGCCGAACCCGGGCGTGCTCGACTTCCAGGATGCCGTCATCGGCCCGATCACGTACGACCTCGCGTCGCTGTTCCGCGACGCGTTCATCAGCTGGGATGAGGAGCGCGTGATCGACTGGTCGATTCGCTACTGGGCAGGCGGCGCGCCGCGCGGGCCTGCCGGTGGGCAGCGACTTCGGCAGCTTCTGGCGCGATTTCGAGTGGATGGGACTGCAGCGCCACCTGAAGGTGCTCGGCATCTTTGCGCGCATCAACTACCGCGACGGCAAGCCGCACTATCTGGCCGACACGCCGCGCTTCGTCGGCTACGTGCGGGCGGTCGCGCGACGCTACGACGAGCTTGCGCCGCTGGCGCGGCTGTTCGACGAACTGGAAGGCGTGGCGGTGAGGGTGGGATACACGTTCTGATGAATGCCGCTCGTGCACGCATCGGCGACCGATGCGCGGACGCTCGCGGCGCGGGGCTTGCGCCTGACGGCCGGAAGGCTCTGCGAACGTAAGGGTGGTGGTGCGGCGGGACCAACGCGGGAAAGAAGGAATGCGAGCATTGATACTGGCAGCAGGACGCGGGGAGCGAATGCGGCCGCTGACCGACACCGACGCCGAAGCCGCTGCTGGAATGCGGCGGACGCCGGCTGATCGAATGGCAGCTCGACGCGCTTGCACGCTGCCGGCATCCGCGAGGTCGTCATCAATCTCGCGCATCTGCCGGATGCGTTCGAGCGCACCCTGGGCAGCGGCGCGCGCTACGGTGTCATCGATCGCCTATTCGCGCGAGGGCGATCGGGCGGAAGATGCACTCGAGACGCTCGGCGGCATCGTCCGCGCGCTGCCATTGCTCGGTGACGCGCCGTTCCTCGTCGTCAGCGGTGACATCGTGACGGGCTTCGACTACGCATCGCTGCGCGATCCGGCGGCAGTCATTGCCGATGCGCGAGGCCGACGCCCACCTCGTGCTGGTCGACAATCCGGCCTTCCACGCACAGGGCGACATGGGCCTCGTCGACGGCCGTGTCGAGCCTGACGCAGCCGAGCGCCTGACGTACGCGAACGTCGGCGTGTTCGCGCCGCGACTCTTCTCGCAACTCCCGCCGGACCGTGCGCGCCTCTTCCCGTGGCTTTACGACGCTGCGCGGGCCGGCCGTGTCAGCGGCGAACGATTCAGCGGACGCTGGTACAACATCGGCACGCCTGCGGAACTCGCCCGCGTCGACGCGGAACTGACGTCGCGAGGTTTGCGGCACTGCTCGTAGAATTCCGCTTTGGCGCGCGAGCGCATTGAATGCTGCCGATGAATCATGATGTGTTCCGCGCCCGGCGCGCCCGCGTTCTTGATGCGATGGCGGCACGCGGCGGCGGCGTCGCGGTCCACTTCACCGCGCCGGGGCGGGTGCGCAACCGCGACTCCGAGTATCCGTACCGCTTCGACAGTCACTTCTGGTACCTGACCGGATTCAGCGAACCCGGTGCCGCGCTCGCGCTGGTCGCGAGCGACGGCCGCAGAGAATCCGTGCTGTTCTGCCGCCCAGGGATCCGGACCGCGAGATCTGGGACGGCTTCCGCTACGGCCCGCAAGCGGCCTCTGCCAGGTTCGGCTTCGACGCGGCGCACTCGATCGATGAGCTCGACGCCGTGATGCCCGGCCTGCTGTCGGACGCACCGCTGCTCTTCGTCGCGCTGGCCGGCGAAAGCGGCGACTCGATGCGCGCGTCCAGCGCTGGCTCAGCGATGTGCGGGGCCAGGCGCGCACGGGGGACCGCGCGCCCACGGCGCTTCGTCGATCTGCTGGGCATCGTCGACGACATGCGGCTCATCAAGGACGCGGCGGAAGTCGAGACGATGCGGCGCGCCGCGGAGATCACGGCTGCTGCGCATCTGCGGCTGATGCAGGTCTGCCGTCCCGGATTGCGGGAATACGAGCTCGAGGCCGAGTTGCTGCACGAGTTTCGCCGCCAGGGCGCGCAGTCGCCGGCCTACACGTCCATCGTCGCGGCGGGCTCGAACGCCTGCGTGCTGCACTACCCGGCGGGCGACGCCGTCCTCGGCGACGGCCAGCTGTGCCTCGTCGACGCCGGCTGCGAAGTCGACGGCTACGCGTCCGATGTCACGCGCACCTTTCCCGTCAACGGTCGGTACAGCGGCGAGCAGCGCGCCGTCTACGACCTCGTCCTCGCGGCACAGCAGGCCGCACTCGACCGCATCGAGCCCGGCATCGCATTCGACGCGGCGCATGACGCGGCCACGCGCGTCCTCACCCAGGGCCTCATCGACCTTGGACTGCTGAGCGGTTCGCTCGACGGTGCGATTGAATCCGGCGCGCACCGTCAGTTCTTCATGCACCGCACCGGGCACTGGCTCGGACTCGATGTGCATGATGTCGGCGACTATCGCGAACCCGGCCTGACGTCCGCCGGAACGCACCGTCCGTGGCGGCGTCTGCAGCCGGGCATGACGCTGACCGTCGAGCCCGGCCTGTACCTGCGGCCGGCGCCCAACGTGCCGGTGCGGTTCGAGAACATCGGTGTCCGCATCGAGGACGATGTGCTGGTCACCGCGTCCGGCCATGAGGTGCTGACCCGCGGCGCGCCGAAGCGGCCGGAAGACGTCGAAGCGCTGATGCGGAACTGAGCCGATGGCAAGCCCTGTACTGATCGTTGGCGCCGGACCGGTGGGTCTCGCACTCGCGCTGATGCTCGCGCGGCGGCAGGTCGCGAGCGAAGTGCTCGACGCGCGCACGATCGAAAGCGCGCGTCTGGACCGGCGCCTGCTGGCGTTGTCGCGCGGCACGGTCGATCTGCTTGCACCCCTCGTCGATCTGCCGGAGGCTGCGACCGCGCCGATACGAACGGTCGTCGTTTCATCCGCCGGTGAGTTCGGGCGGGTTGTCATCGGTCCGGAAGATCTTGGCCCGCGGCCACTGGGCTTGACGATTCGTTATGGCGATCTGCTGCAACCGCTGAATCAGGCATGCGAGGCAAATGCATTGGTTGCCTTGCGCCGACCGTGCCGGCTCGTCGATGCGATCCAGCAGCCGGGGCAGGTGGTCGCCCGACTCGACGACGGCACGTCGCGCAAGCCCGCGGTGCTGGTGCATGCCGAGGGCGTGTCGGCCCTGATGTCAGAAGCGGCCAGCCAGGCGGCGCTCATCGCCGACGTCGTCGTCGCCGGGCCGCCGCAGGGTCAGGCCTATGAGCGTTTCACGCGCGAAGGTCCGCTGGCGTTGTTGCCGCTGCCCGGCGTCACCACCGCGGAAGGTCGCAGCATGGCGCTGGTGTGGTGCATGCCTGCGGCAGCCGCGCAGCGCCGACTGACGCTCGACGACGCTGCGTTCATCGAAGAACTGCAGCAGGCTTTCGGCACACATAGCTGGCGCATCGTGCGGGCGGGCGCGCGTAGCCACTACGTGCTGCACGAGCAGGCGCGCGACGTGGTGCGCGAGCACCGCGTGGTCTGGATCGGCAATGCGGCGCAGACGCTGCATCCGGTGGCTGGCCAGGGCCTCAACCTCGGCATGCGCGATGCGGCGCAGCTGGCCGATGCGCTGGCGCAGGCCCTTGCCGACGGACGCGATGCCAGCGCGGCGCTCGGCAGTTACGAACTGCAGCGCCGCGCCGACCGCGGTGCGATTCGTGCGCTGACGCGCCGGCTCCCCGCGCTCTTCGCCACGCGCGCCGCGCCGTTTGCGCTGGGTCGTTCGGTGGCACTCACGGCGCTGAATGCGTTTCCGGATGCAAGGCGGCAGTTTGCGCGGCTGCTGATGTTCGGAGTGCGCGCGTGATCGCTGACGAAACGCTCCCGCTGCTTCGCTACAATCCGCGCCCTTCCGGTAACTCAACCCAAGCCTGTTGATGCGCATCGGTCCGTACGAACTGCCGAACAATGTGTTCGTCGCCCCGATGGCCGGAGTGACCGATCGCCCGTATCGCCAGCTGTGCAAGGCCCTGGGTGCCGGCCATGCGATTTCCGAGATGGCGGCATCCAATCCCCGCCTCTGGGCCAGCGAGAAGACGATGCGTCGCATCGATCACGCCGGCGAGCGCGCGCCGGTGGCGGTGCAACTGGCCGGCTCGGACCCGCTCATGCTGGCGGAGGCGGCGCGCTACAACGTCGATCGCGGCGCGCAGATCATCGACATCAACATGGGTTGCCCGGCGAAAAAGGTTTGCAACGTCGCGTGCGGATCGGCGCTGCTGCGCGATCTCGACCTCGTCGCGCGCATCCTCGACGCGGTGGTCGGCGCGGTCGATGTGCCGGTGACGCTCAAGTACCGCACCGGCTGGGATCCGCAGTTGCGCAATGCGGTCGAGGTGGCACGACTGGCTGAAGCGCGTGGCGTGGCGGCCCTCACGCTGCACGGGCGCACGCGCGCCTGCGGCTTCCGCGGTCATGCCGAATACGACACGATCCGCGCGGTAAAGCGGGCGGTCGGTATCCCGGTCGTCGCCAACGGCGATATCGACACACCGCACAAGGCGCGCAGCGTCCTTGCTGCCACCGGCGCGGATGCGGTGATGATCGGAAGGGCGGCACAAGGCCGTCCGTGGATTTTCCGCGAGATCGTCCACTTCCTCGAAACCGGCGAAGAGCTGGCTGCACCAGACGTCGACGAGGTGCGCGAACTGCTGCTCGGTCACCTCGATGACCACTATCGCTTCTATGGCCGCGAACTCGGCGTACGGACCGCGCGCAAGCACATCATCTGGTACACGCGCGAACTGGTTGGCGGTCAGGACTTCTGCGACACGATGAACCGGCTCGACGACTGTGCGGCCCAGCATCGCGCGGTCGACGAGTTCCTGCTGTAGGCATGGCGAACAACACGAGCGGTTGGCCTATGC
The DNA here is from genome assembly GCA_963712485.1 of uncultured beta proteobacterium. Lineage (GTDB taxonomy): Bacteria > Pseudomonadota > Gammaproteobacteria > Burkholderiales > Burkholderiaceae_F > JALORV01. The sequence continues at coordinate 57,910 of CAVQID010000019.1, forward strand.
GCCAACGCTTCACTAGGACAATCGACGTGGCAAAGACACCCGTCAGGCCCGGCGCGACCGAGCGTGCCAGCCGCCAGCGCAGCGGCGAAACACTCGAACAATGCGTGCTGCGCAGCCTCGAGCAGTACTTCCAGGATCTCGACGGCGCGCGGCCGCATGCCCTGTTCGAGATGGTCACCACGGCGGTGGAGCGACCGCTGCTGCAGTTCGCGATGAAACGCGCCGGTGGCAACCAGTCGGCCGCGGCGGAACTGCTCGGGATCAACCGGAACACGCTGCGCAAGAAGCTGCAGCAACAGAAACTGGCCTGAGCCAGGGCGGCGGGGAGGCCGCGAGGATGATCAAGCAGGCGCTGATCAGCGTTTCGGACAAGCGCGGCGTCGTCGACTTCGCGCGCGCCCTTGATGGCCTGGGCTACCGGCTACTGTCCACCGGAGGCACGGCCCGCCTGCTGGCCGACGCCGGACTGCGCGTAACGGAGGTGGCGCAGTACACCGGCTTTCCGGAGATGCTGGATGGACGTGTGAAGACGCTGAATCCGCGCATTCACGCCGGACTCCTCGCGCGCCGGCCGGACGCGGCGACACATGCAGGCGCTCGAGCAGCACGCGATCGATCCGATCGAGATACTCGCGGTCAACCTGTATCCGTTCGAGCAAGCCGTCGCGCGGCCCGACTGCAGTTTTGACGATGCGATCGAGAACATCGATATCGGCGGTCCCGCCATGCTGCGCGCGGCGGCCAAGAACCACGAGAGTGTCGCCGCAATCGTCGACCCGGGCGACTATGCGTGCGTCATCGACGAGCTCACTCGCGCGGGTGCAGTCAGTGCGCCGACACGGCTGGCACTGGCGAAGAAGGTCTTCGCGCACACCGCGCGCTACGACGGCATGATCGCCAACTACCTGACCGCGCTCGACGGATCGCAGCAGCGCGGCGAGTTTCCGGACGTGCTGACGCGCCAGTGGGTCAAGGTGCAGCAGATGCGTTACGGCGAAAATCCGCATCAGCACGCGGCGTTCTATCGTGAACGTGACGTCGCGACGGGACTGCTTGCCGGCTATGCCCAGCTGCAGGGCAAGGAGCTGTCGTACAACAATATCGCCGATGCCGACGCGGCGTGGGAGTGCGTGCGCAGCTTCGCCGAAGGTGCCTGCGTCATCGTCAAGCACGCCAACCCGTGCGGCGTGGCGGTCGCTTCTTCCCCGGTCGAGTCTTATGCGAAGGCGTTCAAGACCGATCCGACCTCGGCTTTCGGCGGCATCATCGCGTTCAATCGACCGCTCGACGGCGCGGCGGCGCAGGCGGTGGCAAAGCAGTTCGTCGAAGTCGTGATCGCGCCGAGCTTCGATGCGGCGGCACGCGAAGTGTTTGCCGCCAAGCAGAACGTGCGGCTGCTGACCGTCGCGCTCGGGGACGGCCGGAATGATTTCGAGTTCAAGCGCGTCGGTGGCGGTCTTCTGGTGCAGTCGCCGGACCTGCACCGGATCGCCGCGTCCGACCTCAAGGTCGTCACCGCGAAGGCCCCCACGGCGGAGCAGATCGATGACCTGCTGTTCGCGTGGCGCGTCGCCAGGTTCGTGAAATCGAACACCATCGTCTTCGCCCACGGTGGCATGACGCTCGGTGTCGGTGCCGGCCAGATGTCGCGACTCGATTCTGCCCGCATCGCGTCGATCAAGGCCAAGGAGGCCGGGCTGTCGCTGGTCGGTTGTGCGGCCGCTTCCGACGCCTTTTTCCCGTTCCGTGACGGTCTCGACGTCGTCGTCGACGCCGGCGCCACCTGCGTGATCCAGCCCGGCGGCAGCATGCGCGACGACGAAGTCATCGCCGCGGCGAACGAACGCGGTGTGGCGATGGTGTTCACCGGAGTGAGGCACTTCAGGCACTAGGCGCGCGCTGGCATGCAGTGCCGCTGCGCGGCGAGACTCCTTGTCCTTCGACATCGCGCTTCAGGGCCGCGCGGCCCGTTACTTTCTTTGTCTTGGCAAAGAAAGTAACCAAAGAAAGCGCGCGCCTGCGAAGGCGCCCCTGCGGGTGCCCTGTGCTGCTCGGGGTCGCGGGCGGGCCTGCAAACTCGCGCCCTGCGGTGCGCTCAGACAGGCAGGCCCTCAGAAGCCCCCGCGTCCCCTGCGCTGCGCGGCGCCTTCGAAGGCATCCAACGGCGTCGCGTTTGCCGGAGCTGGCACGGCGACGGGGTGAGTCCGCTCGGGGACGCCGCAGCGGTGCGGGGCGGCAGCGGAGCAGTGCCGGGCGCGTGTCTGAGCCCGTGGCGCGGCGTAGCCGCGATCGGGCGAGTTTGCGCACGGCCCGCTGACGCCCTGCAGCGCAAGGGCAGCCGACAGGGCCGGCCTCGCTGCGGTCGCCTTTCTTTGGTGACTTTCTTTGGCGAAGCAAAGAAAGTCACTCGCCGCCGGCGACTCCCGGCCCGGTCAAAGAATGACGAAGAAGCAGCCCGCGCAGCGGCACGTTGAATCCGCCCGCGCAGCGAAAGCGATTCTTGCTGCGCCTGCGTGGCACAATCGCCGCGTGTCCGCCGCGCTCCGCATTCTCGGCATCGATCCTGGCCTGAACCGCACCGGCTTCGGCGTGGTCGAGGTGAGCGGGTCGCGACTCGACTACGTTGCCGCAGGCGTGATCCGCGTGCCGGCCGGTGAACTGCACGAGCGCCTCGGCACGATCCTGCGTGAACTCGCGGAGGTGATCCGCGACACCCGGCCGGACGTGGCGACGGTCGAGAAGGTCTTCGTCAACGTCAATCCGCAGTCGACGCTGCTGCTCGGCCAGGCCCGCGGTGCAGCCATCTGCGCGGCAGTCAGCAGCGGGCTGGCGGTGCACGAGTACGCGGCCTTGCGCATCAAGCAGGCGGTCGTGGGCTTCGGCCAGGCCGACAAGCGTCAGGTCCAGGCGATGGTGCAACGCCTGCTGGCCCTCGACGGCGTGCCGGCGTCGGACGCCGCCGACGCGCTCGCCTGTGCGATCTGCCATGCGCACTCGCGCACGCTGCTGGCGACGATCGCCGCGCGCGGCACGCGTGCCGCACCCCGGCGAACGGCCGGTTCCTCGCGGCGCGCCTGGACCTGCACGGCTGGCGGGCGGCCGATGATCGGGCGTCTTGAAGGACGACTGCTGGAGAAGAACCCGCCGACCCTGTTGGTCGACGCGGGCGGAGTGGGATACGAAGTGGACGTCCCGATGAGCACGTTCTATCAGCTGCCGGCGCTCGCGGAGCGTGTGGTGCTCCTGACCCATTTCGTCGTGCGCGAAGATGCGCACCAGCTCTATGGTTTTGCGACGGCAGCCGAGCGCGCGGCGTTTCGGGAACTGATCAAGATTTCCGGCGTTGGTGCGCGTACCGCGCTTTCGGTCCTCTCAGGCCTGTCGGTCACCGAACTCGCGCAGGCGATCACGTTGCAACAGAGCGCACGTCTGACGCGTATTCCCGGCATCGGCAAGAAGACGGCCGAACGACTGTTGCTCGAACTGAAGGGCAAGCTCGGTGCGGAGCTCGGCACGGCTGCGGGCAGTGCCGCCGGCGATGCCGGTGCCGATGTCATCCATGCACTACTCGCACTGGGCTATAACGAGCGCGAAGCCAGTGGCGCAGTGCGCCAGCTGCCTGCCGGAACGGGCACCGCCGATGGCATACGCCTCGCCCTAAAATCGCTCGCCAAAGGCTGACGAGCGTCGCCTGGAGAAACCGTTGACCGCAGGCGAACGCCTGGTGACCGGCAGTCCTGCCTCGCCCAACGAGGAGGCGATCGAACGCGCGCTTCGCCCCACAACGCTGGCCGACTACGTCGGACAGGCGAAGGTACGCGAACAGTTCGGCATCTTCATCACCGCGGCGCGCAACCGCTCCGAAGCTCTTGACCACGTGCTGCTGTTCGGTCCGCCCGGTCTTGGCAAGACGACACTGGCGCACATCATCGCCCGCGAAATGGGCGTGAACCTGCGGCAGACCTCCGGACCGGTGCTCGAGCGTGCCGGCGACCTTGCCGCCATGCTGACCAGCCTCGAGAAGCACGATGTGCTGTTCATCGATGAAATCCACCGGCTTTCGCCCGTCGTCGAGGAAATCCTCTACCCGGCGCTCGAGGATTTCCAGATCGACATCATGATCGGCGAGGGCCCGGCGGCGCGTTCGATCAAGCTCGACCTGCCGCCCTTCACGCTGGTGGGTGCGACGACGCGCGCCGGCATGCTGACGAATCCGCTGCGTGACCGGTTCGGCATCGTTGCGCGGCTCGAGTTCTATACGACCGAGGAACTGACGGCGATCGTCACACGGTCGGCGCGTTTGCTGAACGCCCGGCTCACCGGCGATGGCGCGCGCGAGATCGCCCATCGTTCGCGCGGCACGCCGCGCATTGCCAATCGGTTGCTGCGGCGCGTGCGCGACTTCGCGGAAGTGAAAGGCACGGGTGAAATTTCGGCCGATGTGGCCGACGCCGCGCTGGCGATGCTCGAGGTCGACCGGCTCGGCCTCGACGTGATGGACCGCAAATTGCTCCTGGCTGTCATCGACAAGTTCGGCGGTGGCCCGGTCGGAATCGACAACCTGGCTGCCGCCGTCGGAGAAGAGCGCGACACGCTGGAAGATGTCGTGGAACCGTATCTGATACAGCAGGGCATGTTGCAGCGGACGCCGCGCGGGCGGGTGGCTGCCATCGCAGCCTATCGGCACTTCGGGCGGGTCGAGCCCCGGGCCGCGGGCAGCGTAGGCGATCTCCTCTAACCGCAGGTTCCGGCCCGTGCTGCATTGCGGCCTTCGCTGCCCGCCGTCCTTTGCTCTAGAATCGCCGGCTTTGCGGAAGCGACGCGAACAGCATTAATATCGCGGGTTTTTCGCGCCGGGCGAACCGCAGGGAACGTCAATGAACTACGCAGAGCAGCAGCGCAATCCGGGCCGACACGCGGTGGGCATCACCGCGGTCGTGCTGCTGCACGTGCTGATTGTCTGGGCGCTCGTCTCGGGCCTTGCGCGCACCGTGGTCGAGGTCGTGAAGGGGCCGATTGACGTCAAGGTGATCGAGGAGATCATCAAGAAACCGCCGCCGCCGCCCGACGTGGTCCCGCCGCCACCCAAGCTGGCAGCGCCGCCGCCGCCCTTCATCCCGCCGCCGGAAATCAACATTGCTCCGCCGCCGACGCCGGCGCCGGCAATTTCCGCCGTGACCCAGGAAGCGCCGACAGCGCCGCAGGCCCCGGTCATCCAGAAGCCGGTCGAGGCGCCGCCGCCGAAACCCGCGGTGGCCAGTGCACGGGTCGCGTGCGCCAACTATGTCCAGGTGATGCAGTCGATCGTCTATCCGCGTGAAGCGCTCAAGGACAACGTTGAGGGCGAAGTCATCATCGAGTTCACCGTCACCGCCAGCGGCCAGGTGAAGGACACCGTGATCAAGTCGTCGACCAATCGCGTTTTCAACCGGGCGTCCATGGCCGTCGTATCGCAGCTGACCTGCCAGGGCCAGGGGCAGGACGTGCGCGTGCAGGCTCCGATCAGTTTCAAGCTTCGTTAACAGGCAGGGAGAGAGCCCATCGGAACATGGCGCCACCGCGCCGCGTGATTTGCCGCTGAGCTCTTACCCCATCTTCCACCAGGAGATTTCGCAATGATCTCGTCAATCCGTCGCCATGCCGCCACTCTGGCGATCCTGGCAGTTGCAGGACTAGCTGCATCCACTTCCTCGATCGCTCAGCAGGATGCGCAAAAAGCGGCCCCGGCGGCGGAGGCTCCGGCCCCTGCCCCTGCACCAGCAGCAGCTCCGGTACCGCCGCCGGCACCCGCCGCGGCTCCCGTGCCCACGGTGACCAAGGAGACGATCGAGAATCCGTATGGCCTCGAGGCGCTGTGGCGCCAGGGCGATTTCGTGTCGAAGGGCACGCTGATCATCCTGGTGATCATGTCGATGGGCAGCTGGTACATCATCTTCGTCAAGCTCTGGGAGCAGTTCAAGCTGATGCGCCAGGCCCGCGAGATGGCCGGCTCGTTCTGGAAGTCGACCTCGCTGCGCGACGGCGCGAAGAAGCTCAAGGATGGCAGCGCGTTCCGTTACATCGCGGAAACCGGCCTGGATGCCAACGAGCACCACGAGGGCGCGCTGACCGAGAACATCGATCTCAACACCTGGGTCACGATGTCGGTGCAGCGCTCCGTCGATACCGTGCAGAGCCGGATGCAGGATGGCCTGGCGTTCCTGGCGACCGTGGGCTCGACGGCGCCGTTCGTCGGGCTGTTCGGTACGGTGTGGGGCATCTATCACGCGTTGACGGCCATCGGCATCGCCGGGCAGGCGTCGATCGACAAGGTCGCCGGTCCGGTCGGCGAAGCGCTGATCATGACGGCCATCGGTCTCGCGGTCGCCGTCCCGGCGGTCATGGGCTACAACTGGCTGGTTCGCCGCAACAAGGTGGCGATGGACACTGGTCCGCACGTTCGGCGCCGACCTGCACGCCGTGCTGCTCGGCCGCAAGATCGAACTGCGGACCGCAGCCGCGCGCTGAGCGAAGTCCGCGACGGAGGCCAACCATGGCAATGAATGTCGGCGGCGAAGCCGGCGAAGACGAAGCGATCTCTGCCATCAACACCACGCCGCTGGTCGACGTGATGCTGGTGCTGCTGATCATCTTCCTCGTCACGATTCCGGTCATCACGCAGTCGGTACCGCTGAAGCTGCCCGAGGAGACCAACGTCCCGCGGCAGACCAAGCCGGAAAACATCGAGATCGCGGTCACCAAGGACGGCGACGTCTTCTGGGGCCTGCAGGCAGTGCGCGACAACGATGACCTGGTGGCGCGGCTGAAGAAGGTCGCCGTGCAGCAGCCGCAGCCCGAGGTGCACATCCGCGGGGACCTTGCGCGGTCGCTACGAGTTTGTCGGTCGCGTCGTGTTTGCCTGCCAGCGCGCCGGGATACAGAAGATCGGCTTCGTCACCGAGCCGCCGCCCCGCGGTGGCTGATCGCCGCCCGGCGCAAGGAGAACTGCAATGGCAATGAATGTCGGTCCCGCCGGCGGCTCGCAGGATCCGGACGTGATGGTCGAGATCAACACCACGCCGCTGATCGACGTGATGCTGGTCCTGCTGGTCATGCTGATCATCACGATTCCGATCCAGCTGCACTCGGTCAACCTGAACATGCCGGTGGGCACTCCGCCGCCGATGACCGAGAAGCCGCAGGTCATCACTGTCGACGTCGACTTTGACGGGACCGTGTACTGGGACGGCGAGATCATCGCCGACAAGGCGGCGCTCGAGACGCGCCTGCGCGATGCCGCGGCACAACCGGTGCAGCCCGAAGTCCACCTGCGGCCCAACAAGCTGGCCGAGTACAAGGACGTCGCGGCGGTCATGGCCGCGGCACAGCGCCTTGGCGTGACCAAGCTCGGCCTGGTGGGCAACGAGCAGTTTGTGCGCTAGCCGGTCCGGACACAGCGATTGACGGTCGCCCGGGGCCGACGATCCGGGGTTTGTCCCGGGCGCGAAAGTTGCGAGCTGCTGTAGCCGTTAACGTAGATTGCGGCGTTCATCATCCTGACGACGCACAGGAGATCCTCTGATGCGACAGTTCCTCATTCAATTGCGCGGTCCGCTGCGCTGCGCGGTGGCGGTGGCCGCCGTTGCCGCATCGTTCGGCCTGCAGGGCACCGCCGGATGGCGTGCACTGGGCCTCGGCCCAGGCCCAGGACGCGGTGCGCGCTGAGGTCGGCCGCCCACTGCAGGCATCGCGCGATCTCTTCAAGCAGGGCAAGTACAAGGAATCGCTCGCCAAGCTGCGGGAAGTCGAAGCGGTGCCGAACCGCACCGCGCAGGAAAACATCTGATCGAGCAGATGCGCGCGGCCGCGGCGACTCAGGCGGGCGATACCGAGCAGGCGATCAGGGCGTCGCAGGCACTGCTGGCTTCAGGCAAGCTGCCGGAGGCCGAACAGGCCCGCCACGCCGCCAGATCTGGCCAGCCTCTACTACCGCAACCGGGATTACGCCAACGCCGCCAAGTGGGCCGATCGTGCGCTGAAGAGCAATCCCGGCGACAAGGCGATGCGTGGGCTGCTGATCCAGTCCTACTACCAGGCCGGCGACTTCCAGGCGGCCTCGCGCGAGGCGATGGTCGATGTGCAGGCGGCGGAAAAGGCCGGCCAGGCCCCACCCGAGGATCGCCTGCAACTGCTGGCCAACGTCGCTTCGAAGGGGGGCGATCGCGGGTCCTACGTGTCGTCGCTGGAACGCCTGGTGGCGTACTACCCGAAACGCGAGTACTGGGCGGATCTGCTGCGCCGGATCGAGTCCAAGCCGGGCTTTTCAAATCGGCTGACATTCGACGTCTACCGCCTGCGCCTGGCGACCAAGACGCTCGACGTCGGCCAGTGATTACAGCGAAGCGGCGCAGCTGGCGCTGCAGCAGGGACAGGCGGCCGAGGCGAAGAAGATCCTCGACGAGGGCTTCGCCGCAGGGGCGCTGGGCAAGGGCGCGGAGGCCGAGCGTCAGAAGCGCCTGCTCGCACTCGCAACCCAGCGCGCAACGATGCGCCCAGGGACCTCGCTACGGCAGAAGCCGAAGCCGCCGAAGGACGGCAACGCACTCGTGCGAATCGGCATGGCCTACACCGGCCTGGGCCAGTACGACAAGGGCATCGCGCTGATGCAAAAGGGCATTGCCAAGGGCGGCATGAAGCACCCGGAGGACGCGCGCCTGCATCTGGGCATCGCCTACCTGCGAGCCGGCAACAAGGCCAAGGCCAACGAGACGCTGCGCGGGGTCAAGGGGACGGACGGGGCCGCTGATCTGGCGCGGCTGTGGACGCGCGTCTAACTTCCGCGCGCGCGGCACGCGTCGGCGGCGCGACGGAGAGACCGGCACGCTGCTGAAAAGCGCGGCGCCTGGTGCGTCGCAGCCGCTCTGCTAGTTCTTCAAGGTCTGCAGGTAGGCCACGACGTCTTCAACTTCCTCGGCCGTCAAGGCAGGGACGCCGCCCTTCAGCCCGCCGGACTTGTGAAAGCTCGGCATCGCTGTGCCGCGCGAAATGCGCGACAGATCGACGACCGAAAGGCGCAGCTGCGCCGGCGTAAGCACCGCGCCCACGCCATCGAGTGCCGGGCCTTTCGTTCCGCCCGGCTGCATGTCCTTGTCCTTGATCGAATGACAGGTCAGGCAATTCGCCGAGCTGCGCTTGATCAGCAGCGCTCGGCCGCGCCCAGGGTCGCCCGGCTTGCCGGTCAGCGACTGCGGGATGCCGTCGCCCACCACCTTGTAGTCCGTGACCTGTGCCTGGGCAGCGCCAGCCGCCGCGACAGCCAGCGCGATCAGAAGAAACGGTCTCATCATCATTCCGGGACGTGCCCGGCTCCGTCATCCTGCCCGGCAGGGGTTCCGCGCGATGCTGCGCGGGCACCTGCCCCACGGCAACGGATCTAGTCTGGTCCGCCGGGGCGGCTCGGTATTGGCCCAACGCAAGGACCTGGACACCTGGCCGTCGCGCCAGTGACGCTGGACCGTCACTGGTGCGTCGACGAGTTGCCGGACGTCGAAGCGACCGTCGTGGGCTTGATCTGCGCAGCCAGCAGCGCCGCACGATCGTGATCGGCGACCGACACGACGGCGCTGAAGATCACGAGCGTCGTGGCGGCGGCGGCAATGAGGGCTGCTCCGCGCTTGATAAGTTGCTTGTCCATTGCTTTTCTCCGTTTGGTTCCCCGCCACTCAGCGGATGACGTGCATTTCATCCTCTTGCGGCCGGACGCTCCACGGAAGAAGCCCCCTCGGACGATCGGCATATTCACGTCGCTGCTCCAAGCCTGGATCAAGCGAGCTTGCGTCGCCCGGCCGCACTGCGATGGCCGGTCAGCAAAAAAACGGCGTGAACTGCCGTTGGGCGCGACGAACTGCAGCGGGGGCCGACGAACGACAGAAGTGCGGCTGAGGGCGACGAAATCCGCTTTGCAGTTCACGCCGCGATTTCTGCGGCCCGTCGCAAGTCGCTCGAAACCGTGGCCTGGTCTGCCTACAGTGCACTCATCGACAACGCAGCACCGCACTGAAAGGACCGAACCATGAACGCCGCCGCCACCCCGAGTTTCTCGACCCGCCTGACCGCTTTTGTCGTCGCGCTGCTCGCCAGCGGCGTGGTTCTGGGCAGCACCGTCGCCGGCATGCAGCCGCGCGAAGCAGGTGCCCGTCAACAGGTCATCGCGCTGGAGCGCGTGACGGTGACCGCTGCGCGGGTGAACTGAGCGCGACGCGCACGGCGCGCCGCGCCCGGTCCCGCGGCGTTCGCCCGCGCGCAGGGCAGAACCCGATTTACCGCATCAGGCCATACGACAAAGCCCGGCTTCGGCCGGGCTTTGCCTTTGTGCCTCCGAGCGTGGATTCGCAGAAATGAAAAAGGCCCGCCGAAGCGGGCCTTGAGGCTGGGTACAACTGTCGTTGTTATTTGAACTCGTAGCCGACGCGAACCATGTACGTGCGGTCGAGCGGGTTCGTGAAACGCGGGTCGTAACCGACCTGGAATGTCGAACCCTGATTCGAGAACGGCGGTGTCTCGTTGAAGAGGTTCAGGACACCGGCCGTGATCGAAAGGCCCTTGACTCCCTGCCATGTCCCGGTCAGATCCCACACCGAGTAGCCGCCCACCTTGTTGTCGTCATACGGGGGCCCTTCCTCTGTGGTGTTCTGGTCCTGGTACGAACTCTTCAGGCGGTTGAAGAGATTGACTGACCACTCGGCATACTGCCAGCCCAACGACGTCACGCTCTGGAACCGGAATACTGGAAAGTCCAGTTCGAGAGAGTACTGGCCCAGCGGGTTGTAGTACGTGCCGCCCTTCGACAACTGCTGCTTGTAGTTGATGATGTAGGTGGCATTGAACGTCAGGTTGAAGCGTCCATAGCTGGTCGGCGCAGGGTTCAGCTGGAAGTTGAAGTCCAGCCCGCTCGCCTTGATGTCGCCGAAGTTGTCGGTCGGCGTATAGACATACGCCAGGACATTCGCATTTGGCGCACTGCACACGTCGATCAGGGCGGCTTCTGCGGCAGACAATGCTCCGCATCGCACGAAGTAGAACGACGTGTTCAGGGCCGGATTGGCAAACACTTCCGCATCGGGAAGCAGCAGGACCTGGTTCTTGATCACCGTATTCCAGTAATCGACCCCAAAGCTCACCTCGCGCGTGACATCCAGCACGAATCCCGCTGACCACGAATCCGACGTTTCCGGCTCGAGGTTCTGGTTGCCCTGGTAGCGCCGATTGAACTGCTGTTCGCAGTCGCGTCCCTGTACACCTCCGAGTGCCGCATTCGGCACCCCGTTCGGACACAGCAGCGGATCGTCGTAAGGGTTGGCCGTGTTGGTGATCTGCGTCGGCTGGTGGAGATCGTAGAGCGTGGGCGCACGGAAGCCCTGGTTATAGGACGCACGCAACAGCAGTGCGTCGACGGGCTGGTAACGGACGGCGACTTTCGGGCTCCAGTTGGTGCCGACATCGCTGTAGTCGTCGTAGCGCAATGCCAGTGAGACATCGAGGTTCTTGATGATCGGGATGCTGAGTTCGGCCATCAGCGCCCACACATTCCGGTCGCCACTCGTATCCTGGGACAGTTCAAGGCCCGAACTCGCGGCCTGGCTGATCAGCGCGAAGTTGTTCTTGTAGGCGATCTCTTCATTCCGGTAGTCGGCGCCGATCGCCAGTGTGAGCGGACCCGCGGGCAGCTGCATCAGGTCGGTGCTCGCTGTCGCATTGATACCCCAAAGGGTACCGTCGATGTTCTGCACCGTCCCGAGAACCTTGGACGACATCAGGTAGCCCTGGCCGGCGGCGTTTTGCGGGCCGAACGGATTCAGGTTCACGCCCCCGGCATTGCCCTGCAGGGCCGCGTCGATGGTGTCGTAGTTGACGTATCCGTCGGTGAAGATGTTGGTGACTTTCGAGCCCGAGTAGTAGGCGGCCGCGTTGTAGTTCCAGTTCCAGTCGTTGCCTTCGAGGCTTAGCAACGCGCGATCGGTCACGTTCTCGAACGAACTGCTGCGTTGTCCCGCCGTCGTCGTCCGCCAATTGACGGTAATCGGATCCGTCGCCACCAACCCGGCCGCACTCGGCGTGCCGGCCGAGCCGCCCGGGAAGTACGGGTTGGCGTTGGTCATTGTCAGCCCGACCAGCGGGGTCGGTGCGACATTCGTGTCGAGCGTGTTCTCCGCACGGAAGTACTCGAGCGACAGCGTGTTGTTCTTGCCCAGTGCGAGCGACCCGCGTGCCACGAACGACCAGATTTCCTGTTCGGGAATCAGGTCGACCTGTCGCGCATAGTCGAACCGGCATGCGCCGCTGTTCGCAAAGGAATCCGGGGGCGAGCAGCCGGGCAGCGCCGGATTGCTAGTGACATTCAGGTCGCCCGTAGTCGGGTCGTACTGTGCCCAGGTGGCCGGAAACGTCGTGCCGGAAGACTTTGCGAGTCCTTTCGAGGGGATGACCCCGGTAGCTGCATATTCACGGTCCGGCGCGGCGAGCACCTTCTGCTTCTGGTACGTGAAACCGCCGTAGACGTTGAAGCCCTGGGTGGCCAGCGAGCCATACCCGCCGAAGATGTTGGCGCCGTACGAGTCGCCTCCGTTGCCGTCCGGCCACTTGCCATCGGCGGCAACGCTGATGCCCTGGTACTCCTTGCGGGTGATGATGTTGATGACGCCGGCGATCGCGTCCGTGCCATAGATGGCCGACGCGCCGTCGCGCAGGACCTCGATCCTCTCGATGGCCACCGTGGGAAGCGTGTTGAGGTCGACCGCGCGCCCCTCGTAGGGGTTGTTCACGACCCGCTGGCCATTGAGCAGGACCAGGGTCCGCTGTGGGCCGAGACCACGAAGGTCGGCGTATGACGTGCCGCCGTTGCTCGCCCCGACCGAATTTGCCGAGATAATTGCGCTCTGGTTTTCCGTGATGAACTGGACGGCCTGCTCGGCGGTGGTAACGCCGGCCTTCTGCAGTTCTTCGATGCTTAGCGTCGTGATGGGCAATGCGGTTTCGCCCGCCGCACGCCGGATCATTGAGCCCGTAATTTCCACGCGGTCGAGCTGTTGCGGCTGCTGCGCCTGCGCCAGGCTCTGTGGCGCGAAGCCCGTTAGGCCAGCGGTTAGCGCAGCGCTGACCGCAAGACTTAGTCGCGTTCTGTTCAACATATGAAACGTCCTCCAGTTTGGATGCCCGAATAGACGACTTCGGGGAAACATCAGTCACGTTTTCCCGAATGAGTCCCGTCTCGGTACTTCGCGAGCGTAACGAATGTCATCAAACCGAAAGGAAAAATGCTGCGCTGGAGCGAAGGAGCGGCCGAACGTTGTCGCTTGCATCCAACACCCGGGCTTGCTGCGCTGCGGCACAAACCAACCAAAAAAAGGCGGCGCCCGTGAAGGCGCCGCCGTCAAAACGCAGCCGAGGTGGTTCGGCTAATTGAACTCGTACTTCGCGCCCAAGGTCCAGGTACGTCCGAGCGGGGTCGCGAAGCGGTCGTCATACGCGCGCGCCTGGAAGCGTGCGGCTTGGTTCGTATACGACGGGTCGGTGTCGAAAACGTTCAGCACCCCAAGGAGAACAGTCAATCCCTGGACGCCTTGCCAGCCCGCTGACAGGTCGAACTGGCCATAGGCACCGACTGTGTTCCGGTTGTAGGGCGCCGGAATGCCCGCAGCGGCGTTGGCGTCGAAGTAGCCGGACTGATAACGGTAGATGATATTGGCGGTCCACGCGCTCATCTGCCAGCCCAGGTTCACGATCTGCTTGAGCCGGAAGACCGGACCGGGACTGCCGCCGTCGTCGGTGAACTGGGCGTTGTAGTTGCCGACTGGGTTGAACCACACGCCGTTCGGCTCCTTCTGAAACTCGTACTTCAACGTATACGAGCCACGGTAATTGACGGCGAAGCGACCGTACTCGGTGGCAGCTGGGTTCCAGTTGATGTTCCAGTCGATGCCGGAGGTCTTGGTATCGCCGAGGTTCAGGTTGGTGTTGATGACATAGGCCAGCGGATCCCCGCCCGGAGCGTTGCAACCGGGGATCGTCGGTATGAACACCGGGTTCGCCGCACTGCAGCGCACAAACAGGTTGGCGTACTGCGTCGGGTTGCCGAAGATCGCCGGGTCGCCAATCGTGGCGATGTTATCCGTGACCTCATAGTTCCAGTAGTCCATGCCGAACGACAGTTCCGGCGTCGGCTGGAGCACGAAACCTACCGTCCAGGCGGTCGATTCTTCCGGCTGCAGATCCTCGTTACCCCCCTGCAACTGCTGGAACTGAATGTTGCAGTCTCGCGAGGAAATACCTCCCGCGGCCGTGTTGACAATGCCATTCGGACAGAGCACCGGGTCGTTGTAACGCGTGCCGGTGAACGTCGTCTGGTTCGGCAGGTAAAGCTGCGTCAGCGAAGGCGCGGCGAACCCGGTGTTGTACGAACCGCGCAACAGAACGTTTTGTACCGGCTCGTACCGGAAGGAGACCTTGGGGTTGGTCGTGCCGCCGAAGTCGCTGTAGTCGTCGTAACGAACCGACAGGCCGATTTCGAGGTTCTTCAGTACCGGGAATGCCATTTCCAGAGCCAATGCCCAGATGTCGCGGTCACCCTCGCGCAGCGCCGCGCCACCCGCCAGGCCGGAGGTTGTGGTCTGCCTCGCCTTGGCGACATCGGTGGTGAAGGTCATTTCTTCCGTGCGGTACTCGCCGAGAAGGCCGATCGACATCGGACCGCCCGCGAGGTTGCCGAAACTGGCGACCCCCCACCAAGGTCAAGCTGGAGAGCGTGCCGTCGCCGGTCTGCATGACGCCGGTAATCAGTGAGGAATTGAGGTAGGCCTGGCCCTCCGGAGTCTGCGGCCCGAACGGATTCAGCCAGGGCGCACCGTTGATCCCCCGCATGCCGTTTTGAAGTGCAGTGGCGCCGCCGTATCCGCTGATGAAGTTGGTGTCGATCTTCGAATTCGACCACAGCGCGTTCACCGAGTAATCCCATTCGGCGACGACGCCTTCCAGGGCAGCGACGACCCGCTGCGTGTCATTGGTTCCGTCCTGATGTCGCCCTCCCAGCGCTGTCGTCCGCCAGTTGACATTAATTGGCAGCGCCGTATTCAGCGCCGGAGCGGTGAGCGGCGTGATGCCGTTGCCCGGGTAGAAGGGACTGTTGATTGGCATCTGCAGGCCGCCTTCCGGCGACGGTGCGATGGTCCGATCAATCTTGTTCGAAGAAAAGAAATACTCGAGCGACGCCGTGTGCTCCTTGCCCAGCGCGAGCGATCCGCGCAGGAAGACCGACCACTGTTCCTGGTTCGGCACGACGGTGGTAAAGCCCTGCGTGTCGGCGCCGCAGATCGGGCCGTTTAGCCCAATCGGTGGTGGCTGCGGAGTCGAAATCGACGTGGGCGGCTGGCAGGCCGGATAGGTCGGATTGACGTTCACGTTGGTCGACGACTGGGTGTAGTTGGCCGGGAAGGTCGTCGGACTCAGTCCGTTGAAGCCGTGCGAAGGAATGTACGACGTGGCCATGAAATCGCGATCGGTACCCTGCAGCGATTCCTGCTTGCGGTAGTTGAAGCCGCCGAAGACGTTCCAGCCGTCGCTGGCCAGGCTGCCGATGCCACCCAGGATGTTGCCGATATAGACCTCACCGCCGCCCTCTTCCGGCAGCTGGACCTCGCCCCCGACGGTCACACCCTGGTAGTCCTTGCGAGTGATGAAATTGACCACGCCGGCGATCGCGTCCGTGCCATACGTCGACGATGCGCCATCGCTCAGAACCTCAATGCGGTCGAGCGCGCCCATGGGGAGCGTGTTCAGGTCGACCGCCACCGCGGAGAACGGGTTGGAAACAACACGCTTTCCGTTCAGCAGAACCAACGTACGCTGTGCTCCCAGGCTGCGGAGCGACGCGTAGGACGCTGCGCCGTTGCCCTGACTGACCGAACCGGAACTGACCAAACTTGCGCCGCCCTGCGTGACCAGGCGCAATGCCTGTTCTGCATTGGTCGCGCCCGCCTTCACGAGTTCATCCGATGAGATCGTGGTCACCGGCAGCGCGTTCTCGGTCTCGATCCGCCGCAGCAACGACCCTGTGATCTCGACCCGGTCCATCGCCTGGGGCGTGGTTTGGCCTACCGCTCCAGGCGCGAACCCCACCAGTCCCGCGCTAAGAGCAGCGCTGACTGCAAGGCTCAGCTTGGTCCTCTTCATCATATTGATCTCCTCCGTTGAGATGCAGCGCAGCGACGAATGATTCACCGGTCCAGTCTTCGCCGTGCCGTGCGCGGGAGAGTAATCAATGTCATCAAGATGCAAAGTATTTCTTTCCGACTTCGCGACGAAGCGTCGCGCGACGTCGCATTCTTCCAACAGTCAGAAAGGTCGCTGATGATTCGAACTCGGGGAAACCCCGAGTGATTGGGTCACGCGGTGCGCAAAGGCCGCGGCACGGCGGCGAGCAGCGCCTGGGTATAAGGATGCCCTGCGGTGAGCAGGAGGGTTGCCGCGGGTCCCTGCTCAACGATGCGACCGTCCTTCATTACGGCGATGTCATCAGCCAGGTACTCGACGACGCCGAAGTTATGCGTGATGAAGAGGTAGGCGATACCGAGCTCCGCCTGCAGGTCCTGAAGCAGGTTGAGGATCTGCGCCTGCACCGAAACATCGAGCGCCGACGTCGGTTCGTCACAAACGATCAGGCGCGGTTCGACGGCGAGCGCGCGGGCAATGGCCAGCCGCTGGCGCTGGCCGCCGGAAAATTCGTGCGGGTAGCGCACGAGCGCGTCCTGACGCAGGCCCACACGATCAATGAGTGCACGCACCCGATCGGCTCGTGCGGCAGCGTCGACCTGCGGCCGCAGCGCGACGATGCCTTCCTCGAGAATGTCCTGAACGCGCATGCGCGGATTCAACGAGGCGTACGGGTCCTGGAAGATGATCTGGATCTTGCGGCGAGCCTCGCGCAGGTCGTCGCCGTCGAGACGATCCAGCGCAATGCCGTCGATCAGTGCTTCGCCTTCGATGTGAGCCAAGCCACGCAGCAATTGCACCAGCGCCTTGCCCGTCGTCGTCTTGCCGCAGCCGGATTCGCCGACGAGCGCGAGTGTGCGGCCCGCCGCGAGATCAAAGGAAATGCCGTCGACCGCCTTGACGTAGCCGACGGTGCGGCGCAGCAGGCCGCGTCGAATCGGAAAGTGGACTCGGTAGTCGCGCAACTGCAGCAATGGCGTTGCGCCCGACGATTGCAGCGGCGCGGCGCTGCGATCGGCGACGTCGCGGGTGCCGGCCAGCGGCACGATTGCTGCGCCGCGTCGATACAGCACGCAACGGACCTGGTGGCCGGCGATCGGTTCGAGCAGTTCCGGTGGACTGGCAAGGCATGCATCGTGTGCGTGCGGACAGCGGTCGGCGAAGCGGCAGCGATCAAAATTCTGATTCAGTGCCGGGACGGTGCCGGGTATCGCCGTCAGACGCGCCTGGCGCTTGGCACGGTCCGGCAGTGCGTCGAGCAGCATGCGCGCATAAGGATGCAGCGGGCGTGCGAAGAACTCGGTTGTCTCCGCCACCTCGATGATCTGCCCGGCGTACATCAACGCGACGCGTTGGGCGACTTCGGCAACGATGCCGAGATCGTGGGTGATCAGCAGCATCGCCATGCCCTGCGTGCGCTGCAGGTCAACCAGCAGGTCGAGGATCTGCTTCTGAATCGTCACGTCCAGCGCCGTCGTCGGCTCGTCGGCGATGACGATGTCGGGCTCTCCGGCGAGCGCGATGGCGATCATCACGCGCTGCTTCTGCCCGCCGGAGAGCTGGAACGGATAGCTGCCGATGCGCTGTTCCGGGTCGGGCAGCCTGACCCGGCGCAGCCACTCCAGCGCTTTTGCGCGCGCCGCTGCGCCGCGCAGCGCCGTGTGGCGCTCGATCACCTCGACGATCTGTTGCCCGACCGGAAGAACCGGATTCAGGCTGGTCGACGGTTCCTGGAAGATGATGCTGACGCGACGGCCACGTACGTCGCGCATGCGTGCTTCGGGCAACTGGGCGATGTCGATGCCCGACAGGTCCATCGTGCCGCGTTGCACGCGACCATTTTCGGGCAGCAGTCGCAGGATCGACAGCGCGGTCATCGACTTGCCGCAGCCTGATTCGCCGACGAGCGCGAAGGTCTCGCCACGCTCGAGCGTCAGCGCAAGCGCGTCGACGGCATGAACCAGGCCGCCGTCGGTGTCGAGCACCGTGTCGAGCGCGTCGATCGTCAGCACGGCATTGCTCATCGGCGCGCCCGCCGGCGGCACTCGATGGCGCTGCCTGGGCTGCAGCGCGGCGCCGGGAAGCGGGGAGCCCCACAGGCGGCCGGGCGGGTAACGCGCGCAGCGCATCGAACGTTCACGTCGCTTCCTTCAGGCGAACGCGCCGCGGCCGGAACGCACGCGCGCGCGGATCGAAGGCCTCGCGCACGGCATCGGCGAACAGATTGGCCGCCAGCACCAGCGCCAGCATGAAAGTGAACGCCGTTGCGAGGTTCCACCAGACGACGGGGTCGCGCGACATCTCGCTGCGCGCCAGGTTGATCATCGAACCGAAGCTCGAGGAGTTCGGGTCGACTCCGACGCCGACGTAGGACAGCACCGCCTCGTACAGCACCAGTGCCGAGAAGTCGAGCACCGCGACGATCAGCACCAGGTGCATGACGTTCGGCAGGATGTGGCGTCGCATGATGCGCCAGTGGCTGACGCCGAAGGCGTGCGCCGCCTGCACGTACTCGAGCTCGGCAATTTTCAGCGTCTCGGCGCGCAACAGGCGGCACAGCGTGGCCCAGCCGGTGATACCGAGGATCAGGCACAGCAGGAAGAGGCGAAACTCGGCGCGCTCGACGCCGGTGGCGAACGCCTCGGCGTTGCGGTCGATATAGACGTTGATCAGCAGCACGAACGCGGCGACCAGCAGGATCGGCGGGATCGCCGACAGGACCGTATAGAAGTACTGGATCGCGTCGTCGACCCACCCCTTGAAATACCCCGCGAGCACGCCGAGCGCGATCGCCAGTGGCAGGGTGGCGATCGTCGACAGCGAGCCGATCACCACGGCGGTACGGATGCTCTTGAGCGCCTGGAACAGCACATCGTTGCCGGTGCGATCGGTGCCGAACGGGTGGTAGGCCGGCCAGATGGCGACAAGCCAGCCGATGAACATCGCCAGCAACGCGGCGGTGAGCAGCATTGCGCGCCACGGCACGTCGGTGTTTCCGCGCACCATGTCGTTGAGCGACAAGCGCCACTGCGTCGGCCTGCCGCCGCGCAGTGCGGCGATCGCCAAGGTCAGCACGATCGCGACGACCAAGCCGCCCGCAACCCCGGCGACGGACCGCCGCACGAGATCGGGCTTCCAGTTCGTCTCAGGATTGTCGAGGTGCGCGCCGCCGTGGGCCAGTCGCGGGAACGCGCGCACCTCGCGTCCATCGACAATCTCGGTTTCGCGCTGGAAAGACCAGTACGCCAACGGAACCGAGTACGTCTTTTCGCGGGCATCGATTGCATGCCGCAGCAGTACGTCAAGCGGCGACAGCGTGCGTGTGGCGTACGCGACCGCGGATTCGCTCGCCGCGCCGGCTGTGGCCGGAAGCCGCGGCCGGAAGTGGATCGAGTCGAGCAGTGCAATGCTGATGAACACGATCAGCACGACTGCTGCCGACATCGCCGGCGCGTCGTGCACAACATGGCTCCAGGTCTTACGCAGGTTCGCGTTGCCGCGGACATGGACGACGTAGGCGACGACGGTGGCAACGAGCAGCCACAACACCAGATCGGTCCAGAGAAAGACGAACTTGGGCACGATGTGTCAGGCGAGGCGAACCCGCGGATCGACAAAGGTGTACGCGATGTCGGTCGCGAGATAGGCAAGGATGTAGAGCAACGAACCCAGGAACACCATCGTGTGCACGATGGCGAAGTCCTGGCCGGCAATCGCTTCAACGACGTAAGTGCCGAGTCCCGGGATGCCGAAGAACGACTCGAAGACGATCGAACCGAGGAAGGCGTAGGGCAGCAGCGCGCCGACATGGGTGAGTATCGGCAGCATTGCATTGCGCAGCACATGGCCGAAGAGCACGGCAGGCTCGGCCAGACCCTTGGATCGTGCGGTGCGCACGTAGTCTTTGCCGACTTCTTCGAGCAGCATCGCGCGGAACAGGCGCGCCTCCGAGCCGAGCTGGAACACGATGCCGACGACGAGCGGCAGTGCCAGGAACTTCAGCAGGTCGAGGCCGGGTACGAAGCCCGACAGCGGCACGAGCTTCAGCGTTTTGCCGAAGAACCACTGCGCCATGATGATGTAAAACAGACTGGATATCGACATCATCACGACGCATACGACCGTGCCCCAGAAGTCGAGGTAGCTGGCGCGGAAGAACACCAGCAGCAGCGAAAACGCGATGCCCGAAAACACCGTCAGCAGCAGCATCGGGCCGGCGAGCGCCAGGCTGGCCGGGATCCGCGTGGCGATCTCGTGCCGGATGTCGCGGCCGCTGTCGCTGGTGCCGAAGTTCAGCGAAAACAGACGAAGCGACCGGTCGTAGAAGATCGTCTGGCGGATCTTGTCGATGCCGTTGGCCTTGGTGTTGAACCACAACGGCTTGTCGTAGCCGCGCTCGGCCTTCCATTTTTCGATCGCGTCCTGCGACACGCGCTTGGAACCGATATTGAGCCGCGCAATGTTGTCCGGCGAATTGACCGCGAAGAACAGCGTGAACGTCAGGAGGTTCACGCCGATCAGAATCAGCACCGCGTAGCCGATGCGGCGGACGATGTAGTTCAGCACGGTCGCGCGATTCCGGGCTTTACCGTGCTCATTCGGCGCCGCCGGCGGGGGCGAGGGTGCGGCCCGCGGTTTCCCGCTCGCGACGTTTCCAGCTGCGGAACGCCGGCAGCACACCCGCAACCAGCGCCAGCACGAGGATCGCCACCGGCCACCAGATCGGCCGGTTCCATTCGGCAATCTTCGCCGCGCGCAGCTCCGGGTCGACCTTGAAGTACATCAGCCGATCCATCGCCAGCGGCGCCGGCTTCACGTTGCCGACCCAGCCGTGGTTCACCGAACCCGCGTACGGGTTGTAGCCGAATGCCCACGGAGCATCGTCGTGCAGGATCTTCACCATCTGGTCGACGACCTGCTGCTTGCGCGGGACGTCGTCGAGGTAACGCAACTCCTCGAACAGCTTGTCGAATTCCGGGTTCTGGTAGTTGGCGGTGTTGTTGCCGTTGCCCTGCGTGGCCGCCTGCGAGTTCGGACCGTAGAGAAGAAAGAGGAAATTCTCGGCGTCGGGGTAGTCGGCGAACCAGCCCCACCAGAATATCTGCAGGCTGCCTTTGTCGGCCTTCTCCTGGAAGCGGTTGTAGTCGGTCGCGCGCAACTCGAGCTGCACGCCGATCTTGGCAAACTGCTTCACCATCCAGTCGACTTCCGCCTTGAGCTCCGGCGTCAGCGCGCGCTGGTAGTCGTAGTTCAGCACCAGCGGCTGTCCGCTCTTTGCATCACGCCCGTCGGGGTAGCCCGCCTCGGCCAAAAGGCGCCTGGCCTCCTCGATGGACTTGCGGCGCGGCTTGCCGTCGATGACGTCATAGACGATACGGTTGATCGCGTCGGCTCGATAGGCAAAGACGCCGGGGGGAATCGCACTCATCGCCGGCTCGCCGGCTGCCTTGCTTTCGAAGACCCGCACGAACTCTTCCCAGTCGATCGCGATCGACAGCGCCTGGCGCAGTTTGCGGTTGCGCGCCTGCTCTTCGGGTGTCTTGCCTTTGCCGACCACCGGATCCCACCAGTTGAAGCCGAGGTACCAGTTGGAAATTTCGAGCGTCTTCGGCATCTGGATGCCGCGCTCGCGGAACAGCTGCGCCACCTTCTCGGAGTTCTTGACGTCGTAGTCGAGGTCCTGGAACCAGTCGAAGCGCGATACATCGGGGTTGTCGTAGTAGCCCTGCATGAACTTGGTCTTGTGCGGAATCTTTTCCTTTTCGATCGTGAACACGACGCGGTCGATGAAGGGCATCAGCTTGCCGCAGTCGGCGAGCAGGCCGGCGGACTTGTCGGCCTCCTCGCCCTCGCACGGGAACGGCTCGCCGCGAAAGTTCGGGTTGCGTGACAGCACGTGCCGCCGATTCTCCTGGTACTCGGTCAGCATGTAGGGGCCGGTACCGACCGGCCAGTAGTTCATGCTGAGGTTGCGCTCTGCCATTCCCGGCTGCGCGTAGAACCTGTCCGCTTCCCACGGCACTGGCGAGAAGAACGTCATCGTCAGCCAGTACTTGAACTGCGGGTACTTGCCGTCAAGGCGAATGCGCAGCGTGTGATCGTCGAGCGCCTCCGCCCCCGCCAGCGGAAACTGGCGGAAGTCGAGGAACGGCAGGTTGCGGTCCGTCAGCGGCTTGCCGTTGCGCAGCTTCTCGTCTTCCTTCGAAATGAGTTCGCTGTAACTCTTCAGGCCTTTGATGTGTTCGGCCATCGGCGAGAACGACGGCGACTTGATGCGCGTGGTCGCCAGGCGCTTGATCGCGTAGACGTAATCGTGCGCCGTCAGTTCGCGCGTGCCGTGCTGCTCGAAGTCGAAGGGCGTGCGCCGGTCGCCCAGCTCCTTCTCCGTCAGCGCGTGATAGCGGTAATTGCCGCTTGCGTCTTTTGCGAACGCGGGGTGCGGCGCGTACAGGATTCCCTTCCTGAGCCGGATGTCGTAGACCGACTCGGCGATCTCGGCGCCCGGCGCATCGGCCGGCAGCTCGCGCGCCTTCCTTGTCGTAATAGCGCGGGGTGGCGATCGCTTCCGCGGCGCGCGGCGCGACTTCGTACGGGCGCTTCAGGTAATGAAAGCGATACAGCGGCTCGTAAATCGCGTAGGTGTACGGCGTCTCGTCGAGCGAGTAGGAGGCGGTGGAATCGAGGTATTTCGGTGAGCGCTCGGCGAACGCGGTGAAGAACGTGTTGGTCTTTTCGGCCCCGCTGGGATGCGGACTGTTCGTCACGCGGCCGCAGCCGGCCAGCAGCACTGCGCCGGCGAGTAACGACGCCGCCCATCTGCTGTACACCGATCTCATGCTGCCTCCCCGCGTGATCGCGCCGCGCTCCCCGACCCTCGTGAGGCCGGAGGCCGACAAAAGGCGCGCATTGTAGTTTGCACCACGGTCCTGCGCGAGCGACGCCGTGGACCGTTCGCGCGCGCGGGCGCCCGTATACTGCGGCGCAGCGCATGTCGACGACTCTGCCCTCCGCGACCGGCCAACCGTTCACCTGGATGATCCGTGTCTACTACGAAGACACGGACACCGGCGGCGTCGTCTACTACGCCAACTATCTGAAGTTCTTTGAGCGTGCGCGCACCGAATGGTTGCGCGCGGCCGGCATAGAACAGCGCCGGCTGCTCGACGAATTCGGCCTGCAGTTCGTCGTCGCGAATGTCGAATGCGACTATCGGCAGCCGGCCCGCCTGGACGATCAGCTCGAGATCGACCTCAGGGTCGTGAAGGCCGGTCGGGTCTTCATTGTTTTTCAACAGACGGCGCGTCGCGGCGACACCGTTCTGGCCACGGCCAAAGTCAAGGCCGCCTGCATTGATGCGCGCCGTTTCACCCCGGCCGCCATGCCGGCCGCCCTGATCGACGCTTTTCGCACACTGCCCGGATACAGCACATCGCAATGACACCTGCCGCCGATCTTTCGATCCTGTCGCTGCTCACCAAGGCCACGTTGGTCGTGCAGCTCGTCATGCTGCTGCTCGCCGTGCTGTCGCTCGCGTCATGGACGGCCATTTTCCAAAAGGGCTTCGCGATCAAGCGGGCCAAGCGCGAGACTGAAAGCTTCGAGGGGCAGTTCTGGGGCGGTGCCGAACTCAGCCAGCTTTACCAGCAGGCCTCGAATCCGCGTCGCAAGAGCGGCACGCTGGAGCGCATCTTCGAGTCCGGCATGAATGAATTCCTGAAGCTGCGCGGCCGGGGCGACGCACAAGCCACGCTCGACGGCGCACGCCGCGCGATGCGCGCGTCTTACCAGCGCGAAATGGACGGGCTCGAGTCGCGCCTGAATTTCCTCGCGTCGGTCGGTTCAGTGAGTCCGTACATCGGACTTTTCGGCACGGTCTGGGGAATCATGCACGCGTTCACGGGTCTGTCTAACCTGCAGCAGGCCAACCTGGCGAGCGTCGCACCGGGCATCGCCGAGGCGCTGGTTGCAACGGCAATTGGCCTGTTCGCGGCGATTCCTGCGGTGGTCGCGTACAACCGGTTCGCCAACGACATCGACCGCCTCGCCAACCGCTTCGAGAGCTTCATGGAAGAGTTCCTCAACATCCTGCAGCGGCAGCGCACCTAGGGACATCGTCGATGGCCCTGGTTGCACGTCGCGGCGGACGCCGTCGTCGGATGATGGCGGACATCAACGTCGTCCCGTACGTCGACGTGATGCTGGTGCTGGTCGTCATCCTGATGGTGGCCGCGCCGTTCGTGAACCCGAGCGTCGTCAACCTTCCCAGCGTGGCCAAGGCCGGGCAGCAGAAGGACATCCCGGTGCGCGTCGTTGTGCGACCCAACGGCAGAGTCTCGGTGTTCGACGCCAACGCCCGCGAGCGGCCCGGTAGAAGCGGGGCAACTCGTCGCCCTCGTTCGTGACCGCCAGGCCGGCAGGGCCGCGACGCCGGTGGTCATCGAGGCTGACGGCGAAGTGAAATACGAGGCCGTCGTCAAGGTCATGAGCGAGTTGCAGAAGGCGGGCATCGAGCGGGTGGGACTCTCGGTGCAGGTGCGGTGAACGCGCCTGCAACGCCTCGTCGTTCTCCGTCAAGGCGCCGGTGGCATGCGCCCGAGCGCACTGCACCGGCGTTTGCGCTTTCGCTGCTCGCCCACAGTCTGCTCTTCATCGCGATCGCGTTTGCGGTGCGCTGGAAGACCGAGCCGGCCGGATCGGTCGCGGTGGAACTGTGGGGCGGGCTGCCGCCGGCCGCGGTCGAGGCGCCGCGCCCGGCGCCACCGCCGGTCGCCGTGACACCGAAACCCGTCGAGCCGCCGCCCGAGCCGCGCAAGGCGGAGATCGTCGAGAAGCCGGAGCCTGAACCGGTCAAGAAGGCGCCGCCACCGAAGGTCGAACCACCCAAGAAGGTCGAACCACCAAAGAAAGTCGAGCCGCCGAAGAAGGCCGAGCCCGATCCGCGGCAGGAACAACTGAAGCGCGAGGCCGCCGAAGCGCGCGTGGCACAGGCCGCAGCCGAGAAGCAGCGCCAGGCCGCGATCGACCGGGCCTTAGCCGCGGCAGGTGGCGCGCCGAGCGGAGCACCGGGAGGCAATCCGGCCGCTGGACCGGGCGGAATGGCGCGCGGTTACGAGTCCCAGGTCGTGGGCTGCATCCGCCCCCACATCGCGTTCAACGTTCCCGAGAGCCTGCAGCCGAAGCAACATGTCGCCGAGTTCGAAGTGCAGCTGCTGCCATCCGGCGAACAGGTCGGGGCACCGCGCTTGCTTCGGGGCAGTGGCCTCGCGGCCTATGACCAGGCGGTCGAGCGCGCAATCCGTCGCTGCGATCCTTTTCCGCGTCCGCGCGAAGGAACGATGCCGCGTTCGCTACGTCTCACCTTCGATCCCGTGGAGACCCGATAGCACTGTCTCAATCAGATCACACGTCCGCCGTCGCGCGTTTCCGTGAACGTCGCACTCGCGCCACTGTCTATACTCGCCGCCAGCCTTCCGAATGAATAAACGAAGAAACACCGCCTCGCATATCGCCCGCCGCAGCTTCTGTGGTGCGCTCGTCCTCCTGCCTTACGCCGCACGCGCGCAGTTGCGCGTCGAGATCACCGGGGTCGGCGGCCAGCAGTTTCCGATCGCGATTGCGCCATTTGCGCAGGACACCACACCGCCTCAGGATGTCGCGGCGATCGTGCGTGCGGACCTTGCGCGCAGCGGCCTGTTTCGCGTTGTCGATGCCGGCTCGCAGCCGCTTCCCGAAACGGCCAACGTCAACCTCGGTGACTGGAAGGCACGCGGCGCCGATGCGCTGGCCATGGGCAGCGCACGCCGGCTCGCCGATGGCCGCTACGACGTTCGCTTCCGCCTGCTCGACACCGTCAAGCAGGCCCAGCTCGATGGCCTGTCGTATCTCGCGCCGGCATCGGAACTGAGACTGACCGCTCACCGGATTGCCGATCGCATCTACGAGAAGATCACCGGGGAGCGCGGCGTGTTCGCCACGCGCATCGCCTATGTCGTGCAGACCAGCCGCAACTCCTGGGAACTGCACGTTGCCGATGCGGACGGCGCCAATTCGCAGGCTGCGCTCCGTTCACGCGAGCCCATCATCTCGCCCGCGTGGGCGCAGGACGGCATACGGCTTGCCTACGTCAGTTTCGAGACGGGCAAGCCGGTGGTTTACGTGCATACGGTCACGACGGGTGAGCGCAAGGCCGTCGCGAACTTCCGGGGCTCGAACAGTGCGCCGGCCTGGTCGCCCGACGGACGATCGCTCGCGGTGACGCTGACGCGCGAGGGCAACTCGCAGATCTTTCTGATGAACGCTGACGGCTCCAACGTTCGGCGCATTACGCAGTCGAGCGGCATCGATACCGAGCCGGTCTTCAGCCCCGATGGCCAATCCATTTACTTCACTTCCGATCGTGGCGGCGGCCCGCAGGTGTATCGCATGCCGGCGACCGGAGGCGGCGCGCAGCGGGTCACGTTCGGCGGCGACTACAACATCAGTCCGCGGCTTTCGCCGGACGGCAAGTTGATGGCATTCGTCGCCCGCCGCGGTGGCCGGTTCCAGGTCATGGTTCTCGATCTCGCCAGCGGGACCGAGTCTCCGGTAACCGATACCGCGCGCGATGAGTCCCCGAGCTTCGCGCCGAATGGCCGACTGCTGCTTTATGCAACCGAAGTCGGCGGCCGCGGCATTCTGGCGTCGGCCTCGGTCGATGGCCGCGTGCGCACGCGGCTGACCGGCCCGAGCGGTGACATTCGCGAGCCCACGTGGGGTCCATACATCAAGTAGGTTTCAGAGCAAGGAGTGACCATGCAACAACTGGCCCAGTACGCACGCAGCGCTGCCGCATCGGCGGTGGTTCTTTTCATGATCGCCGGATGCTCGTCGGTGAAGCTCGACGAGCAGGCGCCCGCGCCGATCGTCGATGCGGGGGCGTCCGGTGCCGGCGCCGGTGCTGCTGATCCGCGTGCCGTCGCGCCGGTGACCGCGGGCTCGACGGCGGGCGTCGACCCGTTCACGGACCCGAACAACCCGCTGTCCAAGAAGAGTGTGTTCTTCGACTTCGACAGCTTCGTCGTCAAGAGCGAATTTCAGCCGCTGGTCGAAGCGCATGGCAAGTTTCTCGCGGCCAATGGCGGACGGCAGATCAAGATCGAAGGCAACACCGATGAACGCGGCGGCCGCGAGTACAACCTCGCCTTGGGCCAAAAGCGTGCCGAGGCGGTGAAGCAGCGTCTGTTGCTCATGGGTGCACGCGATCAGCAGATCGAGACGGTCAGCTTCGGCAAGGAAAAGCCGCGGGCCACGGGCAGCACGGAGGAAGCCTGGGCGCAGAACCGCCGGGCGGACATCGTTTATAAGTAATTAGCGCTGCTTGTGTACGCGCCGCGCTATGCGCGTCGCACGTGCACTCGCAGCGGAATAGTTTGAAGGGCGGGCTTGGGAGCGGCCCGGCGCCCGCCCTGGTACAACTGCACGCGGGCTCCTCCTGCCGTCGCCGCACCTGACCCGTCGGAACAAGTGGCTTCTATGAACCTCCGAATCCTCGCAGCCGCCTTTGCACTGGCCGTTTCGCTGCCGGCGCACGCGCAGCTGTTTGCCGACGATGACGCGCGCAAGGCGATCCTCGAGCTGCGGCAGAAGATCACGCAGCTGCAGCAGAAGGAGGCCGAACTCGGGTCGCGGCTCGACACAGCGCAGCGCAACCAGCTCGACATGGCGAACCAGAATGACACGCTGCGGCAGGAAATTGCGCGCCTGCGCGGCCAGGTCGAATCGCTGACGAACGAGGTGGCGACGCTGCAGAAGCGCAACCGCGACCTGTATACGGATCTCGACGCGCGGCTCAAGAAGTTCGAGCCCTCCACGCTGACGGTCGACGGCCGCTCGGCGACGGTCGAGCGCGCCGAACAGGCGGCCTACGACGCCGCGCTGGCGCAGTTTCGCGGTGGCGACTTCCGCGGCTCGATCGGAAGTTTTCAGCAGTTCATCACGCGTTACCCGCCCTCGGCCTACGTGCCGGCGGCGCAGTACTTCATCGGCAGCGCCTATTTCGCGCTCAAGGACTACAAGTCCTCGATCGCTGCGAACCAGTTGGTCGTCGACCGCTACAAGGATTCACCGCGTGCGCCCGAGGCCCTGCTGTCGATCGCCGACAGCCAGCTGCAGTTGGCGGACAAGCGCGGCGCCAATCGAACGTTGACTCGTGTGATCCAGGAATACCCGTCAAGCGAGGCGGCGCTGCTGGCGCGCGAGCGCCTGCCCGGCACACGCTGAACCGGCGCGAGCAGGACCGCGTGCACGGCGCTTACACTCGCGCGCACCTTCCTTCGCCGAGCCCGCCATGCCGGCCGCCGATCACGCGTCGCTCTCGTTTTTCGTGCTCACGGCGACCTTCGCTTTGGCGATCGCCTTCGGCGCGATCGTGCAGCGGACCAACTTCTGCACGATGGGCAGCGTGGCCGACATCGTCAACTTCGGCGACTGGACGCGCATGCGCCAGTGGCTGCTGGCGATCGCGGTCGCCATCTTCGGGACGACGATCCTTGATGCTGCCGGCCTGATCGACGTCCGCGCCAGCTATTACACCTCCGAGCGCTTCACGCCGTTGGCTTATGCGGTCGGCGGCGTGCTGTTCGGCTTCGGCATGGTGCTGGCCGGCGGCTGTGGCTCCAAGTCGCTGGTCCGCGCCGGCGCCGGCAACCTGAAGGCGCTGGTCGCGCTGCTGGTGCTCGCCGTCGTCGCCTACATGACGCTGCGCGGCGTCTTCGCGCTGGTGCGGGTCGGTTGGCTCGAACGTGTCGGCATCACGTTGACCACGCGCCAGGACCTGCCGTCGCTGCTCGCGACGTCGACGAGATGCACGGGAGGCGTGGCAGCTGGGCCTGGGAGTCACGCTCTTCGGCCTGCTCGCCGCCTTTGCGTTGAGCGAGCGTGCCTTCCGGACCTTCGACAACCTGCTGGCCGGCGTCGGCATCGGCGCGATCATCGTGGGTGTCTGGTACCTGTCAGGTCACGTTGCGCATGTTGCGGAGCATCCGCAGACGCTGGAGGAAGCTTTCCTGTGGACCAACTCGCGGCAGATGGAATCGCTGTCGTTCGTGGCCCCGGTCGCCTGGACGCTGGATTACCTGCTGTTCACCAGTGATGCGAGCAAGGAACTGACGATAGGCATCGTTGCCGTCGTCGGCATGCTGGTCGGATCGGCGAGCTATGCGCTCGCCACCCGGCGCTTCCGCTGGGAAAGTTTCCGCGATGCCGAAGACACCGGGAACCATCTCGTGGGAGCGGCGCTGATGGGGTTCGGCGGAGTGAGCGCGCTGGGTTGCACGATCGGCCAGGGCCTTTCGGGCATTTCCACGCTTGCCGCCGGATCGTTCATCGCTCTGGCGGGCATCATCGTGGGCGCCACGCTCGGCGTCCGCTACCAGGCGTGGCGCGTCGAGCGCATCGCCGACTGACGTCGTCCGGTCGACCGTCCGGCTTGCATGGCAGACTGAACCGCACCATGCTTGCAGCCATCTTGCCGTTTGCGGCGTCATCTTGTTGAGAGCCACCGTGGAAAAGAAGTTCGCTTCGCAGGCCGACCTCGAGGAAAAGAAGGTCAGCTTCGACCGTCTTTCGGATCATGCCTACGCTTACACGGCGGAGGGCGACCCCAATACCGGCATCGTCATCGGCGATGACGCCGTCATGGTGATCGACGCGCAGGCCACGCCGGTGATGGCGCAGGACGTCATCCGCCACATCCGCACCGTGACGGACAAGCCGATCAACTACGTCACGCTGACGCACTATCACGCGGTCCGGGTGCTTGGCGCGTCGGGTTACCGGCCGCAGCAAATCATCGCCAGTCGCGACACCTACGACCTGATCGTCGAGCGTGGCGAACAGGACATGAAGAGCGAGATCGAGCGCTTCCCGCGACTGTTCCGTGCGGTGGAATCCGTGCCGGGTTTGACATGGCCGACAATCGTTTTCGACAAGCGCCTGACGCTGTGGCTTGGCAAGCTGCAGGTCGAGATCATGCAACTGGGTCGCGGCCACACCAAGGGCGACACGGTGGTCTGGCTGCCGCAGGAGAGGATCCTGTTCTCCGGCGACCTGGTCGAGTTCGACGCCACGCCATACACCGGCGATGCTTACCTGACCGACTGGCCTGCAACGCTCGATGCGATCGGCGCGCTCGGCCCGCAGAAGCTCGTCCCCGGCCGAGGCGCAGCGCTGCAGTCGCCGGAAGCGGTGCGCTCCGGCCTCGACGGTACGCGGGCGTTCGTCACGGCGATGTTCGAGGCGGTGAAGAGCGGAGCACGGCAAGGCCGTGATCTGCGCTCGGTGTATCGCGATACCTATGAG
The DNA here is from genome assembly GCA_963712485.1 of uncultured beta proteobacterium. Lineage (GTDB taxonomy): Bacteria > Pseudomonadota > Gammaproteobacteria > Burkholderiales > Burkholderiaceae_F > JALORV01. The sequence goes on from CAVQID010000019.1 coordinate 88,489, forward strand.
GCGCTGAAGCCGCAGTTCGGTCACTGGGTCATCTTCGATCATTGCCTGCCGTTCGATGTCAGCCGTGCCTATGACGAGGCGACCGGCCACGTGCATCCGCGCATCTGGACGGCGCAGCGTGACAAGGATATGTGGGAGGCGCTCGAAGGATAGGCGCTGCTCGTGTACGCGACGGCGTTGCCGTCGCACGTGCACTCGCAGCGAATTAGTTAGAAGGGCGGGCTTGGGAGCGGCCCGGCGCCCGCCCTTGGAACAAGTGCAGGAAATGGGTCGCACAGTCGCCGCGTTGAAATGTCATCGACCTACAAGGCCCCTGAGTATCCGTATGTGACGCCGCCCGAAATTGCAGCGGGTGGAGTCGCGCGCACGCAGGTCGCGATCGTCGGTGCTGGGCCGATCGGGCTGGCGGCTGCGATTGACCTGGCGCAGCACGGCATCGACTTCATCATCATCGACGACAACAACACCGTCAGCGTCGGGTCGCGCGCGATCTGTTATGCGAAGCGTGCGCTCGAGATCCTCGATCGTCTCGGGTGCGGTGAGCCCATCTGCACGCGCGGGGTCAGCTGGAACGTCGGCAAGGTGTTTTTCCACGACAAGCTGGCGTACCAGTTCGACCTGCTGCCGGAGCTCGGGCACAAGCGGCCGGCGTTCGTCAACCTGCAGCAGTATCACCTCGAAGAAGCGCTGGTCGATCGCCTCGCCGCCCTCGGCCATGTCGTGCGATGGAGGAACAAGGCGGTCGGCATCGAACAGGATGCGCAGGGCGCGCGACTCGCGGTGGAGGCGCCGGACGGGCGCTACACGATCCACGCTGCGTACGTGATCGCCGCCGACGGCGCGCGCAGTCCGCTGCGCGACATGCTTGGCCTCGAGTGGAAGGGTCAGGTCTTCCGTGACCGGTTCCTGATCGCCGACGTGCACATGAAGGGTGACTTTCCGGCGGAGCGCTGGTTCTGGTTCGACCCACCGTTCCATCCGGGGCAATCGGTGCTGCTGCATCGTCAGGCCGACGATGTCTGGCGCATCGACTTCCAGCTCGGCTGGGATGCCGATCCGGAGGAGGAGAAGAAGCCTGCGCGAGTGGTTCCGCGCATCCGCGCGATGCTCGGCGACGAGCGACCGTTCGAACTGGAGTGGGTCAGCGTGTACACGTTCCAGTGCCGCCGCCTGGACCGCTTCGTTCATGGCCGCGTGATCTTCGCCGGCGATGCGGCGCACCAGGTGTCTCCATTCGGCGCTCGTGGGGCCAACAGCGGCTTTCAGGACACCGACAACCTCTGCTGGAAGCTCGCGCGCGTGCTGCGCGGGCAATCGCCGGCAATCGCTGCTTGAAAGCTACGACATCGAGCGCGTCGAGGCGGCGGACGAGAACCTGCTGAACTCGACGCGAGCCACGGACTTCATCACGCCGAAGAGCCCGGCCAGCCGGATGTTCCGCGATGCAGTGCTGTCGCTGTCGCAGCGGCACGCGTTCGCGCGTCGTCTCGTCAACAGCGGCCGGCTGTCGATGCCGACGACGCACCGTGCCAGTCCGTTGTCTAGCGTCGATCGCGACGTCTTTGCCGGAAGCATGGTGCCCGGCGCGCCGGCGGCCGACGCGCCGGTTCGGCTGAAGCGGTCGCGGCGGCTGGCTGCTCGACGAACTGGGCGGCCAGTTCAGCGTGCTGGTGTTCGCACCGGTTGCGCCGGCGTTCGTCGATGAGCTGCAACGCGAATTCGGCGACGAGCTGCGCGTCATTGTCGTCGTCGAGCGCGAGATCGGCGACGAGCCTGCCGGATGGCGGGTGGTCGAGGACGCTGAAGGACTGGCGCGACAGCGCTACGACGCCGCGGCCGGGACGGCCTACCTGGTGCGGCCGGACCAGCTGGTGGCAGCGCGCTGGCGCACGCCGAAAACGGCGGACGTGAGGGAAGCACTGGTACGCGCGCAGGGCGGGAGCGCATTGAAATGACGCTGAATACCGAACCGAATATTGCAGCTCCGGACGAGTTCTACCAGGCGCTGATTGACGCCCATGCGGGCCTGACGGAGCCGCAGAGCGCCGCGCTGAATGCGCGACTCATTCTCCTGCTCGCGAACCAGGTGGGCGATGTCGAGACCTTGCGCGCCGCGATCGCCGCTGCGCGCGAGGCGCTCGAAGGCTAGTCGCGCTTGGTTGCGACCAGCGGAACGACGCCCTCGACATCGATCTCGATGCGCTTGCGGTTGGCTTCGACCGCGACGAGCGGCGGTACTTCGCGCAGGGTCTGAAGGCTGCGGCGCGTGAGATCCTGGTAGCTGCGCGTACCGCTCATTTTCCAGGCCACCTCGTCGTCCGACAGGTGCCGCAGGACTTTGGCCGGCGTACCCACGACGAGCGACCGTGGCGGGATCACCATGCCGGCCTTGACGAAGGCGCACGCCGCGACGATCGCCGATTCGCCGACGACCGCCTCGTCCATCAGCACCGCGTTCATGCCGACCATCGCGTTCTTCTTCACGATGCAGCCGTGCAGGATCGCGCCGTGACCGATGTGGCCGTCCTCTTCAACGATCGTGTCGGTTCCCGGAAAGCCGTGCATGACGCAGCAGTCCTGCACGTTGCTGCCGCGCTCGAGGATGATGCGGCCGAAATCGCCGCGCAGGCTCGCCCCCGGTGCGACGTAGCACCCGGGACCGACGATCACGTCACCGATCAGTATCGCCGTCGGATGTACGAACGCCGTCGGGTCGACGACCGGTACCAGTCCGTTGATTTCGTAACAAGGCACGGGGCCTCCTTCACGTGCGCAACCAAAGCGCCGCCGGTCCGGAGCAGGGCGATCGGATGGCCGCTACTCAACTGAGAGTGTTTGCTAGGGTGCGAGAACGTCTTCTGAAGTTTAGACTCAGTGTCCCATCGCTTCGGCCGCTTGCCCCGTCATCGCGGCTTGCGGCCAGTCAATAGTCGCTGTCGAGACGAAGCGGACTTCCCGGGATCGACCGGCCGCGATTGCGGCAGCTCCGGTCAGTGAGTTTTCCGGCAGGCGCGTACGAACCATTGGGAGCGAAGGAGCCATCGCATGAACCCTGCCGACTTGCCATTTCTACCTGCGTGGCCTCCCGCACTGACCCCCCTGGCCTGGGTGGCCGTGCTGCTTCTTGCGGCGATCGTCGTGGGCGAAGCCGCAAGGCGTTGGCTGCGCGTCTCGCGCGTGCTGGGGTACCTACTCGTTGGAGCCTTGCTTGGCCCTCACGCTGCCAACGTGCTCGATGCCGACACTCTGGCATCGCTGCGCGTGTTCGTCGATATCGCTGTGGGACTACTGCTGTTCGAACTGGGCCAGCGTGTCGATCTCGGATGGCTGCGTCGCAATCCGTGGCTGCTCGCGACCAGCTTGCTCGAGGCGCTGCTGACGCTGGTCGCGGTCTTTGCGGTAATGCGGCTGTTCGATGTGCCCGCGGTCACCGCGGCGGCCGCTGGCGTGCTGGCCATCGCGACGTCACCGGCGGTAGTGGTCACGCTCATCAAGGATCTCCGGGCGCAGGGTCAGGTGACCGAGCGCGTGATGCTGTTTACGGCGTTGAACACCGCCTATGCCGTGGTCGGTCTGGCCTTGATCTTCGGTTGGCTGCACTTCGAAAATGCCCAGACATCGACATTGATGGTCGCCCACCCGCTTTACCTGATCCTCGGCTCGCTGGTTCTGGCAGCACTGCTGGGGGCAGTGATGATCCTCTTGTTGCGCTTCTTCGGTCGAAGTCCCGCCTTACAGTTCGCGATCACCGTCGCGCTGGTGCTGCTGACGGTCGCGGCGGCCTCCACCCTGGATCTTCTGGTCCCGCTGACCCTGCTGCTCCTCGGGATGCTCGCTCGGGTGTTCGATCGTGACCGGCACTTCGTATCGCTGCGGTTCGGCCAGAGCGCGATGCTGTTCGTGGTGCTGCTCTTCGCGCTGGCCGGCGCGGGTCTGCAGTTTCAGGGATGGCTGGCCGCGCTCCCGATGGCGCTGGGTTTCATCGCTGCGCGCCATGTCGGCAAGCTTGTCCCCATGCTGCTGCTGGCCCGGCCGAGCAGCCTGGCAATGCGCAAGGCGTCCCTCGTGCAGCTCGGCCTCACGCCCATGTCCGGTCTGGCGTTGCTGATGATGCAGGACCTGGTCCTGCAGGCACCGGCGCTGGCCCAGGGGATTGCCTCAAGCGTGTATCTCGCGATCGCCATTCTGGCGTTCGCCGGGCCGATGGCACTGCAGTTCGCGCTGCGCCGGGCCGGCGAGACGGCGGAGGACGAGAAATGAGCGATATGCAATTTGGCCCGTCCAAGGCGCTGACGTTCGGCATCGAGCTTGAATTGCAGATACTGAACCGGCGCGACTGCGACCTGACGCGCGGTGCGAACGACCTGCTGCGTGTCATCGAGCGCAGCGGCAGCCAGAGCGACATCAAGCCCGAGATCACTGAGAGCATGATCGAGGTGGCGACCGGCATCCACGAGCGCTATGCGGACGCGCTGGACGAGCTGCGCGGCATCCGCGACACCGTGGTGACGGCTGCCGACAAGCTGAACCTGCTGATTGCCGGCGGCGGGGCGCATCCGTTCCAGCACTGGAGCGAGCGCAAGATCTTCGACAAGCCGCGCTTCAAGCAGATCTCCTCGCTGTACGGCTATCTCGCGAAGCAGTTCACGATCTTCGGCCAGCACGTGCACATCGGATGCGCCGACGGCGACAGCGCGATGTACCTGCTGCACGCGCTGGGCCGCTACGTCCCGCACTTCATCGCTCTCGCCGCTTCGTCGCCTTACCAGCAGGGCGTCGACACCGCATACGACTCGTCGCGCCTGAATTCGGTTTATGCGTTTCCGCTTTCGGGACGCGCGCCGATCGTCGATCGCTGGGCCGGTTTCGTGACCTACTTCGAGAAGATGCGTGCAGCGAGCGTGGTTGAAAGCATGAAGGACTTCTACTGGGACATCCGGCCCAAACCCGAATACGGCACGATCGAGGTCCGGGTGTTCGACACGCCGCTCACGGTCGAAAGGGCGGCCGCGCTGGCCGCGTATGTGCAGGCGCTGGCCCGGCATCTGCTGATCGACCGTCCGATCACCGTCGACGACGACCTGTACCTCACCTACACCTACAACCGGTTCCAGGCCTGCCGCTTCGGCCTCGAGGGCCTGATGATCGATCCGGTCTCGCACGAACACGTGCCGATTCACGAGGACATCGGGTCGACCTGCGAGCAACTGGCGGTCGACGGACAGGAACTGCAGTCGTCCACGGCCATCGACCTGGTCGCGCGCTGGGCGCGCGAACGCGACAACGATGCGCGCTGGATGCGCGAACAGTTTGCCGAGACCGAATCCCTAGCGGACCTGATGTGGAAGCAAAGTCGGTACTGGAGAACCGGGGTCTAGGCAGGCGCTCCGCGCCTACGCTCGACCTGCAGAGGTCGGCGCCCGTGCAGCAGCCGCTGCGCATCGGCGTGTCGGCGCGCATCCTGCACCCGGAAGGCGCGCAGGCACTCGGGTTTCGCGGCAAGACCCTGCAGTATCTCGAGACCTCGGTGGCGCACTGGCTGATGGCGCACGGCGCGCTCGTCTTCATGGTGCCGACGATTGAATCAGGGTCGCAGATCCGGCGTGCCAGCATCTCGATGCGCGACTATGTCAACTCCCTCGATGGTCTCGTGCTCCAGGGCGGCGCCGACGTCAGCCCCGAGACTTATCACGAGCAGCCGCTGCGGCCGGAATGGGCCGGCGACCGCGTGCGCGATATGTACGAGATCGAGATGCTGTGGGCCTTCGTCTTCGAGCAGAAGCCGGTACTCGGCATCTGTCGCGGTCTGCAACTGATCAACGTGGCCTTCAACGGATCGCTGTATCAGGACATCCCGACCGAACTGCCGGCCGCCATACGGCACGTCGATTCTGCCCTTTACGACACCCTGCATCACGACGTCGCGTTGCAGCCGGATTCGCTGCTGACCCGGCTCTACGGGAGCGACGCGCGGCTGCGCGTCAACAGCATCCACCACCAGTGCATCAAGCGCCTGGGCAACGGGCTGACGGTCGAGGCGGTGTCACCCGACGACGGAGTCATCGAGGCCGTTCGATGGACCGGTTCGAGCTTCGTGATGGGCGTTCAGTGGCATCCGGAGTTCCACGCGCCGCAGCAAGGCCACCTGCTCGACAGCGGCCCGGTGGTGTCGAACTTCCTGAACCAGTGCAGCGAGCGTCGCGGACTGGCGAGCGCGCCCACGCGCGCCGCTGACCGACGTCGCTCGCCCACAGGCCGGTCGGAGGGCGCGACGTCGGTCAGGTCGTAGCGTGCCAGCGGCGCTGGATCACGCGGAACCGGTTGGCGACGAAGGCGCTGTCCGTGTAGCTCGCCGTTGCGGCCGGGTTCGCGCCCGTTGCGTGATAGTCGGAAAACGCAGCCGACTGGTTGACGAACACATTGCCGGTCAGGTTGATCGACAGCGACACGCCGGCCCGCAGCGTCGCTGCCGTCATCGCGTCGATGACCTCCTGCTTCATCGAATACAGGCCGACAGTCAGCGCGCCGTGTTCCTTGACCGTCCGCTCCGAGAGGGCGACCGCCGCCATTGCATCAGGCACCTTGACGACGAAGCTGATCGGTCCGAAGCGTTCCTGCAGGTAGGCAGATTCCTGGGTCGGATCGGCCTTCAGCAGGACGGGGGTGCGGACATTCGCGCCGGGAAACTCCGGATGCTCGATCTTGCGCGAGGGCAGGACGACTTCGGCCAGCGTCGGCGCCTGCTCGATCCGCTTCAGCGTGTCGGGTGACTGGATCGCACCGAGCACCGCGGTCGCGACCGCCGGGTCCGTCAGAAACTTCTCGACGGCTGCACCGAGGTCGCCTGCCACCTGGTCGAAGCTCTTGTGGCCCTCGTCGGTGTCGATGCCTGTGGCGGGAACGAAGACGTCCTGCGTCGTCGTGCACATCTGGCCGGAGTACAGGCTCAGGGTGAACGCGAGGTTCTTCAGCATCGCCTTGTAGCTGTCGGTCGACTCGATGACGACGTTGTTGACGCCGGCGAGTTCGGCGTAGACCTGCGCCTGGCGCGCGTTGTCGATCAGCCAACGGCCGAACGCATTGCTGCCGGTGAAGTCGATCGTCTTCACCGCCGGGTTCGTCGCCAGCGCCTGGGTGACCTTCGGATCCTCGTTCACCGCCAGAGTGACGAGGTTCGGATCGATGCCGTTTTCCTTCAGGACGTCACGAATGATGCGCACGCTGATGGCAGCGGGCAGGATCGCATTCGGATGCGGCTTGACGATGACCGGATTGCCGGTCGCCAGTGCGGCGAACAGTCCCGGGTACGTGTTCCATGTGGGGAACGTGCCGCAGCCGATGACCAGCGCCACGCCGCGGCCGACCACCTCGAAGCGCTTCTCCATCACGATGCGGCGGATTCTTGCCCTGGGGCTTTTCCCAGCGCGCCGACGCCGGAATGAAGGACATCTCACGGTATGCATAGGCCAGCGCTTCGAGCGCGCGGTCCTGCGCATGCGGCCCGCCGGCCTGGAACGCCATCATCCAGCCCTGGCCGGTCGTGAACATCACGGTGTAAGCGATCTCGAAACTTGCCTTGTTGATTCGTGCCAGCGCCTCCAGCAACACGCCGGTGCGCCCGTCGACGCCCAGCGACCTCCACGCCGGCATCGCAGCCAGACCCGCATCGATCAATGCCTGCGGATCGCACGATGGATAGCTCGCACTGAAGTCGACGCCATAGGGCGAGCGCTCGGTCGACACCCATCCGTTCGCGCCGGGCTGGTCGAGCTCGAACTTCCGGCCCAGGGCCGCGAGCGCCGCTGCCTTGCCTTCGTCGTTTGCGGTATCGCCGTAGATCTTCGGGCTCGGCTGCTCCGGGAAGGCGGACCAGTAACCGCGGACACGAATGGCGTCGAGCGCGCCATCGAGTATGGCGCGGTGCTTGTCGAACAAGGGATGGGACAAGGTGGTCTCCTGCGGAATCGGTGGTGCGGCGCGACAACGAAAGAATCCGGGTCGGAACCGATTCCGTCGGCTGTGCGACTTGTCAGCGGGGAATCGGTAAAGCTACTATTGATTGAACGGTCGGTCAACGAATCCACGGCGCTCCTTGCGCACGTGGCCGCCAAGGCACCGGACCGCGGGAGATCCCCGATGGCATTCGAGTTCGAGTCCGTCCGCCTGCACATGGCGGACGGGGTGGCCACCCTGACGCTGAATCGGCCGGACCGGCTGAACAGCTTCACGGTGGCGATGCACGGTGAGATGCGCGCCGCGCTTGATGCGGTCGACAGTGATCGATCGGTGCGCTGCCTGGTGCTGACCGGTGCGGGAAGAGGTTTCTGTGCGGGCCAGGACCTCGCTGATCGCGCGGTCGCTCCCGGCAGCGACGCGCTCGACCTCGGCGCGTCGATTGATAACTACTACAAGCCGATGCTGCTGCGGCTGCGCCGACTGCGCATGCCCACCGTCTGTGCGGTCAATGGCGTGGCCGCCGGCGCAGGAGCGAACATTCCGTTTGCGTGCGACCTGGTTCTGGCGGCCAAGTCCGCGAGCTTCATTCAGTCGTTTTCAAAGCTCGGGCTGGTACCGGATTGCGGCGGGACGTGGTGGTTGCCGCGTCTGGTCGGTCCGGCGCGCGCGATGGGCCTGGCGTTGCTGGGCGACAAGGTAAGCGCTGCGCAGGCCGTGGAGTGGGGCCTGATCTGGCGCTGCGTCGAAGACGGCGAACTGATGTCGGCCGCGACGGCGCTCGCCGGGCAACTGGCGGCCGGTCCGACGCTCGGCTACGTACGCACTCGCGAAGTGATGGACGAAGCGCTTGGCGTGTCGTTTGCACAGGCGCTCGATCTGGAGCGCGACGCGCAGCGCGAACTGGGGCGGTCCGCCGACTATCGCGAAGGGGTCACGGCGTTCATCGAGAAGCGTGCGCCGCGCTTCACCGGCAACTAGCCATGGCGGGTCCGCTGGCACGCGAAGTCATCGTCGGCGTCATCGGCGCGGGTGCGATGGGTGCCGGCATTGCCCAGGTCGCGGCGCAGGCGGGCCATCGGGTGCTTCTTGCCGACGCCCAGCCCGGTGCGGTCGACCGCGCCCGGGCCGCCATTGTCAAAGGCCTGAGCACGCTTGCCACCAAAGGCAAGCTGACGTCGGCAGATGCGGACGCCGCGGTGTCGCGGATCCAGGCGTCGGCACCCAGCGGTTTTGGCCGTTGCGGACTGGTGATCGAGGCGATCGTCGAGGATCTCGAAGTCAAGCGCCGTCTGTTTGCGGAACTCGAGGGCATTGTCGCCGCGGAGTGCATCCTGGCAACGAATACGTCTTCGCTGTCGATCACCGCGATGGCGGCCGGCCTGCGCTGTCCCGAGCGACTCGTCGGCATGCACTTCTTCAATCCGGCCGAGCGAATGAAGCTGGTCGAAGTTATCAGCGGCCTGGAGACTTCACCGGCGATCGCCGAGACGATCTTTGCGACCGCTGAGGCGTGGGGCAAGAAGCCGGCGTACGCGAAATCGACACCGGGCTTCATCGTCAACCGCATTGCACGTCCGTTCTATGGCGAGGCCTGGCGTGCCTACACCGAGGGCGCCGCCGACCCGGCCACGATCGACGCGATCGTGCGCGACTGCGGCGGGTTTCCGATGGGCCCGTTCGAGCTGATGGACCTCATCGGTCACGACGTCAACCTGGCCGTCAGCACGTCGGTCTTCGAAGCGACGTTCGGCGAGCGCCGCTACGCACCGTCGGTTGCACAGCAGGAACTTGTCCGCGCCGGCCGTCTCGGTCGCAAGACCGGTCGCGGGATATACGACTATCGCGAGGGCGCCGCAAAGCCGGAGCCGCATGTCGACGACGGTGCCGAACCGGTACGACGCATCGTCGCGGTCGGGTCGCTCGGCATCGCCACGCCCATTATCACGCGGCTCGAGGCGGCGGGCGTCGATGTCGTGCGCGTGCAGGGGCCGCGCGCCGCGCAGGATGCGTCGTCGGGCTGGCTCGAGATCGGGCTCGCGCGGCTGATGATGAGCGATGGGCGTCCGGCGACGCGGCGCGCGATGGAGGATAGGCACGAGCACCTGGTGCTGTTCGACCTGGCGCTCGATTACACAACGACCCCTCGTCTCGGCCTGGCGCGCGCGGACCAGTGCGGCATGGCGGCATTCCGCTCGGTCTGCGCGACGCTGACGCAGGCGGGCTTCGCCTGCTCGCCGCTCGACGATGTCGCCGGGCTCGTCGTGATGCGCCTGATCGCGATGCTGGTGAACGAGGCTGCAGACGCAGTGGCTCATGGCACCTGCAGCGCTGATGCGATCGACGTGGCGATGCGTTATGGCGTCAACTATCCGCGCGGGCCGATGGAGTGGTCGGAGCAGGTGGGGCTGCGCGTCTTCGCGCGCACGCTCGCCAATTTGCGCGAGCACTACGGCGAGGAGCGCTATCGCACCTCGGCGCTGATCACCCGCAAGGGCTACACCGGGGCTTCATTTCATGACTGAATCGACGTCACACGACGCACACGCGATTGCCGAAGCGGTGAAGCTCGGCATGTTCATGGACGACGCGGCCTCGCGCGGGCTTGGAATGCATATCGAGGCTGTCGGGCCCGGCTATTCGCGCATTGCAATGACCGTGCGCCCCGACATGCTGAACGGCTTCAGGATCTGCCACGGCGGCTTCATCACGACGCTCGCCGACTCGGCTTTCGCATTCGCCTGCAACAGCTACAACGAAGTGACCGTTGCTTCGGGCATCGTCGTCGATTTTCTTGCGCCGGCGCACGAGGGTGATCGCCTTGTCGCGGAGTGTCATGAAGTGGCTCGCACCGGGCGCACCGGCGTCTATGACATCAAGGTGACGAACCAGGATGGCAAGGCCGTCGTCGTCATGCGGGGCCGGTCGCACACGATGAAGGGCAAGCAGGTCGTGCAGCTCTGAGGGGATCGATATGCCGATCAAGAAGCCGTCACCCGCCGACCTCGAACCGATCGAGCGCGCCAGCCGTGCCGAGTTGCAGGCGCTGCAGCTTGAACGACTGCGCTGGTCGCTGGCGCACGCCTACGGGAATGTGCCGCATTATCGGGCGAAATTCGACGCAGCGAAGGTCAAGCCATCCGATCTGAAGACGCTTGGCGATCTTTCGAAGTTTCCGTTCACGGCCAAGAAGGATCTGCGCGACAACTACCCGTTCGGCATGTTTGCGGTGCCGCGCGACAAAGTGGTGCGCCTGCACGCATCGAGCGGCACGACCGGCAAGCCGACAGTGGTCGGCTACACAGCAAAGGACATCGACACGTGGGCCACCGTGATGGCACGTTCGATCCGTGCCGCCGGCGGGCGCGCCGGCGACATGGTGCATGTGTCGTATGGCTACGGCCTCTTTACCGGCGGACTCGGCGCGCACTACGGTGCGGAGAGGCTCGGTTGCACCGTGATCCCGATTTCCGGTGGCATGACCGAGCGACAGGTGCAGATCATCGAGGACTTCAAGCCCGACATCATCATGGTGACGCCGTCGTACATGCTGGCGATCGCCGAGGAGATGGAAAAACAGGGTATGGACCCTAAGAAGTCGTCACTGCAGATCGGCATCTTCGGAGCGGAACCCTGGACGCCGGCGATGCGCGCGGCGATTGAAGCCAAGACTTCACTCGACGCGATCGACATCTACGGCCTGTCGGAGATCATCGGACCCGGGGTTGCGCAGGAATGCATCGAGACCAAGGACGGGCTGACGGTCTGGGAGGATCACTTCTATCCGGAGATCATCGACCCGGACACGGGCGAAGTGCTTCCCGAGGGCGAGAAGGGCGAACTGGTTTTCAGCTCGCTCACCAAGGAAGCGCTGCCGATGATCCGCTACCGCACTCGCGACCTGACGCGGCTGTTGCCGCCGACCGCGCGCAGCATGCGCCGCATCGAGAAGATCACCGGTCGCTCGGACGACATGCTGATCATCCGCGGCGTGAATCTCTTCCCGACGCAGGTCGAGGAACTGATCCTGAAGCAGCCGGAACTCGAGCCTTATTACACGCTCGAAGTGACGCGGCCCGGCAATCTTGACGAGCTGACCGTTCACGTCGAAATGGGCTCGGCCCTCGCCAACGGCAGCCAGGAATCGCGCCACGCGGCGGCGCGGAAGCTGGAACACAGCGTCAAGGCCTACATCGGCATCAGCGCCACTGTGCGACTGGCATTGCCGATGGGGCTCGAGCGGTCTATTGGCAAGGCAAAACGCATCATCGATCGTCGGCCGAAACAGTAGAGGAGTCATATGTATACCCAGGCGATGGACCTACCGTCCCCCGAGCGGGACGAGGCATTGAAGGCGCGCGCGCCGCGGTCGCTGAAGGATGCCGAATACGAGGCCGAGTTCGACGCCAAGGTTGCGCGCGGGGAATTCATCGAAGCAAAGGACTGGATGCCCGAGGGCTACCGCAAGACCTTGGTCCGCCAGATCAGCCAGCATGCGCACAGCGAGATCGTCGGGATGCTGCCAGAGGGCAACTGGATCACCCGCGCTCCGACGCTCAAGCGCAAGGCGATCCTGCTCGCCAAGGTGCAGGACGAAGGCGGCCACGGCATGTATCTCTACGCTGCGGCCGAGACGCTCGGCGTCGCGCGTGATGATCTGGTCGACGCGTTGCATTCCGGCAAGGCCAAGTACTCGTCGATCTTCAACTATCCAACGCTCACCTGGGCCGACATCGGCGTCATCGGCTGGCTCGTCGACGGCGCCGCGATCATGAACCAGATCCCGCTGTGTCGGTGTTCGTACGGCCCTTATGCGCGCGCGATGATCCGCATCTGCAAGGAAGAGTCGTTTCATCAGCGCCAGGGCTACGACCTGCTGCTGACGATGATGAAGGGCACCGAGGCGCAGCGCGCGATGGTGCAGGACGCGGTCAATCGGTGGTGGTGGCCGTCACTGATGATGTTCGGGCCGCACGACAGCGAATCGGTGCACTCGGGCGACTCGATCAAATGGGGCATCAAACGCATCAGCAACGATGACCTGCGCCAGAAATTCGTCGACGCGACCGTGCCACAGGCCAAGGTGCTCGGCATCACCTTGCCCGATCCCGAGCTCCGGTTCGATCCAGAGCGCGGACACTGGGACTTCGGCAAGATCGACTGGTCCGAGTTCTGGAATGTCGTCAACGGTCACGGCGAATGCAACCGCGATCGCCTTGCCGACCGCGTGCAGGCCTGGGAGGACGGAGCCTGGGTGCGCGAAGCCGCACTGGCCCACGCCGACAAGCAGCGCCGCCGGGACCGGCTGGCGGCATGACATCGCGCCCCGACCAGCGGGGGAATCCAAGGGGGGCGGAGCCCCTCTTGCATCCCGATATTGCCCTGCGGCCATTGGCGCCCGTCGAAATCGTGCTGCAGGCACGTGAAGAACAGTGAAAGGAATCGAGATGACCAAACCCAGCCGCCAATGGCCGCTCTGGGAAGTCTTCATCAGGAGCCGCAACGGCCTCGACCACAAGCATTGCGGCAGCGTGCACGCGCCCGACGCGAAGATGGCGCTGGGCAACGCGCGCGACGTCTACACGCGACGCATGGAAGGCGTGAGCATCTGGGTGGTGCGCGCCGATCAGATCGTGGCGAGCGACCCGGACGCGAAGCCGGAGATGTTCGATCCGGCCGAGGACAAGATCTACCGGCATCCGACGTTTTATCAGCTTCCCGACGAAGTCAATCACATGTGATTGAACACCCCATGAAGCTACTGCGCGCCCCGATCTGCGGTCTCCGCTGCTCACTGTAAGTCCGTACCGCTGCGCTGCTCGACCGCACCTCGAGGCTGTCGCACGCTGGGGCATTCAAACGGAAGTTGAAGATGACCGTAGACACAAACACGCATCCCGCCCACCTCGAGTACGTCCTGCGCATCGCGGACACGTCGCTGATCCTTGGCCAGCGCCTGTCCGAATGGTGCGGCCACGGCCCGGTGATCGAGGAGGACATCGCGCTGACGAATGTCGCGCTGGATTTGATCGGGCAGGCGCGCCTGCTGCTCAGCCATGCCGGCAGGCTGGAAGGCCGTGGCCGCGACGAGGACCAGCTGGCGTTTCTGCGCACGGAGCCGCAGTACCGCAACCTGACGATCGTCGAATTGCCCAACGGCGACTTCGCACGCACGATCCTGCGCAACTTTCTCGTTGCCGCGTGGCAGCGCGAGTTGTGGCAGAAGCTCATCGGCTCGCAGTGACACCGAGCTGGCGGCGATCGCGGCCAAGAGCCTGAAGGAAACCCGCTACCACCTGCAGCACGCGTCGGACTGGACCGTGCGCCTGGGCGACGGCACCGAAGAGTCGCATGCGCGCATGCAGCGCGCGCTGGATTACCTGTGGCCCTACACGGCCGAATTGTTCAGCGCATCGGACGAAGACGGCGCGATCGAAGCGGCCGGTATCGGGCGTCGGCCTGGCCGGTGCTGCAGGCGGCATGGGATAGCGCCGTGCGACCCGTGCTCGAGGTGGCCACACTGAGCGTCCCGGCGGCTACCCCGTTCCTGTCGCGCGCCAAGCATGGGCAGCACACCGAATTCATGGGTCACCTGCTGACCGAGTTGCAGTACCTGCAGCGCGCATACCCCGGCGGAACCTGGTAGGACACTTAATGCTGACGTCGGCACAAGCCTGGGGCATTCTGAATCGCGTTCCCGATCCCGAGATCCCTGTCATCTCGGTGACCGAACTCGGCATCGTGCGGGATGTGCGGGCCGACGACGACCTGGTTCACGTCATCGTGACGCCGACCTATTCGGGCTGTCCGGCGACCGAGGTCATCGAACGATCGATCCGCGAGGCGCTAACTGCCGCAGGTGCCACAGAGGTGCGGGTGACCACGCAACTGGCGCCGGCGTGGACGACCGACTGGATCGAGCCGGCCGCGCAGGAGAAGCTGCGCGCCTACGGCATCGCGCCACCTGGCGAAAGGGCGACTGCCGAAGCCCAGCCGTTGCAGTTCGTTCCGCGCGTCGCCTGTCCCCGCTGCGGCAGTGCGGACACCGAGCGTCTGTCGCAGTTCGGTGCGACGGCGTGCAAGGCGCTGTATCGCTGTCGCGCCTGCCGCGAACCGTTCGAATACTTCAAGCCGCTTTGACATGACACCCCGCTTTCACCGACTCCGAGTCGCCGAAGTCCGTCGCGAAACGCCCGACTGCGTCAGCCTGAAGTTCGAGGTTCCCGCCGACGTGCGCGAATGAGTACCGCTTCATGCAGGGCCAGCATGTCGCGTTGCGCACCACACTCGACGGTGAGGAACTGCGGCGCTCGTATTCCGTGTGCTCGGGCTGTGATGACGGCGAACTGCGGGTCGCCGTGAAGAAAGTGCCCGCAGGACGCTTCTCGGTCTGGGTGAACGAATTGCTGAAGCCCGGCGATGCGATCGATGTGATGACGCCGGAGGGCCGCTTCTTCACTTCGCTGGCCACCGAGCAAGAGAAGCACTACGTGGCGTTTGCGTCGGGCAGCGGCATCACGCCGGTGCTGTCGCTGATCCGCACGACGCTCGCACGCGAACCGCGTTCCCGTTTCACGCTCGTCTACGGCAATCGGCGCCAGTCGAGCGTCATGTTCCACGAGGCGCTCGAAGACCTGAAGGACCGCTACCTGACGCGTTTCCGCCTGTTCAACGTCTTCTCGCGCGAGGAGCAGGACGTCGAGCTTTTCAATGGCCACATCGACGCCGCCAAGGTCGGGCAGTTCCTGTCGACGCTGATTCCGGCCGACACGATCGACGAGGCTTTCGTCTGCGGGCCGGCGTCGATGATCGACGAAGTCGAGCAGGCGTTGATCGAATGCGGCGTGGCGCGCGATCACGTGCACGTGGAGCGCTTCGGCGTGCCGGGCGCTGCGACTGCCGCGCCGATAGACGACGCCGAGGCGGCCGAAGCCAGGCTCACGCTCGTGATTGACGGCGTCAAGCGCGAAGTCGACTTCCACCGCGGGCAACATTCGATCCTCGAGGCCGGGCGCGCGGCCGGGCTCGACCTTCCGTATTCGTGCAAGGGCGGGATGTGCAGTACCTGCCGCGGCAAGCTTCTCGAAGGTCAGGTCAAGATGGCCAAGAACTATGCGCTCGAACCGCACGAGGTCGCGGCGGGCTATGTGCTCACCTGCCAGTCGTATCCGCTGACAGAGCGGGTGCTGATTTCCTACGACGAGAGGTAGCGGTGGCGCGTCCAAAGGCAGCGAGCTTCGACGCGCAGCGCGGTGCGATCCGCGACGCGGCTGCACGTCTGTTCGCCGACAAGGGCTATGCGTCGGCGTCGATCGCGGACATCGCCGCGGCCTGTGGCGTGTCCAAGGCGCTGCTTTATCACTACTACCGCGACAAGGAGGATCTCCTCTACGACATCGCGGCGAGTTACGTGGACAGGTTGCAGCAGATCGTCGACGAGGTGCGCGGCCGAGCGTCTGCCGGCCGTCGCGCACTTGCGGCGCCTGATCGCGCGCTTCATGGCCGAGTACGAACACTCGGCCGAGCGCCATCGTGTGCTGGTGCAGGACGTCAAGTACCTGTCGCGACCGCACCGCGTCCGGGTCGTGGCGCGCCAGCGCAGTGTCGTCGACGGCTTCGCCCGGGTGATCGGTGAACTGTCCCCGGCCGCCGCGTCGCCGGCGCTGGCGAAGCCCTTGACGATGACGCTGTTCGGCATGATGAACTGGACCTTCACCTGGCTCGGCGATCGTGGCCCGCTGCGTTACGACGACATGGCGCATGTCGTGGCGGATCTCTTCATCGGCGGACTGGGCCGGGTACGCGGTCCCGTTTTGCCGGGTACACCGAAGCGCGCTGCGCGGGCGCGACCGGACCTGACCCTGAAGGCAAGCGCATGACCGACGTCTTCCTCTGTGATGGCGTACGCACGCCGTTCGGCCGCTACGGCGGCGCGCTGGCGAGTGTGCGCACCGACGATCTGGCCGCGATACCGATGCGGGCGCTGGTCGTCCGCAACACGGGCGTCGACTGGACTGCGCTCGACGATGTCTATTACGGCTGCGCGAACCAGGCGGGCGAGGACAACCGCAATGTCGCGCGCATGGCAGTCCTGCTGGCGGGTCTGCCGGAATGCGTGCCGGCGGCAACCATCAATCGCCTGTGCGGCTCGAGCCTCGATGCGGTCGCGCTGTGCGCACGGGCAATCCGCGGCGGTGAAGCCGAGCTGATGATCGCCGGCGGCGTCGAAGGCATGACCCGCGCGCCGTTCGTGATGCCGAAGGCCGAGTCGGCGTTTGCGCGCAGCAACGCGGTCTACGACACGACACTCGGCTGGCGCTTCGTCAACCCGACATTCAGGCAGAAGTTCGGCATTGATTCGATGCCCGAAACGGCCGAAAACGTGGCCGCTGAATTTGGCATCGCGCGCGCCGACCAGGATGCATTTGCACTGCGATCGCAGCAGCGGTACGCGGCTGCAAAGGCGCGCGGCTTCTTCAGCGGTGAAATCGTCCCGGTGACGATTCCGGGGCGCAAGGGCGACACCGTCGTGACCGAAGATGAGCATCCGCGCACGACGACACTCGACGCGCTCGCCGCGTTGAAAGGCGTCGTCAAGCCTGAAGGCACCGTCACCGCCGGCAATGCCTCAGGAATCAACGACGGTGCAGTGGCGCTGCTCCTGGCGAGCGAACGTGCGGCCGTCAAGCATGGCCTGAAGCCCGTGGTTCGCATCGTTGGCGCGGCTACGGCGGGAGTACCTCCGCGCATCATGGGGGTCGGGCCGGCTCCCGCAACGAAAAAATTGCTGCAGCGGTACGGGCTCCAGGCCGCCGACGTTCAGGTCATCGAACTCAACGAAGCCTTTGCAGCGCAGGCATTGGCCGTGACGCGGCAACTCGGTCTCGAGGACGACGCGGCGCATGTCAACCCGAATGGCGGTGCCATTGCGATCGGCCACCCGCTCGGTGCCTCAGGCGCGCGCCTCGCATTGACCGCATCGCGTCAGCTGGTTGCGATCGGAGGACGTTACGCGGTGGCGACCATGTGTATCGGGGTCGGGCAGGGGATCGCCCTGCTTGTTGAAAGGGTTTGAATTTGTTCTTATTCGCTTCCACCGCGTTATCTCGGTTGCCGTCCAGCCGGCACCGTCGTTTTGCCCATAAAAGGAGACATATGAAGTTCACCACCCAGCTCTTGGCCGCCGTCCTCGCCGCCGTCGGCGTCGGCGCCGTGCTCGCGCAGGACATCAAGGTCGGCGTGACGCTGTCGGCCACCGGTCCGGCGGCATCGCTCGGCATTCCCGAGCGCAACACCTTCCCCCTGCTGCCGCAGACGATCGGCGGCAAGAAGATCCAGTACATCGTGCTCGATGACGCGTCGGATACCACCACCGCGGTACGGAACGCCCGCAAGCTCATCACCGAAGACAAGGTCGATGTGCTGGTCGGCTCGACCATCACGCCGAACTCACTGGCGATGATCGATGTCGCTGCCGAGAGCGAGACGCCGATGGTTTCGATGGCCGCATCGAGCCGCATCGTCGAGCCGGTGGACGCCAAGCGCCGCTGGGTGTTCAAGACGCCGCAGAACGACCAGCAGATGGCGCTGGTCATCGTCGGCGACATGATCAAGCGTGGCGTGAAGTCCGTCGCTTTCATCGGCTTCGCCGATGCGTACGGTGAAGGCTGGTGGAACGAGTTCAGCAAGATCGCCGAGACCCGCGGCCTGAAGGTCTTGGCGAACGAGCGCTACCAGCGTTCCGACACATCGGTCACCGGCCAGGTGCTGAAGCTGATCAGCGCGAAGCCCGACGCGATCCTCATTGCGGGCGCCGGCACCCCGGCCGCGTTGCCGCAGAAGACGCTGAAGGAGCGCGGCTACGGCGGCACGATCTACCAGACGCACGGCGTGGCGAACAACGATTTCCTGCGCGTCTGTGGCAAGGACTGCGAGGGCACGCTGCTGCCGGCGGGCCCGGTACTGGTCGCGGCGCAGCTGCCGGCCGATCATCCGGTGAAGAAGTCGGCGCTGGCCTACGTCGAGGCCTACGAGAAGGCGAACGGCAAGGGCAGCACCTCGACGTTCGGTGCTCACGCCTGGGATACCGGTGTGCTGCTGCAGGCGGCGATCCCGGTCGCGCTGAAGACGGCGCAGCCCGGTACGAAGGAATTCAAGGTCGCGCTGCGCAACGCGCTCGAGGGGGTAAAGAACGTTCCGGGCGCGCACGGCATTTTCAACATGAGCGCCAGCGATCACCTGGGTCTTGACCAGCGCGCTGCGGTCATGGTGATGATTCAGAACGGAGCCTGGGTGCTGCAGAAGTAGGCGTCGCGGGTGTACGCAGCGCCGTGAGCGCTGCAGGCGCACCCGCTTCGGTGGACGAGCGTGTAGGGTTTGGGGCGGCCGCGCCCCGAAGAAGGCAGCGCGATCGAGGATCCCGATCGCGCGTTTTTCAAAGAGCCGTCGCGGGTGTACGCAGCACCGGCGGCGCTGCACGTGCGCCCGCTCCGATGGACGAGCGTGGCGCTTGTGGCGGCCCGGTGCCCACACGATGAAAGCGTGAGCGGTATCCCCATCGCACTCGAATAAGAACCACAGAAGAAGCCCGAAGCGGTGAACCTCGACATCGCCCTGCTGCTTGCGCAAGATGGCATCACCAACGGTGCGATCTACGCGCTGCTGGCACTGGCGCTGGTTCTCGCATTTGCCGTCACCCGCGTGATCTTCATTCCGCAGGGTGAATTCGTCGCTTATGGCGCATTGACGCTGGTCGCGCTGCAGACGGGTCGGCTGCCGGGAACGGTGTGGCTGCTGCTCGTCGCCGGAGCGCTTGTCGGCATTCTGGATGGAGCGGCTGCAGTGCGCACACGTCAATGGCGGCAGTTCGGCGAAGTCATCCTGTGGAATCTGGCTTACCCGCTCGCGCTGTGGGCGTTGTTGCGGGCCATGCCGGCAACTGACTGGCCGATGGCATTGCAGATCGTTGTTGCGCTGGCGATCGTGGTGCCGCTGGGTCCGATGGTGTACCGGCTCGCGTACCAGCCGATTGCCGAGGCGTCGGTGCTGATCCTGCTGATCGTTTCGGTCGCCGTGCACGTGGTGATGCTGGGTCTCGGGCTGTTGATGTTCGGTGCCGAGGGCTCGCGGACGCCGCCGTTCAGTGAAGGCACGATCAGCGTTGGCACGCTGGTCGCCAGTGCCCAGTCGCTGTGGGTCATCGGCTGCTCGCTGCTGCTGATTGTGGTGCTGTATTTCCTGTTCGAGCGCACCGTTTACGGCAAGGCGCTGCGTGCAACTGCCGTGAATCGGCGCGGCGCGAAGCTGATGGGCATCCCGACCGAGTTCGCCGGAAGATTGTCGTTCTTCCTCTGCGCGCTGATTGGCGCGTTCTCCGGCATCCTGATCGCGCCGATCACGACGATCTACTACGACAGCGGCTTCCTGATGGGGTTGAAGGGTTTTGTCGGCGCCATCATTGGCGGCCTGGCGAGTTATCCGATCGCCGCCGGCGGCGCACTGCTGGTCGGACTGCTCGAGTCGTACTCGTCGTTCTGGGCCAGTGCCTACAAGGAAGTGATCGTGTTCACGATGATCATTCCCGTGCTCTGGTGGCGCTCGTTGCGCGCGCATCACGTCGAGGAAGAGGAATGAAGCCGTCCTGGCTCCTCGTGCTGTTTCTCCTGCTGCTCGGCCTGGCGCCGTTGGTGCTTCCGGAATTCACGATCACGCTCGCCAATTACATCGGCCTGTATTCCCTGGTCGCACTCGGACTCGTGCTGCTTACCGGCGTTGGCGGCCTGACATCGTTCGGACAGGCGGCGTTCGTTGGTATGGGTGCCTACACGACCGCGGTGCTCACCACGCATGAACTGCCGGTGTCGTTTGCCTGGTTGGGATCATCGCCGTGGCTGACACTGATCGCCGGCCTGCTGATCACGCTGGCGGTCGCCGCCGTGCTCGGTTCGCTGACCCTGAAGCTGTCGGGGCACTACCTGCCGCTGGGCACGATCGCCTGGGGCATCAGCCTGTCGTTCCTGTTCGGCACCTCGGAAACGCTGGGTGGTCATACGGGACTGACCGGCATCGAACCGATCCGGCTTTTCGGATTTCCGCTTGAAACCGGCCGGCAGATCTACTACCTGATCTGGCTCTTCCTCCTCGCCGGCGTCTTCACGACGTTGAATCTTCTGGACTCGCGCGAGGGCCGCGCAATCCGCGCGCTCAAGGGCGGCATGGTGATGGCCGAGTCGATGGGCGTGAACACCTCGGCGTCGCGCATGATCGCGTTCGTGCTTGCAGCGATGATGGCGTGTGCCTCAGGCTGGCTCTATGCGCACATGCAGCGCTTCGTCAATCCGACGCCCTTTTCGCTGCCGGCAGGCATCGAGTTCCTGTTCATGGCCGTGATCGGCGGAGCGGGTTATGTGTGGGGAGCGCTGCTCGGCGCATCGGTCATCACGATCAGCAAGTCGTGGCTGCAGGACCTGCTGCCGCAGATCGTCGGACAGGCCGGCAACTTCGAAGTCATCGTCTATGGCGTGCTGATGATCATCATCCTGCAGCGCGCGCCCGATGGCCTGTGGCCGGCACTGGCCCGGCGCATCCCGCTGAAGGGCAAGCGTCGCGTGATTCGCCCGGAGGAACCCGCGCTGCTGAAGCGGACCGTGCCGCCCCGGGGCGAACTGCTGCTCGATGTCGACAAGGTCACGCGTCGCTTCGGCGGACTGGTGGCCGTTAACGAAATGACCTTGAACGTGCGCGCGGGCGAGATCGTCGCGCTGATCGGCCCGAATGGCGCCGGCAAGAGCACGATGTTCAACCTCGTTTCAGGCGTGCTCGATCCCAGTTCGGGCAGCGTCAAGTTCCGCGGCAAGGAAGTCGCGGGCCTGCCGTCGCGTGACATTGCGCTGATGGGGATGAGCCGCACGTTCCAGCACGTGCGGTTGCTGCCGCAGATGAGTGTGCTCGACAACGTCGCGATCGGAGCGCATCGGCGCGAGTACCGCGGCCTGTTGACCGGCGTGCTCGCAGGCGCGTGGCGGCTCGATCGGCGCGACGAGGCGCGCCTGCTGGCCGAAGCGGCGCGACAGATCGAGCGTGTCGGACTGGCCGACCACATGTTCGACGCGGCCGGCTCGCTGCCGCTGGGCAAGCAGCGCATCCTCGAGATCGCGCGCGCGCTGTGTTCCGATCCGTGCCTGCTGCTGCTGGACGAGCCGGCCGCCGGACTGCGCTACCTCGAGAAGCGCGCTCTGACGGATCTGCTGCGCAAGCTCAAAGGCGAGGGACTGTCGATCCTGCTGGTCGAGCACGACATGGATTTCGTCATGGGCCTCGTGGATCGGCTCACCGTCATGGACTTCGGGCAGAAGATTGCCGAGGGCCTGCCCGAGCAGGTGCAGCGCGACCCGCGCGTGCTCGAGGCGTACCTCGGCGGCATCGAGGAGAAAGACGCGGCATGACGACACGGCGCGTCCTCGAAGTGCGCGACCTGTCGGTGGCCTACGGCAAGGTCGAGGCGCTTTCGAACGCCAATCTCGACGTCGAGGAGGGCCAGATCGTCACCGTGATCGGTCCGAACGGCGCGGGCAAGACCACGCTGCTGGCGGCGATCATGGGCGCGCTGCCAACCAACGGTGCGTCGCGCGGGGCGGTGCGTTTTGCCGGGGTGCTCGAAACGCGGCCCACCGTCGAGCAGATGGTCGCGCGCGGCATGACGCTGGTGCCGGAGAAGCGCGAACTCTTCGGCGAGATGACGGTCGAGGACAACCTCCTGCTCGGCGCATTCCAGCGCTACCGCTCGGGCGAGCGCGACCACCCGAAGACGATGGGCGAGGTCTACGCGCTGTTTCCGCGGCTGCAGGAGCGCCGTATGCAATTGGCGGGAACGCTCTCGGGTGGCGAACGCCAGATGCTGGCCGTCGGCCGCGCGCTGATGGCCAAGCCGCGGCTGTTGATGCTCGACGAGCCGTCGCTCGGCCTGGCGCCGCTGATCGTGCGCGAGATCTTCCATATCATCGTCGAGCTCAAGCGGCGCGGCGTGTCGATCCTGCTGGTCGAACAGAACGCTCGCGCCGCGCTGCAGATCGCCGACTACGCGTATGTCCTGGAAACCGGTGAGGCGGTGCTGGACGGTCCGGCGAGCGCGCTGGCGAACGATCAGCGCGTCATCGAAAGCTATCTCGGACTCGGCGGCCAGCGCTGAGGCGCGTTGCAGGCGGGGCGGCGGCGCGGCAGGCGGCCGCGATTCTTGCTCGGCACGCGCATGCCCGAAGGCCCGTCGATTGTCATCCTGCGCGAACAGGTTGCCCCGTTTGCCGGCCGCCAGGTGCGCGCCGTCGAGGGCAACAGCCGGCTGGATCTCGAACGGATGCGCGGCCGGCGCGTGCGCGAGTTCCGCAGCTGGGGCAAGCACTTCCTGATCGGCTTCTCCGGCTTTGCGCTGCGCGTGCACTTCATGCTGTTCGGCAGCTACCGCATCAACGAGCGGCGCGAGTCGCCGCCACGACTAAGCCTGCGTTTTGCGGCCGGCGAGATCAACTTCTACGCATGTTCCCTGAAGTACGTCGAGGGCGATCTCGATGCGGCGTACGACTGGGCCGCCGATGTGATGTCCGACCGCTGGAACCCGCGGGCGGCGCGGCGCAAGCTGCAAGCGCAGCCCCGCACGCTGGTCGCCGACGCACTGCTCGACCAGTCGATCTTCTCCGGCGTCGGCAACATCATCAAGAACGAAGTGCTCTTTCGTGTCCGCGTGCATCCGGAAACTCGCATTGGCGATCTGCCGTCGCGCAAGCTGGGGGCACTGATCCGTGAGGCGCGCGACTACAGCTTCGACTTCTACCGCTGGAAAAAGGACTTCGTGCTGAAGAAGCACTGGCAGGTGCACACCAAGCGCATCTGCCCACGATGCGGCCGGCGCCTCGCCTTCCGGGCGCAACTCGGCACGCGGATGCGCCGCAGCTTCTTCTGTCGGCAATGCCAGGTCCGGTATGGCTGAACGGCACGAGGACGGCCGCACGTCGGCGCGCTGGTGTATCGTCGCGAGAGCGTTGGGGGTACCTCCCGGAGGTCGGGCGGTTGAGAGAGTCCCCGGAACCTGATCCGGTTCATACCGGCGGAGGGAAACGCGGCCGGCGCCGCTCCCTCCAATCGAGGAGCACATCATGAGCGCCAATCCCAAGTTCATCGCTGCCACCGCACAGGTCGACGAAGCCGCGGTCCAGCCGCTGCCGAAGTCGCGCAAGATCTACGTCCAGGGCTCACGCCCCGACATCCGCGTGCCGATGCGCGAGATCTCGCAGTCGGACACGCCGCTTTATGGGGCGCCGGGCCAGGTCGAACACAACCCAGCGCTTGCCGTGTACGACACTTCCGGCCCGTACACCGATCCCGCGGTGAAGATCGACATCCGCTCCGGCCTCGAGTCGCTGCGCGCCGGCTGGATCGACCGAACGCGACGACACCGAAGATCTCGGCGGCCCCAGTTCGCGCTTCGGCGTCGAGCGGCTGACCGATCCCAAGCTGGCCGAACTGCGCTTCAACCTGCACCGCAGCCCGCGGCGTGCGCGCGCAGGCGCGAACGTCACGCAGATGCACTACGCGCGCCGCGGCATCGTCACGCCGGAGATGGAGTACATCGCCATTCGTGAAAATGCGCGCGAGAACCAGCGCGCCGAACAGTTCGCGGAGATGCTGCGCCGCCAGCATCCGGGGGAGAGCTTCGGCGCCAGCCTGCCAAAGGCGATCACGCCCGAGTTCGTCCGCGACGAAGTCGCGCGCGGCCGCGCGATCATCCCGGCGAACATCAACCACCCGGAGACCGAGCCGATGATCATCGGCCGCAACTTCCTGGTGAAGATCAACGCCAACATCGGCAACTCGGCGGTCAGCGAGCTCGATCGGCGAAGAGGTCGAGAAGATGACGTGGGCGATCCGCTGGGGCGCGGACACGGTGATGGATCTGTCGACCGGCAAGCACATCCACGAGACGCGCGAGTGGATCCTGCGCAATTCGCCGGTGCCGATCGGCACGGTGCCCATCTACCAGGCGCTGGAGAAGGTCGACGGCAAGGCCGAGGAGCTGACGTGGGAGATCTTCCGCGACACGCTGATCGAGCAGGCCGAGCAGGGCGTCGATTACTTCACGATCCACGCCGGCGTGCGGCTGCCGTACATCCCGATGACCGCCAAGCGCATGACCGGCATTGTTTCGCGTGGTGGCTCGATCATGGCCAAGTGGTGCCTGTCGCATCACAAGGAGAGCTTTCTTTACACGCACTTCGAGGAGATGTGCGAACTGATGAAGGCCTACGACGTCGCCTTCTCGCTCGGCGACGGCCTGCGCCCGGGCTCGATCTACGACGCCAACGACGAGGCGCAGATGGCCGAACTGGCCACGCTCGGCGAACTGACGCAGGTCGCCTGGAAGCACGACGTGCAGGTGATGATCGAGGGGCCGGGCCACGTGCCGATGCACATGATCAAGTACAACATGGACGAGCAGCTGCGGCTGTGCCACGAGGCGCCGTTCTACACGCTGGGCCCGCTGACGACCGACATCGCGCCGGGCTACGACCACATCACCAGCGCGATCGGCGCGGCGATGATCGGCTGGTACGGCACCGCGATGCTCTGCTACGTGACGCCGAAGGAGCACCTCGGCCTGCCGAACAAGAAGGACGTCAAGGACGGCATCATGGCCTACAAGATCGCCGCGCACGCGGCCGATCTCGCGAAGGGCCACCCGGGCGCGCAGCTGCGCGACAACGCGCTTTCCAAGGCGCGCTTCGAGTTCCGCTGGGACGACCAGTTCAACCTCGGGCTTGACCCGGACACCGCCAAGGACTTCCACGACGAGACGCTGCCGAAGGACGCGATGAAGACGGCGCACTTCTGCTCGATGTGCGGCCCGCACTTCTGCAGCATGAAGATCACGCAGGACGTGCGTGACTATGCGGCGAAGCAAGGGGTCACCGCCGATGCGGCGGTGAGCATCGGGATGAAGGAAAAGGCGGTCGAGTTCGTCAAGGCCGGCGGCGAAATCTACCGGCGTTCATGAGCCCCGTTTCACTGAGTGTCCTGGAGGCTCGCGTCCTCGGCGTTCTCGTCGAGAAGGAACTTACCGTTCCGGATATCTATCCGCTATCGTTGAACGCACTGACGGCCGGCTGCAACCAGAAGAACAATCGCGATCCGGTGATGAACGCGTCGGAGAGCGATGTCCAGGCGGCGATCGATCGGCTGCGGCCGTTGTCTTTCGTCATCGAGTCGAGCGGTTCGCGCGTCATGCGGTATTCGCAGAACGTCGGCCGGGTGCTGCGCATCTCGTCCGAGGCGGTGGCACTGCTCGCCACGCTGTGGCTCCGTGGTCCGCAGACCGCCGCGGAACTTCGATCGGGCAGCGAGCGGCTGCATCGCTTTGCCGATCTCAGCTCCGTCGAGGGCTTCCTGAATCAACTTGCGGCACGCGGCGAGGATGCCGGTGGGCCGCTGGTGCGGCTGCTGCCACGCGCAACCGGCGCACGCGAGCCGCGCTGGATCGATCTGCTGTCACCGGAACCCGCAGCGACCATGAACGAGGGTGCGCCCGAGCCGACGACGGTCGCCGAGCGCGCGTCAGGGGTAGCCGAGTTGCAGGCCGAGGTGGCGCGCCTGCGCGGGGAAATCGCTGAATTGCGGAGCCGCGTCGAGCGCATCGAGGCGGGTTCGGGCCACGATTGACGATGCGCCTGTGCCACCCCCGGGGGACGCGCATTTCCCACGCATTTCGCTGATGTATCCAACGGTTACAACGCTCGGTCGGCCGAGAAGCGCTGCGTAGAATCCGAAGTCGTCCTGGCCGTGGAAAGACGCTGTGTTCCGGAATCCTCGATTGTGGCTCGCGCTGGCGCTGCTGGCGGTATTGGTCGTCGGCGTCGCCTGGTGGTCGGCTCGGAATGGCAATGACGCGCCGAAATACCGCCTCGCGAAGATCGAGCGCGGCCCGCTGACAGCGACCGTTTCGTCCACGGGCACGCTCAATCCGGTGACGTCGGTGCAGGTCGGCACTCAGGTGTCGGGCCAGATCAAGGAGTTGTTCGTCGACTTCAACTCGCCGGTCAAGCAGGGGCAGCTGATCGCCCGCATCGATCCCGAAACCTTCCAGTACCGGGTGCGCCAGGCGGAGGCCGATCTCGAGGCGGCGCGCTCGTCGGTGAACCGCGCGCGCGTGTCGCTGCTCAACACGCAGCGAGACCTCGAGCGCACTAAGGAACTCGTCGCGCGCAAGTTCACGTCGCCGGCGGAGCTCGATCGTGTGCAGTCCACCTATGACCTCGCGGCCGCCGAAGTGCGCACCGCGCAGGCAGTCGTGCAGCAGCGCGACGCGCAGCTTTCGACCTCGCGCGTCGACCTCGGCCGCACGGAGATCCGCGCGCCGGTCGACGGCGTCGTGATCAAGCGCAGCGTCGATGTCGGGCAGACGGTGGCGGCGAGCCTGCAGTCGCCCGAGCTCTTCATCATCGCCAAGGATCTGCGAGACATGCAGGTCGACACCTCGATCGACGAGGCGGACGTCGGCCGCATCCGCGTCGGACAACGCGCAGGCTTCACGGTCGATGCTTTCCCCGGACGCACGTTTAGCGGTGAAGTGAAGTCGGTCCGCAAGGCGGCGCAGAACGTGCAGAACGTCGTTACTTACATTGCGATCGTGTCGGCGAACAACGAGCGTGGCGAGCTGCTTCCCGGCATGACCGCCAACGTGCGGATCGTGACCGACACGCGCGAATCGGTGCTGAAGGCGCCCAACGGCGCGCTGCGTTTCCGGCCGGCCGGTGCGGCCGCCGGTGATGTCGTCAAAGGCACGAATGGAGATGACAAGTCGGGTGCAAGCACGGCAGCGGCCGGCGGCAGTCCGGTCGCGCAGTTCCGCGAGCGGCTCGTGATGGAGCTCAAGCTCGATGCCGAGCAGCAGCAGCGTCTCGAACCGATCTTTGCCGAAGTGCGCAACAAGTTCATGGGACTGCGCGATATGCCGGAGGAGGCGCGCGCGAAGGCCGGCGCGGCGGTTCGCGCCGAACTGCGGGCCAAGATCGAAGACGTCCTTAAGCCTGAACAGAAGGCGCGCTATGCGGAGATCGCCGCCGAGTTCGCCGGCCGCGGCGGCGGCGGCCCGACTACGCGCGGCCGCCTGTGGGTGCTGGATGGCGACAAGCCGCGCAGCATCGACGTGCGCGTGGGCTTGTCCGACGGTGCGATGACCGAAGTCAGCGGCGACGGCATCAGCGAGGGTCTGGAGGTCATCGTCGGACTGCAGGGTGGCACGTCGACGGGTCCGGCGCAGAAGGGCGCGCCGCCGCGGATGTTCTTTTGATAATCGCGCGAAAGTTCAAACCTACTTTCGCGCGCTCGATTGAAAAAGTTCGCTGGCAGAGCCAGCCGAACTTTTTGAGGTAACTGCAGCGCAATAACTAAACCATGCTGATCGAGACCCGCGACCTGCGCAAGGACTACACGCTCGGCGATACCGTCGTGCATGCGCTTGCCGGGCGTCACTCTGTCGATCGACGCCGGCGAGTTCGTCGCGGTCATGGGACCGTCGGGATCGGGCAAGTCGACGTTCATGAACATGATCGGCTGCCTCGACCGGCCAACGGCGGGCAGCTACCGGCTGGCCGGCGAGGATGTCTGCGGTATGAACGCCGATGCGCTGGCGGCGGTGCGCAACCGGCGCATCGGCTTCGTGTTCCAGCAGTTCAATCTGCTGCCGCGCACCAGCGCGCTGGAAAATGTCGAGCTGCCGCTGATGTATGCCAACGTGCCGGTCAAGGAACGCGCACGAGCGGGCGCGCAGAAAGCTGGAGCTGGTGGGCCTCGGCGAGCGCGTCGATCATCAACCGTCGCAGCTCTCCGGCGGACAGCAGCAGCGCGTCGCGATCGCGCGCGCTCTGGTGAACGACCCGGCGCTGATCCTGGCGGACGAGCCGACCGGTGCGCTCGATTCGCGCACCAGCGTCGAGATCATGGCGCTGCTGCAGCAACTCAACGCCGGCGGCATGACGATCGTGGTCGTCACCCACGAGACACGACATCGCAGCGTTCGCCTCGCGCGTCGTGCACTTCCGCGACGGCAAGGTGGTCAGCGACGACCGCGCAGACGCCGCGCTCGGCGCACGGCGAACTCGCGCGTCTTGATCAGCCTGCAGAAGCAATCGTATGAACGCGATGATGGTGCTGCGTCGTGGCGCTGAAGGCGCTGCGGGTGAACAAGCTGCGCTCTTCGTTGACGATGCTCGGCATGATCATCGGGGTGGCCGCCGTCATCGCGATGCTGGCGATCGGCGGCGGCGCGCAGGAGCGCGTGCGCGAGCAGCTCAAGAATCTCGGCTCGAATCTGATGCTGATCATTCCGGGGTCGACGACAGCGAGCGGCGTGCGGCTCGGAACCGGCGCAGCGCAGACGCTGACCGAGGAGGACGCGCAGGCGATCGCGGTCGAGGTCGAAGGCGTGGTCGTCGCGGCACCGGCACTGCGCGGCTCGGGGCAGGTAGTCTCCGGCAACCTGAACTGGTCGACGCAGTTCTTCGGCACCAACAACGACTATCTGATCGCGCGCGACTGGCCGCTGGCTTCGGCGGCGACTCTTCGAACCGAACGAGATCAGCGGCTCGGCGCAAGGTCGCGCTGATCGGCCTTACGACCGCGCAGCAGCTGTTTGGCGACACCGATCCGGTCGACCAGGTCATCCGCGTGCGCAAGGTGCCGCTCACGATCATCGGCGTGCTGGCGCGCAAGGGCCAGAACGCACTGGGTCAGGACCAGGACGACATCATCCTGATGCCGATTTCGACGGCGCGTAACCGCGTGCTCGGACAGACCCAGGGCAAGCAGCGCCGCGTCGGCACGATCTCGGTCAAGACCGCTGACGGCGCCGACATGAAGGCGATCGAGGAGCGGATCAACGACCTGCTGCGGCAGCGCCACAAGCTGCAGACCGGCGGCGACGACGACTTCACCATCCGTAACCTGACCGAAATCCTGCAGGCGCAGGAAGCGTCGAGCCGCGTGCTGACCCTGCTGCTGGGCGCCGTCGCCTCGGTGTCGCTGCTGGTCGGCGGCATCGGCATCATGAACATCATGCTGGTCAGCGTGACCGAGCGCACCCGCGAGATCGGCTTGCGCATGGCAGTCGGCGCGCGCGGAGCACGACATTCTCAAGCAGTTTCTGGTCGAGGCGGTGACGCTGTCGATGATCGGCGGGTCGCTCGGCATCCTGCTCGGCGTGGCGGCATCGCTTCGCGGTCGGCGAATTCGCCGACTGGCGCACCGACATCGACTCCGCAGGCGGTCGCGCTCGCGGTGGGATTTTCCGGCCGCAGTCGGCGTCTTCTTCGGCTTTTATCCCGGCGCGAAAGGCCTCGCGGCTCCTTCCGATCGAAGCGCTGCGCTACGAATAGCGGCGCTGGCGCCGCCCTTATCCGGCGGCTGCGCCTCATGCACTGCGGCAGCATGTCAGTGGCCCGGGCCTCATGCCCGTGCCCCTGTGCACCATGCTTCGATCACCTGCAAATTCTCGCGTGACGCTGACGGCTCTGGCCGTGCTAGCAGCAGCCGTTGGCCTGCTCGGCTGGCCGGCCGAGGCAGCGGCGCTGATGCGCGGCTTCGGTCCGCAGCCGGACTCCCGCGAGCGCCTGCTGCTTGCAGCGCTCAGCGGCGGTTCCTTGGGGCTCGCACTCGGCCTGCTGATGTACGAGCTGCGTGCGCGCGGAATTTCGATCGCATTGCGACGTCTGACCGACCTCGCGGCGAGCATGGACGGTCGTTTCCCGGACGACGCGCCGCGCGGCAAGATCAAGCGGGAACTCGAGCGGCTGTCCGATGAGGTGCTGTTCAGCGTGCGCCGCATGACCAAGGAACGCCGCGAGTTCGACAACCAGGCGACCGCCTGGCAGGCGATGTTCGCCGCCACGCTCGACGCGATGTTCGTCCTCGACGGCAGCGGCAAGCTCAAGGAACTCAACCCCGCTGCCGAAAGGCAGTTCAAGATCAACGCGGCCGAGGCGACCGGCAAGCACCTTGCCGATCTGCTGTTCCCGCTGCCGCAGCGGATGCTCGACCATGCCGCGTTCATGCAGGACATCGCAGCGGGGAAGGCTGTCGGCCGCCGGCAGGAACTGATCGTGCACTGCGGGCAGCGGCAGTTTCCGGTCGAATTCGCGATGGCGGAATTCCGCGTCGGCGAGGAACTGGGCCTCATCGTCACCGCGCGCGACATCTCGGCGCAGCGCCAGACGCGGTCCGATCTGAAGCGCGTGCGCGAGCAGGCCGATCGCCTGCAGGCGCGGCTGCGCAACGAACTTGCGTCACGCCGGCCGGGACGCGCAGGGCCGGAAGCGCTCGTGCTGGCGGATGCCGCAGTGGTCGCTCCGGTCGGTGGCACACCGTTCACGCTGGAAGACGCGTGTGGCGATGTCATTCGACGGCTGGTCGTGAAGGCCGAGCGCAAGGGCCTCGGCTTCCGTTACGAGGACACCGAGGTGCAGGGCATGGGGCTCATCGGTGATGCCTCGCGGCTGCGCGCGGTCGCCTCCGAACTGATCGAAAGCGTGATCCGCCAGGCGACCAGGGGCGAGATCATCGTGCACTTTTCCGCCATGTCGACGGACGAGCGCAGCATCGAACTCGTGGTCGGCGTAACCGCCACGGGCATGACTGACGAGCAGAGCGCTCATGTGGGCCGGCCGGTCATCATCCTGCCGAAGCTGAGCAGCCGCTCGAAATCGCGCGCGATTCCTGATCCACATCAGCGCGCAGTCGACGTGGCCGGTGTCGAGACGCAGGTCGTCACGACGAGCGACCGCGGAGCGGTGTTCAAGGCACGCATGCACTACGCCGTCGACCTGTCGCGCGTGGCGATCGATCTGGGTGCACTGGCGGGCGTCTCGCCTCCCGCCGACGATGCGTCGAGTGACGACCCGCAACTGCTCGCTGAATTCGCGCGCGCGGCCGCGCGGCTGCGCCACAACGCCGACAAGGGCAACCTCGCTGCGCTCTGGGCACAGGCGCACCGCCTGAAGGAAATCTGGCTGCCGCGCGCCCCGTTGTCTGAGGCCGGCCTGGTCAGCGCCCTGGCGCACACCGCGCGCGGGGGCGACGGCGCCAACGCGCGCATGCTGGCGCGACGGCTGGCGGAAGCACTCGATGTCACCGTGCGCCAGAACATGAGCGCGCCAGATGTCGAGCTCGAGGAAACGCTCGCCTGATCGACGCTCGTCGAAGCCGTGCTGTGACGCACGCTAACATTGCGCGCTTCGTCGCCGCACGACCCACCACGGTCGGCTGGCGTCCCCCGCCGGAACCCCATGCCACGGCTTGCCTTCTCTGGGATCGTCGCGCTACTGCTTGCTGCCTGCAGTGTCTTCGGGCCGCCGGCGATCCACCTGACGCGCAGCGATATCGCGGAGCGTGCGTTCATCGACCGCAAAAGCACGGACTTCCGGCGGATCTTCAAGGGGTTGGAGGCACTCAACATCAGCGGGCCGGAGGTCGGCTTCCAGATCGTGGCGCAGCGCGTGGAACTGGCGTGGAGCGCAAAGCTGACCGATGGTCCGATGGGCATACCGTTGTCGCTCGCCGTTTCGATTTCGGGCGCGCCCAGGCTGAACGCGCAGCGCAATGGCATCGACCTCACGGATACGCGCATCGAGGAAGTGCACCTGCCGGCGCTGCCGTTCTTCAATCTCGACATGAAGAAGCTCAATGCGAGTGGCGACTCGCTCGGAACCATCCCGCTGCTGCAGTTCCGCCCCGAGGAGCTGAATCGCGACGGTGTCGTCTACCAGGCCACGGGCCTGTCGCTGGGCACCTTCGGCCTGCGCGTCGACCTCGAACCAAAATAAGAACGGAGTCCGACCTTGGACCTGATTACGCTGGCCAAGGCGGCCATCCTCGGCATCGTCGAAGGCCTGACCGAGTTCCTGCCCATTTCTTCCACCGGGCATCTGATCGTCACCAGTTCGCTGCTGAAATTCCATGGCGAACAGGTCGCCACGTTCGAGATCGCGATCCAGACCGGCGCGATGTTCGCCGTGATCTGGGAATACCGCCGGCGCCTGATGGCCGCGGTCGCGGGCATCGCC
Source organism: uncultured beta proteobacterium (assembly GCA_963712485.1). Classification (GTDB taxonomy): domain Bacteria; phylum Pseudomonadota; class Gammaproteobacteria; order Burkholderiales; family Burkholderiaceae_F; genus JALORV01. Next base: position 121,542 of record CAVQID010000019.1, read on the forward strand.
TCGGAAGCCGTCGCGCAACGCTTCGTGATCAATGTCGCGGTCGCGTTCATGCCGGCGGTCGTGTTCGGGCTGCTGCTCGGCAAGGTGATCAAGGAGCATCTGTTTCACCCGGTGCCGGTCGCAGCGGCCTTCGTCGTCGGCGGCATCATCATCCTGTGGGCCGAGGCGCGCCACAAGCGGCTCTACGGCGAGCGCGACTTGCTGGGACAGCGCCATGCGCGGGTCGAGACGGTCGATGACATGACGCCTCTCGATGCGCTGAAGGTGGGACTGATGCAATGCATTGCGCTGATCCCGGGCACCAGCCGTTCGGGCGCAACCATCATCGGCGCAATGATCCTCGGCCTGTCGCGACGGGCTGCGACGGAGTTCAGCTTCTATCTGGCGATCCCGACGCTGATCGGGGCCGGGGCCTACTCGGTTTGGAAACAGCGCGAAGCGTTTGTCGCCGCCGACATGCCGGTCTTTGCGGTCGGCCTGTTCTTCGCCTTCATCTCGGCGCTGCTGTGCATACGCTGGCTGATCCGCTACATCTCGACGCACGATTTCACAGTGTTCGGCTGGTACCGGATCGCGTTCGGTGGAGTCATCCTCGTCACCGCCTGGCTGGGCTGGGTCGACTGGGCGCGCTGATGGATGCGATAACGACCTCCGCAATCGCCCGTCGGGTGGACGCCGCGCTGGCGATAGTCAGCGCGATCGTCATCGCCTACGGCGTGCTGGTTCTCGGCTGGTCGGTGTTCGTCGTGATGGCGCTCTTCTGGTTTGAGAACGTTGTGATCGGTGGATTCAACGTCTTGCGCATGCTGGTCAGCGGCGCGCGACTGGGGGTCGGCGGAATCGTCGGCGCGGTGTTCATGTCGGCCTTCTTCACCGTGCACTATGGACTCTTCACGGCCGTTCACGGAGTCTTCGTCCTGATGCTGTTCGGCACGCCGGAACTCGGACGCGACGCAATGAACGGCGGGTTGAGCGGGCCGCTGATCCAGATGACGCTGCGCCTGTTCTCCCACAGTGAAGGCTGGCTCGCGATCCTGGCAATCATTGCGATGCATGCGGTGAACTTCGTGCAATGGGCCTTTGCGACGCGCGAACTGCCGACGCCACTGAAGGACCTGATGAGTGCGCCGTACGGCCGCATCGTCGTGTTGCACATCACGCTGATCGCCGGTGGATTCCTGATCATGTCGGTGCACGAACCAGTGCTCGGCGTCCTGCTGTTGCTCGGGCTCAAGCTCGCCTACGACCTCGTCACGCTAAGGAACGCTCCACACAAGAGCGAAGAGCACAAGGCACAGGCGAGCGCCCGCCGACTTCTGCTGATCGGCCGGAGGAATCTGCCGTGAACCGCGATGACGAATGCCAGGAACTGTGTGCGCTGCTGCGCTCCCGCTTCCCCATCATCCTGATCCAGTCGCACGAAGAACCACGCATCCTTGAGGTGCTGCAGAAGGCGGCCAATCTGGAAAACCAGGTCCTGATGACCTGGAGCATCACGAACGGCATCCGCCGCCATGGCCGCGAAGAAGCGATCTACCAGACCAACGACCTGCTCGACGCGCTGAAGCACATCGACAAGACACAGCAAAATGGCATCTACGTGTTGTGTGACGCGCATCCCGGATTCAAGGATCCGGTGGCGATGCGGCTGATCCGCGAGATTGCACTGTCGCACTATCGCAGCGCGCGGACGCTGGTATTCCTGAGTCCACGCCTCGGCGAAATGACGTCGGAACTGCTGCGATTGTCGGCGCATTTTCATCCACGCCTGCCGAATCGCGACGACATCCGCAAGCTGGTCGCCGAGGAAGCGCGCCGCTACGAGTCACAGTCCGGCGAAAAACCGCGCGGTGAACGCCAGGCGCTCGACATGCTGATCATGCATCTGCTCGGAATGGAACAGGACGACGTGCGCCGGCTGGTTCGACAGGCGTTGCGCGACGACGGCGCGATCAGCGCCGATGACGTGCGCCGCGTCCTCGCGACCAAGTACGAGGCCCTCGGCGGCGCAGGCACGCTCGCCTACGAGGAAAGCAAGGTCCGGTTCGACGACGTCGGCGGCCTCGCGCAACTCAAGCACTGGATCACGCTGCGGCGCAAGCCGTTCCTCGACAGTGGACAGGACATCGATCGTCCCAAGGGCATCGTGCTGCTCGGCGTTCAAGGCGGCGGCAAGAGCCTGGCCGCCCGCGCGGTCGCGGGGGAGTGGGGCGTGCCGCTGATGCGCATGGACTTCGGGGCGCTTTACAACAAGTACTACGGCGAGACCGAACGCAACCTGCGCAATGCGTTTGTCGCCGCCGAAAGCATGTCGCCGTGCGTGCTGTGGATCGACGAGATCGAAAAAGGCATCTCGACCGACAGCGGCGAGGGCGACGGCGGCGTGTCGCGCCGTGTGCTCGGAACGCTGCTCACCTGGATGGCGGAACGCAAGGAACCCGTGTTCATGGTGGCAACGGCGAACGACATCTCGCAGTTGCCGCCGGAACTGGTACGTAAGGGCCGGTTCGACGAAATCTTCTTCGTCGACTTTCCAGGCCCCGCGGCCCGTGCACAGATCGCACGAATTCACCTGAAGAAGCGCGGTCACGATCCGGCCGGGTTCGATGTCGACGGCTTCATACGCCTTTCGGAGGGCTTTTCCGGAGCGGAGATCGAGCAGGCCATCGTGTCGGCATCGTTCGAGGCACGTTCGCGCAACGAAGCGCTGGCGTCGGCCGATGTACTCGCCGAACTCGAGCGCACACGCCCGCTCAGTGTCGTGATGGCTGAAAGGATCGACGCTCTGCGCGATTGGGCCTCCGAGCGTGCGGTATACGCCGACGAGCCCGAGCCGGGCGGCTGACGCGCGAGTCGCATGGCAGCGACCGGGCGAAGGGCCGGCGTCGGACGCCGGCGCGAGTTCATCGGGCCCCAGAATCGACCGCTTGCCGGCCCGTAGAATTCCGCAGATGAACGACCAGGCGCTTCGGGTCACCTATCGGTTGCGTGCCGGCGGCGAGGCCGCCGCGCAGCGTGCGCAGGCGCTCGCGCTGGAACAGAGCATCGAGATGCCGCTCGCGGCCGTCGCCGATGCGCGCGTCCTGCGCGATGTGGTCGCCCGGGTCGATGGCCTCGATGCGCAACCGGACGGAACGACGCTCGCGCACCTCGCGCTGAGCGCAGAGAGCATCGCCGGCGATGCGGGCCAGCTGATGAACATGCTGTTCGGCAACAGCTCGCTGCTCGGCGACGTCGAAGTTGTCGCGGTCCAGGTGCCGGCTTCCCTCGCCGCACACTTCGGCGGACCGTCACTCGGCATCGAAGGGGTCCGTGAGCTCACCCGCGCGCACGGTCGCGCGCTCACCTGCACGGCGCTGAAGCCGATCGGCTCGTCGGCGGCGGACCTGGCGCGCATGACCGGCATTTTTGCCGACGCCGGCATCGACATCATCAAGGACGATCACGGCTGGGCGGCACACGGGAAGGCGTCGTTCGAACAGCGGGTCGCTGCGTGCCAGCGCGAAGTCGATCGCGCAAATCGCGGCCGGACGGGGCGGACGCTCTATGCGCCGGCGCTCTCAGGCGATGCCGATGCGATGCGCGAACAACTCCACTTTGCGCAGGGCCACGGCATCAGCATGGCGTTGTTGACGCCGATGCTTGCCGGTCTTTCGAACTTCAGCGCACTGCGGCGCGAGTTCCCGACGATCGCATTGCTGGCGCACCCCGCACTGGCCGGCAACCAGATCGCACCGGCCGCATTGCTGGGTACGCTGTTCCGCGTGTTTGGCGCGGATGCCGTCATCTTCCCGAACCACGGCGGGCGCTTCAGCTATTCGGCGACGACCTGCGAGGCGATCGCAACGCGGCTGCGCGAACCGCGGGCGGGGCTGCGACCAGCGCTGCCGGTGCCGGCCGGCGGCATGTCGGTGGAGCGCGTACCCGAAATCGTCGCGGACTATGGCCTCGATGCGGTACTGCTGATCGGCGGCAACCTGCTGATGGCCCGCGACGAGCTTCCGGCGCGCAGCCGGGCGTTCGTCGATGCGGTGGCGGCGGCGAGCATCGAGGTGGCGACATGAGCAGCGTGCGGCGCTTCCAGCCCGAAGCGTCTGGCGAGTTTCGCTGGGACCGTGTCGAACTGCTGCGCTACAAGGAAGAGGGCAGCGCGCCTTTCAAGGACATCACGCGCCAGGTGCTGTTCTCGCCGCCCGACCAGGCGACCGAACTGCGCTATTTCGAGATCGCGCCCGGTGGCTACTCCACACTGGAACGGCACCGGCACACGCACGCAGTGCTGATCCTGCGTGGCTGCGGCACGGTCCGCATCGGCACGGAAACCGAGCCGATCGGTGAACGCGATCTCGTCACGATCGATCCGCTGGTGTGGCATCAGTTTCACGCTGCCGCAGGCAGCGCGTTGGGCTTCCTCTGCCTCGTCGCTAAGGATCGAGATCGGCCGCAACTCCCGGGTGCGGACGACACGGCGGGCGTCTAGCGCCAGTCGTCTAGCGGCGCAGAAATACCAGGTCCCACACGCCGTGGCCGAGGCGTTCGCCGCGGGCGTGGAACTTCGTTGTCGGCCGCTGCGCGATCGGGTTACTGCCTCCCGGCGCGTAGCCGGCGTAAAGATTTGCCAGCAGTGGTTCGTTCGAGAGCACCTCGAGCATCTGCACCGCGTAGTCCTCCCAGTCGGTCGCGCAGTGCAGATACCCGCCGGACGCGATCCGGCTCGCCAGCCGACCGACGAAGGGCTGCGCGATCAGGCGGCGTTTGTGATGCCGCTTCTTCTGCCAGGGTCGGGAAAGTAGACGTGCACGCCGGCCAGCGAGTCGGGCGGAATCATCTCGCGCAGCACCTCGACCGCGTCGTGGTGTATCACGCGGACGTGGGCGAGTTGCTGCTCGTCGATGCGCTTGAGCAGTGCGCCGACGCCGGCCAGGAAAACCTCGACGCCGAGAAAGTTGACGTCCGGGCGGCTGGCTGCGATCGCTGCGGTCGTTTCGCCCATGCCGAAGCCGATTTCGAGGACGGTGGGCGCGTTGCGGCCAAACACCAGCGCAAAGTCGATCGGCTGGGCCACATAGGGCAAGCCGTAACGCGGCAGCAACTCGTCGAACGCGCGTCGTTGCCCCTGTGTCACATGGCCACGTCGCAGTGCAAAGCTGCGGATGTGGCGGTGAGGTGGGCCGGCCGGCTCCGATGCGGTTGCCGGCTCCGCCGGCGATTCCGGCGTCGGCGACGTGGTGCTCACGCGCCCGGCTTGGACGGCGCGATGACGCCTGTAGTCGGCGACGAAGGCGTGCCGCTGTAAAGCCGCTTCGGCATGCGGCCGGCGCGGTAGGCTTCGCGCCCCGCTTCAACGGCCTTCTTCATCGCGCTGGCCATCAATACGGGGTCCTTGGCCTGCGCGACTGCCGTGTTCATCAGCACGCCGGCGCAGCCGAGTTCCATTGCGATCGCCGCGTCGCTGGCGGTGCCGACACCGGCGTCGACGATGACCGGCACCTGTGCGCGCTCCAGGATCAACTGGATGTTCCAGGGATTGAGGATGCCCATGCCGGAACCGATCAGCGACGCGAGCGGCATGATGGCGACGCAGCCGATCGACTCGAGTACACGTGCCTGGATCGGATCGTCGCTGCAGTAGACCATGACCTCGAAGCCTTCTTTCACCAGCGTCTCGGCGGCCTTGATCGTCTCGGGCATGTTCGGATACAGCGATTGCGGATCGCCGAGCACTTCAAGCTTTGTCAGCGTGTGGCCGTCGAGCAGTTCGCGCGCCAGACGCAGCGTGCGCACCGCGTCTTCGGCCGTGTAGCAGCCCGCACTGTTGGGCAGTATCGTGTAGCGGCTCGGCGGCAGCGCCTCGAGCAGGCTCGGCTCGCCGGCGTTCTGCCCGATGTTGGTACGGCGGATCGCCACCGTGACGATCTCGGCACCGCTCGCCTCGACGGCCGCGCGCGTCTGCGCGAAATCGCGGTACTTGCCGGTGCCGATCAACAGTCGCGAGCCGAATTCGCGTCCGCCGACAGACCAGCGGTCGTTCGCTGGCGACGTCATGCGCTCACCGTCGGTTGCACTTTCACCTCGAAATTCACGGAGTTCGACATGAAGCAATTGGCATGCGCCTTCGCATGCAGTTCGCGCGCCTGCTCGATCTGCGCCGCGTCGGCAATGCGCACCTGCGGCCACAGCACGATCTCGGTCATTCGCATCTTGCCGTCCTTGATGGCGAGCGTGCCGGTCGCGTTGTCGCTGTACTCCAGCACGCGGATGTTGGCACGCTCGCATACCGCGAGATAGGTGAGGTGATGACAGGCCATCAGCGACGCCACCATCAGGGTTTCCGGGTTATGGCGCGTGTCGTCGCCGTTGAACACCGCCGGGGACGAGCCCTCAATGGCCGCCTTGTCCTTAAAGCGGATGACGAACGACCGGGCGAGCTGCAGCTTGCCATGCTCGTCCTCTCGGCTGCCGCCACTCCAGTGCAGGGTTCCTTCGAACGTGTGTTGCCGTCCCACATCAGCCTCCGCCCACGGCGACGACGATTTCGATCTGGTCGTCCGGCACCAGTTCCGTGTGTTGATGGCGGCTGCGCGGCACGATCTCGCCGTTGCGTTCCACGGCGACGCGTTTGCCGGCATGGCCGAGGGCGACCACCAGGTCCGCCACCGTAGTCGGCTGCGCCAGCGAGTGTTTTTCGCCGTTAACCCGGATTTCCATGGACATGACGACGATTTTACGCGCCAGACGGTGGGCTCTCTGCGCGCGCGCTCGCGGAGCGGCCGCGCCTGCAGGCGCGCCGGTCAGCCTTCCGGCGGCCGCTCGCGCTTTGTCGCGCGTAGCTTGAGGTTGCGAATGCCCTTGGACGCGGCGTGATACGCGAGCAGCCACGGCGGCATGCGCAGCCAATGTGAGCGGCCCTCGAGCAGCAGTTTCGTTAGCGTCGCTCCGTCTCGCGTGCTGGCAGGCCCCAGTACCCGCCCCGCGAGTCCGGCAATGCCTTTCCCGTAGAGAGCAGAACCGGTGTCAGCGGTCTCCGCGATCAGCGACTGACAGCCCGGTGTGTCGAACCAGCAGCGGCACAGGACAGCGGCGAGGTGCAGTGACTGTTCCATGCCGTGACGATGGGCACGTTCGAGCAATGCCGCGCGCGAGGTGCGTTCCGACAGCGGCAGTCGGCGAAGCAGCATGTCGATGTCGAGCAGATCGCGCAGCCGGCCGACGAAGTCGGAGTCGTGCACCAGGTGCACCACCGCGTGCAGCACCTGATCCAGTGGAGTCAGCACATGGAATGGCGACCCCTGCACGTGAATCGCGTCGGCAAACAGAAGCGCGGTGTCGGGCCGGATGCGTCCCACCGGCGGCAGGATGGCGTGATGAAGATCCAGTTCCATCGCCTGACCGGCGGCGATCATGGGCGGCAGTTCGTGCGACCACGCGCGGTAGTAGTGTTGGTCATAGGCCTCGTTCTTCTCGAACTCCCAGCCGGCGTTCTGCAACGACCTCTCGATGCCGTCGAGCGATGCGCGTGGCACCATCAGGTCGACGTCGGTCGGGAGCCGACCGTGTGCGAGCGGCAGATCCTGAGCGATGTAGGCCGCGCCTTTCAGCAACACCAGGGGACCGGTGTGAGCCGCCAGAATGGGTTTGATGGTGTGCAGCAGATAGAGCGTCTTCTGACGACGGAAGCGTGCCTCGATGAGGCCAGCATCAAGATGCCGCTGAACGCGGTCGGGGAGAGACAAGCGATCGACTAGCTCGAAGACGCGGTGCGCCAATACGCCGAGCAGGCGCGCGCTGCGGGCCAGCGGGATAAGGTGGTCCCAGTGCGACTCGTCGTACTGCTTGGCGGAGGCTGGCTCCAATAGGGCAGCGAGCAGCGGCCGCACCGGTTCCGGAGGGCGAGGCAACGATGACCCTTGCCCGGCGTTCATTCGGTGGGTCTGGAGGCGACACGCAGTGAACGTGGCACCGCCGGCATGCCTTCTTCCGTCGGACGCGCTTCAGCTTCATCAAGCAGTTCGCCGAGCGCCTGGACTGCGCCGTCGAGATCGCTGTAGCGAAGTTGCCAGCACGAACTCTCGTCGACTAGTTGGGCGAGCGCTTCGAATGCTTCGGGGCCAAGTGCCTGGTAGTTGAACGAATTGACGGCGAGGCGGGCGAAGGCACGCGTCTTCCGCACGGGCTCCAGTACAACGCCGGCTCCCGGCTCGAACCTGGGGAACACGACGAGCGCGGGAGCAGCGACTTCGTGACGGGCGTCGACGTGAGACGGCAGCGGTGCAAGATGAGCGACCGTCCCCTTGCGGGTCTTCGGAAAGCGCGGACCAATGACCGCCGTGGGCTCGAAGCGTCGGATCACATCGATCGACTCGTTCTTGAGTGCGAGCGGACGCAGCATGCGAAGCAGTCGTGCGTCCTGCAATCGAACAACGCCGAATTCGTCGGAGAGCAGTCGGAACCCGCGCAGCGTCAGGGCCGCGGTCAGTGTGCTCTTACCTGAACCGGGCATTGCCGGCATGACGATGGCGCGGCCACCGCGTTCGACCACGCCCGCATGCAGTAGCAGGTAGCAGAACAGGCGCGTAGCGAGGGCAAAGTTTGTCCCCCATTCCAACAGCGGCAGCGAGGTGTCGAGCGGGAACGGTTCCTGTTCGACGATGCCGTCGCAAACCAACTCGCACTGGGGACGAACATGGCCGCGGATGCCACGAACACGCCGCAACTCAACGGTTACGTCGAACATTCCCGAAGGATCCTCGGCCATGTACCCGCCGTACACAGTCTGGATCAGCCTGGCGCAAGCGGGCAGCTTCGTTCGGATCCTCGATCGCGCGGCGCCAAAGTCGACACCGACTCCCTCCGACGACAGGCGCTGCAGTAGCAGGCGCTCAGGGATCTCGGCGATTCGCATTCGTTGCAGCACATTCAGCCGGGCGGATCAGCCCGAGCGACCGAAGTTCGCCGATCAGCCTGTGAGCGTGTGCAGCGGCGTGAGGCTGTTCCTCAACGCGCAAGGCGTCTGCGAAGAACTCGATAACCTCACTCTCAGAGCGCGGCGCATCAAGAAGCAACTCCAGAACCGCAATTGCTGCGGGATTGAGAAGGTGGGCGTCCCAGGAAACCGGGTCGAAGACAACGGCCTCGTCGACGAAGTGCCGGATCAGAAGGCCGTCGACGGCGGTTATGCGCACTCTGACAGACGGGATTGGTCGCCACCGGCCTCTGGCCGATGCGGGACTACAGTTGCGACTTGTTCTTGAAAGACGACCAGCAACTGCCGGTGACAGACCTGAAGCCTGAGGGCGGTTCGATCTGAATTCGAGTGGACTCCACTTTGTCGCCTTCGTGAACCCACTGAAGTCCCCAGCGCTCTCCGTTGGCGCTTACCTTGAAGTTGTTCTGGTCAGCCTGGGAAAGAACTACAACCTGGTGCGGGGCCCCGACTTTCCTGTAAGCGCCTAACGCGTCATCGTAGAAAGCAAACTCCCAGATGATGTCGCCGTTGGGCCTCGACAACTTGACGACTGGAACCCGGATTCGCAGCCAGACATCGCCCGGCTGAATCGCGTCAACCAAATACGTGGGCGTTGGTGCGTTGTCCAGATTGGCCAAACACCTGCCCAGAGTTGTCACGGTGGCGGCACTCGGCGACGACACCGTGAGCACGACCGGCGCCGCGAGCGATCCCCGGAGGATGGCCCGGCGCTTCTGGCTCGGCTTGCTCGACTTCGTATCCATCGTTCGGCTCGTGGCGGCGTCCATGCGCGGGCAAATATTCCACACGCGCTTAATGCATTGTAGGAGTTGTGTGAAACACAGGAAAGGGACTTATACAGCCCGCCGCCGGCGCTTCCCGACGAGCGGCGGGTTGCGTTGTGCTCGGAGGCGACGGCCTGGACCTGCGCGAAGCAGGCAATTGGGGCGGATGAAAGGAATCGCCCCTCGTCGTCTGTCTTACCGGAGCCTTGGTGTTGTCGAAGGCTTTGCCTCGAGCGAGGGCTCCTGCAACGCCTGAACGACGGTGCGAAGGGTCTGCTTCTCGACGGCTTCATGCTCGCCATCCGAGATGGTGGCGGAAGTCTTGGCGCATCACCCACTGGTATCGCCATGTTTTCGAGCGCAAGGTGATCGTGAATCGCGAGCAAGGTTCGCAAGAAGCATCCGAGACAACGGCATCGAAGCCGCTCGCAGTAGCTTTGGGAGCACCGTAGAATGAACAGCTACGGGCGGGTGTAGTTCAATGGCAGAACGGCAGCTTCCCAAGCGTGCGACCTGAGAGTCGCCCAGTTCGCTGTGACTGGCACACGGCTTTAAACGTGTGGAGATACAGCCCACTAATACGCCTTTCTTGCGGCCTCCGGGCCGGGCGTTCCGGCGTGTCCGGAATATGGGTTGATCGCGCGGCGCAAGCCGTGCGACGAGTTGTTGTGCAGGCGCAAGCCTGAATGCAACCTGGCGTTCAGCCGCCAGTAGCCTAGGTGCAGTGCGGGGTCGGCAACGACTTCGTGCCGAGCGCACCAACAATGCAGCCACCCTCTAGGGTGCGCGTTGCTCGCGAGGGCGCACGCGCGATTCTGGAAGTCGAATCTGGATGAGGCGCTAGGCTGGGTCAAAGGACCAATGCAAGTGAACCACTTCAAGTGCCGTCAAGCTTGAAGGAGCCCAATCGACTGACGGGCTCTGACCAAAAGGTACGTGATCGGTTGTCTTCCTGCTTGGTGAAGACACGCTGACAAGACGATCACCGGCGCAAAGGTGGGGTCCTCCTGACTCGTGCTCGTCGCACGGAACAGGGTAAGCCCACGGCAGTGTCGCTCCGCAAGGGGCGACAAGTGTGACTGTAAAATCATGCGCAACTGCTGGGGGTAGAGGATCGCGGAGAAAGCGAACGCCGGGCTGTAATGGCCCGGATAGGGGATGCAACGATCGCCCCGGCCCGAGAGGGCGCTGACTTCCGCGTGGTGGCCTGTCGCGAGACAGGTCTGCTCCAACCGCCCGAAGGGGGACACCGCCCTTCGGGGCAGTCGTCCATCCTTCGGGACCGGGCGGGCGTAGCTCAATGGCAGAGCTGAGGCTTCCCAAGCCTATGACGAGGGTTCGATTCCCTTCGCCCGCTCCATTTCAACGGAGGTTGATATGGACGCACTCCCTTGCGATGTCACCTCCACCAACTGGAAGCACTGGCACGGTATCCCGTGGCAGGATGCTCACCAGGTGGTCGGGAGGCTGCAGGCAAGAATCGCGAAAGCAGCAAAGGCAGGCGACTGGCGCAGTGTCAGGCGTCTGCAAAAGCTCCTCACCCGCTCCATCAGTGCGAAAGCGCTGGCGGTCAGACGGGTTACGGAAAACCGTGGTCGCAAGACCCCGGGTATCGACCGGCAGACATGGAGTACTCCGGACGAAAAATGGCAGGCGATCGGCACCTTGCGAACCAAGGGATACCAGCCGAGGCCGCTGAGACGGGTCTACATCCCGAAAGCAAATGGCGATCGACGCCCTCTGGGCATCCCGACCATGCGCGATCGGGCCATGCAAGCGCTGCATTTGCTTGCGCTGGACCCCATAGCCGAAGTGACTGGCGACACTCACTCTTACGGGTTTCGACGGGGACGCTCGACGACGGATGCGATCGAACAGGTGCGCAATGCACTCGGGCGAAAGCACTCGCCGAAGTGGGTCCTAGAGGGGGACATCAAAGGTTGCTTTGACAACATCAGCCACGAATGGCTGCTTGCCCGTGTCCCGATGGACAAGGGTGTGCTGCGCAAGTGGCTGAAGGCCGGGTATTTCGAGGGTCCTACCCTCTTCCCGACTGAAAGCGGAACACCGCAGGGCGGAATCATCTCGCCCGTGCTGGCGAATCTGGCACTGGACGGACTGCAAAACGAGCTGGCGGGGCAATTCCGCACGGTTCGGGATGCGAGAGCGGCCAAGGTCAATTTCGTGCGTTATGCCGACGACTTCATCATTACCGGCAGTTCGAAGGAACTGCTGGAAGATGAAATCAAACCGCTCGTGCAGAAGTTCATGCGCGAGCGCGGACTGGAACTCTCGGAAAAGAAGACGCTGGTCACCCACGTGAACGACGGCTTCGACTTCCTGGGGTGGACTGTCCGCTGGCAGAGTCGCATGCTGTTGGTCAGGCCCTCTGGAAAGAACGTCAAGCGTTTTCTGAACAAGATTCGCGAGACGCTGCGGGACATGCGTGCGGCCCGACAGGCCGAGGTGATCGATCAGCTCGACCCAGTTATCCGGGGCTGGGCAAACTATCACCGAAGCCAGATGGCTACGCGCACGTTCGCCAAGGTCGAACACATGATCTGGCAGGGCCTGTGGCGCTGGGCGTGTCGTCGCCATCCTCAAAAGGGACGGCGATGGATCAAAGCCCGCTACTTCGGGCGCATTGCCGGTAGAGACTGGAGGTTTACCGACCGGAAAAAGGTACTGCTGAGTTTGACGAGCTTTCACAAGAAGCTACACGTCAAGATCGACAGCAGCCGGAACCCCTATGACCCTGTAGACGAGGACTACTTCGATGCGCGTCTCGCGCGGCAGATGCAGTCCGAGTTGAAGGGGCGAAGAAAACTGACGTGGCTGTGGTACTGGCAGGAAGGGCTATGTCCGCGGTGCGACCAGAAGATCACGAAGGAGACGGGGTGGCACATGCACCACGTCATCAAGAGATCGAAAGGCGGATCGAGTCGGACGAGCAATCTCGAATTGCTTCACCCGAATTGTCATTACCAACACCACTCGATGGAAAGAGCCACGGGGACGTAGAAGCCCCGGAAACTTTGCGGCCGGTATCCTCGCCTCAAACGGCGGGTATCGTCAGGCTGCTTGAGCCGGATGCGGGGAAACTTGCACGTCCGGTTCTTAGGGGAGGGGAAGGCCGCGAGGCCTTCTCCTTACCCGACTGCATACGAGGGTTCGATTCCCTTCACCCGCTCCATTCCTCCTGTGTCGGCGCGCCCTGCAGCGGGGCGGCGTTGACGCTGCCGGGCGCCGACGCGCAAGCTTCGTGTAAGCAATCCGGCGCATCGTGCGCGACGCCTGCCGGCATGCCGCATGCACCAGAACGCCAACAATTCCCGCAAGTTGCCGCCGGCCCTGGTCGTCGCTGCGCTCGGTGTGGTCTACGGCGACATCGGCACCAGCCCGCTGTACGCCTTCAAGGAAAGCATCGGCGGTGCCCATGGCGCGGGCGCCGACCACGCCAGTGTCCTGGGCGTGCTGTCGATGATCTTCTGGGCCGTGACGCTCGTCGTTTCGGTCAAGTATGTGCTTATCGTGCTGCGTGCCAGCAACGGCGGCGAAGGCGGCATCCTCGCCCTGCTCGCGCTGGTGCTGCGCCAGCTTCCCGCACAGGGCCGCCTGACCGGAATTGCGGTCACGCTGGGGCTTTTCGGGGCGGCGATGTTCTATGGCGACAGCGCCATTACCCCGGCAATCTCGGTGCTGTCCGCGGTCGAGGGCCTCGAGGTCATCTCGCCGCGGTTCAAGGCGTTCGTCATTCCGTTGACCCTTGTCGTGCTGATCGGCCTGTTCGCGGCGCAGCGGTCGGGCACTGCGCGGATCGGCAGTGTGTTCGGCCCGATCATGCTGCTCTGGTTCGTCACGCTCGGCGTGCTCGGCGCGCTGCAGATCGTCCGCGATCCGAGCGTTCTCGCGGCGATCGATCCGCTCAATGCCCTCGCCTTCTTCGTTGCGCATCCCGTTCACGACCTTCACGGTGATGGCCGCGGTCTTTCTGGCGGTGACCGGTGGCGAAGCGCTGTATGCCGACATGGGTCACTTCGGTCGCGGTCCGATCCGAGTCGCCTGGTTCTGGCTGGTGATGCCGTGCCTGCTGCTCAATTACTTCGGCCAGGGCAGCCTGGTCCTGCAGGAACCCGACGCCGTTCGCAGCCCGTTTTTCCTGCTGGCGCCGGAGTGGCTGCAGTTTCCGCTGGTCGTCGTTGGCCACGGCGGCCACGGTCATCGCCTCGCAGGCCGTGATCTCCGGCGCGTTTTCGATCACCAGCCAGGCCGTCAAGCTGGACTACCTGCCACGCATGGCCGTGCTCTTCACGTCGGAGACCGCGGTAGGGCAGATCTATGTCCCGATCGTGAATTGGCTGCTGCTGATCGTCGTCATATTGCTCGTGCTCGGCTTCGGCAGTTCGTCGAACCTCGCCGCGGCCTATGGCATCGCCGTCGCCAGCACGATGGTCATCACGACGCTCGGTGTCATGGTGGTGGCGCGATCGCGCTGGGACTGGCCGCCGGCGAAACTGACGTTGATCCTGCTTCCGCTGCTGGCGCTCGACATCGTCTTCCTCGCGGCGAACACCGCAAAGATCGGGCACGGCGGCTGGTTTCCGCTCGCCTTTGGCGGGCTGCTGTTCTTTGTCTTTGCGACCTGGAAGCGGGGCCGGGTGCTCGTCAGGCAGGAGCATGCACGCGCCGGCCTCGCGCTCGAACCGTTCCTGAAGAACCTGTCGGCCTATCCGCCGCAGCGCGTCGAAGGGCACCGCGGTATTCATGTCGGGAGGCCAGGACGAGGTGCCGCACGCGCTGCTGCACAACCTCAAGCACAACCGCATCCTGCATGAACGCGTGATCTTCCTGACCGCCGTGCCGAAGGACGTGCCGCACGTGGCGGCCGAGGATTCAGCCGAGATCCGCGCGCTTGGCGATGGCTGCCATTCCGTCAAGGTCTACCTCGGCTTCCAGGACTCGTACGACATTGCCGACATCGCACAGACGCTCGCGCAGAAGTTCGACTTCAGGATCGAACCGAACGAGACCTCGTTCTTCCTGTCGCGCGAAACCGTCCTGACAGGGCGACGCGGAGGCATGGCCGATTGGCGCGAGCGCTTGTTCAGCTGGATGATGCGCACCGCCCAGCCGGCCTCCGATTTCTTCCGCATTCCACCGAACCGCGTGATCGAGATCGGCACGCAGATCGTGATCTGACTGCCGCTGCAGGCGGCCGCAGTGCCGCCCTTGCCCCTCACGGTGATCGGCGCGGGTCGAAGCCGACCATCCCTCGGGCGTCGCGCGGTCCGCCGTATCATCGATCGCATTCCCTGGGGGCAAGGTATGGCACTCGCCGGCAAGACACTGAAGCGTATCGATGCACTGATCGGGCGTTACCGGGTGACCCGCGGGTCGAAGTTCCGGCTGAAGGACATCGATCCCGCGGACACACACGGCCTCAAGAACGAAAGCAAGCCGGAAGCGCAGCAGGCGCTCGCCGAGGGCGTGAACTGGCTCGCCGAGGAGCAGGACAAGCTCTACGCGCAGGATCGGCGCTCGTTGCTGCTGGTGTTCCAGGCGATGGACGCGGCCGGCAAGGACAGCACGATCAAGCACGTGATGAGCGGCGTGAATCCGCAGGGCTGCCAGGTCGTGTCGTTCAAGCAGCCCTCCGAGGAGGAACTCGACCACGACTGGATGTGGCGCGCCTGGCGGGCACTGCCCGAGCGCGGACGCATCGGCATCTTCAACCGTTCGTACTACGAGGAGGTGCTCGTCGTGCGGGTGCACGAGTCGATCCTGGCCGCGCAGAAGATCCCCAAGCCCCTGGTGACGAAGAACGTGTTTCGCGAGCGCCTGCGCGACATCGCCTACTTCGAGGACTACCTGACGCGAAACGGCACGACGGTGCTGAAATTCTTCCTGCATGTATCGCGCAAGGAGCAGAAGAAGCGTTTCATCGAGCGGCTCGACGAACCGGAGAAGAACTGGAAGTTCTCGATCGGCGACGTCAAGGAGCGTTCGCACTGGAACGACTACATGGCGGCCTACGAAGACGCGATCCGCGCGACCGCAACGCCGGCTGCGCCGTGGTACGTCGTGCCGGCGGACAACAAGTGGTTCACGCGCCTCGTGGTCGCCGCGGCGATCGTCGAGACGATGGAGGAAATGAAGCTCGCCTATCCGAAGGTGACCGACGCGCAGAAGGCGGATCTGGCGCGCGCGCGCGAATTGCTGCTGACCGAAAGGTCCTGAGGCTCAGCCCAGCAGACCGAGCAGCACGATCGCGACGACGATTGCCGCAAAGACGGCGGTCGAGACACTGAACACGAATTTGCCGGCTTTCATCGGAAGTCGAAGCGTTCGAAGTGCAGGCGGGTTTCGCTGACGCCGCGCGCATTGAGGTATCGCACCACTGCGTCGAGCAGCGGTGGCGGGCCGCAGACGTAGATTTCGCGGCTCGTCACGTCTATTCCTTCGAGCCAGGTCCAGAGACCCGAAAGGTCGGTGCCCGAGACCAGCGTGAAGAGTTCCATGCCGTCGCGCTCGTCGGCCGCGCGTTCCAGTTCGTCGATGTGCAGTGCATCCTCGCCGCGCCGATAAAGGTATGCCATCTTGATGTCGACCACCGGCCCGAGGCGATCGAGCTGCGCCAGAAACGGCGTGATGCCGATGCCGCCGGCGATCCAGAGCTGTGGCGTGCTCGCGCTTGCTTGATCAAAGAAGGCGCCAAACGGTCCTTCGACACGTGCCGCAAGGCCGACGGTCAGGCGCTGCATCTCCAGCGTGCAGTCACCCAGCGCCTTGATCGTCAACGTGATGCGCCGGCCGCGCACGCGGCTCACGCTGAACGGGTGGTATTCGTTGCAGCTCTTGTAGCGCTCGCCGCTGTGAAAGGCGACGAAAACATACTGGCCCGGGGCCACGTCGAGCGTGCGGTCCAGCGGCTCGAGTTCGACCTCCACGCAGGCGTTGGCCGGATGCTCGACGTGAGCGACGATGTAGCGTCGCCCCGCATCGATCCGCGTGAACCAGCCGCGGGCGGCCAGTGCCGCAGCCCCAATGAACGCCACGAGCCACCACGCCGGCGTGGTGAACCGAACGGCCAATGCCGCGTGCAGCGCCGTGACCGCGAACGCCAACGCCGTGACGCGGTGCCAGCGTAGCCAGCGACGGAAGTCGGCGGGCCCGAAGAACGTGGCGGCGAGCGGCACGATCAGCAATGCCAGCGCGGTCCAGCCGCTGAGCGCGACAGCACCCGAGATCCACCAGCGCATCGCGAAACTGAACTCGCGCTCGGCAAGCAGCGGCCAGATGACGGCCAGTGCGTGCACCAGCACCGACACATAGGCCAGCAATCCCAACACGTGATGCCATGCATATTGATGATCGAGTCCGCCAAAGCGCGCGGAAATCGGACGCAGCCGCACGGTCAGTGCCAGCGACAATGCGAACGCGATCCAGCCCAGCCAGCCCGCGATCCCGGCCCATGCCGGAGGGTGCGGCATCGCGATGGTCGCCAACGCGATGCCCAGGGCGGCAACGAGCACCGGCCCGATCCATTGGCCCGGGCGCACGACGCTCGCCAGCAGCGCGGCTCGCAGGGGAGAGGCGGCATTCATCGTCAATTCCAAGGCAAACGGCAGTCGCGCAACGCAACCACTCTACTGCCACGAGCCAGCGGGGTGAGGCTGGACGACCCTCGGGCTTGCCGCGCGTCAACGCGGTTCGCCTTGCGGCCCCACTCGCGACGAGGCAAGGGCGGTGGCGCTTGCCAGAAATCGCGAGGATCCGGAGGAAAACCTCCGCCGGGATCACGAGGCGCGGCGCGATTTCTCCCGCAGTGACCCGGCGGTCAGCCGGTGGTGAACCCGATGCGCTTGTGCGTGCCGTCACAGAACGGCTTGTTGCCCGAATGGCCGCAGCGGCACAGCCACACTTTTTCGGTGACGAAGCGCGTGCCGTCGGCGGCCTGGAATTCGATCGTGCCCTCGACCATCAGCGGCCCGTTGTGGATCGGGTTGATCTTCACGGGTCCGATGGGTGCGGCCGCTGCGGATGCGGGGGCGTTCGGGCAGGCGCCTTCATCGGCGAAACCGTTGCGGTTGTGGCTGCCATCACAGAACGGCTTGTTGGCGGACGCCCCGCAACGACACAGCGCCACGCGGGTGTATTCGACCAGCGTCGCGTGGTCGCCGCCCGGAACCGTGATGCGACCGCGCAGGTAGGTCGGTCCCCTCGGCGTTATCGAGGCCACGTTGCGATCCGGCGGCGGCTCCAGCGCGGAACCGTCGCTCGCATGCAGCGTCAGGGCGCCGGTCGGGCAGCGCGAAACCACCGCCACAAGGTGTTCGACGGTGGCGTTGTCCGGCTGGATCCACGGCTTGGCGTCCGGATCGAACACGCCGGGCGCACCATGCACGCATTCCTTTGCATGGATGCAGCGCTGTGCGTCGTAATGGATGGTGACGCTCTTGCCGACGTAGTCGCGGATGGCCATCAGATACCGCCGATGCAGACATACTTGAGCACCAGGTACTCGTCGATGCCGTACTTCGACCCTTCGCGACCGATGCCCGACTGCTTGACGCCACCGAACGGTGCCACCTCGTTGGAGATCAGGCCGGTGTTGACGCCCACCATGCCGCTTTCGAGGCGCTCGGCAACGCGGAATACGCGCGCCACGTCGCGCGAGTAGAAGTAAGCCGCCAGCCCGAACTCGGTCGAATTGGCGAGCGCGATCGCTTCGTCCTCGGTCTTGAACCGGAAGACGGGTGCCACCGGCCCGAAAGTTTCCTCGCGTGCCACCAGCATCTCGCTGGTGACATCGGCCAGCACGGTCGGCTGGAAGAACGTGCCGCCGAGCTCATGCGGCGCGCCGCCGGTCAGCACGCGCGCGCCCTTGCTGCGCGCATCCGCAACATGCGCCTCGCACCTTGGTCAGCGCGTTGGCATCGATCAGCGGTCCCTGCTGCACGCCGGCCTCGAATCCCGAACCGACCTTGAGCTGCTGTGCCTTGGCTGCCAGTTTCTCGACGAAGGCATCGTAGATACCGGCCTGCACATAGAAGCGATTGGTGCACACGCAAGTCTGGCCGGCGTTGCGGTACTTCGACGCGACGGCGCCGTCGATGGCGGCATCGAGATCCGCGTCGTCGAAGACGAGGAAGGGCGCGTTGCCCCCGAGTTCGAGCGAGAGCTTCTTCAGCGTCGGCGCCGACTGCTGCATCAGGATGCGGCCGACGACGGTGGAGCCGGTGAAGGAAAGCTTGCGCACGGTCGGCGATTCGCACAGCGCCTTGCCCACCTCGATCGACTTCGCCTCATCCGCCGGCACGACGTTGAAGACCCCGGCAGGAATGCCCGCGCGCTGCGCGAGTTCCGCGAGCGCCAGCGCCGACAGCGGCGTCTGCTCCGCGGGCTTCACGACGACGGGGCAACCGGCCGCCAGCGCGGGCGCCACCTTGCGCGTGATCATCGCGTTCGGGAAATTCCACGGCGTGATCGCCGCAGCCACGCCGATCGGCTCCTTGAAGACCAGCAGCCGACGGTCGGTGGCGACGGTCGGGATCGTGTCGCCGTAGACGCGCTTGGCTTCTTCGGCGAACCATTCGATGAACGAGGCGCCGTAGGCGACTTCGCCGCGGCTTTCGGCCATCGGCTTGCCCTGCTCGGCGGTCATCAGCTTGGCCAGGTCTTCCTGGTTCGCGATGATCAGTTGAAACCACGTTCGCAGGATGGCGGCACGTTCCTTCGCCGTCTTGCTGCGCCAGGCGGGCCACGCCCGCGCAGCCGCGTCGATCGCGGCGACGGCCTCGACGCGGGTGCAGTTGGCGACGTCGGCGATCTTCAGTCCATCGGCCGGGTTGCTCACGGCGAAACGCGCACCGGACGCGGCGCTGCGCCAGGCGCCGTCGATGTAGGCGTCGGTCTTCAGGAGCCCGCCGTCCGCGAGTGTCGGCATTCCCACTTTCTGCAGCATGTCATCCTCCGCAGTGTCGAGATGAAAGAATACGCCGCAGCCGCGGGGCGGCCCATTAGACTTTCGCCAGTGCCCACGCGTTGACGACCGATGAAGTTCGAAAGCCTTGCTCCCGACCTGCAGTCCTGGTTCCGCGACATGCTGAAACGCGGCACCTCGCCCGAGGCGACCGTGAAGTCACTGCTCGCCGCCGGGTACCAGGAGCGCTACGCCCGCGACGCGGTCGACGCGGCGTTCAAGGCGTTTCCGAAGCCTTCGGCACCGCCGCCGGTCCGGCGCCAGCGGCGGTGCGCGAGACAACCGACGTGGCGACCGCTTCCGCGCAGACGCTGAGTCAGCAGCTGGTGCAGATGCCGAACACCATCGCGACTGGAGATCGCGAGATCCACATGCTGTTCGCGCTGACGGCGCCGCGCATCGTGCTGTTCGGCAACCTGCTTTCAGCCGAAGAGTGCGACGAAATGATCAAGCTGTCGCAAGGCAAACTGGAACGCTCGAGCGTCGTCAACAACGAAACCGGCGCCTACGACATCCATCCGCATCGGACGAGCTACGGCACCTACTTCAATCGCGGCGAGAACGAACTCATCCGTCGCATCGAAAACCGCATATCCGAGCTCGTCCAGTTTCCGCTGGAAAACGGCGAACCGATCCAGATCCTGCATTACGAGCCAGGCGGCGAATACAAGCCGCACTTCGATTACTTCGATCCGAAGCAGCCGGGTAATGAAGTGGTGCTGACCCAGGGCGGACAGCGCATCGCGACATTGGTGATGTACCTGAATGACGTCGAGGCGGGCGGCTCCACGGTGTTCCCGGAAGTCGGCGTCGATGTGCTGCCGCGCCGGGGCAACGCCGTGTATTTCGCCTACTACTCCGAGAACGGCGCGCTCGATGCGCGGACGCTGCATGGCGGCAGCCCGGTCGGCGCCGGCGAAAAGTGGATCGCAACCAAGTGGTTCCGCGAGCGGCAGTACGTCGGCAGCGGCGCATAGCGGTGCGCCGATCGCAGTTCATTGCGGGAGTCGGTGGTGGGTCGTGAAGGATTCGAACCTTCGACCTACGGATTAAGAGTCCGCTGCTCTACCAACTGAGCTAACGACCCGAGTTCCCTGTATCTCGTTGCCCGGAATCCAGCGGCCAGGCCCTGCGTCCTAAATGGTGGGTCGTGCAAGATTCGAACTTGCGACCAACGGATTAAAAGTCCGCTGCTCTACCGGCTGAGCTAACGACCCGAGTCCTGCAATCCAAAAAACCTCGATGCTGCAATGCCTTCGATCTCGGGACTGCGTATCCAGGGGTCGTGAAAACGTCGTTATTGACGACCGGTCGCAACGAGAGGGCGAAATTATGCCGACGCCACAACCGCGGGTCAAACCGGCGCACGCCGCTGCCGGGCGTGCTCGACTCAACGTGCTGACAGATCGACCGTCGGCTGACTCGTGTCCAGCTCGTCGAACTCCACGCTGATCAGTGTCCCCGGCCACTGCGGATCGGACGCGGTGGGACTGCCGGTGACGCGAACCAGCGCGCTGTGCTGCTCGGCAATCTCGCGCACGATGGCCAGGCCCAGGCCACTGCCATCGACATTCGTGCCGAGAATTCGATAGAAGCGATCGAAGACGCGCTGGCGCTCGGCTTCAGGTATGCCGGGTCCCGTGTCTTCGACTTCGAGATAGGCGGACTCCTCGCGTTGCACGACGCGCACGGTGACGCTGCCGCCCCGCGGCGTATAGCGCAGCGCATTGTCGAGAAGGTTCTTCAGCAATTCGCGCACCAGCATCGGCGCCGCCACCGTGCGGACGCGTCCGTCGGGGCTTTCGAACCCGAGGTCCACGCCGCGCGCAATCGCGTCGGTGACGTACTCGCGGACGAGATCCCGCGCCAGCGGCACCAGGTCGATCACTTCGAAAACGCTGGGATCACTGGCCTGGTATTCCGCGCGGGCGAGTGCGAGCAGCTGGTTGATAAGGTGAGTCGAGCGCTCGGTGGAAGCGGCGATGTGACGCAGCGTCCGCTTGAGTTCGTGCGGGTCGGTTTCGCGCAGCGCGAGTTCCGCCTGCGTGCGCAGCCCCGCGAGGGGCGTCTTCATCTGATGCGCGGCGTCGGCGAGGAAGCGCCGCTGCATCTGCAGATTGAGTGACAGCCGTTCCAGCATCTCATTGAACGAACTGACGAGCGGGGCGATCTCCTCCGGCGCGCCGCGCGCGTCGATGGGCGACAGATCGTCCGGCTGGCGCGATCGTATGCGCGCCTGCAGGTCCGCAAGCGGCGCCAGACCGCGGGTCAGCCCGAACCAGACCAGCAGGACCGCGATCGGCAGCACAATGAACTGCGGCACGATCACGCCGCGGATGATCTCGTTGGCTAGCTGCGAACGCTTTTCCAGTGTCTCGGCGACCTGCACCAGCGCGTACTGCCGTTGTCCGCCGCGGTTGAACTCTGCCCAGGTGTAGGCAATGCGGACCTCGTTGCCGCGGACCAGGTCGGAGCGGAACTGGACGGCGAGCGGAACCGGGAGCGCGTCCTCGGGAGGGAGCGGGAGGTCGCCATCACCGGCGACGAATTCGCCGCGCAGCCCGAGAACCATGTAATAGACGCTGTCGGCGGCATCGGCGCGCAGGACTTCGCGCGTGCTCATCGGCAACTGCAGCGTGACTTCGCCCTGGGATTCGCGCACATGATGGGCCAGCACGCCGACGGCGTCGGCGAGACTCCGGTCGAACGGCGCGTTGGCGATCGTCTGCGCGACGATGTAGGTGACCGTGACGCTCATCGGCCACAGCAGGAACAGCGGCGCCAGCATCCAGTCGAGAATCTCGCCGAACAGCGATCGCTGCTCGAACTGCGCGCGCAGCGGGTTGCGCAGCTGGCGCGGTTCGGTCGGCAGATCGCCGGCACCGACAGGGTGGGGCTCGGCTGCGTTCCTGGCCCACGGCGCGCGCAGGCGAGGCTTAGGACTGCCTTCCTCAGGCATCGGGCTGCGCGTGGCGGTCGTCACGCATGGCCGGCGCTGGCTTCGGCGGCGGCCGGGTCGGCGAAGCGTTCAAGGTAGTAGCCGAGTCCTCGCACCGTGACGATGCGGACCACGTCGGTTTCGATCTTCTTGCGGAGTCGATGCACATAGACTTCGATGGCATTGGTGCTCACCTCTTCACCCCAGCTGCACAGGTGGTCCACCAGTTGTTCCTTGCTGACCAGCCGGCCGGGACGCTGCAGCAGGATCTCGAGCAGGCTGAGTTCGCGTGCCGACAGATCAAGCATGCGGTCGTGCAGGAACGCCGCGTGGCCCACCTGGTCGAGTGTCAGCGGTCCGTGCTTGAGCACGGTCTGCGCACCGCCGGCGGCGCGACGCGTCAGCGCCCGCACGCGCGCCTCCAGTTCCGACAGCGCGAACGGTTTTGCCATGTAATCGTCGGCCCCCAGGTCGAGTCCCTTGACGCGCTGCTCGACGGTATCGGCGGCCGTCAGGATCAGCACCGGCACCGTCGAATTGCGCGCGCGCAGGCGTTTCAACACTTCGAGACCGGACATCCGCGGCAGTCCCACGTCCAGGATCAGCAGATCGAAGGGCTGCGCGGTCAGCGCGGCGTCGGCCTCGTCGCCGCCGGCGACGACGTCGACGGCGTAGCCCCCGGCCCGCAATGAGCGGGACAGGCCATCGGCCAGGACGGCGTCGTCTTCGGCGATCAGGATGCGCATGGGTCGGCGGGTATGCTTGCGCCCGAACCGAGTCGAGCGCGCGCCGCAGTCTAGGGCGGCCGAAACCTGCGCGGCAAGGCCGCCGCACCAGCCGGTTGGCCGGCAGCCCCCGGTTGACAAGCGATACTGGAAGAATCTACAGTGGATGCACTGTTAATACTTTCAGTGCCTCGGGCGTTCCGGGGCCGGGCGCGAGCGGAGGCGGCGATGGACGACGGAAGGAGTGTTGTGGTGACAGACAGCAAGGAGCGGCAGAAAGCCCTGGCCGCCGCACTGGCACAGATCGAAAAGCAGTTCGGCAAGGGCTCGGTGATGCGTCTCGCCGACGGCGAGGTCGCCGAGGACATCCAGGTCGTCTCGACCGGTTCGCTCGGCCTGGACATCGCGCTCGGTGTCGGGGGTTTGCCGCGCGGCCGGGTGGTCGAGGTCTACGGCCCGGAGTCGTCGGGCAAGACGACGCTGACGCTGCAGGTCATCGCCGAGATGCAGAAGATCGGCGGCACCTGCGCGTTCATCGATGCCGAGCACGCGCTCGACATCCAGTACGCGCAGAAGCTCGGCGTCAACCTGCAGGATCTGCTGGTGTCGCAGCCCGACACCGGCGAGCAGGCGCTCGAGATCGCCGACGCGCTGGTGCGCTCGGGGTCGGTCGACCTGATCGTCATCGACTCGGTCGCCGCACTGACGCCCAAGGCCGAAATCGAAGGCGAAATGGGCGATTCGCTGCCCGGCCTGCAGGCCCGGCTGATGTCGCAGGCGCTGCGCAAGCTGACCGGCACGATCAAGCGCACCAACTGCCTGGTCATCTTCATCAACCAGATCCGCATGAAGATCGGCGTGATGTTCGGCAATCCCGAAACCACCACCGGCGGCAACGCGCTCAAGTTCTACGCGTCGGTGCGGCTCGACATCCGGCGCATCGGCTCGATCAAGAAGGGCGAGGAGGTCATCGGCTCCGAGACCAAGGTCAAGGTCGTCAAGAACAAGGTCGCGCCGCCGTTCAAGCAGGCCGACTTCGACATCCTTTACGGCGAAGGTATCTCGCGCGAGGGCGAGGTCGTCGATCTCGGTTCCGAGCTCGAATATCGTCGACAAGTCCGGTGCCTGGTACAGCTACAACGGCGACCGCATCGGTCAGGGCAAGGACAACGCCCGCGAGTACCTGCGCAACAATCCGGCAATGGCGCTGGAAGTCGAGAACAAGATCCGCGCCGCCAAGGGCGTCGTGGTGCGCACCGAGGGTGCCGAAGCCACCTGATCGAGGCATGGCGTCGGAGTCGCGCAATCCGGCCGCGCGATTGCTGCAGCGGGCAATCGCGCTGCTTGCGCGACGCGAGCACAGCCGGGCGCAGCTCACCGCCAAACTCGAGCGCCGGCTCGAAGAAGGGCAGGACCGCGCTGACATCGAAGCGGTGCTGGACGAACTGCAGCGCCGCGATCTGCTCTCCGAAGAGCGGTTTGCCGCCTCCGTCGTCCGCGTTCGCGCTGCGCGCTACGGCGATGCCCGCGTTGCTCAGGACCTCAGAGCGCGCGGGGTTCCGAACGACGTCGCCAAGTCGGCGCTTGATGCGCTGCGTGGCTCGGAGTTCGAGCGCGCACGAGCCCAGTGGGCGCGTCGTTTCAAATCGCCTCCTGCTTCGCTCGAAGAGCGCGCACGCCAGGTTCGTTTCCTTCAGTCCCGCGGATTCAGCTCGGCTGTCATTCGCAAAGTGCTGACAGGTCTCCCGGGCGAGGACCCGGCTGAGTAGCCGACTGCCGCGGCGTTGATTGCCGCCCTTCAAGGGGCAAGGCGACGCCGGCTGACCCGCCACTGACGGTGCTGACGAGCCCAAGCCGCGGGCCGGCTCCCTGCTGAGCAACGTTGAGCCACCACGGCGTGGGACAAGGCGGCGACGCTTCGGCAGGCCGCTCCGACCAAGGCGGTGGCGGGTCGCTGTGTTAAATTTCTCTGTCGGGCCGCGCCAGGCTTTTCCACGGCGGCCCTTTTCTTTGTCGCTGATGCCCAACCGCCGCCACGTGCACACGCGTTCGATCCGGGTCGATGCGTATGCACGCGACGACGGCCTGTGGGACCTCGAGACTCAGCTCACAGACACCAAGTCGCGCGACTTCCCGCTGGCGACCGGCATGCGCGCCGCCGGCGATCCGGTGCACGACATGGTCCTGCGCGTCACGATCGACACAAAGCTGAACATCATTGACGCCGTGGCCGAGTCCCGGGCGGTGCCTTATCCCGGCTATTGCGACACGATCGGACCGGACTACACCAAGCTGATCGGCCTGAACCTCCTGCAGGACTTCCGCCGACACCTGCAGGGCCGGCTGGGGGGCGTGCACGGCTGCACGCACATCACCGAGCTGGCCAACGTGCTGCCGACCGCGGCAGTCCAGGCGTTTGCCGGCGAAGTGTTCAAGACGCGCGATGCCGCGCACACGGGTCATCAGAGCGACGAGAAGATGCCGTGGCAGCTCGACCGCTGCCACGCGCTGCGCACGGACGGGCCGGCGGTGGCGAAGTTCTATCCGCGCTGGCATCAACCGAAGAAGAAAAGCGCCGCGCACGCCAAGCCGACTCCGATCAAGGACGGGACCACACAATGAAGATCCACGAGTACCAGGGCAAGGACGTCTTTCGGCGCTTCGGCGTGCCGGTGCCGCGCGGCATCGCTGCATTCACGGTCGACGAGGCCGTCAAGGCCGCGCAGACGCTGGGCGGCCCGGTCTGGGTGGTGAAGGCGCAGATCCACGCCGGCGGACGCGGCAAGGGCGGCGGTGTGAAGCTGGCGCGCTCGATCGAGGAAGTGAAGCAGCGCGCTTCCGAGATCCTCGGCATGCAGCTGGTGACGCACCAGACCGGACCGGGTGGGCAGAAGGTGCGACGGCTGCTGATCGAAGAGGGCGCCGACATCGCCAAGGAGCTGTACGTCGGCATGGTGGTCGACCGCGCCACGCAACGCGTGACGCTGATGGCGTCGAGCGAAGGCGGCATGGATATCGAGGAAGTCGCCGCCCATTCGCCGGAGAAGATCCACAAGGTCCATATCGATCCGTCGCTCGGCATGACCGATCACGATGCCGACGACATCGCGTTCAAGATCGGCATCCCGGCCGCCAGCATGCCGCAGGCGCGCGCCGTGCTGCAGGGCCTTTACAAGGCGTTCTGGGACACCGATGCCTCGCTGGCCGAGATCAATCCGCTGATCCTGACGAAGGACGGCCGCGTCGTCGCGCTCGACGCCAAGCTCAACTTCGACTCGAACGCGCTGTTCCGGCATCCGGAGCTCGTCGAGCTGCGTGACCTCGACGAGGAAGATCCGGCCGAGGTCGAGGCGAGCAAGTTCGACCTCAGCTACATCCAGCTCGACGGCAACATCGGCTGCCTGGTC
Organism: uncultured beta proteobacterium; assembly: GCA_963712485.1. Classification (GTDB taxonomy): domain Bacteria; phylum Pseudomonadota; class Gammaproteobacteria; order Burkholderiales; family Burkholderiaceae_F; genus JALORV01. The sequence goes on from CAVQID010000019.1 coordinate 148,344, forward strand.
AACGGCGCCGGGCTCGCGATGGCGACGATGGACACGATCAAGCTCTTCGGCGGCGAGCCGGCCAACTTCCTCGACGTCGGCGGCGGCGCCACGGCAGAAAAGGTGACCGAGGCGTTCAAGCTGATGCTGCGCAACCCGGGCCTGAAGGCCATCCTGGTCAACATCTTCGGCGGCATCATGAAGTGCGACACGATTGCCGAGGGCGTGATCCAGGCTTCACGCGCGGTGCATCTGAAGGTGCCGCTGGTGGTGCGCATGAAGGGCACCAACGAGGAAATCGGCAAGAAGATGCTGAAGGACTCCGGCCTGCCGATCATTTCCGCCGACACGATGGCCGAAGCCGCCGAAAAAGTCGTCGCCGCCGCGAACGGCCGCTAGACGCGCAAAGAGAACAACGATGAGCATCCTGATCGACAAGAACACCCGCGTGGTCACGCAGGGCATCACCGGCAAGACCGGGCAGTTCCATACGCGCGCCTGCCGCGAGTACGCCAACGGCAAGGCCTGTTTCGTCGCGGGCGTGAATCCGAAGAAGGCCGGCGAGGACTTCGAGGGCATTCCGATCTTCGCCACCGTCAGGGATGCGAAGGCGCAGACCGGCGCCAACGTCTCGGTGATCTACGTGCCGCCCGCCGGCGCGGCCGATGCGATCTGGGAGGCCGTCGATGCCGACCTCGATCTCGTCATCTGCATCACCGAAGGCATTCCGGTGCGCGACATGGTCGTCGTGCGCGACAAGATGCGCAAGCACAGCAAGAAGACGCTGCTGCTCGGGCCCAACTGTCCCGGCACGATCACGCCGGACGAGATCAAGATCGGCATCATGCCGGGGCACATTCACCGCAAGGGCCGCATCGGCGTGGTGTCGCGCTCGGGCACGCTGACCTACGAGGCGGTGGCGCAGCTGACCGATCTCGGGCTCGGTCAGTCGAGCGCGGTCGGCATCGGCGGTGACCCGGTCAACGGACTCAAGCACATCGACATCCTGAAGCTCTTCAACGAAGATCCGGACACCGATGCGGTCGTGATGATCGGCGAGATCGGCGGCACCGACGAAGAGATCGCCGCCGAGTGGGCAAAGAGCACATGAAGAAGCCGGTCGTCGGCTTCATCGCCGGCGTGACTGCGCCGCCGGGCAAGCGCATGGGCCATGCCGGCGCGATCATCTCCGGCGGCAAGGGCACTGCGCAGGAGAAGCTCGCCGTGATGGAGGCCTGCGGCATCCGAACCACGAAGAACCCGTCGGAACTGGGCAAGCTGCTCAAGAGTGTGTTGAAGTAGACGGGCTGCTACGGCCGTTGAAGGTGCCATAGAGCGCCTCATAGCAGGAGACACGTCGATGATCGAATGGCTGATGAATCTGGAATGGGATGCGATCGTCCAGATCATCATCATCGACATCCTGCTGGGCGGCGACAACGCGGTCATCATCGCGCTCGCCTGCCGCAACCTTCCGCCCAAGCATCGCCGCCAGGGGATCATCTGGGGCGCCGCGGGCGCGATCATCCTGCGCGTGATCCTCATCACCGTTGCGGTCGCCCTGCTCACGGTGCCGTTCCTGAAACTGGTGGGCGGGCTGCTGCTGCTGTGGATCGGCGTGAAGCTGATTGCGCCACCCGGGGAGGAAGGCGATGAGCACGGCAAGGTCAAGGCGAGCGACAAGCTGCTGTCGGCGATCAAGACGATCATCGTCGCCGACTTCGTGATGTCGCTCGACAACGTCATCGCCATCGCCGGCGCCGCAGAGCAGGCCGATCCGAGCCAGCGCACGGGCCTCATCATCTTCGGCCTGCTCGTCTCGGTGCCGTTCATCGTGTTCGGCAGCCAGATCATCCTCAAGTTGCTCGACCGCTATCCGATCATCATCCTGCTGGGCGGCGGCGCTGCTCGGCTGGATCGCCGGCGGCCTGATGGTGACCGATCCCGTCGCCGAGTCCCACGTTCCGCAGACGATACCGTGCGCTACCTCGCCAGCGCCGGCGGGGCGGCTTTCGTCGTGGTGGTCGCCAAGTTCCTGGCGTGGCGCCGTCGTCCCGCCTCCCGCCCGTGATGCCCTGATGAACGTCGCCCTCGATTTCGCGCTCAAGACCCACCCGGGACTGGTGCGCCCGCTCAATGAGGATGCGATCGGCGCCGACCCTTCGTGCGGGCTCTTTGCGCTCGCCGACGGGCTCGGCGGCTACAACGCCGGGGAGGTCGCCAGCGTGATGGCGATCAGCTCGGTGCTGGACCGGTTGTCCTCGTCGCTCGCCGCGTCGCGCACGTCGGACGTGCCGTTCACGCCCGACGAAGTGATCTACGACACCGTCAACGAGATCAACGCCAATATCTACAACGCGGCGCTGAACAGCGCCGCCTTCGAGGGCATGGCCACGACGCTGGTCGTGGCCTGGTTCCTCGGCGAACGGCTGTGGGTGGCGCACACCGGCGATTCGCGCCTGTATCGCTATCGCGACGACCAGCTCGAGCAGCTGACGCGCGACCATTCGTTTTCGCAGGAGCTGCTCGACGCCGGCATGGTCACCGAGGAAGAGGCGCGCATCCTGCCGGCCAAGAACCTCGTCACCCGCGCGCTCGGCGCCAGCCCGGAGATCGAACCGGAAGTCCAGGAACTCGACGTCGTCGCCGGCGACCTGGTGTTGCTTTGCTCCGACGGCCTGACCGAGATGGTGGGCAGCTATGAAATCGCCGGACTGCTGGCTGGCCCAGGCCGACATGCACGAGACGGCGCGCCGGCTCGTCGACCTCGCCAACGAGGCCGGCGGCCGCGACAACGTCTCGGTCATCGTCATCAAGGTCACGGGCAAGGACGCGCCTGCGCCCGCCCCGGAAGCGGCGGATAGCGCCCCCGCCGAAGGTTGAAACCGTGGCTAGACCGTTGATTGGCAGCCTTTTTGCACGCTGGCAGAATCCGCGCAAATACGAGAATATGGGTCCAGGGAGAAAAGATGCCTAGGCTGGTCCTGAGTCTGGATGGCGTGGTGCTGCGCGAAGTCGGTCTGACCAAGGACCGGACGACCATCGGCCGGCGCTCCCACAACGACATCGTGATCGACAACCTTGCCGTCAGCGGCGAGCACGCGGTCATCTACACGCTCGGCCGGCGAGGTCTATCTCGAGGACCTCGGCTCCACCAATGGCACCACCGTCAACGGCCAGCCGATCAAGAAGCACCTGCTGCAAAGCGGCGACGCGGTCGAGATCGGCAAGTACCGGCTCAAGTTCCTCGCCGACGGCGCCTCCGGCACCGAGGGCGAAGTCGACATCGACACCTCGCAGCCGCTGAAGCGCGAGTTCTACGGCCCCGGCCCGGCGACGATCCAGATCCGCCAGCCCGGCTCCGGTGAAGACTCGCCGGCCGCGGCGTCGATCAAGATCCTCAACGGCGCCAACGAAGGCCGCGAACTGCAGCTCGTGAAGGCGCTGACGACGATCGGACGCCCGGGCCACCAGGTCGCCGTCATCACGCGCCGCCCGACCGGCTACTTCATCGCCCACGTCGAAGGCGAAGTGTTCCCGACCGTGAACGGCACCAACCTCGGTTCCGCCGCGCATCCGCTGAAGAACAAGGACGTCATCGAACTCGCCGGCGTGCGGATGGAGTTCGTCAACGCGCCGGCGGTTTAAGGTAGCGACTCGACGGCTCATCCGCTCGGATGATGCGTGCGCTTCGCGGCACCGCCTGACACGATTCGTCACCTCGCCTTAGCCGCGAAATGTCAGGAGTGCCTTGAATTGATGGCACTTTTCTCCGATTTAGCGGCAATTCACCCTGGCACGGATCTCGCAGACTGTCGGTCATCGGCAAGGGGCCGTGGTTTGACCGAGATCTTCACAGGAGAGTAAATGAAACAGCAACTCAACCGTCTTCAGCGCGGCTTCACGCTGATCGAGTTGATGATCGTCGTGGCGATCATCGGCATCTTGGCGGCCATCGCCATTCCTGCGTATCAGGACTACACGATCCGCGCGCGCGTCACGGAGGGTTTGAACCTCGCGAGCGTGTCCAAGCAGGTGGTTTCTGAAATCGCGCAAAACGGCGTATGTATGGATGTACCGGGGTACGGCGCGGGCTTCGTTCCTCCTACCGCTTCGCGGAACGTCGACGGTCCTAACATGGCTGTGGCGGCGGCGACAGGCATCGTCACGATCCCTTATACGACGGCGGTCGCGGCCGCGGCAGCGAATACGCTGTTCCTGATTCCCTATACCGGTGTGGCGACGGCACTCCCAGCGGCCAACTGTGCTGCGCCGGGCACGTTTACGCCGACTCAGGATTCGATTCGTTGGCGCTGCCGTGCCGCGGGCTCGGTCTTCGGCCTCGGTGCTGCTGGAACGCTCGCTGCTCGCTACGCTCCGGCCGAGTGCCGATAAGGCAACCGCTGCTCGATCACAAGGGGCGCATGGCGCCCCTTTTTGTTCCTTGAGACCTCATAGCGCGCGCGATACGATCCGCCGCAAAAGCGTCTCCAAGGCTTGTCCGGGTGAAGACTCGCCCGATGCTTCCTCCATCAAGTTACGTCAACGGCGGAGTTCGTTAACGCTCCGCGGCTTAGCCTCGCAACATCTCATCCACCCGAGTAAGACCTCCGTAGTTCGGTATCACCTGCCAAAAAACGTCACCGGCCGAAGCCGTGGATTGTCAGGAGTGCCTTGAATTCACGGCAAATTTCTTGGTTTAGACGGCATTTCAGCCTGGCACGGATCTCGCAGACTGTCGGTCATCGGCAAGGGGCCGTATGTCTGACCGATATCTTCACAGGAGAGTAAATGAAACAGCAACTCAATCGACTTCAGCGCGGCTTCACGCTGATCGAGTTGATGATCGTCGTGGCGATCATCGGCATCTTGGCGGCCATCGCCATTCCTGCGTATCAGGACTACACGATCCGCGCGCGCGTCACGGAGGGTTTGAACCTCGCGAGCGTGTCCAAGCAGGTGGTTTCTGAAATCGCGCAAAACGGCGTATGTATGGATGTACCGGGGTACGGCGCGGGCTTCGTTGCTCCTACCGCTTCGCGGAACGTCGACGGTCCTAACATGGCTGTGGCGGCGGCGACAGGCATCGTCACGATCCCCTATACGACGGCGGTCGCGGCCGCGGCAGCAAACACGCTGTTCCTGATTCCCTATACCGGTGTGGCGACGCCGCACTGCCAGCGGCCAACTGTGCTGCGCCGGGCACGTTTACGCCGACTCAGGATTCGATTCGTTGGCGCTGCCGTGCCGCGGGCTCGGTCTTCGGCCTCGGTGCTGCTGGAACGCTCGCTGCTCGCTACGCTCCGGCCGAGTGCCGATAAGGCAACCGCTGCTCGATCACAAGGGGCGCATGGCGCCCCTTGTTTGTTTCTCCGGGCGGACTAACTCGGCGGAAAGTTCCGTGATGGAGGGTTTCCAGATGGCTGCATGCACTTGTTGGGCGGTATAGATGAGCGAAATGACACTGGAAACGGCTAGCTCCAGCGGCGCGGTAAGAGCAAAGAAGTTGCCAAGGCGAGTCAAATATGCCGCGATGCACTTTCTTTGCAGCGCAGTGGTCGTCGGTACTTTTACCGCCGCGGTTCTGTTTGTTCTCTACCCGCCACCGCTCGCCTCGCTGGAGGGAGTCACGTTCATTCTCGTTCTGCTGGTAGCGGTGGATGTCTGCCTTGGTCCGCTGCTCACTCTCTTGATCGCCGCACCATCCAAGCCACGGCGCGAGTTGGCGCGTGACTTGGCAGTTATTGGTGCCGTTCAGCTGCGCGGCACTAGCGTACGGCGCGTACTCTGTCTACTCGGTGCGGCCCGCCTTTGTGGTCTTCAACGCAGACCGCTTCGACATCGTCACTCCCGGAGAACTGGTCTGGCGCGCCGACAAGGTACCCGGCACGATGAACCTGACCAGTCCGCCAGCCTTTGGTCCAGTATGGGTTCATGGTCTGCCTCCCGAGTCCGTGAGCGAGCGTAATGACTTGATCCTAGAGTCTTCAATGGGTGGTCCAGACCTGAAGAACTTGCCACACTTGTTCCACGCGTTCCCGGGCGATGCCGGCCCAATCCGCGATCGAGCAAAGCCGATCGATGAGCTTACGAAACTCGGAGACCGGCAACGGAGTCAGGTGTTGTCAGAACTGGACGCAGCGGGGTTAAAGCCGAGTGAAGCGATGTATGTTCCGCTACTGGGACGCCAGTCGACTGGGGTTGTGATTATGCGACGAACCGATGCCTCGATTATCAAGGCTTTGCCTCTTCCTCCTGTGTACTGACCGAAGCGAGGCGGCAGCAATCGGAAGAGCTGAGGTGACGAAGTGGTTAACTAGCGTCTCTTATCAAGCGAACCGCCCCCCGCTCGACGCAGAGGACCAAAGCAAGAAGTAAGCGCCGGGCTGTCACACAGGATGAACATTTCCATCGTTGGCTCAAACAGAAGATAGTGGGTGTTCTCCTCGCCTGCACTGTTTGAGACCGAGTCAGCACAGTCCTTACCACCATAGTCCTTCGTTACCTTCACGTCGAGCTTGTAGAAACCCATGACGCTTGGCTCGCTTGCGATCGTGTACGTGTTGTCCGTGCGCTCATCGCCACTGAGGACCGTTAGGACTCCGTCGGATTGGAATTCATAGGTCTCGGTGCACTTGTTTTGTGCGGTCCATTGCCACTTCCCAATTATGGGCAGCGGTGTTTGCCCACCGATCGACTGCGCCAAGCCGATGCTTGGGCAACCTGTCAAAAGCATTGCCAGTAGGAGACCTCTCAAGTTGACACCTGTCGGCACGGGATGAAGCAAATGTGGTTCGTAAACTCAACAGTCAATCTTGTTCGGATCGCGGTTGGTAGTTAGCGGTGACCCCGCACTTCTTATCGGCCAGAAACCTCTCGTACCAGTCAACAAACTGCCTGATTCCTTCGTGAATCGGCGTTCCCGGCTTGTGTCCGGTCCACTCAGTCAGAAGTGTTGTATCCGCAAACGTAGCCGGCACATCCCCGGGCTGCATCGGCAGGTAGTTGCGCTGCGCCTTCTTTCCGAGGGCTGCTTCCAGAGCGTCAAGGTATTCAAGAAGACCCGCCGGGCCATGGTTGCCGATGTTCAGCAACTTGGTAAGGCGCCCACGAATGCGCCGGATCCGGTGTCGCGGTATCGAATGCCGCGTTCGGCTGCGGCGCACGGTCGAGTACGCGCACGACGCCTTCGACGATGTCGTCGATGTAGGTGAAGTCGCGCTGCATCTTGCCGTGGTTGAACACGTTGACCGGTTCGCCCGCCAGGATCGCCTTCGTGAAGAGGAAGAGCGCCATGTCGGGCCGGCCCCACGGTCCGTAGACGGTGAAGAAGCGCAGGCCGGTGCTCGGGATGCCGAACAGGTGGCTGTAGGTGTGCGCCATCAGCTCGTTCGACTTCTTGCTTGCGGCGTACAGGCTGACCGGGTGGTCGACGTTGTCTGACTCCTTGAACGGCAAGCGCGTATTGCCGCCGTACACGCTGGAACTGCTGGCATAGACGAGGTGCTCGTACCGGGTGGTGCCGGCACGCTTCGAGGATGTTGAGGAAGCCGGTGATGTTGGAGCGGACGTACTCGTGCGGGTTCGTCAGCGAGTAGCGCACGCCCGCCTGCGCCGCGAGGTGGACGACACGGTCGAAGCGCTCGTCGGCAAACAGCCGACTCACCGCGTCGCTGTCGGCAACGTCAATCTTGTGGAACGAGAAGTTGGCGTGATCCAGCTGCTTCAGTCGCGCGAGCTTGAGGTTGACGTCGTAATACTCGTTCAGGTTGTCGAGACCGACGACGGTGTCGCCGCGCGCGAGCAGGCGCTGCGCGACGTGCATGCCGATGAAGCCGGCGGCGCCGGTGACGAGGACTTTCATTGGGGTCCTGTTGCGAAGGGTTGAGCTGGAATTTTATGCGTCCACGGTGCCGCGGCCGACGCCGACGTAGGACCACCCTTCGGTCCGGAGGCGAACCGCGTCGTACTGGTTGCGACCGTCAAAGATCACCGGCTGCTTCAGCAGGCCGCGGATCTTCCTGAAGTCCGGGCTGCGGAATTCCTTCCACTCGGTGATCAGCACGAGCGCATCGGCGCCGGCGAGCGCTTCGTATTTTTCCGGGACCAATGTGAAGCGCTCGTTTCGCCCCATATTCTGGGTCAGTTGCTTCTCAAACAGGTTCGCGGCGACCGGGTCGAACGCGCGCACCGACGCGCCGGCTTCGAGCAGGCCGCGCACGATGGTCAGCGCCGGGGCTTCGCGCACGTCGTCGGTGCCCGGCTTGAACGACAGGCCCCAGATACCGAACGTCCGCCCGCTGAGATCATTGCCAAAGCGCTGCTTCACCTGGTCGAGCACGTAATGCTTCTGGTGTTCGTTGCGCTCATGCGTGGCGCGCAGTACCAGCGGATCGACTTCGATGGATTTCGCGGTGTGGATCAGCGCCTTCACGTCCTTCGGAAAGCACGAGCCGCCGTAGCCGGCGCCGGCATAAATGAACGAATGACCGATGCGTGGATCCGAGCCGATGCCGCGCCGGACGTTGTCGATGTCGACTCCCAGCCTGTCGCACAGGTTGGCCACCTCGTTGATGAAGCTGATCTTGGTGGCGAGCAGCGCGTTGGCGGCGTATTTCGTCAGCTCGGCTTCGCGCCGCGCCATCAACAGCACGCGATCGCGATTCATGTTGAATGGCCGATACAGTTCCAGCATCAGCTTCTCGGCAGTCGCCGAGTTCGCGCCGACGATGATGCGGCTCGGCCGCATGAAGTCGTCGACGGCCGCCCCTTCCTTCAGGAATTCCGGATTGCTGACGACGTCGAAGAGCGTCGTGTCGGCGCCGGCCTCGGCGATGACCTTGGCGACCTGGTCACCGGTTCCGACCGGGACCGTCGACTTCGACGCCACCACGGTGTATTCGTCGATGACGGCGCCGATGTCGCGGGCCACCTGCAACACGCCGGTGATATCGGCGGAGCCATCCTCGCTCGACGGCGTTCCGACCGCGATCATGACCACCGGCGCGCTCAGCGTGCGGTCTTCCTTGCTGCGCCGGTAGGCGTCTTTCAAAGAGGTGGTGAAAGTGAGGCGGCCCGAGGCCACGCCGCTTTCCACGAGTGCCGCGAGCCCCGGTTCGTAGAAGGGGACTTCCCCGGCGCGCAGCCTATCGACCCGCTTGGGATCGATGTCCACACAAAATACCGAATGGCCCACCTCACACAGGCATGCGCCCGTGACCAGGCCGACGTAGCCCGTTCCTGCAATGACGATCGACACCTGCTCCTCCCGTTGACCCTGAGAGGCTACATCAAGCGGCGCTGAGGCATTTCACAGGAAATGTCGACGAATGACTCCGGCGCAGGAGCATTGGCAGGGGCGTACCTCGGTCCCGCTCGGGAAGCGGGTGCCGACGGCTACAGATCCGAACGACGGCTTACTCGAGCATCAGCTCGGCGTCACGCGCCAGATCTCGCCTTCATCCGTCGCGACGTACAGGCTTCCGTCCGGTCCCTGGACCAGCGACCGCATTCGATTGGACGGCAAGCCCGAGGCGATCGTCGCGCCGGTTGCGGACCCTGCCGCGTCCAGTTCGACGATCTGCAGGGTCTCTGGCGCTCATGATGCTGACGGCCAGTCTGCCGTTCCAGGCCTTCCATTGCGCGCCGTTGAGGAACGCCAGCGGTCCCATGCCGCGCGCCCCGGTGTTATGGACCCACGCCGGGCGCACCGCGGCGGGGAACCGCGTCGTGTCGGTCATCGGCATCGTGGTCGGATTGCCGGCGTAGCCACAGTAGTTGTCGGCACACGACAGCGCGGGGCGATTCTGCGGGTCCCAGCCGGCATTGCCGCCGGCAACCAGCGGAGTCACTTCGTCCGAGTGGTTGGGTCCGTGCTCGGCCGTATAAGGCTGGCCGGCATTGACGGTGCCCGCGGGCCGGAAGTCGATGCCCTGCACGTTGCGGTGGCCGTAGCTGAAGATGCGCGGATCACCGCCGCTCGGTGTGCTGTTGCCCGGCGCCGCAGCGCCATTGCGGTCCACGCGGATGACCTTGCCACCGAGTCGGCTCAGGTCCTGCGGCAGGCTGCCGTTGTGGTTGTCGCCGCTGGTGATGTAGAGATAGCCATCCGGACCAAACCGTATCCGCCCGCCGCTGTGCGCGCCCGCACCCCCGTGGGCGTTGCCCGCGTTCTTGTACGCGATGTCCGTGACGATGTCGGTTCGATTGGACGCCGTCGTGAACGCGGCATCGAGTTGAATGCGCACGACGCGATTCGTGCGCGGACTCGTGCTCAGGTTCGATGCCATGAACACGTAGACGTAGCGATTTGCCGCGAACTCCGGATCGATCGCGACGCCATGCACGCCGCTTTGCCCCTCGCAGAACAGGTCCGCGGCGACGAGCGCAGATCCGCTGGTACCGAACAGACGTGTTACCGAGCCGTTGGTCCGGCGCACGGAAAGGCCACGACACTTTTCCGTGAAGAGCAGCGAACCGTCCGGCAGGAATGCCAGGTCCCAGGGACTCGACAGCCCTGACGCAACCACGGTGCGGGTCAGCGTTGGCACGACCGTCGATGGCGGCGGCGTCGGTGTAGGCGTTGGAGTTGGGGTCGGAGTTGGAGTCGGCGTCGGAGTCGGAGTGGGCGTTGGGGTCGGCGTAGGTGTGGGCGACGGCACCGGGTCGGCGGCCGGACTTGGGGCGGCGACGGGCGCAACGCCATCGCCGCCGCCGCCGCACGCCGCTAACGTCACTGCGCTAACGACTGCAGTCGAGAGGGTGAATAAGAGTAAGAGCGCTGCGCGATTCACTTCGACGGATGAGCGATTGCGGGAGTCTCAACGAGTCTAGTCATCGACGCCGACGCAATCACTCCGCCACCCAGACTAGCTTCGCCGCGGTAAAGCACCGCCGACTGGCCCGGTGTTGCAGCCCACTGAGGCTCTTCGAACTGCAGTTCAAATCCGCGGGTGGTCACGTTGCGTACGACGCAGACGGCGTCGCCTTGCCGATATCGCGTTTTGGCGGCAAGCCGCGTTCCTTCGGCGGGAGCAGTGCCACTGATCCAGCTGGGGTCAATGACCTGCAGGTGATCAGTCAAGAGCCAGGGGTGATCGTGGCCCTGCACGACCCACAGCGTGTTGGTCGCCATGTCCTTGCGCGCGACGAACCAGGCCGCGCCGGAGCCGTCGCGCCGGCCGCCGATGCCGATGCCCTTGCGCTGTCCGAGCGTGTAGAACGCGAGTCCGACGTGTTCACCGATGATCCGGCCCTCCTCGTTTCGGATCGGTCCGGGCTGCATCGGCAGGTAACGATTGAGGAACTCGCGAAACGGCCGCTCGCCGATGAAGCAGATGCCCGTCGAGTCGCGCTTCGCGGCGTTGGGCAGGCCGATCTCGCGCGCGATGCGTCGCACTTCGGTCTTTTGCAGCGCTCCGATCGGAAACAGCGTCCGCGCCAGCTGCGACTGCGTCAGCCGATGCAGGAAGTAGCTCTGGTCCTTGGTCGCGTCGAGGCCGCGAAGCAGTTCGAAGCCCCCGTCGTGCTGGCGGACGCGCGCGTAGTGGCCGGTCGCAATGTGGTCGGCGTCCAGCTGCAGCGCGTGGTCGAGGAACGCCTTGAACTTGATCTCGGCGTTGCACAGCACGTCCGGATTCGGAGTGCGGCCGGCCGAGTACTCGCGCAGGAACTCGGCGAACACGCGGTCTTTGTACTCGGCGGCGAAGTTCACCGCTTCGAGCTCGATACCGACGACGTCGGCGGCGGCGGCCGCGTCGATCAGGTCCTGGCGCGTCGAACAGTATTCATCGTCGTCATCGTCTTCCCAGTTCTTCATGAAGAGGCCGATGACGTCGTAGCCGTCCTGCTTCAGCAGCCAGGCCGCGACCGAGGAGTCGACCCCGCCCGACATGCCGATGACGACGCGTCCCTTGCGCATGTCAATGCCCATAGGTCCGCGTTGACGGCGTGCGCATGGTCCGCAGCGCACGGCGAACGACGGGAGCAAGGACGGCTTTCATAGGATCGCAGATGGGTGCACGAAGATCGCGCTCAAGGGATAGCGCTGGCCGGCGAGATAGTCGTCGACGCACTTCATGACCAGCGGGCTGCGGTGCTCGCGGCTGCCGGGTCCGGATTTCGTCCGGGGTCATCCACAGCGTCCGCAGGATTCCGGCGTCCAGCTTCCTCCCCGACTCGGGCTCGCCGACCGATCCCGTGAACGCAAAGCGTACGTAGGTGACCGGCTGGTCTTCGTAGGCCGAGGCCGAGCGGGCCATGTAGACGCCCAACAGCGCCATCGGCGTGAACACGCAGGCGGTTTCCTCGAGCGCCTCGCGGATCGCCGCATCGACGAGGCTCTCGCCCGGATCGAGGTGGCCGGCCGGCTGGTTCAGGCGCACTCCTTCGGGCGTCTCTTCCTCGACCATCAGGAAGCGGCCATCGCGCTCGACGATCGCGGCCACCGTGACACTGGGCTTCCAGGGAGCGGACATCGGCAGGGGTGCCGCGGCCATGGGTGGCGCGGCGTGCGGAGACTTCGGGCTTTCGCGTAAAGTCGCGATTCTATCGGCCAGGGCCGCCCGGACCGCACGGTGCCAAGACACCTCGGCGTGTTCGATTGGACGGGACAAGAGCCGCCACGAGACAACGCACGAGCGAGAGGGACTGCTGAATGAAGATCGGAGTGCCCGCAGAGATCCGTCCGGGCGAAACCCGCGTAGCTGCCAGCCCTGAAACCGTCAAGAAACTCGTCGCCGCCAACCACAACGTCGTCGTGCAGGCGGGCGCCGGCGGGCGCGCGAGTTTTCCCGACGAGGCGTACACGGCAGCCGGCGCGACGATCGGATCGTTGAGTGACGCGCTCGGCGCGGACATGGTGCTGAAGGTCCGCCTGCCGCAGGCCGACGAATTGCCGCTGATGAAGCGCGGAGGCGTGCTGATCGGCATGCTCGAACCGTTCAACAACGACGGCATCGCCGCGATGAACGGCGCGGGACTGACGGCCTTCGCGCTCGAGGCGGCGCCGCGCACGACGCGCGCGCAGAGCATGGACGTGCTGTCCTCGCAGGCCAACATCGCCGGCTACAAGGCGGTGCTGATGGCCGCCAACGCGTACGGCCGCCTGATGCCGATGATGATGACGGCGGCCGGCACGGTGAAGGCCGCGCGCGTGCTGATCCTGGGCGCCGGCGTGGCGGGCCTGCAGGCGATCGCCACCGCCAAGCGCCTGGGCGCCGTGGTCGAAGCGTCGGATGTGCGCCCGGCGGTGAAGGAACAGATCGAGTCGCTCGGCGCCAAGTTCGTCGACGTGCCTTACGAAACCGACGAGGAGCGCGAGATCGCGCAGGGCGTCGGTGGCTACGCGCGGCCGATGCCGGCCTCGTGGATGCAGCGGCAGGCGGCCGCGGTGGGTGAGCGGCTGAAGCAGGCCAACATCGCGATCGCCACCGCGCTGATCCCCGGCCGCAAGGCGCCGATGCTGATCACCGAGGAGATGGTCAAGTCGATGCAGCCGGGCTCGGTGATCCTCGACATGGCGGTCGAGCAGGGCGGCAACTGCGCGTTGTCCGAACTCGGGAAGACGGTGACGAAGCACGGCGTCCACATCATCGGCCAGCCGAACATCCCGGCGACCGTGCCGACCGATTCGTCCGCGCTCTACGCGCGCAACGTGCTGGATTTTCTCAAGCTCGTCATCGACAAGGACAGCAACTTCACGCTGCCGGCTGACGACGACATCGTCACCGCCTGCCTGCTGTGCACGGGCGGCGAGATCAAGCGCAAGAACTAAGCGAGCCCAACGCCATGGAAGCAGTCAGCCCGATCATCATCAACCTGATCATCTTCGTGCTGGCCATCTACGTCGGCTACCACGTCGTCTGGAACGTCACGCCCGGCGCTGCACACGCCGCTGATGTCGGTCACCAACGCCATTTCGGCGATCATCATCGTCGGCGCGATGCTCGCTGCAGCGCTGACCGAAACCGGGCTGGGCAAGACGATGGGCGTGCTCGCGGTCGCGCTGGCGGCGGTCAACGTCTTCGGCGGCTTCCTCGTGACGCGGCGGATGCTCGAGATGTTCAAGAAGAAAGAGCCGAAGGCCGGCTCGGAAAAGAAATAGGAGCCGGCCATGACGCTCAGCATGAACGTCGTCGTCCTGCTGTACCTGGTCGCCTCGGTGTTCTTCATCCAGGCGCTGAAGGGTCTGTCGCATCCGACCACGTCGCGCCGCGGCAACGCGTTCGGCATGGTCGGCATGGCGATCGCGATGGTCACGACGGTCGCGCTGATCTACAAGCTCGCGCCGCAGCTCGGCCACGCGCGGGCATGGTCTGGGTGCTGGTCGGCCTCGTGGTCGGCGGCGCGATCGGCACGACGATCGCGCAACGGTCGAGATGACCAAGATGCCGGAGATGGTCGCGTTCATGCACAGCATGATCGGCCTGGCGGCGGTGTTCATCGCGATCGCCGCGGTCGCCGAGCCGTGGGCCTTCGGCATCGCCGATGCAAACGGCCTGATCCCGGTCGGCAACCGCATCGAACTCTTCATCGGCGCCTTCGTCGGCGCGATCACGTTCTCCGGTTCGGTGATCGCCTTCGGCAAGCTCTCGGGCAAGTACAAGTTCCGGCTGTTCCAGGGCGCACCCGTCGTGCTTCGCGGGTCAGCACATGCTGAACCTGGCTGCTGGCGATCGCGATGCTCGTTTTCGGCCTCTGGTTCGCCTTCACGCAGGACTGGTTTGCGTTCTGGGCGATGCTGGCGATCGCCTTCGTGCTCGGCGTGCTGATCATCATCCCGATCGGCGGCGCCGACATGCCGGTCGTGGTGTCGATGCTGAACAGCTACTCGGGCTGGGCCGCTGCGGGCATCGGCTTCTCGCTGAACAACTTCATGCTGATCGTCGCCGGTTCGCTGGTCGGCTCTTCGGGCGCGATCCTCAGCTACATCATGTGCAAGGCGATGAACCGCTCGTTCTTCAACGTGATCCTCGGCGGCTTCGGCGGCGAGGTCGCGGCCGCGACGGGCAAGACCGAGCAGCGCCCGGTGCGCTCCGGATCGCCCGACGATGCGGCCTTCCTGATGGAGAACGCCGAGACCGTGATCATCGTGCCGGGCTACGGCCTGGCGGTCGCGCGCGCGCAGCATCCGCTGAAGGAACTTGCGGACAAGCTGATCGAGAAGGGCGTGAAGGTGAAGTATGCGATCCATCCGGTGGCGGGGCGCATGCCCGGCCACATGAACGTGCTGCTGGCCGAGGCCGAGGTGCCGTACGACCAGGTCTTCGAGATGGAAGACATCAACGGCGAGTTCGGCGAGGCCGACGTGGCGCTGATCCTCGGCGCCAACGACGTCGTCAACCCGGCCGCGAAGGACCCGAAGTCGGCGATCGCCGGCATGCCGATCCTCGAGGCCTACAAGGCCAAGCAGGTCATCGTCAACAAGCGCTCGATGGCGTCGGGCTACGCCGGCCTCGACAACGAACTCTTCTACATGCCGAAGACGATGATGGTGTTCGGCGATGCGAAGAAGGTCGTCGAGGAGATGGGCAAGGCCGTCGGCTGAGCCTTTTCGTGCAGTCCAGTCGCGTAGCGCGCGCGGGCTTACCGCACGCCGCTGTAACACCCTGTTACGACTCTCACATCCGGCGACCGGCGGCGGTTGACGCTGCACAAGCCAGCGCGGCGCGCGAACCCTAACCTGCAGTCATCGAGATCAAAGGAGGTTGCGATGACAAACGGAACGGGACAACGGCGGAAGATGGTGGGTCTGACATTGGCGGCTGCGGCCGCTGCATTGGCGGTCGGCGCGGCGTTCGCGCACGGCGGCTACGGGCCTGGGTACGGCGCGGGCTGTGGTGCCGGTGCGGGCTGGGGGCCGGCAGCAGCAGACCCGACGACGGGCTACGGATGCGGTGCCGGGCCGGGTGCGGGCATGCGACACGGCATGGGCCCGGGGCACGGCGCCGGAGCCGGAATGGGGTGGCGTGGCGCTGTTGACCGACGAAGAGCGCAGCGCACATCGCGCGAAGATGCAGAGCCTCGCTTCGTACGACGAATGCAAGGCCTACATGGCCGACTTCAGCAAGCAGGTGCAGGCGCGAGCCAAGGAAAAGGGCGTGGCCGTCTATGGTCCGAACGAAGTGATGTGCGACCGCATGAAGCAACACGGCCGCTTCACGCAGTAGCTCGGTGGTCGGCGCCTCCGCGGCCGCGTCGCCGCGGCCGGCGCCGGATCTTAGCTATGTAGCGTCACTGTCCCTTCCTGGGGCAAGACCGAGCCAGCGTGCGCCAGTTGCGCATCAGCATGTCGCGTAACAGGAACATCAAAGGCCGAGATCTCCTCGGCCATGCGTTCAGCGCGTCAGCAGCGTCACCAGGGCCGGGGCGAGCCACGGCGCAATGAACGCCGTCACGAGCGCGGTCAGTCCCATCGCCAGTCCGGCGAAAGCGCCCATCTGCTCACTGACCTGGAACGCGCGCGCGGTACCGATGCCGTGCGCTGCGACGCCGACTGCAAATCCACGCGCCGGATGGGAGTGAATGCGTAACGCGTTGAGCAGAGGCCGGGCGATGATGGCGCCAATCATGCCAGTCAGGATGACAAACACCGCAGTGAGGGACGGCAGACCGCCGATCTTCTCGGCAATGCCCATCGCAATCGGTGTCGTCACCGACTTTGGCGCCAGCGACAGCAGCGTCTCGCGCGACGCGCCCAGCGCCCACGCGATGCCGACGGCAGATCCGATCGCGGTCACGACACCCGCGGCAAGACCGAGCGTCAGCGGCAGCCACAGGCGCGCCAGCCGGGCGCGCTGATCGTAGAGCGGAACGGCGAGCGCGACCGTGGCAGGCCCCAGCAGGAAGTGCACGAACTGCGCGCCGTCGAAATACGTCGCGTAGGCCGTCCCGGTCAGCACGAGCAACGCGACCAGCAGCGCGACGGCAATCGCCACCGGGTTCGCAAGCGGGTTCATTCCGGTGCGCTGGTAGATCCGGTAGGCGATGAGGTAGGCGAGCAGTGTCGCCGTCAGGCCGAGCAGCGGCGTGGCGGCAAGATAGACCCAGAGCGAATCAAGACTCGGCGTCACTGGCGAAGCGGCGCGCCGCCCAGGTGACGACGAGCGCGGTCACCGCAATGGCGAGCGCGGTACTGACGACGAGTGCAACGACGATCGGCAACCATTCCTTGCCGATACGCGCAACGTGCAGCATCACGCCGACGCCCGCCGGGACGAAGAGTAAAGACAGGTGCTTCAGCAACTCCAGTGACGTCGGGCGCAGCCGGTCGATCGTGGCTGGCCGCACCATCAGCAGTCCCAGCAGCAGCGCCATGCCGAGCACAGGCCCGGGCACCGGAAGCTTCAGGAAGTAACTCAGCACCTCGCCGACCGTCTGGAACACCAGCAGTGTCGCGACGGCTTCGAGCATCAGTTCAGCGCGGGGTCAGGCGTTGGTCCAGCCACTCGATCCAGTGCATCACGCGCGTGTCCGTGCCACTTTGCAGGTGAGTGATGCAGCCGATGTTGGCCGAGAGGATCGCGTCGGGTTTCGGCGCCTGCAGATGGCCGAGCCGGCGGTCGCGCAACTGGATCGAAAGCTCGGGTTGCAGCACCGAATACGTGCCCGCAGAGCCGCAGCAGAAGTGGCTTTCGCCGACCGGCGCAACGGTCGCCCCCAGCGACAGTAAGCAGCGCCTCGACCGCACCGCGCACTTTCAGCCCATGCTGCAGCGTGCACGGCGAGTGGAACACGACTTTCCCCGCGAGCCCTGCGCCGAGCTTGCGCTTCAGTTCGTCGCCCAGCGCGGGGAGGATCTCCGCGACATCCTTGGTCAGTTCGCTGACACGCTTCGCCTTGGCCGCATATACCGGATCGCGCGCCAGCAGATGGCCATATTCCGCCACCTGCTGTCCGCAGCCGCTGGCGTTCATCACCAGCGCCTCGGCGCCGGCCTCTATCAACGGCCACCAGGCGTCGATATTTCGTCGGGCGTCGTCGAGTCCACCGTCATGGTCGTTCAGGTGATAGCGGATCGCGCCGCAGCAGCCCGCCGCAGCGGGACGCAGCACTTCAATGCCGAGCGCATCGAGCACGCGCGCCGTCGACGTGTTGATGTTCGGCGCCATCGCCGGCTGCACGCAGCCTTCGAGCAGGATCATGCGTCGTGCCTGCTGGCGCGACGGATAGGCGCCGGCGGGATGCGCAGCGGGAACCTTCGCCTTCAGGCTGGCCGGCAGCATCGGCCGCATCAGCTGGCCGAATTTCATCGCGGGGCCGAACAGCGGACTGGTGAGTCCGATCTTCAGCGCGCCACGCATCAGGCGGTCCGACAACGGCCGCTGCACGCGCTCATCGACCAGCTTGCGGCCGATGTCGACAAGCCGGCCGTACTGCACGCCGGATGGGCACGTGGTCTCGCAACTGCGGCAGGTGAGGCAGCGATCCAGGTGCAGCTGTGTCTTCGCCGTGACTGGCTCGCCTTCCAGCATCTTCTTCATCAGGTAGATGCGCCCGCGCGGACCGTCGAGTTCATCGCCGAGCAACTGGTAGGTCGGGCAGGTCGCGGTGCAGAAGCCGCAGTGCACGCACTTGCGCAGGATCGCGTCCGCTTCTTCGCCCTCCGGGGTGTTGCGGATCCAGTCGGCCAGTTGCGTCTGCATGTGTCAGTTCAGCGGTGCCAGGCGGCCCGGATTGAAGATGCCCGCCGGATCGAACTCGGCTTTCAGCCGCGCGTTGATGCGCGCGAGCACCGGTTCGAGCGGCTGGAATGCAGGGCTGCCGGCGTCACCGCCGCGGAAGCGCGTCGCGTGTCCGCCGAGCGCCGTGCACAGGCCCTGCAGCGTCTCGGCTGCATGCTCGCCGCGCACCCAGCGCTGGCCGCCGTGCCATTCGATCAGTGTGGCAGGCAGTCGCAGCGGCGGCGTCGTCGGCGGGACCGCGAGCCGCCAGAGCGTGTCGCTGCCGCCGAAAAACGGCAGTCGCTGCTCGCGCAGGTCGGTCCACCAGCGCTCGCCGTCGTCGACGACACTGCCGCCCAGCTTCGTCTGCGCGGCATCGACCGCCGCACGCGCGCCGGAGAGGCGAATCCGCAGCTGTCCATCGAGCCAGGCGCTGGCAGAAATAGGCAGCGGCTGACCGCCCCATTCATTGAGCGTGCGGATCGCCGCAGCCTCGTCGAGCTCGAATCGCAGCGTACGTTCGGCGACCGGGCGCGGCAGCACCTTCAGCGACACATCGACCAGGACGCCGAGCGTGCCGAGCGAGCCCGCCAGAACGCGCGCCATGTCGTAGCCGGCGACGTTCTTCATCACGCGCCCGCCGAAGCTCAGCACATCGCCGCGGCCATCGATGATGCTGGCGCCGAGAATGAGGTCGCGCAGGGATCCGGCCGACACGCGGCGCGGGCCCGCGAGACCTGAGGCGACGGCGCCGCCGACGGTGGCACCGGCGCCGAAGTGCGGCGGCTCGAACGGCAATATCTGGTTCTTCTCGGCCAGCGCCGCTTCGAGTTCCGCGAGCGGCGTGCCGCTGCGCACCGTGACCACGAGCTCGGTCGGTGCGTAATCCACGATGCCCGTGTATTCACGCGGATCCAGCAATTCCCCGGCGGTCGGGTTGCCGTAGAAGTCCTTGGTGCCACCGGCACGGATACGCAGCGCCTGGCGCTGCGCGGCAGCTTCGTGGACGCGGCTGCGCAGGCGCGTCAGCGCCGGATGCTCGTGCGCGCTCATCGGCAGACCCGAAAAACAGGCGGGGCGGCGTCGGGCCGCGTGCTGCAGCATCGGCGCGGTCAGAATCGTGGCAGGTCGGGAAACTTCAGCTGGCCGCCGTGCACATGCATCTTGCCGTACTCGGCACAGCGGTTGAGCGTCGGCACCGCCTTGCCCGGGTTCAGCAGCCCGGGCGGATCGAACGCGCGCTTGATCGCGTGAAAGGCCTGCAGCGTGGCGCTGTCGAACTGCTGGCACATCTGGTGGATCTTCTCGACGCCGACGCCGTGCTCGCCGGTCACGGTGCCGCCGACCGCGATCGACAGTTCGAGGATCTCGAAGCCGAACTGCTCGGCGCGGACGACCGAGGCCGGATCGTTGGCGTCGAACATGATCAGAGGATGCAGGTTGCCGTCGCCCGCGTGGAAGACGTTGGCGCAACGCAGGTCGTACTTGCCCTCCATCGCGGCGATGGCCTTCAGCACTTCGCCGAGGCGCTTGCGCGGGATCGTCCCGTCCATGCAGTAGTAATCGGGCGAGATGCGGCCGACTGCCGGGAAGGCTGCCTTGCGCCCGGCCCAGAAGCGCAGCCGTTCGGGCTCGGACTGCGACACCTTGAGCTGCGTCGCGCCGCTGCCGTCGAGCACCGCCTTGATGCGGTCGATTTCCTCCGCAACTTCCTCCGGCGTGCCGTCGGACTCGACCAGCAGGAT
Source organism: uncultured beta proteobacterium (assembly GCA_963712485.1). Classification (GTDB taxonomy): domain Bacteria; phylum Pseudomonadota; class Gammaproteobacteria; order Burkholderiales; family Burkholderiaceae_F; genus JALORV01. Next base: position 168,730 of record CAVQID010000019.1, read on the forward strand.
CGCCGCGGCGTTCAGGTCGTAGCCGGCCTTGACGAACGGCTCGACCGCCGCGGTGGCGGGCTTGTCCATCATTTCCATGCCGGCCGGGATGATGCCGGCGGCAATCACCGCCGCCACCGCATCGCCACCTTTTTCGATGTCATCGAACGAGGCCATTACGACCTGCTGCTTCAGCGGCTTCGGTACCAGCTTCAGCGTCGCCTCGGTCATCACCAGCAGCAGGCCCTCGGATCCGACCACCAAAGGCAGCAGGTCGTATCCCGCTGCATCCGGCGCGTCGGAGCCGATCTCGACGACGTCGCCCTCGATCGTCACGCCGCGAACGCGCTGGACGTTGTGCAGCGTCAGCCCGTACTTCAGGCAGTGCACGCCGCCGGCGTTCTCGGCAATGTTTCCGCCGATCGTGCACGCGATCTGGCTCGAGGGATCCGGCGCGTAGTACAGGCCGAGGTGCGCGACGGCCTCGGAAATGGCCGAATTGCGCACGCCCGGCTGCACGCGGGCGGTGCGTGCCAGCGGATCGATATGAAGAATGAGATTGAACTTGGCGAGCGACAGCAGCACACCCTGGCCGTGCGGCAGCGCGCCACCCGAAAGCCCGGTGCCCGCTCCGCGCGGCACCACCGGAACGCCAAGTTCATGGCAGGCGCGCAGGATCTGCACCACCTGCGCTTCGTCTTCCGGCAGCGCGACCACCATCGGCAGCTGGCGGTACAGCGTCAGTCCATCGCATTCGTAGGGCCGGGTGTCCTCTTCGCGCCAGAGCACGCAATGGTCGGGGAGGAAGGAGCGCAGCCGCGCGACCACCGCGCGCTGGCGTTCGATATCGACTGGCCCCGCGCCGTCGAGCGGGATCAGGTCCGACAGCATCTGCGTCGGCGGATGAGTGAGATCGGCGGGCGCGTTCACGATGGTGACGGTATCACGGTGCGCGGCCGCCGCGGAATGGGGGTGCAGATCGGATGCACCGGCCCGGGAGCGAGATCGCCGGCGCTGCGAAGCCGGCCGGCAGTGGCGCTAGCGCAGCGGCGCGATGACGTAGCGCGCGACGATCGGACGGTAGCGTTCGGTCCAGCGCTCGATCGACCCGGCCGCACCGCCGAAGACCTGGGAAATGAAAGCCAGCGTGAGTTCGCGCGTCGCGGTCTTGACCTGGGCATTCAGCTGGGCGCCGCCGGTGCCGGAGCGGTCGGTGAAAATGCTGTGAGAGCCGCCGGCAAATACCGCGAGCGTCTTGTCGCGGCTGCCGATGGCCTCGAACACCGCGATGCGGTCCTCCGCACCCGAGTAGTAGCCGGGAATCTGTATCACGTCCTCGGTCGCTGTGATGTGCAAGGTGGGCACCGTCACGTGCTTCAGGATCTGCGCCGGGTCGGTCGCACCGTAGAACGGTGGAGCCGAAATCAGTATGGCGGCGCTGTAGCGCGGATCGCGGAACTCGAGCGTGCGGCCCTCGCGTTCGACGCGCGCGCCGGCGGCGAGCAGCGCCGTATTGGCGCCGTACGAGTGCCCGGCGACCACGATATGTGTGCGGTCGATGCGCGGTCCGTGTTCCCCGGTCAGCAGCTGATCGAGCGCGAAGCGCAGGTCCAGCACGCGGTTGATCGCCTCGCGTTCGGTCGCCGCGTCATGCAGGCGTCCGATCAGCGAAAACGGATTGCCGAGCCACAGTGCGCGATCGCTTCCCACGTGCTGCACATGCAGGCTGGCAATGCCGTTGGCGGCGAAGTGGCTGCCGAGATAGCTGTAGCCACGTCGCGAGCCGCCGATGCCGTGCGAGAACACTACCAGCGGAATGCGTGCGCCCGGCTCCATCGTCGCGGGCAAGTACAGGCGGACGGGCACGGCGCGACCGCGCAGCGGGTCGGTCCACTCGTATTCGACAGCTCCGTAGGCCGGCGCCGCTGCGATGACGCTCGTTGCCTCGTCGACCTCGGCGGCGACCGGACCGGCGAGCAGCCCGAGTGCAAGCGAGATGCCGGCGCCGGCGGCGAGCAGGCGCGCTCGGCGGGTCGCAATTGGGCTCAGCATCATTCGGCTCCGGAAGCGTGCGGTGCGGCTACAGGCGAGGTCGACTTACGGTGCAGGATGCGCCGGCGGACGAACGAAAGGAAGTCATCTACATAGGTGAACACGACCGGTACCACGAGCAGACTGAGGAAGGTCGAGGTGATCAGTCCACCGATGACGACGATCGCCATTGGCGCGCGGAAGCTCGGGTCAGTACCCAGGCCGATCGCGATAGGCATCATGCCGGCGCCCATCGCCACCGTCGTCATCACGATCGGCCGCGCCCGCTTGCGGCAGGCGTCAAGGATCGCCTCCCAGCGCGTGAGGCCGTGGTCGCGGCGCGCGAGGATCACATAGTCAATCAGCAGGATCGAGTTCTTCGTCGCGATGCCCATCAGCATGATGAGCCCGATCATCGACGGCATCGACAGCGCCGACTGCGTGACAAACAACGCCAGGAACGCCCCCGGTATCGACAGCACCAGTGCGACGAGGATCGTCAGCGGCTGCACGAAGTCCTTGAAAAGCAGCACGAGAACGATGTAGATGCACAGCACTCCCGTGAGCATCGCGAGACCGAAGCTGGCGAAAAGCTCGTTCATCGCCTCGGCATCGCCTATGGTGGTCTGTATCACGCCGGGCGGCAGGTTCTGCAGGCTCGTCAGTGCAAGTGCCTGCTTTTCGACTTCGCCGAGCGGCTGGCCGTTGAGTTCGATTTCGAAGTTGATATTGCGCAGCCGGTCATAGCGGTCGATCTCTGCCGGACCGCCATCGATCGACAGCCGCGCGACGTTGCCCAGCATCACCGGACCGTTCTTTCCAGGGACCGGCAGCCGCTCCAGCAGTTGCAAGTCCTGCCGCGCGTCCGGCGGCAGCTTCACGACGATCGGAATCTGCCGCTGCGACAGGTTGAGCTTCGCGAGCCCTTGGTCATAATCGCCGGCCGTCGCAATCCGCAGCGTGTCTGCGATCGCTGCCGACGTGACGCCGAGGTCGGCGGCGCGCGCGAAATCCGGCCGCACGACGAGCTCGGGCCGCACCAGACTGGCGGTGGTGGTTACTCCGCCAATGCTGGGGATCGTCCGCAGCTCACGCTCGACCTTGCGCGCGTGGTCGGCGAGCACCGCGCCGTTTTCGCCGGCCAGCACCAGCACGTATTTCTCCGAGGAGCCGGCGAAGCCGACGGTCACGCGCGCGCCGGGCAGCTGCGTCAGTGCGGCGCGCAGTTCGCCTTCGATCTCCTGCTTGCTGATGCCGCGGCGGTCGCCGCGAGCGGTCATGTTGATCGTCAGTGTGGCCTTGCGCGCTTCGGCCGCGCCCCGTGGCTCGAACGGGTTCGAGCCTGCCGCGCCGCCGCCGATCGCGGTGTAGACCAGTTTCACGTGTGGATTCTTCTCGACGATCGCACGCGCCTGTTCGGCCGCGGCGAACGTCTGCTTGAACGTGCTGCCCGGAGGCAGCGTGATATAGACCTGTGTCTGCGACAGATCGTCCGGTGGAATGAAGCCGGTGGGCAGCAGCGGCACCAGCGCGAACGAACCGAAGAAGAACACCGCCGCGCCGAGCACCGTCGCGACGCGGTGCTTCAGGCACCACTGTGCCCAGCCGAAGTAGATCTGGAGCCAGCGCGGCTGGCGATGCTCGTCCGCAGGCTTGTGCAGGATGTAGGCGGCCATCATCGGCGTCAACATCCGCGCGACGACCAGCGAGAAGAGCACCGCGATCGCCGCGGTCCAGCCGAACTGCACAAAGAACTTGCCCGGTACGCCGCTCATGAACGCCGTCGGCAGAAATACGGCAATCAGCGTGAAGCTCGTCGCGATGACCGCAAGGCCGATCTCGTCGGCCGCCTCCATCGCGGCCTGGTACGGCGTCTTGCCCATTCTCAGGTGGCGCATGATGTTCTCGATCTCGACGATCGCGTCATCGACGAGGATGCCGACCACCAGCGACAGGCTGAGCAGCGTGACCACATTCAGTGTGAAGCCGAGGAAGTACATCGCGCCGAAGGTCGGCAATATCGACAGCGGCAATGCCGCCGCCGATACCAGCGTTGCGCGCCAGTCGCGCAGGAAAAGCCACACCACCAGCACGGCCAGCAGCGCACCCTCAAGCAGCAGCCACATCGAGCCGTCGAAGTTCTCCTGCACCGGGTCGACGAAGTTGAATGCCTCGGTGATGCGGATATGCGAGTGCTCCGCCTTGAGCTTGTCGAGCTGCGCACGGACTCCGTCGGCGACGTCCACCTCGCCGGCGCCGCGCGATCGCGTGATCTCGAAGCCAACGACCGGCCTTCCGTTGAGCAGGGCTGCCGAGCGCTGTTCCGCCACGGTGTCGCTGACGGTCGCGACCTGGTCCAGCCGGATGCGGCGGCCGTCGGAAAGAACGATGTCCATGGCCGCCAGTTCGCCGGCCGACTGCACGGTGCCGATCGTGCGCACCGACTGCTCGACACCGCCGATGTCGGCACGGCCACCCGAAGCTTCCTGCTGGATCTGGCGCAGCTGACGCGAAATGTCGGCCGCGCTGGCATTAAGTGCCAGCATGCGCGCCGGGTCGAGTTCGACGCGGATTTCGCGGTTGACGCCGCCAACGCGCGCCACGGCGCCGACACCGCGCACGGCCAGCATGCTTTTGGTGACCGTGTTGTCGACGAACCACGAGAGCGCCTCGTCGTCGAGGCGATCCGAGTCGACCGTGTAAGTCAGGATCGGTGCGCCGGAGAGGTTGACTTTGGAAATCATCGGATCGCGCAGGTCGCCCGGCAGATCGGAGCGGATGCGCGTCACTGCGTCACGCACGTCATCGACTGCTTCCTGCGTCGGCTTCTCGAGGCGGAACTCGACCGTGATCGTTACGGTTCCGTCCTGAACCTTGGTGTAGATGTGCTTGATGCCCTGCAACGTGGCGATCGAGTTTTCTATCTTTCGTGCGACCTCGGTTTCCATCTGCGCCGGCGCCGCGCCGGGCAGCGAGGCGACCACGGTCACCGTGGGCAGGTCGATATCCGGGAACTGCTGGATCTTCATCGCCATGAATCCGACGATGCCGATCAGCGTCAGCATCACGAACAGCAGGACCGACGGGATCGGATTACGGATCGACCACGACGAAACGTTGATCGCCATCGTCTTCCCTACTTCTGCGCGGACTTCAGCGGCGCCGCAGCGGCGTCGACGACGCGCACGGTATCGCCGTCGGCGAGGAATCCGGCGCCGGTTTCGACCACGCGACCCGAGGCCGGGAGCCCGGCGACGATTTCGATGCGGTCGCCGACGCGGCGGCCGACATCGACCTTGGCCTGGACGACCCTGTTGTCGGGACCGACGAGGAAAACGTAGGAAAAGCCGTCGCGCAGCACGACTGCACTCTGCGGCAGGGTCAGCGCGGTACCGCTGCCGAGTTCGAACTCGCCGCGTGCGAAAGTGCCCGCGCGCACTGCGCTTCCGCTCGGCAGGTCGACGTAGACGATGCCGTTGCGCGTGAGCGGGTCGACCGCAGGCGCGACCGCGCGCACCGTGCCGTCGATGCGCGCGCCGCTGGCCGTGGTCAGCATCGCGCGCATGCCGGGAGCGATCTTCTGCAGTTCGGATCCCGTCACTTCGGCGCGCCATTCGAGGCGGCCGCCGCGAATCAGCCGGAACATCTCCTGGTTCGGCGTCGTCAGCGAACCCACCGTCGCGGTCCGCGCGGAGATCACGCCATCGTCGGGGGCGACGATACGGGCCTGCGCCAGCCGCACTTCCTCGGCCTGCACGCGCGCGCGCGCCGCGGCCAGCCGCGCGCCGGCAGTCTGCTCGGCGGTCATCACCTGGACCGTCGCCTGCGGACTAATGAAGCCCTGCGACTGCAGCTGCTTCGAACGCTCGGCGTTCGCCTTCGCTTCGCCTAGCGCGGCCTCGGCCTCGGCGACCGCGGCCTTCGCCTGCGCGAGGTCGGCCAGCACGCTCTCGGCCGCGATTCTCGCCAGTGGCTGGCCCCGCTTGACGGCGTCGCCGACGTTGACGAGGACCTCGGTGACGCGCAGTCCCGACAGCTCCGCGCCGATGATCGCTTCCTGCCATGCCATCACGTTGCCGTTGGCGGCGAGCGTCTGCGGCCAGTGGGCCTCTCGTGGTGAGGTGAGCGCCACGGTGAGCGCCGGCCTGGCGGCGGCCTTCGCGTCGTTCTTTGCCTGGGCGCTGTCGGCGTCGTTGCCGCAGCCGGCGAGCAGCAGGGCCAGAACGCCGATTGCAGTCGCCGCGAACACGCGTGCACTAGCCGCTGGGATCAGTGTCGGACATTTCATCGGGAGGGTCGCTCCTTGATTGCTTCGGTGCGCCGGCGCCGGATTTCGTAATCGAGCAGCGCGCGGCTGTAGCCCACGAGACGATCGAGGATCCGCTCCATCGCGCGGGGCCGTTCCAGCACGTCGGGTGCGAGCATCTTCATGAACTCGCGCGACATGCAATAGTCGTGGGCCATGGCCACCATCGCGAACGCCAGCTGGTGGATGTCAGCGTCGGGCTCGGCCAGCCCGCAGTGGCGCCCGAGGGTGGTGGCGAGCTGGTTGTGTGCGGGCACGATCGTCTGTGCGGTGATCTCGCGGAAGACATCCGACGGTTCCATCATCTCGCGCAGGTGGATCCGCATCACGTCGCGGTCCAGGTCGCCGGTCGACGGCGCAACGAACGGCCCAAGGAACATGCGCATCGCCTGGTCGAACGGCAGCGACGGATCATCGAAGCGGCCGAACGCGGAAGTCATCTCCTTGATCGGTTGCAGCAACGCCGCGCGATAGAGCCCTTCCTTGTCGCCGAAGTAATAGTGGATCGAGGCGATGTTCACCCCTGCCGCATCACAGATCTCGCGCGTGGTCGCGGCGACGTAACCCTTCGCCGCGAAGATGCGGGTCGCATGCGCGATCAGCTGTTCGCGCGCCAGCACGCCGCGATCGAGTTGGCGCTCGTGAGGCAGTGCCGCGATCGGGCTGACCGGGTCATGGGTGATTTCACGCATCAAGCGACGTTAGCACAAATCAAACGCTTGATTTAAACTTGAACCGATAGGTATCAATTGAGACCTACCGGTATTGAACTGGCGGCACTACATCCGGCGCCGCCCGCCGTAGGACGGCCCGCGCGTTGCAGAATGGGCCGCCGGCGCATGGCGCCGGCGACCCGTTCCCGCGACTTTGACGGATGCAGGCGGCCTAGGCGGCTGCAAGCCAGCCCGTGTCCGTTATGCGCGCGGCCAGGCGTGCGCTCCACGCGGTGGGCTTGTGGACCTGGCGCTCGGCGAGAAGATGGCGCGCTTGCGCGGTGTCCCCGGCCCGAATCGCCGCCTCGAACAGCGTCAGCGTCAACAGGTCGCGCTGGGCATGGCTGCCGCCGAACCCGTGGGCGGTGTCCCGCACGGGGTCGATGCATTCGATGGTGCGCTCGGGACGCCCCTGCCCGAAGGCGAACACGCCTTCCGCCAGCGGCAGGCCGATGTCGCGCGTCATCCCCCGGTTGGCTCCGGCGCCGTTCGCGGCGGTCGCACGCATTTCCGCCAGCAGGCGCTCGCATTCGGCAGTGCGGCGCGTCGCCACGAAGCTCATCATGGCGTGCAGGTCGTTAAACGCATAGAAGCCGCGTTCCTCGACGGCCTTGCCGGCCCAGCGGTCGGCGATCCGCTCGAAGCGGTCGCCGACGTTCACGCCCTCGAGTTGCAGCCGCCACAACAATGCGGTGCAGTCGACCAGGACCAGCAGCGTGTCGGCCTGCGGCCCGTCGAGTCGGCTGTCGTAAAGATCCAGCGCTGCGTCGAACGCGCCTCGGTCCATGTGGAACAACGCCAGATGCCACCAGTTGTGCGGGGCGAACGCATTGTCTTCGGTGGCCCAATCGGGCGCGCGCGATGTCAGCCAGCCGATGCCCTCGTCGATGCGGCCCTGCATCTCCATCACGTGAGTCACCGCATGCACGGCCCAGCCATCGGTGGGCGTTATTTCCAGCGCGCGCCGCCCGGTTGCTTCGGCTTCCGGGTATTGGTTGCATTCCTCGAGGCCAAACGCGTGCATGCCGAGCACGTAGGAATAACCCGGCAAACTGGCGCTCCACGCGGGCAGCACGCGCGAGACGCGGTTGCGCAGATTGAGCGCGTCGCCGCGGAAGAAGTCCATCAGGTGCGCGGTCTGCAGCGTCAGGGCATCCCGGGGCCACTCACGCAGCACCCCGTCGAAGCTGCGGCTGGCGGCGTGCCAGTGTCCGTCGACCAGTTGCTGGCCCGCCAGGATCAGCGCGCGCTCACGCGCGTTGGCACGGTGCCCGAACTCGCTGGCGCGCGCGACCGCCGCGCGTGCAGCCGGCAGGTGACGACCCTCGCCGGTCGTCGCGAGCAGGAAGGCTTTGAAGAGATGCGCGAGCACGAAGGCCTCGTCGTCCGCGACAGCGGCGTCAAGTGTCGCGATCGGATCACCCCGATAGGCGTGAAACTGTTCGAGCGCTCGCTCGAAGTGCGCGAGGGCTGTGGCACTGGTGGTTGAAACGCTCAGGCCACGATGGTCTTGAAGCATTGGAGTCTCCTTGAGTGAGGGTGGTTAGGATGAAGCGCGCGCAACGAATCTCGTTGCGTTCGAGAAGGACGAGGTGCTGTGCGGAGTGCCGCAGCGGAGCGCGTCCGCAGCACCGACAAAGGTCGAGGCCTGCTGCTGGCGGCTGAAGTAGTGCAGTGCCATCGCATCGATCGACCCCACAGCGGCGAACGATGCGAGCAGGGCAGCCACGGCGCCGACGCTGCGTGCGAGCGGCGACGGTTGCAGCAGCCTGGGGGTGGGGCGGAACATGGTGAGCCTCCGAAAGGATTCGTGTGATGGAGGCGGCATCTTTGCCTGCCTGCCGCATCAGGTCCTTGGCGCGGTCTGAAACGTTCTGAAACTGCGGCTGCGCATTAAGCTCCGGACGTTTGTCCCCTTGCGTGCGAGCCCGTGAGCCCCGCGAACGCCGAGTTCCGTTTCGGTCGCTTCCACCTCGATCCCGTCCGGCGGCTGCTGCGCGTCGATGGCGCGCCGACCCGGCTGGGTGCGCGCGCCATCGATGTGTTGCTGGTCCTGGTCCGGCACCGTGACCGGATTGTCAGCAAGGACGAGTTGCTCGATCTCGTATGGCCCGGGCTGGTGGTGGAAGAGAACAATCTTCAAGTCCAGGTTTCCGCGCTGCGCAAGCTGCTGGGGCCCCAGGCCATTGCGACGATCCCGGGCCGTGGCTACCAGTTCATCGCCGATCTCGATTCGGACGCCGCGCGCGAGCCCGCGCCGGAGGCCGCAACGGATGCGGCTCCCGCGCAACCATCGCCGCGCAGCGCGCTGCCGGCGCAGCGGCTGCCTCTGCTGGGGCGGGATGCCGACCTCGCCGAGGTGCGCAGACTTCTGGTCGCGCATCCGCTGGTCACGCTGACCGGGCCCGGTGGCATCGGCAAGACGCGGCTCGCGCTCGCGGCTGCCGATGCGGCGCAGTCGGGCTACGTCCACGGCGTGCACTTCGTCGACCTGTCGGCGGTGACCGATCCGGCACGGGTGCCGGCCGCGGTTGCGTCCGTTCTTGGAATCGACACGGCGACCCGCCAGCCGGCGACAGTGACAATCGCCGGTGCATTGCGTAAGCAGTCGGTGCTGCTGCTGCTCGACAACTGCGAGCATGTGCTCGTCGACGTCGCCGCGCTGGTCGAGGCGATCCTGCAGCGTGCCCCCGGCGTCCACGTGCTCACCACCTCGCAGGCGCCTCTGCGTGTCGCGGGCGAACAGGTGCTGAGACTCGCGCCGCTGGCGCTTCCGCCTGCGGCGGTTGTGCCCGACCTCGATGAGGTCGACGGCTACGGCGCGCTGCAACTTTTCGTTGCGCGTGCCCGCGCGGTGCAGCGCGGATTCGCGCTGAAGCCGGACACGCTCGGCGTCGCGATCGAGATCTGTCGTCGCCTCGACGGCATCCCGCTCGCGATCGAATTGGGGGCGGCGCGTTTGCCGCTGCTCGGTCTGACCGGCCTTCGCGACCGGCTGGGCGAGCGACTGCGCGTGCTCACCTCGGGCGCGCGGGATGCACCGGAGCGCCAGCAGACACTGCGGGCCACGCTCGAGTGGAGCTACTCGCTGCTCGACGCCCGGGAACAGATGCTGTTCCGGCGGCTCGGCGTGTTCGTCGGCGGTTTCTCGCTCGCGCTGGCGCAGCGCGTGGTGCTCGACGCCGAAGGCGACCCCTGGGCGATGCTCGACGGTCTCGGCTCACTGGTCGACCGATCGCTGGTCGTCGCCGACGGCGAGGCCACGCCGCGATACCACCTGCTCGAATCGGCGCGCGCCTACGCGCTCGAGCAGCTGGCAGTCGCGGGGGAAACCGATGCCATGGAACGTCGGCGCGCGGAGGCGATGCGCGAGCTGGTCGAGACGTTCGACGAAGCGATCGCATTCGCCCCGCGCTTCGACAAGCTGGTGCACGCCTTCGAACCGGACCTGGACAACCTGCGCGCGGCGCTGCGCTGGGCGCTGCGAACGCCGGAGGCGCACCACACCGCGCTGGCGCTGCTGGCATCGAGCAATGCGCTGTGGGTCGAGCTGGACCCGTTCGGCGATGCGATCGAGCACTACCTCACGGCGCGCGCCTGGCTCGACGAGGCGGTGCCTCCTGCGCTGGCCGCGCGATTCCGACTGGCGTTCCTGTCGATGGCGCGTACGCGCATGCTGCATCCGCGGGAATGGCGCGACGAGGCCTGGAGCGCGCTCGGCACCTACCGCGCGCTCGGCGACCGGATCGGCCTGTACAAGGCGCTGTGCTCGCTTGGCAGCGCGCCGCGCGACGTGATTGACGAGGTGCAGGCCGGCGCGCTGCTCGAGGAAGCCGCGCAGCTGGAAGATCCCTCCTGGTCACCGCGCCAGCGGTCGCGCCGCCAGCTTTCGCTCGAGTGGTTCCACGACCAGGGCGGGCGTTTCGAGGCCGCGCGCGAGGCCGGGTTGCAGCACGTGGCGCTGGCGCGCGCGGCGGGCGCGCTCGGCGCGATTCCCGCGCTCAGCAATCTGGCCGACACCGAGTTCGTCCTCGGCAACAGCGAGGTGGCGATTGCGCTGTGCCGCGAGGCGATCGAACGCGCGGCCGCGATCGGTCGTCCCGCCGCGGCGGTGCACGCCTACGGCAACATGGTGCCGGCACTGCTCGAGCGCGGCGAACTCGAGCAGGCAGAGGCGGCGATCCGCGCCGGCCGCGCGCTGCTGGTGCGCGGGCTGGGCACGGCGTTCGTGCTGCTGATGTCGCTCGCGCTGCTGGCGCAGCGCCGCGACCAGCCCGAACTGGCGGCACGGCTGCTCGGCTGCGCCGAACGCACCTATGCCGATGGGGGCCATCACATGCATCCGCCCGAGGTAAGGATTCGTGACCGGGTGCTCGCTGAGTCGCTTGCGCGTCTCGGCGAAGACGCGATCGCTGCGCTGCAGGCCGAAGGCGCACGCTGGAGCGAGGACGAGGCCTTCGAGCGCGCCGGCATCCGCTGACAGCGCGGATCAGCATCCACCACGTCAGGCCGGCCCTGTCGATGCCGGCCGCAGTGCCGCGGTCAGAACTGCACGACCTTGCCCGGATTCATGATGTTCAGCGGATCGAACGCACGCTTCAGTCGCACCATCAGATCGAGCGCGTCGTCGCCGTGCTCTTCGCGCAGGAACGCCATTTTGTGCATGCCGACGCCGTGTTCTCCGGTGCAGGTCCCGTCCATCGCGATCGCGCGCTCGACGATGCGAGTGTTCAGGCGCTCGGCTTCCGCGACCTCGCGCGGGTCTTCGGCATTCGTGAGGATCGCGCAATGAAAATTGCCGTCGCCGACGTGGCCGAGGATCGGCGCGGGCAGGAAGCTCGAGTCGATATCGGCGATCGTTTCGTTGATGCATTCGGCCAGGCGTGAGATCGGAACGCACACGTCGGTCGTGAAGCTGCGGCAGCCGGGCTTGAGGCCCAGGCACGCGAAATAGGCGTTGTGACGCGCTTCCCACAGGCGGGTGCGATCCTCCGGCCGCGTCGCCCAGCGGAATCCCTGACCCCCATTTTCCGCAGCAATCGCCTCGACGGTCCTGGCCTGTTCTTCGACGCTGGCCGGCGATCCATGGAATTCGAACAGCAGCAGGGGCAGCTCGGGCAGGCTGAGCTTGTCGCGCTGGTTGACCGCCTTCACGGTCAGCGCGTCCAGCAGCTCGCACCGCGCGATCGGCACCCCAAGCTGGATCGTCGCAATCGTGGTCTGGACCGCGGCATCGACGGTCGGGAACGAACAGGTGGCTGCCGAGATCGCTTCGGGCTGCGGATAGAGCCTGAGCGTCACCTCGGTGATGACGCCGAGAGTGCCTTCGCTGCCGACGAAGATGCGGGTCAGGTCGTAGCCGGCCGAACTCTTCTTCGCTCGACGCGCAGTGTGGATGACCTTTCCTTCGGCAGTGACGACGGTCAGCGCCACCACGTTCTCGCGCATCGTGCCGTAGCGCACGGCGTTGGTGCCCGAGGCCCGCGTCGCGGCCATGCCGCCTATGGTCGCGTCGGCACCGGGGTCGATCGGAAAGAAGAGTCCGGTGTCCTTGATCGCGCCGTTCAGCTGCTTGCGCGTGATGCCGGCCTGCGCCGTCACCGTCAGGTCTTCGGCATTGACCGCGAGCACGGCGTTCATGCGTCCGAGATCGATCGAAATGCCCCCGTGGAGGGCAAGCAGATGACCCTCGATGGACGAACCGACCCCGTAGGGAATGACCGGCACCCGGTGTGCTGCCGCCAGTCCCACGACCGCGGCGACCTCGTCGGTCGACTCGACGAACACCACCGCATCGGGCGGCATCGGTGCGTAGGGCGACTCATCGCGACCATGGTGGTCGCGCACCGCGGCGGTCGCCGAAAAGCGCGCACCGAAGCGTTCACCCAGCGCGGAGATGAGGGATGCGGGAAGTGGAGCATGCACGGCAGGCGCGTTCATAATCTCGGACTCGGGCCAGTCTGACTGCAGCACCTTACACCGGCTGCCGCAGCGAGAATATCGGAACCATCGAGGAGTCATGGGCAAGCGACTGACGGCGATTGCGACACGGACCGGTGACGACGGCACGACCGGACTCGGCGATGGAACGCGGACGCGCAAGGACGCGCTGCGCGTTGCGGCGATGGGCGATGTCGACGAACTCAATTCGTCGCTCGGGGTGCTGCTGACGAATGCTGCCGGACGATGTGCGAAGCGATCTCATCGATATCCAGCACGATCTGTTCGACCTGGGCGGTGAGCTCTGTATCCCGGGCTACACGATGGTGCAGGAGGCGCAGGTTGCGCGCCTCGATGGGCGGCTCGGGCATTACAACGCGGCGTTGCCGCGGCTGGCGGAATTCATTCTGCCAGGAGGCTCGCGCGCCGCCGCGCTCGCCCACGTCAGCCGCACGATCTGCCGGCGCGCCGAGCGGGCTCTTGTGGCGCTCGGGGCTGAAGAGTCCGTCAATACGGCGCCGCGCCAGTACCTGAATCGCCTGTCGGACCTGCTCTTCGTGCTGGCGCGGGTGCTCAATCGTCATGCCGGCGGCAGTGACGTCCTCTGGCAGCAACGCAAGAACGCTGCGACGCCCGACCCTGCTGGCTGACGCCAAAAGTCCCAGACGATTCACTGCTGCTGCGATGCAGCCCGCAGCGCAATCCGTCTCCCCGTCCGTACGTTTCGTCGCCCCATCCTTGCGCTCCGTCGCAACGGTGCGGCCGGCCAGCGCGGGATTTGGTATGCTCGCGCCCTTCGCTGCGAGCCGCAGCCGATTCCTGGAAGGAAACGATGAATTTCACAGCATCCCAGCGCAGCCGCAGCGATCCTGCTGTTGTCGTCCACCCTGCCGGTCGAGGCGGCTCAAACCGAGCGGCCCCTGATTCCGGTATTCGATGCGGCCACGATCACCTCGCGCTGCGATGGCGAACTGGCCGCCGTCCGCAAGCAACTCCGGGCCATGGAGGCGCACAAAGGCGCCGGCACGGTCTTCGCGGAGTTGAACGCGCTGACGATCAGTTTCGCCGATTTCGCCTACCCCGTGTACCTGCTGCAGAACGTCGCGCCTGACAAGACCACGCGGGATGCCGCACAGGCCTGCCTGGAAAAGCTGCTGCCGTTCGAGTCCGAGGTCTACCAGAGCGCCGCGTTGTGGGCGGGTCAAGGCACTCAAGGCGAAGGACCTGACCGAGACGGTCTACCAGCAGGACCTTCTTCGAGAAGTTCGAGGACGGCGGCGCAAGCCTGCCCGCCGACAAGCGCAAGCGGGCGAAGGAGATCATCGACGAGCTCGAGCGCATGGCGCTTGCGTTTCAGAAGAACATCAATGAGGACGGCACCACCGTCGCGATCTCGCCGGCCGAAGCGGCCGGCATGCCCGAGGACTGGATCGCCGCGCGCAAGCGGGACGACCGGCAACTTCGTGCTGGGCATGGATTACCCGACGATCGTGCCCTTCCTTGAACTGGCAACGAATGCAGAGGCCCGCAAGCGCGTGTGGATGGCAAAGAACCGCGAGGGTGGCCCGAAGAATCTGCAGATCCTCGAGCAGGCGCTCAAGCTGCGCTACGAACTGGCGCAACTGCACGGGCAGCCGGACTTTGCGACTTACACGCTGAAGCGGCGCATGGCACAGACGCCGGCGGCGGTCTACGACTTCCTCGGCAAGGTGAAGGTCGCGGCCGACCCGATGCAGGCCAGGGAATTCGCGGAACTGCGCGCCGAAAAGGCTCGTCTCGACGGGACGCCGGTGGCCGACACGAAGCTCAACCGGTGGGACGTCAACTTCCTGAAGGAGCGCGTGCGCAAGGCGCGCTACAGCATCGACCAGGAAGCGCTGCGCGCGTATTTCCCGACCGAGGCCAGCGTGCAATATGCGATGAAGCTCGCCAGCCTGCTCTATGGCGTCGAGTTCGTCGCACGCGACGTGCCGAGCTGGCACGGTGACGTTCGCTACTACGACGTCTACGACCGTCTGCCGGACGGTAAGCGCGGTGACTTCGTCGGCGGCATCTATCTCGATCTCTTCGCGCGCGACGGCAAGTACAACCACGCGGCCGCGTTCCCGGTGCGTGGTGCGTCCACGCTGGCGAAGCGCACGCCGATATCGGTGCTGGTCGCCAACCTCAATCCGAAAGGATTGAACCACGATGAACTCGAGACGCTGCTGCACGAGTATGGCCACGTGCTGCACGGCGTGCTGTCGAAAACGCGCTACGTCGATCAGTCCGGCACGTCGGTGAAGCGCGACTTCGTCGAGGCACCGTCGCAGATGTTCGAGGAGTGGGCGCGCCGCGAGGAGCCGCTGGCGCTCTTCGCGTCGATCTGTCCGACCTGCCCGCGCCTCACGAAGGAGCAGATTGCGCAGCTCGACGCGGCGCGAAAATTCGGTCTCGGCAACTTCTTTGCGCGGCAGGGCGAATACGCGTTGTACGACATGCGGCTGCACACCGGTCAGCCCGGCGCGCCGATGCCGCCCTGGATCGCGATCGAGAGCGCGAGCCCGCTCGGTTTCGTCGAGGGTTCGTTGTTCCCGGCCGGGTTCGGCCATCTGCTGGGCAGTTACGCGGCCGGTTACTACGGCTACATGTGGTCGCAGGTCATTGCGCTCGACATGCTGTCCGCGTTCGACGGCAAGCTGATGAGCCCGGCTGTTGGCCAGCGCTATCGACAGACGATCCTCGCTTCCGGGGGACAGCGCCAGCCGCATTCACTGGTCGAGGCGTTCCTCGGTCGCAAGCCGAACAGCGACGCGTTCTACGCCGAGATCAACGGCACGCGCTGACTCTTTCAGGGGGCGGCGAGGCGCTCCCGTCAGCGCCCGCCTTTGCGTAGCACGTTCTGCTTCGGACGCAGGCCGCGCCGCTGCAGCGCTTCCCGCAGCAGGAACTCGATCTCGGCATTGACCGAACGCAGTTCGGCGCCGGCGAGCCTTTCGAGTTCGGACCAAATCTGCGGGTCGATGCGCAGCAGGAACGACTTCTTGTCCTGACTGCTCAAGCGCGCCTCTCCTCACGGTCGCTCCTGCCGATCGCCCTGTCGATCGCTGCTTTAGTTTCCTGGGTTCATCCGTGTCCGAGCAGGAAGCTTGCCATCGACGCGTTCAATCCGCAGCGCGTCGTAGCCGGTGATTCTCAGCCAGCCGCTGCGCGTCCGGTGGATGCCCCATCCCTGCCAGAACGTCGTTCGCGTGATCGCCACGCTGCGAATGGCACGCAAGGCCAGCACGTGGCGCGGCCACCCGGGACCAAAGTGCCAGTTCAGTCGTTCGCCATCGACGCGGACCGTCATACTGCCCCAGACGACGCCGAGTGCGCCAGCGAGCAGGGCGCCGCCGACAAGCACTGACCGCGTCCACGGGCCGTTGAACGGTTCGATTGCCGCCATGGCGACCAGTCCCAGCGCCAGCGCTGCGAACGAAATTCGCACCGGCGGTCCGGATTGAGTGTGCGCGTACGCCATCGCGTTACCTCGACCGAGGGTTCCTCGATCCGCGCTGGCGCAGCCACATCACGATCCCGACCGACTCCAGTCCGATGCCGACGGCGATCACGACGAGCGCAGGAATCCACTCGAGCCGCCCGAGCGCGAGCAGGGTCACGCCGATGACGATCAGCAGCGAGCCGGGTATCCACAGAGCCAGCGCGTTCATCGCGCCTGCCTCACTGGTACAGCGTTCCGGTGTTGATCACCGGCTGGGCCTCGGACTCCGCGCAGAGGACGACGAGCAGGTTGCTCACCATCGCGGCGCGGCGTTCGTCGTCGAGGTGGACGATGCCTCGCTCGGACAGGCCGTTGAGCGCCATCTCGACCATGCTGACAGCGCCCAACACAATCTTCGAACGCGCGGCGATGATCGCTTCTGCCTGCTGTCGGCGCAGCATGACCTGTGCGATCTCCGGCGCGTAAGCGAGGTGCGTGAGCTTGGCGTCCTCGACGACGATGCCGGCCTGGTCGAGTCGATCGGTCAACTCGCGGAGCAGCGCCTGCGTAACGCGGTCCTGGCTGGCACGAAGCGTCGGCTCATCCGATCCCTCGTGCTCGCCTTCGTCGTAGGCGTAACTCGACGCCAGGTGACGGATGGCAGCTTCGGCCTGCACGCGGACGTACTCGTCGTAATCCTCGACGTCGAAAACCGCCTGTGCCGTATTCCGCACGCGCCAGACGATCGCGGACGCGATTTCAATCGGGTTGCCGCGCTTGTCGTTGACCTTCAGCCGCTCGCTCATCAGGTTGTGCGCACGCAGGCTGATCTTCTGCTTCCTGTAGAACGGATTGGCCCAGCGCAGACCCTCGGAGCGGTCGGTGCCGACATACTCCCCGAACAGAAGCAGGATGGCCGCTTCGTTCGGCTGCAGCATGTACAGGCCGGCAAGCAGCAGTGCGCCAATGAGGATCAGCAGCACACCGGCGAACAGCATGACGATGCCGGCCGGCCGCACCACCAGAAACACTCCGCTCGCAATCAGTGCGAGTCCGACGACGATCCAGACGTAGCCGCTGGCACTGCGGCGATCGACTTCGTTGGTGCGGGGCATCGGTTGCATCGCGGATCTCCTATCAAAGTGATATCACTTTGATAGAAGCGACTCGGTCATGTCAACTGCGCGCCGACGAGCGGCGGCCCGTTGTTTCGATGCACTGCGGAAGGAAACGGCGTGCAAGCCGCACGGCCTCCCGTGTCGTCGAACGGTGCGCCATTGAGCCGAAGCGCGCCTATGATGTTCCGACGCGCGGGTCGTCTTGCCGGGCGCGGTCATCGGCGTTGCATCAACTGGATCGGGGAGGGTGTCATGGAACACACAATGGATCATCACGATGCCGGCGTTGCCACTCCGCAGGTGCAACGGGTCGAGGCGACTCGGCCGCTTTTGTGGCTCAGCCGCGGCTGGTCGGATCTGAAGCGTGCTGCCGGGCCCAGCCTTGTATACGGGTTGTGGGTGGCCGCATTTGGCGTCGCGCTGCTGGCGGTGGCTTGGCGGTATACGTATCTGGTGCCGGCGCTGGTCGGCGGCTTTCTGCTGGTGGCGCCTTTCGCCGCCATCGTGTTCTATGCACTGTCGCAGCAAATCGAGCGGGGACAGAAGATTGACGGCGGTGCAGCGGTCTTCGCGTGGCGACGTAACTTCGGTTCGATTGCGCTGTGGGGGCTGGTCCTTACGTTGGCGCTGATCCTTTGGGAGCGGGTGGCCGCGATCATCTTTGCCCTGTTCTACGGCGGCGAAGTCCGCGACCTGAACGTTCTCGCTGCCGATGTCCTGTTTTCCGGCCGCTATATCCCGCTGCTGGTAGCGTATTTTGGAGCGGGCGCCTTGTTCGCGCTGACGGTGTTCGTGCTGGGCGTCATCACGGCGCCCATGCTGCTCGATCGTGACGTCGACGTCGTGACCGCAGCACTGACCAGCCTCAGATGCTGTCTGGCCAATCCGCGTGCGACGCTCGTCTGGGCGGCGCTGATCGCGCTGTTGACTGCGGTCGGATTTGCAACGTTCATGCTGGGTCTCGTCGTCATTTTCCCGCTGCTCGGGCACGCGAGTTGGCACGCGTATCGCGACATGGTCAAGTGACAATCTTCCATGGCGCGATCGTGCCGATGCCGACCTCGGTATCGGGGCGCGTGATCGGCGGACCGTGTCTGTAATCGGTACGCCCTGAGTGTTCAGGGCAAGCCTGATCCCGGCTGGACGCCGCAGCGGCGGGCGTGGCGCCTCTCCGGCCGCTCTCCCCGCTATTGTCCTGGCTTACTTGCCGGTGTAGCTCGCCGCCTTCAGGCGCCGTTGCCGCACTCCGTCGGCCAGCGTGTCGAGGCACGCGCACGCTGTCGTCCCAGCCGATGCAGGCATCGGTGATCGACTGCCCGTAGGCGAGCGGCTTGCCCGGCGACCAGGTCCTGGCGGCCCGCGATCGAGGTGGCTCTCGACCATCACGCCGACGATGCGCGTGTCGCCGGCCGCCAGCTGCTGCGCGATGTCTTCGCACACCGGCACCTGGTTGGCGTGATTCTTCTGGCTGTTGGCGTGGCTGGCGTCGATCATCAGCCGCTGCGCCAGGCCGGCCTTGCCGAGTTCGACGCACGCTGCCTCGACGCTCGCCGCGTCGAAGTTGGGCTGTCGGCCGCCGCGCAGGATGATGTGGCAGTCCTCGTTGCCCTTGGTGGAGACGATGGCCGAGTGGCCGCCCTTGGTGACCGACAGGAAGTGGTGCGGCTGCTGCGCGGCCTTGATCGCGTCCGACGCGATCTTGATGTTGCCGTCGGTGCCGTTCTTGAAGCCGACCGGGCACGACAGGCCCGACGCGAGTTCGCGGTGCACCTGGCTTTCGGTGGTGCGCGCGCCGATCGCGCCCCACGCGACGAAGTCGGCGATGTACTGCGGCGTGATCATGTCGAGGTACTCGCAGCCGGCGGGCAGCCCGGCGGCGTTGATCTCCATTAGGAGCTCGCGCGCGACGCGCAGGCCGTGGTTGATGCGGAAACTGCCGTCGAGGTCCGGATCGTTGATCAGTCCCTTCCAGCCCACGGTCGTGCGCGGCTTCTCGAAGTACACGCGCATGACGATCTCGAGGTCGGCTGCGAGGCGGTCGCGCTCGGCCTTCAGCTTGCGGGCGTAGTCGAGGGCAGCCGACGGGTCGTGGATCGAGCACGGGCCGATCACGACGACCAGCCGGTCGTCCATGCCGTGCAGGATGCGGTGGATCGCCTGCGCGGCTTCAAAGACCGTGACCGATGCGACGTCTCGTCGCAGGGAAACTCGCGCATCAGGTGCGACGGCGGCGCGAGTTCCTTGATCTCGCGGATCCGCAGGTCATCGGTCATGTAACGCATGGTTCGTGCTCCGTCCATCGTGGGTCCTTGGCTGGTCCGGCCGGCCCACCCGGCGAAAAAAAACCGCCAGGTGTTGGGCCTGGCGGTTCGGGTCGATTCGTGCTTTCGTTACGCGCGCCGTTCGACTCTCTCCGCCAGGGGCCGGAAAAAGCCATAAAAGTGAAAGCAGAAGCGCGCGGTCGGGATCATCATCTTCAGCACGCGCCACCAACGCGGGGCGCGAAGTCGCAAGATACCCGAGGTTGCGGCAGGGCTGCAAGTCGGTGGCCGTTGACCCCGATCAGATGTCTGCACGTATGACCCAGAAGTAGCGGGTGATCTGCCAGAACAGCGGCGCGGCAAACGTCAGCGCGTCGAGACGTTCCAGCACGCCCCGCGTCAACTCGAACTCCGTGTCCCAGAGGCGCGCCCCCAGGCTCTGCTTGACCGCTGCCAGCACCACGCTGCCGAGATAGCCGGTGCCGACGATGACGAGCGACATGACGAGCGCCTGCCACCAATTGAATGGCGTCATCCACCAGAGCAAGGTGCCGATGAGCGCGCCGCAGGCGCTGCCCGCGAGCACGCCCTTGGCGGTCTTGTTGGGGTTCGACTTCAGCGCCCGGCCGCCCAGCATCGCACTGAAGACGATCTGCAGCAGGTCGGTGAGGAACAGCACCAGCAGGAAGAACAGCAGCAGCAGCGGCCCGCGTCCCTCGTAACCGCGGATCGGCAGCGTGGCGATCGCCGGTGCATGGCTGATGCAGTAGACGCTGATCATCAGACCCCACTGCACCTTGGCGACGCGCTCGAGAAAGCGTTCGTTGTCCTGGCGGATCGCGACCACGACCGGCAGCAGCAGGAAGACGTAGACCGGGATGAAGGTCGCAAACACGCTGGCGCGGCCGAAGCCGAGCAGGACGTACTGTGCAGGGATCACCACGTAGAACGCGAGCACGAGCGCCCAGTGGTCCGTGGACTTGATCGGTGTCAGCGACACGAACTCGCGCAGCGCGAAGAACGACGCCAGCGCGAAGACCACCAGCAGCGCATTCGGGCCGAGCGCGAACGCGATGGTGAATACCGCCAGCACCGACCACGAGCCGCGCACGCGCGAATTGAGCTTGCCCAGACGCGCCAGACGCACCGAGTCGAGCGTGTGATGCGCGGCCCACTGGCCTATGCCGGTCGCCACCGCCGACATGATCGCCAGCGTGCAGAAGACCGCGAGGAAGGTTTCGTTGAGCGTCAGGTTCATCAGCTCGCCAGTCGGATCACGGCGGCGCGGGCGCGCTCGAGGAAGAGATCCTTGTCTTCGCCGGGTGCCAGCGACAGCGCCGCGCCGAAGCGGACCGTGCAGATGATCGGCACCGGCAGCAGCGCGCCCTTCGGCATGCTGCGATGCAGGTTCTCGATGTACACCGGTATCAGTTCCACGTGCGGGAACTCGCTGGCGAGGTGGTACAGCCCGCTCTTGAAGGGGCCCGGCAGCGGCTGCGCGCTGCGCGTTCCCTCGGGAAAGATGATCAGGGAGAAACCGTGCTCGAGCGCGTCCTTCAACGGGTCGAGCGGGTCGGCGTTGGGGTCCTCGCGACTGCGATCGACCATCACGACGTTCAGTTCGTCACGCGCGATGACGCCGCGGATGCCCGGCTTGTCCCAGTAGTCCTTGGCGGCGACCGGTCGCGTGTTCGAGCGCAGTTCCTCGGGCAGTGCGGCCCACAGCACGACGGTGTCCATGTGGCTCGTGTGATTGCCGAAATAAATGCGCTGCGCCGCGGTCGGCGCGGACCCGATCCAGCGCGGGATACGCGCCGACGAGCAGGCGCGTCAGCCACACGATCGGCGGCAGGAATTTCAGCGGGCCTCCCTGAGATTGCTTCTTGTTTTTGCGTGAATTATGCCAAGCGCCGTGCCGCGGCAATGGCGAAGCGATCCCGCCTGCGATTGATCTGCGCGCCGCCGCCGGGCCGCCCCAAGGCGACGCGCCAAACTGCATTCCGCTGCGAGCGTCGGTGCGACCCGCAGGGTCGCGTATGCGAGCAGCGCGCGGGGTCAGCCCGTGCCGCCGACCGTCAGTCCTTCGATGCGCAGCGTCGGCTGACCGACGCCCACCGGCACACTCTGGCCGTCCTTGCCGCAGGTGCCGATGCCGAGGTCCAGCGACATGTCGTTGCCGATCATCGTCACGCGCGTCAGCGCATCCGGGCCGTTGCCGATCAGCGTCGCACCCTTGACCGGTGACGTGATGCGGCCGTTTTCGATCAGGTAGGCCTCGGCCATGCCGAATACGAACTTGCCATTGGTGATGTCGACCTGGCCACCGCGGAAGTTGGACGCGTACAGCCCCGACTTGACCGAGCGGATGATCTCTTCCGGATCGTTCTTGCCGGCGAGCATGTAGGTATTGGTCATGCGCGGCATCGGCAGGTGTGCAAACGATTCCCGACGGCCGTTGCCGGTCGGTGCGACTTTCATCAGGCGCGCATTCAGCGTGTCCTGGATGTAGCCGCGCAGGATGCCGTCCTCGATCAGCACGGTGCGCTGCGTTGGATTGCCCTCGTCGTCGATGTTCAGCGACCCGCGGCGGTTTTCCAGCGTGCCGTCGTCGACGACGGTCACGCCGGGCGAAGCAACACGTTCTCCGACGCGGCCTGCAAACGCACTCGAGCCTTTGCGGTTGAAGTCGCCTTCGAGGCCATGGCCGACCGCTTCGTGCAGCAGGATGCCCGGCCAGCCGGGGCCCAGCACGACCGGCATGACGCCCGCCGGCGCCGGTCGCGCCGCCAGGTTCACGAGCGCCTGGTCGACCGCCTTGTGCGCGTGCTCGGCGAGTTGCTCCTCGGTGAAGAAGCCGAGGTCGTGGCGACCGCCGCCGCCGGAAAACCCCTGTTCGCGCCGGCCGTGCTCCTCGACGATGACGTTGACCGACAACTGGACCAGCGGCCGCACGTCGGCGGCCAGCACGCCATCGCTGCGAGCCACGAGCACGACGTCGTATTCGGCGCCGATGTTCGCCATCACCTGCTTGACGCGCGGGTCGCGTGCACGGGCGAGCTGCTCGATACGCTCGAGCAAACGGATCTTCTCGACCGCGCCAAGCGACGCGACCGGATCGTCGGTGCCGTACAGGGCCACCTGGCGGCGCGGCGCCACGCTGGGGGCGACACGCGTGCGTCCGCTGCCCTGTCGTGCAATCGCACGGGCGGTGACGGCTGCTTCGGTCAGCGAGTCGAGCGAAATGTCGTCCGAGTAGGCGAAGGCCGTACGGTCACCCGCCACGGCGCGCACGCCGACACCCTGCTCGATGTCAAAGCTGCCGCTCTTGACGATGCCTTCCTCGAGCGAGAAGGACTCGTTGCGCGTGTACTGGAAGTACAGGTCGGCATAGTCGGCCCGATGCTCGAAGATGGTCGCCAGCACTTTCTGCAGGCGGCTTTCGTCGAGGCCATAGGGGTCGAGCAGCAGCGCCTTGGCAGTCGCCAGGCGGTCTAGTGCGGGGTCTGAAAGTCTCATGCGCGGCGTCGGGTGATCGTGTGGCGGTCGCAGTTCGCGCGTCGGTCTGACGGCAGGCCTGCACGGATACGAGCGCGCCAGTGTAAAGGTGCGCGCCCGGAAAGGTCCTTACATAACGCGGTGGTTAAGCGCCGGTAGCGACGTGCGGCAGCGGGCGATGACTTGCGGGTCGATGTCGCCGAACACAACCCCGGCGCCTTCAGGGCGATTGGCGATGATCTCTCCCCACGGGTCGATCAGCATCGAATGCCCGAACGTAGCCCGGCCGTTCTCGTGTCGCCCGCCCTGGGCGGAAGCAAGCACGTAGCAAAGGTTCTCGATCGCCCGGGCACGCAGCAGCGTTTCCCAGTGGGCACGGCCGGTCGTGGCCGTGAATGCAGCCGGCACCAGAATCAGGTCGGGCTGGCCCATCGCGCGATACAACTCGGGGAAGCGCAGGTCATAGCAGACCGACAGGCCCACCTTCAGCGACGGGCCGTCGGGCGCCGCCAGAGCGAAGGTCGACACCTCACTGCCGGGGGCAATAGTGGCGGCCTCGTCGTAACTCTCGATGCCACGGGTGAAGCGGAACAAGTGCACCTTGTCGTAACGGGCGACGCGCTCGCCCTGCGGATCGAACACCAGCGTGCTGTTGAGGACGCGGTCGGCGGATGGCGCTTCGAGCGGCAGCGTGCCGCCGACCAGCCAGATGCGATGTTGCCTGGCCTGCTGCGCGAGAAACGCCTGGATGGGGCCGCGGCCGAGGGGTTCACGCACCTGCACCTTGTCGGTGTCGTGCATGCCCATCAGGCAGAAGTACTCGGGCAGCGCGACCAGTTTCGCCCCGGTCGCGGCGGCTTCGGCGATCAGCTTCCCCGCCGTCTGGAGATTCGTTTCGACGCGCGGCGTGGACACCATCTGAACCGCAGCGACGCGCAAGGTGGTTGAGCGGGACGTTTCGGTCATCGCACGGACTCCGGCGGATTGGCCGCAACGCGACTGCGGCGCGTGATCACCGGATCGTTCCACGTTCCGGTGATGTCGTAATCGAGCGCAAATGCCTTCGACAGCGGCGCCTTCAGCACCATGTTCGCCAGCAGCGCACCCAGGCCCAGTATCGGATTGGCGACGCCCAGCGCGATCGCGGCGGTCGACGCATCGATCTCCGGCAGGACCACCAGGTGCAATTGCTGGGTCTCGTTGCGCAGGTCGACGCTGCCCGATATGAACGCTGCCGCACTTGCGCCAGTCATGCTGAAGTTCTCAGTGGACATCACGCCGCGCGCCACCGTGGCATCGGCCTTGATCGCGCTGAAGGCGAAGCCTTCGCCGAACGACTCGCGCGCATCGGCCGTCAGCGTCCGCGACAGCGACTGCAATGACAGCAGCGTGAGCAGTCGGCCGGCACCGCGATTGTCGACCTTCATGAATCGGCCGTTGTCGACTTGCAGTCGGAGGTTGCCGCCCAGCGACGCGTAGTCGAGGTCGAGCGGCGAACCGGCCCAATCGAGATTTCCTTCGAGTGTGCCGGTGCCCAGGGAGACGGCGCCCGGGATGCCGAAGCGCCCAAGTGTCGCGCCTGCATCGCTCGTGTTTAGCGTGAACGCGATGCGCATGCGCCGCGGGCCGGCCGCCCCGTACGCCCAGTCGCCGGTGGCGCTTGCTTTCATGTCCGCGTTGTTCACTTCAAGACGGGTCAGTTTCCACATCGCGGTGCTGCCCGCGCCCGAGTTGACCGCCGCTAGTTCGACATGACCGTATTTGGTCGGACCGAGCTCGAGGTTCTCCACTGTCACGTCGAAGGCGGGGTACTGGCGCGCCGGTGCCTGCAGCACCCCGACGACATCGTCCTTCTTGCTGGCCGGTATCAGCAGTTTGGACAGGCGCGCCGTCACTATTCCGAGGCTTGCTGCCCCTGCGCTGCCCACCGCACCGGGACGCCAGCCGATGTGGCCGACGATTCCATCCGAGTTGACGTTCGCGTTGAAACCACCGGCTTCCGTGCGCGACGCGCCCAGCGTCACGTTGCGGAAAATCCGTCGGTCGATGACCAGTTCCGGCGTCCGCAGTGCCACGTAGTCAACGCGGAAATGATCCTCGCCAGCCGCGGTCGAGCGCGATGAGTTGCCGAGATCGACATCCAGCCACTTGGCCCAGGCCTCGACGTCGAAACGCGGCACGCTGACCTGGATCAGCATGCCGCTTTCCGGCGCATTCGCCGGCTCGTTGACCGCGACCACCCCGCGCACCAGTCGCGCCACATCGCCTTCGCGGTGGTGATCCGTGTGCACTGCGAGAAAGTTGCCCGCGGTCACGCGCAGCCCGACATCGCCATTGCGGCTTGACCGCTCGACGCGTAAAGGCATCGCCTCGGCCGCCGCCTTGCGCAGCGGCGCAATGCCGTCGATGCTCATGCCGACGAGATCGGTGTCGGCACGTACCACGAGCGCGCCGCCCTGGGCCGTGAAGCTGGCGGTGTAACGTGCGCTGCCCTGGGCGCGATCAAGCAGTCGCCGAACCACGTCAATCTCGATCGCACCCCGCAGGCCGACGGGTGTCGCCGTCCCGGTCGCACTGACGATGATCGTGCCATCAGCTCGCGTCGATGCATCCAGGCGGGCCTGTCCACCGAGGAAGCCCGCCGCCAGGTTGTTGAAACGGATGCCGCGCTCATTGAAGGCAAGCACGCCGCTCGCGCGCGTGAACGGCGGCGCGTCGGTGAGCGTGACGTCATTGTTCTGCAACTGCAGCGATCCATTGACGCGCGCGTCCTGCGCATGCAGCAGCGGAATGTCGAGCTTCAGATCGACCTTTGCGGTGCCGTGCGCCTCCGCATTGCGCGTGATGCCGGCAGTCCATCGGGAGACCGGACTCGCGTTAACGTAGCCGATCATGGCGGCGAGTTCGCCGCTCGCCTGCCCGCGAACCTCGAGCGTTGCGTCGTGGGCAAGATCCGGTATGCGGGCGACCGTCTCACCGATCCGGGCGCCGTTGATCGATCCACGCTGGGCGCGGATCGACAGGCCCTGCCGCTCGAACAGCAGGTCCGCATCGATCTCGCGCAGCAACGGCCATGGCTTGCCCGGCGTGCGCTGTCCGTCGGGCTCGATCTCCGGCGCCACATCCAGCACGCCGCCACGGACACGCGCCGCAGCCCGGAACTCGCCGTCGGCGACGACAGGAAACGGAAACTTCGCCAGATCGCCGCGCAGTCTGAAGGTTCCCTGGTCGACGCGTCCTTCGAGAATCGCGTGCCGCAGCCATGCCAGCGTGCCTTCGCCGGCGTCGAGCGGAACGTAACGATGCGCATGTTGCGCCTCGAGGCGGTCGATGCGGCCGGTCAGGTCAGCTCGTCCGCTGCCCGCGCCGTCAGGCGATGCATTCCATGTGCCGGTTGTCGAGATGTCGAAGTCCGCATTCTGGATCTGCAGGTTTTCAATGCGGGCTTCCAGACCGTTGCCGGCCTTCCAACGGAGGTCGGCCTGCATGCTGTCGATCGGAATGCGCGGTTCCTGGAAAACGCCGGGGAACACCACGACCGCGTTGCGCGTCGCGATATTCAGTGCGCCCGCACCGCCGCCCAACTCGACGCGGCCACTCAGGCGTTCGAATCCCGGCGTACCGACACGGTCGCCCGCTGCCGGTGGCTGGGCTGCGATCGACAACTGATCGAACCGCGCCTGCCCGGTCATTGTTCGCCACTCGGGTTCGGCGCCGTCCCAGCGCATCGTGACATCTGTCAGCCGACCCTGCGGCGCGTAGCGGGCGATGGTTTCGCGCAACGACCGGCCGAGCGGCACGTGCGTTGCGATGCCGGCAAGAGTCGCGAGATCGATGCGCGAACCCTCCACTTCAGAGCGCTGTGGCCGTTCACCGCTGGAACGCGTAAAGCGGTACGTCAGGTCGAGCGGCGGAAACTCCGCGCCGCTCGCCAGCACGAAGGTGACACCTGCCAGCGTCAGCTGCTGGCCACCACGCGCCGCGTCGCCCCAGCGGCTCTGCGAAACACGGCCCTGGAACGAACCGAGCTTCAGCGGTGCAAGATCCTTGGCGAGGCGAGCGTCAACGTCTTTCAGCGCCAGGTCTGCGGTGCCGCCGACGATGTCCATTGCGTCGAAGCGCAGCCAACCCCGCAGCGCCCCGTGCGCACGACTCACCGCGACGGGCGCTTCGAACCATTCGTTCAGCAAGGCCAGGTCGATGTAGTCGACCTGCGCAAAGAGCTCGCCGCTCCAGCGGCGCCAGTCAGACCGGCGGCCGAAGGGCGGCGGGCGGAACTCGCCGCGTACGTCGATCGGCGCGGCGAACGAGGGCGGCGGGGCCAGGCGCAGGCCGAAGCGATTGCCGCCGAAAGCGGATTCCAGCAGAAGATCCACGTCCGAAAACTCGATCTGGCGCGCCGGGGTCACGCGCTCATCGCGCAGGCGCAGGCGGGCGTCGCGTATCAGCAATTGCCCCTGCTCGAGCAGCCAGTCGAGGATCTGGCTGTCGCCGCCGCGGTCCTTCGGATCGATGAGGATGCCTCCGACGGACACGGCGCCGCCGTCGAGCAGCGCGATCTCGAGTTCGGGCGCGTGAATGCGCAGCCGCGCAAAGCGGGGTTCCAGCGCAGGAATGCTGGACCACGACAACGTGCCTTCGATGCGCGGCAGCGCGAGAGCGGCGCCGCCGCCGCGGCCGCGGACCTGTACGTCGTTCAGGGCGAGTACCGGATTCAGTCCACTCCAGCTGGCCTCGATGCGGCCGATGCTGACCGGGGCCTTCAGCGCCGAACTGGCAATCGACTCGATGCGTGGTCTCATCGCATCGATGTCCGGCAGCAGCCAGTAGCGCAGTGCGAGCAACAGCGAACCGAAAGCGAAGAGCGCCGCCACCAGCATCCAGCCCAGCAATTTCAGTGTCGCCCGAACCACGTTTAGCGCGTGGACGCCGTAACGGCGAGCAATCGACTCCTTGGCGGCCTGCAGCCCGTGCTCGATCTGCTCGTCGACTGCCAGCTCGAGAGCGTGCTCGATCGCAACCGCGCGGGCACTCAGCTCACGTGCCAGTGTCGGTGGACGATCGGAGGGAGGTGTCATTGCGGCGAGGAGTCAGCGGGGTTGGATGCGGCAGCAGCGCAGCCGTTCCAGCGTATCCGCGGGATCATGGTGGTGGGGCGGGGTCCGGGGGCAAAGCGGTTCGCGACCGGAGAAACTACAATCGACGGGCTGTCGCACCGGTTGCGCGGCGCCATAATTCATCGGTGCGGCGTGCCACGGCCGGCCCTTTTTAAGCTCGGCCACTTTATCACACAGCCCTCGATTTTCCGGTGCGCTCTCACTCGGCAACCGACGCTTTCGCGCACCCGATAGATCAAGGTCAGAACCCGGCTCCGCGCACGCGAAATCAAACGTGAACCATTGCATTCCAGGCACTGAGACCGACTGGCGTGGCGCGCCCGCCGCACTGACCGAGGTCGCCGCGCTTTCGCGCTATGTCGGCCGGGCGCTTGACCTCGAAACCGGCCACGCTAGTTCCGCGGAAATCCGACTCGGCCTGCTTCAGTCGCTCGCCGCAGCACCGTGGAGCGGCGAGCGTTTGCGAACCGCGCTCGCGGCCGAACTGCCGCCGGAACCGGGCGCCGAAGCATTTTCTGCCGCACTCCGGCGACTGCGCCGACGCGTGATGCTGGCGTTGATTGCGCGGGATGCGACTGGGGCAGCCGACCTGCACGAAGTGGTGCAGACGACGACGGCGCTGGCCGAGCTCGCGGTCCAGTCGGCCGTCGCCTGGCATGCGCACGATCTGGCGCGGGTGCACGGCATACCGAGCAGCGCCGATGGCACGCCACAGGACCTGCTGGTAGTCGGCATGGGCAAGCTGGGCGGCGCCGAACTCAACGTGTCGTCCGACATCGACCTGGTGTTCGTCTATGACGAGGACGGCACGACACTCGCCGCCGGTGACTATGCCGGGGCAACGCGTCCGCTGTCGAACCACGAGTTCTTCGAGCGCCTCGGGCGGCGCGTCATCGGCGCCGTGTCGGACACCACCGGCGACGGCTTTGTCTTCCGCGTCGACATGCGACTGCGGCCGAACGGCGATTCGGGTCCGATTGTCGTGTCGAACGCGATGATGGAGGAGTACCTTGTCGCGCTGGGCCGCGAATGGGAGCGGTTCGCATGGCTGAAGGGGCGCGTCGTATCTGCGCCGGTCTTCGCCACCACCGAGCAGTTCGCGGTACAGCGGGCCGCACTCGAAGACATCGTGCGGCCTTTCGTCTTCCGCAAGTACCTCGACTACGGCGCGATCGCCTCATTGCGCGAACTTCACGCGCTGATTCGCGCCGAAACCTCGCGACGAAATGCCGGGCGCGACCACCGCGGTGACAACGTCAAGCTCGATCGCGGTGGCATACGCGAGATCGAATTCCTGGCGCAGACGTTCCAGGTCATCCGCGGAGGCCGCGAGCCACGACTGCGCTCTCGCTCGACGCTGGCGACGCTGGCGTGCCTCGCCGAGCTGGGTTCGCTCCCACGCGACATCAGCGCGCGGCTCGCTGCATGCTACGAGTTTCTGCGCGACCTCGAACATGCGCTGCAGTACGTGGACGACGCGCAGACGCACATCCTGCCGCCTGATACCGCGTCGCGCACGCGTGTCGCCGCACTGATGGGGGCGCGCGACGCCGATTCACTCGTCGACCAGTATCACGCGGTACGGGAATTCGTGGCCGGCGCGTTCGACGGTGTGTTTGTCGAACCTGCCGCGCAGTCTGCCCCGTTGCCGTTGCCCTCGGGACCGTCGGGCCGGCCCGAGGACAATGGCGCGCTGACGGAGCACCTGCGCGCGATGGGCTACGGCGACCCGGCGAGCACGGCGCAGCGCCTCCGCGGCGTCATGGCCTCGCGCCGCGTGCAGGTCGCCAACGACGGCGCGCGCACGCGCATCGAGGGGCTGTTGAAATCCGGACTGACCGCGGCGACCGAGCGGGCGCGCGCCTCCGGCGCGTCGCAGGACATCGGGCCGGACGAGCTTTTCGCGCGTTTCGCGCAGCTGGTCGATGTGATCGCGGGCCGCAGCACCTACGTGTCGCTGCTGCACCAGTTTCCGGCGGCGCTCGAGCGCGTGATGCGCCTGCTGGCCGCAAGTCGCTGGGCGACCGACTACCTGGTGCGGCACCCGATCCTGCTCGATGAACTGCTCGACGAGCGCGTCGAGCAGTTCGGCAACGAAAATACGCCCGACTGGGCCGCGTGGGCCGAGGGCGTGCGCGTACAGCTGATCGAAGCCGACGGTGACCAGGAGGCGCAGATGAATCTTCTGCGCGACGTCCACCACGCACAGGTGTTCCGGCTGCTCGTCGCCGATCTCGATAACCGGCTGACGGTCGAGCGGCTCGCCGATCACCTTTCGGCACTCGCCGATGCGACGCTCGCGCTGACGCTGGAGTGCGCGTGGAAGACTGTCGCAAAGCGGCACCGCGAGGTTCCGGCGTTTGCCGTCGTTTCCTACGGCAAGCTCGGCGGCAAGGAACTGGGCTACGCCTCGGACCTCGACCTCATCTTCCTTTACGACGATCCGCACGCCGATGCGCCGGAGATCTATTCGACGCTGGCACGCCGCATGGTCATCTGGCTCACGACACAGACTTCGTCCGGGATCCTGTTCGATGTCGATCTGCGGCTGCGGCCCAACGGCAGCGCAGGGCTGATGGTCTCTTCGTTTGACGCGTTCTCGCGCTACCAGCGCAACGAGGACGGCCTTGGCGCGTGGGTCTGGGAAACGCAGGCGCTGACGCGTGCGCGCTATTCCTGTGGCGATGCCGAACTCGGCCGACGGTTCGAGGACGAGCGTGCCTGGATCCTCTCACGCGAACGCGAGTTGCCGGCGCTGCGCACGGAGGTGCTAGCCATGCGACAGAAGATGCTCGACGGCCATCCGAACGCGACGCGACTCTTCGACCTGAAGCACGACCGCGGCGGCATGGTCGATATCGAGTTCATCGTGCAGTACCTTGTACTGGCACACGCGCATGCGCGGCCCGAACTGATCCGCAATCTCGGAAACATCGCGCTGCTGCAGATGGCGGGTGCAATGGGCCTGATCGATGCGGGGCTCGCGCGCCAGGTTGCGGACGCCTACCGCACTTTCCGGCTGATCCAGCACCGGCTGCGTCTGAACGGTGCCGAACGTGCGCGCGTTGCTCCCGAGGAAGTCGAGCGCGAGGCCGATGCGGTGCGGCGGCTCTGGCACGCGGTCTTCGCGCACTAGTAATGCGATCGGCGCTGCGAACCCTGCCATCCACGGTGTGGATGCTTGGCGCGATCAGCCTGCTCAATGACGCCGCCTCGGAACTGGTCTATCCGCTCATTCCGTTGTATCTCGCCACCGTCCTCTCGGCCGGGCCGCGTGCACTGGGCTTCATCGAAGGCGCTGCCGAGGCGACCGCGGCACTGCTGAAGCTCGTTTCGGGCGTCTGGTACGACCGCGTGCGACGCGCAAAGGGTTTCGTGGTCGTCGGCTACGGGTTGGCCGCCGTCGCGCGGCCGGCGATTGCACTGGTGACCGCCTGGCCGGCATTGCTGGTCCTGCGCGTGCTCGATCGGCTCGGCAAGGGCCTGCGCTCGTCGCCGCGTGACGCACTGCTGGCGCACTCGGTGCCCGCGGCGCAGCGCGGCCTCGCGTTCGGACTGCACCGGGCCTTCGACAATGCCGGCGCGGTGATCGGTCCTTTGCTGGCGGCCGGGCTGCTTGCGCTGCACGTTCCGATCCGCGACATCCTGCTGTGGGCGGCGCTGCCTGGTGCGCTCTGTGTTGCACTGGCGCTCGCCATTCGCGAACCCGGATCGATCGAGCTTGCGCACGCGAAGCGGCCCGACTGGACCTGGCGCACCTTGCCGCCGGCGTTTCGCCGCATGCTCATGGCGCTCGTGCTATTCACGCTGGGGCAGGCGTCAAACGCGTTCATCCTGCTGCGCGCCACGGATATCGGATTGCCGCCTACGCAGGTCGCCCTGCTGTGGGCAGTGGTCGCCGCGACTTCGACGCTGCTCGCCGTGCCGCTGTCGGCGTGGTCCGATCGCATCGGCCGCATCCCGCTGCTGATCGCCGGCTGGAGCGTGCACGCGCTGCTGTTCGTGGCGCTTGCGCTGGTCAGTCGAGGCAACGCTGCTCTGGGTCATTGCGGTTCTTTTGGGCGTGTACATGGCGGCAACCGAAGGCGCCGAGCGGGCGCTGATCGCCGACCTCGTCGCGCCTGCCGCGCTTGGCACCGCTTACGGCTGGTACTACCTCACCAAAGGGCTGCTGCTGCTGCCGGCGTCCGCGGCGTTCGGCTGGATCTGGTTCGCAGCGGGCGCGGCAACAGCGTTCGCGATGGCGGCAACACTGGTGCTGACGGCCACGATCGTTCTGCTCGTCTGGGTGCTGCCGGCCGTGAAGGCACGTCGCGCGCACTGACTTGCAAACTCCGCTGATTCAGAGCAATCGGATCGCCGTATAGGCGAGCATGCCGAGACCGATCGCTGCGACCGCGCGGCGGGTCAGTAGCAGCGTCGCAATCGCGACGATGCTGGCAACGAGTTTCGGGTTGTCGACGTCGAGCGCGAGGTTGCCCGACTGCAGCAGCACTTCTGGCACGATCAGTGCGACCAGTGCGCAGGCCGGGGCGTAGCGCAGCGCGTGCTGCACACGCTCAGGCAGTGCCACCTTGTGCCCCAGCACCAGGAACAGGTTGCGCGTGACGAACGTCACCAGCGTCAGGCCGGCGATCGTCAGCCAGATCTCGGTACCGGACATCATCGTGTGCTGCCTCCTGACGTCCGACCGGCGAGCAGATCGG
The DNA here is from genome assembly GCA_963712485.1 of uncultured beta proteobacterium. Lineage (GTDB taxonomy): Bacteria > Pseudomonadota > Gammaproteobacteria > Burkholderiales > Burkholderiaceae_F > JALORV01. The sequence goes on from CAVQID010000019.1 coordinate 201,859, forward strand.
CCGCCATCGCCACCGCCATCCCGGCGATGACAGCCACCAGGAGCCCGAGCTTCAGCGGTAGCGGGGCTGCGACAACGGCGACGGCGCCTGCGGTGAGGCAACCGGCCATGGCGGCCCGGCCCTGGAGCATCGGCAGCGTGATCGCGATTAGCGCCAGGATCGCGGCGAATTCCAGCCCCCACTGCCCGGGTATCAGTTCCGCCAGGAAGATGCCGACGATCGACAACGGCTGCCACGAGAGCCAGATCGCCGCAGACGCGCCGAGCAGGAACCAGGTCTGCTCGCTGTTGCCACGCTGCGCTGGCGGCGCACTCGCATACCGCGCCATGAAGAGTGCGAGACTGATGTCGGCCGTCACGTAGCCGAGCATCATGCGGCGCTTCATCGGCATCGAGCTGAAGAAAGACCACAACGTGGCCGAGAAGATGACGAAGCGCAGGTTCACGACCGTCGCCGTCAGCATCACGACCCAGACCGGAGCGTCGGCGGCGATCATCGGCAATGCCGCCATCTGCGCACTGCCGGCATACACGAACAGTGTCATCGCCAGCGCCTGTGCGGTCGTGAGGCCGGTTTTGATCATCGCCACGCCCGTGACGAGCGCCCAGATCGACGTCGCCACCAGCGCAGGAGCGGCGGCGCGTGCGCCGCGCATGAAAGCGTCGCGCCGCACCTGCGCCACCTGTGGATCGTCACCGAACAGGAAAGACGTTTTCATTCGTTGCGATGCGGGTTTGCCGTGCAGAAGGCTCTAATTCCGCGGATGCTCGCTAGCCGAGGCGTCGCCGAAGAGTCTGCGTCTTGGCGTCCATAGAATCGTAGGGGAGCGAAAGTCGACTACGAATCGCATTGTGTCCGATATCGCCCGACGAGGCGGCTTTCTCGCGGCTAAACTGCGTGGCCTGCGGGCACGAGCACGCGCGATGCCGGGCGTAGTTCGAAGGTCAGGCGCGAGATAAGTAATTAGAAGAAGGAGGACACGTGATGAATCAGCATTCGATCTGGGGTCGCGCAGCCGCGGCCGTTTCAGTCGCGACAGTAGTGGCAGGAACGACGGCCGACGTTAACGCACAGGCTCGCCCGGATGAGATGCAGCTGCGCGCGTCGGTCTACGGCTGGTTTCCCGGCCTTAGCGGGACTACCGAGTTCCCAAGCGGTGCGGGCGGTCCTTCGGTCACTGTCGACGCGGAGGATGTCCTTGAAAGCCTCAAGATGGTGTTCATGGGCACTCTGGAAGTTCAGCAGGGCCGGTGGGGTGGTCTCGTCGACTGGGTCTATGCAGACCTCGGCTCGACAAAGGCCGGCTCGCGCGACTTCGTGATCCGCGGCCAGACACTCGCGGCGGGCGTGTCGGCGAATCTCAGCCTTGATGTCAAAACGAACATTCTGACCCTGGCGGGGACTTATTCCTTCATCGAGCAACCGGCGTACAGCACGGGGCTGGTATTCGGCGCACGCATGCTCGACATGGACCAGACGCTGAATTGGTCATTCGTCGGCACCGGGCCGGCCGGCATCGCGCGGACGGGCCGTAGCGAAGTCAGCACGACCGACTGGGATGCGATCGTCGGTGTGAGGGGCCGGGCTCGCTTCGGTAGCGACCTGCGCTGGTTCGTGCCGTACTACGCCGACATCGGTACCGGCAACTCCGACCTCACCTGGCAAGCGATCATCGGGCTTGGCTACTCCTTCGGCTGGGGTGATGTCGTCGCGGCCTGGCGTTACCTCGATTACGACTTCGATGCCGGCAAGCCGATGCAATCGCTGACTTTCAACGGCGTCGCCGTCGGCGTCAGCTTCCGCTTCTAGTCTTTTCGCATACGCGGACCGGGCCGCGCAGCGCGGCCCGGTTCCATTCTGGTCGGCGCCTCATCCGGACGACGTGTCATCGTTCGCTAGAATCCGTCGCAACAGGCGACTGAAGGGAGAGCGCGATGTCGATGGCCGATCGCGACGGCTTCATCTGGTACGACGGCAAGCTGGTGCCGTGGCGCGATGCCACGACGCACGTGCTGACGCATTCGCTGCACTATGGGCTGGCCGTATTCGAGGGCGTGCGCGCCTACAAGACCGAGCGCGGCCCCGCGATCTTCCGGTTGAAGGAACACACCGACCGGCTCTTCAACTCGGCGAAGATCTTCCTGATGGAGATCCCGTACAGCCGCGAGCAGCTGGTCGAAGCACAGCGTGAGGTCGTGAGTGCGAACAAGCTCGAGTCCTGTTATCTGCGGCCGCTGGCGTTCTATGGCTCGGAGAAGATGGGCGTGAGCCCCAAGGGCGCCGCTGTGCACGTCGCTATCGCGGCCTGGCCGTGGGGCGCCTATCTCGGCGAAGAGGGCCTGCAGCGCGGCATCCGCGTGAAGACCTCATCGTTCCAGCGCCACCACATCAACGTCTCGATGGTGCGCAGCAAGACGGCGGGTCACTACGTCAATTCGATTCTCGCGAATCAGGAAGCGGTGCGCGACGGCTATGACGAAGCGCTGCTGCTCGATACTTCGGGCTTCGTCGCCGAAGGCGCGGGCGAAAACCTCTTCATCGTCAAGAACGGCAGGGTGTTCGAACCGGAGATGGTGTCGGGACTCACCGGCATCACGCGCGCGACGATCATCCAGCTGGCGCACGACCTGGGTTACGAGGTCGCATCGATGCCGATGACGCGCGACGACGTCTACCTGGCCGACGAGGCGTTCTTCACCGGAACCGCCGCCGAAGTCACGCCGATCCGCGAACTCGATGGCCGTGTGATCGGCGCGGGCCAGCGCGGCCCGGTCACGGAAAAGCTCCAGTCGCTGTTCTTCGAGGCGGTCAACGGCCGCGCGGCCAAGTATCACGACTGGCTCACGCTCGCATGAACCCAACCGACACGCCCGTGAAGGGTCCGCACACCGAAGCGCCGTTCGTCGAGCTGGCTGCACGCGATCTGCCGGCCTTCTGCCCCAACCCGGCGATGCCGGTGTGGAATCACCACCCGCGAGTGTTCCTCGATGTCGCCAGCACCGGCGAAGCGATGTGCCCGTATTGCGGCACCGTCTATCGCCTGCGGCCGGGTGAAGTGGCACACGGACACTGAGGCAGCCGACGCGAGCCCGTCCATGTCGCGGCTGACGAAACCGCTGCTGTTCGCCTCGCCGGAGGAATGCGAGCGCGCGTTTTACGAGGCGCTCGAAGCCGCAGACGCGGACGCCGTGGTCGAACTTTGGCTCGAGGATGACGACGTTGTCTGCATTCACCCGAACGGCCCGCGCCTGCTGGGTTTTGCGGCGGTGCGCGCCTCCTGGACTGCGATCCTTGCCAATGGCCCCTTGCATGTGCGCGGCACGTCGCGCAAGTCGCTCGATACGCCGACGGTAGCCGTGCACAACGTCATCGAGGAAGTGCTGGTCGGCGAGGGTAAGGCCCAGCAGGTGGTGAATGTCATCGCGACCAACGCCTTCGTAAAGACCTCGGCCGGATGGAAAATGGTGCTCCATCACGCGTCGCAGGCCAGTGGCGGCGAGGTGGTCAGCACGTCGGAGCCGCACGCGATCCTCCATTGAATACGCCGGACGCCACGCGGTATGTCGCGCCGGTCTGGCTGCCCGGCGGTCATCTGCAGACCATCGTGCCGGCGCGCCTGGTGCCGCTGCCGCGCGTTGCCTACCGGCGCGAGCGCTGGGAATCCCCGGACGGGGATTTCATCGACGCCGACTTCGCGATGCCCGAACCGGAGGTGTCCTCGGCACCGCTGCTCGTGCTGTTTCACGGCCTCGAAGGCGACTCGCAGAGCCATTATTCGCGATCGCTGATGCGCGATGCCGCCGATCGCGGCTGGCGGGGTGTCGTCGCGCACTTCCGCGGCTGTTCCGGCGAATCGAACCGCCTCGTGCGCGCGTATCACTCGGGCGATTCGGATGAAGGCGACTGGATTCTCCGGCGCGTTCATGAACGCTGGCCGCTTGCGCCGCTTTATGCGGTCGGAATCTCGCTCGGCGGCAATATGCTTGCCAAGTGGCTGGGCGAGCGCGGCGAGGACGCCGGGTTCGTGACGGCAGCAGCGTCTATTGGCTCGCCGCTCGATCTGGCCGCCGGCGGAGCCGCACTAGCGCGCGGACTGAACCGCGTCTACACGAAGATGTTCCTCGCCACGCTCAAGCCGAAGGCGCTGGCGAAGGTGCAGCAGTTTCCCGGTGTTGCCGATGTCGACCGGTTGCGCGCGAGCCGCAACCTGTACGAGTTCGACAACGAATACACCGCGCCGGTGCACGGCTTTCGCAGCACGGAGGACTACTGGAACCGCGCCTCGGGCAAGCCGTGGCTTGGCGGCGTGCGGATTCCGCATCTGGTGCTGAACGCACTCAACGATCCCTTCGTCCCGGCATCGAGTCTGCCGCGCGCGCCCGAGGTTTCGCGCTACGTGCGACTGGAACAGCCGCAGCAGGGTGGACACATCGGCTTCGCACGCGGCGCGCCGCCGGGTCGGCTGGACTACCTGCCGCAACGGCTGCAGGAGTTCTTCGTCCGCGGTGTCTGATGATCCCGGCCCCGGCGTTCGCCGGGGTACGGATGCCGGTGGAGAATGTATCGGCACCCGGCTTATTCTTCAGCCATGGATGACAGCGTCATCGCGGCCATCGCCAAATGGCCCAACGTTCCGGCCGTCTACGGCTGGCTTTCGCTGACCGCGCGCGGCGAATGGCGCCTGCGTGGCGAAGCGATCAGCAACCCGGCCATCAATGAGTTCATCGGGCGCAACTACACGACCGACGAAGGCGGTCGCTGGTTCTTCCAGAACGGACCGCAGCGGGTCTTTGTCGATCTCGACGTGGCGCCATGGGTCTGGCGTGTCGGTGCGTCTGACGCAGCTGGCGAAGTGCGGGCACACAACGGCACGGCGGCGCGCATACTGCAGGGCGCATGGCTCGACGATCACGGGCGCCTGTTTCTCCGCACCGATGTCGGCTTCGGACTGGTCGACTCGTCCGACACGAGTCGTGTTCTCGATGCTTTGCGCACCGATGGCCGGCACGCGGTCACGGCAGAAGAATTTGACGCCTGGCTGGCAGGACAGGGTCCGCGCTTGAGCGTCTGCGGCGAACCGATGGGACTGCGGGGTGACATCGACCTCGAGCGGCTTCGTGCCGATGAGGCGCCACATCGCTTCGGCTACGTCTGCATGCCCCGACCCGAATGACGTCCTTCTAGGGGCCTAACGGGCCGTTCCGCTGACCGGTTGGGGAGCCCGCTTAAGAACGGTCCGGCACGCCGGCCGGCGCAGACGCGCGTCAGTCGAACACCGGCGACTCGACCCCAAGAATCTTGTGCAGCTTGGGGCTGGTTGTCGTGTACTGCAGATGCACCTTGCGCTCGGGAAAGACGTACCGGGTCGCGCCGAACGCCGCCAGCGCGGCTTCGTGGAAGCCCGAGAGGATCAACTTCTTCTTGCCCGGATACAGGTTGATGTCGCCGACGGCAAAAATTCCGGGCACGTTGGTTTCGAACTTTTCCGTGTCGACGACGATCTGCTTGCGCTCGAGATCGAGGCCCCAGTCGGCGATCGGTCCCAGTTTCGGTGAAAGGCCGAAGAACACGAGCAGGGCGTCCAGCGCCACGCGACGCGTAAGCCCGTCGAGCGACGTGACGCGAATCTCTGTCATCCGGCCCTGCGACTCCTCGAAGCCGCTCACCTGTCCGACGAGGAACTGCATCTCGTGCCGGTCGCACAACTCCTTCATCTTCGCCACGGAGGCCGGCGCAGCGCGGAAGCCGTCGCGCCGGTGAACCAGGACCACGCTTTCGGCCTTGCCGGCGAGGTCAAGCGCCCAGTCCAGCGCAGAGTCCCCACCGCCGGCAATGACGAGGTTACGGCCATGGAACTGCGCCGGATCCTTAACGCGGTAAAACAACTGCGAGCCGAGGAACCGATCGATGTCGGGAACCTTCAATGTGCGCGGCTGGAACGAGCCGACTCCGGCAGCAATGATCAGGACCTTCGTCAGAAATCGCGTGCCCTTGATCGTCTCGACGAAGAAGCGGCCGTCCTCCTGCTTCTGCACGACCGCGACTTCCTGGCCGAGATGGAAGGTCGCACCGAAGGGTTCGATCTGCTTGAGCAGGCTGTCGGTGAGTTCCTTGCCGGTGCATACCGGCACTGCCGGAATGTCATAGATCGGCTTGTCCGGGTACAGCTCGATGCACTGGCCGCCGACGTCTTTCAGCGAGTCGATGACATGAGCCTTGATCTCCAGCAGGCCGAGCTCGAACACCTGGAACAGGCCGACCGGACCGGCACCGACGATGACCGCATCGGTTTCGATCGCGCCAGCGGTATCGACCGGCGGCTGCAGCTGTTCGTTTTCGGAGGGCGACAGTGAATTCATCGTGGCAGGTGTCCGTCGCCGGCGCCTTCGCGCAGCCGGGCAGGGAGTCGGGCGGGATCTCTAGGCGGCGCGCAATTGTACGGATTCCAGCGACGCATCACGACGGGCGCCGGCGCGACGGGGTTGCGCCGCGGCCCGGTTCAACGCTGCTGACGCCCGTCGGCGGGGCTGCCGCGGCCGCCGGCCTCGCGCATCGCTTCCTGTTCGCGCTTGAGGTCGGCCTGCAGCTCGCGCACGCGCGCGTCGATTTCCGACATCGTGTAGAAGTCGCCGTCGTTGGCGCGGCGCGCCAGTTCCATCTGTTGCAGCGCCGCCGGCTTCACGCCGAGCAGCGCGTACATCTCGCCGATCGCCTGGTGCTGCAACGACTTGCGGCCGAGGGCCTCATAGCTGCGCCCGAGCAGTGCGTAATACGCCGGCTGACTCCGGGTGATGGCCGCCTGGTCGCGTAACACCGCGATGGCGAGCTGATGCTGGCCCGCGCGGTTCAGCACGTCGATGTAGTTCGCCACTGCGACCGTCGAAAGCGGGTAACGCGCGGCGACTTCGCGCGCGGCTTCAATCGCCTGCTTGCGTTCTTCGTCGTTCCTGGCGACCGCGAAACGCGTCTCGGAGACCAGCTTGTCGAGGATCGCCGACGACGCTGGGGTGGCGCGGCGGGCGGTCCGCGCGTTCTCGTAGGCGAGTTCGTTCATGCCGAGCTTCAGCGCAGCGAGACTCGCGCCATAGTAGGCACCGGCCTCGGAGGGGGCCGTGCGGTTCTTGAGCTGGCTGTTGAAATAGTCGAGCTGGTCGCGCCAGCCTTGCACGGTGGTCTCCTGCAGCACGCGCAGTCGTGCGCGGATCAGCTGAAAGTCGATCGAGTCGGCGCGCTGCTTGGTGCGCAGCGTGCGCGAACGGTTTTGCATGTCGCTGATGCGCTCGACCGTCAACGGGTGCGTGCGCAGGTACGCCGGCGCCGTGCCTTCGTAGAGCCGCGAGCCCTGCTGCAGCCGGCCGAAGAACTGCTCGAGGCCACGGCCATCGAACCCCCCATCCACCAGCGTGACGAAGCCCACGCGGTCGGCTTCGCGCTCGGCCTCGCGCGAGAAGTTAAGCTGCTGCTGGATCGCCGCGGCCTGCCCGCCCATGATCGCGGCCTGCGCCAGATCGCCACTCGAAGAACTGCCGGAGCGCGCCGCGAGAATCGCCAGCAGCAGCGCACCGATCTGGATCGCCATCGAGTCCTTCTGGTTGCCCAGCATGCGAGCGATGTGTCGTTGCGAAACGTGGCCGATTTCGTGTGCAAGCACGCCAGCAAGTTCTGACTCGTTCTGCGCGGCAATCACCAGCCCGCTGTGCACCCCGATGAACCCACCCGGCAGGGCGAACGCGTTCATCATCGGGTCGCGCACCATGAAGAACACGAAATCCATCGAGCGCGCCGCACTGACCGAAACGAGCTGGTAACCGAGGTGGTTGATGTATTCGTTCGCCTCGGCATCGGCCAGATACGCGGGATCGCGGCGGATCTGCGCCATGATCTGTTCGCCGATCCGCCTTTCCAGCCCGGGCGACAGTTCTTCGCTGCCGGCTTCGCCCAGTGACGGCAGCTCGACCGACTGCGCGCGCACGGGCAGTGCCAACGGAGCGCTGAGCACGAAGGCGACGAGAAGGACGATGCCGAAGCGGGCGGCGTGGACGAACGAGGTCAAGGCCAGACACCTGGGGCGCATTGGCGCCCGCGTCCGTATGATAGCCAGCGGAGTGATTTGTTCCCTGCCCGCAATGTTGACATTCGATGAAGCCACTGACCCATTTTGACGCTGCCGGCAAGGCCCACATGGTCGATGTCGGCGATAAGCCAGCCACACACCGGATTGCGGTGGCCAGCGGCCGCATCACGATGCTGCCGGCCACCCTGGCGCTGGTGCAGGGCGGCCAGGCGACGAAGGGCGACGTGCTGGGCGTCGCGCGCATTGCCGCCATCCAGGGCGCCAAGCGCACCTCCGAACTGGTGCCGCTGTGCCATCCCATCGCGATTACGCGCATTGCCGTCGAGTTCGCGATCGATGCCGCGGCGCATGCGATCCAGTGCACGGCGCGCGTGGAGACGCATGGTCCCACCGGTGTCGAGATGGAAGCGCTGACCGCGGTTCAGGTGGGCCTGCTGACGATCTACGACATGTGCAAGGCGGTCGATCGCGGCATGGTCATCGGCGATGTAAAGCTGCTCGAAAAGCACGGCGGCAAGTCGGGCAGCTTCGTCGCCGAATCTCCCTGATGCGATTCGTTTTCGGCGCAGGACGTACACGCCGCGCTGGACCTCGACCGGCTCGCCGATGCGCTGGCCGCGATGTTCGCGGCAGCACCGGTGGCGCCATTGCGCCACGCGCATGCGCTTTCGGACAGCGACTCGCTGCTGTTGATGCCGGCCTGGTCGGCGCAGGCGCTGGGCGTGAAACTGGTCACCGTGATGCCCGGCAACCGCGCGCGGGGACGGGCGACGGTCAGCGCGGTCTACCTGCTGTTCGACCGCGACAGCGGAGCGGCGCGCGCCGTCATCGACGGTGAGTCCCTGACGCTGCGGCGCACCGCGGCGATGTCGCTGCTGGCCGCGCGCCATCTGGCGCGCTCCGACGCGCGCAACGCGTTGATTATCGGCACGGGCACGCTGGCACCGTACATGGCGCACGCGCATGCGCGCGCCCGCTCACTCGAGCGCCTATGGATCTGGGGGCGCCGCGGCGAAGGCGCGCAGACGCTGGCGCAACGTCTGCGCGACGAAGGACTGCCGGCGCAGGCGGTCGAAGACCTCGAAACCGCGGTGCGCGGCGCGGACGTGATCAGTTGCGCGACAACGTCGACGCAACCGATCGTGCGCGGTGCCTGGATCGCGCCCGGCACGCACCTCGACCTGGTCGGCGGCTTTCGCCGCGGCATGCGCGAAGCCGACGACGAAGCGATCGGGCGTGCGCGCATCGTTGTCGACACCTATGCGGGCGCGCTGGCGGAAGCCGCCGATATCGTCGAACCGCTGGAGCGCGGTGTAATCACGCGCGCTGCAATCGTCGCCGAGCTTGCCGAAGTCGTTGCCGGGGCGCGCCAGGGCCGCACCAGCGCCGCCGAGATCACGCTCTTCAAATCAGTCGGCACGGCTATCGCCGACCTGGCCGCCGCGCAGCTCCTGCTCGAGCGCACCGCCTGACTCTCGTTGGCCGATTCAGCACGAAGCATTCAGTGCGCCGGTCGGGATGACCGCGAAACCAATCAGCCGCTGGCGGAAGGCGAGAGCGCGCCGTTCGTCTTCGCGGAGCGCGCGGCCGCTCCGGAGCGCAGCCGACAAATCAGTGTTGAACGCACGCGCCAGCGGGCGTGCCGCTTCGAGTGCACGTGCGGACTGCAAGGTCGCATACACGAGGAACGCTCGTCACCCGGTGGCTCCCGAGCAGCCGACCAACTCATCTTGAGCGCACGCGCAGCGTGGGTTCTGGAGCAAGTGCACGTGCATCGGTAAAGCCGATGTCAACACCTGCGACGCTGGACTAACCCGCCAGCATCTCGCGCGCGTGCTTGCGCGTGGTTTCGGTGATCTCTTGCCCACCGAGCATGCGCGCCAGTTCTTCCACGCGCGCGCGGCGTTCGAGCAGGCCCATGGTCGAAACCGGGCGCTGGTCCGCAGACATCGACTTGCGTACCGCGTAGTGCTGGTCGCCGCGCGCAGCCACCTGGGGCAGGTGCGTCACGCACAGCACCTGCCGGCTCTGGCCCAGTTGCTTCAGCAGCCGACCCACCGTTTCGGCGACGGCCCCGCCGATGCCGGCATCGACCTCGTCGAAGATCAGTGTCGGTACCGGCGTCGCGCTCGCTGCAATCACGGCGATGGCCAGCGAGATGCGTGCCAGTTCGCCGCCGGAGGCCACGCGCACGAGCGGCTTCACCGCGACGCCCGCGTGCGCCGCCACCTGCATCTCCGCGCGTTCGTTGCCGTGCGCCGACGGTTCGGACGGCGTCAGCTGCACATCGAAGCGCCCGCCGCTCATTGAAAGGTCCTGCATTGCGCGCGTCACTTCGGCTGCCATCTGACGGGCCGCTGCGGCGCGCAGTTTCGAGAGCTTCTGCGCCACGCTGTCATAGCGCTTCTGCGCAGCCGCCTCGCGCGCACGCAGCGCATCGAGGTCACTCGCGGCGGACAGCGCGGCCAGTTTTTCGCGTGATTCGCCCAACAGACCCGGCAGCGCTTCAGGTGCCACGCGGAACCGGCGCGCGGCGCCATGCAGCGCCGCGACGCGCGCTTCGACGTCGGCCAGTCGCGACGCATCGAGGTCCGAACGATCGGCGTAACGCTGCAACGCCGAGACGGCTTCTTCGAGCTGCACCTGCGCGCCGTCGATGAGTTCGACGATCGGCTTCAGTCGCTCGTCGTAAGCCGCGAGCTGAGTCAGGCGGCTTGCCGCCGTCGCCACCCGGCTCAACGCCGCTGCGTCGGACTCGCTCAGTGCGTCCACGGCGGTGCGCGCCCCCTCGAGCAACGCCGCAGCGTGCGACAGGCGCTTGTGCTCGGCTTCGACGCGTTCCCACTCGCCGGCTTCCGGGACCAGTGCACCGAGTTCGTCGACGAGCCAGCGCAGCCGCTCCTGCTCCGCAATCGCGCTGGCCGCCATCGCCTCGGCCTGTTCGCGCGCCCGCTGCTCCTGCTTCCACTCGGCATAAGCCGCGGCGACGGCGCTTCGCGCTGCGCCGAGTGCACCGTGTTCGTCGAGCAGCGCCAGCTGCGCGGCCGGCCGCAGCAGCGACTGATGTGCATGCTGGCCGTGCACATCGACCAGCTGCTCGCCGAGGTCACGCAGTTGCGTCAGCGTGACGGCGGCGCCGTTGATGAATGCGCGGCTGCGCCCATTGGCGTCGATCGTTCGCCGCAGCATCAGGATGTCGGCGTCTTCGCCAGCGAGCTCGTTGTCGGCCAGCCACTGTGCGACCTGAGCGGTTGGGCGGAACTCGGCGGCGATGTCGGCGCGCGCGGAGCCTTCGCGCACGACATCGGCCTCACCGCGTTCGCCAAGCGCAAGCAGCAGCGCGTCGATCAGGATCGATTTTCCTGCGCCGGTTTCGCCGGTCAGCACGGTGAAGCCGGGGGCGAACTCCAGTTCGAGCTCATCGACGATGACGAAGTTGCGGATCGCGAGCGAGACCAGCATGCGCGGTGAAGAACCGTGGTGAACGGCCGGACTCAGCCGCGTGAGTGCGACTCGCTCGGCATGATGCTCCAGTGGAGCTTCTGGCGCAGCGTGGCGAAGAAGTTGTAGCCCAGCGGATGCAGCAGCGTGACAAGGTCGTGGCTGCGGCGCGCGCGCACGATGTCTCCGGGCACCAGGCTCGAATAGGCCTGCATGTCGAAGTGCGCACTCGCGTCGCGCACGTCGGTGATCTCGATCTCGACGACCACGTCGTCTGGCAGCACGATCGGGCGGTTCGAGAGCGTCTGCGGCGCAACCGGCACCAGCAGCAGGCCCGCCAGGCTCGGATACAGGATTGGCCCGTCGGCCGACAGCGCGTAGGCGGTCGATCCTGTCGGGGTCGCCAGGATCACGCCGTCGGCACGTTGGTTGTACATCGTCACGCCGTCGACACGCACCGTGTATTCGACCATGCCGCCGGTGACGCCGCGCGACACCACCACATCGTTCACCGCCATCGCGTGGTACGCGACTTTTCCGGCGCGCCGCACCTCGGCGTCGAGCACGACGCGACGGTCGGTCTCGTAGCGGCCGCCGAGCATGGCCGGCAGCGTCTCGTCGATCTGGTCGAGCGCGATGTCGGTCATGAATCCGAGCCGGCCGTGGTTGATGCCGATCAGCGGCACCCTGAACGGCGCCAGCTCGCGGGCGATACCCAGCATCGTGCCGTCGCCGCCCAAAACCACGGCCACGTCGGCCTGCTTGCCGATCGAGTGCACCGTATGCGCCTCGACGCCGTTGAGTCCGACATGCTCTGCGGTTCCCAGGTCGAACAGGACTTTCGCGCCGGCCGCCTCGATGATGGCGGCGATGGCAAGCAGCGGGTCGCGAATGCCTTCCGCACGTGGCTTGCCGAACAGGGCGACGTTCCGGAAGGGCTGGGACATGGTTCGATTATGCAGGAGGCGAAATACCCGGCCAGACGGATGGGCGCCACCGCACCGCGACGCCAACCGTCATAGAATTTGCCATGCTCGACGAACGTGCCCGGACGCTGTTGAAGACGCTGATCGAGCGCTATGTCGCCGACGGTCAGCCGGTCGGCTCGCGTGCGCTGTCGCGGCTTTCCGGTCTGGAGCTGTCGCCGGCGACGATACGCAACGTCATGGCGGACCTGGAGGACATGGGTTTCGTTGCCAGTCCGCACACGTCGGCCGGCCGCATCCCGACGCCGCGCGGCTACCGTTTCTTCGTCGACACGTTGCTGACACTGAAGCCGGTCGAGGAGCAGCAGGCAAGCATCATCGAAGGCCAGCTGCGGGGCGGCGATCCGCAGCGCGCGATGCAGACCGCGGCGCAGCTGCTGTCCAGCCTGTCCCAGTTTGCCGGCGTCGTGCTGACGCCGCGCCGCTCGCCATCGTTCAAGCAACTCGAGTTCGTGCGCCTGTCGGACCGCCGGGTGCTGCTGATCATCGTCACCCCCGAAGGCGACGTGCAGAACCGCATCCTGCTGACGCGGTCCCCGTTCACGCAGTCGCAGCTGACCGAGGCGGCGAACATGCTGAACGAGCACTTCGCCGGGCTGAGCTTCAGCGAGGCACGGATGCGGCTGCATTCCGACTTGCGGCAACTGAGCGCCGAAATTTCCGCGCTGATGGAAGCGGCGGTGCAGGTAGGTAGCGAGGCGGAGGCCGAATCCGATTCCGTGGTTGTATCCGGTGAGCGCAATCTGTTCGGTATCACCGACCTGGCGACCGATGTCGCTACGCTGCGGCGGCTGTTCGATCTGTTCGAACACAAGACGCGGCTGATCCACCTTCTCGACACGTCGATCGGCGCCGAGGGTGTGCAGATTTACATCGGCGGCGAATCGCAGCTGGTGCCGATGGACGAGATGAGCATGGTGGTGGCGCCCTATGAGGTCGACGGCAAGGTGGTCGGCACGCTCGGCGTCGTCGGGCCGACGCGCATGGCTTACGAGCGCGTCATTCCCATCGTCGACATCACCGCGAAGCTGCTGTCGAACGCCCTTTCCCAGAATTAGCTCCACCGAGAAGGGCACGACTTCCACGAAGGAGGTAGCTGCCGCTACCTCGAAGTGCCGCACTTGCGGTCGGTCAATGCCGGACCTATGTCCCGCCAGGAGACTGCTCACTCGTTTCTTTGCGGGAGGAATCACAGATGGGATATGCCGACCAAACCGTGGCCGAGATCGCAACACGGCTGCCGGGTGCGACCGAGGTGTTCCGCGCACATCGAATCGACTTCTGTTGCGGCGGCGCGCGGCCGCTCGCCGAGGCGGCCGCCGAACGCGCGGTGTCGCTCGCGCAGATCGAAGCCGAGCTTGAGCGGCTCGATGCCGGTGCACCGCGCGCTGCCCCGGACGACACGGATGCGTTGATCGAACACATCCTGTCGCGTTATCACGAGACGCATCGTCGCGAACTGCCGGAACTCGTGCGCCTGGCGGCGCGGGTCGAGGCGCGCCATGTCGGCCACGCCAGCGTGCCGATCGGTCTGCAGGCGGCGCTCGAGGAACTGTCCGGCGCGCTCGACGAGCACATGGCGAAGGAGGAGCAGATCCTGTTTCCGATGATGAGGCACGGCGGCCACCCGATGATTACCGCGCCGATATCGCGCATGCGCTTCGAGCACGACGAGCACGGCGAGCGGCTGGCGAACCTGGAGTCCCTGACGGGCGATCTGCAGCTTCCGGAGGACGCCTGCCCGACGTGGCGCGCGCTTTATGCCGGACTGCGCAAGCTGATCGACGACGTGCACGAGCACGTGCACCTCGAAAACAACATCCTCTTCCCGCGGTTCGCCTGAGCGCACGTGGCTTTCCCAGTGCACCAAACGCCGCGTGGCGAGGGACAGTGCCGTGCCCTTGAGGTCCGGCGGAGCGCGGGGCTGTTCCGGAGCGCAGCCGACTGATCAGTTTGAGCGGATCGCGCGATGCGCGAACCGTGCCGCCGTAGGGTGCACGAGCGCGCTGCAGGCGCGCGTACACCTGAGGCGAATCAGCGGAACTTCACCCGGCTTGCCGTCAGCAGCCCGTTGGCGATCGTGCCTTCGACTTCGAGGTCCGTGCCGTTGACGATTTCGTCGATCTTGCGGTTGCCCGGTACGACCTGCGGGGTGCCCGCAACGCTGACGCGTTGTGATCCCACCAGGAACTCCAAAAGGTCGGGCGGCGTGCGTCCGCTGACCAGACCTCGCACCGACGCGTTGCTGCTCGTCATGTCCTTGATCTCGACCGTGCTGGCGACCAGCTGACCGTTGATCTTTACCGCTTCGATCGACACGCTGGAGCCGTTCTTCAGGTCGGCAACCGTGGCGACCGCGTTTTTCTTGCGATAGACGGTTGCAGGGGTCAGCGTGACCGTCGAACCGTTGACGACCACCGAGGCGGGCTGAACGTTGCTGGCGATGCCGTCGATCGAGAATGTCGGCGGATCCTGAACGTTGTCCATGAACTGGATTTCGTCGGCAATGAAGTTCACACCGTCGTAGCTGCCGTCGACCTTGACGTCGCGACCGGCGACGAGGTCGGCCGCGACGCCCTTCTTGTAGCGGGTGGCAGCGGTGGCCTTGACGTCGTAAGGCAGCGGCGACAGGCGGAACGTGCGCGTTTCGCCGGCAACCGTCACCGGAGCCGCGACCGTGCCGAACAGCACGCGCGCGACGCTGGTCGGCGCGGGCAGGAACTCCAGTTTCGCGACCTCGACGACGCCGTTGACCAGCGGCCCTTCGGCCTTGATCTGCGCGCCGTTGCCGAGGTTGCTGGCGTCACCGCGCAGATAGGTGGTCTGTGCAGTGACCCGTGCGGCGGCATTGCGCACACGGAACGGGCTGGTGACACCGACGAAATCGGTCACCGGGCCGTTGAGTTCGATCTGCGACGGCGCGGTGGCCAAGAGCTCGACCCGCGTGGCCCGTAGCACGTTGCCAGCGTAAGCGCCGGTGGCGCGCGCTGATCGGCCGTTGCGCAGGTCGGCTGCACCGCCGCCGACGAACTGCGCACTGCTGGCGTCGACGGCGAGGCCCGCGATACGCAGGCTGGACACGCTCTGGAAGTCGCTGATGACGCCATCGACGGTCAGGACGGCATTGGCCGGCACCGCGAGTCCGCCGATGCGGATCACGCGCGCGACGAGTTCGCCGTTGACGAGGCCCTGGTCGGTCCACACGGCCACGCGCTGGCCATTGGCGAGGGACTGGCCGGCCGGCACCACGGCCGCCTGCGCAGCCTGGATCTTCAGCGCACCGATATTGAAAGCGCCGTTCGCGAGGCTGCTCACCGTGCCGGCGACGCGCAGCAGGCCGGAGCCCACGCGCAGTTCGATCCGCGTCGCCTGGATCTCGCCTGCGGTATTGCGCTGGCCGTGTACCTCAACGACGGATCCGGTCGCCAGGTCCGTCAGCGCAGCGAAGCCATCGAATACGGTGGGCGCCGCCGGGTCCGCATTGACCTTGACGGTTTGCCCGAGCACGAGGAGGCTCGTCGCCGCCACCGATGCAACCGGCCCGATGACTTCCGTGCCCACGGTCGCCTTCGAAATCTTGTTCGACTGGTGTTCGAACTGGATCTGCATTCCCAGGCGCACCGCGTCGACGCTGACCGACGTCAGCTGGTCGGGACGCTCATCGAGCTGGAACTGTGCAGCGGTCTCATCGTAGTGCTGGCCGCTGATGATGATGCTGCCGAAGCCGCCGACGGTGCCGACACCCGCGGTCACGACCGGCGCGCCGCTGCCGCCGCCGCCGATGCGCGCGACCATTTCACCGCCACCGCCGCCGCATCCGGCGAGAAGTGCGGTCACCAACCACGCAATGATGAATCGCATTGACTTCATGGGTTCGGGTCCTTCGTATCCTCGAGCGGCAGGTCCGGCGGTCCCGACAGTGGGGTTGCGGCTTCCGAGTAGAAAAATGTTCCAAACCGCATCCGCATGGCCTGCGAACCGGGCGAGCCCTGCTCATCGATGCGCGCCCGTTCATTCGCCAGCGCGAACATCCGGCGCAGAGCCGACTCCCAGATCCGTCGTGACAGGCGCTGCAGTTCCATCACCGACTCGGCGGTCAGCTCGTCTGCATAAATGCTCTGTTCGAGAAACGGACCCGGGGCGCCCTGCTTTACCGCCCGCAGATTCACGGCGGCCGCCGCCAGGTGGTCGGCAACGTTCGTGCGCACGTAGCCCAGGGTCTTGGCGAAATCCTCGCGCGGCACGAAGCTGCCGGCACGCAGGCGGACGGTCTCGGCCTGCACTTCGGCGAGCCCGAGTCGCACCAGTTCATCAAGGATCGAGCGCGGATGAAAGTCGCGCGAGATGGACTGGGCCAGTTGCTCGAACGAGGGCTCTTCCGGCGTGCGCCCCCGCATCGGCAGCACCTTCGGCATACCGTCGACATCGAGGTAATTCGGGTCGTTGTTCCAGCGCATGAAGATCTCGTCGGGCAGCGACTGCATGCGGTCGAGGCCGCCGGCCCGCAGCAGGCCGTCCGAGGTCAGCGCCCGGACGTCCTTCCGATGGATGCCCGACAGCAGGCTGATCGCCGAATCCGTGACCTTTTTGCTGCCGCTCTCCAGTTCGGCGTGCGCCGCCCGCAGGAACGAGGTCTTCAGGGCTGTCGTGAACTGGGGATAGGTGACACCACTGGCGACGAGCAGTCGCACCAGCGGGGCCAACATCGCGAGGGTCTCTTCCAGCAGCGCGTCGGCACTGGTCGGTGTCATGGGGTTTTCGGTGTTCACGTCTGTAATTGTTGCTTTAATTCGCCTGTAACGGGCCCCCGGCGTGGGATTATTTCCCTCGCGCCCGCTACCTGCGATCCACCACTTGGGCTCGCGGCTTCTGGTTAAACCGCCCGGATGATGAGGGCACTTAGGCCCTTGAGGTGACCCCCCTAGAATGCCGCCCGTGGCGGTCCGCTGGATCGCATCAAAAGGCCCCCAAAGCATGGCTTTTTTGCCTGAACCCCCCTACCGCCATGGCGTGCCGGGCCGCACGGCGGTCCTGCTGGTGAATCTGGGCACGCCGGCGGCGCCCGTCGCGGGGCCGGTGCGCGCTTACTTAAGGCAATTCCTGTCGGATCCCCGGGTGGTGGAGATCCCCAGGCTCGCCTGGTGGCCGATCCTCAACGGCATCATCCTGACGCTGCGACCGCGCAAATCGGCGGCCAAGTACGCGGCAATCTGGACCGATGCGGGGTCGCCGTTGCTGGTCCATTCAAAAGAGCAGTCCGTGTTGCTGCGCGGCTACCTCGGCGAGCGCGGCATCGATGCGGACGTCGTGCTGGCGATGCGCTATGGCGAGCCCTCGATTGCCGCGGCGCTGCAGGCCCTGGCCAAGGCACATACCGAGCGCATGCTGATTTTGCCGATGTACCCGCAATATTCGGCCACGACCACGGCGTCCGCGTTCGACGCGGTGTTCGAGGTGCTGGCGAAGACGCGCAACGTGCCGGAGGTGCGCTGGGTCAAGCACTTCCACGACCACCCGGGCTACATCGCCGCGCTGCGGCGGTCAGTGCTTGACCACTGGAAGCGCCATGGTCGGGCGCAGGAGCGCGGCGGCAAGCTGGTGATGAGCTTTCACGGCGTTCCCAAGCGCACTTTGATGCTCGGCGACCCGTACCACTGCGAATGCCAGAAGACCGGGCGGCTGCTGGCCGAGTCGCTGGGCCTGGCGCCCGACGAATACGTCCTGACATTCCAGTCCCGTTTCGGTCGCGCCGAATGGCTGCAGCCATACACAGCGCCGACGCTGGAAGCCCTCGCGCGCGGCGGCGCCGAAGTGGTCGACGTCATCTGTCCCGGATTCCCGGCCGATTGCCTCGAGACCTTGGAGGAGATCGCGATGGAAGGACGGGACACCTTCATCGCAGCCGGCGGCAAGGAGTACCGCTACATCGCCTGCCTCAACGGCGCGCCGGCATTCATTTCGGCAATGGCCGATCTGTGCACGCAACACATGCAAGGCTGGCCGATCGAGCGGGGGCCGGACGCGGCGCGCGCGGCCGAGGCCGAGCAGAGCCGAAGTCGCGCGCGAGCGCTGGGAGCGGAGCAATGACGTCAGGCGCGTCGGCGCGCCTTGACAGCGGCGGGTAAGCGAGAGAATCGACCTAAGACGTCTGCGGCCGCAGCGACAGCGCGTTGCCGTTGACCTGAACGACGTCACCGACTTTGAATCCCGCCGCCAGCTGCTGCACGACGCGCGTCGAGCCGTCGAGCATCTGCACCTCGACGAAATACACCGGGGAGGAGTGCGCCGACTGTCGTACCGCGACGACAGTGCCGCAGTCGCTGCAGGCGACCGTGATGGCCTGCGGCGGCACCGCTCGAGCGGGGCGTGTATTGGCGTTGATCAGCGCAATGATCGCGATGGCCGCGAGTCCGAGCAGCGCCATAGGCGCCTGAGCCGCGAACGTCTCGGCGCCGTGGGGCGTCGAATCCTGCTTGGGTCCCGTCATGCTCATCATCGAGTCGAGATCAGTGGTGACTTTGTACTGATTGCCGTCGTGCGAAGGAAGATCATCCGATCCCACGTTACCGCGAGAGCGCTCGGGTGACCTCTCATCCGAAGCGATGACGACGGCTGCAAGCGGGCGCCGAGTGGCGTGTGCCGGCCGACAGACGTTGCGAAAGCGCCCAGGCCTGCGCATGCGCGCGCGTCGATGGCTACGGCCGTGCGAGCAGGTGTTCTTCGGACAAAGCGTTCCAGCTGTGGCGAGTGGCCGGAAAGCTCGGGAAGACCGCGGCGGCCGTGTGCAAATCTTTCGGCGCCGCGGCTTGAATTCGGCGCGTCCGCCCACAACTCCGCTAAGTAGCTGAAATCAAAACAGAAAGCTGGAGGAGAGCAATGTCACACCCGGATCCCGATACGGCGGTCGAGGCGACGGCTGCGGGTCAGGAACCGCCGGCCGCCGCAGACGCGAAGGCCGCGCAGCCGTCACTCGGCTCGGCCACGGTCAGCGACGTCGAGAAGGAACTCGATACCGCGCTGGCCAAGGCGAATGAAAACTACGATCTCTTCCTGAGGGCGAAAGCTGATGCCGAGAACATCCGCCGCCGTAACCAGGATGAGGTCGCGAAGGCGCACAAGTTCGCGATCGAATCGTTTGCCGAGGCACTGGTGCCGGTCGTCGACAGCCTGGAAAAGGCGCTAGAAGTCACGGACGCCAGCGCCCCCCAGCTGCGCGAAGGTGTCGAGCTGACGCTGCGGCAGCTGCGCTCCGCTTTCGAGAAGAACGGGCTCGCGGAGATCAATCCGGCGGGCCAGAAGTTCGATCCGCATTATCACCAGGCGATCTCGTCGGTGCCGGCGACCGCCGAAGCGCCAGCCAACCAGGTCGTATCCGTCCTGCAGAAGGGCTGGACCATCGCTGACCGCGTGTTGCGGCCGGCGCTGGTCGTGATTGCGAAGTGAATTTGGGCAGGAACGTTGAAACCACGGGGATGGCGCGCATATAGCGACCAGTGAGAGTTGCCGCAGCGGCCACGGCCGGCGGCCTAAAAGCTGAGGGGAAAGACAACATGGCAAAGATCATCGGAATTGACCTGGGCACCACCAACTCCGCCGTGGCGGTGATGGAGGGCGATCAGGTCAAGGTCATCGAAAACGCCGAAGGCACGCGCACGACGCCTTCGGTCATCGCCTATCTGGAAGACGGCGAGATCCTCGTCGGTGCGCCCGCCAAGCGGCAGGCCGTCACCAATGCGAAGAACACGCTGTACGCGGTCAAGCGCCTGATCGGACGCAAGTTCGAGGACGCTGAGGTACAGAAGGACATCAAGATGATGCCTTTCGCCATCGTCAAGGCGCCCAACGGGGATGCCTGGGTGCGCGCTCAGGGCAAGGACCTGGCGCCTCAGCAAGTGTCGGCGGAAGTGCTGCGCAAAATGAAGAAGACCGCCGAGGACTACCTCGGCCACGAAGTGACCGAGGCCGTGATCACGGTGCCGGCGTACTTCAACGACGCGCAGCGCCAGGCGACCAAGGATGCCGGCCGCATCGCCGGGCTCGAGGTCAAGCGCATCATCAACGAGCCGACCGCGGCTGCGCTGGCGTTCGGCATGGACAAGGCCGGCAAGGGCGACCGCAAGATCGCGGTCTATGACCTCGGCGGCGGCACGTTCGACATTTCGATCATCGAGATCGCCGATGTCGAGGGCGAGAAGCAATTTGAAGTGCTCTCGACCAACGGTGACACGTTCCTCGGCGGCGAAGACTTCGACCAGCGCATCATCGATTACGTCGTGGCGGAGTTCAAGAAGGAGCAGGGCGCCGATCTGTCGAAGGACGTGCTCGCGCTGCAACGCCTGAAGGACGCGGCCGAGAAGGCCAAGATCGAACTGTCGTCGGCGACGCAGACCGAGATCAACCTGCCGTACATCACCGCCGATGCCTCGGGGCCGAAGCACCTGAACATCAAGCTCACGCGCTCCAAGCTGGAGTCGCTGGTCGAGGAACTGATCCAGCGCACGGTCGAGCCGGTCAAGACCGCGCTGAAGGACGCTGGACTGAAGGTCTCCGACATTCAGGACGTGATCCTGGTCGGCGGCCAGACGCGCATGCCGAAGGTGCAGGAAGTCGTGAAGGATCTGTTCGGCAAGGAGCCGCGCAAGGACGTGAACCCGGACGAAGCTGTTGCCGTCGGTGCGGCGATCCAGGGTTCGGTGCTGGCCGGTGACAAGAAGGACGTGCTGCTGCTCGACGTCACGCCGCTGTCGCTCGGCATCGAGACGCTGGGCGGCGTGATGACGAAGATGATCCAAAAGAACACGACCATCCCGACCAAGTTCGCGCAGACGTTCTCGACGGCCGAGGACAATCAGCCGGCGGTGACGATCAAGGTCTATCAGGGCGAGCGCGAGATGGCGAGCGGCAACAAGCTGCTCGGCGAGTTCAACCTGGAAGGCATCTCGCCGTCGCCGCGCGGCATGCCGCAGATCGAGGTCACGTTCGACATCGACGCCAACGGCATCCTGCACGTGAACGCGAAGGACAAGGCCACCGGCAAGGAAAACAAGATCACGATCAAGGCGAACTCGGGGCTCACCGAGGACGAGATCCAGCGCATGGTGAAGGACGCCGAGGCCAACAAGGCCGAGGACCACAAGCGCTTCGAGCTCGCGCAGGCGCGCAACATGGCCGACGCTGCGGTGCATGAAGCACGCAAGGCGGCGACGGAGGCCGGCGACAAGGCTGGCGCGGCGACCAAGGATCGCGTCGAGTCCGCAGCGAAGGAACTTGAAGAAGCGATCAAGGGCGACGACAAGTCGGCGATCGAGGCCAAGCTCAAGTCGCTGACCGAGGCGCACCAGCAGCTGATGGCCGCGACGCAGGCGCAGAGTTCGCAGTCGGCGGGTGGTGGCGGCGGCGGTGGCGCCGGCGAAGCGAAACCCGAGGACGAAAGCGTCGTCGACGCCGAGTTCAAGGAAGTGAAGCGCGGCTAAGCCTGCCGTCGTAGGCATGAGCACCGGGCCTGTGCCCGGAATCGCCGGGTGCAGGCCGCCAAGCCTCACCCGGCTTTTGCGTTAGTGAAGACAACGATTAGAGATGGCCAACAAACGCGACTTCTACGAGATCCTCGGCGTGCCGAAAGGCGCGTCGGAAGAGGACATCAAGAAGGCGTATCGCAAGCTGGCGATGAAGTACCACCCCGACCGCAACAAGGGTCGGAAGGACGCCGAGTCGCGCTTCAAGGAGGCGAAGGAAGCCTATGAAGCGCTGTCCGACAAGGACAAGCGCACGGCTTATGACCGCTTCGGTCATGCCGGCATCGACCCATCGATGGCAGGTGCGGCGGGCGCCGGTGCCGGCGGATTCGACTTCAACGAGGCGTTTCGCCAGTCACGCGCGGGCGGCGCTGCGCCGGGCGGTGGATTCCAGGGCTTCCAGTTCGAAGGCAATCCCGAAGACCTGTTCGAAGGCCTGTTCGGCGGCGGTTCGATGGGCGGTGGCCGGCGTGGCGCGCCGCGCTCGCGCAAGGGCGCTGACGTCGGCTATCGCATGAACGTGTCGCTCGAGCAGGCGGCGCGCGGCTTCGAGACGATGATCGCCGTTCCCGCCGAGGACGGTGACGGCACGCGCACGCTGGAGGTAAAGATCCCGGCGGGCATTCGCAGTGGCCAGAAGGTTCGCGTCGCCGGTCGCGGGCATGCCGGGCACCAGGGCGGGCCGGCCGGCGACGTGCTGGTCGAGATCCATATCGAGCCGCACCCGCGCTTCGAACGCGAGGGCGACGATCTGGTGACGCGCGCGACGATCAGTCAGCCGCAGGCTGCCCTCGGTGGCGAAATCGACGTGAACACGCTCGACGGTAAGGTGACGATGACGGTTCCGGCCGGCACGCAGCCCGGGCGCCGCTTCCGGCTGCGCGGCAAGGGCGTCAAGGGCATGAAATCCGGCGAATTCGGAGATCTGTATGTGCAGGTGCAGGTAGAAACTCCGACGCATCTGACCGCCGAACAGCAGGCGTTGTATCGCGAGCTCGATGCAACATTGAAGCGAAGCGGGCCGAGCCACGGCGCGTAGCCGCGGCTCGTACACTGCGCGCCGCGCGGGGCAATAGAAGATGAATGCGATGGGGTCGGGAGTCCATGTCTAAACGCGATTACTACGAAGTCCTTGGCGTGGCCAAAGACGCGTCCGAGCAGGACATCACCAAGGCGTATCGCAAGCTGGCGATGAAGTTTCACCCCGACCGCAACAGCCACGGTGATGCCAAGGAGTCGGAGGAGAAGTTCAAGGAGGCCAAGGAGGCCTACGAAGTCCTGTCGGACGCCAGCAAGCGCGCGGCATACGACCGCTTTGGCCACGCCGGGCTCGGTCAGGGAGCTGGCGGCTTCGGCGGTGGCGGACCCGAGGGCTTCGGCGGCTTCGCCGATGCGTTCGGCGACATCTTTTCCGACATCTTCGGCGGCGGTGCGCGCGGCGGCCGCAATGCCGTTTACCGCGGCGCGGACCTGCGCTACAGCATGGAGATCACGCTCGAGCAGGCGGCCGAAGGCTTCGCCACCGAGATCCGCGTGCCGAGCTGGGATACCTGCGATACCTGCGGCGGATCGGGTGCCAAGCCCGGCACGAGTGCCAAGACCTGCGGCACCTGCAGCGGCGCCGGCAACGTGCGCATGTCCGCAAGGTTTCTTCTCGATCCAGCAGACCTGCCCGACCTGCCGTGGCAGCGGCAAGGTGATCCCGGACCCATGCGCCACCTGCAACGGCGCCGGTCGCGTGAAGAAGAACAAGGTGCTCGAGGTGACGATTCCGTCAGGGATCGACGAAGGCCAGCGCATCCGGCTCTCGGGCAAAGGCGAGCCCGGCATGAACGGCGGTCCTGCGGGCGATCTCTACGTCGAGATCCACATCAAGCAGCATGAGGTGTTCCAGCGCGACGGCGACGACCTGCACTGCGAGATCCCGCTCGCGTTCACGACCGCGGCGCTGGGCGGTGACGTCGACGTGCCGACGCTCAACGGCAAGGCGAGTCTGACGATCGCCGAAGGCACGCAGTCAGGCAAGACATTCCGGCTACGCGGCAAAGGGATCAAGGGCGTGCGCTCGAGCTACCCCGGCGACCTGTACTGCCACGTGAACGTCGAGACACCGGTGCGGCTCACCGAAAAGCAGAAGAAGCTGCTGCGCGAATTCGACGAGTTGCTGAAATCCGGCGGCCAGAAGCATTCGCCGCAGGAGAAAAGCTTCGTCGATCGCATGAAGGGGTTCTTTACCGCGGAATAGCGTGAGGGCGGCGGGCCCGCCCGGCTGGCCCTGACCGACACGCGCCTGATCGCGCCTCGCAGTCGGCGCCTTGGGCGGCGGGCGCTTCCTTCGGGCGATACTCCGCTTCCCTCACGGGATTACCGGACAGCCTTGGCGCACGAACATCACGACAGCTTCGATGTAGCCGTCATCGGCGCCGGCGCTGCCGGCATGATGTGCGCCGCGGTCGCCGGGCAACGCGGCGCACGCGTGCGTGCTGATCGAGCACTCGACGCGCCTGGGCGAAAAGATCCGCATCTCCGGCGGCGGCCGCTGCAACTTCACCAACGTGGACGCCAGCCGCCACGAGCGCTACCTCTCCGAGAACCCGCAGTTCGCGCGTTCGGCACTGTCCAAGTACACGCCCGCCAATTTCATCGCGCTGCTGCGTCGCCATCGCATCGCCTTCCACGAGAAGCACAAAGGGCAGTTGTTCTGCGACGACAGCGCCGAGCAGGTCATCGCGATGCTAAAGGCGGAATGCGACGCGGGCGGCGTCCAATGGCGCATGCCGTGCGCGGTGCATCAGGTGCGACGCAGCGCCGAGCATTACGAGCTCGACACCGACGCGGGCGTGTTGCGCGCGTCGCGGGTCGTCATCGCCACCGGCGGGCTGTCGATCCCGAAGATCGGCGCGACCGACTTCGGCTACCGCATCGCGCGCCAGTTCGGCCTGCGCATCGTCGAGCCGCGGCCCGCGCTGGTGCCGCTCACGTTTGCGTCGGATGCGTGGAAGCCGTTCGCCGAACTGGCGGGTGTCTCGCTCGACGTGCGCGTGCGCTGCAATGACGGCGGCTTCGATGAAGACCTGCTCTTCACGCATCGCGGCCTCTCGGGCCCGGCCATTCTGCAGATCTCCAGCCACTGGAACCCGCGCGAGACGCTCAGCATCGATCTACTGCCGGCGCTGCGACAGGCGCAAGCCGAAGACCAGTTACTCGAACTGAAGCGGTCCAGTCGCCAGACCGTGGCGAATGCGCTCGCTGCGTGGTTGCCACGGCGACTGGCTGAACAGTGGACCCTGCTTCACGGACACGCGCCCGACCGGCGCATTGCCGAAACGTCTGACGCGGACCTGCGCACGCTTGTCATCTCGCTGAAGGACTGGAGCCTCATTCCGACCGGTACCGAGGGATTTCGCAAAGCGGAGGTCACGCGCGGCGGCGTGGCTACCGACGAGTTATCTCAGTCGACGCTCGAAGCGCGCAAGTCGCCGGGGCTGCACTTCATCGGTGAAGTTGTCGACGTCACCGGGTGGCTGGGGGGATACAACTTTCAGTGGGCGTGGGCGTCTGGGATGGCGGCCAGCGTTGGCTGCTCACGATAGAAAGCTTCCACTCAGTTGTGAACCGCTTCACTTCGACCGTAGTAGTTCTGCCGACTCAATCTAGCGACCTCCCCATGGAATGGCGTTAGGGCGGCAACCCGGTCGGTATGGACAACATCGTTCAACGCTAGAGACTGCGGTGCCTGAGCCACCGGGAATGTTCGCATTGCTACTTGCCGCTTAACTGACTCAGGGCACGGCCGTCTTCGGCCGCGGCCCTTTCGGTTCCGGAACGCGCGCTTCGCCCGGCGATTGCCGGGCGGTGCCGGCTTGTTGCGCTGGCGGCTCCGGTCGGGCGGGCGCGGCCGCCTGCGGTGCGGGCGCAGCGGGCGACGCCGGAGCAGCTACTGCCGGTGCACGAGGTGTCGGTACGGCGGCCGGCGCGCGTGGGTTCGCACGGCCAGACTGACCCGGTGACGCGTTGACCGGTGGTGGCGCGACACTCCGCGGCGTAGCGGCCGGCGCGCGCGGATTGGCGGAGGCAGACTGTCCCGCCGACGTCTGACCCGGCGGCGGCGCTGCACTCCGCGGTGCCGTGCCCGGAACCGGTTGCCGAATCGTCGGCGGCGCCGCAGGGGGAGTGCGCGCGGGCTCGGCCGGGAAGGGCTTCTGCAATTGCTGGTACGGCGGCACGATTTCCTGGGGCTGCTGGGGCTTGGGTCGCGGCGCCTCGCGCGTGGGCAACTGGCCCGGAGCAGGCGGCAGCGGCCGCGGTTCCACTCGACGGATCGGCGCGGGCTGTGACAGTGTCGTGTCAGCGCCGGGCAGCGGCTGTGGTGGCGCGACGCTGTACTTGGGCGCGGTGCGAGTGGTGCCCTGATCGCTGCGGACCTGCGGCGGGGCAACGCGATCGCTCGGAGTTGCAACGCGGCCGTCATCAGACACGGCTGCGGTGCGCGTGGGTCGCGGCGGTGGCGCGGAAGGCCGTAACTCGCCGACGGCTTCGGTCCGCGCGGGCAGGCGCACCTTCGCAATCGGCTCACGGAAGCGCGGGCCTGGTACCCAGGTGGAGCCCGGACGCTGGTTGATGTCGTCCGGCACGCCGCGCGGCGGGCGCTGGATGATGGTCTGGTTGATCACCGTGACGTAGTTCGGATTGGTGCGGTAGTACGGTCGATACGCATTCCACGGCGCGAGCGGGTACCAGCCGACGACCGGGCCGCCAAAACCGATCGAAACGCTGGTGCCGCCGCCAACAAAGCCGACCAGCGCAGGGGCCCATACCGGCCGCGCAACGAAGCCGCCGGGCCACCAGCACCAGCGACCGCCGAGCACGACCCAGCGCCCATAGTGGAACGGCGCATAGCCCCACGGTGCGGCGTCGACCCAGGTCCAGCCCCAGGGCGGCACCCAACGCCAGCGACCTTCGCGATAGGGCGCCCAGCCGACCGGCACCGCGCGTGGCACCCACACCGTGCCGTAGGTCGCATCGCCGATCCAGTCGCCGTGGCCGTCGAGGTCCTCGTAGCCGGTCATGTAGGGCGAGATGTAGTTGGCCGAGCGGACCTGGGCATAGCGCGCATCGCGCGCGAAAGCCCAGTCGTCGAGCGCAGTGGCCGTCGCTGCAGCGAAGCCCGTACTCGATTGCGTCAGCTGCAGCGCCTGCCCGGGAAACACCGCGACATTGCCGGCGCCGTAGCGCGCCGCGGCCTGGCCCTCGAACACGGTGACACCGAGCGGCGCGTTGTCGACCGCATCGATGCGATAGCGGCCGGGCGCGGCGAGGTCGACGCGCACGTCGGCGATCAGCAGCGCGACCGACTCGCCCTGTTGCGCGCGGGCAAGGCGGACGTTGACCACGCCACGCTCGAGATTGAACACCTTCGATTCGAAGTCGAGCTGGCTGAAGCCGCCGGCAGTGCCGGCACCGAGACGAAAGGCATGCGGGCCGACGCGGACCTCGGCGCGGCCGTTATCGGTGGCCAGCCCGGTTCCGACCGTCACGACGTCGTTCACCTGAGCGAGGTCCCACTCGCCGTCGCCGGCTTCCTCGGTGCGCCAGATGCTGACCTCGCCCTCAATCGCGGCCACGCGGCCAGCGATCTGCGGCGGCGAGTCGCCCTGCGCGACGGCCGACGAGACCGGCGCGGTCGTACCGCAGCCGACGATGGTCAAGGTAATAAGCAGGCCGAGCCAGCGCCGCATCAGATCTCCTTCGCCCTGGGCCCCGGTGTTAGCGGGCCCACGGACAATTAACGTTCGAGCAGCGTATGTGTTGACGACCGTGCCGCCCCGCGGCCGGGCGTGCCTCCGCCCGATCCGCCGGCGCGGTTGCTGTTGCGGCGCGACAGCGGATAATCCGCACGCTTCCAACCCCCGCCTTCCCGGCACGATCGGCTCCGCATGCGCTTCCGCTTTCCCATAGTGATCATCGACGAGGACTTTCGTTCCGAGAACGCGAGCGGCCTCGGTATCCGCGCACTGGCCAAGGCCATCGAGTCCGAGGGTGTGGAGGCGCTTGGCGTCACGAGCTTCGGCGACGTCGCCAGCTTCGCCCAGCAACAGAGCCGCGCGTCGGCGTTCATCCTGTCGGTCGACGACGAAGACCTGGCCGAGGGCGGCGGCGACCAGGAAACGATCGCCAAGCTGGCGGCCTTCGTGCGCGAGATCCGCCGTCGCAACGCGCATATCCCGATCTTCCTTTATGGGGAAACCCGCACGACGCAGCACATGCCGAACGAGTTGCTGCGCGAGCTGCACGGCTTCATCCACATGTTCGAAGACACGCCGGAGTTCGTCGCGCGCTACATCGTGCGCGAGGCGCGCGCCTACACCGACACGCTGGCGCCGCCGTTTTTCCGCGCGCTGGTTCATTACGCGCAGGACGGATCGTATTCGTGGCACTGCCCGGGGCACTCCGGCGGCGTGGCGTTCCTGAAGAGTCCGGTCGGGCAGATGTTCCACCAGTTCTTCGGCGAAAACATGCTGCGCGCCGACGTCTGCAACTCCGTCGACGAACTCGGTCAGCTGCTGGACCACACCGGCCCGGTCGCGGCGAGCGAGCGCAATGCCGCGCGCATCTTCGGCGCTGATCACCTGTTCTTCGTCACCAACGGCACGTCGACGTCGAACAAGATCGTCTGGCATTACGTGGTGGCGCCCGGCGACGTCGTCGTCGTCGATCGCAACTGCCACAAGTCGGTGCTGCACGCGATCACGATGACCGGGGCGATCCCGGTGTTCCTGACGCCGACGCGCAATCACTACGGCATCATCGGCCCGATCCCGCTCCAGGAATTCCAGTGGGAATCGATCGAGGCCAAGGTCCGCGCGCATCCGCTGATCGGCCAGGACTGGGGGCGCAAGGGCAAGCCGCGCATCCTGACGCTGACGCAGAGCACGTATGACGGCATCGTCTACAACGTCGAGACCATAAAGTCGCTGCTCGACGGCCTTGTCGATACGCTCCACTTCGACGAGGCCTGGCTGCCGCACGCCGCCTTTCATTCGTTTTACCGCGACATGCACGCGATCGGCGGCCAGGCCGATCGGCCGCGCAACCGCGAATCGATGATGTTCTCGACGCAGTCGACGCACAAGCTGCTGGCGGGACTGTCGCAGGCCTCGCAGATCCTGATCGAGGACGCGGAGAAAGAGAAGCTCGACCGCTTCATGTTCAACGAGGCGTTTTTGATGCATACGTCGACCTCGCCGCAGTACGCGATCATCGCGTCGTGCGATGTCGCGGCGGCGATGATGGAGCCGCCGGGCGGCACCGCGCTCGTGGAAGAGTCGATTTCCGAGGCGCTCGACTTCCGTCGCGCGATGCGCAAGGTCGGCGACGAGTACGGCGAATCGTGGTGGTTCAAGGTCTGGGGTCCGGATCACCTCGTCGGCGACGGCATCGGCACGCGCCAGGACTGGATGCTGAAGCCGGGCGACGCCTGGCACGGCTTCGAGCAGATCGCGCCCGGTTTCAACATGCTGGACCCGATCAAGGCCACGGTCATCACGCCGGGGCTGAACCTCGACGGCTCCTTCGTCGACCCCGGCGTGCCGGCGGCAGTCGTGACGAAATACCTGGCAGAGCACGGCATCATCGTCGAGAAGACGGGGCTCTACTCGTTCTTCATCATGTTCACGATCGGCATCACCAAGGGCCGCTGGAACACGATGGTCACCGAACTGCAGCAGTTCAAGGACGACTACGACAACAACCAGCCGCTGTGGCGCGTGATGCCGGAGTTCATCCGCCACTTTCCCCAGTACGAGAAGATGGGGCTGGGCGAACTGTGCACCGCAGTGCACGCGATCTATCGGGAAAGCGATATCGCGCGCCTGACGACCGAGATGTATCTGTCGGAAATGGAGCCGGTGATGAAGCCGGCCGATGCGTACGCGCAGATGGCACACAGCGCGGTCGACCGTGTGCCGATCGATGCGCTCGAGGGCCGCGTGACGTCGGTGCTGCTGACGCCGTATCCGCCGGGCATCCCGCTGCTGATCCCGGGCGAGCGCGTCAACCGCACGATCGTCCGTTACCTGCAGTTCGCGCGCGAGCTGAACGCGCGGTTCCCGGGTTTCGGCACCGACATCCACGGGCTGGTCAAGGACACGATCGACGGGCGCACCGAGTACTTCCTGGACTGCGTCCGCTGATGGCCGGCACGGGCGGGCCGCGCGTTGCGCGAAGAGGATACGAGTAATGATTACCGGGACCCTGTCCGGGCTGGCGGCACTCGCGATGACGGGCTTCATGATCGCGTTCTTCGTGCTGCTGCTTTTCATGGTGCTGATCCAGCCGATCTGGTGCGTCGTCGACTGTGCAGTCGACGACAAGCGCGGCACGGCGAGCAAGGTGATCTGGGTCATCGCGCTGATCGTGCTCTGGGGACTGGCCAACTGGTTCTATGGCGCCTTCGCGGCCTCCGGTCGCGCGCTGCGGCGACTGTCGTTGCTGGCGTGGGCCTTCGCGATTGCGCTGCTGATCGCGTTCGCGGTGCTGTTTTACTCGCACGCCGAGTTCCGCCGCGGCATCGAGCAGGAGTGGCGGCATCGGCGCGAGTTCATCGTGCAGGCGGTGACGCCGCGGCTTGCCAGTGTCGCTGGAGTCACCGATGACCACTAGCGCGCCGATCGACCTGCGCTCGGATACGGTGACACGACCGACCGACGCGATGCGCGCCGCGATGGCGGCGGCCCCGGTGGGTGACGACCAGTACGGCGAGGATCCGACGATCAATCGGCTGCAGGAACGCGTCGCCGAACTGCTTGGCAAGGACGCGGCGCTGTGGCTGCCGAGCGGCACGATGGCCAACCAGGTCGCGTTGCGCGTGCTGACGCGGCCCGGCGATGACGTCGTCGTCAGTCGCGAAAGCCATGCGGTCTGGCATGAAACCGGCGGCTCCGCTGCGAACGCCGGGGTGCAGTTCACGGAAATCGGCGCACGCGGCGTGTATACGACGGAAGAATTCCTGGCCGCGCGCAAGCCGCGTGGCCATGCGATCTATCCGCCGACGACGCTGCTCGAAATCGAGAACACGCACAACCGTTCGGGCGGCATCGTCGTGCCTCAGGACGACGTGGTGCGGATTTGCGCCGCGGCCCGCGATCACGGCGTGGCCTGCTTCCTCGATGGTGCGCGTCTGTGGAACGCGGCGGTCGCCAGCGGGCTGACTGTCGCCGAACTGGCGACACCGTTCGACCTAGTCGCCGTGGCGCTATCCAAAGGCCTCGGCGCGCCGGGCGGCTCGCTGCTCGCCGGGTCGCGCGAGCTTATCGATCGCGCCACGCGCTACCGGCGGATGTTCGGCGGTGCGATGCGCCAGACCGGCATCTACGCGGCGGCCGGCCTGTACGCGCTGGAGCACCATCGCACGCGCCTCGGCGAGGACCACGCCAACGCGCGCCGCATTGCCGAGCGTCTCGCCGGCAACCCGCGCATCGACATTGATATCGCGTCGGTACAGACCAATATCATCGTCTTCCGTCTGAAGCCGGCAGCGCCCGAAGCCAGCGTGGTCGTCGATCGCGCTCGCGAGCGTGGCGTGCTGCTGTTTCCGTTCGGCACACGCATCCTGCGCGCGGTGACTCATCTCGATGTGTCGGCGGCACAGTGCGAGGCGGCCGCCGGGATCCTCGCAGAACTCATCTGACCACCTGCAACGCATTACGAAGGAACGATCATGGCAAAGAAGATCATCACGGTGTTTGGTGCGACGGGCGCACAGGGCGGTGGGCTGGCGCGCGCCATCGTCGGCGACACGTCCGGCGAATACGCGCTGCGCGCAGTGACGCGCAAGCCGGATTCCGACGCGGCCAAGGCGTTGAAAGCCGCTGGCGCGGAGATCGCCGTCGCCGACATGGACGATGCGGCGAGCGTCGCGCGCGCATTGCAGGGCGCCTACGGCGCATTCTGCGTGACCAATTTCTGGGAACACTTCTCACCGGAGCGGGAAGTGTCGCAGGCGAAGGCCATGGCCGACGGCGCTGCGGCGGCCGGCGTCCAACACGTGATCTGGTCGACGCTGGAAGACACACGCGCCTTCCTGCCCGCGGACGGCGCCCGCATGCCGGTGCTGATGGGCAAATACAACGTGCCGCATTTCGATGCCAAGGGCGAGGCCAACCGGTTCTTCGTCGGCCGTGTGCCGACGACGCTCGCCAACACCTCGTTCTACTGGGACAACCTGATCTACTTCGGCATGGGCCCGAAGAAGGGGCCCGATGGCACGCTCGCCATCACGTTGCCGATGGCTGACAAGCGCCTGTCCGGCATCGCGGCCGAAGACATCGGCAAGTGCATGTACGGCATCTTCAAGGGCGGCACCGCCAATGTCGGCAAGACGTTCGGGCTCGCCGGCGAGCACCTCACCGGCACGCAGATGGCCGCGGCGCTGTCTCAGACGCTCGGGCAGCCGGTGAAGTACAACGCGGTGACGCCGGAGCAGTACCGCGGCTTCGGTTTTCCCGGTGCCGAGGACCTCGGCAACATGTTCCAGTTTTATACCGAGTTCGAGGACTACTTCACCGGCGCGCGGCCGATCGACGTGGCCCGCAGGTTGAACCCCGAGCTGCAGGACTTTGCAGCCTTCCTCGCCCGCAACAAGGACCGGATTCCGCTGTCCTGAGTCGCGCCGCGCTGCAGAGGTGCGGTTGCGCAACGGCCGGGATCCGTTCAACACCGTTGGCGTGCGGTGATGCACGCGCGCCTCGGCGGGATCCTGATGGCAGTCGGCGCCGTGCTGGCGGTGACCTCGCTGCTGCTTCGGCATCAGTTGCCTGCGCCTTCGGCATTGCTGCCGGACCTGCGTCGTGAACCCGTGCAGGAATCTATCCAAGCATCGCCGTTCGAGACCCGGGTCGGCGGGGTCACCTACACCATACGGCCGGTCGCCGACTACGAGATCTGGGGCCTGGTCGTCAGCAACCACGACTCCGATGCCTGGTGGGACTGGATTCACAAGGCGTCCAATGACCACCTGAACGTGGTCGACCTCTGTGTCGTGTTCGCCGAGAACGTGGAACGCGGCGGCTATGTCGGCCTCGACTACTCGAGCGGCCAGTTCGTCTGCAACGTCGAGACGACATCGTCGGAACGCTGGCAACGTTTCTCGATGCGTGCACTCTCGAACAACCATCTGCTTGCCGATCGTGCGTCGGTCGCCTCCAGGCTGCGCGACGTGCGCATCGGCGATCAGGTGCGCATCCGGGGGCAGCTCTCGGAGTACGCACACAACGCGGGCTTTGCATTCAAGCGCGGCACGAGCCTGACGCGAGACGACACCGGCAATGGCGCATGTGAAACGATTTATGTGCAGGAGGTCGAAGTTCTGCGCAGCGGTGGCAAGCCATGGCGCTGGCTGCTGTGGCCGGCGCTTGGCCTGGGCATCGTGGGCCTGGTCGTCTGGTTGCGCGCGCCGTTTAAAGCCGCCTGACGATTCTCGGGCGCACCTCGGCATGTGGCCGCGACGGACGCTTATCCGTGCGCGGCTTGACGGCGCTGGTGCGTTCAGCCTGTCGACCGGGGCCGTCGCCGGACTTGCTATCCTTCGTCTTCGCTGATGTAGGTCGAAGCGGGAGAGTGCATCCGGAAACGGATGCCGCCGAAGGCGCAATCTCACCCGGAATCGCTCAGGTTCAAGAACCGCTGCGACGCAGGCGACTCTGGAGAGACCGCACGCTTGGCGCGCGGCGCCGAAGGGGCAGGGGCTGCGGTGCAAGCCGTGGCTCGCGAACTCTCAGGCAAAAGGACAGAGGGGTGCAGCCCGACCACGGTCGGCCTGTGTCCGATTTGTCTTTCCGCGGAGTCCCATGGGCCAGCGCACACCGCTTTACGACACCCACGTCGCCTCGGGCGCGAAGCTCGTCGACTTCGGCGGCTGGGACATGCCGCTCGCGTACGGCTCGCAGATCGAGGAGCACCACGCGGTGCGGCGCGATGCCGGCATGTTCGACGTCTCGCACATGCGCCCGGTCGATCTGCGCGGTGCCGACGCGCGGGCCTTTCTTCGACACTTGGTCGCCAACAACGTCGACAAGCTGACGCAGTCCGGCAAGGCGCTGTACTCCTGCATGCTGAACCACGCGGGCGGCGTCATCGACGACCTCATCATCTACTTCCTGCGCGATGACTGGTTTCGCGTCGTCGTCAATGCGTCGACCGCCGACAAGGACCTGGCGTGGATGGAGAAGGTGCGGCTCGACGGCGGCTTCGGCGTGACCATCACGCCGCGGCGTGACCTGGCGATGATCGCGGTGCAAGGCCCCAACGCTCGTGCGAAGTTCTGGCAGGTGCGACCGGCGACCCGCGCCGCAACCGAGAGCCTGGGCGCGTTTTTCGCTGCTGAGGTCGGCGATCTTTTCGTCGCCCGCACCGGCTACACCGGCGAAGACGGCTTCGAAGTGATGCTGCCGGCCACGCAAGCCGCGGCACTATGGGCCGACCTCAAGGCCGCCGGTGTCGCCGAGGCCGGGCTCGGTGCGCGCGACACGTTGCGGCTGGAAGCCGGCATGAATCTTTACGGCAACGACATGGACGAGAGCATCTCGCCACTCGATGCCGGTCTTGCCTGGACGGTTGACCTCAAGTCCTCTCGCGAGTTCGTCGGCCGTACCGCGCTGGAGCGCGACGGCGCGCGAAAGGCGCTGGTCGGGCTGAAGCTGCTGGAAAAAGGCGTGCTGCGATCGCACCAGAAAGTTGTGACAGCTGCGGGCGACGGCGAGATCACGAGCGGAACCTTTTCGCCGACGCTGGGTTTTTCGGTTGCGATGGCGCGCGTGCCGCGCGATGTGAAGGTCGGCGATACGGTGCAGGTCGAGATGCGCGGCAGGCTGCTGCCCGCGCTCGTCGTCAAGCTGCCGTTCGTGCGCTACGGCAAGGCGTTGATTTAGCGTCGCGGGTGTGCGCGGCGCCGCGCGCCGCACGTGCACCTGTGCTGAAGGATTTGCAGGCTGGGCTTCGGGCCCAACGGTCACCTGGCCTGAAAGTTGAAAGCAAAGGAGAACAGATGAAATTCCCCGCGGAACTGAAATACACGGAATCGCACGAGTGGGTCAAAGTGGGCGCCGACGGCCTGCTGTGGATCGGCATCACCGATGCGGCGCAGGACATGCTCGGCGACCTCGTGTTTGTCGGCGACTTCAAGGTCGGCACGACGCTAAAGGCCGGTGAAACCGCCGGCGTCGTCGAGTCGGTCAAGGCGGCATCCGACGTCTACGCGCCGGTCGACGGTGAGGTCGTCGCATTCAACGAGACGCTCGGATCCGAACCGCAGCAGTTGAACAGCGCGCCCTACGACGCCTGGATCTTCAAGATGAAGACGACGGCCGCCATCGACGGGCTGCTCGACGCGAAGGCATACGAAGCCAACGTCGCTGCTTCGAAGTAATTCACCCATTTCCTTGCCGCCGGACCGGATATGACCACGCTGCACCACCTCGAGAATCACCACGAATTCCATGCGCGCCACATCGGCCCGAGCGACACGGAAATCGACGACATGCTCGCCGTTGTCGGTGCGCCGTCGCTCGATGCGCTGGTCGACGCGATCGTGCCGGCATCGATCAAGCTGACGGCGCCGCTGGCGCTGCCGGCCGCGGTGACCGAAGAGGAGGCGCTGGCGAAGATCCGCGCGATCGCGCAGCGCAACCGCGTCTTCCGCAGCTTCATCGGCCAGGGCTACTCCGGCACGGTCACGCCCAAAGTCATCCTGCGCAACATTCTCGAGAACCCCGCGTGGTACACGGCCTACACGCCGTACCAGGCCGAGATCTCGCAGGGACGCATGGAAGCGCTGATCAATTTCCAGACCATGGTCGCGGATCTCACCGGCATGGAGATCGCCAATGCCTCGCTGCTCGACGAGGGCACCGCCGCCGCCGAAGCGATGACGCTGGCCAGGCGCAGCGCCAGGAGCAGGAGCAAGGTCTTCATCGTCGCCGGCGACTGCCACCCGCAGTCGATCGAGGTGATCCGCACGCGCGCCGAGCCGCTCGGCATCGAAGTGAAGGTGGGCTTTGCGCCGGAGCTGATGAAGACCGGCGACTACTTCGGTGTGCTCGCACAGTATCCGGCGACCGACGGGCTGATCCATGACATGCGACCTTTCGTCGAGCAGGCGCATGCAGCGGGGGCGCTGTTCTGCGTCGCGACCGACCTTCTCGCACTGACGCTGCTCGAGGCCCCAGGCACCTGGGGCGCCGACATCGTCGTCGGCAACTCACAGCGGTTCGGCGTCCCGTTCGGCTTCGGCGGACCGCACGCCGCGTTCCTCGCCTGCAAGGATGCATTCAAGCGATCGATGCCGGGCCGTCTGGTCGGCGTCTCGATCGACTCGCAGGGGCAGCCCGCCTACCGACTGACGCTGCAGACGCGCGAGCAGCACATTCGCCGCGAGAAGGCGACCTCGAACATCTGCACCGCGCAGGTGCTGCTCGCGGTGATGGCCAGCATGTACGCCGTCTACCACGGACCCGACGGCCTGACGCGCATCGCCCGGCGCGTGCATCGGCTGACGTCGATCCTGGCCGAGGGGCTGCGGCGCGTCGGACTGCAGGTCAATGGTTCGTATCTTCGACACGATCACGGTCAGTGGGGTCGATGCGGCCAAGGTCCACGCGGCCGCGCGCGCGGCGGGCATCAACCTGCGCGCCTTTCGCGCTGCCGATCTCGGCGAGCGCGCGGCCTCGACGGTCGGCATCGCGCTCGACGAAACCGCGACGCGCGCCGACGTGCAGGCGCTGTGGCAACTCTTCGGCGTCGCCGCCGATGTCGATGCGCTCGACCGCGAGATCGACGCCGCGCACGAGGCCGCGATCCCGGCGGGCCTGCGCCGCACGACGCCGTTCCTGACGCATCCGGTGTTCAACGCGCATCACAGCGAGCACGAGATGCTGCGTTACATGCGCTCGCTCGCCGACAAGGATCTCGCGCTCGACCGCACGATGATTCCGCTCGGCTCGTGCACGATGAAACTCAATGCCACCAGCGAAATGATTCCGGTGACCTGGCCGGAATTCGCGAACATCCATCCGCTGGCCCCGGCGGACCAGTCCGCGGGCTATCGACAGCTGCTCGCCGAACTCGAGCAGATGCTGGTCGAGTGCACCGGCTACGACGCGGTCAGCCTGCAACCCAATTCGGGCGCGCAGGGCGAGTATGCGGGGCTGCTGGCGATCCGCGCCTATCACCGCTGCGCGCGGCGAAGGACATCGCAACGTCTGCCTGATCCCCGAGAGCGCGCACGGCACGAATCCGGCATCGGCACAGCTCTGCGGCATGGACGTGGTTGTCGTCAAGACCGACCGCAACGGCAACGTCGACGTCGTCGACCTGAAGGCGAAGGCCGAACAGCATTCGACCAATCTTGCCGCACTGATGGTGACCTATCCGTCGACGCACGGCGTGTTCGAGGAAGCCATCGTCGAGATCTGCGAGGTCATCCACGCGCACGGCGGGCAGGTCTACACCGACGGCGCCAACCTGAACGCGCTGGTGGGACTCGCCAAGCCCGGCAAGTACGGCTCCGATGTGTCGCACCTGAACCTGCACAAGACGTTCTGCATTCCGCACGGCGGCGGCGGCCCCGGCGTCGGACCGGTGGCCGTCAGGTCGCACCTGGCTCCGTTCCTGCCGGGCACGCTCGGCTCGGAGAAGCAAGGTCGGCATGGTCAGCGCCGCCAACTTCGGCAGCGCCAGCATCCTGCCGATCTCGTGGATGTACGTGACGATGATGGGCGCCACCGGCCTGAAGCGGGCCACCCAGGTCGCGCTGCTGAATGCCAACTACGTCGCGAAGCGGCTGGCGCCGCACTACCCGACGCTGTACGCGGGTCGCAATGGATACGTCGCGCACGAATGCATCCTGGATCTGCAGGCCGCTGAAGGATGCGAGCGGCATCTCGGCGGAGGATGTGGCCAAACGCCTGATGGACTACGGCTTTCATGCGCCGACGCTGAGTTTCCCGGTGGCCGGCACACTGATGGTGGAACCGACCGAATCCGAACCGAAGATCGAGCTCGACCGCTTTGTCGACGCGATGATCGCGATCCGTGCGGAGATCCGCGCGGTGGAGGAGGGCAAGGTCGATCGCGACGACAACCCGCTGAAGAATGCGCCGCATACCGCCGCGATGCTGATGGTGGAAAACTGGGCCCACGACTACCCGCGCGAGCGTGCCGCGTTCCCGCTGGCCTCGCTGAAGCGGCAGAAGTACTGGCCACCGGTGGGCAGGGTCGACAACGCTTACGGCGACCGCAACATCATGTGCTCGTGCGTGCCGATGTCCGCATATTCCGCCGAGCCGACAGAAGCGGCGCCTAGCGTGGCGACGAGCTAGGGTCTGATCGGGAACTGTCGGCGTCGGACTCGACTTGGTCGCTACGGGCGGGTAACGTCGCGCACTTTCAAGCAACGGGCGTCATAGCAGACCCGGCGAGGAGTGGAAGATGAAACGGCTGTTCAAGTGGGTTGGCGGCGCCGTCGCGCTGCTTGTGGTTCTGGGCCTCGGCCTGGTGCTTGCGGCCAACGTGCTGTACGAGCGCAAGCGCGATCGCGTCGTGGTGCTCGACGTCAAGGGCGTCACCGTTAGCACCGACGACGCGACGCTGGCGCGCGGCAAGTACCTGTTCGCAGCGCGCGGGTGCGGCGGCTGTCATGCGGCCAACGGTGCCGGTAGCGTGTTCATCGATGATCCGCAGGGCGGCTTCAAGGTTCGATCGCCGAACATCACGCCGGGCGGCGTGGTCGCCAAGTACAGCGAGGTCGACTGGGTGCGCGCGATCCGCCATGGCGTGCGGCCCGACGGTCGCGCACTGTTCATCATGCCGAGCGAGGACTACAACCGCTTCACCGATGCCGACGTCGCCGCGCTGATCGCCTTCGCGCGCAGCCTGCCCGCGGTCCAGGCAGAGGGTGCATCGTTCAGCGTGCCGCTGCCGGTCAAGGCGATGTATGCGTTCGGCGTCGTCAAGGATTCGGCCGAGAAGATCGACCACAGCCTGCCGGCGGCGCAGCCGGTCGCCGAGGGCGTGACCCCGGAGCACGGCAAGTACGTCGCGAACCTGTGCCTTGGCTGCCATGGGCCTGGGCTGTCAGGCGGCAAGATTCCGGGTGGCCCGCCGAACTGGCCGGCCGCATCGAACCTGACGCCGGGAACAGGGACCGTGATGACGGTCTACGACTCGCGCCGACAAGCTGAAGGCGATGTTTCGCAGTGGCAAGCGCCCGGACGGCAGCAAGGTCGCGGTGATGCCGTTTGAAACGTTGAGCGAGATGAGCGACACGGATGTCGGTGCGCTGCATGCCTACCTGAAGACGCTGGCGCCCAAACCGGCGGGCGGTCACTGAGCGCACCCCCGGCAGGGAAACGTTCGCGCCTGCACACGGGCGATGCAGCAGCGGCGCGTCAGGCGCTCGCCGCCGCTGCGACCGGACGCAGGTTCGAACGAGACGCCGCGCGCGAAAACGACGCGCTAAGCTGCCCGTCGGTGAAGCAAAGCCCTACAGGGCGTCATGGCCGTCAGCGTCTTCGACCTCTTAAAGATCGGCATCGGACCGTCCAGCTCGCATACGGTGGGACCGATGCGCGCGGCGCGACTGTTTGCGCTGCGCCTCGACGCCGACAAGCTGCTTGCAAGCGTGGCAAACGTCGACGTGCAGCTGCACGGCTCGCTCGGTGCCACCGGCAAGGGCCACGGCAGCGACAAGGCCGTGATGCTCGGACTCGAGGGCGCGGAGCCGGCGACTGTCGACATCGACGCGATTGATCCCAGGCTGAAGCGCATCCGCGCCGATCGGTCACTGAACCTGCTTGGCAGGCACCGGGTTGATTTCGCTGAACGTGAGAACCTGCATTTCCTGACGAAGCCGTTGCCGTTTCACGCCAATGGCCTGCGATTTCGTGCGCTCGATGCCGCGGGCGACGAGTTGCTCGCGCGCACCTATTACTCGGTCGGTGGTGGGTTCGTCGTCAGTGAAGAGGTCGCGGCCGACGGCTCGGCGCAGAAGCGCATCGCGCCGGACACGACGATACTGCCGCTGCCATTCCACAGTGGCGCTGAGTTGCTGGAACAGTGCGAAGCGAACAGGTTGTCGATTGCCCAGGTCATGCGTGCCAACGAGCGTCACTGGCGCACCGATGCGGCGATCGACGCGGGGCTCGTCGAGATCTGGCAGGTCATGCAGGCGTGCGTGACGCGCGGCTTGGCGACTGACGGCGTGCTTCCGGGAGGATTGAAGGTCAAGCGCCGAGCAGCGGACTGGTTGCGGAAACTGGCTGCGCGCGACGGCGCTGATCCGCTCGCGGCGTTGGACTGGGTCAACCTCTGGGCACTGGCGGTCAACGAGGAAAACGCGGCCGGCGGCCGCGTGGTGACGGCACCCACGAACGGTGCCGCCGGCATCATTCCCGCGGTGCTCCACTACTACACGCGCTTCGTGCCGAAAGCCGACGATGCCGGTGTGATCGATTTCCTTCTGACCGCCGGCGCCATCGGCATTCTGTACAAGGAAAACGCTTCGATCTCGGGCGCTGAAGTCGGCTGCCAGGGCGAGGTCGGCGTCGCGTGTTCGATGGCCGCCGGTGCGCTCTGCGCGGTGCTAGGCGGAACGCCGGAGCAGGTAGAAAACGCCGCCGAGATCGGCATGGAGCACCATCTGGGGCTGACCTGCGATCCGGTCGGCGGCCTGGTGCAGATACCATGCATCGAGCGCAATGCGATCGCTTCGGTGAAGGCAATCAGCGCGGCGCGCATGGCGCTCGCCGGCGACGGTACGCATTTCGTCTCGCTGGACCAGGTCATCAAGACGATGCGCGAGACGGGTGCCGACATGCAGACCAAGTACAAGGAAACAGCGCGCGGTGGTCTCGCGCTCAACGTAATCGAATGCTGACAGGCGCAGCAAGCGTCCTGTGCGCGGGACTGACGGCAATGTTCGTATCGGCTTGGGTCGAGCGGTTCTTCTTTTACCCGGACAACGTGCGTTACACGACGCCGGCGCAGTTCGGGCTGCAGGCCGAGGACGTGTGGATCAACGCGACCGACGGCTCGAAAATGCACGCGTGGTTCCTGCCGGCTCAGGCACCGGCCAAGGGCACGGTGTTGCACCTGCATGGCAACGCCGCCAATGTCAGCAATCACCTGCCACTGGTGGCGTGGCTGCCGCCGCGGGGCTTCAGCGTCCTTTCGCTCGACTACCGCGGATTCGGCCGCTCGCAGGGCACACCGTCACTGGACGGCGTGGTCGACGATGCGGCCGCAGCGCTCGCGTACCTGCGCAGCCGTCCGGATGTCGACGCGACGCGCCTCATCGTCGTCGGCCAGAGCCTCGGAGGTGCGACGGCACTGCGACTGCTCGCGCGCGACTCGGCCGGCGTGCGACTGGCGGTCATTGACTCGGCATTCGCCAGCTATCGGCAGATTGCCCGCGAGGCCGCGTCGACGGCGGGCATTCTCGCGCCATTGGCGCCGTTCGTGATGAGCGCTTTTCCCGGGCCGGACAAGGACCCGATCACCGCGCTGCGCAAGGTGCAGGTGCCTCTGATCTTCGTGCACGGAACGCGTGACGCGGTCATCGCGCATGACCACAGCACGCAGTTGCACGCGGCAGCGAATCAGCCGAAGGAACTGTGGACCGTCGACGACGCGGAGCACGTGGCGGTCTTCGGCAACGCCGGGCCCTGGCGGGAGCGCCTGGCGCACGCGCTCGAGGCCGCGTTGCGCTGACAGCCTGCGCGACATCGCTGCCATCCAGATGGCGGGATTACTGTTGTGCGCCCGGCGTCGCATTCGGCCTAACGCGCAGCGTCCGAACTGCCGCTTGAGGAAGCAAATCCGCATGCCAAGACAGCGTCCGCGTTGCTGCGATGCGTTAGCGGCGCACATAGTCCACGTAATCGACCGCGAACGAACGA
The DNA here is from genome assembly GCA_963712485.1 of uncultured beta proteobacterium. Taxonomy (GTDB): domain Bacteria; phylum Pseudomonadota; class Gammaproteobacteria; order Burkholderiales; family Burkholderiaceae_F; genus JALORV01. The sequence goes on from CAVQID010000019.1 coordinate 243,824, forward strand.
TCAGACGTCGGCGCATGATGATCGCGCGCAGACTCCCGCCAGAGCGCCGGATCGGGCGCCGGAAAGTAGGTGTCGCCGTCGAAGTCGTGGTCGATTTCGGTGATCAGCAGGCGGTCGGCGCGCTGGCAAAGCCAGCCGATAGAGCTCGGCACCACCGATGACGAACACTTCCGCGGCTCCAGCACAGAGCGCGAGCGCGGCGCCGAGGCTGCCGGCCACTTCCGCGCCGGGCGCGGTGTAGGCGGCATTGCGTGTGACGACGATGTTGCGTCGCCCGGGCAGCGGACGACCGATCGATTCCCACGTCCTGCGGCCCATGACGATCGGATGGCCCATCGTGATGCGCTTGAAGTAGGCCTGTTCGCCGGGAATCTTCCACGGCATCGCATTGTCCTTGCCGATGACGCCGTTGCGGGCGCGGGCGACGATGATGGAAACGCGCGGCGAGGTCATGTTCCGTGGGCGGGTCTGCGCGGGAGGAGGGTAACCGCGATGGCGCCGACGACAAAGCCGACGGCGATCCAGTCGTGCCAGCTTGGCACCTCGCCGACGATGAAGGTTGCAGACAGGATGCCGACCAGCGGTACCGCCATGATTGAAAACGCGCTCGCAGTCGCGGGCAACTCACGCGCCAGGCCGAACCAGATGATCTGCGCGATGCCGTAGTTGATGGCAAAACCCCAGATGAGTGCGGCCCACATCGGTGCCGAGAACGTCCACGTCGGGAACGGTTCGACGATCGCGGCGGTGACCCAGAAGGCGGCGCTCGACAGCAGCATCATCCAGACCGTCAGAACGGGTGTCGGCAGGCTCAGCCGGCTGCGGCGTATCAGGATCGTGCCCAGCGCCCACGACAGCGCGGCCAGTTGCATCCACAGGATACCGAGCGGATTGCCAGCCAGCGTGCGCAGCTCGTCACCGAGCAGAAGCAGAACGGCGATGGCCACACAGGCGGCGGCCCAGGCGATGCGCCGCGTCAGATATCCGCCGAAAAAGACGATCGACAGCAGCACGGTCCAGATCGGCATCGTGAATCCCAGTATGGCTGCCCGGCCGGACGCGAGCGCCTGGACGCCGAGGATGGAAAACAGATGCCAGCCGAAGATGTTGGTAGCTGCCAGCTTCACCATCGCCGGCCACGTGGTCCGCGGCAGCCGCATGTCGTGCCCGCGGCTGGCATAGAAGGCGAGAAGCAGCAGCGACCCGCCGGTCATCGTCACCGCGCGGAAGTAGAGCGGCGTGAGTTCGCGCAGCGAGAACTTCATCAGCGGCCAGTTGAAGCCCCACATCAGCGTGAGCGCTGCGAGCCCGATCAGTGCGCCGCGGCGGAGCGCGGGCCCCGTACCCGTCGCCATGATCAGGTCCTAGACCGCGACCGGCGCTTTGATGTGCGGATGCGGGTCGTAGTCGACGATCTCGAAATCCTGGTACGCATAGTCGAAGAGAGATGCCGGCCTGCGCTTGATGACGAGTCTCGGATAAGGCCGAGGATCGCGCGACAGTTGCTCGCGCACCTGGTCGAAGTGGTTGCTGTAGATGTGGCAATCACCGCCGGTCCAGACGAAGTCGCCGACGCCGAGGTCGCACTGCTGCGCCACCATGTGCGTCAGCAGCACGTAGCTGGCGATGTTGAACGGCACGCCGAGGAAGATGTCGCAACTGCGCTGGTAGAGCTGACAGCTCAGCTTGCCGTCAGCCACGTAGAACTGGAACAGCAGGTGACAGGGTGGCAGCGCCATCTTCGGAATGTCGCTGACATTCCAGGCCGAGACGATCAGCCGACGCGAATCCGGGTTGGACTTGATCTGCTGCACCACCTGCGCGATCTGGTCGATCGAGCCGCCGTCAGGCGTCGGCCACGAGCGCCACTGCACGCCGTAAACCGGTCCGAGTTCGCCGTCGTCGCGCGCCCACTCGTCCCAGATCGTGACCTTGTTGTCGCGCAGGTATTTGACATTGCTCGAACCCTGCAGGAACCACAGCAGTTCGTGGATGATCGAGCGCAGGTGCAGCTTCTTGGTCGTGACGAGCGGGAAACCCTCGCCGAGGTCGAAGCGCATCTGGTAGCCGAACCATGAGCGGGTGCCGGTGCCGGTCCGGTCGGCCTTGACCGCGCCATGTTCGAACACATGGCGCATGAAGTCTTCGTATTGACGCATCGGCGGGATTCTATCGGGCCGCGGCCGCGCTTCCCGCGGCGCAGCAATAGAGTGCACCACCAGTGGTCGCTGCGCGCCGCTTGCAGTAGGCTGCGCCACCGCGCCGCACGGGCGAAACGGCGAATCGGGCAGAGCACACCACGGGGGAGACATGAGCAGAGAACCGGCTGATACTGGACTACGTCCTCGACCACGAGGCAAAACTCGGCGATCGCGTCTACATGACGCAGCCGATCGGCAACAACCAGGTCATGGACTACACCTGGGCGCAGGTGGTGGACCAGTCGCGTCGCATGGCGGCGCACCTGCAGAGCCTCGGTTATCCGCCCGGCACGCGCATCGCGATCCTGTCGAAGAATTGCGCACACTTCATCATGGCCGAGCTGGCCATCTGGATGGCGGGCTACACGACCGTCGCGATCTTCCCGACCGAGACCGCCGAGACCATCAACTACGTGCTGACGCACAGCGAGTCGAGCCTGCTGTTCGTCGGCAAGCTCGACACCTGGCCGCACCAGCAGCCGGGCGTGCCCGAAGGGCCTGCCGTGCATCGCCTTTCCGCTGGCGCCGAAGACCGACTTCGACACCTGGGACGCGATCGTCGCCCGCACTTCGCCGCTCGCCGGCAAGCCGTCGCGAAAAGCCGATGAGCTGGCGATGCTGATCTACACCTCCGGCTCGACCGGGACGCCGAAGGGCGTGATGATCCGCTTCGACGCGTTCACGCGCGCCGGCGAAGGCATCGCTGCCGACGTAGTGCACGCGTCGTGTCGGCGGCGACGGACAACCGCATGCTGTCGTACCTGCCGCTGGCGCACAGCTTCGAGCGTACGTGGGCCGAAGGCGCGTCGCTGGTCAACGGCCGACTCCACCTGTTCTTCGCCGAGTCGCTCGACACCTTCCTGCAGGACCTGCAGCGCACCCGGCCGACCTTGTTCCTGTCGGTGCCGCGGCTGTGGCTGAAGTTCCAGCAGGGCGTGTTCGCGAAGATGCCGCCCGCCAAGCTCGACCGGCTGCTCGGCATTCCGATCCTCGGCAAGATCGTCGCGAAGAAGGTGCGGCCGGGCTCGGGCTCGATCAGGTGAAGTTGGCGGGCAGCGGATCGGCGCCGATCCCGCCTGGCCTGATCGACTGGTACCGGCGCATCGGCCTGCCGCTGTACGAGGGTTACGGCATGACCGAGGACAGCTCGTACTCGCACGTGTCGGACGTCGAGCACAACGCGCCCGGCTACGTCGGCGTGCCGTTGCCCGGCGTGCAGGTGCGCTCAGCGACGAGGGCGAAGTGCTGATCAAGTCACCGGGACAGTGCAGCGGCTACTACAAGCAGCCGGAGCTGACCGCGGCGTCCTTCACCGAGGACGGCTTCTTCCGCACTGGCGACCTCGGCGAGCGTCGCCCCGACGGCCTGCTGAAGCTGACCGGCCGCGCGAAGGAATTGTTCAAGACGGCGAAGGGCAAGTACGTCGCGCCGGCGCCGATCGAGAACCGCATCAACGCGCACCCGATGGTGGAACTGTCGCTGGTGTCCGGCGTCGGCCAGCCGGCCGCCTACGCGATGGTGATCCTGGCCGAGCACCTGCGGCCGCGCATGAAGGAGTCGGAGCTGCGCGCGCAGGTCGAGAAGGAGATGCACCAGCTGCTGCAGGAGATCAATGCCGCGGTGTCTGACCACGAGCAGCTGCACATGATCGTCGTCGCGCAGGATCCCTGGTCGATCGAGAACGGCTTCCTGACGCCGACGATGAAGGTCAGGCGCGGCCGCATCGAGAAGGCCATGGAGCCGCACGTGGAAAGCTGGTACGCCACCAAGCGGCGCGTGCACTGGCACTGACGAGGGATGGACAGCAAGCCGCTGCCTGCGCGCCATGGGGGTGACCGGGTAGCCGAGGTGCTGCATGCGCACGGCGTGCGCTTCGTCTTCACGCTGTGCGGCGGGCACATCTCGCCGATCCTGGCGGCTGCCAAGGCGCGCGGTGTCCGCATCGTCGACACACGGCACGAGGCCACGGCGGTGTTCGCGGCGGACGCCTACGCACGCGTCACCGGTCGCCCGGGAGTCGCGGCCGTCACCGCGGGCCCCGGACTGACCAACACGATCACGGCCCTGAAGAACGCACAGCTGGCGCAGAGCCCGGTGGTGCTGATCGGCGGCGGAGCGCCGACGGCACTGCAGGGCCGCGGTGCGCTGCAGGACATCGATCAGCGCTCACTGATCGCGCCGCACGTCAAGCAGGTCGCGCAGGTCAAGCGCGTGCGCGACCTGGGGCCGGCGATGAACGAGGCCCTGAGTGTCGCCGCGAGCGGCGTGCCGGGCCCGGTGTTCGTCGAATGCCCGGTCGACCTGCTGTACGACGAGACGCTGATCCGGCAGTGGTACGCCGATGCCGCCGGCAAGGGCACGGCGCTCGGCGATCGGCTGCTGCGCTGGTACCTGAACCGTCATGCGTCGCGCATGTTCGCGGGCGCGGAGGCGGGCGGCACGCCGGCCGTCATCCATGTCGAGGCACCGCGCGCACCCGAAGCATCGATCGCGCGCGCGGCGGAAGCTCTGGCCAGGGCCGAACGACCGTTGTTCGTCATCGGCAGCCAGGCGCTGCTGATGGCTGATCACGCACGCGCGATCGCGGAGGCGGTCACCCAGCTCGGGATTCCGGTCTACCTGTCCGGCATGGCGCGCGGCCTGCTGGGCAGCAATCATCCGCTGCAGATGCGCCATGCGCGCCGCAATGCGCTGCGCGAATCGGACTGCGTGCTGCTGGCCGGCGTGCCATGCGACTTCCGCCTGGACTACGGCCGCCATGTGCGCCGCTCGGCCACGCTGATCGCGGCGAATCGCAGTGCGAAGGACGCGCGCATGAATCGCCGACCGACGATCGCGGCGATCGGCGATGCCGGCCTGACGCTGGAAGCGCTGGCGCAGCGGCTCGGCGAGCGCGCGCAGCGCCCCGACTGGATTGCGCAGCTGCGTGCGCGCGACGAGACGCGCGAACGCGAGATCGATGCGCAGGCCGCGACCGCCGGCGAGCACGTGAATCCGATCGCATTCTTTCCGCGCGCTCGACCGGGTGGCCGGCCCCAACGCGGTCATGGTCGCCGACGGCGGCGATTTCGTGGCGACGGCGTCCTACATCGTCCGCCCGCGCGGCCCGCTGACATGGCTGGACCCCGGCGCTTTCGGCACGCTGGGCGTCGGTGCCGGCTTTGCGCTCGGTGCGCAGGTCGCGCGGCCGCAGGACGAGGTCTGGCTGATCTGGGGCGATGGCGCCAGCGGTTACGGACTCGTGGAGTTCGACACGTTCGTGCGCCACGGTATTCCGGTCATTGCCGTGGTCGGCAACGACGCCAGCTGGGCGCAGATCGCGCGCGAACAGGTCAAGATGCTCAACGACGATGTCGGTACCGTGCTGGCGCGCAGCGACTACCACGCGGTGGTGCAGGGATTCGGCGCGGCTGGCCTGGTGATCAGAGAACGTTGGGCGAGGTCGAGCCGGTGCTGCAGCAGGCCCGCGAGATCGCGCGCAGCGGCAGACCGGTGCTGGTCAACGTCTGGCTCGACCGCACCGACTTCCGCGAGGGATCGATCTCGATGTGAACCGCGCGCCGGCTCCGCGGCCGGACTCGCGCCGTTACTGCCGACAGGTTGGCCACACCGACCTTAGGGGTTGGTATGAGAATTTCGCCGCAGGTCGCGCGGCAGCAATGGGTGGTGCCGCTATCGGGCTCACGTGGATCCTGGCGTCCTCCAACTCACGAGCGAGGCGCTGCGGCACCCCGCTGAATCCCGGGCGAATGTTCATGAGCTCAACGATTCTCGAGCCGACTGTAGTCGAAGATGCCCGCTTCGACCGGTGCCCACGCGGCGTACGCATCGATCAGTTCATCGCTCGTGGCCCAGAAGCGCGGGTTGGTGCGGCGAATCGCGTAGCGATCGGCGAGCTTGCGGTAGTCGTTTTCCGACGCCATTGATCCGACTGCATTCGCGAGCGCGGGCAGGTCCGCCGCCTTGACGCTGAAAATCGCGTTCGGATAGGCGCCGAGGAAGCCCGGCACGACCGTCAGCGTGTTCTCCGCCGGCAGCAATTCCTCCTTGAACAGGTGCGCAACATTCTTGTGCGCGGTATTGCGCAGCACACTGAAGTACTGCGGCGAGGCCGTCGGCTGCTCGACGCGCAGGAACACGACCTCCGGCATCCACGCAAGGCTCGCGCCGCGCACGCTCGACAGCGCCTGCAGGTCGCGCCGCAGCGACGGGATCCGCCACCGATGAGAGTTCGAATCGCTTCGTCGCGACCGGCGCCACGCGCGCGCTCAGCATTTCGTACAGTTCGCGTTGTGGATCGCTGGTCCGATACGTGAGGCCGCTCGGTCGGTTGAAGTACGCGTCGCGACCGTAGACGTAGTCGAGCACGTCCTTGGGCGCGCCTCGATACCAGTATTCGGCCGTCGAGCGGCGAGCTTTCTCCGGCAGCAGCACGAGGAAGTTGAACTCGCCTTCCATGCGCAGGAAGTCCATGTAAAGCCGGCTGTTCAGCTGGTGGCCGGCGTTGCCGTAGACGTCGTAACCCGCCACCAGCAGGTAGTAGATCCGCTCGAACAGCGGATAGCCGATGACCCACGCCGTCTTCGGCTGATCGCCGACCAGGCCCTTGACCACCGTCGCACTGTCGAAGTGACGGAACACGGTCAACGCTGCGTTTGGATTGCGGCCATCGCCGCTCCAGATCATCGAGAGATCGTCCTTGCGCCCCACGGCGTTGCGCTCGAGCCACTCGCTTTTCGCCCGCAGGTAGTTGGCTTCGAGCTTCGAGTATTCGAGCCACGGGATCAGCGCAAGCGAGGTGCTGCCCCATTCGGCGGGCAGGCGCAGGTTGCTGCGTTCGCGCGCGAGCAGTTCGGCGACCATGGCATCGTCGCCGGCATTCGGATCGACGAAGAACACCCAGAAGCGGTCTTCGATGACATCGAGCGCGATCTGGCCGCGGCACACCGGGCCCTTGATGAAGTTCATCACGAAGTATTCGGCTTCATCGAGCATGAAGCGGTAGCGGCCGTCGAGCGGCAGGTCGTGAAACGCCGCGAACGGATTGGAGGAGATGTCGGCGTCATACGACGGCAGCGCGGTCACCGCGTACGCAGGATCGAGGAACCAGCCGACGGTACTTCGCCATGCGTGCCGCGCTGAGCTCATAAGGCATATGCGTCTTGGCGACGATCGTCTCGCGCTCGGGAACCAGCCGGTAGTAGACGCGCGCCACGCCGGGGTCGTCATAGGCCCGACGCGTTGCGATCGGCACCGCCGGCTTGCCCGGAGCAGACGGCGGAACGGATCAGACGCAGCGGCCGACGCTGGGTGTCGCTCTCGAAATACAGCGTTCCGAGGTAGAGGTGCTCGTACAGGTAGCGGCTCATCAGCCGCTCCTTGTTCGATTCGCCGTTGAGAAAGGTCTCCCAGGTGCGAATCTGCTCCTGCACCGCAGGAGACAGCGGTAGATCGCCTTCGTAAGGTGCGCCTGCCGCAATCCAGCGCTGGATCGTCGCGAATTCGCGCTCGTCGAGCCCGGGCAGGCCGTACGGCATGCCGGCCAGCGGCTGATTGGCCGCGTAGTTCTCGTACTCTTCGACGCGCGGACAGGTCGCCTTGCGATCGAGCGAGAAGTCGAACGCCTTGGACAGGACCGGCGTGGTCGGTAGCGGGTGCTCGCGTTTCAGCTGCAGGCTGCGATAGAGCACGCTCGCCGCGAGATTGGTCTCGGGCGTGGCCGTGCGGTTGTTGAGCACCGGCGAGAAACCGCGCTCCCACCATTGCGAAGGCAGTTGTGCGTCGAGGAAGAGACGGGTGGTCGGCGCTTCGCGCAGACGCGCGGCGTCGTAGACGGCCGCCTTGCTCGTGCCGCGTGCGATGCCTTCCCACGCGGTGAGCTTGAGCTGGCACGGACCGTCGTAGCACGCGTGGCAGACCACGCAGCGCCGCTCGACAATCGGCTGCACGTCCTGCCGATACGACATGCCCGCCTCGGGCTTGGCCGCAACGTCGTAGCGCGTCGGATCGGGCTTGCCGTAGCGCTGATCGAATTCGTGCAGGGCAAGAGTTGCGCACCCGGTGACGCAAAGTGCGGCGATGGCGGCTGCAAACGGTCGCATAAAGGTCCCTGGCGCTTTGTTGGGCATCTGTCGGCCAAGCGATGGTATCGCCGCTCCCGCGTCCGTTCGCGCAAAAGGTCAATGCAATCTTTGTCTATCGGCGCTTACAGTACTCTTGAACTCGGTGGCTCCGCAGATCACCGAAGTCAGACCACGGGGTAAGCGGCAGCTCCGCACATGCCGCGACGCTGGTCAGTCCCGCATCAAACCAGACATCGTTCTTACGGGGTGCCAGTCAACCCCGGCCCACGACTCTTCAAACCGTGTGACCCCAGATAGCGAGAGCTTGAATCCCTGCTGAGCCGCGCACACTGCAGACTTCACGCGCAACGCGTTCCGGTGAAACAAGCCGGCTACAAAGCGACAACCACGCGACAACCACGCGACATCCTTCCGATACGTTGCCCGCTCATTCTGTTCGCTTGAGAAAGTGGTTCTGTTCCCTCAAGCGAACCGACTAGGAGAGGCAACCATGACAAACGAAGGCGTGACCGTGATGCTCGATGTGCGCGCAGACCCCAGCGACCAACTGCGCGCCAGGCTCGAGGGAGCACTTAAGGACCGCCCAGGGATCCGCTCCATGGACTTCAGCCCGCACGTGCGCCGGATCATGCGGGTGAGCTACGACAGTGACGCAATTGAGGCGGTCGAGATAGGGCGCGTGGTTCACGAGGCGCTCGGCGGTCAGGGGTCGAATACGCACATCGTCGGCCTCTGACTGCGTCCAATGCTAGGATCGGGCCGTCCGAAGTGCCGTCGGGCGGGATTCGCAAACATTAGCCTGAGATGCCCGCCCTCGCCGCTCGCGAATAGACCGGGCACGGCCAGAAGCGGCCGAGTGGCTTGGGTGGCTGATCATCCGACGGCGGACGTTTTCACCGCGTCATCGCATAGACCCGCATCGTCCTGCGAGTGCCGTCCGGATCGCAGCGTTCGCTCTTCAACGTGCCTTCATGTTCGAAGCCAAGCCTTTCGGCAACACGCCAGCTTCGTTCGTTCTCGTCGTCCGCTCCACACCAGACTCGCCGCGCTCCGAGGTGCTTGAAGGCGAACTCTGCAATGCCGCGCGCCGCCTCCGTTGCGAAGCCTTGGCCCTGGAAGCGCTTCCGGCACCACCAACCGATCTCGAAGACGCGCGTTTCCCAATTGAACCTGTGCAGGCCGCAGTTCAGAACATGCTCGCCGGTGTCGCGTCGGAATCCCAACATCGGGAAGTCAGCTCGCAGTAACCAGCTCGCGGCGCCGCGTCGCGCGAACTCCTCCGTCTTCTCGACGGGTTGGTCCTCCATAGCCCAGATCATCGAAGCTGGGAAACGACGAATATCCTCGAGCGTCTCGAGCAACGACTCGTTGACGACCACTCCGTCGCCAGGTCGCGGCGCCCGCATCAGCAGACGTTCGGTCTCGAAATGATCCGGAATGTCGAGCAGTACTGGGTTGAACGCAGCCTTGGCTTCCATGTTTGACTCGGTCGCGCGGACGAAGCAAGCTTCGCAGATCGAGTCGGTTCAGCCAAGCTCGGCCGCGCGCGGGCAATTGCTGTCATCGTGTCGTGAGGCCAGAATCGCCTAAGACCGGAACGAACCACGCGGGTTGACCCTTCACACCGATCGAGGTCTCTTGGAGCCGGTTCCGGCGCTCGTCTACCTGCTAGGGGTCGTGCTGCAGATGCTGCCCCTGCTGGTGCTGACGTCCTTTGCACCGGCGATCCTTGCGGGCTGTTTTTTCTTTCTTACGTTCAAAGGCTCGACTTCGGCGGCGTTTGTCAATGGACTTCTCGGGTTCATGGCGGCGTTCGGAGTGATCGCCGTGACTATGGGCATGGGGGCCTATCACATTGGGTGGGGTGCCGCGCCGCGGACTGACACCGATGTTGTTCAGTTCGCGATGCTGTACTTCTGTGTTCACTCGGTGACGTTCTGGCTTGTTGGCGGCTGGATCGTCACATCGCTGTGGTCCGTATCGCGAGTTGGAGCGGCCCTGCTGGCGGCCGGAATGATCGCGGGGGAGCTAACGCTCTTACTGGCGGACGGGTTCGGACACGCCGCACTTCGGCCACGGACGGCCATCGTGCATGTAATCGCCTACACCGGCCTATTGTTCGCAGTTGTGCGTTTGCGGACGAAACGACCGACGAAACATGCGTCTGAGGCAGTGTGAACTCTCGGGCCAACTGCGGACAGTCGCCAGCCGCCATCGGATTGGCCAACCGAGCGGTCGTCTAAGAACCGCGACCGGGGGAGGTCGTTGCGAAGCTGCTGCGGGAGTGCGACGCGGGTCTGGAAGAGTTCCAGAGCTCGTAAATGGAGAACCTGACGAACTTGTAACGAGGCTTCGTTAAGGTGCGATCTTCGCGCGACTGCGAAGCGAGGCCCAAATCCTCGCTCCGCAGTCAAGTCTACTAATGACGGACCCTAGGGTGGTCGCACTGGTGCGGCCCGTATAGGTCCAAGTGGGTTGGTGCGGGGCATGAGCGCGAGTCCTAGGGGTCCTCTCGGCAGATGTGTGGAATCTGCCTCTGAGTAGGGGACGTAGGACGCCCAACTGTCCGCAGGCAGCATCAACCTCAATGAGCCTGCCGCCATGCTCAGGACCCGCGCAAGACAACGGAAGAAAGCCGCATTCATAGCGCCTCCCTGGCCGACTTCAACTCTGCGCACGTGCGAGCCGCAGACATTGCCGACAGATGGAAGCTAAGCCAAAAAGTACGGAGAAGGGAAAGCATTCGACAAGCGGCAGGCACTTTGCGCAGGATGGTCAGCCGGCGCGATTCATTGTCGAAAACTCTTACAAACCTGAGCTAACTGCCGCTTTGTCGTCACTCCCCACTGCCCCCATCCAATAGCCGCAGCCGAGTCTCGCGTCCCCGATCATGCGCCCCCGCTCGCTGACAGCTTGCGGCCAGTAGCTCGTCGTGACGAGGGGGCCCCTGACTCGCCCTAAAGCGGCCAGTCAGGCGTCACTCTGGGGATGGACACCCTTTGGGTCGTTGTCCACACGAACCGTTGCTCGCCTACCGCGTCGGGATTGTCACGGCAAAGGGATCTCGGAGCGCCTGTTCTGCGTCCGTGAAGCGATAAGCCGCTGACCGCCGCGGCGCTGCGTAAGATCCTTAGAGAGGAGTTGCAGGCCGCTTGATCCACTGACTCTGGTCGGCCAGTTGCAGCCGGCACGAGGGGACCTCAGAATTATCCGAAACCGGACGGACGGAGGCGCAATGGCTACGGTCCGTTATCTCGTGAAGGATGTTGAAGCCGCGCTGCTCTGCGCAGCTTCGCCGCTGTATGCGCAGGGCCGCGCGATCCTGTGGTCAGGGCGTCGCAGTGCGGCGGCGGCCCTCTGCATCGGCCTGCAGGCGGGCGCCGCATCCGCCGCCGATACGGTCGAGTTGAGCCGACTCGCAACTCGCTGCGCCGTGTGTCATTCTGCGGCGACGCAGGCCACCTCGCCGTTGCTCGAAGGCCAGCCGGAAGCGTATTTCATCGCGCAGATGCGCGCCTTCCGTGAGCGCAGGCGAACCAACCCGCCGATGGTCGCCTTCGCCAACGAGTTGAACGATCAGGATGTCTCCGCCCTCGCCAGCTACTACGCCGCGCGCGAGCCGGCTCAAGTCGATCCCCTTGCCGGCCCGGCGCAGATCGAGGCCGGTAGGTCGAAAGCGGACGCGCTGCGCTGCGCGCAATGCCATGGAGCGGCGCTGCAAGGTTCCAGGTCGGGTGCGGCACGGCTGGCCGGACAAAAGCCGCGGTACACGGCGTGGACGCTTCAGATGATGAGAACTGGAGCTCGCACGCACGACTCAGCCCGCGACCCGCTGCTGTCCGACCTGTCGAACGACGACATTGAGGAACTCGCCGCCTGGTTCGCATCGGTACCTCCGCGCTGAGAGGGCGCGCGCATCGCCCACTCGGACCTGATGCGGCCGTGTCCACTGAAACCTGGTAACTCCAAGCCCGGCTACAAGCAGCCGATCCATTCGACACCCTGAGTGCCCCAAGAGCAGACACGCAGCAGGCGTGCGGCTCGGGATCAATGGCTCGCGTTAACTCGCAGGCTCTGCAATTTGCTTGGGTCGTAACCTGCCGTAGGTCGCCACGCGCCACATGTACTCCAAGGGTCCCCACCGGAAGCGGCGCAGCCACATGACACTCAGCGGGATCTGCACAAGGAAGAAGATCCCGAACGCCAGAGCCAACTGCGCTGCCGGACCGACCTTGCCCCACCAACCCAGGCCCCAGCCGTAGAAGAGAGTCGTGCAGATCAGAGTCTGAATCAGGTAATTGGTGAGAGGCATCTTGCCGGCGGCGGCGATCGGTGCGAATCGTGCCTGCCACGCCGGCAACTGTGCCAGTCGCACGATCGTCAGCACATAGAAAAGCATCAGGCTCAGGCGGCTGAGTACGTAGGCAATGCTGCCGAGAACCTTCAGCGGCGAAGGGCCAGGTACCCGTTCGACCTGAAAGATGATCCCGAACGCCAGTGCGCAGACCAGCCCGATCCCGAGCAATCGCCACTGCAGCCTTCGCACCCACGGCATCAGCTCAGCGATGCGCCGCTCGAAGTGGTGGCGACCGATCAGCACGCCGATCAGCATCGTTGTGGCCATTTGCACGTAGAAGCCCAGGTTCCCCCACAACCCCCAGACGTTGTCGTAGTTGTAGGCGAACTCGCGCATGTGCTCGCGGGCCGCATCGAGAAACGAGCCTTGTCCGTAGGCCAGGTTGTTTGAGGCCTCGAAGGCCTTGGCTTCCGCCACCAGGCGGGCCGTGATCTCAGGGGTCATGACCAGCAGCCGGGCGACTCCGGAAAACGCGGGATACAACAGCAGCAGGAAGATGAGACCGATAATCATCCGATCGCTCGCATGCCTCAGCACAAGGAGCAACAGCAGGCCGAGCGCCGCATAGACATGCAGCACGTCGCCGGTCCAGAAGAACGCTGCGTGAGCCAGCCCCGCGGCCAGGAGAACGAGGAGTCGGCGCAGGTACAGCTGGGTCGCGTGTTCCGGGGCCAGTTCCTGCATGCGGGCGAACTGGATCGTGAAGCCGATGCCGAACAAGAGGCTGAACATGCTGTTGAACTTGCCGGAGAAAAGCATGTCGCGCACGACCTCGGCCACCCGATCGACCGGGGCGCTCCACAGATGCGAGCCGTCGGCCTCGACGAAGAACGAGTTGGCGAAGCCGGGCATGTTCATGATGAGGATGCCCAGCAGCGCAAATCCACGTACGACATCCAGCGTGAAGATGCGCTCAGTTGGAGACAGCGGGCCTTCGAGTGGGCGCATGGCGCCTCCTTTGCTCGAATGCTGCTTTGCGGTGCCTCTCGTCGAGGGTCACTCCCGGCTAAGCAACCTCGCGGGGAGAACTCCTTGCTGCTCCGCGAAAACCTTGCGCATTACAGGAGGAGTCCCGCAATTTAGCCGCAACAGACAGGCGGAGCTACTACTTCTTTTTGACAATTCGGGGGACGGGATGCGGCCGTGAACAGACATGGAGAAGGAACATCGAATCGTCGCAAGCGCGGACGTAGTGCGTGGCTCGACAACGGTCGGTAGCCGACCGTCGAGCCTGCGCCAGCGTGGTGGCGCAAGGCTCGGGACAACCCGCGACTACTGTCCAACACAGAGCACTTGGAGTGAGCCTGTCAGGCGCCGTGAAAGCGCTGGCGGCCAGCACCTGATGCGATCGCGGGCCGGCTGAAGTGCCCGATTCAGACAAGGAGCCAGGCGGCGAACAGGCCGCGGACCGGACTTCAGCCGCGCGCGCGCCGGAGTTGCCCAGAAATTTCCATTCGTGCGCTGGACGCGTGCGCGTGGCCGACGGCAGGTCATTTGGTGTCCCCGACCAGTGCGATCCGTCGCCGCAACTGCTCGGCGCCGGACGCGTCGCCGGACTTTTCGGCGAGCGCGAGCTGAACACCCAGCCATGCGAGCAGCGGCCGCCGCCATCCTTGCGCTGAGGCTGTCTCCGCCGCAAGCGCGATGGTGCCGGGAGTTGCGCGGCCGTCCTGGAACAGAACGCTGGACGCAACCAATCGTGCGAGCGGATCGTCGAGGGATTTCAAAGCCGCAGTCGCCGCGTCGCCGCTGAGTCCGCGCGCGGCAAATGCGCGCTGGGACTCAGGCAGCAGTGAGACTTCCGCGGGCTGGATGCGGTTGGCGAGATAGTCGGCATACGCACGCTCCGCCGCCGTCGCGTCGGTCCGAAGCCTTTCGAATCCTTCGCACGGGCCGACATGCAGACTCGCAACCTGCACCGCACATCGCGTGAGCTCGGCCAGTGCAACCTGGTCCGCGCGGCCGGTGCTCGCGAGTTCTCGGCGGGCGAGGTCGAATTCAGCATTCGCCACGCGCGTGTCCCCCGCCAGATACGCGGCGACGGCGCGATCCAGCGCTGCCTTGGCGTTGGCCTGCCAGTCGGGAACCGCAGGAGTCGTGCTGCACGCCGCCAACAGTAGGCACAGAGCGCCAGCGGCGCGCCGCGCGATGCATACGATGCGACTCATGGCAGCTTGATCTCCGTCGACTTCGCAAACGGCCAGCGCCGATTGACCTCGTCGATCATCCGGCTCACTTTGCGCAGGTTGGCGTCGACCTCGGACCGCAACGCGGCCAGGTCGGTCGATGCGGCGCGCGCGTTACCGGCGATCGCCTGCGCGTCAACCAGGATCGCGTCGATCTTCTTCAGGCTTTCGCGCGCCTCGAGGAGAGCCGCATTCAACTGCACGACGGCGGCACGTGCTTCGGGCATCAGGCCCTCGGCACCGAAGACCTGCTGATCGGCCTTGGCAGCGAGGCCATCGATGCGCGCCAGTAGCGAATTCGTCCGATCCAGCGCGGCGACCAGCTTCTGCGCGTCGGCATCGTTGCCGAACAGCACGCCGAGCGCGCCGCGCGGACCCTTGATCCTCTCCGTCGCGCTCTGCACGTTGCCGAGCGTGGCGGCGAGCGCCGAGTCCGCGCTGGTAAGTTGCGCCAGATTGCGTATCAGATCGCGCGTCTCAGACACGAGGCGCGGGATCTCGGCAGTGGCATCGCCCACCAGCACGCGCCGTTCGGCGCCAGCGGGCAGCGGCGGGTCGCTCAGCACTCCGCTAAAGGCGCGCAGGTTGGTGTTGCCGAGCAGTCCGCGCGTCAGTGTGAACACGCTCGATTCGCGCAGCCATCGCGCGTCCTTCCGCGGCACGTCGATGATGATGCGCGTCGTGCCGTCGGCGGACAGTTCGATGCCGCGGACGCGGCCGATCGGAAAGCCGGCGAACGTCAGGTCCATGCCGACGGTGACGCCTTCGGCGTCGTCGGACAGCAACACCAGTCGCTGAGACGGTTCGAACACACCGCGCGCGTACAGCAGGTACGCGGCCGAAGCAGCGACGAGAAGCACCAGAAGTCCGACCAGCAATGCCGCGCGGAACTCGAGCGATTCGGATGTTCGCTGTTCGGGAGACGGTTTGTCGCTCATCGGGTCAATGTCAGAGGTAGTTGCCGACGAGCGAGGCGATTTCGATCAGCAGGATCATGAAGAAGAGTCGCACCAGGCCGCGCAGTTCGGTACTGGTACGAAGTCGCGGATTGGGTTGATCGTAGAGAACCGAGGCGATTGGAATCAACCCGACAGCGAGGCTCAGGCCGAACGTCTTCAACGTGAAGATCAGCGACAACGCCGGACTGAACACGCGGCCGAACGTCCGCGTGTAGCTCGCAAAGCCGCCTGTCGTGAGGCCATGAACCCAGAGGTAGGCGAGCACCGCGGCAACGACGCAACTCACGACCGCCAGCAGCAGCACCGAGAACATGCCCGATACGACGCGCGGCAGGATCTCGCGCTGCAGCGGTCCGGCGCTGCTGACGGATGCCCCATCGAAGACGCCGCGCACGTGGAGAGACGCGACGTCCGCCGCGTTCGGCAGTGCGCAGCGCAGCGCGACGAACATGGCGGCCGTCAGCGGTATCAGTTCGAGCACCAGCACGCGCACGACCATTTCGAGCGCATAACGGGACAGTCCGTAGCTCACCGACGTCACGACCACGATGTGAATGATCACCAGGCTGATGATCGACGTCAGCAGCGTGAACGAGAGCAGGATCGGGGCAGTGTCCTTGACCAGGTGCTGCGACAGCGCGACGAGATTGGGTCCGCGGTAACTCGACGGGGACAGCGCGAGCACCAGGAGCCTGGCGCTGAACATGAGGATTCGGCGCCATCCGGCAAACCAGTCCAGCGCGGTCCGACCCAGGTCGGACAGCACGCTCCAGGACGAGTCGAGCGAAGTCATGGCAGAGATCATAGGGCGCGGGCGGTTGTCGATCGCTCGCCTTCAGGCCTTTGCATGAAACGTGCCTATGATGGTGCGATCGTCCGCAACCGAAGCAGCGCCTGCTCCGCATAAGGACTATCGACTCCCCGGGCATGCGCCGGGCCAACTCAAACGGAGGAATCCCCTATGAATTTCATTATCTGGCTCGTGGTTGGCGGTCTGATCGGGTGGCTTGCCAGCATCATCATGAAGACCAACGCGCAGCAGGGCATGATCCTCAATGTCGTCGTCGGCATCGTCGGTTCGTTGCTCGGCGGCTGGTTCATTTCGCCGCTACTGGGGGCCGGTACCGTCAACCAGGGCGACTTCAGCATCGGGGGGCTGGTCGTGTCGCTGATCGGCGCGATCATCCTGCTGGCGATCGTCAACCTCTTCCGACGCGGCAAGGTGCGCTAGAGCGGCGCTGACGCCGGCGGTGCCACGCCCCGGCGTAATCAGGCGGCAAACTGCAGTGCGGCCAGGCGGCCGTAAAGACCGCCGCGAGCGATGAGTTCGGCATGCGTGCCGGCATCGACGATGCGGCCGTGATCCAGCACGAAGATGCGGTCGACGCGCTGCACCGTCGCCAGCCGGTGCGCGATGACGATCGTCGTGCGCCCGCGCATCGCAGTCTCCAGTGCGGACTGCACCGCGCGCTCGCTTTCGGCGTCGAGCGCGGAGGTCGCTTCGTCGAGCAGCAGTAGCGGCGCGTCCTTCAGAATCGCACGCGCGATCGCGAGCCGCTGCCGCTGCCCGCCCGACAGACGCAGACCGCGCTCGCCGACCTCGGTTGCATAACCTTCCGGCAGGCGCCCGACGAATTCCTCGACGCGCGCCGCGCGGGCGGCGTCGCGCGCTTCCTCGTCGCTGGCGGCCGGCCGGCCGTAACGGATGTTGTCGAGCACCGACCCCGAGAAGATGACGGCCTCCTGCGGCACGACGGCGATGTGGCCGCGCAGTTCGGAGAGCGCCAGTTTGCGAACATCTACCCCGTCGAGCTGCAGCGACCCGCTGGCGATGTCATAGAAGCGTTGCAGCAGCTGGAACACCGTACTCTTGCCGGCGCCCGAGGGCCCCACGAGCGCTACGGTCTGCCCGGGTTCGATCGCCACAGAGAAGTCGCTGAGCACCGCTTGCTGCGGCCGCGACGGATAGGCAAAACCGACATGCTCAAACCGTACGCGCATGCCCCCCGCAATGCGCGGCAGTGCAACCGGCTGCTCCGGTGCGGCAATGGGGGAGCGGGTCTGCAGCAGTTCCATCAGGCGCTCGGTCGCACCCGATGCGCGCAGCAGCTCGCCCCAGACTTCGGCCAGCACGGCCACGCTGCCGGCGACCACCATGATGTAAAGCGCGGTCTGGCTCAGTTCCCCGGCGCTGATGCGTCCTGCCATCACGGCCTGCACGCCGCCGTAAAGTCCGTAAAGCAGGGAACCGAAGATGCCGACGATCAGGAAAGCGGTCAACATCGCCCGGGTGCCGGTGCGCCGGATCGACGTCGCGAAGGCGCGCTCGTTGGCGTCGGAGAACTTGCGTGTCTCAGCTGCCTCCTGCGTGTAGCTCTGTACCACCGGCACGGCGTTCAGCACTTCGCCTGCGATCGCGCTGGAATCGGCAATGCGGTCCTGGCTGGCGCGCGACAGCCGCCGCACGCGGCCGCCGATCAGCATCGCCGGCGCCACGACCAGCACGATGATGCCGACCACCGTCAGCATCAGCCGCGGACTGGTGGCGATGAGCATCGCGATGCCGCCGACGAACAGCACCGCGTTGCGCAGGCCCATCGAAATGCTGGATCCGACGGCGCTCTGGATGACCGTGGTGTCGGTCGTCAGCCGCGACAGCACCTCGCCGGTCTTCAGCGTCTCGAAAAACTGCGGGCTTTGCGTGAGGACGTGGGCGTAAACGGCCTGGCGCAGGTCCGCGGTGACGCGCTCGCCGATCCAGGTCACCATGAAGAACCGGCCTGCCGTGAATACCCCCAGCGCAACGGCGACCGCGAACAGCAGGCCAAAGTGGCTGCGCACCGCGACCAGCTTGTCGCCAAGCTCGCTGCCTGCCGGAAGTGCGAGTCCATTGTCGACCAGCAACCGCACCGCATAAGGCATCGCCAGCGTCGCACTCGCCGCCAGCACCAGGAACAGCAGAGCGAGCGCGATCTGGCGCTTGTAGCGCCGGACGAACGGCAGCAGCCCGCGTAGCGGTTTCAGGCGTCGGGGCGCGGGGGCGGCGCCAGCCATCAGCAACTCACCATAGCGGCGACGTCAGCACGCCCCAGGCGGCCAGGATCATCAGTGCGCCCCACGCGACGGAGGCAGTCACGAACGAGGCGCCGCGCGACTTCGGGTTCCTGACATAGGCGAACGCATACCCGATGCGCGCGACGATCCATACCGCACCGATGGCGGCGGCGATGCGCGGGCTGAAGTAGATCGCGGCCAGCCACAGCGCGGGCAGGAAGATCACCGTGTTTTCGAGCGTGTTCATCTGCACGCGGAACGCGCGATCGAAGCCTTCGGGCCCGGTCGTGGCCGGCGCTCCGACCTTGTACTTTCTGCGGGCCGTACCGACGTACCAGGAGCAGCCGAACAGCAGCGCCAGTGCGGCGAGCGTAATCAGCGCAGGCCAGTGGAAGGTGGTTCCCATGGGACTCTCCGGTCAGGTGGGCGGCGGATCGTAGCGGTGTTTCGTCGCACGCGGAGCGCTCTAGAGGCGCATCGGCGCGACGTAGCCCGTCATCTCGAGATAGCCGCGGCCGACGGGCCGGCCGCGTTCCAGCAGATGGCTTGCGCCTTCCCAGTAGACCGCTCCGGCGGAGTTGCGCGAATCCAGTTCCTGGTCGTTCATCAACGGACGGGTGAGGAACTCCCGGTCGCCAATGCGAAGCCGCTGTGCGACCGGATAGGTTGAATTGGTGCGTGGCGAGCGCCACGTTGAAGCGGGTTGAAACTGCACGGCGTCGCCACTGAAGAGGCGCGTCGCCCCGCCGGAACGCATCGACGCATAGCTGTAGATCGGCGGACCGGGCTTGCGGGGCCGAATCTCAAAGGCAGTCAGCGCGGTGCCGTCGTGGAGGTTCATGCCGACCCAGTCCCAGCCTGCCGCCCGCTCATCAAGCACGCTGCTCGACCACTCATGGTCAAGCCAGCCTGTGCCGCGAAGTTGTCGCGGGCCGGCGTCGAGTCGCAGCGTGGCCTCGACGTCGAGTTGGGGCTGGCTGTAGTAGTAGCTCGCCTGTTCGGCCTTCGGTCCCTTCTGCGAGTAGCCATCGCGCCCCTGCAGCATCAGCGGCTGGGTCGGCTGTGCGGTGAAGGTCAGTTCGAAGCCGCGCGCCGGAATCGCACCGCGGTAGACACCGGATTGAGCGTCGCGGACGAAGCGCCAGCGGTCGAGGCGGACGTCGGTGTCGTCAGTCGAGGTGTCGACCAGCCCGAAACCGATGCGCTGCACGCGCTCGTCGTGAAGCAGAGCACCGCGCGTCGTATCGGCAATCGCCGCATGTGCGATGACCAGTTGCTGCGGCGTGAAACGGCTCGCGTCGGCTGCGATCGGCGTGCGGACGCGGAAGAAAGTTACCTGGAAACCGATCGACGGCTGTCCCCGCTCGTCCAGCCACCCCGTCAGGTACCACCACTCGGTGCGGTATTCCGGGTGCGCGCCGTGATCGCGCGGAAAGACGAGCGGCCGCGGCGTGACCGTCGCAAACGCCACCTCCGACTGTGCGTGCACCCGCAGCGCCGATCCCGCGCCGGCGAGCAACAGAAGTCGTCTGCGTACCTGCATCGCTGTTCCTCGAGCTTCGCCGCTGTTCAGTCTGCACCTATCAGCGCACGACGCGCCGGGCCGCCCAAAGCAACGTGCACACTGAAAGCGCGCGGGGTGCAGGGAACGTCGCGTACATCGTGCGCGCCATCACCAGTCCTCACTGACGGCCCGCACCGCGTCGACCGAGGCGGCGCGGCGGCCGGCGAGCACCGCGGTCAGTGCGGCGGTGGCGAGAAGCGCGGCGACCAGCCCGACGATGAGTCCTGCCGGGACATGCAGTTCCATCGTCCAGTGGAACGACTGCGGATTGACGACATGGATCAGCACCAGCGCGACCGCGAAGCCCACGGCCAGGCCGCTCAATACTCCGAGCAGCGTCACGAGCAAGCCCTCGATCGCGAACTGCGCAAGGATCTGGCCACGGGTCACGCCCAGATGCCGGAGCATGCCGAATTCCTTGGTCCGTGCCAGTGCCTGCGCCGAAAACGTCGCGGCAATGCCGATCAGGCCGATGACGATGGCGGCGACCTCGAGGAGATACGTGACCGCGAAGCTGCGATCGAAGATATCTAGACTGAGCTGACGAATCTCGCCGGGCTGCAGGAATTCCGCCTGCGATCCGACGTCGAGGCGATCACGCACGGCGTCGATCACATCGTTCGGACGCACGCCCGGCGCGAGCCACAGCGCGGCATCGGTGCGCGTGGCGTCACCGGTGATGCGTTGGTAGTCGACATCGCGCAGTGCGATCGCGCCCGACTGACGTGAGTAGTCGCGCCAGACGCCGATGACGAGAAATTCGTGCAGCGCTCCGGCAAGCGGCACCTTCAAGCGCGCGCCGACATCAACGCGGTAAAGCTCCTGCAGTGCTTCGCTGATCCAGGCAGGTGGCGCATCGCCGGGCGTCCAGCCGAGCGCCGGACCGATCAGCGGCAGCGCCGGCCGGCTCACGTCGAACGGGCGGATCAGCAGCGTCACCGGCGCACGCGACGGGTCGATCGTCACGCGCGCAAAGCGCGAGAACTCGGCGCGCTGCACCCCGGGTGCCTGAGCCAGCAGGGTGCGGTCGCGCTCGGAAAAGTACGCGGTGGTCATCGATTCGCCACGGCTGCCGGCGCGCGCATACAGGTCGGCGGGGAGAACCTGATCCAGCCAGACGTCGAGTGACTGGCGAAAGCTCGTCACCATCGTCGCCATGGCCACCATCAGCGCAAAGCTGGCGACGATTCCCGCCAGGCCGATCGCAGCTCCCGACGGCGCCTGCGCGAGCCGCGTGGTCGCGCCGAGCCACGGCACACTGCGCGACCGACGGCTTGCGCGGCCAATGCGTTCGAACAGCGCTTGCGCCAGGCGGGGTTGCAGCATGATCGCGCCGACCAGCAGCAGCGCGATCGAGATGTAGCCGAATATCGGTAACCCGGCGAGCGGCGGCATCAACGCCGCCGCCGCGCCGAGCGCGAGCACAGCCAGGGCCGGCCACAGTGCGCCAGCGAGCGGCTTCAGCGCATCGAGTTCCGAGCCGGCCTTCAGCGCCAGGGCCGGCTCGACGCGCGCAGCCTCGCGTGCGGGCGCCCAGCCGCCAGCTACCGAAGCGCAAATGCCAAGGACGAAGAAAGCGATCGTCCAATCGAGGCTGATCGACAGCCGCGCCCGCGTACCTGCGAAGAAGCCGCTGCCCAGGTCGCCGCCGAGGGCAGCCAGCGCCAGCGCCGCGAGGGCGGCGCCGAGCGCCAGGCCGAGCACACTGCCGACGACGCCGGTCGCGATCGACTCGATCACCAGGAGTCGCTGCAGTTCGCCGGGAGTGACGCCGGTGATGCGCAGGAAGGCGAGCTCCGTACGGCGCGCGACAACGGCCTGCGCTTGCAGCGAGAAGACGAGAAACGCGCCCGTGAAGAGCGCCACCAGCGCCAGCACGTTGAGGTTCACGCGGTACGCCCGCGAGACGTTCGAGACGCGCTGTGTCGTCTCGTCCGGCGTGCTCAGCGTCACGCCGGGCGGCAACAGCGCGGCGATCCTTTCGCGTGCCGCCGCCGGCGCGACTCTGGACGCGATCTTGATGTCGATCCGATGCAGCCGGCCGAGCTGGCCAAAGCGCGACTGCGCCGCGCCGATGTCGAGGACGCCCAATTCCTCGCCGGCCCGCGTGCGCGGCAAGCTGCCGGCAATGCGAAATCGCTCGACGCGCGGTCCCACTTGCAGCTGCAGTGTGTCGCCGGGCGTGAGCCGAAAGCGCTCCAGCGCGGCCGGTGAAAGGAAGAGACCATCGCGCAGCAACGCGAACCGGCTGTCGTCGGTCTTATCCGGTTCGCCGATCAGCGCGGGCGACAACGCTCCGGCGCGGAAGATATCGATACCGACCATGCGCAGCGTTGCGAGGCCGGAGGCCGATCGCGGCTGCGACGGGACGGGCGCCTCGACCTCGACGATCGGGCTGGCGATATCCACCTCGGGCAGGGCCGCGACCTTCGCATAGATCTCCTCGTCAAACCCGAGCCGTCCGCCGCTGATCGAAAAGTCCGACTGGCCGAGAACGTGGCGCACGGCGCCTGAAAAATCGTCCAGCGCAGAAGCATTGATGAGGTTGACGGCGTACCCCAGCGCAACGCCGACGGCGATCGCGATGACCTGGACCCCTGCACGCAGCGGATGGTGGCGCGCATGGCCGCCAGAGATGTGGGCCAGCAGCCAGAAGATCATCGCTTTCCGGCTCCGTCGTGCGGTGCCAGGCGGCCGTGATCGAGTCGCAGGATGCGGTCAGCGGTTGCCGCCGCCGCTTCGGAATGTGTGACGAGCACGCCGGCCGCATGTCGTCCGCGGATCTCGCGCGCGAGAAGATCGAGGACCACCGCGGCGGTGTCCGGGTCGAGGTTGCCGGTCGGTTCGTCGGCCAGCACGAGCGCAGGCTGGTGCACCAGCGCCCGTGCCACGGCCACGCGCTGCAACTCGCCGCCGGACAGTTCGCGCGGCATGCTCGATTCGCGCCCGCCGAGACCGACTTCCGCAAGCAACTCCGTCGCGCGACGCTCGCGGGGCTCGGGCTCGACGCCGAGCAGCACCAGCGGCAGCGCAACGTTCTGCACGACGGTGAGGTGCGGCAGGATGTGAAAGGCCTGGAAGACGAACCCCAGCCTGGCGCGGCGCGTCAGCGTTCGCGCGGTGTCGTCGAGCGCGGCGATGTCGGTGCCGTCGATGACGACCGAACCGGCGTCCGGCCGGTCCAGTCCCGCAATCAGGTTGAGCAGGGTCGACTTGCCCGAACCCGATTCGCCGACGATCGCCACGTACTCGCCGCTGCCCACCGTGAGACGAAGCGCGTCGAGCACGGTACGGTCGCGATAGCGCTTGGTCAGTCCCTCGATCTGCAGCATTCGGCCGATTCTACGGACCGCATGCCCTCCGATTCCGGCCCTCGCTCGCAGAAGCGGCCGCTACAATCGCCGCCCCAGTGTGTCCTGCGAGCCCGCGTTGAGCGAAACGGTCACCCTTGCGTCAATACGCGCCGCCGCGGAACGCCTGCGCGGGCACGTCGAGGAGACGCCGTGCGTGCATTCGCGCACGCTGTCGCAGATCACGGGTGCAGAGGTCTACCTCAAGTTCGAGAATCTGCAGTTCACTGCATCGTTCAAGGAGCGCGGCGCGCTCAACAAGCTTGCGCTGCTGACGCCCGCGCAGCGATCGAGTGGCGTCATTGCCGTGTCGGCGGGCAACCATGCGCAGGGTGTCGCCTACCACGCCGAGCGGCTCGGCATCCCGGCCGTGATCGTGATGCCGCGGTTCACGCCGACCGTGAAGATCGAGCGCACGCGCGGCTTCGGGCCGGAGATCATCCTGACCGGCGACACGTTCGACGACGCGCGCCAGGAGGCGGCAACGATCGCCGCGCAGCGTGGTCTCACCATGGTGCATCCGTACGACGATGCCGACGTGATTGCCGGGCAGGGCACGATCGCGCTCGAAATGCTGGCGCAGCAGCCGTCGCTCGACTGTCTTTGTGTGGCGATCGGCGGCGGCGGACTGATCTCGGGCATGGCCATCGCGGCGCGGGCGCTGCGGCCCGGAATCCTGATCGTCGGCGTTCAGACCGACCAGTTCCCCTCGATGTACTCGTTGTTCAAGGGCGTGGAGCTGCCTATGGCCAACGCGACGCTGGCCGAAGGCATCGCGGTGAAGCAGCCGGGTGAACTCACCCGTGAAATCGTCCGCCGCATCGTCGATGACGTCGTGCTCGTCGCCGAAGGCGACATCGAGCAGGCCATCGTCATGCTGCTCGAGATCGAGAAGACGGTCGTCGAGGGCGCCGGGGCCACCGGACTCGCAGCGATGATCCGTCATCGCGAGCGCTTCCTCGGCCGCAAGGTCGGGCTGATCCTGTGCGGCGGCAACATCGATCCGATGGTGCTGGCCGACATCATCGAGCGCGGCATGGTGCGCGCCGGGCGGCTCGCGCGCATCCGCGTGCACACACGCGACGTCCCGGGTGAACTGGCGCGCGCCGCCACGCTGATCGGCCAGGCCGGTGCGAACATCGAGGAGGTCGAGCATCAGCGCGCCTTCACGACCTTGCCGGTGCAGAACGCCGAGCTCGAGTTCGTGCTGCAGACGCGCGGGCCGGAGCACATCGAAGAGGTGCTTCGCACATTGCGCAATGCCGGGCTCTACGCCAACACGCATCCGTATTGAATTTCGCTTCGCGCCCACGTCATCGCGCGTCGAGGCCGTGGCCGCTTGCGCCAGATCAGTGTCGCCACGAAGAACGCCGCTATGGTGTTCTTCAATGAACGACGCGGGAGACGGCAATGATTGCTGCGCGGACCCCCAACATGATCCACGCCACAGGCGCACGGCGACCTGCTGCGCCGGTTACCGCTGGCAGGGCGCCCCGCAAGCCGAAGGCGGTCGACTGGAATGCCAAGCTGCGGCCGGAGCTCGAGCCCGAGATCGTCACGGACAAACGCCTCGGCGACCGCCTGCTGTTGCCGACGCCGTTGCTGGTGGCCGACGCCATTGCGTCGGTGCCACCAGGGGCAACAATCAGGATCTCGCAGCTGCGTGATCGACTGGCACAGCAATGCGGTGCCGACCGTACCTGTCCGCTGATGACCGGCATCTTCGTGAAGATCATCGCGGGCGCGGTGGCGGACGACCTGGTCCAGCGCCGCAAGCCGCGCTGGCCGGTGTGGCGCCTCGTCGGCGACGATGGGCGCCTGAACACCACGTGGCCGCTCGATGCGCTGTATCGCGCCACGCGGCTGCGCGAAGAGGGAGTCCGTCTCGGTCGCAAGGCAGGGGCATGGCAGGTGCTCGATGCTCCGGGCGGGAGAACACTGACGTAGCGGTGCAATTGAGCCGCAACGCACGGGTGCGGCCTTGCGGCTCTGCCCGTAGACTTCGGCATGGCTTTACAGGAGTCATCGCCGCCGGTGCAGTTCTTTGACCGGCTGCCGGCCGCGACTGATCCGGCCGCGGAGCTGCGCGCAGGCATTGCCGCCGCCGCAGCCTTCATCCCGCCCAAGTTCTTCTACGACCCGCTCGGCGCGCGCCTGTTCGAAGCGATCTGCGAGCTGCCCGAGTACACGCTGCCCCGCGACGAGCAGGCGATTTTCGATCGCCGCACTGGCGACATCGCCGCGGCGATCGGGCAGGGCAGCACGCTGATCGATCTGGGTGCCGGCAACTGCGCCAAGGCCGAACGCCTCTTCCCGGCGCTGCAGCCCGAACAGTATGTCGCAGTCGATATCGCCGCCGCGTTCCTTCGCGTCCAGCTCGCGTTGCTCGCGCAGCGCCATGCCGGCCTTGACATCGTCGGCATTGCCGCCGACTTCACCCACAGCCTGGAACTGCCGGAAGCCGTGCGCACGCAGCGTCGCGTCGCGTTCTATCCGGGCTCTTCGATCGGCAACTTCACGCCAGAGGAAGCCGTGGAGTTCCTCGGACGCGTGCGCACGCTGTGCGGAGGCGGGCACCTGCTGCTCGGTGCGGACCTGGTGCGCAGTTCCGCCGAACTGGTCCGGGCTTATGACGACGCACTGGGCGTTACCGCCGCGTTCAATCTCAATGTGTTCAACGTCGCCAACCGCATCGCCGGAACCGACTTCGTTCTGGCCGACTGGCGCCATCTCGCGCTCTTCAATCCGGACCAAAGCCGCATCGAGATGTACCTGGAAGCGCGCCACCCGGTGCGGGTGCGCTGGCCCGGTGGCGATCGCCGCTTCGCGGCCGGCGAGCGCATCCACACCGAGAATTCCTACAAATACACGCTGACCGGCGTTTCAGAACTGCTGCGATCGGCCGGTTACGCGACCGTGCGCGCCTATACCGATCCGATGGAGCGGTTCGCGCTCGCGCTTGCCCAATGAGCGCGCCCCGCGACTTACGAGCGTGCCAGCCTGACGGTGGTGTACGCGTACGGATACTCGCGGCGGAACCAGTTGCGAAACGAGGGTCGCACGAGCCGCCGCGCGGTGCGCGGTGACGCCCCCTTCAGCACGAAGTGCTCGTTGTCGAAGAAGTTCGCCGAATAGCCGGCGTAGTAGGGCCGCGGGCTGAAGCCGTCGAACCCGGCAAACGGCGTCGCCGTCCATTCCCAGCCGTTCCCCACCATCTGCTCGACGCCGAGCGGCGTTGCTCCCGAGGGGCTGGCGCTGGCCGGCCGCGGATCCCAGTGTGCGAAGTCGAAGTTGCCGCGGGCTTCGTCCGGGTCTTCCTCGCCCCACGGGAAACGCCGCTCGCCATCGCCGTAGGCAGCCCGTTGCCATTCCGCCTCCGTCGGCAGCCGTGCTCCGGCCCACCCGGCATAGGCGACCGCCTGCCGGTGCGTCAGATATACGGGCGCATCCAGTGGCAGCGGCACTTCGTCGAACATGCGTCGCAGCCACCAGTGACCGTCGCATTGGCGCCAGAACGGCGGCACCGCGCCGCCGGCATTGACGAAGCGCAGATAGTTGCCATTGGTCGCCTTGCGACGCGCCAGTTCGAAGTCGCCGACCGAGACCGTGTGCCGGGGAAATTCATTGTCCCAGCCGAACGCGTTGGCCTCCTGACCGAGCGTCGTCGCGACCGCCGGCGATCTCGAGCCAGTGCGCGCGTGCGGTCGCGTGCTCGATTCGGTCGGCGCGCGAGGCGACGTGCGCGACCGGCGCGCGCTTCGTCGACGGCGCCAGTTGGTGAAGCAGGTAGCAGAGGGTCTCTGCATGCATCCATCGATGTTCGAGCACCGTCAGCACGCGCTCTGCCGGAAGCTCCTCCCAAAGCTCGTCCACCTGCCGACGCGTGCGCGCGACGTAGGCGCGGACCTCGTCGAGCGTCGGCCAGTCAGTCGACCGGTCGACCGGAGCCTCGCCGGGCGCAGGATCGATCCCGGCCTCGAACAGGCGATCGAACGATGGCTGGAATGACGGCAGATCCAGGACCCCTCGGCCGAGCTGGTTCCAGTCGAACGCGTCGAGGTGGCCGACATAGAAGATCAGCCGGTGGCGATCGGCTACAGGCCGTTGGTAGAGCGTTCCGTCGGCGACCAGCGCGAACAACTGGTCGGTATGCGCCCGTGCGGCCAGCAGCTCCCGGCGGACCCGCGTCGCCGGTCGTTCACGTGTCAGCGTATCCATCGATTTACCTTACCCCCATCCAAACGTGGGAGCCAATCGCGTGCCCGCGCGGTGATCAGGGGCTCTCCGGGCAGGCAGGAAGCCTTGAACTGCGGCCGAAACGGCCTGCCGCGCTCAACCTCGCCACGGGAGGTCCGAAAGTAGATTTACCGACAACACAGGCGCCGGTAAGTACTTACGGCAAACGGCACGATGAAGAGGGTCACCCTGGAAATCGACGAATCGACCGATACGCAGATCGCCGAACTCGCGCAGCGCTGTGATGCGACGCCAGGCGAGTTCGTCGACATGCTGTGCGCGTCTCTCGACCCCGAAACGCTGGCGCGCGTGATTCAGCACGCGATACGCGACGACACCGTGACCTCCGAGCCGGGCATCGCGAAGATGCCGGAGCGACGCCGTGTCAAGTAGAGCGGGCCGGCGGTTCAATCGCGCCGGGCCCTGAAACTTCCTGAATTTGAAATCGGGCAACCGGGCGCTCGGGCGGCCGCCCGTAGCGCGCGCGGCTAGCGGCGCATCTCGAAGAGCGTGGTCTCCGGGTCCGTGCCCTTGAGCGCTTCGGCGATCTGCTTGCGCGCCTTGATGAACGGCGAGTTCTTCGCTTCGACCGCCAGGAACTCGTCGAGGTCGCCGTGCTCGCGCTGCAGCCGCGGCACGAGTTCGAGGAAGATGTCGGTCAGTTCCGGGTCGAACTGCTTGCCGCGCAGCGACGCTGATCTCGGCCAGCGCGTCCGACACCTTCCAGGCCTCCTTGTACGGGCGCTTGTGGGTCAGCGCGTCGAAGACGTCGGCCAGCGCACTGACGCGCGCCGCGATCGGAATCGCCGTGCCGGCGAGCTTCGTCGGATAGCCGTTGCCGTCCCACCGCTCGTGGTGATGGCGCGCGATCTCCTCGGCGATGTGCATCTGCGGCATGTTCGACTTCGCCAGGATGTCGGCGCCGGCGGTCGTGTGCGTCTGCATGATCTCGCGCTCGCCCGGCGTCAGCTTGCCCGGCTTGAGCAGGATCGCGTCCGGCACGACCAGCTTGCCGATGTCGTGCAGGCGCGCCGCGAGGTCGATCAGGAAGCAGACGTCGTCTTCGAGGCCGATCTCCTTGCCGAGGATCGACGCCAGGCGGCCGACGCGATAGCAGTGCTCGCCGGTCGTGTCGTCGTGCAGCTCGGCCGCGACCGACTGCTGTTCCAGCAGCAGGATGCGGTTGCGCATCAGCTCGCGTTCGCCGAGCTGGATGCGCAGCTTGCCGCGGTGGTTGGCCATCGCGACGTCGATGGAGCCGGGGCCGAAGGCGGGCTGCTCGACCTGCTTGATGTACTCGCTGTGGTGCATCAGCACCTGGGCGGCCTTCGCTTCGCGATTCATGGCGAGCAGTTCGTGCAGGTAGACGAGCGCGACATCCGGCTGGCCGGCAGCTTCGTAGCCGGCGATGCAGCAGAAAGTGCCTCTCGCACTTCAGACCGAACCGCGACCCGAGCATGCTCCAGAGACTTCTTCAGCCGAGTCAGGCCAATGTCGGTTCGTTTCGCGTGTACGTCGACTCAGTCCGGTAATTACGGCGGCCAGGTATTCGGCCCGGGCGCTTGCGGCCCTTGCTGCAAAGCGGCGGGCGAGTTCGCAGTGTTCTTCTGCGTGGCCAACTTCGCCGATCTCCAGCAGCAGCCTTGCGTAGTGGTTCTCTGCGAAGACTCGTATGAAGCACTCGTCAGCGGTCGCGGGCTTAGGATTCAGTTCGATCGCAGTTCGGACTGCCTTCAATCCGCGCCGAACGTCATGCAGGTGCACGGACAGTTGGCGATGTTTGCGTACGCGACGCGCTCAACCGGGCCGAAGTCGGCCGAACCGTGAGCGAGGGTTGCAGCGCGTTCGAAAGCACTCCAGTGCGTCACCGTACTGCGCCGAACCCTGAAGCGCGAGTCCCAGATTGTTCCAGACCGGCGCTTCCGCTCCAGGGTTACCCAACGAACGGCGACTTCGAGGGCCTCCAGGAGCGATTCGGTTGCGCTGGGCAGGCTGCCAGTTTCCACAAACATGAGTCCGCCGTTGCGACAGTGCACGCCGGAGGAGGTGGGATTCCGATTTGCCGTGCGAAGGCGGAGCTTTGAGTCGCTGCGGACAAGCCGAGAACTGGCTGTGCCGAAAGGTAGAAATAGTTCGCAATCAGAAGCAAACACTCAGTGGCTTCGACACTGGCATGATCCGAGGGCAGGACCGCCAGTTCCTCGTATGCGCTGCGAAACGCCGTTGTCGCGTCGGCTGAAGGCGTGGCGAGCAATGGACGAAGCTGCGAGTTCAGATCGGCGCAGCGCGCGCGTGACTGATCTGCCGGAGATGGGATGAAGGCCGCGGACATGTCTACAAAGTCTGCCAGTGCAAGGTAACGGAAGCCCGGTTAGGGGACGAAACGTGACGGACACAAGGGCTTGCTTTTTCCCTACAGTCACCATTACATTTCACCCAACTCGCTTATCGGCCGACTAGCGAGTTACTTGAGGCTCAATTCGATCGAAGTGACGAAACGAAGCAGGGGACGCCCATGGATCAGGTAGTCGAGCAAGTCGTTGAAATCGAAGAAGAAGTTGTTGAGTTGAGCCTAGCCGAACTGGCCCAGGTCGGCGGCGGGGTGGGCGCGGGACTTGCATGTAAGTCTGGGCGACACTCCAAACGAAAGGGCGCTTCGGCGCCCTTTTCTTTTGTATTCAAGTACTTGGCGTTATCGGCTGGCTCCTGCCTTAGATGAAATCCAGAGTGGGAGTCTGTCGCAGCAAGGCCTGCCGACCCTCGGACGCCCTTTCCTTCCACCCCGGCCCGCGCGCTGCAGCATCGTCCCAGGCAGCCTTGAGTTCGTCCATTCGCCCGTTCTCAAGGCACCACTCGATGATCGCGGCTGCCTGAAGCAGGTCCTTGGCCGACTTGGTCCGCTCTCGAATCGGCCGTTCTCCGTAGACGATGAGCTTATGGATCGCGAACCGCTCGGGCGAAGGAAGTTTGACCGTACATGCCCCGGCATTGGCGAAAACGCAGCCCTGCGTCGTGCCTTCGAGCGAAAACTCCATGAATTTCAGCGGCTCGAGCGCGATGTTGAGATCAGGCATGCGAACCGCTGCGCCGGTGCGCGTCATGCTGGTCACGAAGTCGACTCGGAGTTCCGCATCGTCCTTGCTCCGGTATTGGGCGCCGAGTCCCCCGTTGAGCTCGCTGATCGGTAGCAGCCCGAGCTTCAGCGACTCGAGCGCGCCGTGGACGTCGATCTTGAGGTCAGCCGGCAAGGCGACTGAGACGTTGCGACCGGCGTGGGCGAAATCGACATCCAGCGTGGCGGTGCCGTGCAGCCAGCGCACACCGAGCAGATTGCCCATGGCGATGAAGGCGTGGGTGCCGATCAGGATGCCGCCGGCGCGGAACAGGCCGTACTCAGACAGCCGTTTGACGATCCGGAAGTGCTTCGCCGCCAGCGGCGTGCAGCCGTGGGCGATTGCTGCTCGAGCCTGGGGCGCAAGCGGGCTCGAACCGCGCGCGCTCTTGAAGTTCTCGACGAAGCTGCGGACCTCCTCGGAATCCGGGCCGACATAGACGAGGCGCGGGCGCTCGACACCGGGCTCGCGATAAGTGAAGTACCAGTAGTTCGCGCCCTTCCGCTGTGTCTTCCTGTGGAACGATCCGGAAATTCCAGCGAGTGCGCCGGACAGTTCGGTCGCGCGCGTGCGCTCCGCAAGCTCCGCGTAAGCCGTCTGGGCGGACAGCGAAAGTTCAGCGTAGCGTTCGGGCATCGCCGTACTATACGTTTTAGTTTTTTGTATTACAACGGTCGCGCCGTTCCTCCGCGCGCCCGCCGAAAGGAAAGGTCGGCAAGCGCGACACAGCAGAACGGCGCGGCGCGAGCGCTGAACTAGCCCTGGACGCTGATGCCGTTTCCGGCGGCGAGTTCGCCAATCACGGCCGCCTGCTCGAAGCCTTCGGCTCTGAACACATCGAGCACGGCGCCGACGGCACTCGGTGCACAGGCGACCAGCAGTCCGCCGCTGGTCTGCGGATCGGTCAGCAGCGCCTTCATCGTCTCGTCGACGTTGTTCAACGTCGACGTGATGCCCGTAGCCAGCCCAGTTGCGACCTGACGCGCCGGTGACGAAACCCTTCGCAGCGAGTTCTGCGACGCCCGGCAGCAGCGGGATCTCGCGCAGGCGCAGCCGCGCAGCCAGGCCGCTGCCGCGGGTGATCTCGTTCAGGTGACCCAGCAGGCCGAAGCCGGTGACGTCGGTCAGCGCATGGACCTCCGTCATGTCGGCGAGCCTGCGTCCGGGCGTGTTGAGCTTCGTCGTGCTGGCGATCATCTGCGCGTAGCCGGCCGCGTCGAGAGCGTCCTTCTTCAGCGCCGCGGAATAGATGCCGACGCCGAGCGGCTTGCCGAGGATCAGCACGTCGCCCGCCTGCGCGCGCCGAATTGCGCTTGACCTTGCGCGGGTGCACCAGGCCCAGCACCACCAGCCCGTAGATCGGTTCGACCGAGTCGATCGTGTGGCCGCCCGCGATCGGGATGCCGGCTGCGGTGCAGACCGACTCGCCGCCCTCGACGATGCTGCGGATGACTTCGATCGGCAGCTGGTTGATCGGCATGCCGAGCAGCGCCAGCGCCATGATCGGCGTGCCGCCCATCGCGTAGACGTCGGAGATCGCGTTGGTCGCCGCGATGCGGCCGAAGTCGTACGGGTCGTCGACGATCGGCATGAAGAAGTCGGTCGTCGCAATCAGCGCCTGCTCGTCGTTCAACTGATAGACCGCAGCGTCGTCGGCGGTTTCGATACCGACCAGCAGCTGCGGCGGCACGATGCCTTTCGCGCCTTTGAGTATTTCGCCGAGCACGCCCGGCGCGATCTTGCAGCCGCAGCCGCCGCCGTGCGCAAACGAGGTGAGCCTGATCTTGAGGTCGGTGGGTGCGTTCATCGGGAGGTCCTGCGATTCGTCTGAGAGCGATTATGGAGGAGCTCGCGCACCAGTTTGCGTACGGCGGCGCGCTCGAGTTTCGACTCGAAGAGCCGCGCGCGAATGCGGCAGGCGGATTCGAGCCGGCGCAGGAACGACGGATCCCCGGCCGCCCGCACGAGCAACTTCGTTGCCCGCTCGACGTCGCCCACCGGGAACAGCCCCGGATAACCCCGCCCCAACAGGCCGACGTTGCCGTCGGCGCTGGAGGCCACGACCGGCGTGCCACTGCGGAGCGCTTCGATGATGACCTGGGCGCCGCCTTCCATTTTCGACGGGTGGAGCAGCAACGCGGAACGGCGCATCAGCTGGCGCGCCCGCGGTCGCGGCAGATTTCCGAGCCAGCGGTAGTGCGCGGTGCGCGCCTCGGTGCGGCGCGCAGCGTCGGCAAAACGCTTGCTGAGTGCCGCGCCCGCATGCAGCAGCCGCACCCGGGACTCGACAGGTAGCGCGCAAGCGGCGCGCATCACGGTGAACGGGTCCTTTTCGTCACGTAGGTGACCGACGACGGCAACGTCGAACGTCCGGCGACGTGGTGGGCTCCGGCTCAACGAGCGCGCCGACTGATGAATGACACGCGCCTTGTCGCGATGCCTTGGCGGCAGGGCATCGAGACCCAGCATCTGCAGGACGACGAGCCGGTCGGCGCGCTCGAGCGTGCGCTGGGCTTGCCGGTTCCGCGGCAGGTCACGGTAGAGATCGGTCCCGGTCAGCACCACGATCACCGGACGTTCCGGGCATACGGTGCGGAATGCGGCGACCGCGTCGGCCGAGCGCCGCGCATGCAGTGCGATCATCAGGTCGCACGGCATGCCGTCCCACTGCTGCAGTACGCGGACGCGATGGTCGGGACGCAGAAATCTCGCCCAGCGCGCAGCGGTATGCCAGTTGCCGGTGTTGGATGCGCGCAGGGCCGGCGTAATAATGCAAACCGATGGACGCGAAGGTCGGGAACGCGCGGAACACATGAGGACGCTGGACAGGACGGAACTGCGTCGCGCGATGGTTGAGGCGCGGCAGTATACGAGCGCGATGGTCGGCGATCTCGACGACGCGCAATGGCAGGTGCCGCGCCTAGACATCGTCAATCCGATGTTGTGGGAGGTCGGGCACATCGGCTGGTTCATGGAGCACTGGTGCCTGCGCTGGCGCGGGCCCGCTCAACCGCTCGCGCCCTCGCTGCTGCCGGATTGCGACCGCTGGTACAACTCCGGGCAGGTTGCGCACGCCGCGCGCTGGGACCTCGACCTGCCGACGCGCGAAGCGACTCTTGAATATCTGGACACGGTACTGGACGCGACACTCGATCGGCTCGAGCAGGCTGACGACAGCGCGACCGCGGTGTATTTCTTCCAGCTTGCGCTGTATCACGAGCAGATGCATGGCGAGGCACTCGCCTACACGCGACAGACGTGCGGATACCCCGAGCCGCAGGCGGCGCGACGCGCCGCGGCGCCGGCTGCCGGCGACGTATCCGTACCCGGCGGAACGTTTGAGCAGGGCGCGCCGCGCGAGGCGAGCGGCTTCGTGTTCGACAACGAGAAGTGGGGCCACCCGGTCGAGGTCCGACCGTTCTCGATCGCTCGACGGCCGGTCAGCCAGGCCGAGTTCGCGGTGTTCGCCGACGACGGCGGCTATGGCCGCCCGGAATTGTGGAGCGACCCGGGTCGCGACTGGCTGAGACGCAGCGGCGCCGCGCATCCGGTGTACTGGCGTCGTGCGGCTGCCGGATGGGAAGCGCGCCGCTTCGATCGCTGGATGCCGCTGGACCTCGGCGCGCCGATGTTGCATGTGAACCGATACGAGGCGCAGGCCTGGTGCAACTGGGCGCGGCGCCGGCTGCCGACCGAAAGCGAATGGGAGCTGGCGGCGCTCGCCGGCGCCATCACGGATCCCGCGGTGTGGGAGTGGACCGCCAGCCCGTTCTTGCCTTATCCGGGTTTTCAGGCCGACCCGTATGCGGAATACTCGGCACCATGGTTCGAAACACACTTCAGCGTGCGTGGCGGCTCGTTCGCGACGCCGCCACAGATCGTTCATCCGCGATTTCGCAATTTCTACACGGCCGATCGCGCCGATATCTTCATCGGCTTTCGCAGCTGCGCGCTGCAGTGAAGCATCGCCGGCCGAAGCATTTGCTCGGGCTGATCGCGCTGGCGGGTCTGCTGCCGACCGCACTGGCCCAGGGGCCCGGCGCCGACGGTCTCGTCAGCAGTTATGTCGAGGCGCAGGAACGCGGCCGACAGGACGAATCCGACGAAGCGACCCGTGACTACCACCGCAGCGTGCTGCTACCGGAATTCAGCCAGCGTTATCGACTGCACTTCCGCGAGTGCACCGCGAGCGTGCCGCAGCCCGAGTCGACGCCGTTTTCCTTCGTGGCTGCGATCGGCGCCGACGGGCGCGTGCTGCGCCTGTGGAGCGACCGCAGCACCAACGTATACCAGTGCGTTCGTGGTCGGCTGCTGTTCGATCGCTTCACGCCGCCGCCGCGCGCGCCGTTCTACCTCTACATCCACATGCGCTTCGTGAACTGAGCGGCGGTGCGCGGCCGCAGTCCTTCTGAATTGGTGCCGATGCGTTTCATTGCTGCGACAACGCTTGCGCTGTGGCTGAGCGCGTGTGGTGGGACCGAAGGAACGGTCAGCCCCGCAGCTCCACCCGCACGGCCGATCACGGTCGTCGCGGCCGGCGACATCGCCGACTGCAGCAACGACGGAACGATGTTTCCGAACGCAACATGGACGGCGGAGCTCGTTGACGCGACCGACGACGCGGTACTCACGCTCGGTGACAACACCTATCCCGTCGGCGCACCGAACGAGTACAGGGACTGTTTCGAGCTGGCGTGGGGTCGGCTCAAACCGCGGATCCGGCCGAGCCCCGGCAATCACGACTACATGTCGACCGGTGCCGAAGGTTATTTCGGCTATTTCGGCGCGGCATCCGGGCCGGACCGACGCGGGTACTACAGCTTCGACCTCGGCGCCTGGCACTTTATTTCGCTGAACAGCAACGCCGACGCAAGCGTCGGTTCGCCCCAGTACATCTGGCTGCAAGGCGACCTTGCGGCGTCATCGAGCGTGCGTTGCACGCTGGCTTACTGGCATCACCCGGTATTCAGCTCGGGACCTCACGGTAACGACGCGCGCATGGCGGAGATCTATCGTCTGCTCCACGAGGCCGGTGTGGAGATTGCGCTGGTGGGTCACGACCACGTCTACGAGCGCTTCGCGCCGCAGGATGCCAACGGGCAGGCCGATCCGTTGCGCGGCGTGCGCAGTTTCACGGTCGGCACCGGCGGCGCGCGGCTCTACTCGTGGAAGACCCTGCGTGCCAATAGCGAATTCCGCGACAACTCGGCGTACGGCGTGCTGAGACTGACGCTCAGCGCCAGCGGCTACCGCTGGGGCTTCGTGCCGGTCGGTGGCGGGCCGCGCGATGAAGGGTCGGCTGACTGCCATCAATGAGCACAGTCGCGTCGCCCGCGGCCCGATTACGGAATCTGGATCTTGCCGCCGCCGCCGAGACCGCCGGGCGGAAAACCGCCGGCACCGCCTTGGCCGGGCAACACGATCGACGACGCTGCCTGTCGACGCAGGTCCTGGAGTTCGCGAACGGTGCGCTCGACGGCCACCTTGGCGGCCGCGGCATACCCTTCAACGGCAGCGTCGAGCGACTTCGCCTCGATGTCGAAGCTGATCGGCAGCGGTCCCATTTGCGTCATGATTTGCGCTTCACCGGTGTAAACGATCGGACGCGAACCGTCGGTCGCGCCGCTGGGCGTGACGGGGATCAGCGCGCGGATCGTCCCGATCTTGCGATCGGTATAGATTTCCTCGCGGTAGAGCGACAAGGCGTCCATTTTGATGTCGAGGTCGGGGCTCGAGGCCATCGGAGTTCTCCGTAATCTGTTGCAGGCAGCAGTGGCCTAAGGCGGGCCGCACGTGGGCGTAGCAAGTCGGCGACCGGGCGGGCGTCGAGTATAGGGGAGCGCCGCAACCCGGTTCCTGATGATCCGGATCAAGCGCTAGCGCCAGCCGGCCGCTAGCCTGCCCGCTTGCCCCGAAGGACCCCGTGTGCACCGACTGCAGACCCATGGATTGAAGCCGCTGCGATTGCGCCAGCGTGCGCTGCTGCCGATCGTGCAGGGCGGCATGGGCGTCGGCATTTCGGCGCATCGCCTCGCTTCGGCCGTCGCGCGCGAAAACGCCCTCGGCACGATCGCTTCGGTCGATCTGCGGCATCACCATCCTGACCTGATGGCGCAATGCAAGGATGTGCGCGATCGCACCGTCCTCGACGCACTGAACCTGACTGCGCTCGATCGCGAAATCCGGCTGGCCCGGGAACATTCCGCAGGTCGTGGCGCGATTGCCGTCAACGTGATGAAGGCGGTCGACCAGCAGGCGGCGCTGGTGCGGCAGTCGTGCGAATCCGGAGCCGATGCGATCGTCATGGGAGCCGGGCTGCCGCTCGATCTTCCGGAGCTTTGTGCGAATTTTCCGGACGTCGCTCTGATCCCGATCCTTTCGGATGCACGCGGCGTGACCATCGTGCTGCGGCGCTGGCTGCGCAAGAAGCGCCTGCCCGATGCGATCGTCATCGAGCATCCCCGCTACGCGGGCGGCCATCTTGGAGCGACCCGCATCGAGGACGTCAACGATCCGCGCTTCGATTTCGACCGGGTGATCGAGGAAATCTCGCTGGCGATGCGCGAGCAGCAGATCGAAAGTGAAAAGATCCCGCTGATCGCCGCCGGCGGAATCAATTCGCCGGCCCGCATGCGCGAGGTGCTTGCGCTGGGCTACTCGGCGGTGCAGCTTGGCACCGCGTTCGCGGTCACGGTCGAGTGTGACGCGCATCCGAAGTTCAAGCAGGTCCTCGCCGGCGCGCAGCCGCACGACATCGTCGAGTTCGTCAGCGTGGCGGGGCTGCCGGCGCGCGCGGTGCGCACGGTGTGGCTGGACCGCTATCTGCGTCGCGAGTCCATCCTGCGGCAGGAAGCGGCCGATTGGGTGGCGAAGAAGCTGCCGCCTGATCCCATCGGCCGCTGCAGCGGCGCACTGCAGTGCCTGACGACCTGCGGCTTGCGCGACGGCATTCCGAGCATCGGGCAGTTCTGCATCGATACGCAGCTTGCTGCCGCGCTGCGCGGCGAACTGGCGCGCGGACTTTTCTTTCGCGGCGCCTCGCCGGTGCCGTTCGGCACGGCGATCCGGCCGGTTCGCGAACTGATCGACTACTTGCTGAGCGGACAGATGCCCGCGGATCTCGCCGCGACCGGAGTCGCTACTCGAGACCGGTCGGAATCGCCATCACCGCATTGAAGCCGCAGTCGACGTAGGTGATCTCGGCAGTCACGCCGGCGGCCAGGTCGGACAGCAGGAACGCCGCGACGTTGCCGACATCCTCGATCGGTGACGTTGCGCCGCATCGGCGCGGTGCTTTCGACGATCGAGAAGATCTTCGAAAAGCCCTTGATGCCCGCGGCCGCGAGCGTCTTGATCGGTCCGGCCGAAATGCCGTTGACGCGGATGCCGCGCGGCCCGAGGCTGGCGGCCAGATAGCGCACGCTGGCCTCCAGGCTGGCCTTGGCCAGACCCATCGTGTTGTAGCTGGGCACCGCGCGCTGCGCGCCGAGGTAGGTCAGCGTAAGCAGCGCCGCCTTGCGCCCCTCCATCAGCGGCAGCGCCGCCTTCGCAAGCGCGGGAAAGCTGTAGGCCGAGATGTCATGCGCGATGCGGAAGCCCTCGCGCGTCAGGCCGTCGACGAAATCGCCGGCAATCGCTTCGCGCGGCGCGAAGCCGATCGAGTGCACGAGGCCATCGA
The DNA here is from genome assembly GCA_963712485.1 of uncultured beta proteobacterium. Classification (GTDB taxonomy): domain Bacteria; phylum Pseudomonadota; class Gammaproteobacteria; order Burkholderiales; family Burkholderiaceae_F; genus JALORV01. Next base: position 282,605 of record CAVQID010000019.1, read on the forward strand.
GCCCGTCCCAACGCTGCTTCAGCGCGTCGAACGCCGCTGCGATCTGCGCGTCGTCGCCGACATCCATGTCGAACACCAGATCCGAGTCGAACTCGGCGGCGATTTCGGTGATCCGTTCCCGGAACCGCTCACCGACGTAGGTGAACGCGAGTTCGGCGCCCTCGCGGCGACACGCCTGCGCGATGCCGTAAGCGATCGAGCGGTTGGACAGCACGCCGGTGATCAGCAGGCGCTTGCCGGAGAGGAAACCCATGGTCGTGGTGCTCGTCTGAGAAAGGCGGGGAATCGGCCGCGCAGTATAGGGGCGCGGCGCCCGGGGCCGGCTAGCGGGTGGCCGCGACGACCTTGCCCGCGCCACCGCGCGCGGGTGCCTTCGCGACGGATTTGGCGGTCGCCGGCTTGCGTGCTTTCGCCTGCTGCGTCGTCGATGGTTTCTTTTTCGCCGCCGAGCCGCGCCGGGTGACCGGCACCGTGAGTTCCAGCCGTTGCCCGGCAAAGAGGTTCGGCCGCGTCAGATGGTTCCAGAGGATCACATCCTTCGGATCGACCCGGTAGCGACGCGCGACCGAGTACAGCGTTTCGCCGCGACGCACGCGATAGGTCACCTTGCGCAGGTTCGCCGACTCCGGCACCAGCGCGAAGCGGGCGTCGAGGCTGGCAGCGGTGATGTCGTCATCCATCGACTCGTCGCGCGGGATCAGGATCGTCGAGCCGGCGGCAAGGCGGTAACGCGGCGGGATCCGATTGGCCTCGCGCAGTTGCTGCTCGGTGATGCCGGCCCGCGTCGACACCGTGCGCGAGCGTGTCCGTCGGCCGCATCCTGTAGGTGGTCCAGCTGGCGAGCGGCTGGCCGGTGGCTTCCCACGCGGCCAGGTTGGCATTGAACGTGTCAAGACGGTTGGCCGGCAGCAGCAGCGTCGGTGACGCCGCGCCGACGATCACCGGCCGGTTGAACTGCGGGTTGAGCGCGCGAAACTCGTCCGGCGACATCGCGGCAAGTTTGGCCGCTGTCTGCACGTCGATGTCGCGCGTCTTCTGCACGGCGACGAAGTAGGGTGAATTCGGCACCGCAGGAAGCTCGATGCCGAATTTCTCGGGCTCGGCGACGATGTTCTTTACCGCCTGCAACTTGGGGACGTAGTGCTGGGTCTCGAGCGGCATCTTGAGGCTGGTGTAGCCAACCGGCTTGCCGGCGCGCCGGTTCTTCTCGATCGCGCGCGATACTGAGCCTTCGCCCCAGTTGTAGGCCGCCAGCGCGAGGTGCCAGTCGCCGAACATCTCGTGCAGCTTCTGCAGATAATCAAGCGCAGCACGCGTGGAGTCGATGACGGAGCGGCGTTCGTCCTTCCACATGTTCTGTTCGAGGTCGTAGTCCCTCCCCGTCGACGGGATGAACTGCCACAGGCCGGCGGCCTTGGCGGTTGAAACCGCTTCGGCCTTGAAGGCGCTTTCGACGAACGGCAACAGCGCCAGCTCCGTCGGCATGCCGCGGCGCTCGATCTCCTCGACGATGAAGTACAGGTAGCGGCTCGATCGCTGCGTCATGCGCGCAAAGTAGTCGACCTGTTCGGCGTACCAGCGGGTACGTTGGTCAGCGAGTCGTGTCTCGAGATCGGGCATGCTGAAGCCGGCGCGGATGCGCTGCCACAGGTCGATCGACGGCGGCGCGACTATCCGAGCCGTCGGCAGGGCCGCAGCATCGGACGGTGCCAGCTCGGGCATGTACTCGAGGATCACGTCGAGCGGAATGTCGTAGGTCGCCGCCGCCGATGGCGCTGCGATAGCTGCCGTTGGGGCCGCGACCGACGTTGGCGAGGATTCAGGCGCTCCGGGCGCGGTTTCACTCGCACTGACTGCGGCGAAGCCGCAGGCAAGCACAACACAGAGCAGTGAGGACGCTACGCGCATGATTCTCGATGGAAGCCGAATCGGCTGCAGTGTAGGCAACGGTCCCTGTGGGGACAAGTCGAACGGCCGGGCTAGCGGAAATCGTCCTTCCAGTTTCGGATCGCGGCAAATGTGCGCACGCGGTCGGCCCCCGCGGTGACGCCGGCGCGCGCCACGGCGGCCTTCCGAACATCAGGTGCGTCACTGCGCATGAACGGATTTGTCGCGAGTTCGAGTTCAATCGTCGACGGTAGCGTCGGTTGGCCGTGTTCACGCAGGGCCGCCGCTGACCTGGCGCGCTGCTGCAGGTCACGATTACCGGGTTCCACAGTCAGCGCGAAACGGATGTTCGCGAGCGTGTACTCATGCGCGCAGTAGACCCGCGTTTGGGCGGGCAAGGCGGCCAGGCGGTCGAGTGAAGCGAGCATCTGAGCCGCAGTTCCCTCGAACAGCCGACCGCAGCCACAGGCAAACAGCGTGTCGCCGCAGAAAGACCGCGGGCGGATCGAGCGCGTCGGTGTAATAGGCGATGTGCCCGGCGGTGTGACCGGGAACATCGAGCACGGTGAACCGCACGCCGAGAACCTCGATCTCGTCGCCACCGGCAAGCCGCACGTCGACGCCGGCGATCGCTTCGGTTCGCGGCCCATAGACCCGGGCGCCAGTGGCGCGCAGCGCGCTTACACCGCCCGACATGGTCGCCGTGGTGGTGGGTGACTAGAATCGCGTCGAGTTGCAGGCCGCTCTGGTCGAGCGCACGCTGGACCGGCGCCGGGTCGCCCGGGTCGACGACGGCGGCCCGATCCTCGCGGCTGAGCAGCCACAGGTAGTTGTCGCTGAACGCGGGCAGCGGAGTTATCGATATCGGAGCGGCACGGGCCATGGCAAACACCAGATGAATTCCAGCGATTCGATTGTGAAGCTATCCGAGTTCCTGTGCTCGCCGGCCGGGCGGTATGTGCTCGACTGGGAACAGTTGCAGATTGACACGGCCGTCGTCGACATCTTCGGATACCACGCGCTGCAGCTCGGGTTGCCCGAAATCGACGCGCTGCGCGAAAACCGGATGCCGCTGCGATTCTGCGCAGCGGATCGCCAGTTCACGGTTCCCGCGACTGATGGGCTCGAGGCGGGACGGCGGCGCGTGGCGATCATCAATCGGTACGAGGAACTGCCGTTCGCGACGCATTCGATCGATCTGGTGGTCATGCCGCACATCCTCGAATTTGCGTCGGACCCGCACCAGGTGCTGCGGGAAGTCGAGCGTGTGCTGGTACCCGAAGGCCATGTCGTCATCACCGGGTTCAACCCGGCGAGCTTGTGGGGCCTCAGGCAGTACAGCACGCGCCTCGGGGCCACGCCATTTTTGCCGCGCGAGGGCCGCTTCATCGCGCTGCCGCGCGTGAAGGACTGGCTGAAACTGCTGTCGTTCGACTTCGCACGTGGTCGCTTTGGTTGTTACGCGCCGTCCGCCCGCACCGCCCGATGGTTGCACCGTTGGCGCTTCATGGAGAAGGCGGGCGATCGCTGGTGGCCGGTGTTCGGCGCCGTCTACCTGCTCACCGCGGTGAAGCGCGTGCGCGGCATGCGCCTCGTGGGCACGGTGTGGAAGCATAGCGAGGAGCGTGCCCGGCGCCTGGCCCCGGTCGGCACCACACGGGTCGCGATGACGACGGGTGATGCGCAATCGACCATCGTCCTTGATGACGAGGCAGCGGCCAACGAACCGCGCCCGCGGATCCGCCGCGGATGAGGCACGCAAAGAGCGTGGCGCTCAGCGACCCGGGCGCCAGGCAGTCAGAAGTGGTCGAAATCTGGACCGATGGCGCGTGCAAGGGCAACCCCGGACCCGGGGGGTGGGGCGCGCTGCTGAAGTACGGAGACCACGAGCGCGAGCTCTTCGGTGGCGAATCGCCGACGACCAACAACCGCATGGAGCTGATGGCAGTCATTGAAGCGCTCGGGTCGTTGAAGCGTCGCTGCCGTGTCGTGCTGCACACCGATTCGCAGTACGTCCAGCTAGGCATCACCGAATGGCTGCCCAACTGGGTCCGACGGGGCTGGAAGACCGCGGACAAAAAGCCCGTGAAGAACGCGGACTTGTGGCAACGATTGCAGGCGGCGGCCGCGAGGCACGACATCGACTGGCGCTGGATCAAAGGGCACGCCGGTCACGAGGGCAACGAGCGCGCCGACGAACTGGCGAACCGTGGGGTCAAATCGGTGTCTGTATCTGCTGACTGATTCCGGCCGTCGTAAACGCGGGTGCTAAAGTCGCACGCTTGGCTGTAACGCGCCCCGTTTCCCCTCTGAACAATGAAGCATCGAGTCACGATCATTGCGATCGGAGTGCTGGCTGCCGTCGCGGTCGGCGCCTACTTTGCGCGCGATCTGCTGTCTCCGGGGCCGGGCGCGGTGGTGAGCGTCAAGGGCGATGCGAAGGCGGACGTCGGCAAGGCGGACGCCAAAGGCGGCGTCACGAAAGGCGGTCCTGGCGCAGCGACTCCGGTCGAAGTGGTCAATCTGAAGCCGACGACCGTTAAGGAGGACCTGCAGGCGGTCGGCTCGCTGCGTTCGAATGAAAGCGTGATCCTGCGTCCGGAGGTCTCCGGACGCATAGCGGCGATCGGATTCAAGGACGGGCAGGTGGTGCGCAAGGGCCAGCTGTTGATCGCGCTCGACGCGTCGCTGAACGAAGCCGAGGTGGCACAGGCCAAGGCGGAATACGACCTTGCGCTGTCGAACCTTAAGCGCAGCGAGGATCTCGCGAGCCGCAAGTTCATCAGCTCCAGCGCGCAGGAGACTGCCGCGTCGAATGCCCAGGTGGCCGAGGCGCGACTGCAGCTGGCGCAGGCGCGGCTATCGAAGATGCGCATCATCGCGCCGTTCGATGGCGCGGTCGGCATCCGCTCGGTCAGCCTCGGCGACTACGTGAAGGACGGCACGGATCTCGTCAACGTCGAAGATGTCCGTGTGCTCAAGGTGGATTTCCGCCTGCCCGAGCGCAACTTCTCGCAGATTCGCGTTGGCCAGACGGTCGAGGTTGTTGCGGATGCGTTGCCCGCCGAGCGCTGGCAGGGCCAGATTGAAGCGATCAATCCGAAGGTCGACGCGAACGGGCGTTCGCTCGAGATCCGGGCACGGCTCGAAAACACCGGCGGGCAGCTGCGTCCCGGAATGTTCGTGCGCGTGCGCGTGATCGTCGGCGAGCGCACCAACGCGCTGCTGGTGCCCGAAGAATCCATCGTCCCGCAGGGTGAGGAGTTCTATGTCTTCAAGGTCGTGGACGGCGCGGCCCGTCGCGTACCCGTCAAGATTGGTGTGCGGCGCGATGCGATGGTCGAAATCGTTCAGGGCCTGGCTGCCGGAGACCAGGTCGTCACGGCGGGCATGCGCTTGTCGCGCGACGGTCAGCCGGTTCGCGTCCTCGGCACGGCGCCCGGCACAGCGCCCAGATCCGGCGGTGCGAGTGAGTCCGGCAAGGATGCGGCGTCAAGGAACGACATGGCGCCACTGAAGACCGGCGCGCCCAAGAGCGGCAGCAACTCCTGATTGACGGACGGCAGGAGGTCGAGATGAGCTTGTTCGAACTGTGCATACGGCGCCCGGTGCTGTCGACGGTGCTGTCGCTGCTCGTGCTCGTCATTGGCCTCATTTCTTACTCGCGCCTCGCGGTGCGCGAGTACCCGAAGATCGACGAACCGGTGGTCAGCGTTTCGACGACCTATCCGGGCGCATCGGCCGAAGTCATCGAGTCGCAGATCACGAAGGTGCTGGAGGATTCCCTCGCCGGCATCGAAGGGGTCGAGCTGCTGACTTCGTTCAGTCGCTCCGAGCGCAGCAACATCAATGTCCGGTTCCGTCTCGCGCGCGATCCGGATTCAGCGGCGGCAGACGTGCGCGACAAGGTCGCGCGCGTGCGCGCTCGCCTGCCGGACACGGTGGATGAACCGGTTATTGCCAAGGTCGAGGCCGATTCCTTTCCGGTGATCTGGATGGCGGTGACCGCGGGCGACCGTACGCCGCTCGAGGTCTCGGACTACCTCAACCGTTACGTCAAGCCGCGCCTGTCGGTGCTGCCGGGCGCCGCCGATGTCTGGATCTTCGGCGAGCGCAAGACGGCGATGCGCATCAACGTCGACCGCGACCGGCTGGCCGCTTATCGACTGACGCCAGGCGACGTGGAAAGCGCGTTGCGGCGCCAGAACATCGAATTGCCGTCCGGCCGGATCGAGTCGGCCAAGCGCGAATTCTCGATCGTTGCGTCGACAGATGTCAGCACGCGGGAGCAGTTCGAAAACCTGATCATCGCCACGTCGAACGGCTATCCGGTGCGGCTGCGCGATGTCGCCGACGTGATCGTCGGCCCTGCCGAGGAGCGCGTGATCGCCCGTTACCGCGGCGAGTCGTCGATCAACATGGGCCTCGTGAAGCAGGCCACCGGCAACCCTCTCGAACTGTCGAAGGCGCTGCGCGACGAGATCGTGAAGATCAACGAGACACTGCCGGCGGGCATGAAGATCAACGTCGCCTACGACTCCTCGGTGTTCATCGACCGTTCGATCAAGTCGGTGTTCACGACGATCACCGAGGCGGTCCTGCTGGTGGTTCTGGTGATCTTCTTCTTCCTGCGCAACCTGCGCGCGACGCTGATTCCGCTGGTGACGATTCCGCTTTCGCTGGTCGGCGCGTTTGCGCTGATGTACGTCTTCGGCTTCACCATCAACACGCTGACGCTGCTGGCGATGGTGCTGGCGATCGGCCTGGTCGTCGATGACTCCATCGTCGTGCTCGAGAACATCTACCGCAACATCGAGTCCGGCATGGACCGCATCGCCGCCGCGGTCAAGGGCATCAAGGAGATCGGCTTCGCGGTAGTCGCGATGACGCTCACGCTGACGGCCGTGTACGCCCCGCTGGCCTTTGCGACCGGACGAACCGGGCGGCTCTTCATCGAATTCGCGCTGGCGCTCGCCGGCGCGGTGCTGGTTTCGGGTTTCGTCGCTCTGACGCTGTCACCGATGATGTGCAGCAAGCTCCTCAAGCACGAAACGAAGCACGGCAGGATCTTCACGCTGATCGAAGGCTGGCTGGACTCGCTGACGCGTGGCTACGGCCGCTCGCTCGCCTGGGTGCTCGACCGGCGCTGGACCATGGTCGTGGTCTGGGCCCTCGTCGCCGCGCTGGGGGGCGTGTTCTTCTCGCTGTTGCGGTCGGAGCTCGCACCGCTCGAGGATCGCGGCGTAATCTTCGGCCGCCTGCAGGCACCGCCGGGCTCGACCGTCGACTACACCTCCGAGCAGCTGCGTGCAGTCGAGAGGTACTACGACACCATCCCCGAGGCTGCGGCCTACAACGCGGTGGCGGGTTTCCCGACCGTTGACTACGGCAATGCGATCCTTCGTCTGAAGCCGTGGGAGGAGCGCAAGCGCAAACAGCAGGACATCGCGCGGGACCTCAATGCGAAGTTCGCGCAGCTTCCGGGCGTCATCGGCTTTGCGGTCAACCCGCCGTCGCTCGGTCAGTCGCCGCGTACGCTGCCGGTCGAGTACGTGATCATGGCGCAGGTGCCCTATGCCGAGCTCGATCGCATCGTGCAGAATTTTATCGCCGAAACGAGCAAGACCGGCATCATTCAGAACCCACAGTCGGACCTGCGTCTGAACACTCCCGAGCTTCGCGTCGACGTCAATCGCGACAAGCTGGGTGACCTCGGTATTTCGGTCGAGACCGTCGGCCTGACGCTGCAGACGATGCTGGGCGGCCGCCAAGTCACGCGCTTCAAGAAGGATGGCGAGCAGTACGACGTGATCGTGCAGGTTGCGCCACGCGATCGCAGCCGTCCCAACGACATCAGCGACATTTATGTGCGCGGACGCGATGGCAACATGGTGCAACTCGCCAACGTGGTCACTGTGCTCGAGGGCGTGTCGCCGCAGTCGCTGAACCACTTCCAGCGGCTGCGCGCGGTCAGCATTACGGCGCAGGTGGCGCCCGGTTACGCCCTCGGTGACGCGCTGAAGATGATGGACGAGACCGCCAAGCGCGTGCTGCCCCAGGGCGCGCTGACCGACCTCAATGGCGTGTCACGCGAGTTCCGCGATTCACAGGGCTCGATCTACCTGACCTTCGCGCTCGCGCTGATCTTCATCTACCTGGTGCTGGCCGCGCAGTTCGAGAGCTTTGCCGATCCGTTCGTGATCATGCTGTCGGTTCCGCTGTCGATGACCGGCGCGCTGTTTGCACTGTGGGCGACCGGAGGCACCTGGAACATTTACAGCCAGATCGGCATCATCACACTGGTCGGACTGATCACCAAACACGGCATCCTGATTGTGGAATTCGCCAACCAGCTGCAGGAGCGCGGTGAGTCGCTGTTCGACGCGATCAAGCAGTCCACGCAGATGCGCCTGCGGCCGATCCTGATGACGACGGGCGCCATGGTGCTGGGTGCGGTGCCGCTGGCGCTGTCCACCGGCGCCGGTGCGGAGAGCCGCATCCAGATCGGCTGGGTGATCGTCGGAGGCATGACGTTCGGTACCTTGCTGACGCTGTATGTGGTGCCGACGATGTACACGCTGATGGAGCAGTGGCTCGGCAAGTGGATGGGCTCGCACCACCACCATCACGATGCGGTGGCGCCCGAGGCCGAGCCCGCGCGCCACGCTGCTGGAGCGGAATAGATCGCATGAGGATCGTCGTTCTCGACACCGAGACCACGGGGCTCGAAGCCAAGGAAGGCCATCGGATCATCGAGGTCGGTGCCATCGAAGTGATGGCGCGGCGGATCACCGAAAGTCGCTTCCATCATTACGTGAATCCGGAGCGCGACAGCGATGAAGGCGCGCTGGCCGTTCACGGGCTGACCCGCCACTTCCTCGAGGACAAGCCGAAGTTCGGCGAGATTGCCGACGATCTGCTGGCGTTCGTCAAGGATGCCGAGGTCATCATCCACAACGCCGCATTCGACCTCGAGTTCCTCGATGCCGAGCTCGCGCGCTTAGGGCGCCCGCCATTCGCGCAGCATTGCTTGAAGGTCACGGACTCGCTGCAACTCGCGCGCGAGCAGCATCCCGGCAAGCGCAATTCACTCGATGCCCTGTGTGAGCGGTACATGGTGTCCAACGCCCATCGGACGCTGCACGGTGCGCTGCTCGATGCCGGGTTGCTCGCCGACGTCTACCTGTCGATGACGCGAGGTCAGGACAGCCTGACGATCGATGTGCTGTCCGACGACGCCGCGCTGGCGTTTATCGACCCGATCGACATCAGCCAGCTGATCGTGTTGGCCGCTGCGCCTGAGGAAATTGCGGCGCACGAGGCGCTGCTGGATGCAATGGCGAAAGAGACGAGGATCGCTCCGGTGTGGCGGGCGTTCGCCGGCGTGGCGGCTATGGCCGCCTGATGGCGTCGCGCAGGTCGCGCTTGAGCACCTTGCCGGTAGCGTTCTTCGGCAACTCGTCGACAAAGACGTAGCGTTTCGGCCGCTTGAAGCGCGCGATGTGCTCCAGGCAAAAGAGGTCCAGCTCCTGCTCGTCGGGAATGTGGCCGGCTTCAGTGACCAGCACGGCGACGACTGCTTCTCCCCAGTGCGCATCGGGTACACCGATCACCGCGGCCTCCTTGATTGCCGGGTGCATCAGCAGGACCTCCTCGACTTCGCGCGGATAGATGTTGGAGCCGCCCGAGATGATGAGGTCCTTGTTGCGGTCGACCAGCGTCAGGTAGCCGGCCTCGTCGAATCGGCCGAGGTCGCCGGTGTGCAGCCAGCCTCCGGCGAGCGCTTCTGCCGTCGCCTGCGCGTTGCCGAGATAGCCTGCCATCACCGTGTCGCCGCGTACGCAGACTTCGCCGATGGTGCCCGGAGCCACGGGTCGGCCATCGTCGTCCAGCACGGTGACCTCGACTCCGACCTGCGCACGACCAACCGAACCGAGCCGCTCGAGGCGCCGGCCGTCGTGGTCGTCGATGTGCTCGTCCGTCGTCAGCACGGTAATCGTCATTGGCGATTCGCCCTGCCCGTAGATCTGCACGAGTCGCGGGCCGAGGACTTCGAGTGCGCGCACGCTATCGGCCACGTACATCGGCCCACCACCGTAGATGATGGTCTTCAGGTGCTCGGGCGATGTGCCTTTCGCCGCATAGGCGTCGACCAGCCGCATGACCATGGTCGGTGCCGCAAAGAACTTGGTCCGCGGCGTGAAGGTCAAAATCTGCTGGATCTCGTCCTCTTCGAAGCCGCGCGCGGCCGGAATGAGTTGCGTGGTACCGACCGCAATGTTCGGCAACGTGTAGAGCCCCGAGCCGTGCGACATTGGTGCCGCGTGCAGCAGGTGTTCGCCCACCGCCGCGCGGTCGACTTCCGCCAGGTAGTTGAGCGTCATCGCGAGGAGGTTGCGGTGCGTGAGGATGACGCCCTTCGGACGACCGGTGGTGCCGCTGGTGTAGAAGAGCCAGGCCGCCCCGGTCGCGCTCGACTCTTCGCGCGGTGTCGCTGCCGGCGCGCGCAGCAGCTTGCGATAGTCGCTGCTGTCAACGTCGATGAAGTTCGTCGCGCCGCCGGTGCGCGCTGCCTCGATCGCTGCGGTGTCCGCATCGTCGGTCACGAAGCACACACGTGCGTCAGAATCGTCGAGGATGAAAGCCGTCTCGCGCGCATGCAGTCGCGAATTGATGGGGACCACGCAAGCGCCCAGTGTCCAGCACGCATAAAGCAGCTCGACATACTGCGCACAGTTCTTCATCAGCATGCCGACGCGGTCTCCGGCGCCCAGGCCAAGCGACCGAAGGCCGCCGGCGAGCGCGAGTGCACGGGACGCGAGCTTCTGGTAGTCGAGCTCGATGCGGTCACGCTCGATGACTGCTATCGCGCGCGGCAGCCGGCGGGCAGTACGAAACAGCGTGTAGGCGAGGTTCAACTCGGTCTCCGGAGGATGTCGATATCCTAGTGCGTACGCGATCGGCTCGCATGGGTATGCAATAATTCGCGCCCTCGCCGGTGGTGTCCGGCGCAGCCATCGCTTCGAGTCGGGTGGTTAGCTCAGCGGTAGAGCACTGCCTTCACACGGCAGGGGTCACAGGTTCGAACCCTGTACCACCCACCAGCAAGCGGCATCTTGATACCTTGACCCGTCCGGCGCGCGGCACACGCAGCAGCCCCGGCCTGGCCGCCAAATCTCACCGGGCCCGGCACATTGCTTTGCAGATTCTTTGCACCTATGCCGGGCTCCAGGTGCCCGCCGCAATCGCGGCTTTCATGGTCTCCTGCAGGGAACTGATCAGCGGATGGCCTGGCGCTGCGCGTCCGAGGCGATGCAGGTAATAGCCGCCAAGAGTCCAGACCCAGATGCCGAGCCCGTAGGGCAACTCGTTGGCGAGGCAGATGTAGTCCGCGTCAAAGCGTTCGGGAGGCGGAGCGTAGACCGAGAGGCCGTTGGTTGAGGCGGGGGTCAGCCCGCCACATGATGCGGCCACGACATCATCAAATCGGTCGAGCAGAGTGCGTGCCGCCATGGTGCAGTCCTTGGAAACGTTTCTTGCGCGCAACTGCTGCGCAGGACCCTTCAAGTCCACGAACCCAGCGTGTTGATCGTTCCAGCAAGACTGCAGTGCCTCGTGCAGCGACCCCATGAGCTCGCTGTCGCGTGGATCCAGTGTCTGAGCGACGTGGACAAAGGCATCGGCCAAAGGGGCAAGCTTCGGCGCGCGGATAGCCGCGAGGGTGACCGGCGTCTTGCCCCGTCCTTTGTATCGATATAACTGCGCATGATCGGCTACGCACTGCGTTGCGAGATCCTCGGGCTCAGTGTCTCAATGAGCCAGCAGCTTCTGCAACAGTGCCCGATAGTCGAATTGGATCTTCTTCGGGCCCCGGTGAACAAAGAAGCCGTCCGGGCCGGGCTGCAGGGCGACGGCCCTGCAAAAAGTCTCGCCGCCGATCGCATCGCCGCAGCCAAAAACGGGCTTCATGCGGTTGACCCACACCTCGATCGACGTGTTGGCCCCGCTGTCGCACACACCGCCCTTGCGCGTCGCCGGAAGGCCGCCCAGTAGCCTCGCCATCGCGATGCCTTCGTCGCTGACCCCTTGCTCGATCCACGGGTGCAACAGCGCGCAGACCGGCGCCGGCGGCTGTGCGATCGCCGGTTGCGCGGCCAATGCGTCAACTAGCCGCTGAATCTGCGCCTGAAACGCTCTCGTGTCCGAGGCCGACAGCCCGCGGATCGCATGCGTCGGCACCTTGTCAATGCGCAGGCGCGCGCCCGACGGAACCTGCGCGTGGGCGATGACGACGATCGCGGCGAGCGATACAAGCAGTGCGAGCGACCTGTGATTCACGTGCGACTCCAAAGACCTTACCCGAGGCAAGGATATCGCGCAGCGAGACCTTGGAGTGCGCCTTCTACCGGCAGGTCCGGGACGCTCCCAAAAGCGCGACCGCGGCCCGACGCGGACATGGCTGCGCCGTCGGCGACTAACTCCGAAGCGCCTGAGCCACGCGGCGCACGAAGCCCGCCGAGTGAGCCCCGTCGAGCCAGCGTGCAACGACCACCGCTGCGTTGTCCGGATCGATCCATACCATGTGGCCACCCGCGCCGAACATGAACCAGCTCGCGCGCGAGGCCTCGGCGAACAGGCGACCGTCGCGATTGAGCCAGCTGAGCCAACCGTAGAACGGTGCCACCGCGCAGGGTTCCAGCATGCGCTGGACCCACCCACGAGGAACGACCGGCCGGCCCTCGTGCACGCCGCCGTCCAGCAGCAGCTGGCCGATGCGCGCCTGGTCGCGCGCGCTGATCCTCACGCCGCCGCCCCAGTGCGTGCCGCCGGGAACCGACTGCATGCGCTGGCCGTCGATCTCAACCCAGGCATCGTCGTAGCCCTGCCACTGGAAATCGCGGCCGCCGCCGATCGGCCGCAGCACGCTTTCGAGGAACAGCTCCGGCAGCGGCCGCCTGAAGAGATGCAGCAGCGCCAGCGAGAACTGGTTGATGCGCACGTCGTTGTATTCCCAGTAGCTGCCCGGCGCGCGCAGCGGCCGAAGCTCGCCTTTCCGGCCCGCGGGTGGCTTGGGGTCGTGAGACACATGCCGGTAGTGCTCCACCCGGTCGGGCATGCCGAAACATTCACCCTGCCATTCGCTGGTCTGCGTCAGCAGGTGCTCCCACGTGATCGCGCGGTTGTGTGCCGAGTCGAAACCGGTCGGCAGCCGTTCGCTCACGCGCTCTTCCGGTTCGAGCAGTCCGCGCGTTTGCGCGATGCCGGCGAGCAGCGCAAGGTAAGTCTTCGCGACGCTGAATGTCTGGTCCGCGCGATCGGGTTCGCCCCAGGCGGCGACCTCCTCACCGCGCACACGGATCACGCCGGAGACGCCGCCGCGTGGATGCACCGGCCCGCGCAGGCGGTTGAACGGCGGCGGGTCATCATGGTGGATGCCCCAATGCGCAACGTCGGCTGTCGGATCGCGCGGCCACGGAATCTCGTGCGACTGGGCGAATGTGATTGCCTCGCTGAAACGCTCTGTCAAGCTCATGATAGGCAGCGTAATGAACGCAGCGCCAAGTCCGCTTCCGGGTCGACTCCGGCGATACGTTTGGAGTCGTTCGACGAGGAGTGCTTAAAGTGGCTTTCCGCGACGAGCAGCGACAACATAAATCGCGGCAATCCCGAGAACGCCCACGCTCGCCAGCGTAAGCCTCCAGTGGCCGTGGCCAGCACCCAGTAGCAAGCCGGCAGAACCGGCAACCAAAAGCAGGAGGGCGAAGACCCAAAGCAACACGATCTCAACAAGGGTAAATCTTCTCGATCGAATCATGATCTTGATGGCCGACAACCTAGGGCTCGCTCAGTGCCGTTCCAGTGGAAGGCTTCCATGGGGACGGCTTTCGGGCAAATCGTCACAATCGCAGCATTGAACGCAAACCTCATTCGCGAGTCAGTTCTTCTTGCAGTTCCGCGAGCGTTCTCATTTCCTTGAAGGTGGTGTGCATCTTCGCGCGGGCAGGTCGTCCATCCGGAAAAAGTGAAAGGATCTCCTCCGTCGCGCTTTCCAGAACACACGGCAGCGAAAGTCCTTTCCACTCGAACCGCAGCACCGGTGGTACGTGTGTGGCACGGTCGACCTTCATCAAGCTCGTAACGTCGTTCGTCAATTCGCGCACGTCTCGGTCTTCATTGCGTGCGTCGAGGTACATTGCCATCGATAACAGTTTCGGTTGACCCCTCAGGAACTGGAGTGGCGCACCGGGCAAGCCCGGTACGGACTGCTCGGCGTAGATGTTCTGCTTGGAGAGTTTGTAGCTTCCGAGAAAGAACCTGATCGCAATCCTGCGTCCGGTCTGCGCGCTGTTCGGTTGAATGACGACCAGCTCTGCGCTGCCAAGCCTGGGTGGAAACAGGAAACTCAAACATCCCATACAAGCAATTCCTGAGTGCAGCAAGACGACGTTGACTTTGGGGCGAAGCGATCGTCGAGACCCATGCGAGAGACTGGAAGTAAGGGTCACCGGCGCATCGCGCGCACGCTACGCCGGCAAATGGCACGAGGCAAGATCGATTCGGAGCCTCGAAGGAACGCCCGCTTTAGCGCGAGAACCCGCGCTGCCCGCCCTGGCTGCTGTTGGCTGGAAAGAGAAAGCACGCCGCTGAATTGCGCAACCCAGCGGGTCGGTCAGCGATCCGCCGCGGTGGTCAGAAGTTGATGGCGCCCGCGATCTCGTCTTGTGCTTGTTGAAACACAGCAATCCGGCCTGACTACACCCGAGTCTGCCGGTACCTTACCGCCGGCAGTCCGCGGCCTGCGCACATTGCAGTTGGCGTGTTTGCGCTGGCGTCGGACAATGCGAGCCTCGCTCCTGATCGCTCGCTCCGACCGACTCTGCATGCGCGTACTGCTGTTCAGTGGCCACATGGTCGACCGGCCGGACCGTCTCACGCCGCGGTTTCCTGCGCGATTAGTGCCTGCGGCCCGCAGCGCGCTCGCGCGCCAACTCGACGGCCTGTCTGTGCAGGCGTCGGACCGGGCGGTGACCGGCGGCGCCAGCGGCGGGGACCTGCTCTTTGCGGAGCAATGTCTTGCGCGTGGCCTGTGTCTGGATCTGTTCCTGCCGTTCCGGCGCGAGCGCTTTGTCGAGACCTCGGTGCTACCAGGCGGCCGCGAGTGGCTGGGCCGGTTTGATTCGGTGGTGGAGAACCCGCGCACCGCGCTGCACGTCGGGTCGCCTGCAAGTGGTTCCGAAGAAGATGCCTACGTCCACTGCAACCTCGCCATGCTGGAGCGTGCGATCGAGCTGGCGCACGGCCCGATCGATCTTGTCTGCATGTGGGACGGCGAAACGGGCGACGGGCCGGGCGGTACCGAGCACATGGTCAAAGCGGTGCGCGCGCGCGGCGGACGCGTGCATTGGATCGATACGCGTGCGCTCGGCGATGCCGGAGAGCAGGCTCACGGCGATCAGCATGACGCCGCGAATCCGTCCGGGGCCGTGGTGGCGGCGCGCCGCGCGACGGCATCCTCAGGCGACGTCGCGCCTAGAGGGCGGGCCGGTCGGCGGAGTTCGCGGTCGGCGCGCGCGCTCGTCCATGTTCGCGTTGTGAAGCTTCGCGCGAGGCGCATCCGCTAGACTGCGCGCCCTCGCGTTCCAACGTCCAGCGCAGACGCTTCGCACTCATGGCCACTGTCCGCACGCGCATTGCTCCGAGCCCGACCGGCATGCTTCACCTGGGTACGGCCCGCACAGCGCTGTTCTGCTGGGCATTTGCGCGTCATCACGCCGGGCAGTTCATCCTTCGCATCGAAGACACCGACCTCGAGCGATCGACCGAAGAGGCGGTGCAGGTCATCTTCGACAGCATGGCGTGGCTCGACCTCGGCTATGACGAAGGTCCGGTACGCCAGACCGGCCGGCTGGAGCGTTACCAGGCGGCAATCGATCGCCTGCTGGCCGACGGCAACGCCTATTACTGCTATGCCAGCAGGGAAGAGCTGGATCAACTGCGCGAAGCACAGATGGCACGCGGCGAGAAACCGCGCTATGACGGCCGCTGGCGCCCCGAGAACGCGCGCGACATGACGCCGCCGGTCGGCGTGAAGCCCGTGGTTCGATTCCGCAACCCGGACCGCGGCGAGGTTGGCTGGAACGACCTGGTCAAGGGACCGATCGCATTTTCTAATGAGGAACTCGACGATCTGGTCCTCGCGCGCGGCGACGGCGTGCCGACATACAACTTTGCGGTGGTCGTCGACGACATCGACATGGCAATCACGCACGTGCTGCGCGGCGATGATCACGTGAACAACACGCCGCGGCAGATCAACATCTATCGCGCACTCGGGGCGACGTTGCCGCAGTTCGGCCACCTGCCGATGATTCTCGGCCCCGATGGTCAGAAGCTGTCGAAGCGCCATGGCGCGGTCAGCGTCCTGCAGTACCGCGAGGACGGGTTCCTGCCTGAGGCGCTGTTTAACTATCTCGCACGTCTGGGCTGGAGCCACGGCGATGATGAAAAGTTCTCGCGTGCGCAGTTGGTCGAATGGTTCGATCTCGAGCACGTGAACCGCGCGCCGGCGCAGTTCGACATCGACAAGCTGCTGTGGCTCAACGGCGAGTACCTGAAGGAGGCCGACGATGCGCGCCTGGCACAGCTGGTTGCGCCGCGCATTGCGGCGCGTGGCGGCATTACCGCGAGTGCGCCGCCGCTCGAACGCGTCGCCGCACTGCTGAAGGACCGCGCGCGCACGCTGAACGAACTCGCCGATGCCGCGCTGCTGTTCTATGTGGAGTCGGCGGTCGATGCGGCGTTGCTGGCGGAGCACCTCCAAGGTGCCGGCCGCGATGCCGTGCGGCTTTTCAGCGAGCGTGCCGACGCGGTGGCGTGGGACCGTGCCGGCATCAATGCGCTGATCAAGCAGATCGTCGGCGAACTGAAGCTCAAGATGCCGCAGGTCGCCGTACCGTTGCGAGTGGCCGTTACCGGCCGGACGCAGACCCCGTCGATCGACGCCGTCCTGGAACTGATCGGGCGCGACGTCGTCAAGGCGCGGCTCGATGCTGCGCTGGCGGGTTTGGCCTGACTTTCGGCACTCTCGGCAGGCGCGCCAAAGGCCCGGCTCGGTTGTGAGGCCTTTGCGAAAGTCGCTATACTTCGCGGCTTCCCGTGGGGGTATAGCTCAGCTGGGAGAGCGCTTGCATGGCATGCAAGAGGTCAGCGGTTCGATCCCGCTTACCTCCACCACCGGACAAGCAAGCGGTCCGCGGCACGATCAGGATCGCACGCACGTCCCCTTCGTCTAGAGGCCTAGGACACCGCCCTTTCACGGCGATAACAGGGGTTCGAATCCCCTAGGGGACGCCAGTACGCAAACGGCCCGCCACAAGCGGGCCGTTTTGCATTGAGTCACCTTCCTGCCGCGGCTGCTGCCTACGGTTTCATCTTAACCAGCCGCGCGCGCACCGCGCCGCTGCCGTCGAGCAGCAGCAGTGCACCCTGGTCGTCGATGCGCAATCCGCGCGTGGCCTCTAACGTTTGCGCAAAGCGGCTTTCCTGCTCCATCAGGGCGGTCGCGCAGATTTCCCGCGTCGGAGCAATCGCACCAAAGCGCAGTCCGGATGCATCGGCGAAGTAGGTCGTGGAGTAGGCATTGCAGCCCAGCGATCCGCCTGCCAACTGCCGATCGAAGAGCCGCAGCGTGCTGCGGCCGGCATCGGCCACGGGCTTGCCGTCGATCGCAGCAAGTCGCCATCCGGTGCCCTCGAGTCGCTCAGGCGGTGCGACGCTGGTCGATGCGCAGCCTGCCAATCCAAGCGCGACGAACGCCGCGGCCCATCGACCCAAGTGTCCGGACATGAAGTACTCCGTGGTTGGTTTGATGTCAGTTCCGCCGCCGCCAGCGGCGCCGATGGATCTGCACGTTTTGGGGTTTGTCAGCATTCTAAGTTCGCTCCGCGACGCTACGCTGTCTACTTTGATGGAGGAGACACGCGACGATGGACGATCGTGAACTGTGCACCGCCGATTCCGAGTTCAACAGTCTGCAACCGCCGTTTCATCTGACTCGCCGGGGATTTGTAATGACGACGCTGGGAGTCGGCTTTGCCGCGGCAGCGCTGCCAGTGCAGGCGCAGACCGTGATCACGACGGACACCCAGGGTCTGACAGCCGGCGAGGTGAAGATTCCGGTCAAGGACGGCGAGATGCCGGCGTATCGCGCGCAGCCGGCGGGCAAAGCGAATCTGCCGACGGTGCTGGTGGTTCAGGAGATCTTCGGCGTGCACGAGCACATCAAGGACGTGTGCCGCCGCCTGGCGAAGCTCGGTTATCTGGCGGTCGCGCCCGAACTGTATGCGCGCCATGGCGATGTGTCGTCGATGAGCGTTGCGGACATCCTCGCCAAGGTTGTGCCCAAGGTGTCTGACGATCAGGTGATGGCCGACCTGGACGCCGCTGCAGCGTGGGCTGCAGGGCACGGCGGTGGGGGTCCGCTCGGCATCACCGGATTCTGCTGGGGGGGTCGCATCGTCTGGATCTACGCGGCGCACAACCCGGCGCTTGCAGCCGGCGTGGCGTGGTACGGCGCGTTGGCAGCGGGCCGTTACCCAGTCGGAGCGATCGACGTCGCCAAAGGCATCAAGGCGCCGATACTGGGGCTCTACGGAGCGGCAGACGGTGGCATCCCGATCGACACGGTCGAGAAGATGCGTGCTGCACTGAAATCAGCCGGCAACATACGCAGCGAAATCATCGTGTATCCGGACACGCCGCATGCCTTTCACGCGGACTACCGACCGAGCTATCGCAAGGAGGCCGCGCTGGACGGCTGGCAGCGGCTAACCGCCTGGTTCGCGCAGTACCTGGTCTGATCCGGCCCGGAGGGCTTGACAGCCCTGCTACGCTTTCGGCCAAGAGGGTGAAGGGGCGCGCTCAGTCGCGCCCCTTTGCATTGATCCCAACTTCGGCGAAGCCTGAATGCGACCCCGGCGTAAGCACGGACCCGTGAAATGAGCACGCTCGGCTACATCATCGCCGCGAACCTGATATCCACCGTGCTGTCGATCGGCCTGGCGGCAATACTCAGCTTTCGCTACCTCGCTCGGGTCATCGATCGCCTGGTTCCCGTTTCCGCGGGGCTGCTGCTCGCGACGGCCGTGACGCACCTGCTGCCGGAAGCATTCCATAGCGAGGCAGATCCGCACGCGCTCGGCTGGGCGCTGCTCGCCGGCATCCTCGGACTGTTCCTGCTGGAAAAGCTGTCGCTGATCCATCACACGCATCATCACGAGGGCGATCATCACCACCATGAGCACGGCCACGATGCGCACGAAGCCGGCCGCGGTGGTGTGCCGATCCTCATCGGCGATGCATTCCACAATTTCGCCGACGGCGTTGTCATCGCCGGCGCCTTCATTGTTGACACGCAACTGGGCTTCGTCGCAACGCTCGCCGTGATGGCGCACGAAATCCCGCATGAAATCGGCGACTTCATGATTCTTCTGAACGCAGGGTTCGCGCGCAGTCGGGCGTTCCTGTTCAATCTGATTTCCGGACTCTCAGCCGTCCTCGGCGGCATCATCGGCTACTTCGTGCTGGATACGATGCAGGCACTCCTGCCGTATGCATTGACGATCGCGGCTTCGAGTTTCATCTACATCGCGCTTTCTGACCTGTTGCCGGAAATGATGCGACGATCATCGCTGGCCAAGTCGCTGCCCGAAGTCGGGCTCGTGCTCGTGGGCGTTGCGATCGCTGCCGTGGCCACCGGTGCGCTTAACGCGCACTAACACCGCTTCTGTCAGGGCACGGCACCGGTGCGCACCGGGCGCGACGGGTCCGCAATCCACTCGCTCCACGAACCGGCATAGAGCGCCGAGCCCGCGACTCCTGCCACATCCATCGCCAGGACGTTATGGCACGCGGTGACTCCCGAGCCACACTGGTGCACGATCAATTCGGGCGCATGCGTCTGAAGCAACGAGTCGAATTCCGCGCGCAACTGCTCGGGTGATTTGAAGCGCTGCTCCGGCGTCAGGTTCTGCGTCCAGGGACGATTGAGCGCGCCGGGAATGTGGCCGGCGACCGGGTCTATCGGATCCTGTTCACCGCGGTAGCGTTCCGCCAGGCGCGCATCGAGGATCAGCCGGTTCCGTTCGGCCAGCGACTTCAGTACCTCGGGCGCTCCCACCAGAGAAACCAGCGACGTCGTTTCGGTGAACGACCCGCGTTGGGGTGTGGCCGACGCGGTCTCGACGGCGCCGCCGATCGCAAGCCAGGCCGGCCAACCGCCGTCGAGCACTGCCACGACCGAATGACCGAGCCAGCGCGCCAGCCACCAGAGCCGCGCCGCGAACTGACCGCCCTGGCCGTCGTAGGCGATGATCTGCGTCGTGTTGTTCACACCCCAGGCACGGAAACGTTCGATCAGCGCGGCTCGCGGCGGAAGCGGATGGCGTCCGTTGGTGCCGGTCTTGGCGCCGGAAAGATCGGTGTCGATGCCAGCGAACTGCGCCCCCGGAATGTGCCCCGAGCGGTAAGCGCGAATGCCAGCTTCCTGATCGAAGAGATCGTGCCGCACATCGAAGATCTGCCAATCCGGATCGCCCAGATGTTGCAGCAGTTCATCGGCGGAAATCAGTGTCGTGTAGGTCATGATGGCCAGATCAGGAGCGCGGACCCGCCGTCGGGTCCGCAGGAACGGCGGCGCGGCTGTGGGCGATCAGAACGGTGGAAATCACTCCACTCGAAATGATGACGGCGATGCCGATCCAGCCGCCGACCGGAATGCGATCGCCGAAGGCGGCGATTCCGATCAGCGAGGCCGCAACCACGGCGACAAACTGAAGGTTGGCCACGACCAGCGTGTGACCGTACGCGTACGCCCGCGTCATGGCGAGCTGTGCCAGCGTGGCCGTGATGCCGACACCAACCAGCAGCAGCACGCCGCGCAGATCGTGCGATGAAAATCCCCTGGCGACGGTGCCGACGAAGCCCAACAGCGTGCCGGATACGGTGAAGTAGAACACGGTGCGCCATTCGGGCTCGCCGAGCCGGCCGAGCGTGCGCACATACCAGTACGCGATGGCGGACAGCACGCCCGATATGAGTCCCGCCGCCGATGCGATGACCTCGTCGCCCGAATAGTTCGGTTGCAGCAGCAGCACCACGCCCACAAAGCCGAAGGCGATGGCAGCGACGAGACGCCAGTCCACGCGGTCGCCGGCACGCATCGCGGCCCCGGCGGCCAGTGCGGCCAGGAACAGCGGCGAGGTGTAATTGAGCGTCATCGCGGTGCCGAGCGGCAACGCACCGGTCGCGTAGAACCACAGCGCCAGCGCAGCGGTGCCGACCACGCCGCGGGCGAGATGCGTTTTCGCCACCGGTGTCGCCAGCGACGTCCGGCGCCAGCGCACGAACAAATAAAGCGCGATCATTCCGATCAGCGAGCGATAAAAGACAATCTCCATCACGCCGTATTGCTGGATCGCCACTTTAACCATGGCACCCATGATGGAAAACAGCACGGCCGCAAACACCATCCAGAGCGCACTCATCGCGCGCATTCTAGTTGCCGGTGTCTTTGGTCCCTGCGGCGGGGTGTCCGGTACGCTGCACTAGAATCGCGACTCGTTTCACTCGAGACCCGTTGCCCACCTGATGTCATCCGAGCCGGCCGCTGTCGCGGCAAATTTCGAGCAGGCGCTTGACGAGCTTGATGCGCTGGTACGCCGCATGGAGTCCGGCGAACTCACGCTCGACGAGTCGATCGCCGCGTACCGGCGTGGCGCCGAGCTTGCGCGCTACTGCCAGGCGCGCCTGGCGCAGGCCGAGCTCGACATCAAACAACTCGAAGGCGATCTGCTGAAGCCGCTCAACGCCGCGGACCTCAAGGGCGGAGACGCATGAGTTCGGCTGCAGCAGCCGTTTCGGGCCCGGAGGTGCCGGAAGCTTTTGCGCACTGGATTCGCGACGCGAGCGAACGCTTCGAGGGGGCGGCAGCGGACATGCTGCCGCGGGCCGATGAAATTCCCGAGCGCCTGCACGAGGCGATGCGCTACGCCGTGCTTGGCGGCGGCAAACACGTGCGGCCTTTGCTGGTTTATGCGGCCGGCGAAGTGACTGCGGCCGAGGCCGAGTCGCTCGACCGGGCAGCGCTTGCGGTGGAGTACGTGCACGCGTATTCGCTGGTCCACGACGACCTGCCGTGCATGGACAACGACGTGCTTCGCCGGGGCAAGCCGACCGTGCACGTGGCGTTCGACGAGGCCACAGCGATGCTCGCCGGTGATGCGCTGCAGGCGGAGGCATTCAAGGTCATTGCTGATGGCGCACTGCCCGCGTCGCAGACTGCGTCACTGTTGCGTGAGCTGGCGCACGCGATCGGCACGAAGGGCATGTGCGGTGGACAGGCGATCGACCTGGCAGCTGTCGGTCGCACCCTGACGCTGGCGCAGCTCGAGCGCATGCATCGAATGAAGACCGGTGCGCTGCTGCGCGCCGCCGTGCTGATGGGGGCACTCTCGGGCCAGTCGGCGATGCTGACCGAGTCGACACGCGAAGCGCTTTCCCGCTACGGCGATGCGATCGGACTCGCGTTTCAGGTGGTGGACGACGTCCTCGACGTCGAAGCGAGTACCGATACGCTCGGCAAGACCGCGGGCAAGGATGCGGCCCAGAGCAAGCCGACCTATGTGTCGGCGATGGGCCTGGAGGCGGCGCGCGCCCATAGCCTGCGGCTGCGCGCGCAGGCGCTCGAGGCCATCGCCACGCTCGGACCGCGCGCGACCCGGCTGCGCGATCTAGCCGATCTCATTGTCTGCCGCACGCACTAGCTGTCATTAAGGCTGCCGATGAGTTCGCTGCTGCAGACGATCGATACCCCAGCCGACCTGCGCCGACTCGAACGCGCGCAGCTCGCGGCGCTGGCCGACGAACTGCGTGAGTACGTGCTCGAATCGGTTTCCAGGACCGGTGGTCACCTGAGCTCGAACCTCGGCACGGTCGAGCTGACGATCGCGCTGCACTACGTGTTCAACACGCCGGACGATCGCATCGTCTGGGACGTAGGCCACCAGACCTACGCGCACAAGATACTGACGGGGCGGCGCGAGGCGATGGCCAGGCTCCGGCAATATGGCGGGATATCGGGCTTTCCGCGGCGTTCGGAAAGCGAGTACGACACTTTCGGCACCGCGCATTCCTCGACGTCGATTTCCGCGGCACTTGGCATGGCGGTCGCTGCCCGCAACCAGGGGTTGCCGCGACACGCGATCGCCGTCATCGGTGACGGTGCAATGAGCGCAGGGATGGCCTTCGAGGCGCTCAACAATGCGGGTGTCACCGACAGGATCCGCCTGCTTGTTGTGCTGAACGACAACGACATGTCGATCTCGCCGGCGGTCGGCGGACTGAACCGATACCTGGCGCGCCTGATGAGCGGCCGCTTCTACGCGGCCGCCAAGAACGCAGGCAAGCAGGTGCTGAAGAATTTCCCGCCGGTGTTCGAGCTGGCGCGCAAGCTCGAGGAGCACGCCAAGGGCATGGTCGTGCCCGGCACGCTCTTTGAGGAGTTCGGCCTCAACTACATCGGCCCGATCGATGGCCATGATCTCGCCTCGCTGATTCCGACGCTGCAGAACTTGAAGGAGCTGGATGGGCCGCAGTTCCTGCACGTCGTCACGCGCAAGGGCCACGGCTACAAGCTCGCCGAGGCCGACCCGGTCCTGTACCACGGGCCCGGCAAGTTCGATCCGCTCGTCGGCATCACGAAGGTCGCGGCGAGCAAGCCCAGCTACACGCAGATCTTCGGCGACTGGCTCGTCGATGCCGCCACGGCCGACGCGCGCGTCGTCGGCATTACGCCGGCGATGCGCGAAGGCTCGGGGCTGGTGCGGTTCGAGCAGGAGTTCCCTGATCGCTACTTCGATGTCGGCATTGCCGAACAGCATGCGGTGACCTTCGCGGCGGGCCTCGCCTGCGACGGCATGAAGCCGGTGGTCGCGATCTACTCCACGTTCCTGCAGCGCGCCTACGACCAGCTGATCCACGACGTGGCACTGCAGAATCTTCCGGTGGTGTTTGCGCTGGATCGCGGCGGCATCGTCGGTGCCGATGGCGCCACCCACCACGGCGCGTACGACCTGTCGTACCTGCGCTGCATCCCGAACATGGTCGTCATGGCGCCCGCAGACGAAAACGAGTGCCGCCAGATGCTGACGACCGCACTCAACTGTGACGGGCCGGCGGCAGTGCGTTATCCGCGCGGAACTGGTCCCGGCGTGCCGATCGAGCAGCACATGAAGCCGCTGCCCGTCGGACGCGGTGAAGTGCGCCGCACCGGCAAGTCGAGGGCCGATCAGCGCATCGCACTGCTTGCCTTCGGCTCGATGTTGACGCCGGCGCTTGCAGCTGCGGAGGAACTCGATGCTACCGTCGCCAACATGCGCTTCGTCAAGCCGCTCGATGCGAAGCTCGTGCAGCAGCTGGCGCGTTCGCACAACGCGCTCGTTACGCTCGAGGAAAACGCGATCATGGGCGGCGCTGGCAGCGCCGTGCTGGAGGTGCTGGCCGCCCTCGGACTGAACGTGCCGGTGCTGCAACTCGGGCTGCCCGACCGATTCATCGACCACGGCGACCCGGCCCTGCTGATGAAGGAGTGTGGCCTCGACGCCGCGGGCATCGTGGAGTCGATCCGCGAACGCTTCGGCACCATGGTGCCGGGGGCGCGCAAGACTCCCGTCATCTGACGCGGCCATTGCGCGCGTCCCGATGAAGCCGATCGCGATCGTGCAGCACGAGGCCGATGTCGGGCCCGGCAACTTCGAGCAGCACCTGCGCCGGCGTGGCCGCTCCTACGAGCTGATCCGCGTACATAGGGGCGACGCGATTCCCGATTCGGCCGCGCCCTATGCCGGACTGTGCTCGCTCGGCGGCAGCATGAGTGTCAACGACAACCTGCCGTGGATCGCTGCAGAGATCGCGTTGTTGCGCGATGCCGATGCGCGTTCGGTACCGGTGATCGGGCACTGTCTTGGCGGCCAGCTGCTCGCTCGCGCCTTCGATGCGGCGGTGAACCGGGCGCCGCATCTCGAGCTCGGCTGGGCGCCGGTCGCCGTTGACGACGAAACGCTGGCGCGCGACTGGTTCGGCGAGGACGTGGCCGAGGTGGAGCTGTTCCAATGGCACGGTGACGCGTTTGAACTGCCGCAGCGCGCGCGCCGGGTACTGACGGGTCCGTGGTGTGCCAATCAAGCGTTTGTCATCGAGCGCCCGGGCTACAGCCACATCGGCATGCAGTTTCACATCGAAATGACACCCGACCTGGTGCGGACCTGGGCCGCCGATCCGGCTGCGGCGCGCGAGGCGGCGGCCGAACGGCGCAGAACCGGTGGGCCAGCGGTCCAGACACCGGAGGTGATGGTCGATGGCGTCGAGCGGCGCGCTGCCCGCATGTACCGTGTGGCGGCGCGACTGTACGACCGCTGGCTGCGCGGTGTGCGGGACTGAACTGCGATTACTGGCGCGAGCGCGCCGGCTTCCAGGTGTCGGCCCAGCGGCCTTGGCCGTACAACTCTTCGACTTTTTTGGCCGGCCGGAACGGGCAGATGCGCTGGTGGATCGCCGCGAGCAGCATCAACTCGGACATCGCGGCAGGCTCGAGGCTGAGCGTCGGATCCTGGCCGCTCGAGACCTTTTCGAAGTACTGGTTCATCTCCGGGTAGCCCCAGAGCAGCGTGACAGCCCGTGCAACCGTCGGGTGGCGCTGCTCGAGTACCGAGATGCCGGAATCCGCGGCTGGCATGCGCCTCGGCGCCAGCACCGTTAGATCAGTCTCGAGGGCGCGGTCGATGCTGCCGTAGGCGGCGAAACGAGAGATTGGCGTACGCATACCGTGTTTAGGGTAGTCCACTTGTCCCATGGTCGCAAGCCTTTTTCGGGATCAGCGGCTCGACGCTGCGAGATTGAATCCGGACGAAGCGAACACTAGTCCGCTGCCCGCTGCGCTTCAACGGCAAGGCGAGTGAGCGGTGTGCGGTCGGCGCCGGGCGGGGTGCACCCGGGACCGAAGCGGGAACGGCGGTCGATCGGGACCGCTGGCCGGTAGGTCAGTCGCGGAAGTTCTCGAACGTCAGTGGCACTTCGGTGACCTTGGCGCGCAGCAACGCAATCGCCTCCTGCAACGTGTCCTTCTTCGGACTCGTCACACGGACCGCATCGCCCTGGATGCTTGCCGTGACCTTGAGCTTGCTCTCCTTGAGCATCGCAACCATCGACTTGGCCAGCGTAGCGTCGATGCCGTTGCGGACCTTGATCGCCTGCTTTGCCTTGTCGCCGGAGATCTTCTCCGGCTTGCCCAGATCGAGCAACCGCACATCGACCCCGCGCTTGGCCATTTTGGCGATCAGAACGTCGCGCACCTGACCCAGCTTGAAGTCGTCGTCGGCGTAGGCGGTGAGTTCGTAGTCCTTGGCCTCGATGCGCGCATCGGATCCCTTGAAATCGAAACGGTTGCTGACTTCCTTGTTCGCCTGATCCAGCGCGTTTCGCACTTCGACCATGTTGGGTTTGCAGACTGCATCGAATGACGCCATCGGATTTCTCCTTGAACGAATCACACGCGGCGAGAGTCTATGGCACGCCCCTACAATGCCCCGATGCAGGTCATCGTCGAGCGTGATGTCAGCCTCGCACCCTTCAATTCGTTTGCCGTGGAGTCGCGAGCGGCGCACTTTGCGCGCATCCGCAGCGGACGCCAGCTTGAAGCGCTGCTGTCGGATCCGGCGGTCCGGGAGCTGCCGCGGCTCGTGCTCGGTGGCGGCAGCAACCTGCTGCTGACACGCGACTTCGATGGACTGGTCGTCAAGATCGAGATCGGCGGTTTCGAGCCACTGGAGCCGGCGTCCGGACAGCAGCTTGTTCGCGTCGGCGCGGGCGAAAACTGGCACGGCACGGTGCAGCGGTTGCTCGATGAGGATCTGCCGGGACTGGAAAATCTCGCGCTGATCCCCGGCGCGGTCGGCGCCGCGCCGATTCAGAACATCGGTGCCTACGGCGTCGAACTGGCCGAGCGATTCGAAAGCCTCGAGGCGTATGACACGCTCGCCGCGCAAACCGTGCAACTCAACGCGTCGGACTGCCTTTTCGGCTACCGCGACAGCGTTTTCAAGCAGCTGCCCGGGCGCTACGTGGTGCTCAGCGTCACGCTGGCCCTGCCGGCCGACTGGCAGGCGGTCGTCGGCTATGCCGACGTCGAAAATGAACTCCGCGCCCGGCAGATTTCCCGGCCGGGGCCACGCGATGTCTTTGACGCAGTGGTCGCCATCCGCCGCCGCAAGCTCCCCGATCCGTCGGTCATCGGCAACGCCGGCAGCTTCTTCAAGAATCCGATCGTGCCACGGCAGGTACGCAACGAACTGATCGCCCAGCATCCGTCACTGGTCAGCTACGACATTGGCGGGGGCCGCTACAAGCTCGCCGCAGGCTGGCTGATCGACGCGTGCGGGCTCAAGGGTTACGCCCGCGGGCGCGCGGCCGTGTACGACAAGCAGGCACTCGTCCTGGTCAATCGCGGTGGCGCGACGGGAGCGGAGATCCTGCAACTGGCGCGCGAAGTGCAGGAGCGGGTCGAACGAAAGTTCGGCGTCGCACTCGAGCCCGAGCCGATCATCATCTAGCCGAAAAAAAAGGCCCGCTATGGCGGGCCTGAATTTCATTGCGAACACACATCCGTCCCGGCCGCCGGTCGGAGAGCTCGCTTGCGGTGAGGAGAACGCGCAGAGCACCGACGGCCGAGAACGACTCCACTGTCGCACCAAACCGGCGGCCGTGCACTCATCCAAAAGTATTGTGCTGCATCGACCGGTCGGTGCGAGCCGGCTAGTCGCGCTTCGGGTCTTCGGTCAGCTGCGGCAGCGTTGCCCCCGATGGCGCGGACAACAGGCCGGCCTTGGCGTAGGTGACGAGCTTCTCGCGGGTGTCGGCGATGTCGAGGTTGCGCATCGTCAGCTGCCCGATGCGGTCCGCGGGCGAGAACACCGACTCGCCCTTTTCCATCGTCAGGCGCTCGGGCTTGTAGGTCAGGTTGGGCGACTCGGTGTTCATGATCGAGTAGTCGTTGCCGCGCCGCAATTCGATCGTGACTTCCCCGCTGATGGCACGCGCGACCCAGCGCTGCCCGCTTTCGCGCAGCATGATGGCCTGCGGGTCGAACCAGCGACCCTGATAGAGCAGCCGTCCCAGCTTGCGCCCGTTGTCGCGGTACTGCTCGATCGTGTCCTCGTTGTGGATGCCGGTCAGCAGGCGCTCGTAGGCGATGAACAGCAGCGCCAGTCCCGGCGCCTCGTAGATGCCGCGACTCTTGGCTTCGATGATGCGGTTTTCGATCTGATCGGACATGCCGAGACCGTGGCGGCCGCCGATACGGTTGGCTTCCAGCATCAGCTCGACCGGATCGGTGTATTCGATGCCATTGAGCGCGACCGGCTGGCCCTCATCGAACCGGACGGTCACGTCCTCGCGCTTGATCTGCACGTCGTCACGCCAGAACGCAACGCCCATGATCGGCTGCACGATGCGGATGTTGCTGGCGAGGTATTCGAGATCCTTCGCCTCGTGTGTTGCGCCGAGCATGTTGGAGTCGGTCGAATAGGCCTTCTCGGCCGACATCTTGTAGGCAAAGCCGGCCTGCTTCATGAACTCGGACATCTCGGCGCGGCCACCGAGTTCGTCGATGAAGGCCTGGTCGAGCCACGGCTTGTAGATCTTCAGCGACGGATTCGCAAGCAGCCCGTAGCGGTAGAAGCGCTCGATGTCGTTGCCCTTGTACGTGCTGCCGTCGCCCCAGATGTTGACATCGTCCTCCTTCATCGCGGTGACCAGAAGCGTCCCGGTGACCGCGCGGCCGATCGGCGTCGTGTTGAAGTACGTGAGCCCGGCCGTCGAAATGTGGAAGGCGCCACATTGCAGCGCCATGATCCCTTCGTTCACCAGTTGCGAGCGGCAGTCGACGAGCCGCGCCTTTTCGGCTCCGTACTCCAGCGCCCGGCGCGGGATCTCGTCGTAGTCGGGCTCGTCAGGCTGGCCGAGATTGGCGGTGTACGCGCACGGGATCGCTCCCTTCTTGCGCATCCAAAGCAGCGCCGCGCTGGTATCCAGACCGCCGGAAAACGCGATGCCGACCTTCTGGCCAATGGGCAAGTGTTGCAGGATCGTGGACATGGAGTTGTTGTGATAGCCGCGGCCGCGGCGTTAGCTATTGGACGCTGCGACCCAGCAGCAGGTATTCCATCAGTGCCTTTTGCGCATGGAGCCTGTTTTCAGCCTCGTCCCATACGACCGATTGCGGGCCGTCAAGGACTGCAGCCGTGACTTCTTCTCCACGATGCGCGGGCAGACAGTGCATGAACAACGCGTCCGCCTGCGCCTGCCGCATCATGTCCTCGTCGACACACCAGTCGGCAAACGCCTGGCGGCGGGTTTCGTTCTCGGCCTCGTAGCCCATGCTGGTCCAGACGTCGGTCGTCACAAGGTCGGCGCCGCGCGCGGCATCGAGCGGATCCGCAAACACGCTGATGTGCGGGCCCGGCGGAGCAAGGCTCGGGTCAAGCGCGTAGCCGGGCGGTGTCGACACGTTGACGTGGAAGCCAAGCAGCTGAGCTGCCTCGATCCAGGTGTATGCCATGTTGTTGGCATCGCCGATCCACGCCACGCTGCGCCCGCCAATCGGGCCGCGATGCTCCAGATACGTGAAGATGTCGGCGAGGATCTGGCAGGGGTGGTACTCGTTCGTGAGCCCGTTGATGACCGGGACCCGCGACGAATCCGCAAAGCGTTCGATCTTTGCCTGCTCATAGGTGCGGATCATGACGAGGTCGACCATGCGCGAGATCACCCGCGCGGTGTCCTCGATCGGCTCGGCGCGCCCGAGCTGCGAGTCGCCGGTGGTGATGTGGATCACCGATCCGCCCAATTGGTACATCCCGGCTTCGAACGACACGCGCGTACGCGTCGACGCCTTCTCGAACACCATCGCCAGCGTGCGATCGCGCAGCGGCTGGTAGAACTCGTAGCGCTTGAACCGTTCCTTGATGATGCGCGTGCGCTCGAACACCCACTCGAGCTCGGCGCGCGAGAAGTCACGCAACCGCAGGAAGTGACGGATACCTTCGGCCACGATGTCAGGCGGCGCGCGCCGCCGGAGCAAGGAAATTACGGATGACCGGTGCCAGCCTGGCGACGATCTGATCGGCCTCGGCCGACGAAAGCACCAACGGCGGCAACAGCCGAATCACGCTGTCCTGGGTCACGTTGATCAGCAGGCCGGCGGCCAGCGCCTGCTTGACCAGTTCACCGCAGGGACGATCGAGCTCGATGCCGATCATCAGACCCATGCCGCGGATCTCGGCCACGCCGGCAACCCCGCTGAGCTCGCGCGCCAGCCCTGTGCGGATCCGATCGCCCTGGGCAACGGCGTTCGCCATCAGGTCCTCGGCTTCGATGATCGCGAGCGTCTCCAGGCCGGCGCGCATCGCAAAGGGGCCGCCACCAAACGTCGTGCCGTGCTGACCCGGGCCGAAGACACCGGCGGCGCGACCCCCGGCCAGCAGCGCACCGATCGGCACGCCGGAACCGAGCCCTTTGGCGAGCGTCATCACATCGGGCGTGACTCCGGCCCATTGGTGCGCAAACCACTTGCCGGTGCGCCCGATTCCACTCTGGACTTCGTCGATCATCAGCAGCCAGCCGCGTTCGTCGCACAGACGACGCAGTGCGCGCACATACTCGACAGTGGCGACCTGGATGCCGCCCTCGCCCTGCAGCACCTCGATCCATACTGCGCGCACGCGACGATCGTCGGTGGCGGCGCGTTCCACCGCCGCGAGGTCGTTGTACGGCACGCGGATGAAACCGCTCGGCAGAGGTTCGAAGCCCTTGCGTGCCTTTTCGCTGCCCGTGGCGGCAAGTGTTGCGAGCGTACGGCCGTGCCAGGCGCGCTCCATGACGATCGTCTGCGCCTCGGGCTCGCCGTGCTTGTGACCATAGAGGCGCACGAGCTTCAGTGCGCCTTCGTTGGCCTCGGAGCCGGAGTTGCCGAAGAACACTTCCTGCAGGCCGGAAAGCTCGCACAATCGGTCGGCCAGTTGCTCCTGCTCGAGCACGCGGTAGATGTTCGAGGTGTGGATCAGTCGGCCCAACTGGTCCGTCAACGCCGCGACGAGCCGCGGATGAGCATGCCCGAGGCCGTTGACGGCGATGCCTGCTAGCGCATCCAGATATTCCTTGCCCTCTCGGTCGAACAGCCGCGCGCCCTGACCATGCGTGAATGCGACCGGCAGCCGGTTGTAGGTGTTCATCAGGTGCGTCATCGTTCGCACTCCGTGGCATGGCGAAAAACGAAAAACGCGGCGCTCTCGCTGTGAGCCGCAGCCGCGTTTGAAGGATTATAGGGAAAGCCGTCCAGGCAACATCCCCCGCCGCAGAGGCGCTCGGGGAATCCGACGTCGTCATTGCCCGGGACGGCGCCCCGCCTGCTGGCAGACGGCCTTTCAGAAGATCGCGGTGCGGGGTGCTTTGCCGGAAGCCGAACGGTTCCGACGGCGACCCATGATCTCGACGCGCAGCGCGAAAGACTGCGGCTCGAGTGACGGCGCCGGGTCGGGGAAAGGGGTGACGGCGCGGTCGTGTGAGCTCTGCGACACGGCGAGCGCCGGCGCGCCGCTACGCAGCGCGGCGCCGACCGGCCTTGCGAGCAGGAACCGGTGCCAACTGGCGCTCCTCGCTTTCCATCAGTACGCGGATCGACGGCACATAACCCTGGTACACGACGCCGTGAAGCTCCACCTTGTTCTGCACGCGCAGGTAACGTACCAAGTAGTCGACGATGTTCGCGGTGATGCGCTGACCCGGAACCAGCACCGGGATGCCCGGCGGGTAGGGAACGATCTGGTCACAGCAGATGCGGCCGGCCAGCTTGCCGTTCAGCTGGTCGTTCTCGTCGAGCAGCGGTACCAGCTCGCCGGTCGCGTAGTACGCATCGCGTGGCAATGACACCAGCTCGGTGAAAGGCGGCAGGTCCGGCGTTCGGTAGAGCCGCCGCGATGCGCGTTTCTCGCGGGAAATGCGCATCAGCGCGTCGTACAGTCGCGAGCACTTCGAGCGCGTCGTGCCGACCGTCAGCAGCAGCGTCAACGTGTTGAAGGTGGACTTTTCCACCGTGATGTTGAAGCGCGTGTAGAGCTCATTTTGCAGGTCGTCGACCGTCATGCCGCAGGACGAGATGTCGACGGTGACCTTGGTCGGGTCAAGCCGGATGCCGTCGTCTTTCACTTCGTCCGGCAGCAGGTCCTCCAGTTCGAGAACCCGGAACACGCCGGTCGAATTGATCTGCTCGCGCAGCTCGTCGGCGAGCATCAGCGTGCGCTGCAGCAGCTTGTAGCCCTCGAGCACCGACTGCTTGCGACTCACGTCGAGGCTCGCGATCATGCTGTACATCGGGCTCGTCGACGTATGCATGTTGAAGTTTTCGCGGAAAATGTGCTCGTTGAACGTGGGATCGTTCACGTGGATGTACGCTGCCTGGGACAGTGCCGAGAGCGTCTTGTGCGCCGACTGCGTCGCATAATCGGCACCCGCCTCGAGCGCGGTCGGGCGCAGCGCCGGATGGAACCGCGCATGCGCGTACCAGGCTTCGTCGATCAGTACCTTGATGTCGTGCGCGTGCGCGGCGTCGACGATGGGCTTCAGGTCGTAGCGCAGCCCGTCGTAGGTGCACGACGTCAGGACGAGCAACTCCGCATCCGGATGCTCGTCGATCGCATTCAGGATCGTCTTCTTCGGTACCGGCCCGAACACGCCGTACTTGCGGTTGACCGAGGAGTCGAGGTAGGCCGGCTGCGCACCCGAGAGCACGACACCGTGGTGCACCGACTTGTGGCAGTTGCGGTCGAGCAGCAGCTTCTCGCCCGGCGCGATCAGCGTCTGAAGGATGACCTTGTTGGCGGTCGACGTGCCGTTGGTCGCAAAGAACGTGCGGCGCGCGCCGAAGGCATTGGCGGCCATCTGCTGCGCCTCGGCGATGACGCCGGTCGGCTCCATCAGCGAATCCAGCGCCTTGACCGACACCGATAGATCGGCGTCGAAGACATGCTCGCCCATGAAGTCGTAAAACTCGTTGACCCACGGGCTGCCGCGCATCGAGTCGCCGCTGGAGTGTCCCGGCGTGTGCCACGCGTCCTTGGCTGACAGCACGTAGGATTTCAGCGCGTCGTAAAACGGCGTGCGGGCCCGCTCGGCGATCTGCGCATTGAGGATGCGGTACATGCCACGGTAATCGCGCTCCTCGCGGTAGAAGTAACCGTCGACCGCCTCGGCGAACAGCGCATCGACGACCTGGTCTTCCTTTTCCTTCTCGATCAGGATGTAGATGTCGAGCTCGGGTCGCAGCGAAGTGATGCGCTGCACCAGCTTCAGCGCCGACACCTGCAGGTTGCGCGGCGGCTCCTTGCCGCCGTTGCGCCGCTTGCGCGTGTCCTGCACGGCGTACAACTTGTCGTCGACGATGGCGGTCTGCACGTCACCGTCGAGCTCGATCAGCGCGAGGCCTTCCTTTGCGGTCAGTGCGCCGATGAATGTGATGCCGAATGGATTGTCGAGCGAGCGTGCAGCCGCGTT
Organism: uncultured beta proteobacterium; assembly: GCA_963712485.1. Lineage (GTDB taxonomy): Bacteria > Pseudomonadota > Gammaproteobacteria > Burkholderiales > Burkholderiaceae_F > JALORV01. The sequence goes on from CAVQID010000019.1 coordinate 316,151, forward strand.
CAGGCCCTTCAGCAGTTCGCGCAGGATCAGCGGCTCGTCGTTGATGACGAGGACCTTGGAGACGGGCTTGGGCATGCGCGTGGCAGCAGGGCGAGGGAAGGGCCGCTTTATGCGGCAATCGGACGGCAAATGCAAGTAGATTGACGTTACGCGTCACTCGAAGCAAGTCACCGCAAGTTCAGGTCCCGCCGCGAGGTGGCCGTCCGGACCGCAACGCTCGGATAACATCGCGCTTTCGTTCCGACAGCGCGGCAACTGGCTGCGCATGCCCGGAGCCAATTGTCGTGTCCGAATCCCCCCATCCAGATCCGAAGCCGCGCGAGTATTTCATCCACGGCGTGACGTCGGAGGGGCGGCCGTTCCGGCCGAGCGACTGGGCCGAGCGCTTGTGCGGCGTGATGTCGTGCTATCGGCCGGGCGGGATTGCGAGCGGTCGCGATGCGTACATCGGCTACTCGCCGTACGTACGACCGACGCTGGTCGGTGGCGTGAAATGCGTCGTCGTTGACGAGCGCCTGCGCGACCTCGAGCGCATGGCGTTTGACTTCGTGATCAACTTCGCCCGGGACAACGACCTGCCGGTTTACGAGGGCTGCTCGATGCCGGATCGCTGACGCAGCGATCGGCGGGTGCCGCGGTCCGCACTGACCTGGCGTGCGGGGCGCCTGGCGCAGGCGCCGGCCGCAGAAACTACGCCATCGCTTTGATAGCGGCCGCCAGCCGGCTCTTGTTGCGAGCGGCCGTGTTCTTGTGGATGACGTTCTTGTCGGCGATCGAATCGATCACGCTGGTCGCCTGGCCGAGCACGTCCATCGCGGCCTTCTTGTCGCCGGTGGCAATCGCCTTGCGAACGGTCTTTACCGCCGTGCGGACGCGCGAGCGCTGTGATGCGTTCTGGGCGTTCCGTACGGTCGACTGTCGAGCGCGCTTGCGAGCCTGTTTGCTGTTCGCCATTTTGAGTTCCCGAAATCCTGTCTTATCCCGCCGCGACTGCCGCGGGTACGTGTCCATGACGCCCATCGTGAACGCCGGCGCGGCATGCGCGGCGTGGGTCCTGAGGCGCCGGCGTGGAAAGCGCGGCGCGGAAAAGCCCTAAACTATATCAAATCAACCGTTTACCGACAATTCGCCGGGCGGACAGAACCAGAATCCCACGTCGGGCGCCCGCTGCGGCTGCTGCCCGCCAGAAAATCCCGCAGTGAACCTCTTTCGCGCGCTTGCGACGATCAGCAGTTTTACGCTGCTGTCGCGTGTCACCGGGCTCATCCGCGACATGCTCATTTCGCGCGTATTCGGTGCGAGCGCGGAGACCGACGCATTCAATGTCGCCTTCCGGCTGCCGAACCTGCTGCGCCGGCTGTTTGGTGAAGGGGCGTTCCAGCAAGCGTTCGTACCGATGCTTGCGGACGTCCGCGCGCGCGGCGATGAGTCCGCGACGACGGCTTTCGCGGGCCATGTCGCGTCGGCGCTGTTCTGGACGCTGCTCGTGGTTTCCACGCTCGGCGTCGTAGCGGCCCCGGTGCTTGTCTGGCTGCTTGCCTCTGGCCTGGCACGCGATCCGTCGGCATTCGATCTTGCCAGCGTCATGACGCGCTGGATGTTTCCCTACATCCTCTTCATGTCGCTCGTCGCCCTGGCCGCCGGGGTCCTCAACACCTATCGGCGCTTCGCGGTGCCGGCGTTCACGCCGGTCCTGCTCAATCTGTCGTTCATCGGTTGCGCCATCTGGCTCGCGCCGCGGCTTGAACAGCCGATCATGGCGCTGGCCTTCGCGGTGCTGATCGGTGGCGTGCTGCAACTCGCATTGCAGTGGGCGGCAGTGCGGCGCGCCGGGCTGCACCTGCGCATCGGTTCGCCGCGCTCCGCGTTCGCCGATCCCGACGTCCGGCGCGTCGCCACGCTGATGCTGCCGGCGATCTTCTCGGTGTCAGTCGCGCAACTGAGCATCATCATCAACACGAACATCGCCTCGCACCTGACGACCGGCAGCGTGACCTGGCTCGCGTTCGCGGATCGACTGATGGAATTTCCTACCGCGCTGCTTGGCGTTGCACTGGGCACCGTGCTGTTGCCGAGTCTGTCGTCGGCCTTCGCCGAGAAGCAGTCGGACCATTATTCTCGTCTGCTCGACTGGGGCCTGAGGCTCATGTTCCTGCTGGCGCTGCCGGCGGCCGTGGGACTCGGAATGCTGGCGGAAGGCATCGTGTCCGTGCTGTTCCAGGGACGCGCATTCACGCCGGCGGATGTCCACCAGACCGCGCTCGCGGTCGTCGGCTACGCCGTCGGTCTCATCGGCATCGTTGCCGTCAAGATTCTCGCGCCGGGTTTTTACGCGCAGAAGGACATCCGCACGCCGGTGAAGATCGCGATCGCCGTACTGATCGCCACGCAGCTTGCCAACCTCCTGCTCGTTCCGCTGCTGGCGCACGCCGGACTCGCGCTGTCAGTCAGCCTGGGAGCGTGCGCCAACGCGCTCGCGCTTTTTTTCGGGCTGAAACGACGCGGCGTCTACGCGCCGGGCGCCGGCTGGGGCGGATTTCTGCTGCGGCTCGGCGTGGCACTTTTGGTGCTCGCCGGCGGGCTGTGGCTGGTGCAGCAGCAGGTCGCGTGGACGGCCCTGCAGGCGTCGCCCTGGTGGCGCGCCGGGTTGCTCGCGGCCGTCGTCAGCGGTGCCGCCGGGATCTACTTCACGGCGCTGCTCGCGATGGGTTTCCGCCTGCGTGATTTCCGACTCGACCGGCGCGCCTGATTCCGGCCAGCGCTACGCGTTCAAACAACGACGCCGCCTGCAGGCGGCGTCTGGGTCAGCGCTCGAAGCGTCAACCGACCTGCTTGAGCATCGTGCCGGCGTCGCTCACCTCGAACTTGCCCGGCCCTTCGACGTTCAGTGTCTTGACGATGCCGTTGTCCACCAGCATCGAGAATCGCTGGGAGCGCACGCCCATGCCGCGCGCGGTCAGGTCGAGTTCAAGTCCGAGCTTCTTCGTGTAGTCGGCCGAGCCGTCAGCCATCATGCGCACCTTGCCGGTGACCTTCTGGTCGCGGCCCCACGCACCCATGACGAACGCATCGTTGACCGACAGGCACCAGATTTCGTCGACGCCCTTGGCCTTCAGCTGGTCGTACATCGCGACATAGCCGGGCACGTGCTTCGCCGAGCAGGTCGGCGTGTACGCGCCGGGCAGGCCGAACACCGCGATCTTCTTGCCCTTGACCAGATCGGCCACCTTGAAGGTGTTGGGTCCGAGGGAACAGCCCTCGCTTTCGACTTCAATGAACTCCTGCAGTTCGCCGTCAGGCAGCTTGTCACCGACCTTGATTGTCATGGCAGTGGTCCCGCGATCGTTGAAGGGGAAAACAGTCTAGCAATCCGCGCGGCTCAGTCGCCCAGGGCCACGCCGTCACGGCGCGGATCGGCGCCGCCAGCCCAGGCCGCTCGCCCGTCGGGCAGGCGCACGCGCACGATGCCCTGCAGCCCGCTTTCCATGGCAATTTCGCGCACGGCGTGTCCGCGGGCCTGCAGCGCGGCGATCACGCCAGGACTGAAGCGGCCCCGTTCGAGTTCGGTAGGGCCGTTGCGCGACCCGAAGTTGGGCATCGCGATCGACTCCTGGATGTCGAGTTGCCAGTCAAGCGTTCCGACCAGCGTCTTGGTGACATAACCGATGATCTGCGATCCCCCCGGCGAGCCGAGTGTCGCGACCAGCGCGCCGGTGGCGCGGTCAAACACCAGCGTCGGCGCCATCGAACTGCGCGGTCGCTTGCCGGGCTGCACGCGGTTGGCGACCGGGATGCCGTCCGCTTCCGGGACGAAGGAAAAATCGGTCAGCTGGTTGTTCAGCAGAAAGCCCCGCACCATCACGCGGGCGCCGAAGGTGTCTTCGATCGTTGTCGTCATTGCAACCGCGTTGCCGTAGCTGTCGACGACCGAGATGTGCGAGGTGGCGGATTTCAGGGGTGACGGATCGTCAGCGAGGACGGCGGTCGACCCCGGCGGTACACCCGGCTGGGCGGTGCCCATGCTGCTCGGTCCGATCAGCTGTGCACGTTGCTTCAGGTAGCCGGGATCAAGCAGTCCGGCAACATTGACCTGCACAAAGTCGCTGTCTGCGACGTAGCGCCCGCGGTCCGCGAACGCCAGCCGGCCCGCTTCGGAAAACAGGTGCACGGCTTCCGCGCGCGGCTCGGGCGCGCGCGCCTCGTCGGGCGCGAATATCGCAATATTGCGATGGGCGAAGATGCCGAGCATCTGCGCGACCGCGATACCTCCGGACGACGGCGGCGGCATGCCGCAGACGCGCCAGGCTTTGTAGTCGGTGCAAATCGGCTCGCGCTGCTTTGCCTCGTAGCGGGCGAGGTCCTGCAGTCCGAGCCGACCGGGATTGCGATGGGACTGCACGGCGGTCACGATGTCAGCGGCGATGGCGCCGGAGTAGAACGCATCGGCGCCGCCGCTCGCGACGGCACGCAGCGTGGTCGCGAATTCCGGGTTGCGAATCCGCGTGCCGATGGCCTTGGGCGTTCCATCCGCATTGAAGAGATAGGCCGCGGCCGTGGGGTCGCTTCTCAGGTATTTCTCCGATAACAGCTGCTGATGCAATCGGGCAGAGACAGGAAAGCCCTCGTCCGCCAGGCGCAGCGCCGGGTCGAATAGCCGGGGCCACGGCAGCCTGCCGTACTGGCGATGTGCCGCCTCCAGCAGCCGAACGGCGCCTGGGGTGCCGACCGAGCGACCGCCGACCACCGCGTCGTAAAGCGCCATCGGCTTGCCGTCCGCTGTCAGGAAGAGTCTTTCGTCGGCGCCCAAGGGCGCGGTCTCGCGACCGTCGAGTGCAGACACGCGGCGGCCGTCCCAGTGCAGCAGGAACGCGCCGCCCCCCAAGCCAGAACTCTGCGGTTCGACCAACGCCAGAACCAGCTGGATCGCAATGGCGGCGTCGACCGCGCTGCCGCCCGCACGCAATGTCTCCAGGCCCGCCTGCGTGGCAAGCGGGTGGGCGGACGCGGCCATATGCCGCTGCGCCGTAGCCGCGGCACCCACGGACCGAAGCGTGAGCGACGCTTGCGGCGGGGTCGCACGATCCGGTGTGGCACACGCGGCCAACGCCGCAACGGCCGCTGCCGCAAGCAGGCGCCGCAGGCGCCGCGACGGTTTCAACGCTGGCAGCCGCACGCCTAACGCCTACTTCGGCTGCATGCGTATCGCGCCGTCCAGTCGGATCGTTTCGCCGTTGAGCATCACGTTCTCGACGATGTGGCGAACCAGCGCGGCGTACTCGTCCGGCTTGCCCAGTCGCGACGGAAACGGCACCTGCTTGCCGAGCGAGTCCTGAACTTCCTGAGGCATGCCCAGCAGCATCGGCGTCGCGAACAGTCCCGGGGCGATCGTCACGCAGCGGATTCCGCTGCGCGACAGGTCGCGAGCGATCGGCAAGGTCATTCCGACGACTCCGCCCTTGGACGCGGAATACGCCGCCTGGCCAATCTGTCCGTCGAAGGCGGCGACCGACGCCGTGTTGACCAGCACGCCGCGCTCGCCTTCTGCAGTCGCATCCTGCCGCGACATCGCTTCAGCCGCGAGGCGGATCATGTTGAACGTGCCAATCAGATTGATGCTGATGACGCGTGCAAACGAGGCGAGCGCGTGCGGCCCCTCTTTGCCGACCACCTTTTCGCCGATAGCGATGCCGGCGCAGTTGACGAGTCCGCGCAGCGTACCCAATGCGAGAGCGGCGTCGACCGCGGCCCGGCCGTCCGCTTCGCTGGAGACATCACATTTTACGTAGCGGGTGGAAGCGCCGAGTTCGCGCGCGAGCCCCTCGCCGCGATCGGACTGAACATCGGCGATGACGACCTTTGCGCCGTTGGCCGCCAGCATCCGGGATGTGGCCCCGCCCAGACCGGAGGCGCCTCCGGTCACGATGAAAACGTTGTTGCTGATCTGCATCTGCACTCCCCTCGGGTTTCTGCAACTCCTCCCGGGAAGTGTAGAGGAGGCGTTGGGTAGGACAGTGGGGCAGCTACTGGAAGCTGCAGCGCGCGTACAGCCAGAATGCCCCGCTCGCCTCGCCGTCGGGGCTTATCCGCGCGCGGGCGCGGACCATCGGCAGCAGGCATTGTTCGGCGGTCAGCCCGGCCGCGCTCATCCAGTCTTTCATGGTGTCCGAAGGCACGCCGATGACCACCTTCGGCCGCGTGTACGTGCCATTGATGCCGATTCGCGATGACTCAACCTGAACCGCACCACCGAGCCAGCTGTAGTCACGCAGCTGCGGCGCAGACCCGCGCAGGCGCGGCGCAGCGCGCGCCACCGGGTCGGCCGCCGGCAGCGCGCCCGCGTCGCGCAGTGAATAGGGGCGCAGCACCGAGTCGGCAATGGCTTCGACCCGCAACTGGGCGGTCGCTGCCGGCGCAGCGGCGACGAAGGCAGCCAGCAGGAGTGAGGGCAGCAGTCGATCCGGCATGTTGTGTCGCGGAATAAAGACCCTTGCGGGAAACAAGCGCGCGCCAGCGGATGCTTCAAGTTACTGTGCCGCTGACGTGACATGGGTGACAAGAGTCCGATCGGATGACTAAAGTCCGGGTGGGGCAGAGCGAGTTTCGAGCCGCGACCGGCGGACTTCGAAGACGGCGAGGGAGACGGCAATGGGGCGCGGACGCGAGCTGCTGCAAGGGCTCAAGAGTTTTGAGAAGGGCAAGATCGTCACGGCGCGCGAGGCGGTGCAGTTGATTCACGATGGCGACACGCTGGCGACCAGCGGATTCGTTGGCATCGGCTTTCCCGAGAACATCGCGGTTGCACTGGAACAGCGATTCGTCGAGTCGAGCGAAAAGGACCCGGACGGCGTCGGGCGGCCCGAAGGACTGACGCTGGTCTATGCCGCCGGGCAGGGCGATGGCAAGGAGCGCGGCCTGAACCATCTCGGTTACCCCGGGCTGGTTCGTCGCGTCATCGGCGGTCACTGGGGACTGGTGCCCAAACTGCAGGCGCTGGCAGTGGCCAATCGAATCGAGGCCTACAACCTGCCGCAGGGGGTGATTACCCATCTGTTTCGCGACATTGCCGCGCACAAGCCGGGTCACCTGTCGCGCATCGGTCTGGGCACTTTTGTCGATCCGCGCCATGGCGGCGGCAAGATCAACGCGTGCACCACCGACGACCTGGTCGAACTGATGACGGTCGGTGGCGAGGAGTTTCTCTTCTACAAGGCGTTCCCGATCCACGTCGGCATCGTCCGCGGCACGACAGCCGACCCGGACGGCAATATCACGATGGAGCGGGAAGCGCTGACGCTGGAGGCGCTGGCGATCGCGATGGCTGCGCGCAATTCGGGCGGCATCGTCATCGTGCAGGTGGAGCGAGTCGCCGAGCGCGGCTCACTGAACCCGCGCCAGGTGAAGATTCCGGGCGTGCTGGTCGACTGTGTCGTCGTGGCTGAGAAGCCCGAATACCACATGCAGACCTTCGTCGAGCAGTACAACCCCGGCTTCGCCGGCGAGATACGAGTGCCGGTCAGTTCGCTCGCGCCGATGCCGATGAGCGAGCGCAAGATCATTGCGCGCCGCGCCGCGCTCGAACTGCAGGCCAACAGCGTGGTCAACCTTGGCATCGGCATGCCGGAAGGCATTTCTTCGGTGGCGACCGAGGAAAAGGTCATCGATCTGCTGACGCTGACCGCCGAGCCCGGTGTCGTCGGCGGAATCCCGGCGTCCGGCCTGAACTTCGGCGCCGCGGTCAACACGCAGGCGATCATCGACCAGCCCTACCAGTTCGACTTCTACGATGGCGGCGGACTCGATCTCGCGTTTCTGGGGCTGGCTCAGGCGGATCGCGACGGCAACCTCAACGTCAGCAAGTTCGGTCCGCGGCTGGCCGGCGCCGGTGGCTTCATCAATATTTCGCAATCGGCCAAGCGCGTCGTCTTCGTCGGCACATTTACTGCCGGCGACCTGCAGGTTCGCAGTTGACAACGGCCGGCTGCAGCTGCTGAACGACATCGGGCCGAAGAAGTTCGTTGAACAGGTCGAGCACCGCACCTTTTCCGGCGCCGAAGCGCGGCGTCGCGGCCAGCCGGCGCTCTACATCACCGAGCGCTGTGTGTTCCGCCTCGGCGACAGCGGCCTGGAACTCATTGAGGTCGCGCCGGGCGTGGATATCGAGCGCGACATCCTTGCGCGCATGGACTTCATGCCGGGCATTCAGCGCGATCCCGCCGTGATGGATGCGGCAATCTTCGTCGATGGGCCGATGAACCTGCGCGAACGGATGCTGGCGATTCCTCTCGACCAGCGCGTCGCCTACGACGAGGAGCACAACGTGCTGTTCCTCAACTTCGAGCGCCTCTCGGTACACACGTCTGCCGACGTGGCTTTGGTGCATGCCGAGATCAAGCGACGGCTCGACGAGATCGGCCACAAGGTCTACGGCATCGTCAACTACGACAACTTCGACCTGGCGCCTGACGTCGCCGACGAGTACGCCGAGATGGTGCGACAGCTGGTCGACAACTACTACTTCGGCGTTACCCGCTACACGACCTCAGGATTTCTGCGTGCAAAGCTGGGAAAGGCGCTGTCGCAGCGTGGCGTCGCGCCACACATCTACGAATCGGCGGCCGACGCGTTGAAGCACATCCGCGACACTTAGCCGCGCTTAGTCAGTGCGGTACCGCGTCTGCGGTGAGCGCGCGCTGCATGATGACGACATCGACCCAGCGGTCGAACTTGCGGCCCACGTCTTTCATCACGCCGACCATTCCGAAACCGCAGGCGCGATGCACGCCGATCGAGCCGGCATTGGCCGAGTCACCGATCAACGCAAGCATCTGGCGCAGTCCGATCGCGATGCAACGGGCAACGAGCTCGTCGAGCAGCACCCGGCCGAAGCCGTGACCCATTGCGAATGGCGCGACATAGATCGAATCCTCGACCGTGAACCGGTAGGCGGATCGCGCACGGAAGTGATTGGCATAGGCATAGCCGATGACCTGGTCGGCGTCCGCAGCGACGAGATACGGAAATCCCGCCGCCGTGATCTGCGAGAAACGTGCGCGCATCTCGCTGGCGTCAGGCGGTTCGGTCTCGAATGTGCCGAGGCCGTGGAGAACGTGATGCGCATAGATCGCCTGAATCGCGGGAATGTCGTCGGCACCGGCTTCACGGACCTGCATCGGATGCTCCAAGAAAAAGGGCGGTGCAGCGAATGCTGACCGCCCCCGAATGATGCTACGTCGGAGTCAGCGCAGCGTGACCTCGACGCGGCGCGCCTCGCGAGGATCGGCGCCGCCCGTGGTAACCGCAGGCTTCGCCAGCTCGATCGACTCCGGGCTGACGCCCGCGTTGGTGAGCAGGTCGCGCACTGCGAAGGCCCGCTGCTTGGCGAGTTCCGCGTTCGCATCAGCGTCGCCGCTGGCGTCGTGGTAGCCCGAAATCATCCATTTGCCGCCCTTGTCTTTCGCCTCGATGACCAGCGGGGACAGCCGCGTCAGCGCATCGGCCGGAAGGTCCGCCCGGCCGAGGTCAAAGTAGAGCTTGACCGTCGCGCTGGCCGCCGATGCCGTTGCGGTCGACCCGGCGGTTGCGGCCATCGGCAGCAACGATCCCTTGCTAACGGCGGACTTGCTGCCGATCTGGCTGATGGCCGTGCCCGCGGCGATGCTGATCGCGAAGATCGACACCAGGATCGCCATGCCAATGGCAAGGAACAGCGCGTAGCCGGTTTCACGGTCTGCTTCGTCGAACATACGATGGCCTCCGGTCAGCGCAGGATGATGTCGACGCGACGCGCGTCGGCGTCGCTGCCCTGGCCGACGATGACGTCGGTCGGCTTGACGAGTTCAGTGCGCTCAGCCGGCACGCCGAGGGCGACGAGCGCCTCCTGCACCGACTTGGCGCGCTGCTTCGCCAGTTCCAGGTTATTGGCCACGTCACCGCGCGGATCGGCAAAGCCGGACAGCTCAACCTTGGCGGTCGGGTTCTCCTTGATGGCTTTGGCGTAGCCGTCGACGATGCGCTTGCCTTCAGCGGTGATCGCCCCGGAGCCGGTCTCGAAGTGCACCCGCATCGGCACCCCGACGACGACCACGACGGGCACTGCGACCGCCATGACGGTCGGCGCCGCTGCCACAGGCTGCGGCGTGCCGCCGTGGATCGTCGCGATGATCGGCACGATCAGCAGCGCGACGATGTTGATGATCTTGATCAGCGGGTTGACCGCCGGGCCGGCCGTGTCCTTGTACGGGTCGCCGACGGTGTCACCGGTCACGGCCGCCTTGTGCGCGTCCGAGCCCTTGCCACCATGGTGGCCTTCCTCGATGTACTTCTTGGCGTTATCCCACGCGCCGCCGCCGGTCGTCATCGAAATGGCGACGAAAAGCCCGGTAACGATCGTGCCCATCAGCACACCGCCGAGCGCCGCAGGTCCGAGGATGATGCCGACCAGGATCGGCACCAGCACAGGCAGCAGCGATGGGATCATCATTTCCTTGATCGCCGCCGTCGTCAGCATGTCGACGGCCCTGCTGTAGTCCGGCTTGGCCTTGTATTCCATGATGCCGGGGATCTCGCGAAACTGGCGCCGCACTTCCTCTACAACCGAACCGGCGGCGCGGCCGACCGCTTCCATCGCCATCGCGCCGAACAGGAACGGGATCAGGCCGCCGATGAAGAGCCCGATGATCACCATGTGGTTCGACAGGTCGAACGTGACGTTCACGCCGGCCTGCTGCAGGCCGCCGGTGTAGTCGGCAAAGAGCACCAGCGCGGCGAGACCGGCCGAGCCGATCGCGTAGCCCTTGGTGACTGCCTTGGTCGTGTTGCCGACCGCATCCAGCGGGTCAGTGATGGCGCGCACTTCCTTCGGCATGTCGGCCATTTCGGCGATGCCACCGGCGTTGTCGGTGATCGGACCGTAGGCGTCGAGCGCGACGATGATGCCGGTCATCGACAGCATTGCGGTCGCGGCGACGGCGATGCCATAGAGGCCCGCGAGCCAGTAGGAGGCGAGGATCGCCGCACAGATCGCGAGCACCGGCCAGGCGCAGGCCTTCAGCGACACCGCGATGCCAGCGATGATGTTGGTCGCGTGCCCCGTGGTCGAGGCCTGTGCGACGTACTGGACCGGCTTGAACTGCGTGCCGGTGTAGTACTCGGTGATGTAGACCAGCGCCGCCGTCAGCACCAGGCCGACCACTGCCGCGAGGTAGAGATTCATCACGGTGACGCCGGCGCTGGCCGCGACCGGGCCGAGGATCCAGCTCGTGACCGGCCAGAACAACACCAGCGAAATGACGCCGGCGACGATGAGGCCGCGGTACAGCGCGTTCATGATCTTGCCGCCGTCGCGCGCCTTGACGAAGAAGCAGCCGACGATCGACGACAGAATGGACACGCCGGAAATCGCCAGCGGATAGATGATGCCGGCATCCGAGCCCTTGAAGACCAGGCCGCCAACCAGCATCGTCGCGACAACAGTCACGGCGAAAGTTTCGAACAGGTCCGCCGCCATGCCGGCGCAGTCGCCGACGTTGTCACCGACGTTGTCGGCGATCACCGCCGGGTTGCGCGGATCGTCTTCCGGGATTCCGGCTTCGACCTTGCCGACCAGATCGGCGCCGACGTCCGCACCCTTCGTGAAGATGCCGCCGCCGAGTCGCGCGAAGATCGATATCAGCGATGCGCCGAACGCGAATCCGATCATCGGGTGCAGCAGGTCGCGCGTCGTCGAACCCGCGTGTGTCACGGTAAGGACCCAGTAGAAGCCGGCGACGCCGATCAGGCCCAGGCCCACCACCAGCAGGCCGGTGATCGCACCGCCTCGGAACGCGATGTTGAGCGCCGGGTTCAGGCCCTGCGTGGCCGCCTGTGCGGTGCGCACGTTGGAACGAACTGACACGTTCATCCCGACGTACCCGGCCAGCCCGGACAGCACCGCGCCCAGCACGAAGCCGATTGCCGTCCACATGCCGAGCTGCGGCACGACCGCGATGATGATCGCGAGCACCACACCGACGATCGCGATCGTGCGGTACTGGCGATTGAGGTAGGCCTGCGCGCCGGTTTGCACGGCGGCGGCGATTTCCTGCATCCGCGCATTGCCCGCGGGCTGCTTCAGGATCCAGGAAATCGACCACGCGCCAAAGACCACGGCCGCGAGGCCGCAGAGCAGGGCGAGTGCCAGTCCAGACATGACGTTCTCCTTATCGAAATTTCAGAACTGAAAAAACAAAGCGAAAGCTACGAAGCGAGCGCGTCGAATGCGCGCTGGCGGATTTCGTCGACCGGCCCCACGCCGGAGATGCGGCGGTACTTCGGGGCACCCGGTTGTCCGGCGGACGCCCAGCGCGAGTAGTACTCGACCAGTGCCCGGGTCTGCGCGTGATAGACCTCGAGGCGCTTGCGCACGGTGTCCTCGCGGTCGTCGTCGCGCTGGATCAACTGCTCCCCCGTGACGTCGTCGTGACCTTCGACCTGCGGTGGATTGAAACGAACGTGATAGGTGCGGCCGCTGGCCACATGGACGCGACGGCCGCTCATGCGGTCGATGATGTCACTGTCCGGCACGTCGATCTCGAGGACGTAGTCGAGCGCGACCGCGGCGTGCTTCATCGCATCGGCCTGCGGGATCGTTCGCGGGAATCCGTCAAAGAGGTAGCCGTTTGCCGTGTCCGGTTGCTGCAGCCGATGTTTGACCAGGCCGATGATGATGTCGTCGGACACCAGTCGGCCGGCGTCCATCACTTTCTTGGCCGCGATTCCCAACGGCGTGCCGGCCTTGACCGCTGCACGCAGCATGTCACCGGTGGAAATCTGCGGGATGCCGAAGCGCTCCTTGATGAACGCGGCCTGCGTGCCTTTACCGGCACCGGGCGGTCCCAGCAGTATCAGTCGCATCCCCGGTCCTCTGCTCGCGCGGTCTCTCGGTCGAGACGTCGTTGTTGCAGGGCAGCCGGAAACGCTGCCCGGCGCCAAAGCCGCAGGATTCTACCCGGATCGAGCCGCGCGCCCGCTCCGCGCGGCAGCGGCTTCGGCTGAACGCACCAGGGCGGACACCGAGCACAGGAGGTTCGGCTCCGCTTGAAGGGAACGGGACTGCGTCAGTCGACCTTCGTGGTCGAAAGGTTCAGCGCGTTGTCGGGTCGGTGCACGACGTTCACATTGCTGCGCATTGCCCACGGAATCATCTGGCGATGCAGCGGCACGTGGTGAACCTGGGCGTTGTGTTCGGCGAGCGCCTCGCGGATCATCACCCGCCGCGATTCCTGGTCCGGTTCGACGGCCGCGGAGTCGATCAACGCGTCGAGTTTCGGGTTGGCATAGCGCCCATAGTTGAACGAGCCATTGCCGGTCTTCGGATCCGGTGAGCGCAACACCGGCGACAGCATCGTCTGGGCATCCGTGATCGCGCCACCCCAGCCGAGCATGTAGAAGCTGGTATCGAACTTCTCGAGCTTCGGGAAGTAGGTTGCGCGCGGCATCGCAGTGACCTTGGTCTGGATGCCGATCCGCGCCAGCATCGCCGCGACCGCGATGCAGATCTCCTCGTCGTTCACGTAGCGGTTGTTCGGGCAGTCGAGCGTGACATCGAAGCCATTCGGATAGCCGGCATCCGCCAGCAGCTGTTTCGCGCGGTTCGGGTCGTAGGGCAGGCGTTTCTCGGCATCTGGATTCGAGGCCTGGATCGATGGCGTGATGCCGCCGGTGGGCTGCGCCGATCCGCGCATGATGCGCGAGCGGATCGCCTCGATATCGATGGCCTGATAGACGGCTTGACGCACGCGCACGTCCTTGAACGGATTCTTCCCCTTGACGCCGGAATACAGAAGTTCGTCGCGGTACTGATCGAAGCCGAAGAAGACGACGCGGTTTTCCTGTCCGCGTACGACCTTGGTTCCCTGGTTCTCCTCAATCCGCTTCAGGTCCTGGGGCGGCGGATCAAGCACGAAGTCGACCTGGCCCGACAGCAGCGCGGCAGTGCGCGTCGCGTCGGCGCTGACCTGCGTATAGACGACCTCCGTCACGTTGCCCGGCGCGCGTCCGTCCTTGATGCCCCACCAGTTTGGGTTGCGCTTCAGCACGGTGCGGATTCCAGGCTCGCGTGACACCAGCATGAAGGGTCCGGTGCCGTTGGCATTGCGTGAAGCGAACGTCTCCTCTTTGCCCTTGAAGTCCAGCGGGCGCTCGACCTTGTGCTTCGTCGCCCACGCCTTGCTCATGATGTAGATCGTGGTCGCGTGCTCGAGCGTGATCGGATTCGGACGCTCCTGCACGAACTCAACGGTGTAGTCGTCGATCTTGCGCGGTTTACCGACTGGAATCGCGTACTGCCTGAGTTGCGAGTTCGGATGGCTGGCGCGCTCGAAGGAAAAGACGATGTCGTCCGCGGTGAACGGCGTTCCGTCGTGGAACCTGACGTCCCGACGCAAGGTGAAGCGCCAGGTCACCGGGTTGACCTGCTGCCAGCTCACTGCCAGGCCGGGCACCAGCTTCAGCGTGTCGTCACGCATCACCAGCGTGTCGTGGACGGCCGCCGCAAACTGGTTGGTCAGCCCCTCGTTTTGCGAATACGGGTCCGCGGTCTGCGGATCGCCCTGCGAGGCCCAGCGCAGCGTCCTGGCATCGACGCCGGCGGTTGCAAGAGCGGCCAACAGCAGGGCGGTAAACAGTCGCATCATCGGGTCTCCCGTTGGAAGGCTGCGAGTCTATCGCCCGGCCGTAAACAGGGCACGTACCAGCTCGAGATCCGCCGGCGTATCCACACCCGGCGGCAACGCCGCGTCGAGGCCGAGCACGACAATGCGATGGCCATGGGCGAGGGCGCGCAGCTGTTCGAGCCGCTCGCAAAGCTCCAGCGGATCCGGCGTCAGCGTCGGAAAGCGGCGCAGGAAGCCGACGCGATAGGCATACAGGCCGACGTGCCGCCGGGCACCAAGATCGGCGGGCAAGCTGTCACGCGACACGGCAAAGCCGTGGCGCGCCCAGGGTATCGGCGCCCGCGAGAAGTACAGTGCCCGGCCGTCGCGGTCGGTAACGACCTTGACCACGTTGGGATTGAAGAACTCGGCGGCGTCGCTGATCGGATGGGCCGCGGTGGCGATGTCGCAGTCCGGGTGACGCAGCAGCAGCGCCGCCACGTCGTCGATGACCCCGGGTGGCAGCAGCGGTTCGTCACCCTGGACGTTGACGACGACCTCGTCTGCGCCGAGGCCGAGCAGCGCGGCCGCCTCCGCCAGCCGATCGGTGCCAGTTTCATGGTGCGGCGACGTCAGAACGGCCTCAATGCCGTGCACTTCGCACGCGGAGGCAATCTGCGCATCGTCCGCGGCGACAACGACGCGGACTGCGCCGCTGGCGCACGCGCGCTCGGCGACTCGAACCACCATCGGTGCACCGCCGATGTCGGCGAGCGGCTTGCGCGGCAGCCGCGTCGACGCGAGCCGCGCCGGCACGATGACGGTGAAGCTCACTGATCGCCCTGAGGGACGCTCGTCATCGCCCGAGTTCGGCAGGATCCAGCTTGCGCGCCTCGGACTCGAGCATGACCGGAATGTCGTCGCGGATCGGGTAGGCCAGGGCGTCGGCCTTGCAGACCAGTTCCTGCTTGTTCTTGTTGAACTCGAGGCCGCCTTTGCAGATCGGGCAGACGAGGATGTCAAGCAACCGATGGTCCATGCGGGCTCTTCTGCCGTTGGCTGAGTCTTGCGACGAGGAAGTCGATGAACGCCGTGTCAATCGTCGCGACCAGCGGTACCACCCAGATCCGCGGGTCGCTGCACACGGCGTCTATCTGCTCGCATTTTACGGCGTCCTTTTCGGTGATCAGCACCAGGTCGGCGCGGTTAGCGGTAAACGGGCTCGCGCGGTAATCGTAGTGGTCGGGCAGCGGCAGCGGCTGGATTTCGAGACCGGCCGCACGCAGCATGTCGAAGAAGCGCTGCGGTACGCCGGTTCCGGCAGCGGCCGTGATCGTCGTCGGCGCAGCCTGCTGGCGTCGGGCCAGTTCGTGCAGTGTCATCGTCTGCGTGCGGTCACCGAGCCGATACGCGTCTTGTCCGAGGGCCGTGTGCAGCGCGAAGCAGGGAACTGCTGCCACCGGTGACTTTGACGTCCGGTGCAGAACGATGGCGTCGACCGTGCCGAGACGACCAGCCGGTTCGCGCAGCGGGCCTGCCGGCAACACCCAGCCGTTACCGAGGCCGCGGTCGTCGAACACCGCGATCTCGATGTCTCGGGCCAGCCGCAGGTGCTGCAGCGCGTCGTCGGCGACCAGGACATCGCAGGCGGCGTGCGCACGCAGCAGCGCGTGCGCGGCGTCGACGCGACTGCCGGCCACGGCAACCGGCGCGGCTGTCGCTCGCGCAATCAGCAGCGGCTCGTCGCCGACCTCGGCCGCCGCGTTCAACGCCACGGACCAGCCGCACGTCGTCGTGGGCGCGGGCGTACCCGCGCGACACCACGCCGGGTTCCCAGCCGCGCTGCCGCAGAGCGCGCACCAGTTCAATCGTCAACGGCGTCTTGCCGGTGCCGCCGACATAGAGATTGCCGACCACGATGACCGGGACGGGCAGGCGCGTCGAACGCAGTAGTCCGCTCGCATACGCGCGGCGACGCAGCGCCAGCACGAGTGCGTAGATGAGGGCGAGCGGGGCCAGCGCCCAGGCCAGCAGGCCGCGCCGCTGCCACGCGGTGGTCATGAAGGCCGCAAGGCTGGCGTTGGCGGTCACCGCGGCGATCAGCGGCGGCCGGTGGTTCGCTGCGTTGCGAAGCTGATGCGAACGACGCCGGCCAGGCGCGCTGCCTCCATGACGCTGATAACGGCCTGGTGCGGCGCCTGCGCATCGGCATTGATCACGAGCAGTACGTCCTCGCGTCCCTGGGCCGCCTGTCCCAGCGCTTCGGCCAGCGCAGTCGTGTCGCCGGACACGATCGGCACTTTGTCGAGCGCATAGCGGCCATCGGCCGTTACCGCGACGTTGATGATGTTCGGCGGCGTCGCCGGTGTCATCGCATCGGCGGAGGGCAACTGGATCTTCAGTTCGGCAAAGCGCGAGTACGTCGTACTGACCGCCAGGAAGATCAGAACGATCAGCAGCACATCGATAAGCGGAATCAGATTGACTTCCGGCTCCTCTTCGTACGAGCGCCGGAAGCGCATCAGGTTCCCCGGTCGCTGTAAGTGACCTCGAGCAGGCGCTCGGCCTGCTCCTCCATGTCGACGAGGTAGTCCTCCACCAGTCGACGGAAATAGCGGTGTGCCAGCACCGCCGGCACGGCGACGATGATGCCGAAGGCGGTGCAGTACAGCGCCACGGAGATGCCGCGCGCCAGGTCCTGGGGGCTCGCGCCGGCCTGCTGGGAAGCGAAGATCTGGATCATGCCGACGACGGTGCCGAACAGCCCCAGCAGCGGCGCGATCGAGCCGATGGAACCGAGCAGTGTCAGATTCTTCGTCAGCTTGTTGGCCACGCCGGCGCCGGCCGCCTCGATCTGCTGGATCGCGCCTTCACGCAGCACTCGGTCGTTGCGCAAACCGGCGGCAAGCACACGTCCCAGCGGCGAGTTCTGTTCAAGCTTGGAGAGGATGTCGCTGGTGACGGTCTGCTTGCGCACCAGTCCGATGACGTCGTTAAGAAGGCCCGTCGGTAAGATGCGCGGACGGCGAAGCGCGATGCTGCGTTCGATGATCAGGGCCAGCGCAAGTACGGATGCGACGATCAGTGGCCAGACTGGCCAGCCCAGCTCGATGATGATGGCAAGCAAGTGAGTCGACTCCGGCGCCGCGGCGCACGAAAAGCGCGAAGCGTAGTGGCGTGCTCATGTGGCCGCAAGTTTCCACAGTTCCTGTGGACAAGTATGTGAAGAACTTCGTGGCGGGTGCGCTAAACCCTTGTTAAACCGACGTTTCCGACCCGTGCTTAGCGATTGAGCAAGTGGAAAAACGAAAAGGAATCAAGTACTTGGACTGCGCTAGGCCGTTTGGCGCGCGGCCGGCCCCTTTCGGCTCGCGCAGCGAGGCGCTTTGTGGACAGATTTCGGCCGGAAAACCGCATGGCGCTTGGATCTGAATCTGCCGATCCAGCATTGGCGCGGCCTGCGCTGACGGTTTCGGCGTTGAACCGCGCCGTTGCGGGACTGCTTGAGCGCAGCTTCCCGCTGGTGCGCGTGCAGGGCGAGATCTGCAATCTGACCCGTGCCGCGAGCGGTCACTGGTACTTCGGATTGAAGGACGACATCGCGCAAGTGCGGTGCTTGATGTTCCGCGGACGCAACAGTCTGCTCGACTGGGCGCCGCGGGAAGGCGACGACGTCGAGGCGACCGCGATCGTCTCGCTTTATGAAGCGCGCGGCGAATTCCAGCTCAACGTCGAGTTCATGCGGCGCGCTGGTCTTGGCCGCCTGTATGAGGAATTTCTACGGCTCAAGCAACGTCTGGCCGACGACGGTCTGTTCTCCCAACCCCGCAAGCCGCTGCCGCGGTTGCCGCGCACGGTCGGAGTAGTCACGTCACTGCAGGCGGCAGCATTGCGGGATGTCTTGAGCGCACTGGAACGGCGCGCTCCCTATTTGCGAGTCGTGGTTTATCCGGTGCCGGTGCAGGGCACCGGCGCCGGCAACCAGATCGCGACGATGATTGCGCGTGCGTCGGCTCGCGCCGACGCCGAGGTCCTGCTGCTGGTCCGCGGTGGCGGCTCGATCGAGGATCTGTGGGCGTTCAATGAGGAAGCCGTGGCTCGGGCGATACGCGCCTGCCGATTGCCGGTCATCGTCGGCGTCGGTCACGAGAGCGACGTCACGATCGCAGACTTCGCTGCCGACGTGCGCGCGCCGACGCCCACTGCCGCCGCCGAGCTCGTCGCGCCCAGCGCCGAGGCGCTGCGCGATGCGGTCGCGTCCAGTGTCCAGCGGCTCGCGCGGCCGGTGCGCGCACGGCTGCAGGCAGGCGCGCAGCGTGTCGATTACGCACAGCGCAGCCTCGCCACCCCGCGCGCACCGCTGGCGGCGCTCGACGCTCGGGTGGCCGCCCTGCAGTCGCGCGCGGTCGCAGCGGCAGCACGGAGCCTGGGAGGCGCGCGTACGCGGCTCGCGTCCGGTCGCGAACGCTGGCTGCACGCGCGCCCGGTTCCTGACCGGCCGACTCTGCTCGCAGCTCGCAGTCGGCTGGTTGCACTGGCCCAGGCGGTGCTGTCGCGTCGGATGATGCGGCTGCACCCGCTGGTGGCCCGACTGCGTACCCTGGATCCGCACGCAGTCCTCGCGCGCGGCTACGCGATTGCGCTCGACGACGCCGGCCGCGCGGTCACTGCGGCAGGCTCGCTTACCGTCGGCGAGTCGCTGCGGCTGGTGCTGGCCGATGGCGCCGCCGGGGTGCGCGTCGAGACGGTCGAGGGCAATGGCCCTGCCGCGTCCGGGGCCGGGCATTGAGCGTGCAACGATAGAATTTGTTTTCTACCCGCGAAACTTAAGTCGAGGCCCAGCATGGAACACACGCTACCCCCGCTTCCCTACGCCACCGACGCGCTTGCACCGCACATGTCGAAGGAGACCTTCGAATATCACTACGGCAAGCACCACCAAGCGTACGTGACCAACCTGAACAACCTCATCAAGGGCACCGAGTTCGAGGCCCTGCCGCTCGAGGACATCATTCGGAAGTCATCCGGCGGCGTGTTCAACAATGCTGCCCAGGTCTGGAATCACACGTTCTTCTGGAACTGCATGAAACCCGGCGGCGGCGGCGAGGCTGCGGGATCGCTGGGCAAGGCGATTGCGGCGAAGTGGGGTTCCGCGGCTGCCTTCAAGGAGGCCTTCACGAAGAGCGCCGTCGGCAATTTCGGCTCGGGCTGGACCTGGCTGGTGAAGAAGGCGGACGGGTCCGTCGACATCGTCAACACTAGTAACGCGGCGACGCCACTGACGACCGCCGACCAGCCGCTGCTTACCGTCGACGTCTGGGAACACGCCTACTACATCGACTACCGCAATGCACGGCCCAAGTTCGTCGAGGCGTTCCTGGGGTCGCTCGCCAACTGGGACTTTGCCGCGCGAAATTTCGGCTGAAGCGCGCCTTCCGTGACAACGGCCGCCGCAGCGGCCGTTGTCATTTCTGCGACGGCAGTCCGCCGATCTTCGATCCGACGGTGGCGCCCTTCCTGCCAAACCAGCCCTGTTCCATCTCGAGTGCGTACCGCACCGCACGCTGGGAACAGTGCAATGCCTCGCTCTTGGGTGCCATGTCGGTGAGCTGCAGGATCGTGCCGTCATCGTCGATGAAGGCAATCGACAGCGGCAGCGGCGTGTTGCGCATCCAGAAGCACTGCTGCGCCTTGTACTCGAATACGAACAGCATGCCGTGGTTCGGCGGCGTTTTTTCGCGGAACATCATGCCAACGGTCCGGCTCGTCGGCGTGGTCGCCAGCTCAGCCGTGATGATGTGCATGCCTGCAGTCAGGCGCGTGGTGGGCAATGCGGGCTGCGGCCCGGATTGCGCTCCGATGTCGCCGCCATGTGCAACCAGCCACGCGGCAAAGAGGATGCGAAGCAACGGCGACAGGTGAGCTGACATCGGCAGGGGCAGCAGGAGTTCGAATTGTGGTCGGCACTTTACCGTGGCGACAGTCGACGCCGCGGCCGCACACCGAAGGGAAGCTCCGGTCGCGCGGGGCAGAGAACTCGCCGCGCACCGGCTCGCGACGGTCGTGTCGCCCCCGGCATCCTGTGTTCGCCCGGCAGCGAGTCGCCTGCGGTCGTCCGTCGGACGAAAACGTCGGCTTGTGACGCTCGGTTGACATGGACCAAGCCCGGGGCCGTCCCGCGACAACCGGCCCGAGTAAACTGCCACGCCTGCATTCCGCGGCATCCGGCCGTGCGGCACCAGGCCGGCAGCGGATGCCGTTCATAAGAAGACCCAGCTCGGAGACACCATGTACGACCACATCAAGGTCCCCACGACCGGCCAGAAGATCACCGTCAACACGGACTACACGCTCAGCGTTCCGGATCAGCCCATCATTCCGTACATCGAAGGCGACGGCACCGGAGTCGACATCACGCCGGTGATGATCAAGGTCGTTGACGCCGCGGTCGCGAAGGCCTATGCGGGCAAGAAAAAGATCGTCTGGATGGAGGTCTACGCCGGCGAAAAGTCGACCAAGGTCTACGGTCCCGATGTCTGGTTGCCGGATGAGACGCTGAAAGTCCTGCGCGAGTACGTCGTGTCGATCAAGGGACCGCTGACGACCCCGGTCGGTGGCGGCATCCGTTCGATCAACGTGGCGCTGCGCCAGGAGCTGGATCTCTACGTCTGCCTGCGGCCGATCCAGTACTTCAAGGGGGTGCCGAGCCCCGTGAAAGAGCCGGAGAAGACCAACATGGTCATCTTTCGCGAGAACTCGGAGGACATCTACGCCGGTATCGAGTACGAAGCCGAAACCGACAAGGCGAAGAAGCTCATCGACTTCCTGCAGAAGGAAATGGGCGTCAAGAAGATCCGTTTCCCGGCCACGTCGGGCATCGGCATCAAGCCGATTTCTCGTGAGGGCACCGAGCGGCTGGTGCGCAAGGCGCTCCAGTACACGATCGTCAACCGGCGCAAGAGCCTGACCTTCGTGCACAAGGGCAACATCATGAAGTTCACCGAGGGCGCCTTCGCGAAGTGGGGCTACGAACTCGCCCAGCGGGAATTCAAGGCCGAGTTGCTGGACGGTGGGCCGTGGATGAAGATCAAGGCGCCGCACGGCGACATCGTCATCAAGGACGTGATTGCCGATGCATTCCTGCAGCAGATCCTGCTGCGCCCGGCAGAATATGACGTCATCGCGACGATGAACCTGAACGGCGACTACATCTCGGACGCGCTGGCGGCGCAGGTCGGCGGCATCGGCATCGCGCCGGGGGCGAACATGTCGGATTCAGTCGCGATGTTCGAGGCCACCCACGGCACCGCGCCCAAGTATGCGGGCAAAGACTACGTCAACCCCGGTTCGGAGATCCTCTCGGCCGAGATGATGCTGCGGCACATGGGCTGGACCGAAGCGGCCGATCTCATCATCAAGTCGATGGAACGCTCGATCCTCAGCAAGAAGGTCACGTACGACTTCGCACGCCTGATGGCCGGCGCTACCCAGGTCAGCTGCTCGGGCTTCGGGCAGGTGATGATCGAAAATATGTAGCGAGTGCGTTCCTCGTGTACGCGACCGCTGCGCGGTCGCACGTGCACTCGGAACCGGTACGGTTCTCGCTAGGCGAGAACCGCAAAGCCTGAGTCGGCTGCGCTCCGGAGCGGCCGCGCGCTCCGCCGATTTTCAACGACACGGCACTCTCCCTGACCCTCTCGCCAGGCGAGAGGGCATCACGCACCCCTCCCTCTCCCTCGCCGCCTGGCGGGGAGGACGGAGCGACTACGTACTCGCTGCATCGCGGGGTGGGGTGCACGTACTTGTCCTTCGGTGAAGCGCGCGGCCGCTCCGGAGCAGCCGACTAATCAATCCTGAGCGGTTCGCTCGCAGAGCGAACCGTAACCGAAGCGAGTGCACGTGCGATCGGCGCAGCCGATCGCGTACACGAGCGATGCACCAAAAAAAACCCCGCCGCAGCGGGGTGGATGCTCGATGCGCCGCCGCTCAGGCCGGTGCAGTGATGTTCGACGCCTGCTTGCCTTTCGGGCCCTGCACGACTTCGAATTGCACCTTTTGCCCTTCCTTCAGGGTCTTGAACCCATTCATCTGGATTGCCGAGAAGTGGGCGAAGAGATCTTCACCCCCATCGTCCGGCGTGATGAAACCGTACCCCTTGGCGTCGTTGAACCACTTGACCGTACCTGTAGCCATTCCCTCATCCTTCCCACAATTGAAGAGGCGACGCCGTCGTCATCGTGGTGCCCGGCGTTGCCTCGATCCCGCGCACAGTGCATCAATTTGGTGTGCGCATCAGCCCCCGTATGCCCCCGCATACCGGCTTGACGCCACGATTGTTCGAGCAAAAGCCGCGGCGGTCAAGCGGTCTCTGTGAATGTCGCACTGCGCGCAGCTGCGGCGTTGACATCTGGGGCTGTCGTCAGCCATCCAAAGGCTCTCGCGCGTTGCATTCGACACGCGGGCTTGGTCGGTTGATTATCCCGTTTTTACCTCTGTTGTTGCGTTGATGCCGAAGCGGCGAACCGCGGTCGCATCGACGGGATGCAAAGCGATTTACCGTATGATTGGTACGCTTTTTGTATCCCGGTAATCAGGCGCGGGTTGCATAGAATGCAGGTCAGAATGCAGGTCAATGAGTGAGCGGATTGACGAAGGCACTGTCGTCGAGAAGCAGGCTTCTCGCGTTAAGCCGCCGCCGATGTACCAGGTGGTACTGCTGAACGACGACTACACGCCAATGGAATTCGTGGTCGGAGTCCTGCAGAAGTTCTTCGGCAAGGGGAGAGAACAAGCAACCCAGATCATGCTGAAGGTGCATCATGAAGGGCGCGGCGTCTGCGGCGTCTATCCGCGCGATATCGCCGCGACCAAGGTCGAGCAAGTCTGCAGTTATTCACGCCAGCATCAGCATCCGCTGCAGTGCGTGATGGAGGAAGCATGATCGCCCAGGAACTCGAAGTCAGCCTGCACATGGCGTTCGTCGAAGCCCGCCAGGCTCGACATGAATTCATCACCGTCGAGCATCTGCTGCTCGCACTGCTCGACAATCCTTCGGCCGCGGAGGTGCTGCGCGCCTGCGCCTGCAACATCGAGGACCTGCGCAAGAACCTGCAGAACTTCATCGCCGACAACACGCCGATCCTGCCGCCGAACTCGGAAGCCGATACCCAGCCCACCCTCGGCTTCCAGCGCGTGATCCAGCGCGCGATCATGCACGTGCAGTCGACCAGCAACGGCAAGAAGGAAGTGACCGGCGCCAACGTCCTGGTCGCGATCTTCGGCGAGAAGGATTCGCACGCGGTCTATTACCTGCACCAGCAGGGCGTGACCCGGCTGGACGTCGTCAACTTCATTTCGCACGGCATCACGAAGTCGGGGCAGGGCGAGGAAAAGGCCAAGCCCGCCGCCGAGCAGGAGCAGGAGGGCGAAGGCAAGGACCAGCCGTCGCCGCTCGAGCAGTACACGCAGAACCTCAACGCGCTGGCCAAGGACGGCAAGATCGACCCGCTGATCGGCCGCGAGCCCGAGGTCGAGCGCGTGATCCAGGTGCTGTGCCGCCGCCGCAAGAACAATCCCCTGCTGGTCGGCGAGGCCGGCGTCGGCAAGACCGCGATCGCCGAGGGCCTGGCCTGGCGCATCGTCAAGGGCGACGTGCCGGAGATCCTCGAAAAGTCGAGCGTCTATTCGCTCGACATGGGCGCGCTGCTGGCCGGCACCAAGTACCGCGGTGACTTCGAGCAGCGGCTGAAGGCGGTGCTGAAGCAGCTGAAGGCCAACACGCAACGCGATCCTGTTCATCGACGAGATCCATACGCTGATCGGCGCGGGCTCGGCCTCGGGCGGCACGCTCGACGCGTCGAACCTGCTGAAGCCGGCGCTGGCGAGCGGCGCAGCTGAAGTGCATCGGCGCCGACGACCTACAACGAGTACCGCGGCATCTTCGAGAAGGATCACGCGCTGTCGCGCCGCTTCCAGAAGATCGACGTCAACGAACCGACCGTGCAGCAGACGATCGAGATCCTGAAGGGGCTGAAGTCGCGCTTCGAGGAGCACCACGGCGTCAAGTACTCGGCCGGCGCGATCACCGCCGCGGCCGAACTGTCGGCCAAGTTCATCAACGACCGTCATCTGCCGGACAAGGCGATCGACGTGATCGACGAAGCCGGCGCGGCGCAACGCATCCTGCCGAAGTCGCAAGCAGAAGAAGACCATCGGCAAGACCGAGGTCGAGGACATCATCGCGAAGATCGCGCGCATCCCGCCGCAGACGGTGTCGACCGACGATCGCGCGCAGCTGAAGAACCTCGAGCGCAATCTGAAGAACGTCGTCTTCGGCCAGGATCCGGCCATCGAGGCGCTGTCGTCGGCGATCAAGATGGCGCGCTCGGGCCTCGGCAAGCCGGACAAGCCGATCGGCTCGTTCCTGTTCTCGGGTCCGACCGGCGTCGGCAAGACCGAGGTCGCGAAGCAGCTCGCGTTCACGATGGGCATCGAGCTGATCCGCTTCGACATGTCCGAGTACATGGAGCGGCACGCCGTCGAGCCGCCTGATCGGCGCGCCGCCGGGCTACGTCGGCTTCGACCAGGGCGGCCTGCTGACCGAGGCGATCAGCAAGAAGCCGCATGCGGTGCTGCTGCTGGACGAGATCGAAAAGGCGCATCCCGACATCTTCAACATCCTGTTGCAGGTGATGGACCACGGCACGCTGACCGACAACAACGGTCGCAAGGCCGATTTCCGCAACGTCATCATCGTCATGACGACCAATGCCGGCGCCGAAACGCTGCAGCGCCAGGCGATCGGTTTTCGAACAACGCGCGAGGCCGGCGACGAGATGGCCGAGATCAAGCGCATGTTCACGCCGGAGTTCCGCAACCGGCTCGACGCGATCATCTCGTTCAAGTCGCTCGACGACGAAGTCATCCTGCGCGTGGTCGACAAGTTCCTGATGCAGCTCGAAGACCAGTTGCACGAGAAGAAGGTCGACATCAGTCTTCACCGACGCGCTGCGCAAGCACCTGGCCAAGAAGGGCTTCGATCCGCTGATGGGTGCGCGTCCGATGGCGCGCCTGATCCAGGACACGATCCGCAAGGCGCTGGCCGACGAAC
Organism: uncultured beta proteobacterium; assembly: GCA_963712485.1. GTDB lineage: Bacteria > Pseudomonadota > Gammaproteobacteria > Burkholderiales > Burkholderiaceae_F > JALORV01. The sequence continues at coordinate 341,891 of CAVQID010000019.1, forward strand.
TGCTGTTCGGCAAGCTGGTCAATGGCGGGCGCGTCAAGGTCGACGTCGACGAGACGGGCGAGATCAAGCTCGAGTTCCCGCCGCTCCGACAGCGGCGATGCGCCGCGTCGCGCCGCGGCGAGCCGGTGCTGTCGGAATAACGATGTCGACTGGCAGACAGAATGAGGCCCGGCATACCGGGCCTTTTTTTTCGCCGCGTCTGCCCGTACCGACGCGATCGTCCGCGATCGGTGGTTGACAGCATCGCGCGATCGGTCGACATAACGCGCGCCCGCGCGTCGGGGCCAATAGCAGGCGTTTTTCACGGAGGAAGCGGATATGAGAACGATCAGAACGATACGGATCGCGAGCATCGCTAGCGCTGCTTCCTGGCGGCAGTCGCGCGGCGGCGGCCCGGACCGCGCAGCCCGACACGACGCGACTATGTCGCGGCGAACTGCGCCAACTGCCACGGCACGCTCGGCAATGCAGCAGCGGCGCGATGCCCAGCCTTGGCGGGCTGCAAAAAACGTACTTCGTCGAGCAGATGCGGCGTTCCGCGACGGCAAGCGTCCGGCGACGATCATGCACCAGATCGCCAAGGGCTACACCGAACCGCAGATCGAGCTGGTCGCCGACTACTTCTCGCGCCAGAAGCCGGCGCGCTAGGAGGAACGCCATGACGCGAAACAACGAACTTTCACCGACGCGATCGCTGAAAGCACTGTTCGGCGACGCGCGCGTCGTCGTGTCATCGCTGTCGGCGTGCGCGACGATGGCGAGCAAAAAGTCCGTCGGCAAGGTCGTCGTCGTCGGCGCCGGCTATGGCGGCGCGACCGCGGCGAAGTACCTGCGACTGTGGTCCGGACGGCGCAATCGATGTCACCTGGTCGATCCGAACGAGGCGTTCATCTCCTGCCCGATGTCGAACCTCGTGCTCGGCGGAGCGAAGATCGCTGGCGGACATCACGGTCGGCTACGCCGGGCTCGACAAGCACGGTGTAAAGCGCGTGCGCGACACGGTGACCGCGATCGACGCCGACAAGAAACAGGTGCGGCTGGCATCGGGCGCCACGCTGCCGTACGACCGCCTGGTCGTATCGCCCGGCGTCGAGTTCATGTACGAGCGGTTGCAGGGCTGGACGCCGGCCGCAGAGGCGACCGTGCTGCACGCGTGGAAAGCCGGTCCACAGACAGTCGCGCTGCGCCGCCAGCTCGACCGAAATGAAAGACGGCGGCGTCGTCGTGATGTCGATCCCTCTCGCGCCTTACCGTTGCCCGCCGGGACCGTACGAGCGCGCCTGCCAGATCGCCTGGTACCTGAAGACCAGCAAGCCGAAGAGCAAGCTGATCGTTCTCGACGCGAACCCGGATTACGTGTCCAAGAAGCCGCTGTTTTCGCGCGTGTTCGCGGAGGACTACAAAGGCATCGTCGACTACCGCGTCGCCTCGCCGGTGACGGAGATCGATCTGAAGACCGGCACGCTCGTCACCGAAATCGGCGACAAGGTGCGAGGTGACGTCGTCAATTTCATCCCGCCGCAGCGCGCGGCCAACATTGCGCGCGATGCCGGGCTCATCACCACCAACAACCGCTGGTGTGAGGTCGACTGGACGACGATCGAGTCGGTCAAGGTCAAGGGCGTGCACGTGCTCGGCGACGCGACGCTGTCGGCGCCGGCGATGCCGAAGTCCGGACACATGGCGAATCAGCACGGCAAGGCGGCCGCCGCGGCGATCGTCGAACTATTGAATGGGCGGGCGGTAACGCCGCCGATGATGGCGAACACCTGCTACAGCTTCATCGACGACAAGAACGCCGTGCATGTCGCCAGCGTGCACCGCTGGGTTGCGGAGAAGAAGACCCTGGAGCCGGTGGCCGGAGCAGGCGGCATCTCGTCGCAGGACCGCGCCTCGTGGGCACTCGAAGGCGCCTTCGCCAGTGCCTGGGCGCAGACGATCTGGGCGGACATGCTGGCTTAGCTCGGTAGTCGAGGTGTACGCACTGGCTGACGCCGGCGCACGTGCACCTCGACTGATCTGGACTGATCTGATTAGATGCGCGCCCTTCGGGCGCGCCGGGCGGGCGCGCATGGCAAAGCGGCGCGCAGCGCCGCCTTTTACTTGAACGCGATTGTGCTGGCTTTATCGGGGAAACGACCGACCTTGTCGGCGTAAAACGCGCGCAGGACTTCGAGATCGTGGTCGGTGTCGCCATTCATGCGAACGAAGCGTGTGACGCCGACTTCACGCCGGGCGTAGTCGATGTAGGCGAGCGCGACCGGCAAATCGAGCTTGAGCGCGAGGTGATAGAAGCCCGAGCGCAGGTGATCGGTGTGCTTGCGCGTGCCCTCGGGTGACAGTCCGAGCCAGAACCACGGCTCGGAGGCGATCAGCTGTGCGAGTTGGTCGACGGTGCCGCTGGGATTGCGTCGATCGACCGGCCGGCCGCCCCACAGGCGCATCAGACGCCCCACGGTTGCGCCCGTGAATCCGCGAAACAGCGATTCCTTGCCGATCCACCGGATCGGCAGCCCCAGCGTCCACTTCGCCAGCAGCCCGATGATGAAATCCCAGTTGGAGGTGTGGGGATAGACAATGGCGATGCCCTTCGTCGCAGGAAGCCCGTTGAAGCGAACATGCCAGCCAAACAGCGCCAGGAGCGCGCGGGCAAACGGCGCAAGCCACGGGTAGTCCTGCCGCGGCAGAGGGGCGTCGCGGTCGAGGACGTCGTTCAATGCTTGCCGGTGCTGCCGAAGCCACCGGCCCCACGGTCCGATGCACTGAACTCGTCGACGACGTTGAACTGCGCCTGCACGACCGGCACGATGACCAGCTGTGCCAGACGCTCGAGCGGATTCAGCGTGAACGCGGTCACACCCCGGTTCCAGGTCGAGACCATGAGTTCGCCCTGATAATCGGAGTCGATCAGCCCGACCAGGTTACCCAGCACGATGCCGTGCTTATGCCCCAGACCCGAGCGCGGCAGGATCATTGCCGCAAAACCGGGATCAGCGATGTGAATCGCCACGCCCGTCCGCACGAGGTGCGTGGCGCCGGGCTCGATGATCAGCGGGGCATCGACACACGCACGCAGATCGAGGCCCGCCGCGCCAGGGGTCGCGTAAGCGGGCAGCCGGTCGCGCAGTCGCTCATCGAGAATCTTGACGTCGACGATCACGAGCGTTGCTTCTTGTTGCCGAAGACCTGAGCGATGAGCGCGCGTCCATCCGCAGCCGGCGCGCCACGTCGCTGCTGTCGCCGCCGGCGCAGCCGCGATAGCGCCCACACGGTCAACGCGAGACCGACAAGGAAAGGCAGGCCGCCAGCGTCGGACGCAAACCACACCAGCAGCATGAAGATGCCGACGATGAGCCCGATGCTCGCGGCCACCTCGCCGGGCACCCGTGCGCGGCTGAGCCGTGCGACCAGCTCTTCAGCCTGCTGCCGGTCGAGCACCGGGGTGCCCGGTGCATCGGCCGTCGCGACGCGACGCGACTCTGGGCCTGCGGAATGCGCGTTCGCACTCTGGGCGCGCGTATCGACCATCGCCACATCCGACTTGGCGTTCATGCGCACTGCAGACTCCTTCTGCAGCTGCTCGATGTAGGCGACGAAATCGCCGTTGCGCGGTTCCTGCGATGCCAGCATCACAGCCGCTCGGCGATCGCAGCGATGACGCGGCGCGCCTGCTCGCGTTTATCGGCTCGCGGCAGTGTCGTCACTCCCCGGGCATCGACCAGGTGCAGTTCGCTGGCATCCGCTCCAAGCGCGTCCTGCACCCGGTTCGCGATGACGAGAGGCACTTTTTTCGAGATCAGCTTGGCCCGTGCGTTTTCGATCACGTCGTCGCTCTCGGCGGCGAACCCGACGCAGAATGGCGGCGTCGGCAGCGCCGCAACGCTGGCAAGGACATCGGCATTGGCAGTGAACTCGAGCGCCGGAGCCGCGCCGCCGGGCTGCTTCTTCAGCTTGGTGCCGCTGGCATTCGCGAGCCGCCAATCGGCCACCGCCGCGACGGAAATGAAGATGTCGGCGGGAAGCTGGGCATGCACCGCATCGTGCATTTCGCGGGCCGTGCGCACGTCGATGCGCTGTGCATGGCGGGGTGTCGGCAACTGTGTCGGCCCGGCGATCAAGGTCACCGCAGCACCGGCTTCGACGGCGGCCCGCGCCAGCGCGAAGCCGGTCTTGCCGGACGACAGGTTCGTGATGCCGCGCACCGGGTCGATCGGCTCGAAAGTCGGCCCCGCGGTCAGCACGACGCGCTTGCCGGCCAGGCGCTTGGGCTGGAAGAACGCGACGATGTCCGCCAGCAGCTCCGATGGCTCCAGCATGCGGCCCATGCCGATTTCGCCGCAGGCCTGATTCCCGGCGGCCGGGCCCAGCACTACGGCACCGTCGGCGGTCAGCTGGGCGACATTTCGCTGCGTCGCCGGGTTGTCCCACATCTCCACGTTCATCGCTGGAGCAACCAGCAACGCCGTCGTGGCGCGATTGCGCGCCAGCACCAGGGTCGATAGCAGGTCGTCGGCGAGACCATGGGCGGCCTTGGCAATGACGTGAGCGGTCGCCGGAGCGATGATGACGGCATCGACTCCGCGCGTCAGATCGATGTGCGGCATCGCGTTGGCCGCCTGCGCGCCTTCGCCCCACTGGTCCGTGAATACCGGCTTGCCCGTCAGCGCCTGCATCGTGGTCGCCGTGACGAACTGCTGGGCGGCAGACGTCATCACGACCTGCACGCTGGCCCCTTCGTCTTGCAGGCGACGGACCAGGTCGCACACCTTGTAGGCGGCAACACCTCCGGTCATTCCGACGACTAGCTGCTTGCTGACGAGGTCCATGGCCTTATTTTGCACGACGTACGCGGAGCAGTTCGTCGAGGATCAGCAAGGCGGCGCCGCCAACGATCGCCGAATCGGCGAGATTGAACGCCGGCCAGTGCCAGCCGCTCCAGTGAAAATCGAGAAAGTCGATGACATGACCGTAGACGATCCGGTCGATGACATTGCCGATCGCGCCGCCGAGAATCATCGCCAGCGCGACGGAAAAGAGCCGCTGGTGGCCGTGCCGTGCGAGGAGATAGAGGATGAAGAGCGATGCGCCCACGCCGACGAAGGTCAGGAACTCGTCCTGCCAGCCGCCGGCATTGGCGAGAAACGAGAACGCCGCGCCCTTGTTGTAGGTGAGGACCAGATTGAAAAAGCTCGTGACGGGCCGCACGTCGCCGTATTCGAAGGTCCGTTCAATGGCGATCTTCGAGAGCTGGTCGAGAAAGAGAATCAGCAGCGCCAATGCGAGCCACGGCAGCATGCGCTGCCACCACGAGGCTGCATCGCCCTTCATCAGGCGAGCGTCCTCGGCTCGCCCGCACCGTAAAGGTTCGAAATGCAGCGGCCGCAAAGAGTCGGGTGCGCCGCGACGGCACCGACGTCGTCGCGCCAGTGCCAGCAGCGCTCGCATTTCGTCGCCGCGGACGCGGTCACGACGATGTCTTCGTCCTCGATGCGCGCGACCGGGGCGACGCGCGCCTTCGACGTGATGAGCACAAAGCGCAGGTCGTCTCCGAGCGACTGGAGGAGCGCGGCCTTTGCGCCGTCCGCCCAGATCTCGACCTCGGCCTGCAGCGACGAGCCGATCGCACCCTGCTCGCGCAATCCCTCGAGCCGCTTCTGCACCTCGGCACGCACCGATCGCAGCGCGGTCCAGCGTTCCACGAGCGCGGTCTCGTCGCGCAGCTGCGGCAGCGGCAGGAAAGTTTCCGTGAAGATCGTGCCGTTGGTGCGACGACGGAATATCTTCCAGGCTTCCTCGGCTGTGAACGACAGCAGTGGTGCCATCAGTCGCAGCAGGCTGTCGGTGATCACGTAAAGCGCGGACTGTGCCGAGCGGCGCGCCTTCGAGGCCGGTGAGGTCGTGTAGAGCCGATCCTTGAGGATATCCAGATAGAACGCGCCGAGATCCTCTGACGCGAACGTCTGCAGCCGCGCGACGATCGGGTGGTACTCGTAGCGGTCGTAGTCCGCCAGCGTGCGCGCGCTGACGTCGCGCATCATTGCCAGCGCGTACCGATCGATCTCGAGCCACTCGTAGACCGGCAGCATGTCACTGGCCGGATCGAAGTCGCTGACATTCGCGAGCAGGAAGCGCAGCGTATTGCGCAGCCGGCGGTAGCTCTCGACCACGCGCTTCAGGATCTCGTCCGACAGCGACAGCTCGCCCGAATAATCGGTGCTGGCGACCCACAGCCGGATGATCTCGGCGCCCAGCGTATCGGCCACCTTCTGCGGCGCGATGACGTTGCCGAGTGACTTGCTCATCTTGCGGCCCTGGCCGTCGACGACGAAGCCGTGCGTCAGCAGTGCCTTGTACGGCGGCACGCCATTGAGCATGCACGAGGTCAGCAACGACGAGTGGAACCAGCCGCGGTGCTGGTCGGAGCCTTCGAGGTACATGTCGGCCGGGAACTGCAGGCTGTCCGCGTGCGAGCCACGCAGCACGGTTTCGTGCGTCGTGCCTGAATCGAACCAGACGTCCAGCGTGTCCCGGTTCTTCACGTAGAACTCGGCCGAGTCGGGTCCACTCGCACCCAGCAGTTCGCTCGCGTCCAGGTCCTGCCAGGCCTCGATGCCGGCGACTTCGACGCGCCGCGCCACTTCCTCCAGCAGTTCCAGCGTGCGCGGATGCAGCTCACCCGTCTCCCTGTGCACGAAGAACGCCATCGGCGTGCCCCACTGGCGCTGGCGCGACAGTGTCCAATCGGGCCGGTTGGCAATCATCCCGGTCAATCGCGCCTTGCCCCAGGACGGATAGAAGCGCGTCGCCTCGATGCCGGCGAGCGCCAGTTCGCGCAACGTGCGACCGCGTTCCTTCGGCACCGTGTCCATGCCGGCGAACCACTGTGATGTAGCGCGGTAGATGATCGGGGTGCGGTGACGCCAGCAGTGCATGTAGCTGTGCGTGAACTTCTCGACCTTAAGCAGCGCACCGTGCTCGCGGATCACGTCGACGATCTTCGCATTCGCATCCCAGATCCTCTGGCCGCCAAAGAGCGGCAGCGAGGCGGCAAAGACACCGTCGCCCTGAACCGGATTGAGGATGTCGTCATCCGTCATCCCGTGCGCCTTGCACGAGACGAAGTCCTCGACGCCGTACGCCGGCGACGAGTGCACGATGCCGGTGCCGGTGTCGAGAGTCACGTAATCGCCGAGATAAACCGGCGAGTCGCGGTCGTAGAACGGATGACGAAAGTGGATCAGTGCCAGCGCCTCGCCGCGTGTCTGCGCCAGCGTTGCGCCGGTCAGCCCCCAGCTCGCGAGGCACGCCTCCTTTCGTTCGCTCGCCAGTACCAGCAGTCCGCGCTCGGTGTCGACAAGGTCGTAGCTGAATTCCGGGTGGATGTCGAGCGCCTGGTTGGACGGTATCGTCCAGGGAGTTGTGGTCCAGATCACCGTCGCAACCGGCTTGCCGGGCAGTTCCGGCAGGCCGAATGCAGCTGCGATTCGGCCTCGTTCTTCGTCACGCAACGGGAACATCACGTCGATCGCCAGGTCGACCCGGTCCTGGTATTCGACCTCGGCCTCCGCGAGTGCCGAGCCGCAGTCGAAGCACCAGTTGACGGGCTTCAGGCCGCGGAATACGAATCCCTTGGCGATGATCTTCGCCAGCGCGCGGATCTCGTTGGCCTCCGTCTTGAAGTGCATCGTCGTGTAGGGCCGGGTCCAGTCGCCCAGAACACCGAGGCGCTTGAAGTCCCTGCGCTGACGGTCGATCTGTTCGGTGGCCCAGGCACGCGACTTCGCAATCACGTCGCGCGCCGGCAGGTTCTTGCCGTGCAGCTTCTCGATCTGGATTTCGATGGGCATGCCGTGGCAGTCCCAGCCTGGTACGTAGGGCGCATCGAAGCCGGCCATCGCGCGGCTCTTGACGACGATGTCCTTCAGGACCTTGTTGATGGCGGTCCCCATATGGATATCGTTGTTCGCGTACGGCGGTCCGTCGTGCAGGACCCAGCGCGGACGACCGATCGATGCGCGGCGAATCTGCTCGTATACGTGCTGTTCGTCCCACTCGCGAATCCACTGCGGCTCGCGCTTCGCCAGGTCTCCGCGCATCGGAAACGGCGTGTCGGGCAGGTTCAGCGGGTACTTGCGCGTCGCGGGATCGGACGCAGGCTTCTTCTTGGCTTCGGCGTCAGCCATGGCGTGGCACTCCTTGGCCCCCTCGGGCTCTGCAAGAGGTGTCGGTGGTCGAGCGAACCGCGAGTGTAACTGGCGACGCCGGCAGCGGACGGCAGTACGAACTGCTCAGGCTGCCGCGCCGGCACGTGCTTGCCGCTCGAAGAGCGCGCGGGCGCGTGTGGCGTCGTCGGCAATCGCCGACGTTAGTTCGTCAAGGCTGGCGTAGCGGACCTCGTCGCGCAGCTTCTGCAGGAACTCGACCCGCACCAGCCGTCCGTAGATCTGCTCGGAAAAATCGAACAGGTGCACTTCGAGCATCCAGCGACCGCTGTCCTCGACGGTGGGGCGCAGGCCGACACTCGCGACGCCGGGTCGGGCACCCGCCCCGATGCCGTGAACGCGCACCGCAAAGACACCCTGGACAGCCGGGTGCCGGTGCGCGATGCGTAGGTTGAGTGTCGGGAAGCCAATTTCGCGGCCGAGCTTGCGACCGTGCAATACGCGTCCGCTGATCACGTACGGTCGACCCAGCAGATGTTCCGCCCGAGCAAGGTCCCCGGACGCGAGTGCTGCACGCACCGCCGAACTCGAAATGCGCTGCTCGCCTTCGACCACGGTCGGCATCTGCTCCAGTTCGAAGTCGCCATGCGATGCATGGCGCTGCAGCAGTGCGATGTCGCCGGAGCGGCGCGCGCCGAAGCGGAAGTCATCGCCCACGAGCAGCCAGCGCGCGTGACAGCCATTGATCAGCAGTTGTATGAAGTGCTCGGCGGTCAGTGCGGCAAAGGCGCGACTGAAGTGCTGCACGATGACGTGATCGATGCCGTTGTCTGCCAGCGCTTCGAGCTTGTCGCGCAGGCCGGAAATTCGCATCGGCGCGCGCTCCGGTGTGAAGAGTTCACGCGGATGAGGCTCAAAGGTCATGACCGCTGATGCGATCCCGCGCGCGCGCGCCGCCGCCACGACGCGCACGAGCAGCGCCTGGTGTCCGCGATGAACGCCGTCGAAGTTGCCGATCGTGAGCGCGCGCGGAGCACGTTCGCTCGGCCGCGGTATCCCGCGGAATACCTGCATGCGCGTCTCGCAAGACTCGATTGAAGGGCAACGATTATACGGTCGAGCCCCGGTTTCATTCGTGTTTTCGAGCACTTAGCGCAGGCGCGTCAGGCCCGGTCGGTACAATTCGCGAATGAAAAACGTCGTCGTCCTGATCTCCGGTCGCGGCAGCAACCTTCAGGCGCTGCTGCAGACGGCCGAACAGGAGAACTGGTGCGATCGGCTCGATGCTGCCATCGCGGCCGTCATCAGCAACCGGCCGGATGCGGCCGGGCTCGAAATCGCCAGGCGCGCCGGTATCCCGACGGCGATCGTCGATCATCTCGGCTTCGCTTCGCGCGAGGACTTCGATCGCGCGCTCGCGGCCGAGATCAATCGGCATCAGCCGACGTTGATCGTGCTCGCGGGCTTCATGCGCGTGCTCACGCCCGGATTTGTCCGTCAGTACTCTGGCCGGTTAATTAATGTCCATCCGTCGCTGTTACCTTGCTTCCCCGGGCTGAAAACGCACGAGCAGGCGCTCGCCGCGGGCGTGCGCGTCCATGGGGCGACCGTGCACTTTGTCGGCGACGAGGTCGATTCCGGCGGAATCATCGCGCAGGCGGTCGTTGCGGTTCGCCCCGACGATGATGCCGCGACGCTGGCGTCGCGGGTGCTCGAACAGGAGCACTGTCTGCTGCCGCGCGCCGTGCGACTGGTGCTCGAAGAGCGCGTCCGCTGGCTCGACGGGCGCGTTGTCGTGGCTGACGCTGCGCCGCTCGAACTCGCTCGACTCGCCCGATGAAACGCGAACGACCACGCCAGGGCGCCAAGCAGCGCGGCGCGCCGCTGGCGGGCAGGGCGAGACGACCCCGTAGCGAAGAGCGCGTCAGCGACTCCGTGCGCGCGGCTCACCGTCATGAAGGCTCCGTGCAATCCCGGTCCGCCACCTCGGCGACGTCGGCGCGCATCACTTCACTCGTCGTTGATGCGCTGGCCGAGGCGCTCGCGCATGTCTTTCGGTTCGAAGGGCCGGCCGACGTGGTGATGTCGCGATTCTTCCGCGACAACGCGGCGCTCGGGCGTCGCGACCGCAGCCTCGTGGCGGAGGCGATTTTCTTCGCGCTGCGACGCTACGCCACGCTCGGCTGGTCGATGCAGCCGGCGACAGCGGCACGCGCACCGCGCCTGGCGGCACTCGTGACCCTGGCGCGTCAGCATGGTATCGACGCGCTGGATCCACGCGCGCTGCGCGGCGACAGCGCTGCCGTCAAGAACGCACTGGCGGTCGACCTCAGCCGTGCACCGGCCTCGGTCCGCGCGGAACTGCCGCACTGGTTATATCTCGCTGTCACCGCGCAATATGACGATGCAGCCGCGCTGATCGACGCGCTGACCCAGCCGGCACCGCTGGACCTGCGGGTCAACCTGATCCGCGCGTCGCGCCAGGCCGTCATTGAAGAACTTTCGGCACATCGTGTGGCGGCGGCGCCGACGCGCTATTCGCCCGAAGGAATCCGTCTCGAGGAAAAGCCGGCGCTGACGCAGTGGCCGGCCTACCGTGAAGGACGCATCGAGGTCCAGGACGAGGGCAGTCAGCTGATCGCGCGGCTGGTCCAACCGAGGCGCGGCGAAATGGTCGTCGACTTCTGCGCCGGAGCGGGCGGCAAGACACTGGCCGTTGGCGCACTGATGCGCTCGAGCGGTCGGCTTTATGCGTTCGACGTCAACCAGCGTCGCCTTGAAAGCCTCGGGCCACGACTGAAGCGCAGCGGCCTTTCCAACGTGCATCCGGTGGCGATCCGCAGTGAAACCGATGTTCGCGTGAAACGCCTGCATGGCAAGTGCGACCGCGTGCTGGTGGATGCGCCGTGCTCCGGCTCAGGCACGTTGCGTCGCAACCCGGATCTGAAATGGCGGTTCGACGAATCCGAGCTTGCACGCGTCAACGGTGTGCAGCACGCCATCCTTGCGGCGGCAGCCCGCTTGCTCAAGCCGGGCGGGCGGCTCGTCTACGCGACCTGTTCGCTGCTGACCCGCGAGAACCAGGAAGTTGTCGAGGCCTTTCTCGCGGCCCACCCGGACCATCGTCTCGTGCCCGCTGCTGACGTGCTGGCCGCGCAGTCGATTTCGATCGAACACGCGGAGCGCTTTGCGCCCTACTTTGTCATGCTGCCTCACCTGCACGCGACCGACGGCTTTTTTGCTGCTGTGCTGGAGCGAAACTGATCATGTCGGAGCCCACGCTTCTGCAGGAGGTCGCCGAAATCATTCAAGGCGGCCTGGCGCGCCCGCAGTCGCTATGGCAACTTGCGGTTATCGGCGCGGGGCTCGCGGCAGGCTGGCTGGTGACGCAGGCCGTGCGCCGCCGCATCAAGGCCCGCGTCGCGGCAGAAACCCAGCACGCCGGCTTTCGTACCGATCTACGGCGTTTTTCGGTCGAAGGTATCCGGCGACTGGCGTTCCCGGTCAGTGCATTGGTGGTGATGATCCTGGGCGGCCTGCTGCTGCGTGCGGGCGGCCTGGTGCAACGCGTGAGCGATGTGCACCTGCTGCGCCTCGCACTCACGCTGCTGGCTGCAATGGCGGCCGTCCGGCTCGCGGTTTACGTGTTGCGACGTTCATTGCCGGGTTCCACGTGGCTCGGTGCCTTCGAGCGTTGGATCGCGCTCTTCGTCTGGCTCGGCGTGGCGCTGCACCTCACAGGAGTTCTCGGCGACGTCATCGGCGCACTCGAGTCCGTCCGGCTCCCGGTCGGACGGTCGCAGATCAGTCTCTGGGACCTGCTGATCGGTGCCGTGTCGGTGGTGGTGACGGTGCTGGCCGCCCTGTGGCTCGGCTCGACGGTCGAATCGCGCCTGATGAGTGCCGAAACCCTGACCGCGAATTCCCGGGTGGTGCTGGCGCGGGTACTCAAGGCGCTTCTGTTGGTCGTTGCGGTGCTGGTCGCGCTGTCGATGGTCGGCATCGATTTGACCGTGCTGTCGGTCTTCGGCGGAGCGCTCGGCGTCGGTCTGGGCCTGGGCCTGCAGCGCATCGCCAGCAGCTATGTCAGCGGCTTCATCATCCTGCTCGATCGCAGCCTCTCGATCGGCGACATGATCACGGTAGACAAGTTCTACGGCCGCGTCGCGCAGATCAACACGCGGTACACCGTCATCAGGGCACTCGACGGCACCGAGACGATCCTGCCTAACGAGATGCTCGTGTCGACTCCGGTAGTCAATCACTCACTGAGCAGTCGCGAAGTGCGAGTCGTCGTCAAGGTGTCGGTTGCCTATGCGGCCGATCTCGATCGCGCGCTGGCCATTCTGGGTGATTGCGCACGCTCGCAGCCGCGGGTGCTTGAGACACCGGCGCCCGGCGCGTTCGTCACGGCGCTCGGCGCCGACGGCGTCGACCTCGAAGTCGGCTTCTGGATCCGCGATCCCGAGGAGGGCACGCTCGCCGTGCGCTCCGACATCACGCGCGCCGTTCTGAGTCGATTTGCCGCCGAAGGAATCGAGATTCCGTTCCCTCAGCGGGACGTTCGGATCATTTCGGGCGATTTTGCCGAGTCTGGCGGACCGACGGTCGGCAAAGCGGCTTGATTTGGGGCAATCCGCCCGGAACTTCAGCTTTCGGGCGGACTTCACCGACCGTTTACAATAGTGCCTTCCCATAGAGCCTGCCGCGCGCTCTGCGCGGTGGCACCACAAAGGACACGACTTTGATGTATTTGCTGGAATTTCTCGATGGCGGGTTGCTCCAGCTGTCATGGTGGCAATTGATCCTCGCAGCGTTGCTGCTGACCCACGTCACGATTGCCGGTGTGACGATCTACCTGCATCGCAGCCAGGCTCACCGCGCGGTTGACCTGCACCCCGCCGTTGCAAACTTCTTCCGTGCCTGGCTGTGGCTCACCACCGGCATGCAGACCCGCGAATGGGTATCGATCCATCGCAAGCACCACGCCAAGTGCGAGACGCCCGAGGATCCGCACAGCCCGCAGACGCGCGGCATAAGGACCGTATTGTGGAGCGGCGCCGAGCTGTACATGGCAGAGGCGGAGAACAAGGAAACGCTGGCGCGCTACGGACATGGCACGCCGGATGACTGGGTCGAGCGCAATTTGTACTCGCGCTATTCGTGGCAGGGCTGCGGTCTGATGCTCGGGGCCAACCTGGCGCTGTTCGGGATTGCCGGGCTCGCCATCTGGGCGGTCCAGATGATGTGGATACCGTTCCATGCGGCCGGCGTGATCAATGGCATCGGGCACTTCTGGGGCTATCGCAACTACGATGCTCCGGATGCCAGCACCAACATTTCACCGTGGGGAATCTGGATCGGCGGCGAGGAACTGCACAACAACCACCACACCTACCCGACGTCGGCGAAGTTTTCGCTGAAGTGGTTCGAATTCGATCTGGGCTGGACCTACATTCGTGGCCTGCAGGCGGTCGGACTGGCGAAGGTCCTGCGCGTGGCGCCGGTTCCGGCCGTTGCAGCACCCACTCACGCGGTCGACCTGGAAACGCTCCAGGCCCTCATCACCCACCGCTACGACCTGCTGGCGAAGTACGCGCGCAACTTGACGCATGCCTTCCGTGCGGAACTGGGCACCCTCGAGCTGCCCGAAGCGGAGCGCGCGCGCTTTGCAAGCCTCAAGCGCTGGCTGCGCAAGGGCGATGTGTCCACGCTTCCCGTCGAGGAGCAGAGATCGCTGCGAGATCTGATGGCGCACAGCGGCGTGATGAAGACGCTGGTCGAAATGCGCACCGAGCTTGCTTCGATCTGGGAAAAAGGCTCGGCGTCTCGGGAGCAGATGTTGGCGCAGCTGCAGGACTGGGTTGCTCGCGCCGAGGCGAGCCGTCTTCGCGCACTCGAAGAGGCCGCGCTTCGCATCCGCAGCTACCGTACCGCGGCCGCCTGATCGGCGATTGGCGCGGCCAACAAAAAAGCCCGGGCGATCCGGGCTTTTTTGTGCTGCGTGCGCGCGGCTGATGCCGTGCTACTTGAGCTTGGTTTCCTTGTAGGCGACGTGCTTGCGTGCCACCGGATCGAATTTCATCAGTTGCAGCTTGTCCGGTGTCGTCTTCTTGTTCTTCGACGTCGTGTAGAAGTGGCCGGTACCGGCCGACGACTCCAGCTTGATCTTTTCGCGGGCACCTTTTGCCATGCGACTCTCCTGATTCCGTAGTGTGCGTCGTGCTTAGAGTCCGATGCCGCTCAGCCCGCGATTTCGCCGCGGGCGCGCAGGTCCGCAAGGACCACATCGAGACCCTTCTTGTCGATCGTACGAAGCGCCGCGTTCGTCAGGCGCAGACGCACCCAGCGGTTTTCGCTTTCGACCCAGAATCGGCGGTACTGCAGGTTCGGCAGGAACCGGCGCTTGGTTCTGTTGTTCGCGTGGGAAACGTTGTTGCCCACCATCGGCCGTTTGCCGGTGACTTGACACACGCGTGCCATGAGTAACTCCTGAATCGGTTCACTGCGCCGCGGGCGCGGGCCAGGCGACGCAAAGCCCGGTATTGTAAGCGGTTTCCTGACCTCGCGCCAAGCCGCGCCGTGCGGTGGCAGGTGCCGGCGGGCCCCGTCGATTAGACGCTGCCTTACGGCAGTGGGGACCGCGCGGGGCCTGAATGGTCCTGTCCGCGGGACCGCAGAGCTTCTAGTGGGTCGCTCAGGCCTGCGGCGGCGGCTAATGCCACCAGGCACGCAAGCAGGCCTGCCAGCGTATCCGGCTCGGGAACCTTCCGACCCCCTCCATTGGCGGGCCGGTAATAGATGCGCTCGGTGATGACCGAGATGTTGCGGCAGACGTAAGGCACCATGATGGAAAAGTTGGTGCCCGACGCGTCGGTGGCATCGTAAAGGTCAGCGACCTCGACGTGGCCAGGCTGAAAGTTGACGCGGGCTCCGAAGCAGAGTGTCTTGCCAAAGCCCATGGCAACCATCGTGGTGTCGAAGCGGCGCTTCCCACTGGTCGTGTTGATGGAGTCGCGGGTGATCACGACGCGATCGCTGACCAATCCCCGCTCGATCATCGCCTCGACCTTACTGACGACCTCCTCCGGCACTCGGGCGGCGACCAGCGCTTGCCGCGCAGTGCCTTTGTAGGGATTGCCGCCGGGTATGCCCCAGGCGCATCCTCGACGCACAGACAGCTCGGTGGGGTTCTCCTTCACGCGGACGTCGTCCGCTGCCAGAGCGTGTCCGTCAAAGTTGTCGCCGGCAGGGACGGGCAGCGGTTCCGGCGCCTTGACATTCGCGACGCGTACCTCTGGAGCCCGCGTAATGCGATAGAGCTTCAGGCCTGCGACCGCCGCCAGCGCAATGGCTGCGCCAACGAGCATCCAAGCCACGCGGACTTTCCAAGTGACGGGTGGGGCGCCTGAAGCAATTTCCGGTGCAGCGGGAATCGAAACGATGCCCTCCCAGCCGCACTGGGGGTTGGCGCAGTGATAGCGGCGGACGTTTTCGAGGACGCCGACCATGCGATCGTCGAGATGACGATGGACTCGTGACAGTTCCTGTCCGCATTGAGGACAGGCGTGAATATGCTTGTCGTCCACTTTCATGTCGAGGCGGCGCGATGGCTTGGTACTCGCACACTACCTTCAAGCTAGGTCGCAACCGCCGTGGCGTGTTGACTTGAGTCACGGAGGCAACGGAGGATCGAAGCGACGTTGAAGACGGTTTGCTTTTGATGTGTGCCGCGGCCCGATCTGCCGCTTGAACGACACTTGCGACGCTCCAGTGCGGAGTGATCTTGGCCATCAAGGCACCGCGATGGCCGAATCGTGCCGCGCGTGGACGGACGGCGAGCCTGTCAGAGAAGGCCACGCTCCGCGAACGACACACTGCTGCTACCGGCCACGATCACGTGGTCGAGTACGCGTACGTCCACCAGCACCAGGGCCTGCTTGAGGCTTGCCGTCAGAAGCTCATCGCTGCGGCTGGGTTCCGCGACGCCGGACGGATGGTTGTGAGCGAAGATGACGGCTCCGGCGTTCAGGGCCAACGCGCGCTTGACCACCTCGCGCGGGAAAACGCTAGTCTGTGTCAGCGTGCCGCGGAACAATTCATCGGCAGCCAGCAGGCGGTTCCGCGCATCCAGGAACAGCGCGACAAAGACTTCGTGTTCCCGGTTCGCCAGCGTCATGCGCAGGTAGTCGCGCACTTTGCCTGGAGACGACAGTGCCGGATCACGTCGCACTTCTTCGCGCAAAGATCGGCGCGGGAGTTCGAGTATCGCGTGCAACTGCGCAGACTTCGCCGGGCCGTGCCCGTCGATCGCAGAGAGTTGATCCGGCCTGGCCGCGAGCAGCCCGCTGAGTCCGCCGAAGCGTGCGAGCGCATCGCGGCCCACATCGAGCGCCGAACGGCCGGCGGTACCGGTGCGCAGCAGGATGGCGATGAGCTCGGCGTCCGATAACGACGGGGCACCCTGTTCGAGCAGGCGTTCGCGCGGTCGTTCCCCCTCGGCCAGTCTTTAATCGCCATGGCGGCTTGCTCGACTAGAATCGTTGGCTATGGCCGACTCCTCGCCCGGTTCCCGCGTCCAGCGCGGTTCGCATGTCACGCTTCATTATCGTATCGCCGTGACGGTTGATGGCGCCGAACGCGAGGTGGTGAGCACGTTTGACGCGCAACCGGCGACGCTGACCGTCGGCAGCGGAGTGATGGCGGCGCCGCTCGAAGCCTGCCTGCTGGGCCTTGAAGAGGGTTCGAGCGAGCGATTTGAACTGGCGGCCGGCGCGGGCTTCGGAGCGCGGAACCCGGAACTGGTGCAGACGCTCTCAACGAGTGCATTCGACGCCAACGCGGATCCGTCAGTCGACTCTATGCCCGGAGATGTCGTGCGGTTTTCCAGCCCGGAAGGGATGCAGGTTTCCGGCGTGCTGAAGCAGCGCGACGCAGAAAGAGTAGTCATGGATTTCAATCATCCTCTGGCGGGAATGCCGGTCAGTTTCGCGGTCAGGATCGTGGGGGTGCTGTGACGATGGACGTGCTGCTGGCCCAGCCGCGCGGGTTCTGTGCCGGGGTGGATCGTGCAATCGAAATCGTCGAGCGCGCGCTGGCGACCCATGGAGCGCCGATCTATGTACGCCATGAGATCGTCCACAACCGGTACGTGGTCGATGACCTTCGCAACAAAGGCGCGGTGTTCGTCAACGAACTCGATGAGGTGCCCTGCGGCGGCACCGTGATCTTTTCCGCGCACGGTGTCGCCAAGGCAGTGCAGCAGGAGGCCGCGCGCCGCGGCCTGCGCGTCTTCGATGCCACCTGTCCGCTCGTCACCAAGGTCCACGTCGAGGTCGCGAAGATGCATGCGGCCGGCTACGAAATCGTCATGATCGGCCATGAAGGGCATCCGGAAGTCGAAGGCACGATGGGCCAGCTGACGGGGGGCATGCACCTCGTGGAGACCGTCGAGGATGTCGAGCGGCTGCGCGTGCGCGATCCCGACAGGCTCGCATATGTCACGCAGACCACGCTGTCACTGGACGATGCCGCCGCGGTCATCGCCGCTCTGAAACGGCGCTTTCGACGCATCGCGGAACCGAAGAAGGCCGATATCTGCTACGCGACGCAGAATCGGCAGGACGCCGTCAGGTTTCTCGCCCCGCAGGTCGACATCGTCATCGTGGTCGGCAGTCCGAACAGTTCGAACTCGAACCGACTGCGGGAAGTTGCCGAGCGCTTCGGTGTGCCGGCCCACCTCGTCGATACGGCGGCACAGCTGGATCCAGCCTGGTTCGAGGGTCGGCGCCGTGTCGGCGTGACGGCGGGAGCCTCGGCGCCCGAGGTCCTCGTCGATGAACTGCTGGCCGCGCTCAAGGAACTGGGAGCGGGCAGCGTGCGGACGCTTGACGGCGTGTCGGAGGACGTGGTGTTCCCGATGCCCAAGGGCCTGAGCCGCGTGGCCGCCTGAAAGCACGATGTCTGGGCGCCGGCCGGGAACCGGCGCATCGATAACGACCACAACGAGGAGACGAAGATGAAGAAGTGGCTTCAATTGACTGCGATGACGGCGCTGCTCGCCTTCGGCGCGGCCGCGCAGGCGCAACCGGTCGAGGTCGAAGGCCAGAAATTCGAACCGACCGTGCAGGCCGGCGGCCAGACACTGACACTCAATGGGGTCGGCCTGCGCAAGCGGGCGATCTTCAAGGTCTACGTCAATGGCCTGTATGTCCCGCAGAAGAGCAAGGATGCCGCAACGATCATCAATGAGAAGGGACCGCGCCGCGCCTCGCTGCGCATGCTCCGGGACGTCGATGCCGACAGCTTCGTGAATGCCTTCAGCGACGGTCTGCGCGACAATCTTTCCGACGCGCAGATGGCGGCGCTGAAGCCGCAGATCGACACCTTCAACAGCACGCTGAAGTCGATCGGCGAAGCGAAGAAGGGCGATGTCATCAACTTCGACTACACGCCGGACGGCGGAACGCGAATCACCGTGAACGGCCAGCCGCGCGGAACGGCGATCGCAGGACACGACTTCTATGCTGCCGTGATGCGCATCTGGCTCGGCGACAAGCCGGTTGACGAAGGCCTCAAGAAGGGGCTGCTGGGCGGCTGATGTCGCGACTGTCAACCGGTCGACACGCGGCTGCCGCGGCGGTCATCCCGGCGCCGTTCGGTTGCGTCGCGATCGATACTGACGGCGTCCGCATCACTGCACTGCGCTTTGTCGAACATGCGGCTGCATCCGCACCCACAAGCGATCTTGCCGCCCGTGCAGCGCAGCAGCTGACTCGCTACTTCAGCGACCCGGACACGGATTTCGACCTGCCGCTTGCGGTGCGTGGCACGCCGTTCCAGCGCCGCGTCTGGGCGGCTATCAGTGCGATCCCCACGGGCGAGACGCGGCGCTATGGGGACCTCGCCGAGGTGCTCGACGCGCCGGCCCGCTCGGTCGGGCAGGCGTGCGGTGACAACCGCCTGCCGATCGTCATTCCCTGCCATCGAGTCGTCGCAGGCGACGGCCTTGGCGGATTCGCGCACGCGACAGGAGGGTTCGAGATCGCGGTCAAGCGCTGGCTGCTGGAGCACGAGGGCGCGCTGCGCGGATCTCTGCTTTAGCGCCTCCATGGATCCCCTGGTTGATCGCTTCATCGACGCGCTGTGGCTCGAAGACGGGCTCGCGCGCAACACGCTGGCGGCCTATCGCCGTGATCTCGAAGCGCTTGGACGCTTTTTGGCTGCGCGCGACGTGGCGCTCGTCGCCGCCGGCGAACCTGACCTGGCCGCCTATATCGCCAGCCAGCACGCGGTAACGCGCGCGAGTACCGCCAATCGTCGGCTGGCGGTAGTGCGCCGGTTCTACCGCTGGGCACTGCGCGAACGGGTCGCCGCCGTCGATCCGACCGTGCGGATGCGGGGCGCCCGCCGTGTTTCACGGTTTCCCCAGACCATCAGCGAGGCGCAGGTCGAAGCGCTGCTGGCGGCGCCCGACGCGAGCAGCGCGCTTGGGCTGCGAGACCGGGCTATGTTCGAGGTGCTTTACGCGACCGGCCTTCGTGTGTCCGAGCTTGTCGGACTCAGGCTTGCGGAGATTTCCCTTTCCGAGGGTCTGGTGCGGGTGGTTGGCAAAGGCTCGAAAGAGCGCATCGTTCCGCTGGGCGAAGTGGCGCGTGAATGGACCGAGCGCTATCTCGCGCACGCACGGCCGGAACTTCTGGCCGGGCGCGTCGCCGATGCGGTTTTTGTCACTCGCCGCGGCGAGGCAATGAGCCGTCAGATGTTCTGGGTCCTGGTCAAGCGTTACGCCACTCGCGCGGACATCCATTCGCCGCTGTCGCCTCACGGCCTGCGGCACGCGTTCGCGACCCACTTGCTGAACCACGGCGCCGACCTGCGTGTCGTGCAGATGCTCCTGGGGCATGCGGATATCTCCACGACGCAGATCTACACCCACGTCGCGCGCGCTCGGCTCAAGACCCTGCATGCGGAGCATCACCCGCGCGGTTAGGCAGGACTTAAACTCGCGCGCGATGGCCAAGGCCAAGCATGTCTCCGAAACGCCCGCAACGCAGCTGCTGCGCGAGTGCGGCATTGCGTTCAGCGAACACGTGTACGACTACGTCGAGCACGGCGGCACGGCGGAGTCGGCGCGCCAACTTGGCGTCGACGAGCACGCGGTCGTGAAGACGCTGGTCATGCAGGACGACGCGGGCGAGCCCGTTATCGTGCTGATGCACGGAGACTGCACGGTGTCGACCAAGAATCTGGCGCGTCAGATCCAGCGCAAGCGCATCGAGCCTTGCAAGCCCGAAGTCGCCCAGCGCTTTACCGGATATCTCGTCGGCGGCACGTCGCCGTTCGGCACGCGCAGGAAGATGCCGCTCTACGTCGAGCGCAGCGTGCTCGATCTGCCGACGATCCTCGTTAACGGCGGCAGGCGCGGCTACCTGGTCGGAATCGCTCCGGGCGTGCTGCTCGACGTGCTCGGCGCGGTCCCTGTCGACTGCGCGTTGAAGGAGTGAGATGGAAATTCTCTGGACCGCCGTCGCGGGAGTTGCCGCCTACCTGCTGGGGTCGGTGTCTTTCGCGGTCGTCGTCAGCCGCGCGATGGGACTGGCAGACCCTCGCACTTACGGCTCGGGAAACCCGGGCGCGACGAACGTGTTGCGATCCGGCAGCAAGGCGGCCGCAATCCTTACTTTGCTCGGCGACGGTGTGAAGGGCTGGTTGGCTGTCTGGATGGTGCAGCGTTACGGGCCGGTGGTCGGCATCGGCACCTGGGGTGTCGCACTTGCCGGCGTGACAGTATTTCTCGGGCACCTTTTTCCGCTGTTCTTCCGGTTTCAGGGCGGCAAGGGTGTCGCCACGGCGGCCGGCGTCATCGTTGCGTTCAACCCCTGGCTGGGGCTGGCAACGGGACTGACGTGGCTGATCATTGCCTACTTCTTCCGCTTTGCCTCGCTGGCATCGCTCGTTGCGGCAGTGTTCGCTGCTTTCTATTCGGCGTTCGGCTGGGGCTTTGACGAGCGCTTCGTCGCCGTCGCCGTCATCGCCGGATTCATCGTGTTCCGCCACCAGGCCAACATCCGCAACCTGATCGCGGGCAAGGAACGCCGGATCGGCGAAAAGAACCGCGATGCCCAGCGGCACCACGCCTGACTTTCTTCAGGCGGTCGCCTCGGCGAGCGTCCAGCGCGGGTGAACCGCGAACCCGAGTCGGCGGCCGAGCACCGTTGCGTCATCGCGGCGCAGCGCCGCCAGGCCCGCGAGTGCGATCATCGCGCCGTTGTCCGTACACAGGTCGAGCTGGCGGAAAGTGCACCTCGGCCGAATATCGCGCGGCGTCTGTCTGCAGTCGTTCGCGCAATTGCACGTTGGCACCGACCCCTCCGGCCACCACCAGACGGTGCAGCCCGGTCGCCTCGAGCGCGCGCCGGGACTTGATCGCCAGAACGTCGACGATCGCGTCGACAAACGCGCGTGCGATGTCGGCCCGGCCCTGTTCGCATAGGTTCTGCTCACGGCGAACCGCGGTGAGGACGGCGGTCTTCAAGCCGCTGAAGCTAAAGTCAAGATCGCCACTCGAAAGCATCGGTCGCGGCAGTCGCAGTGCGCCCGGTGTGCCGAACTCGGCCAGCCGGGACACCGCCGGCCCGCCCGGATAGCCCAGGCCCAGCAGCTGGGCCGTCTTGTCGAAGGCCTCGCCGGCCGCGTCGTCGACCGTCTCGCCCAGCAGCGCGTAGCGGCCCCAGCCGTCGACGCGCATCAGTTGGGTATGACCGCCGGACGCCAGCAGCGCGACGAACGGAAAGTGCGGTGGCGGATCCGCCAGCAGCGGCGACAGCAGATGGCCCTCCAGGTGGTGGACGCCGATGACGGGGCGATCGAGCGCATAACCGATGGCATGCGCGATGCTGGTGCCGACGAGCAGGGCGCCGGCCAACCCCGGGCCGGACGTCACCGCGATCGCATCGATGTCGGCCGCACGCCGCTGGCCCGCTTCGAGCACACGCTCCAGCAGCGGCAGCACGCGACGGATGTGATCACGCGAAGCCAGTTCCGGCACGACGCCCCCGTAGGCCTGGTGCATCTCGACCTGCGAGTGCAGGGCCTGCGCGAGCAGGCCCGCGTCGCTATCCAGCAGTGCGACGCCGGTCTCGTCGCAGGAAGTCTCGACACCCAGAATAAGCATGCAGCCAGTGTAAGAGACACACGCGTCCGAGTGTCGCCGCCGCCGGTCGATGCGTACGCTAAGCCGTTGACTTGCCAGCGGAAATCCGAATCGGCTATACTCCGCAGCTTTCCGGCTGGCCGACTCGAATTTCTCGCGTGCTCAGCCGCAGCCGATAACCACCGAACCTGACCGATGCCCACGATACGCGTCAAAGAAAATGAGCCTTTTGAAGTCGCCCTTCGCCGCTTCAAGCGCACGATCGAAAAAAGCGGTCTGCTGACCGAACTACGCGCGCGTGAGTTCTACGAGAAGCCCACGGCCGAGCGCAAGCGGAAGAAGTCGGCGGCCATCAAGCGGCACTTCAAGCGGTTGCGCAGCCAGATGCTGCCGAAGAAGATGTATTAAGTCTCGTTCGGCCGCGCGTTTGCGCCGGCATGGTTCAAAAGGCGCGCCCAAGGGCGCGCTTTCGCTTTCTGGAGACCAAAATGACCGGACTACCCTCGCTCAGGGAGCGGATCAACGAAGACATGAAAGCAGCGATGCGCGCGAAGGAGGCCGCGCGGTTATCCGCAATCCGCCTTCTGCAGGCCGCGATCAAGCAGAAAGAGGTCGACGAGCGCATCACGCTCGACGACGCCGCGGTGCTCGGCATCGTCGAGAAGCTCATCAAGCAGCGCAAGGATTCGATCGAGCAGTTCGCGAAGGCGAGCCGCACTGACCTGGTCGACAAGGAGCAGGCGGAACTCGATCTCCTGTCGGGCTACCTGCCGCAACAGATGTCCGATGACGAACTCGGGGCGGCGATCGCCGCGGCGATCGCCGAGTCCGGCGCTGCCGGCCCGCAGGGCATGGGCAAGGTGATGGCCATCCTCAAGCCCCGCATCGCCGGTCGCGCCGACATGGGCAAAGCCTCCGCGCTGGTGAAGCAGCGGCTGACGTAACCATTACTTGCGGCCGCAGGCCGCGTACGCGCGGCACCGCACGCCGTCCGCAGCGGCCGCGCCTGATTCGTCCGACGAACGTGCACGTGCGTCGGCGGAGCCGATGCGTAAACTTTCGCCGCAACCATGATTCCCCAGGGCTTCATTCAAGACCTTCTTGCGCGCGTCGACATCGTCGAGGTCGTCGGTCGCTCCGTGCAGCTCAAAAAGGGCGGTCAGAACTATCTCGGGCTCTGCCCGTTTCATGGAGAAAAGTCGCCGTCATTCACGGTGAGCCCGTCGAAGCAGTTCTATCACTGCTTCGGCTGCGGGGCTCATGGCAGTGCGATCGGGTTCCTGATGGAGCAGCGCGGGCTCTCCTACGTCGAAGCGATACGCGAGCTCGCCCAGCAGGCCGGAATGCAAGTCCCGGAAACGAGCGAGCGCGGACGTGATGCGGCCGGCAAGCTCGGCGCGCTATCCGATCTGCTCAAAAAGGCGGCCGATTTTTACCGCGCCCAACTGAAGGACAGCCCGCTTGCGATTGAATACCTGAAAGGGCGCAGCCTGACCGGACCGACGGCGGCGCGTTTCGCGCTCGGCTATTCACCGGATGCGTGGCAGCCGCTGCGCGCGGTCTTTGAAACCTACGAAGATCCCCGTCTGGTGGAGACGGGGCTTGTCATCTCGGACGAGGGCAAACGCTACGATCGATTTCGCGGCCGCATCATGTTCCCCATCCGCAACTCGCGCGGCAATTTCATTGGCTTCGGCGCGCGGATTCTCGGGGCGGGCGAGCCCAAGTACCTGAACTCGCCGGAAACGCCGCTCTATCACAAGGGGCAGGAGCTCTATGGACTCTTTGAAGCGCGTGAGTCCATACGCCAGACCGGTCGAGCCATCGTCTGCGAAGGCTATCTCGACGTGATTCAGCTGGCCCAGGGCGGATTCGGTGAAGCCGTCGCTGCACTGGGCACCGCGGTCACGAGTGCTCACGTCGGTACGCTGATGCGCACGACGGACCACGTGATCTTCGCCTTTGATGGCGATGCGGCGGGTCGCAAGGCGGCTCGACGGGCACTCGAAGCGACGTTGCCGGTCATCGCCGACACCAAGCGCGCAAGCTTCGTCCTTCTACCCGAAGGTGAGGACCCCGACAGTCTGGTCCAGCATGGAGGGGCTGCTGCATTTGAACGCGAACTCGTGAAGGCGCTGCCGCTATCCCGCTTCTTCATCGAATGCCTGTCTTGGGGCCGTTCGTTCGCCTCTGCCGAAGATCGTGCGGCGATGGTGGCGGAGGCGCGATCGCTCGTGATGTCCATGCCCCCCGGCGCGTTGCGCCTGCAACTGCTGCGCGAACTAGCCGAGGCGGCGCGCACGCCGCTCGATGATCTCGAAGCACTGTATGGACTGAAGCGCAGGCGGCAGGGCCGGCCCGCGATCCTCGCGCGCAGGACACCGCATGCCGAAGTCGAAGACCTCAAGCGCCGCATCCTCCAGCAGCTGCTCGCGCATCCGCCGCTGGCACGGGAGTTCAACCAGGCGATTGCCGAGGAACACGTCGGCCGCGACGATCCCATCGACAGCGAAATTGATGAAGTGTGGCGCACCGCTACAGCCCCGGAGCTGAGTTCCGGGGCTGTCATGACCCATGGCGCGCTGCTCGAAGCGTTGCAGTCGAGCGCCTTTATCGACGATTACCGGGTGCTCGCCGCCCAGGAAATGGAGCTGGATACGGACGTCGAGACGGCACGTCAGGTGCTCGACGAGGCGTTCCACAAGCTGCAGCTTCGCCGCCTGGAAGTTGCCCGCAGCGAGCGGCTCGCCGAGTTCGAACGCGACCCATCGGCGGACCGGTTGAGTGCCTACCGCGCGGCGGACCAGGCGTACACCCAGGCGCGCGGCCGGACTGCTGAAGCGCGGCCGCAGTAGCTGCCGGGAAGGCGTGCCGGCCCTGTTTAGGGGGTTCCATCCGGTACACCTTGCGGCAATCGGGTGCAACTTTGCTAATATGTTGAATTCTCGACGTTTCGCGTGTAAAGCGCGGCGCGGTCGGAGCGCCCAGGAGATCGCGATTGATCGGTGGCGCGGCAATCCAGCATCAAGCAGCGTGCGTGACGCACTGTAGGGCGCCCCACCAGGACGCGCGCCCGGCCCCAGCGGCGAGTCAGCTCACGATCATGTGCGGATGCGACGGCGGAGCCTGCCGGTAAACCGGCGGGTCCCGATTGAGTTCGCGTAGTTGAACCCAATGATTCAAGGTGTGGCGAGTCGGCCTGCGCGCAGCAGGGTGACCGTCACCTTAGTGACTGCCCTGCCCAGCGCGGCGGCCAATCGGAGCGAGAAGATGGTGACAAAGAAGCCGGTGGTGAAGTCGAAACCCGCACGGTCCCCGGCGCGCGAACTCGCGCGCTCCAAACCCGTGGCGAAGAGGCTGGCTCCATTGAAGAAGTCCGTGCCTGTGAAGATGGTCCGCACCGAGGCGGTCGTCAAGGCCGCGACCAAGGCCTCTGGAAAGGCAGAAGTGGCAGTGAAGCCCTTGGCGAAGACCGCTCCCCCGGTTGCTGAAGCGCCGCGGGGCCGTCCGGGTCGCAAGCCGAAGCAGTCGGAAGAGCAATTGATGGGCGGCGCCGATGCTGCCGTGCCGGAGGCCGGTGATGACACGGCCGATCCGAGCGTGCAGATCGTCGAGAAGATGAGCGCGACCAAGCTGCGCGCCAAGGATCGCCGGGCCAAGGAAAAGGCACTCAAGGAAGCACTCGAGCGCAGCTATCACGGCACCGAGGAAGACCTCGAAGCCCGCCGCAACAAGCTGAAGGCGCTGATCAAGCTCGGCAAGGAGCGCGGCTTCCTGACCTACGCCGAGATTAACGACCATCTGCCCGACAACCTGGTCGACGCCGAGGCGATCGATTCGATCATCAGTACGTTCGGCGACATGGGCATCCAGGTGTTCGATCAGGCGCCCGATGCCGAGACGCTGCTGATGAACGAGAACGTCCCGGCCGCGACCAACGACGATGACGTCGAGGAAGAAGCCGAAGCGGCGCTGACGACCGTCGATGCCGAGTTCGGCCGCACGACCGATCCGGTGCGCATGTACATGCGCGAGATGGGGTCGGTCGAGCTGCTCACGCGCGAGGGCGAGATCGAGATCGCCAAGCGCATTGAAGACGGCCTGAAGCACATGGTGATGGCGGTGTCTGCCTGCCCGACCACGATCGCCGAGATCCTGGCGCATTCGGAGCGTATCCGCGCCAGCGAGATTCCGATCGATGAAGTGGTCGACGGCCTGATGGATCCGACCGCCGAGGACTTTCCGACTGCCGGCGGTGACGAGGAGGACGAGGAAGGCGAGGAGACCACCGACATCGGTGCCTCCGGCATGACTGCCGCGCAACTCGACGAGCTGAAAGTGCGCGCGATCGAGAAGTTCGATCACGTCGCCAAGCTCTTCGACAAGATGCGCGTGGCTTTCGAAAAGGAGGGCTACAAGTCGCCGGGTTATCTCAAGTCCCAGACCAAGATCCTCGATGAGCTGATGAGCCTGCGCTTCACGGCGAAGATGGTCGAGAAGCTGTCGGACACGCTGCGCAAGCAGGTCGACGAGGTGCGCAGCCTCGAAAAGCAGATCTACGAGATCGTCGTCAACAAGTGCGGCATGCCGCGCGCGCACTTCCTGAAGTCGTTCCCCGGCAACGAGACCAACATGCGCTGGGCCGCACGCGAGGCCGATTCGGGCCAGCCGTACGCCGAGGTGCTGAAGCGCAATCTGCCGGCGGTCCAGGAGTTGCAGAGCAAGCTCTCGGACCTGCAGAAGCGCGTCGTGCTGCCGCTGCGCGACCTGCGCGAGGTCTACAAGCAGATGGCCACCGGCGAGGCCAAGGCGCGCAAGGCCAAGCGCGAGATGACCGAGGCCAATTTGCGCCTGGTGATCTCGATCGCCAAGAAGTACACCAACCGCGGCCTGCAGTTCCTCGACCTGATCCAGGAAGGCAACATCGGGCTGATGAAGGCGGTCGACAAGTTCGAATACCGCCGCGGCTACAAGTTCTCGACCTACGCCACGTGGTGGATCCGCCAGGCCATCACGCGTTCGATCGCCGACCAGGCGCGCACCATTCGCATTCCGGTGCACATGATCGAGACGATCAACAAGATGAACCGCATTTCGCGCCAGATACTGCAGGAAACGGGCACCGAGCCCGATCCCGCGACGCTGGCGGTGAAAATGGAGATGCCAGAAGACAAGATCCGCAAGATCCTGAAGATCGCCAAGGAACCGATCAGCATGGAAACGCCGATCGGCGACGATGATGACTCGCACCTGGGCGACTTCATCGAGGACCAGACCACGGTCGCGCCGGTCGACGCGGCACAATACAACTCGCTTTCGGGCGTGACCAAGGACGTGCTGGATTCGCTGACGCCGCGCGAGGCCAAGGTGCTGCGTATGCGCTTCGGTATCGAGATGTCGACCGATCACACGCTGGAAGAAGTCGGCAAGCAGTTCGACGTCACGCGCGAGCGCATCCGGCAGATCGAAGCGAAGGCGCTGCGCAAGCTGCGGCACCCGAGCCGCTCCGACAAGTTGAAGAGTTTCCTCGAGTAATCCGGCGTGCACGCTGCCTCGACGACGCACGGCCACAGCTCAGCGCTGCGGCCGTGCACGTTTGGGCCCCGCGGGCCGTTAGCTCAGCTGGTTAGAGCAGAGGACTCATAATCCTTTGGTCGCTGGTTCAAATCCAGCACGGCCCACCAACCTACCAACCCACGCCACATACTTCCGACCGACCCCCTTGTCCGACTATCACGATTTCGACCACTTCGGCCTTGACCCGCGCATCGTCGCTGCGGTCAAGGCGATGGGGTACACAACGCCGACGCCAATACAGTCGAAGGCGATACCGCTGGTGATGCAGGGCCGCGACGTGATGGGTGCTGCACAGACCGGCACCGGAAAGACCGCGGGGTTCGCGCTGCCGATCATCCAGCGCCTGCTGCCGCAGGCGAGCACCAGCATGTCGCCGGCGCGCCACCCGGTGCGCGCACTCGTGCTGACGCCGACACGTGAATTGGCCGACCAGGTCGCCGAGAACGTCAAGCTCTACATCACCGGCACTCCACTGCGCTGCGCGGTCGTCTACGGCGGCGTGGACATGGACCCGCAGACGCAGGCGCTGCGCACCGGCGTCGAGATCGTCGTCGCGACTCCCGGCCGCCTGCTCGATCACCTGCAGAGCAAGAACACCTCGCTTGGCCAG
The DNA here is from genome assembly GCA_963712485.1 of uncultured beta proteobacterium. Taxonomy (GTDB): domain Bacteria; phylum Pseudomonadota; class Gammaproteobacteria; order Burkholderiales; family Burkholderiaceae_F; genus JALORV01. Next base: position 370,395 of record CAVQID010000019.1, read on the forward strand.
GTGCAGATCGTCGTGCTCGACGAAGCCGATCGAATGCTCGACATGGGATTTCTGCCGGACATCTCGCGCATCCTGAATCACCTGCCGAAAGAGCGGCAGAGCCTGATGTTTTCGGCGACGTTTTCCGAGGAAATCAAGAAGCTTGCCGCCAACTTCCTGCGCGAACCCGTGCTGGTCGAAGTGGCACGGCGCAACGCGACGGCCGAAAACGTCACGCAGGAAGTCGTGCGTCTGCACGAATCCGAAAAGACCGACGTACTGCTTGAGCTGCTGCGAACGCGCGGTGAAGGGGGCGGCCGGCTGACGCAGGTGCTGGTGTTCGTCAACTCCAAGATCGAATGCCGCAGGCTCGCGCGCCAGCTGCAGAAGGCGGGCGTGAACGCGGACGCGATTCACGGCGACAAGTCGCAGGACGAGCGCATGAAGGCGCTTGAAGGATTCAAGGCCGGATCGATCGAAGTCTTGGTCGCGACCGACGTCGCCGCGCGCGGACTGGATATCGTTGAACTGCCGGTCGTCATCAACTATGACGTGCCGTTCTCACCGGAAGACTATGTGCATCGCATCGGCCGCACCGGGCGCGCGGGCGCCAGTGGCCTGACGATCATGATGATGACTGGGTCGGACGAACGCAGCGTCGCAGCAATCGAGCGGCTTACTAAGCAGCACTTCGAAACCGCCACGGTCACGCCACCGCTTCGCGAGCGCGAGCGCGCGGGAGATCGTGAGGAGCGTGGCCGCGGCAGGCGCGACGACGAAGGTCGAGCCCGCCGTGAAGCGCCGCGGTCGCCCCGGCCGCCGCTGCCGGTCGACGACTTCTTCTCGCGTCCTTATGAACCTGGCGCGCCATCCAGTGGCGCTACACCGGCAGAAGCAGAAGGCAGCGGGCCGCCGAAACCAGCTCCAGGCCGAGTCGCGGCGCTGCTCGGCGGAAAGCGCAAGTAAGCCGCCCGACGCCCCAGCAGGCCCAGGTTACCGACTTGTACCCGACGCCTACGCTTCTTTGCGGTGCCACCACTCGCGCAACGAGCGACATGCGCCCGCATCGTCGAACTCGAGCACGAACACACCGTCCAGACGGACTTTCGCTTGGCTCGTCACGCGCGTGAACGACGCGGTCCAGTGGGCGATGACCGTGCTGCCATCCGCGGCGAGTACGCGGTCCCCGAAGGAAATGTCGGCCTGACCCTCCGGGACGGCGCGCCAGTATTTCTGACACCGTCGCGGCCAAGCGCCGGATCCGAAAATGGCGTATTCAAATTACCGGCAGTCTTCGCTGAAGAGCTGGGATGCGGCCGCCGGGTCGGCCCGCTCCCAGGCCTGCCCGTAGCGCGCCAGCCATTGCTGTGCGGTTAGGGCAGTCATCGCCATGGTGTCGTCGAGCGGTGTGGCTCGTCGTCGAGCCGGCGCTCAGGACGCCGGCGCAATGGCCTGCGCTGCCGGCACCGGGAATGTGATCACGTGATCGGCATCGAGGCGGATGCCGATCATCTCGCCGATCGCATGGTCATGATGGCTCGGTACCAGCGCCAGCACTTCGCGTCCGCTATCGAGTCGCAGTGTGTAGATGAAGTCCCCGCCGCGGAACACCTTGCGCGTGACTTCTGCCTTTAACGGGCTGGCGTCGTCATGGACCACATCGTCGGGGCGAAGCAGCACTTCGACATGGCACCCCTTGCCGCAGGTCGCACAGCCTTGCTGACACGGCAACGGAATCTCGCCCTTGAGCTCACCCAGTTCGATCGCGACATTGCGTGCAGAAAGGACCTCGGCCGGCAGAAAAACGCCTTGGCCGATGAAGTCCGCCACGTAACGAGTCGCCGGGCGGTGGTAAAGCTCGTAGGGCCGGTCCCATTGCTCGAGATTCCCTTCGTGCATGACACCGACGCGATCGGCAATCGCGAATGCTTCCTGCTGGTCGTGCGTGACCAGGATGCCGGTTGTGCCGCTGGCCTTCAGGATGCGACGAACCTCCTGCCCCAAACGCTGCCGCAATTCCACGTCCAGACTCGAAAACGGTTCGTCCATCAACAGCAATGCCGGCTTGGGCGCGAGCGCGCGTGCCAGTGCGACGCGCTGTTGCTGGCCGCCGGACAGTTCATGGGGGAAGCGGTCCGCTTCGACGCTCAGGCCGACAAGAAGGAGCATTTCGTCGACGCGCTGCTTGCGCGCGCCGGCAGGCAGACCGCGCAGGCCAAAGCCGATGTTGTCTGCAACCTTGAGGTGGGGGAAGAGCGCGTAATCCTGAAACACCAAGCCGACTCCGCGCTTTTCGGGCGGAGCGGTGAAGTGCGGCCCCGAAACGACGAGGCCATCGATCTCGATCGTGCCTGCAGCGACCGGCAGGAAGCCGGCGATTGCGCGCAGCAGCGTGGTCTTGCCACAGCCTGAACTGCCGACCAGACAGCCAATTTCGCCCTGCTCCAGAGTCAGGGAAAGCCGATCGAGCACGCGGGCCGTGTCACGATAGGCGACGGCCAGGTCGTCGATAACGAGGAGGGCTGGGGGCGGTGGGGCGTGTTCCATGCCGTTCAGTGTACTTTAAATGCGGTTGGTTCTCATTTGCATTTAGACTCCGTGCCCTCAGGAGGGATATTGGCGCAACGGCTACAAACGGGAATGCCTGAGCGGCCGGGCGGTTTCTGGCTGTTCTCATCGTCTCAGCGGGACCCGACGTTGCTCCGCGCGGTGGCGCTCTCGATCGCCTGCACGCTGCTCGTTGGGCTTCCGGTGCTCAGCGTCTTTGCCAGCTTCGCGGAAGCGCCGGTCTCGGCAGACACGCTTGGGCATCTGCTGGCGACGGTGATTCCGGCGGCTCTGCTCGAAACGCTGCTGCTCGGCGCCGGCGTGCTCATCGGCGTCGTGATCATTGGCGCGGCGACAGGCTGGCTCGCGGCCTCGTGCGAGTTCCCCGGCCGCCGCATGCTCGAGTGGGCCTTGCTGCTGCCGCTCGCGATGCCGGCGTATATCGTCGCCTACGCATACACCGACGCACTGCAGTTTTCAGGACCGGTGCAGGCCGCGCTGCGCGAGTCGTTCGACTGGCGCCGAGGTGACTACTGGTTTCCTGAGATCCGCTCGATCCCCGGCGGGATCTTCGTGTTTTCGGTCGTGCTCTATCCCTACGTCTACCTGCTGGCACGCACCGCATTCCTGTCTCGCACCGCGTCGATGATCGACGCTGCGCGCAGTCTGGGTCTGACGCCGTGGCAGACCTGGTGGCAGGTGAATGTCCCGCTGGCGCGGCCAGCGATCGCTGCCGGTGCGCTGCTCGCATTGATGGAAACGCTGGCCGACTATGGCGCATCGGCCTACTTCGGCCTGCAGACGTTCACCGTTTCGATCTACCGTGCGTGGTTTTCGCTGGGCGATCGTGTGGCGGCAAGCCAGCTGGCCGCGGTGCTGATGATCCTCGTCCTCGGCATTTTCGCGATCGAACGCCGCGCGCGCGGCCGCGCGCGCTTCTTCACGCCGACGGCAAGCCAGCGTCCGGCCGCTCGCGCGCACCTGCACGGCTGGCGCGCGTTCGCGGCGTCCGCCGCCTGCCTGGCGCCGATCGTGCTGGGCTTCATCCTGCCGGTGCTGCTGCTGCTCAGACTGCTGGGGCCCGCATGGCAAAGTCTCGAGTGGTCGCGTTATTTGGGCTGGCTCATCAATACTGTCGGCATCGCAATTGGCGGCGCGGCACTGGTCCTCATCATCGTTCTCGGACTTGCGTACGCCGCACGTGCCGCCGAGCGCGGCCTACCCAGTGCGCTGATTCGCGTCTCGGTGCGCATCATGAGTCTCGGATATGCGTTGCCCGGTGCGGTGGTTGCCGTCGGCATCCTGGTGCCGCTCGCGCGCTTCGACAATGGCCTCGACGCCATCGTGAGGGCGGCGCTCGGCTTCGGCACCGGACTGCTGCTGACCGGCAGCGTCTTTGCTCTGCTCTATGGCTACCTCGTGCGCTACTTCGCAGTGGCCTACCAGTCCGTCGAAGCCGGCCTGGCACGGATCACTCCTGCGATGGACGCGAGCGCCCGCAGCCTCGGCAGTTCGACCATCGATACCTTCGTGCGCGTGCACCTGCCGATCCTCGCACCGTCGGTGCTCGCGGCGGTCCTGCTGGTGCTCGTCGATGTCATGAAGGAGCTGCCTGCGACGCTGGTGCTGCGGCCGTTTAACTTCGATACGCTCGCGGTCGTCGCGTACCAGATGGCGAGTGACGAGCGCCTCGCCGAGGCCGCGCTGCCGTCGCTGACCATCGTGCTTGCGGGCGTACTGCCCGTGGTGCTGCTTTCGCGGGCAATCGCGCGCGCGGCGGGGCCGGGACACGCGTAGTACGCTTGCCGCCTTTGTCGCGGAGACTCCGCCCAATGGGCTACGCCATCGCCGCTCCGGCACAAGCCGTCGTGCCGATTGACGGTACGACCGATCTGTTTCCGGTTCATCGGATCTACTGCGTCGGTCGCAACTATGCCGACCACGCAAAGGAAATGGGGTTCTCCGAGCGAGAGGCACCGTTTTTCTTCATGAAGCCTGCGGACGCGGTGTTGCCCGTCGCGTTCGGGGCCGCTGGCGAGTTGCCCTATCCCGGCGAGACGGCCAATTTGCACCATGAGATCGAACTGGTGGTTGCAATCGGTCGCGGCGGTCGCCGCATCACCCAGGACGATGCAGCCAGGCACATCTGGGGCTACGCGGTAGGACTCGACATGACCCGGCGCGATCTGCAATTCGCCTTGCGCGACAAGGGGCGGCCGTGGGATGTGGCGAAGGGCTTCGATCATTCGGCGCCGATTGCACCACTCAAGCCGATCGCGTCGACCGGAGAAGTGACCGCGGCCGGCATCTGGCTTGAAGTCAACGGCCAGAAGCGCCAATCGAGCGATGTGGCGAAGCTCATCTGGAACGTCAACGAGACGATCGAGCACCTGTCCCGGTACTACGCGCTCGCACCCGGCGACCTCATCTTCACCGGTACGCCGGAGGGTGTCGGCGCCGTCAAGCCAGGCGACGTGATGGTCGGCGGTATTGCGGGTCTCGGCACGTTGCAAGTGCGCGTCGTCTGACGACGTGATGACGGCGATGTCGTTGCGGCAGGTTCTTCTGGCCTTCGGTGTCTGGCTCGGTGCTGCGGCATCGTGCGCATTCGCGCAGACGCCGGTCACGCTGAAGGTGCATCACTTCCTGCCGCCGGGGTCAACGACGCACGCGAAGCTGATCGTGCCCTGGTGCGCCAGGATCGAGGCGGAGTCGAGTGGCCGGCTCAAGTGCCAGATCTTTCCGTCGATGCAGCTGGGGGGAACGGCACCGCAGCTGTACGACCAGGTTCGTGATGGCGTCGCCGACATCGTCTGGACGCTGCCGGGATACAACGCCGGACGTTTCCCGATGATGGAAGTGTTCGAACTTCCGTTCATGATCACTGACGCGCAGTCGGCTTCGCGCGCTGCATGGGACTTCTATGAAAAGCACGGCCGCAGCGAATTCCGCGATGTCCGGCCGCTCGCCGTGCATGTGCACGAGGCCGGTTATCTGCACACGCGCGATCGCGCGGTGCGCACGCTGGATGACTTCCGCGGCATGAAGTTGCGTGCACCGACGCGGCAAACCAACAAATTGCTCGCCGCGCTGGGCGCGTCGCCGGTTTCGATGCCGGTCACCGGCCTGGCTGACGCGATGAGCAAAGGCGTGCTCGATGGCGCGGTGATTCCCTGGGAGGTGGTGCCGGCGGTCAAGGTGCATGAGGTGGCGCGTTTCCACACCGAGACCGATCCCGACTCACCGGCGTTGTACACGGCCGTATTTCTGCTCGCGATGAACCCCAGGACCTATGCCAACCTGCCGCCGGATCTTCAGACGGTGATCGATCGGAATTCCGGCGCGGAGATATCAGCGCAAGCCGGGCGGCTGTGGGAGGAACAGAAGGCGCCGGCTCGCAAGCTGGCCGTCGATCGTGGCAACACCATCATCGTCGTGCCGGCCTCCGAAATGGCGGCGTGGCAGCGTGCCGCGCGGCCGGTGCTGGTCGAATGGGTCGCCGACATGAAGCGCCGCGGCATCGACGGCGATGCGCTGCTCGCTGACGCTCGTGCGTTGCTCGCGCGCGGTGCTGCCCCCGGTTCAGAAGCGCGTACTCGGGCGGCGAAGTAGCGATGCGGCGGTCGATCCGCGGCGCCGCCGCGGCATTCGCATTGACGGGCGGCGCGGTGCTGCTGCTGGTGGCCGGCCTGACTGTCGCCTCGGTGCTCGGCCGGTGGCTGCACTCGAGCCCGGTGCCCGGTGACGTCGAACTCGTGCAACTCGGCACCGCGGTGGCCCTGGCGCTGTTCCTGCCGTATTGCCAGCTACACGGCAGCCATCTGATCGTCGACGTCTTCACGGCGCGTGCGGGGTCATCGGTGCACCGCCGCCTCGATGCGCTGGCGCAGTTACTGGCTGCCGTCGTGCTGGGCCTGCTTGCATGGCGGGCCGGTGCCGGGGTTGCTGATCTCCGCCGGGTCGGCGAAACCTCGATGGTGCTTGGCGTGCCGCTCTGGCTCGCCTACGCACCGATGGTGCCCGCGCTGATCCTGGCGGCGCTGATTGCGGCGCTCGATTTGATTCGGCCGGGCGCCGACAACGGCTGATGGCTTCGCTCACCGCGTTGCTGCTCTTCGCCGCGATGCTGGCGTTGATGGCAGTGCGCGTGCCGGTGTGGGTGGCGATGTTCATTCCGGGCGCCGTCGGCTACGTCGTGCTGTCCGGTGCCGGCGCGTGGCTCGCGTATGTCAAGGGCATGGCGTTCGCGCGATTTTCCCTGTACGACCTCTCGGTCATCCCACTCTTTCTGCTGATGGGTCAGCTGGCCACACACGGAGGGCTGTCGAGCGCGTTGTTTCGCGCCGCGACAAGCTTTGTCGGACACTGGCGCGGAGGCTTGGCACAGGCCGCGATCCTTGCGAGCGCCGCATTCGGGTCCGTCTGCGGTTCATCGGTCGCCACCGCGGCGACCATCGCCCAGGCGGCGCTGCCGGAGATGCGACGCTATCGGTACAACGAGGGTTTCGCGGTCGCCACACTGGCGGCCGGCGGAACGCTCGGCATTCTGATCCCGCCCTCGGTCGTGCTGGTGCTGTACGCCATCATCGCCGAGCAGAGCATCGCGCGCCTGTTTGCTGCCGCGCTGCTGCCCGGCGTGCTCGCCGCGGTGCTCTACTGCGTGGCGATCGTGCTGCTGATGCGCTGGCGGCCCGAACTGGGGCCGGCCGAACCCCGTGTACCGTTGCGCGCGGCGTTGGCCACCTTGGCCGCGGTGTTCCCGGTCATCGCCATCTTTTTTGTCGTGCTGGGCGGGATCTATGGCGGCGTGTTCACTGCGACCGAGGGCGCAGCAATCGGCGTCGCGCTCACCGGCATTGTGGGTGTCCTGCGCGGCGAATTGTCGGCTGCGCGGCTGCGCGTCGCCCTGCTTGCCACCGCCGAAACGTCGGGCATCATTTTCATGATCTTCCTCGGGGCCGACATGCTGAACGGCGCGTTGGCGCTGACGCAGATGCCGGCCCGGGCGGCAGAACTTATCGGCGCGCTGCCGTGGCCGCCGCTGGCCATCCTCGCGATGGTGCTGCTGTTCTACGTCGTCCTGGGTGGAGTGATGGACGAACTGTCGATGCTGCTGCTGACCTTGCCAGTCGTGTTTCCGGCCGTGATGCAGCTTGACCTGCTCGGGCTGTCACTCGAAGCAAAGGGCATATGGTTCGGCATCCTGCTGCTGACGGTCGTCAACATCGGCCTGATTGCGCCCCCGGTCGGACTCAACGTCTATGTGGTCGCCGCCTTGGCGCGCGACCTACCGGTCGCCCAGGCGTACCGTCATGTTGGCGTGTTCCTTATGGCCGATGCGCTGCGTCTCGGTGTGCTGCTGCTGGTGCCGGGACTTTCGCTCTGGCTGGTGCAGTTCGTTCGATAGGATGGACGCATGTTGAAGCTTTACAACTACTTCCGCAGTTCGGCTTCATTCCGCGTTCGTATCGCGCTCAATCTGAAGGGGCTGAGCTACGACTATGCCGTGGTTCACCTGACCAAGGGCGGCGGACAGCAGTTCGCACCGGCGTTTCGCATGCTCAATGCCGACGCGTTGATACCGGTGCTGGACGACGACGGCCATGTGCTGACTCAGTCATTGGCGATCATCGAGTACCTCGATGAGGTCCATCCCGAGCCGCCGTTGCTGCCACAGCAGCCGCTGGACCGCGCCTATGTGCGCGCCTTCGCATTGACGATCGCCTGCGAAATTCATCCGCTCAACAACCTGCGTGTGCTGCGCTATCTGGTGCAACAGCTCGGCGTGGACGAGGACGCGAAGAACGCGTGGTACCGGCATTGGGTCGAGCAGGGCCTCGGCGCCCTTGAGGCGCGTCTGCTGGCCGAAGGGCGTAGCGGCAGGCATGTCTTCGCCGACCGTGTCAGCCTCGCCGATGTCGTGCTGGTGCCGCAGATTTTCAATGCGCGTCGCTTCGATTGCCGTCTCGACCATGTGCCGACACTGATGCAGATCTTCGACCGCTGCATGGAGCTTGGGGCATTCGCTGACGCCCAGCCGTCACGCCAGCCGGACGCCGAATAGCGGCACGGCGCTCAGAGGCGCTTCGGCATGCGTTCGCGCAGCGCGGCCGCCAATTCGGCCACCGCGCTGGCGTAGAAGTAGCTGCGGTTGTAATGCAGGATGGCGCTGAAGTTGGCCGTGCCAATGCGGAACTCGCGCCCTAACTGCGCATCGTCGTTTATGACCGGAAGGTCGATGAGCAGCACCGGCGTATCCAGCGACAGCGGCAGATCGCCGATGACCCCTCCCGCGAGCGCCGCCGACCACGACGTTCGGGCTTCGATGCCGCGGCCGAGCGCATCGACGATGGCTTCGTCGGCCTGCACTTCGAACACGATCGGCTGGTCACGCTGCCACCCGTGGCCGACCAGAAAGCTTGCGACCGAGCCGATCGCATCGGCCGGGCTGGCCAGCAGATCGATGCGTCCATCGCCGTCGAAGTCGATGGCCCAGCGACGAATCGATCCCGGCATGAACTGCGGCAGGCCGATGGCGCCGGCAAAAGATCCCCGGTACGTTAACGGGTCGCGCTGCTGCTCGCGCGCCAGCAACAGGAACTCGATGAACTCCGAGCGATAGAAGTCTGCGCGCCGGAGGTAATCGAAAGACAGCGTGGTGAAGACATCGATCGTGCGGAAGTTTCCGGTGATGCGACCGAAATACGTTTCGACGCCGATGATCGCGACAACGATCTCGGCCGGAACGCCGAACCGCGCTTCTGCTCGAGCCAGGGTGGCGGCGTGCGTCTGCCAGAACGCGGCGCCGGCGGCCACCCGGGCCGCCTCCACGTATCGGTCGCGGTATTCGTACCAGTTGCGCTGTGCGAACGGGATCGCCGGTTGCATCAGGCGCTCGACGCTGGCCGAGTAGCGCGCATCACCGAGCCAGCGTTCGACCCGACGGCGTTCGAAGCCGTGCGCACTGACCAGCTCGTCGATGAACTGACGAACGTCATCTCGAGCCGGGTAGGACGCACGCGCGCGCGCGCAAAGCGGGATCGCGCACGCCAGCAGTGCAAAAAGGGCGGTTCTTCGACGCATCGTCAAAGCGGACTGGGGCGTGGCCTGAAGCCTCGGATCGCGCGGCGCAGGGCGCGTATGTCGGTGCGAGTCGCGCTTGCCGACGCCGGTCCATAGCGCAGGCGTTCGTAGCGCGAAAGCAGCCGGCGTGCGGTCTTCACGTCGTCTTCGACCAGTGCGCGCTTGCTGCGCGCGTAGAGCTCACGCGGTCCGCACGAGGCCGAGGCGGCCACGCCGGCCTTTTCCAGCCGATCGCGCAGCAGTTCGAATGCGGCACCGAGGGGATCTTGCACGGTGCGCGGCCGCATCGACACCGCCGCGAGCCAGGCCAGCAGCAGTCCCATGACCAGCGCAAGCACGAGCGCGACATTTTGCAGTGTGGGCATCAGTCCCAGGCGTTCGACCAGCGCGCGCTGTTGCTCCTCCGAGTAAGAAATCACCCACTGATTCCAGCTGTTCTGGATCGCCTCCCAGTTGTACCGCAACGCCTGCAGCCATGAACCCTGGCCGCGAAGTCCCTCGAGCGCGCGCCCGGACTGCCGGGCGATCTCGGCAGCGCCGCGCTCGATGCGGATCGGCGCAACGGTTGCGGTGGGATCAACCCGTACCCAGCCGCGCCCCAGCAGCCAGACTTCGCTCCACGCGTGCGCGTCCGATTGCCGCACGGTCATGAAGCCATCGACGGGATTCATTTCTCCGCCCTGGTATCCGGTGACGACGCGTGCAGGCACGCCAAGAGCGCGCATCACGACCACGAAGGCCGCGGCGTAGTGCTCGCAGAAACCGAGCCGTGTGTCGAACAGGAAGTCATCGACGGAATTCCGACCCAGCGCCGGCGGCGACAGCGTGTAGCTGTAGCCGCCGCGGCGAAAGTGATCCAGCACCGCGTTCACGAGCTGCGCGTCTAGCGGCTTCGCCGTCTGCACCGACGCGCGTTCGCGCAACTCGTCCGCAAACCGCAGCGTGCGGGGGTTGTAACCGTCCGGAAGTTCGAGCCAGTCCCGTAGATCCGGCGCGCTGTCGTGTGCGTCGAGGCGATACTCGGTTGAAGAACGCATGTCGTAGCGAAGCCGTTCGAGAACCAGTCCGCTCATCAGCAGTTGCATCTCGGGTGTCAGACGCGCCTGGAAGCCGGGCAGCGCGGGAAGCGCCACCGGCGCCTCGAGCGCGAACAGCCAGTCACGCTTATGCGGTTCAAGCGTAATCTCGTAACTGATCGCCGATCGCGGGTCGGCCTGGACTCTGAGCGTTGGCACATCGGCCGACCTTCGAACGCGCGAGGTCCAGACCCGGCCATTAAAGTTCCCGAAAACCGGCCCACGCCAGTAGAGTTTGCCGTTGTCGGGTGCGGCGGTGTCAAAGCGCACGCGAAAAACGACGTCGTCCGAATCCAGCAGCCTGCTGATCGAGCCCGGTGCCATCGACTCCGAAAGGCCGGTCTTGCCCTGGCGTGATTCCCCGGGCATGCCCCACAGCGGCCCGGAAAGCCGTGGAAACAGGAAAAACAGCGCCGCCGCCAGCGGAATCGCCTTGACGAGAGTGAGGCCGACAAGCCGCAGCTTGCGCGTGGCGGGCAGGTCGACCTCGTCGAGGTTGACACTGACCAGTACGAAGAAGAGGGCCACGACGGCGGCGACGGTCACAGCCGCCACCTGCAATTCCTGGCCGTACAAAAACTGCGTCAGCAAGATGAAGAACGCCAGGAAGATGACGATGAAGATGTCGCGGCGCGCGCGCATTTCGAGCAGTTTCAGCGCCATCAGCAGCAGCAGGAAAGTCACGCCTGCATCCTGACCGGCAAGCGTTCGATGCTGTATATAGACCGCGCCACCGGCCGCGAGCAGCAGCGGCAACATGATGAATCGACCCGGCAGCGGCCGCTGCACGAGCGTCAGCCAGACGCGCCAGACCAGCAGCAGCAATACGACCGACGTGGCCCACCACGGTAGGTGATCGAAGTGGGGAAAGACGACCAGCGCGACGGCAACCAGCAGGACCAGCGTGTCGCGACGCTCCCGTGCCGCGCTCGAAGTCTGCGGGCCGAAGAGCCTCGTTGCGTCGCTCGCCCAGCGTGCCAGGCGCCGGGCGGGACGAGCATCGATGCTCGCCGAATCCATGTCAGGCCTTGCAGAGCGCAAGTGCGCTCAGGCAATGCTCGCGGTGGTGAGGGCCGCTGCCGGCAAAAACCATGGAGCCCGGCAGCCGGAGGCCGTAGCGCATATGGGCCGCGTCAGCGTCCAGCACCCAGCGCGTCAGGCGCGACAGCTTGCTCTCCAGGTCAAGGTGTTGCGGCAGGTGCTCGAAGTCGAGCAGCAACTCGCCACCTCCCTGCGCTTCGAACTGCTTGACCGAGAGTTCGTCGCTGCGTGCAGCGAGCCGCCACGCGATCATCTTCTGGGGATCACCCGGCGTATAGGGCCGGACGCCGGCAAAATCGTCTCCGGAGGCGGCGAGTCCGACGCCATCGCCCCCTCCGACTCCCGCTGCGGGCAGCGGCGGGGCATTGAGTTCGGGCGTGGGGTACACCAATCCCGTGAGCGCAGGTGTCAGGTAGGCCCACGCGCGCCACAAGCCGAACGGATAACGCGTTTCGATGACGATGCGCGGCGCGGGCAGCCGTCCGCGTACCGGAGCCGGCAGCGGCACACCGACGCTGCGGTCGCCGCGCGCGGGCACCGCGTAGGAGACCGACGGCATGCGCTCGGCACGCCTGCGGAAGATCGAAAACCAGTGTGCAGATGCGGTCGGTTCGATGAATGAAAAGCGCAGCGCGAACCGATCGACCGTTGTCGGGTTCGCGGCGGTCAATTCGAAGACGGCGACATCTCCGGCAAAGACGGGCTCGACCCTGACACCTCGAAGCACGATCTGCGCGAGATTCGCATGGGTCGTGTGCATGCCGACGATCGCCATGCTGGTGACGAGGAAGGTGAGTACGTAGCCCAGTTGCAGGCTGTAATTGATCGACCCGATCAGCAGCACCAGCATTGCTGCGCCGAAGAGAAGACCCGGATTCGTCGGCAGGATGTAGACGCGGCGTCGATCGAGCAACACCGCGCCGGTTTCCGGTCCGCGACGCCCCGCGATCCACTGACCGACGCGAATCGTGAACGGATGGACGGTCACGCTCATCGCACGCTGCTTCCTTGAACCGCCAGATTAAGGCACCGGAACCGCGCCGATCAGCTGGCTGACGAGCTCCCTGCCATGCAGCGCACGGCCACTGTCCCGGCTGACCGCATGCAGCCGATGGCCGGCGACAGCCGGCATCACGTTCTGCACGTCCTCGGGGATCACGTGATTGCGGCCATCCAGCCAGGCCCAGGCGCGGGACGCGGCCAGAAGCGCCAGGCCTCCCCGCGGCGAAAGCCCCTCGGCGTACTTGCCCGATGCGCGCGTATGACCCATCAGTGCCTGGATATAGTCGAGTAGCGCGGCGGAGACAAAGACCCGCTTGACTTCAGCCTGTGCAGCGACGAGATCACTGGGTCGAGCGACCGCGGGCAGCGACTTGAGCATGTCGCGGCGGGATTCTCCGGCCAACAGTGCACGCTCCGCGGCGCGGTCTGGGTAGCCGAGACTGATGCACATCAGGAACCGGTCGAGTTGCGATTCCGGCAGCGGAAAGGTGCCGACCTGGGACAACGGGTTCTGCGTTGCTATCACGAAGAAAGGCGTAGGCAGCGGACGCGACAGGCCGTCCGTGGAAACCTGGCTTTCCTCCATTGCCTCCAGCATTGCGCTCTGGGTCTTCGGACTCGCACGGTTGATCTCGTCCGCGAGCAGCACCTCGGTGAAGATCGGGCCCGGATGAAACACGAATTGCCCGCTGGCGCGGTCGTAAACGGATACGCCGATAACATCGGACGGCAGCAGGTCCGCGGTGAACTGGATGCGGCGGAACGGCAGCCCGAGAGACAGCGCAATGGCATGGGCGAGAGTGGTCTTGCCGACCCCCGGCGCGTCCTCGATCAGCAGATGGCCGCCGGCCAGCAGGCAGGTGAGGCTCTGGCGTATCTGCAGGCTCTTGCCGACGATCACACTGCCGATCTGAGTGGCGGTCGCGCGGAATTTCTCTAACATGGGGTCAAATATCCGGGTCGCGCTACGCGGTCCTCGAAAGCCGGCTGGAAGGAGACATGCTTCACACAGGGTTCTTCACGCACCGTGCCTGTAGCGCGCACGAGATGGGTTCGTGGCATCCGGAAAGCCCGGAACGGCTCGCAGCCATACACGATCACCTGATTTCGACGGGCATCGCGCCGCATCTGGAACACTTCGACGCACCGCTCGCGTCGGAAGAAGCGCTGGCGCGCGCCCATGACGCCGCATACATTGATAGGTTGAAATCCAGCGTACCACAGCAAGGCTACTGGCCTGTCGATCCCGACACGTCGATGAATCCGCACACCTGGGACGCGGCGCTTCGCTCCGCAGGCGCCGTGCTCGAAGCGGCGGATCGCGTCATCGGCCGGGAACTTGCCAACGCGTTCTGCGCCGTGCGCCCCCCCGGACATCACGCCCGCAAGGCTGCGTCCATGGGGTTTTGCTTCTTCAACAACGTCGCGATCGGCGCCCGCCATGCGCTTTCGACGCATGGCCTGGAGCGTGTGGCAGTGGTCGATTTCGATGTGCATCACGGTAACGGTACGGAAGAGATCCTGGCAGGCGATGACCGTGTGCTGATGGTCAGTTTTTTCCAGCATCCGTTTTACCCGTACACCGGCACCGAGCACGTGGCGAAAAACATGGTGAATGTGCCGCTTCCGGCGGGAACCAAGGGCGACGTCGTGCGTCAGGTGGTCGACGAGGTCTGGATGCCGCGCCTGCGCGAATTCCGGCCGCAGATGCTGTTCATCTCGGCGGGTTTCGATGCGCACCGGGAAGACGACCTCGGCCAGATGGGGCTCGTCGAAGCAGACTACGCGTACATCACGCAGCGGCTGATGGATGTCGGTGAGGAATTCGCCGAGGGACGGATCGTCAGTTCACTGGAAGGCGGATACAACCTGAGTGCGCTGGCTCGCAGTGTCGCGGCACACCTGAAGACGCTGGCGCAGCTATAGAAGCGCTGCTCGTGCAGGCGGCTGCTGGGAGGCTGCGGGTGCACTCGCAGCGGAGAGATTGGAAGACAGGGCTTCGAGCGGCCCAGCGCGCGTGCACAAGAAGCTCGGCTTGCGCCGAGCTGAGCAAGGATGCCAAACACCATCTACGACGTCGGGCTGGACCGCAACCCCGCAAACTTCGCTGCACTGTCGCCACTTGGCTTCGTCGAGCGCAGCGCGACGGTGTTCCCGGATCTGACCGCGGTCGTGCATGGCAGTGGCGCCACGCTGATTCGTCGGACCTGGCGCGAGGTTTATGCGCGGTCACGTCAACTGGCCGATGCACTGTCGCGCATCGGCATCGGCCGGGGCGACACGGTGGCCGTGATGCTGCCGAACACGCCGCAGATGGTCGAGGCGCACTACGGCATTCCAATGGCTGGCGCGGTGTTGAATGCGCTGAACACGCGGCTGGATCCGGCGTCGATCGCGTTCATGCTGGAGCACGGCGAAGCGAAGGTCATCATCGTCGACCGCGAGTTTGCTTCGACGGTCCGCGCGGCAGTCGAGCTTCTGCAACGGCCGCTGTCAGTGATCGATGTCGATGATCCGGTGTACGACGGTCCGGGCACGCCGGTGGGCGAACTGGCGTACGAAGCCTTCCTGGCGACGGGATTGCCGGATCATGCGTGGCTGCAACCGGCGGCCGAATGGGACGCGATCGCGCTCAACTACACGTCGGGCACGACGGGAAATCCCAAGGGCGTCGTCTATTCGCATCGTGGCGCCTATACAAACGCCGTTTCGAACGTGCTGGTCTGGGCGATGCCACATCACCCGGTGTACCTGTGGACGCTGCCGATGTTCCACTGCAACGGCTGGTGTTTTCCGTGGACGATCGCGGCGATGGCCGGAACGCATGTGTGCCTGCGGCGCGTCGAGGCCGCGGCCGTGTTCGACGCGATCCGTGCGCATCGCGTCACGCACTACTGCGGCGCGCCTATCGTGCATTCGATGCTGATCAACGCGCCGGAGGAGCTGAGGCGCGGCATCGGACACCGTGTCAGCGCGATGGTCGCTGCGGCCAGTCCACCGGCGGCGATGATCGAAGGCATGGAGAAAATCGGCTTCGACCTGACCCATGTGTACGGTCTGACCGAGGTCTACGGACCCGCGACCGTATGCGCCAGGCAACCGGGCTGGGCAACGCTGGATGTTGGCGAGCGCGCCGCGCTGATCGGCCGGCAGGGCGTGCGCTATACGCTGGAAGAGGGCGTCGCAGTGCTCGACCCCGTGAGCCTGCAGCCGGTGCCCTGGGACGGCGAGACGATGGGCGAGGTGATGTTCCGCGGCAACATCACGATGAAGGGTTACCTGAAGAACGAAAAGGCGACCCACGAAGCTTTCAGCGGCGGCTGGTTTCACTCGGGCGATCTGGCGGTGGCTTATCCGGACGGCTATCTGCGCATCAAGGACCGCAGCAAGGACATCATCATTTCCGGCGGCGAGAACATTTCATCGATCGAAGTCGAGGATGCGTTGTTCCGCCACCCCGCGGTCATGGCGGCGGCGGTCGTGGCGCAGCCGGACCCGAAGTGGGGCGAGGTGCCGTGCGCCTTCGTCGAACTCAAGGACGGTGTCACACTGACGACCGACGATTTGCTCGAGCACTGCCGCCAGTACCTGCCGGGGTTCAAAATGCCGAAGCGCGTGATCTTCGGTCCGCTGCCGAAGACTTCGACCGGCAAGATCCAGAAGTTCACGCTCAGGCAGCAGGCGAAATCCGCCACGGCCATCGATGTTTAGCCATTCAAGGAGACGACCATGAATGCCCCGGAAGCCCGCGCGATCGCGGAGCCGTATGTGCAGAACGATCGCGATGAACGCGGCGTGGTGACGCTGACGCTCAACCGCCCGCAGCAGTTCAACGCGCTGTCCGAGGAGATGCTCACTGCGCTGCAGTCCGAGCTCGATGCGGTCGCACGCGACACTGACGCGCGCGTCGTCATCATCGCCGGCAAGGGCAAGGCGTTCTGTCCGGGGCACGACCTGAAGCAGATGAAAGCGAGCCCTTCGGTCGACTATTACCGGCAACTGTTTGCGCAGTGCGCGAAGCTGATGATGACGATCCAGCGCATGCCACAACCGGTCATCGCGCGGGTCCACGGAATTGCCACGGCGGCGGGCTGCCAGCTGGTTGCGATGTGTGATCTCGCCGTCGCGTCATCGGACGCACGCTTCGCGGTGAGCGGCATCAACGTGGGACTGTTCTGTTCCACGCCGGGGGTGGCGCTGTCGCGCAACGTCGGCCGCAAGGAGGCGTTCGAAATGCTGGTTACCGGCGACTTCATCGACGCAGCGACGGCGCAGGCACGCGGCCTCGTCAACCGCGTGGTGCCGGCCGATCAGCTCGATGCCGAGGTTGCACGCCTGGCAGCTGCCATCGTCGCCAAGCCGCCGGTGGCGATTGCGATGGGCAAGGAGCTTTTCTATCGTCAGATCGAAACCGGCATCGAGGCCGCGTATCAGATGGCCGGCCAGACGATGGCCTGCAACATGATCGACGAGGCCGCACAGGAAGGCGTCCAGGCATTCATGGAAAAGCGCAAGCCCGCCTGGGCGCGCTGAGCTTCCGCTATGGAGTCACCCGCTCCTGCGGCTCTGCCGCCGGCGGAGTGTTGACCGCGCGGCGGAAGAAATTGAGCAACGGCGCTTCGCTGGGTGCGTCACTGGTGGGTTCAGCCGGCGGCGCAGCCGTATCCACGGTGGGCGTTCCGATGCCTTTGTTTGCCACCTTGCTCGCCGGTCGCACCGGGGTTGCTGCAGCGGGCGCGGCGGCGCTCGCACGCGATTCAGCGGCGGCCGCGGTACGCGGTTCAGTGGGCAGCGGCAGCGCCAGCGTGTATAGCGTTAGCGCAATCCAGCCGGCGACGATCAGCAGTGGGAGACCCCGCGTCGAAGCCTGGGCCAGCAGCGCGGTGACGGTGCCCTGTCGGGCAAAGGCAGGGGGTCGCGCGGCGACACGTTCGAGCGCATCTTCGACCCGCTGCCGCTGCATTTTGAGCGGACCCACCCGGTCGCGTGCCGCCCGCAGTCCGAGGTAAGTGCAGACCAACGCGATGCCGGCGAATGCGCCGATTCCGGTCAGCAGCCAACGCTTGCCGGGAAGCGGGGTGTTCCACCCCCCGACGAGAACAACGACGTAGGCGAACAGCAGGAGCGCCTGCGCCACGATGGTCCACGACAGGTGCTGGCCGAGCGCGGCCGCAGAGCCCTGTATCGCGAGGTTCAGCCGATCGAGCTCGCGTTCCAGGGCGAGACGATTGTCATCTCGTGCCTGCGCGACCTCGGCCGCCTCGCGAATCGCGTCGGCGCTGCCGTCAACGGTTGAAAGGGCACGCATCGAATTCTCCACGCCAGGGTGTCAATGGAGTTTCGACAGCGCCCGGATCATCAGGGATCGCCCGTCCGGAGGAGGGCGCGTCACTCTGAAGAGCGATGGTGGGGACTTGCGTATGCGGCAAAGGTACGCACGCCGTCGCGGCGGAACGCGACGGACGGCGGGTCAAGCCGGCGCGACGAGCAGGGCGGATTCAGTCGACGCTTCGCATTGCGAGATCACCGCGGCGAAGACATCGACACCCCAGTCGAGCTGCGCACGGCTGATCGTCAGCGGCGGCGCAAAGCGGATGACGGTTTCGTGCGTTTCCTTCGTCAACACGCCCCGTTCCGCCATGAGTTCGACGACTCGGCGCGCCGACACCCGCGCCGGGTCGAGGTCCACGCCGGCCCAGAGTCCACGACCGCGGACGGCGCGAATCAGCGGTGACTGGATGCGCTGCAAACGCGACAGCAGATGCGCGCCGTGCACGCGGCTGCGTTCGACGAGATGTTCCTCATCGAGCACGCGCAGCGCTTCGAGCGCCACGCGTGCGGCCAGCGGATTGCCGCCGAACGTCGAGCCGTGGCTGCCGGGCTCCATCAGATCGAGCACGTCGGCCCGCGCAACAAAGGCCGAAACGGGCAGCAGACCGCCGCCGAGCGCCTTGCCGACAAGCACGCCGTCAGGTCGAGTGTCGTCGTGCATGTAGGCGAACATCGCGCCGGTCCGACCAAGGCCCGACTGGATTTCATCGAGAATCAGCAGGACGCCGCGTTGCTCGCAGAGCCGGCGCGTCGCCTTCAGGAATCCGCCCGGCGGAACGACAATGCCGGCCTCACCCTGGATCGGTTCCATCAGTACGGCGCAGGTCGTCGCCCCGATTGCGCCGTCCAGTGATTCGAGGCTGCCGAAATCAAAGTGCCGGAAGCCGGGTGTAAACGGGCCGAAGTCCGATCGATAGGCTGCTTCGGTCGAGAATCCGACCACCGTTGAAGAACGGCCGTGAAAGTTTCCGCGTGCAACAGCGATCTCGGCGCGATCCGCAGGAATGCCCTTGACTCTATAGCCCCAGCGCCGTGCGGCTTTGATCGCGGTTTCAACCGATTCACAGCCGCCGCTGGCCGGTAGCGCGCGCGCCGGTGCCTCAAGGTCGGCCGCTTCAACCAGCGCCGCCAGGAACGGACCCAGAGCCGTCGAGTGATAGGCGCGCGAGGTGACCGCCATGCGCTGCGCCTGCTCGCTCAGTGCCCGCACCAGACGTGGATGCGCATGGCCATGGCTGACCGCAGAATACGCGGACATGAAATCGAGATAGCGCTTGCCGTCGGTGTCCCACAGCCAGCAGCCTTCGCCCCGTTCCAGCACGACCGGAACCGGCCTGTAATTTGGCGCCGCGAACTCCTGTTCGAGCGCAATCGCATTTGCCGAAGCGCTGTAAACCTGTCCAATCCGGGCATCCATCACACACCTCGTTAAGCCTTTCCCGAAGTCTATTGAGACCACCATCGTTAGGAGGCAGAAGGGCAATCCGTGGGCCGCGTGAAACGGTGGTACGCGCGACTTCGCACCGCCGAATCTGCGGTGCGCTGCGGCGCTTGCAGATGACCGCGACGTCAGGGCAGCGGATAGCCGCGAAACGCCTTGATCGTCTGAAGCTCAGGCTTGGAACTGATCTTCTCGATGCCGAGCGCCGGATCATCGGTCCATGCGTTGGTCAGATCGCGATAGTGATCGAGGTCACGACACGCGAGCCTGAGGACATAGTCACAGGGGCCCGAGACCAGGAAGCATTCGACGACTTCATCGGCCGTTCGCATCCGCTGCTCGAAGCGAAGATGCGTTGCCTGCGATTGATCCCTCAGAACGACTTCGACGATGATGGTGAGTTGCGCGCCGATGCGACGGGGATCGAGGACGGCCATGTACCCGCTGATTAGGCCTGAGCGCTCCAGCCGGCGAACGCGATCCAGGCAGGCGCGCGGACTGAGTTCGATTCTTGCGGCGAGTTCCTGATTGGTGATGCGCCCATCCGATTGCAGGATCTCGAGGATCCTGCGATCGGTTCGATCGAGCTCTCTGGGTGCCATGCGCCTCAGTATACGAATGACCGCCCAGCAGGACTGCTCGCGTAGCATGCGTCGAGTCCCCCCGTCGCCCCACGATGCCGATTTTCGATGCCGCCGCTCTCAACCCGGGCGTCCGTCCGCGGGAAGTGTTTGCCTGGGCCGGCTATGACTTCGCCAACTCCGGCTATACGACGGTCGTTCTGACCGCGGTGTTCAACGCCTATTTCGTCGGCGTCGTTGCGGCCAATGCCCCGTGGGCGACGTTCGCCTGGACCCTGACGCTCGGCATCTCCAATGCGCTGGTGATGCTGGCGATGCCGATGATCGGCGCTTATGCCGATCTGCGTGCTCGCAAGAAGTGGCTGCTGGCGGTGTCGACCGGCGGCTGCGTCGCCGGGACCGCGGCGCTCGCGGCTGTCGGCCCGGGTGACGTGGCGCTGGCGGCAATAGCTATCACGGTGTCCAACTTCTTTTTTATGGCCGGGGTCGGGTTGGTCGCGGCCTTCCTGCCGGAACTGGCGCGGCAGGAGGCGCTCGGCAAGGTATCCGGGTGGGGCTGGGGCTTCGGCTACGTCGGCGGCCTCATCACGCTCGCACTTTGTCTCGTTTACGTGCAGTGGGCGCAGGCGCAAGGGGCCGCTTCAAGCGAGTTCGTGCCGATCACGATGCTGATCACCGCCGCGGTGTTCGCGATTGCCGCCACGCCGGCGCTCTTGATCGTCCGCGAGCGCGCGCAGCCCCAGGCGGACGAACGCGTGGGCCACTTCGTGCACCAGGCCCTGTCGCGACTCTGGCAGACGTTGCGCCAGGTCGATCGGTACCGCGACTTTGCGCGTCTCCTTGCTTGCGGCGTCTTCTATCAAGCCGGCGTCATGGTCGTCATTGCCCTGGCGGCGATCTACGCCCAGGAAGTCATGAACTTCACGTTCGTGCAGACCATGGCGCTGGTTCTGGTCGTCAACATCACCGCGGCGATCGGAGCGTTTGCGTTCGGCTACGTGCAGGACGCCATTGGTCACAAGCCGGCGCTCGCGCTGACGTTGCTGATGTGGCTTGCGATGGTCATCGTCGCGGGGCTTGCAACCAGCGCTGCGATGTTCTGGATCGCAGCCAACCTTGCCGGCCTGGCGATGGGTTCGAGCCAGTCCGCGGGTCGCGCGATGGTCGGTCTTTTCGCGCCGAAAGATCGGCTGGCGGAGTTCTACGGTCTGTGGACTTTCGCGACGCAGCTGGCGGCGATCATCGGGCCCGTCAGCTACGGCGCGGTGGTTTTCGTAACCGACAATAACCATCGCCTCGGCATCGGTGCCACGGGGCTCTTCTTCGTGGCCGGCCTGCTGGCGCTGGCGACGATCAACATCAACCGCGGACGCCGGGCGGCGGAAACGTCGACTCACGTCCCCGGGATGACCGGCGCCACTCAGCCCTGGGGCTAAAGCGCTGCGATACCGGCCTTCGCGACCTGCGCATCCTCAATCGACTTCACGCCGGAGACCCCGACGGCGCCGACGACGTGACCTTCGACGATGATCGGCACGCCGCCTTCCAGCATGCCGTCGAGGGGCGCCGACAGGAAGGCCGTCCGGCCGCCGTTGATCATCTCTTCGTAGATCTTCGTTTCGCGCTTGCCCAGCGCAGCAGCGCGCGCCTTCGCCGGAGCGATCGCCGCGGACACCGGAGCGACACCGTCCATGCGTTGCAGGAGCAGCAGGTGGCCGCCATCGTCACAGACCGCGATGACGACATTCCACTGATGCGACGAGGCTTCCGCCTCGGCCGCGGCCACTATTTTCTTCGCGTCTTCGAGCGTCAGCATTGGTTTCGTCCTCATGTCGACTCCTAAGTGGTTTCTCCTGCGGTAATTTGGCGATACCGAAGTCGGTAATAACCTCCGGAAACCCATTCGCGCAACGCCGCCTGCGAAAGCTGCAGTGCTGCAACGCCCGGCACCAGCTGGTGCAGGCTGAACGGCCGCTGTCCGGCAAAAGCGGTGGGGCACGCAATGACTTCGAATCCGGCCGCTTCGAACACTTGGCGCGAGCGTGGCATATGTATCGCATCAGTGACGAGCGCAACGCGCATCAGCCCAACGGGTTTGAGGTCCCGAGCGGCTGCCAGTGCATTTTCCCCGGTGGTCATCGCGGTCACGTCGACCCAGCGCACCGAAAGGTCGTACTCCTTTATCAGCACATCGCTCATCAGTGCGCCTTCGGCGAACTTTCCGCCTTGCGGGCGGCCGCCGCTGACGTAAATGGGCAGGCCGGTTTCGCGTGCGAGCCGGGCGCCGTAGCGCAGCCGCTGCAGCGTGTACGTCTTGACCGTCTCGCCGCCCCACTCCGGCGACCCGCGGTTGTTGCCGCCGGCGAGAATGACGATCGCCTGCGCGCGTTTCAGGTCCGCCGCTGTGACCGGTGGTGGCTCGAGCGAGCGCGCCAGTGCGTTGGCGACGACCGGCAGCGAAAGAGCCAGCAGCACGAGTTGGGCGCCCACGATGAGGGCGAGGCCGAGGGTCCGGCGTCGCCGCAGCAGCATCGCACCGACGAGTGTCACCACGATCAGCGAGGTCGGCGGCAGTACCAGGTCGGAGAGCGCGTAGTTGAATGTCACGTCGCGATCCAATGGAAAACGGCCGCGAGCTTACGCGAGCTCACGGCCGTTGCTGCGGAAGTTCAGCCGCGAACCGCGTTGCGGATCTGATCCAGCGCGATCGGATCCTCGATCGTCGTCAGGTCGCCGGGGTCGCGTCTTTCGCACAGCGCCTGGATCGAGCGACGCAGCAGCTTGCCGGAGCGGGTCTTCGGCAGGGCGCTGACGAAATGGACGCGTGCCGGCCGCGCGACTGCGCCGAGCTGGCTGTCGACGGTCTTCATCATCTCGCCCTCGTGTGCGAGCTTTTTCTCAGGAGTGTCGGCCCTGCTCGCGTCCTTCAGGATCACGAAGCCTACGGCCACCTGGCCCTTGAGCTGGTCGGCGACGCCGACGACCGCCACCTCGGCGACGTTCGGATGCGACGACAATGATTCCTCGATTTCGCGCGTGCCGAGCCGGTGACCGGCAACATTGATCACGTCGTCGGTGCGGCCGAGGATGAAGAAGTAGTCATCCTCATCGCGGATGCCCCAGTCGAAGGTCGAATACACCTGACGGTTCGGCACGCTGGTCCAGTACGTCTTGACAAAGCGCGCGTCGTCACCCCAGACGGTACTCATGCACCCCGGCGGCAGTGGACCTTCGATCGCCACGACGCCCTTTTCGTGATGGGCGGTGATCTCTTCCCCGCTCGCCTCGTTGAAAAGCTTCACGTTGTAGCCATAGCAGGGCACTCCGGGCGAACCGAATTTCGACGGCAACGCCTCAACGCCGCGCGGAATCGCCAGAATCGGCCAGCCGGTTTCGGTCTGCCAGAAGTTGTCGATGATCGGCTTGCCGATCGCATCGGCGATCCAGCGCCCGGTGGGTTCGTCGAGCGGTTCGCCCGCAAGAAACAGCAATCGAAGAGACGAGAGGTCGTACTTCTTCAGCAGCGCCGGGTCCTGCTTCTTCAGCACGCGGATTGCGGTCGGCGACGAGAACATGACCGTCACCTTGTACTTCTCGACGATGCTCCACCAGATGCCGCCGTCCGGGCGGATCGGCGTGCCTTCGTACATGATCGTCGCCATGCCGGCGATCAGCGGGCCGTAGACGATGTAGCTGTGACCGACCACCCAGCCGATGTCGCTGGTGGAAAAGTACGTTTCCCCGGCGTTGCCGCAGAAGATCTGCTTCATCGACGACGCCAGCGCCACTGCATAGCCGCCGGTGTCACGTTGCACACCTTTAGGCTTCCCCGTGGTGCCGGATGTGTACAGGATGTACGACGGCTCGCTCGATTCGAGCCACGCGCACGGCACTTCGTCGTTCATGTGCTCGGCGCGCAACTGCGCGTAGTCGACGTCCCGGCCGGCGACCATAGCCGCTGGCGCGAGACCCCGATTCACCATGAGCACGCTCTGGGGCGGCGACTTTGACAGCGCGATCGCTTCGTCGAGCAGGTGCTTGTACGGCACTGCCTTGCCTGCGCGCGAGCCGGCGTCGGCGCTGACGATGACCTTCGGCGTCGCATCGTCGATGCGGGTGGCAAGACTCACCGAGGCAAAGCCGCCGAAGACGACCGAATGGATCGCGCCGATGCGGACGCAGGCCAGCATCGCAAACGTGGCCTCCGGGATCATCGGCATGTAGATCAAAACGCGGTCTCCGCGTCCGACCCCCAGCGCCTGCAGGATGCCCGCCATGCGGTTGACCTCGCGATACAGCTGCGCGAAGGTGTAGGTCTTCTCTTCGTTGGTTTCGGTGGAGACGTAAATGAGCGCCGCCTGGTCGGCGCGCGCCTTCAGATGACGGTCCACCGCGTTGTGGCACAGGTTCGTCGTGCCGCTGACGAACCACTTTGCAAACGGCGGCCGCGAGTCGTCGAGAACCTGAGTGAACGGCTGCTGCCAGTCGATCAGCGCCGCCTCCTCCGTCCAGAAGGCGGAAGGATCGGTAATCGACTTAGCGTGGAACTCCTTGTACTTCGCCATGGATGTTGCCTCCCTCCGCCGGTGTGGCTTGTAGTTCTTTCTGCTGCCGCACCAGTTTCAGCAGTGGCGCAATCTGCTCGAGCAGTCTCGGCAGGTGTGCGACCACTTCTGCGGCCCGGCCCGCGCGAATCAGCGCCAGTGCCAGGTTGATGTCCATCGATCCGTCTTCGGGCTTCGGATCCATCGCGCCAGGAGCGACGCCGTCCGACGTTCCAAGAATGATGCGGCGCGAGCGATTTTGCTGTGCCTGCGCGGCACGCTTTTGAGCCAGCGCACGAAGTTCCTCCGCGCTGCGCCTTAATTCCTCCGACAGGGTAGAAAGGCCGATGCAGGTCCAGACCTCCACGCCGGGTCCCGCGGCCTCGACGTTTTCGAGCACCTTGCGCAGGCGTGCGGCAAAGCGCAGCACCCCTGACAGACCGGAGGAGGGCGTCGCCACGCAGAATTCAAACTTGTCTGAGCGGGTACCGAGGTCTTCGAGCCGGATCGAGGCCGCCAGCGTCCGGCCGACCAGCTTGATGCGCTGGTCCACTTCGCCTTCCCAGGTTTCCTGCTGCGGCAGCGAGAGCTCGACTCGCACGCAGATCAGGGCGACGTCCGACAGGTTGCGGCGCGCGAAGGAGATCAGTTTTTCGACCTGCTTGTCGAAAAACGGCATGTTCAGCAGTTCGGTTTCGCCGTCGACCGTCCGCGAAGACTCGAGCGACGCCTGGCTTTCGGCGAGCGCCTCGCGGGTGGCCGAAAGCCGGACCAGCACCTCGAGGCGGGCGACAAGTTCGGCCGCGCCGACTCCCTTCTGAATGAAATCTGTCGCGCCAAGGGCCGCAGCTCGGTCGCGCTCCGCGCCCTCGTCCTCGCCCGTGATGACGACGATCGGCAGTTCGCGAATGCGCTGCACCTTGGAACTTCGGACGCGATTCAGCAGTTCGAAGCCGTCGACCTTGGGCATCGTGAGGTCGGTGATGACGACACGGATCGAGGAGTCGAGGAGGATGGCCTGCCACGCCGCGTCCCCGTCCATCACCTCGCGAATGTCGAAACGGTCGCGGATGTGCTGGACGATCGACGCCCGCACGATGCGGGAGTCGTCGGCAATGAGAACGCGCGGTTTGGGCGGCGCGCTCGGCGTTGATGTCTTGGTGGTATCGGTGGGCAAGCCAACCTCGTGAGCGGACTGTGAGCCGGCGCCCCGACGCCGGCCGTCCTCGCGCTGTGGATGGAATTTAGCGTAATTGATCGGCGTAAACCCCGGTCACCTTTAGGTTTTCTCGCTGGAATGCGCTATTTTCGCCACTGGTTTGGCCGGCAAGGGCGGGCATGAGGCGGAGAAGGATGGCATTCGGGCAGCTTAAGACCGCGCTATTCGTCGTGTGTCTTGCCTGGGTATCGCCGTCAGCGACCGCGCAGGAGTTGGCAGCCGGCGCCTCGACCGAGGTCGTCTTGCGCGCGCTGACGCTGGTCGACGCGCCATACCGCTATGGCGGGCGGTCACCGTCCGGCTTTGACTGCAGCGGCTTTGTTGGTTATGTGTTCAGCGAGTCCGCCGCGCTGGCGCTGCCCCGGCGGTCTGAAGACATTTTCCGGGTCGGCCAGGCCCTCGACCGCAGCGAACTCGCGCCCGGCGATCTCGTGTTCTTCAACACCCTGGGACGTCGCTACTCGCACGTCGGCATCTACGTCGGCGAGGGCAGGTTCGTGCACGCGCCGGCCCGGCGCGGGCGGGTGCGCGTCGAGCAGCTTGCGGAGTCCTACTGGGCCTCCCGTTTTAACGGCGCCCGGCGCATTCAGGGCGTCCAGCCGTCGCAGTTGGCCACTGCACTGGCATCGCCGGCCCCGTCCGCCGCGGTCGAAGCCGCGCTGGAACTGCGGATCACGCCCTAAGGTCAACCTCGCAATAACCTTTCTTGCGTCAGGTCAAACAAATGCAAATGAGAACTATTTGCATTTGAGACAAGTTTTCGTTAGTGTTCCAACTGCGCACGGGTGAGCCCGGCCAGTCGTCAACACTTACGGAAACCCACATGAGATCCACCCACCCTATCTGGAATGCCGAGCGCTGGCTGCGCCGTGGCCTGCAACTCACCGTTATTGCTGGCATCGTTTTCGCCGCGCTGGCGCCCATGGAGGGCCATGCACAGGAAAAGGTGCTGAACCTGTATTCGGCACGGCACTATCAGACCGACAACGCGCTTTACGACGACTTCACCAGGCAAACCGGCATCAAGATCAACCGGATCGAGCTCGGTGATGAACCGCTGTTGCAGCGGCTGAAGACCGAGGGGGCGAACAGTCCGGCCGATGTCGTTCTCCTTGTCGATGCGGCCAGGCTGTGGCGTGCGCAGATCGACGGCATGTTCCAGCCGGTGCAGTCCAAGGTACTCGACGAGCGGATCCCGGCCAACCTGCGCTCGAACGACGGTACCTGGTACGCCTTTTCGACCCGCGCACGGGCAATCGTCTACGACAAGGCGCGAGTGCAGGCCACCGACGTCGATACCTACGAAAAGCTCGCTGATCCGAAGCTCAAGGGTCTCGTGTGCACGCGTTCGGGCTCGCACCCGTACATGCTGTCGCTGATTGGCGCGATGATTGAACGCAACGGTGAAGCCAAGACCGAACAGTGGGCGAAAGGCATGGTTGCAAACATGGCTCGTCCGCCACGCGGGGGCGACACGGACCAGATCAAGGGTGTCGCATCGGGCGAGTGCGGCGTCGCACTGACGAATACCTACTACTGGCTACGCCTGGTGCGCTCGAGCGATCCGAAGGACAAGGATGTCGTGGCCAAGACGGCATTCCTCTGGCCGAACCAGTCGACTTCCGGCACGCACATCAACGTGTCGGGCGGCGGGATCGCCAAAAATGCTCCGAACAAGGCCAACGCCGTCGCTTTCCTCGAGTACCTTTCCAGCCCGAAGGCGCAGGCTTATTTTGCCAATGGCAACAATGAATGGCCCGCGGTGAAGGACGCCAAGACCGACAACGCTGCCTTGGCCGCTCTTGGATCGCCGAAGTTCGAAAACGTACCGGTCTCGACGATCGGCAAGAACCAGATCGCGGCTCAACGCATACTCGACCGCGTCGGCTATCGCTAGCGCAGACGGCCTGGCATGTACATCTGCATCTGCAACGCCATCACGGATCGGCAGATCCGCTCGGCGGTCGCAGCCGGCGCGGCATCGCTGAGCGAGGTTTCGATGCAACTCGGCGTCGGCGCGGGCTGCGGCTGCTGCCGCGAGGCCGCGCAGCAGGTGATCCGCGACGCCGCCTGCGGCGGAGACTGCGCCACCTGCGTGGGCCACGAAGTGGCAGCGTCATGACGTTGTCCGCTACGCTTGCGGCCACGCACAGCGGTGGGGCGATCATGAACGGCGACAAGGCGGTCATCGCGCAGCTCAATGCGCAGCTGAAAAACGAACTTATCGCGATCAACCAGTACTTCCTGCATGCGCGCATGCTGAAGAATTGGGGGCTAGGCCGGCTCGGCAAGCACGAGTACGACGAATCGATCGAGGAGATGAAGCATGCCGATCGTCTCGTCGAGCGCATCCTGATGCTGGAGGGGCTGCCGAACCTGCAGGACCTCGGCAAGCTGCTGATCGGGCAGGACGTTCCGGAGACCCTGAACGGCGATCTGACGCTCGAGCGGGCGTCGCAGAAAGTGCTGAAAGGCGCGATAGTCGTCTGCGAACAGGCGCAGGACTTCGTCTCGCGCGAGATCCTGGTCGACATCCTCGACGACACCGAGGAGCACATCGACCACATCGAGACACAACTCGATTTGATCGACAAGGTCGGCTTGCAGAACTACTTGCAATCGCAGATGGACATGCCGAGCTGACCGCGGCGCGCCCGCAGCTTGCGGCGCGCACCCGTCATGCCCTGGTGATCCATGAGTTCTCGTCGCAGACGTGGCAGCCGCATTCAGTAAGCCCTCATTGGAAGTTCCGCGTGCCGAGAATGAGGCGCCGCACGCCGACGTCGAGCCGATGGAGTTCACGAGCGAAGCATTGCTCGGCGGCCAGCGCCAGATCTTCATCCGGCACGGTACCGAACGGTACCGATTGCGCCTGACGCGCATGAACAAGCTAATCAAGTAGCCAGCCGCGGCGCCCCCTCCCGCCGCTTCGACTTGTGCCGCGTGGCGGCCGCCCGGAGAGCTAGCCAAAACGTCCGGATAGCGATCCGAGGTACTCCCCTCAGGACGGGTGCAAGTCTGCCCGCCCCGTAAACTGCGCCCATGGCACGCTCGTCCTTCGACGTCATCATCATCGGCGCCGGACACAACGGCCTGACGTGTGCCTGTTATCTCGCGGCGGCCGGCCTGAAGGTGCGCATGCTCGAGCGGCGCCCTGTCGTCGGCGGTGCTGCCGTCACCGAAGAGTTCCACCCCGGCTTTCGCAACTCGACGGCCAGCTATACCGTCAGCCTGCTCAATCCGAAAGTCATCCGCGACCTGCGCCTCGTCGAGCGGGGCCTGCGCATCATCGAGCGGCCATTCTCGAACTTCGTGCCGCTTGCCGATGGCCGGTCATTGCGTTTCGGCGGCGACATCAAGGCAACGCAGGCGGAAGTGGCACGGTTCTCCGCGCGCGACGCCGAGCGCCTACCGGCGTACTACGCACGGCTCGATCGACTCGCCGATCAGCTGAAGCAGTGGGTGCTGCGGGCGCCGCCCGAGCTGGGTGGGCCGTTCGTGGTGGAGAGCTGGCGCGACCTCGTGGCCGGCGCGAAGCTACTGCTGCAGTTCGGCCGGCTGCCGCGCGACGGCCAGCGCGACCTGATCGACGTGTTTACCAAAAGCGCCGGCGACTGGCTCGACAGCTGGTTCGAGTCCGCGCCGCTGAAGGGCGTGCTCGGCTGGGATTCGGTGGTCGGCAACTACGCGAGCCCCTATGCGCCTGGTTCGGCCTACGTGCTGCTGCACCACTGTTTTGGCGAAGTGAACGGCAAGCCCGGCAAGTGGGGTCATGCGATCGGCGGCATGGGGGCGATCACGCAGGCGATGGCGGCCGAGGCGGCTGCGCGGGGCGTCGAGATCACAGTCGATGCGCCGGTGGCGCGCGTGCTCGTCGAAGGCGGCGTGGCCAAAGGCGTCGAGCTGACGTCGGGCGAGGTGGTGCGTGCCCGCGCGGTCGCGTCCAACGTCAACCCGAAGCTGCTCTATCAGCGGTTGGTCGAGCCCCGTGACCTGCCGGCCGACTTTGTCGAGGCGATCGCGCGATACAAGTGCGGCTCCGGCTCGTTCCGCATGAACGTGGCGCTTTCGGAACTGCCCGATTTCCAGGCGCATTCCGGGACGCAGCCGCAGCCGCATCACGCGAGCGGCATCGTCTTCGACGCCTCGCTGCGCCTACATGGACCAGGCCTGGCATGACGCCGAAGCGCATGGCTGCTCGAGCGTGCCGATCGTCGAGATGCTGATTCCCAGCGTCGTCGACGACACCTTGGCGCCCCCCGGCATGCACGTGGCGAGCCTGTTCTGCCAGCACTTCGATCCTGAAGCGGACTGGTCGGCACTCAAGCCGGTCGCGGTCGAGCGCATTTTCGGCGTCGTGCAGGCGCATTGCCCGAACTTCCGCGCGTCGCTCCTCGGCTACCGCGCGCTGTCGCCGCAGGATCTGGAAGACGAATTCGGACTCGTCGGTGGCGACATCTTCCATGGCCAGTTGTCGCTCGATCAGCTGTTCTCGATGCGGCCGATCATGGGCTACGCGCGCTATCGCGGACCGCTCAAGGGCCTTTATCACTGCGGCTCCGGCGCACACCCCGGGGGCGGCGTCACGGGCGCGCCGGGACACAACGCCGCACCTGAAATCCTGCGCGATCTGCGGTAACTACCGAGTTGTTTGGCCGCCAGCTGGCGTTGCCCGCGACGCTAGACTTGCCGGCTTTGCCCAGCCGCGTCACTGATGTTCGATTTCACCGCCGAAACCGGCTTCGTTGCGCTTTTCTTCGCGAGCTTCATCGCGGCGACCGTCCTTCCCGGCGGCTCGGAATTCGTGCTGGTTGCCGTCATCCACAAGCATCCGGAAGCGCTCTGGCAGGCCGTCGGCGTCGCAACCGTGGGCAATACGCTCGGAGGGCTGACCTCGTACTGGGTCGGGCGACTGATTCCCAATCGCGTGCATCACAAGTCGATCATTTACCTGCACAAGTACGGCTACTGGGCGCTGCTGTTCTCATGGGTTCCGTTGTTTGGTGATGCGCTCGCCGTCGCCGCGGGCTGGTTGCGCTTCAGCCCATGGATCTCGCTGGCCGCGTTCGCGATCGGGAAGCTGTTCCGTTACGTCCTGGTTGCCAGCGGCTGGGCCTGGTTCGAGGGGCTGGTGCTGCGTTGAGTCCCCCCTCTACTGAGGGGGAAGGAGGAATGTCGCCGACTCCTATAATTCGCCGGTTATCCTCGATCGAGTTCCAGCGCCGGTCCTGGCGCGTCTTTCAACCAAGCGAAGCCATGAAAATCCTGGTCACGGTAAAGCGCGTGGTCGACTACAACGTCAAGGTCCGGGTCAAATCGGACGGCAGCGGAGTCGACATTGCGAACGTCAAGATGTCGATGAACCCCTTCGACGAAATCGCAGTTGAGGAGGCGGTGCGCCTTAAGGAAGCCGGCGTCGCGACCGAGGTGGTCGCCGTGTCCTGCGGCGTGCCGCAGTGCCAGGAGACGCTGCGTACCGCGATGGCAATCGGTGCCGACCGCGGCATCCTGGTCGAGACCGACGTCGAACTGCAGCCGCTGGCGGTCGCCAAGCTGCTGAAGGCGATCGTCGACAAGGAAAAGCCCAACCTCATCATCGTCGGCAAGCAGGCGATCGATGACGATGCCAACCAGACCGGCCAGATGCTGGCCGCGCTGCTCGACATACCGCAGGGTGCCTTTGCGTCCAAGCTGAAGATTGCCGATGGCCGCGCCGAAGTGACGCGGGAAGTCGACGGCGGGCTGGAGACGATTTCCATCAGCCTGCCGGCCGTCGTCACGGCGGACCTGCGCCTCAACGAGCCGCGCTACGTCACGCTGCCGAACATCATGAAGGCGAAGAAAAAGCCGCTCGAGACCCTCAAGCCGGCCGACCTCGGCGTCGACGTGGCGCCGCGCCTGAAGACACTCAAGGTGTCCGAGCCGCCGGCACGCAAAGCCGGCATCAAGGTCGCTGACGTCGCGACGCTGGTCAGCAAACTCAAAAACGAAGCAAAGGCCATCTGAGGACGCCATGACTGCACTCGTATTAGCCGAACACGACAACGCGTCGATCAAGGGTCCGACCCTCAACGCCGTGAGCGCCGCGGCCAAGGCAGGTGGGGACGTGCACGTGCTTGTCGTCGGACACAACGCCGCAGGCGCCGCGCAGGCGGCCGCCAGAATCGGCGGCGTCAGCAAGGTGCTGGTGGCCGATGGCGCGCAGTTCGCCGACGGTCTGGCGGAAGCAGTGGCCGACCAGGTGTTGCAGGCTGCTGGCAACTACTCGCATGTGCTCGCGCCGGCCACGGCCTACGGCAAGAACATCATGCCGCGTGTCGCAGCGAAGCTTGACTCGGCACAAGTATCTGAGATCAGCAGCGTCGAATCGGCCGATACGTTCACACGCCCGATTTACGCCGGCAACGCGATCGCCACCGTGCAATCGGGCGACAAAGTGAAGGTCATCACCGTGCGTCCGACAAGCTTCGATGCCGCGCCGGCGGAAGGCGGTTCGGCCAGCGTCGAAAACGTGACTGCCGTCGCGGCTACCGACGCCTCGCGTTTCGTTGGTCGCGACATAGCCAAGTCCGATCGTCCCGAGTTGCAGGGCGCCAAGGTCGTGATCTCGGGTGGGCGCGGCATGGGCTCCGCCGAGAACTTCAAGCTGCTCGAGCCGCTGGCGGACAAGCTCAATGCCGCCATGGGAGCTTCGCGCGCCGCAGTCGATGCCGGCTATGCGCCGAACGACTGGCAGGTCGGACAGACTGGCAAGGTGGTCGCGCCGGGCTTGTACATCGCGGTCGGAATTTCGGGCGCAATCCAGCATCTGGCCGGCATGAAGGACTCCAAGGTCATCGTGGCGATCAACAAGGATCCGGAAGCGCCGATCTTCGCTGTGGCCGATTACGGGCTGGTCGGCGACCTCTTCGAGGTTCTTCCACAGCTCGTGAAGGAACTCGGCTGATCCACGATACGGCGCTTGTGCCGAGCGCCCAGACTACGCAGGACCTCCTTATGAGTTACATCGCACCGATCAAGGACATGCTGTTCGTCATGCGCGAACTGGCGGGACTGAAGCAGATTCAGCAGTTGCCGGGCTGCGACGAGGCAACGGACGAGACGGTGCAGGCGGTGCTGGAGGAGAACGCCCGCTTCATGGGCGAAGTCGTTGCGCCGCTAAATTGGAGCGGTGACACGCAGCCGGGCGGTTGGGCGGAGGGCAAGGTCACGACCAGCCCGGGCTTCCGCGCCGCTTTTCGCGCCTTCGCCGAGGCGGGGTGGCAGGGTATCCAGCATCCGGTCGAGTTCGGCGGCCAAGGTCTGCCGAAACTGGTCGGCGCGGGATGCATGGAAATGATGCAGGCGGCCAACCTGTCGTTCGCACTGTGTCCGCTGCTCACCGATGGCGCGATCGAGGCGCTGTTAGTGGCCGGGTCGGACGAGCAGAAGCAGGTGTATCTGCCGCGGTTGATGGACGGTTCCTGGACCGGCACGATGAACCTGACCGAGCCCCAGGCCGGCTCGGACCTGGCGCAGGTGCGCACGCGCGCGGTACCGCAGGCCGATGGCACGTACCGCATCTTCGGCCAGAAGATCTTCATCACGTATGGCGATCACGACCTTGCCGACAACATCGTCCACCTGGTGCTCGGACGTACGCCCAACTCACCTGAGGGTGTGAAGGGAATATCCCTGTTCATTGTGCCGAAGGTCATGTTCGCGGCCGATGGCAAGCTCGGCAAGCGCAATGACGTGTATTGCGCGTCGATCGAACACAAGCTCGGCATCAAGGCGAGCCCGACCTGCGTATTGCTGTACGGCGACGACAAGGGCGAAGTGGGGCCTGGCGCGATCGGGTGGCTGATCGGCGAGGAAAACCGCGGCCTCGAGTACATGTTCATCATGATGAACGCCGCGCGCTTCCAGGTCGGAATGCAGGGCATCGCGGTTTCCGATCGGGCCTACCAGATGGCAGCGGCGTACGCGAAGGACCGCGTTCAGAGTCGCGCGGTCGAGGGCTCGAGTGGCCCGGTTGCGATCATTCAGCACCCCGACGTACGCCGCATGCTGATGTTCATGCGCTCGAATACGGAAGCCGCTCGCGCCGTCGCCTACGTCGCCGCCGGCTACTATGACGTGTCGCACCATCATCCGGACGAGAGCCAGCGCAAGGCCGCCCAGGCCGCCTACGAGTACCTGATTCCGATCGTCAAGGGCTGGTCGACCGAAATCTCGATCGACATCGCCTCGGCCGGCGTGCAGGTCCACGGCGGCATGGGATACATCGAGGAAACCGGTGCTGCGCAGTTTTACCGTGACGCTCGCATCCTGACAATCTACGAAGGCACGACGGCCATTCAGGCCAATGATCTGGTGGGCCGGAAAACGTCACGCGATGGCGGTGCGACGGCGCGGCGCTTCATCGGCCAGATGCGTGCGACCGCAGGTGATCTGACGCAGGCAGGTGGCGAACTCGCACCTATCGGTGAGCGGCTCTTCGCCGCGGTCGATGCCTACGAATCCGTCGTCAACTTCGTGGTGGAGCAGTTCAGAAGCGACATCCGCGCGGTCTTCGCGGGTTCCGTGCCTTACCTCAAGCTCGCCGGCATTGCGCACGGCGGCTGGCAACTGGGACGTGCGGCACTCGCGGCGCAGCGCCTGATCGCGGAAGGAACCGAGGTTAACTTCGCGCGATCCAAGATCGCCACTGCACGGTTTTTCGCCGATCACATGCTGGTGATGGTCCCTGGGCTGGCGGCCAGTGCCATCAGTGGTAGCGCCGGGACGCTCGCGCTGGCCGTCGAAGCGTTCTAGTTTCGGCGGTAGCCCTTGCGCAGGCGCATAGGGCATTACTATTGACGCGATTGTGACAATTAATTTGTCCTACTGATAGACGGAGCGTAGGCTTAATTCAGCCGTGTGACCACAGGTGGGGGTCGTACGACCTGTTTCCGTTGATCTCAGCGAGGAGATGTCATGCAACTGAAGGGCTCGAAAACCGAAAAGAATCTGAAGGACGCGTTCGCCGGTGAATCCCAGGCGAACCGCCGCTACCTGTATTTCGCAGCCAAGGCCGACGTCGAGGGTTACAACGATGTGGCCGCCGTGTTCCGCTCGACCGCCGAGGGAGAAACCGGGCATGCGCACGGGCACCTCGAGTATCTCGAAGCCGTTGGCGATCCGGCGACCGGCCTGCCGATCGGCCCCACGAAGGCCAATCTGAAAGCGTCGATCGCCGGCGAGACGCACGAATACACCGACATGTATCCGGGCATGGCCAAGGCGGCGCGCGATGAAGGATTCGACGAGATCGCCGACTGGTTCGAGACGCTGGCCAAGGCCGAGCGCTCGCACGCCAACAAGTTCCAGCGCACGCTGGACGCGATCGTCGACTGATGCCGCGGCGCCGTTCCGGCGCCGTGCTCGAGGCGGCCGGCTGTCCCAGCCGGCCGCAACCACCTTCTGCATTCCCGCGCCAGCTCGCGCGCCATCGCTTTCACTCTCCGGGAAGACAACAATGACCGTGCGCGAGGGCAGCCTCGAGGCGCCGACCCGCCACCCCTTGGCATGGAAGTCGCAAGACTTCTGGGACGAAGCCAAACTCCACAAGGAACTCGAGCGGGTTTTCGACATCTGTCACGGGTGTCGTCGCTGCGTGAGTCTGTGCGGCTCGTTTCCGACACTCTTCGACCTGGTCGACAACGGTCCCACTGGAGAGGTCGACGGCGTGCCGAAGGAAAAGTACAAGGCGGTCGTCGACCAGTGCTACCTGTGCGACATGTGCTACATGACGAAGTGTCCGTACGTGCCGCCGCATCCGTGGAACCTCGACTTTCCGCACCTCATGCTGCGCGCGAAGGCCGTTCACTTCCGCAGACACGGGGCCAGTGTCGCCGACAAGTTCCTGACCTCGACCGACAAGGTGGGGATGTTCGCCGGTATCCCGGTCGTCACGCAGATCGTGAATTCGGTGAACCGGAGCTCCGCCGGGCGCGGTGCGATGGAGTCGCTGGCCGGAATCGACCGCAACGCCTGGTTGCCCGACTTTGCGAGCACGAAGTTCCGTTCGGCCGCGCGCTCCGACACGGCTGCGCCCGTCATCGACGGTGCAAAGACGCCAGGGAAGGTGGCGATATTCTCGACCTGTTATGTGAACTACAACGAGCCTGGCATCGGCCTCGACCTCATCAGGATCCTCGAGCACAACGCCATTCCGTTCGTGCTGGCGGAAAAGGAAGCGTGCTGCGGCATGCCGAAGCTCGAGATCGGCGACCTGGAGGCGGTGGAGCGGCTCAAGAACATCAACATTCCGCAGCTCGCGCGCCTCGCGCGCGAGGGCTATGCGATCGTCACCGCGATTCCATCGTGCACGCTGATGTACAAGCAGGAGCTGCCGCTGATGTTTCCGGACGACGAGGATGTGCAGATCGTGAAGGAAGCGATGTGGGATCCGTTCGAGTATCTGGTGGCACGCAACAAGGACGGCCTGCTCAGGAACGACTTCAAGCGCTCGCTGGGTACGGTGTCTTACCACGTGCCCTGTCACGGGCGCGTGCAGAACATGGGCCGCAAGACGGAAGAACTGCTGAAACTGCTGCCGGAGACCAAGGTCCATACCGTGGAGCGCTGCTCCGGACACTCGGGGATCTGGGGCACACGCAAGGAATTCCATGCGATGGCGATGAAGATCGGCAAGCCGGTCTTCAAGAACATGGCGAGCGTGCAGCCGGATTACGTGAGTTCGGACTGCCAGCTGGCAGGCCACCACATCGAGCAGGGAATCAGGGAGTTCGCCAACGAGGCGATGGGCGGCAAGTCGCCGCAGGTCGCACATCCGATAACGCTGGTTCGGATCGCTTACGGCTTGTAGCCGGAAAAGGAATCTGGAGAATGACAATGGCACAGATCTCGCGTGACAGTCTGCTGACGCTCGAGGCGTATGCAAAGCAGCGCAGCGAGTTTCGCGCGCTTGTCCTTGCGCACAAGAAGAACCGTACGGTTCGCCTCGGCGAGCACGTGACGCTGATCTTCGAGGATGAGCTGACGATTCGCTACCAGATCCAGGAAATGCTTCGGATCGAGAAGACCTTCGAAGAGGCCGGTATCCAGGACGAGCTCGACGCCTATACACCGCTGATCCCCGACGGGACCAACCTGAAGGCGACGATGATGATCGAGTACGAGGATGCGCTGGTCCGCAAAACCGAGCTCGGCAAGCTCAAGGGCGTCGAGGGTCGTGTCTACGTACAGGTCGACGGCCAGCCTCGGGTCTACGCGATCGCCGACGAGGATCTCGAGCGCGAGAACGAGGAGAAGACCTCGTCAGTGCACTTCCTCCGGTTCGAGTTCGAACCGGCTGCCATTTCGGCCTGGAAGACGGGCGCGGCGATTGCGATGGGAATCGACCATCCGAACTACGCGGTGCGGCTCGAAGAGGTCGCGCCGCAGGTGCAGAGTGCGCTCGCACAGGACTTCCACTGACGCTCCGATAGAGCGGATTCCGAGCGACGATGTCGTCGTCTCGGTGCCGGTTCCTGCGGCATCCGCCCGCAAGGGGCGAGGCGCAGTTTCCAATCTCGCGCATCGATTCGAGTCGGTACGGCGTTCGACTGACGCCGACGCGATTACCGAGGACGAGGAGCTTCCGCCGCTCGCCACGACCGTGACGCTGGAGACGGCGCGCTCGGTCATCACCCGCAACGATTCGCCGGACATCGGCTTCGATCGTTCGATCAACCCGTATCGCGGCTGCGAGCACGGCTGCATCTACTGCTATGCACGTCCGACCCACAGTTACCTGAATCTGTCGCCGGGGCTCGATTTCGAGACCCGGCTGGTCGCAAAGAGCAATGCCGTGGAGCTGTTGACAAAGGAGCTCGCGGCGCCGTCGTACCGGCCGGACCTCGTGATGGTCGGCGTGAACACCGATGCCTACCAGCCGATTGAGCGCGAGCTGAAGATCACGCGCGGCATTCTGGAGGTACTGACTGCCGCACGCCATCCGTTCGGTCTCGTCACCAAGTCATCGCTCGTGGAACGCGACCTCGATCTGATCGGCGAGATGGCGGCACTGAAACTCGCTTCGGTCAGCATCAGCATCACGACGCTCGACGCGAGGCTGTCGCGCATTCTTGAACCGCGTGCCGCCAGTCCGCAGCGCCGGTTGCGAACGGTACGCGCGCTGGCCGCGGCAGGCGTAGCCGTGCGGGTGAACCTGGCGCCGGTGATTCCGTTCATCAACGAGCCGGAGATCGAGGCCATCATCGACGCCGCGGCCGAGGCCGGCGCGAAGAACGCGCATTACACGGTCGTGCGCCTGCCCTGGGAAGTGAGCCCGTTGTTTGAGGAGTGGCTCCAAGCGCACTTTCCCGAGCGGGCGCAGCGCGTGATGAACAGGATCCGCGACATGCGCGGCGGCAAGAACTACGACGCCGGGTTCGGCAGCCGCATGACCGGCGAGGGCACATGGGCGCAACTGATCGCGCAACGATTCCGCCGCGCCAGCGCGCGTCATGGCTTCAGTGATTCCTGGCCATCGGCCAGGACTGATCTCTTCGAGGCGCCGCGGCCGGCCAAGCGGCAGCTCGACCTGTTCTAGCGATTCTCAGCCGCCGGACTTCAGTACGCTCTCGTAATAGGTCTGAAACAGCAGCGCGATGGTTGCCATCAGTGCAATCGCGCCGCCCGCGAGTGTGGCAATCGCGACCAGCACCGCGTCCCAGCCACTGTGGTTACGCCGGGTGTTCTGAGCGTTGTAGCGGGCGTCGAATCGTTCGTCCGGCATCAAGGCAATGAAAAGCGCCTGGATAAACCCTCCGGTAACCGGAATCATCAGCACGAAGAAGGCTGGCGACTGGTACCAGTTGCGTACGCCCAGGATCAGCGGCACGGTCGCTGCGGTGATCGCGAGCGGCAGCCACCAGCCCTTCTGCCCGAGATAGAGCCGGTTTAGGCCGAACGCGCCTGCGAGCGAGGCCAAAAGGGCTGCCAGTGCCTTGTGACGAAATTTCGCCATGTGGGAATGCGTGCGCCGACTTGAGGGCGGCTCATCATACGGAGCGCGGCTTATGACTCGTCGGGCTTGCCCTGCTCCGAGCGGGCGCGCTGGATTCGAATCCCGGCTGCGCTTGCCTGCCGTTCCGCAGGACGGATACAATCGCGGGTTTTCCGCGGCGCCGCACCACGGACGGTGGCGTACGACTTCGGACGGGTCAAACCAGCCGGCGGCGTGGCGGAGCGTCGAACGATTTCGGCGCTGATCCAGCGAATCAGCGCAGTTGCGGGCCGGGCGCCCTCGGCGTTTGTGTCTGCAGGAATTTGATAAGGAAAAGCCATGGTCGTGATTCGACTTGCCCGCGGCGGCGCAAAGAAGCGGCCGTTCTTCAACATTGTTGCGACGGATTCACGCAATCCACGCGACGGTCGCTTCATTGAGCGCGTCGGGTTTTACAACCCGGTCGCGGCCGAGAACGAACCGAAACTGCGTATCGCTGCTGATCGCCTCAGCTACTGGACCGGGGTCGGCGCACGTATGTCGCCCACGGTTGCGCGCCTCGTCAAGGAACACGCACCCGCCTCGGCGTAAGGCCGGTGGCCGGCGCGACCATGCCGGCCGCTGCGGCGGCTGAGCTGCCGCCGGATCTGGTGGAACTGGGTGCCGTGCGTGGCGCCTACGGAGTAAAGGGCTGGGTTCGTGTGGCGTTGCTCGGCTCCGACGGAACCGTACTGCTGACTGTGGCGGACTGGTGGGTACTCAAAGCCGGACGTGCGTGGCAGGTGGAGCCGCAGCAGCGCCGGCGACACGCGGGCGTGCTGCTCGCGAAGTGGTCGGGGTGCGAGTCGAAGGAAGATGCTGAGGCGCTAAAAGGCGCTGTTGTTGCAGTCCCGCGCAGCGCTTTTCCGGAAGCGGTCCCCGGCGAGTATTACTGGGTCGACCTGCTCGGTTGTCATGTCGTCAATCGAAGCGGTGACGCACTGGGTACGGTGTCGGGACTGCGCGAAAACGCCGGTGGCCAGTGGCTGGAAGTCAGCAACGGTCCGGCAGGCGAAGTCCTGCTGATACCACTGGTCGAGCAGTACGTTGAAGCGGTTGATCCGTCTGCGCGGTCCGTGCGGGTCGACTGGCAAAGGGATTGGTGATGCGTTTCGACGTGGTGACGCTTTTTCCCGCAATGTTCGCGGCGATCAGTGAGCACGGCATCACGCGTCGCGCCTACGAGCTGGGCTTGTGGTCGCTGACGACCTGGAGCCCGCGCGATTTCACGACGGATGCGCATCGGACCGTCGATGACCGGCCCTATGGGGGCGGTCCGGGAATGGTGATGATGGCCGAGCCGCTGGCACTCGCGATCGAGGCCGTGCGGAGCGATGGCGGCGGTGCGCGGGTGCTGGCGCTGGCGCCGGGCGGACACCCGCTGACGGACGCGCGGGTCCGAGCCCTGGCGAGCGCGGGTGGGTCGGTAGCGATCGTGTGCGGAAGATATGAGGGTACCGACCAGCGCTTCCTCGATGTGTGTGTCGACGAGGTGCTGTCGGTCGGCGACTTTGTAATGTCGGGCGGCGAACTCGCAGCGATGGCGCTGATCGACGCGGTGGTGCGCCAGTTGCCGGGAGCGCTGAAGGAAGCGTCAGCCGAGGAGGAGTCTTTTGCCACCGGCCTGCTGGATGCGCCACACTACACGCGTCCGGAACAATGGCGCGGCCTCGAAGTGCCGTCGGTCCTGATGTCGGGCCACCACAAGGACATCGAAGCCTGGCGCCGGCGCGAAGCGCTGAAGGCGACCATGCAGTTTCGCCCGGACATGATCCGGGCAGTGCGCGCGGCGGGCAGGCTCACCGCGGGCGATGAGAAGGATTTGCGCGAACTGGCGCAGATGGGTGCAGCGGAGTCGTCATCTGCTGCGTGATTAGGAACCATCCTCTCGGACGGCATACAACGATGACAGCCGTGCGACGATGGGTTAGGAGCTGAAAATGAACATCATTGAAAAGCTGGAACAGGAAGAGCTTGCCCGCGTTTCGGCGAACAAGACGATTCCGAGCTTCGCCCCGGGCGACACGGTGATCGTCAACGTCAACGTTGTCGAGGGCAACCGCAAGCGTGTGCAGGCCTATGAGGGTGTGGTCATCGGTCGGCGCAACCGTGGCCTGAATTCATCGTTCGTCGTGCGCAAGGTATCGAGCGGCGAGGGCGTGGAGCGAACGTTCCAGCTGTACTCACCGACGATCGCGTCGATCGAGGTCAAGCGTCGTGGCGACGTCCGGCGCGCGAAGCTTTACTACCTGCGTGACCGCTCGGGCAAGTCCGCGCGGATCCGCGAAAAGCTGTCGCACAAGTCGGCAGCGGATAAAGCTGCCGCTGACGCCGCGGCAGAGTAACTGCCTGGCCGCGCGACCGGGGCCGCCGCAGGCGGCCCCTTGCGTTTGTCTGCCACGTGAAACCTACTGAACGATGAGCGACCCGGCGACTCTGCCCCGTCGGCCGTTGTTCGATCCGGAGACCATCCCGCACGACCCGTCGTTCGCCGATCCCGCGGTGCGTGGTTCAGCGGTCACCCTCGAGCGCTTGCGTCCTGCAGCGCTGCGTCACCGCTTCGCGGGGTCCGTTGTCTGGCAGCCGGAATTGCGCGCAGATCCGCGTCTGTTCGTTCAGGACCTCGAACCGCGGCCCGCGGCCGTGCTGATGCCGCTGATCGTCCGCGGCAATGAAGTCCGCGTGCTGTTGACCCAGCGCACCGATCACCTGCACGACCACGCCGGGCAGATCAGCTTCCCCGGTGGCCGGCTGGAACAACACGATGTCGATCCGACCGCCGCCGCGCTGCGCGAGACCCAGGAAGAAATCGGCCTCAGCGCGACGAACGTCGATGTCGTCGGTGTACTGCCCGAGTACGTCACGGTGACGGGCTACCGCGTGACTCCGGTTGTTGGCCTGGTTGAGCAACCGTTCAGCCTGACTCTGGACGCGTTCGAAGTATCGGAGGCGTTCGAGGTCCCGCTGGCCTTCCTGATGGACCCCGCCAACCATGAGCGGCGCATCGTCTCGCTCGGCGAAACGGTGCGGACGTTCTACGCAATGCCGTATCAGGCACAGCGTCGCTACTTCATCTGGGGCGCCACGGCTGCCATGCTGCGCAATCTGTATCACTTCCTGCGCGCCTGACGGTGCGCTGACCGCCTCTACAATCCGCGGCAAGGAGGATTCACTTGGCCTGGCTGTCGCTGGTGATCACGCTGCTTGTGGAACAGCTGCATGCGCTGCCGGGCGAGAACCCGGTGTATGCGTCGGTGCGGCAGGTGTCGTCGTGGGCGGAGCGCAACCTCAATGCCGGTCGACCCCGGCACGGCGCGTACGCCTGGCTGCTCGTGGTTGTCGGCCTCACGCTGGTCGTCGGTGCTGCCTGGTCGCTGTTGGTGTCGCTCAGCTGGTTCCTCGGGCTCGCGCTCAACGTCCTCGTGCTGTACTTCGCGCTCGGATTCAGGCAGTTCAGCCATCGTGGCACCGAAATCCAGATTGCGCTCGCCAACGGCGACCTGGCCGCGGCACGACGCGAACTGACCGCGTGGAAGCGGTTGAGTGACCCGACCTTCAGCGCTGCCGACCTGTCACAGGAAGAAGTGGTGCGGCAGGCGATAGAGCACGGGCTGATGCTGTCACAACGGCACGTCTTCGGTGTCTTCTTTTGGTTCGTGGTGTTGCCGGGCCCGATGGGCGCCGTTTTCTATCGGCTCGCGGAACACTCCGCGCGCGTCTGGAATCGTTCGCCGCTGCCGCCGACGCCCCCGGATCGGTTCGGTGAATTCGCGCGGCGGGCATTCGCATGGATCGACTGGGCGCCGGCCCGCCTGACGGCACTGGGCTATGCGATTGTCGGCGACTTCGAAGGTTCGATTTACTGTTGGCGCCAGGTGGCGCGCCAGCCCGCCGAGCGCGGGTTGCCGGCACCCGAGGCGCATACGCTGATTCTTGCGGCGGCCAGTGGCGCACTCGGCCTCAGGCTGATGCCGGAGGCCGAAACGACGCGTTACTTTGACGAGGTCGGCAACGAGGGCGCCGGACTGGCAGAACCGCGCCCGCCGGCGTTGCGAGCGGTGGTCGGCCTGGTGTGGCGCGCGCTGCTGCTCTGGCTGGCGCTACTGCTGCTGCTGACGCTCGCCAACTGGTTCGCCTAGCCGGCGTTCTCGACCGTCATTGGCCGAGCGGCGCCGCAACGCCAGCAGGCGCCGAACTGCGGCTCCAGCATTTCACCGCAAGCCGCACAGCGCCACTGCGGCCCGCCCGCCGGGCGCCTGAGCTGCTGCAGGATCTCGAGCGCGCGCACCTCGTCTGCCTCGCGCTCGAGCCACAACTGCGGTGCGCATTCGAGAAACGGAATCTCGCCCATCGCGCCCGACAGGGTCGTGTTGCGCAGTTCGCATCGAATGCCCGCGGCGCGCAGCGATTCCGCCCAGATTGTCGCCAGCACCATATGATCAGCTCGCGTCAGCAGTTTCATCGACCCCGCCCTTCCATCAGCGCCCGGAAGAACTCGTACCGGGCTGGCGCGACGGTACCCGCATCCATGGCGCCGCGGATCGCGCAGTCGGGCTCGGCCAGGTGGCGGCAATCGAGAAAGCGGCATTGGCCAAGATGCGGCTCGAACTCCGGAAAGCCGGCAACCAGATCGGCGGCCGACAGGTGCGCGAGCCCGAACTCCTGAAAGCCTGGTGTGTCGATGATCGCTCCGGAGTGCGGCAGCCTGAACCAGCGCGCGGCCGTGGTCGTCTGCTTACCCAGGTCCATACGCTCGGAGTACTCCCGCACTCTCGCGAGTGCGTGCGGCACCAGCAGATTGAGAAGCGTTGATTTGCCCATGCCGGACTGACCGACCAGCAAAGAAGTCCGACCATCCACGATCTCGTTCAGTTGCGCCAGTGCCTCAGCAGGCCGGGCTCGTGCCGACAGCGCCATCGTCCGCCAACCCAACGCCTGCAGCTGTGCCAGTGCCGTCGACGCTGCAGCCGCTCCCTCTTCAACGTCGATCTTGTTGCGGATCACGATGGCGTCAAGGCCCGCGGCACGGGCTGCAACCAGTGCCTTCCAGAGAAACCAGAGGTTGAATGTCGGGCGCGAGGCAAAAACGATCAGCACTTGTTCAACGTTCGCCGCCAGCTCCTTGGTTCGAAACTCGTCGGCACGATAGAGCAGGCTGCGGCGCGTTTCGATGGATTCGACGGCGGCCTGCCCGGGCGCCGCGGGGACCGCGATTACCAGGTCGCCAACGACCAGATCGCTGCGGCG
Source organism: uncultured beta proteobacterium (assembly GCA_963712485.1). Taxonomy (GTDB): domain Bacteria; phylum Pseudomonadota; class Gammaproteobacteria; order Burkholderiales; family Burkholderiaceae_F; genus JALORV01. Next base: position 414,501 of record CAVQID010000019.1, read on the forward strand.
GCCGCGCCGTACCGCGGACCAGCTTTCGCCGTCTTCATCCTCGAGCAGGGACATGCGGCCGTAGGTCGCGATGACTCGTGCCTGGAACTGCTGGCGCAGGTCACCGCGACGCGCGCTGCTCATGCGCCGGCGTAGTGCTGGTCGAAAATCGCGTCGGCTTTCGCAGCGCAAATCAGATCGTTCTCGGTGATGCCGGAGGCGGAGTGCGTCGAGAAAGTGACCGTGCAGCGCTTGTAGCTCACGTTGAGATCAGGATGGTGGTCTTCGCGATGCACCATGAAGGCAAGCGCGTTGACGAAAGCGATCGTGTGGAAGTAATCGGCGAAGTCGTAGGTTCGAGTAATCGCGTTGTCTGCGACGGCCCATTGCGGTAGCGTCTGCATGAGGGTCGTCAACTCGACGTTACTTAGGACGGCCGACGCATCCAGCGCACGACAATGCAGCGCCAGCAGCTCGTTGCGGGTCATCATGTTAGGCGTGCGCGGCGGCGGACAGGCGCTCGACCCGCAACGACGCCGGAGGGTGCGAGTCGTAGAACGCGGAGTGGATCGGATCCGGCGTCAGTGTCGACGCATTGTCTTCGTAAAGCTTGACGAGTGCGTTGACCAGGTCCTGGCTAGAAGCGTAGCGGGCAGCGAACGCGTCGGCTTCGAACTCGTGCCGCCGTGACAAGTAACTCGCCAGTGGCGCAAACACAAAGGTGAACACCGGCAGCACCAGCATGAAAAGCACCAGTGCCACGCCCTCATTGCCGCCATCGAGCGCCGGAACGACGCCCAACCCGGTGTAGAACCACGGTCGCTCGACGAGCCAGCCCAGCAGGGCCAGAACGAGCAGGCTCGCGACGAAGGAGAACACCATGCGCTTGGTGATGTGCTTCAGCTTGAAGTGCCCGAGCTCGTGCGCCAGCACCGCCTCGATTTCCGAGGGTTGCAGGCGTTCAACCAGCGTGTCGAAGAAGACGATGCGCTTCGCACGGCCGAGGCCGGTGAAATAGGCATTGCCATGCGCCGATCGGCGCGAACCGTCCATCACGTACACGCCCTTGCTGGAGAAACCGGTGCGCGACAGCAGCGCTGCAATGCGCTGGGCCAGGCTGGAGTCCTTTAGCGGCTCAAAACGATTGAACAATGGCGCAATGACCGTCGGATAAATGACGAGAACCAAGGCGTTGAAGCCGACCCACAGCAGCCACGCCAGCACCCACCACAGTGCGCCGGCACTGCGCATCAATGCGATGACCGCCGCGAGCAGTGGCAGGCCGAGCAGTGCAGCCAGCACGAAGGACTTGGCCAGGTCGGCCAGCCACAACGCCGGCGTCATTCGATTGAAGCCGTAGCGCTGCTCGACGCCGAACTGCCTGACCCACGAAAATGGCAGGTCGATGATGCCGAGCACGATCACGACGGTCGTCACGAACGCGAACTGAAGGACGAATCCCGGGCCCAGCAGCTCGCGCAGCCAGTCGCCCAGCCACTGCAGGCCGCCCAGCAGGGTGAGCCCGATCAGCACGGCTGCGCTGACAGCGGTTTCCACCAGCGCGAGCCGCGTCTTCGCAATCGTGTAGGACGCCGCCTTGCGATGCGCCTCAAGCGAGACGCGGTCGGCAAACTCCGGCGGCACCGCATCAGCGTGGCCCGCAACATGCCGCACCTGCCGCCATGACAGCCAGTACTTCAGGCCGACCATCAGCAGCAGGAACGCAACAAAAGACAACGACAGCATCTGGGACATGGCGGTGATCAGTGAGTATTGGTTCCGCATCCGGCATTGCCAGAATCGGCGAGGCGCGCGGCCTGCCATGAGACAATCGCGCGCCATATTCGATCGCTATGGCGCGATCGATCAACGCGGAAATTATGTCACAACCCCCTCTAGAACCCGCCTCGCGCGACGAGCGTTTCAGCGAATCCAACCTGGTCTGGGTGGACATGGAAATGTCGGGCCTGAATCCGGACTCGGATCGCGTGCTCGAAGTCGCGATGGTCATTACCGACGCCGAACTCGAGGTCATCGCCGAGGGTCCCGTGCTTGTCATCAGTCAGCCCGAGGTTGTGCTGCTCGGCATGGACAACTGGAACACGGCAACACACGGTCGTTCGGGCCTGACGGCCAAGGTGCGTGACTCGACACTCGACGAAGCGCAGGCCAGCGATATTCTGGTCGAGTTCATGTTGAGGCACGTGCCCGCCGGCAAGTCGCCGATGTGCGGCAACTCGATCTGCCAGGATCGGCGCTTCATGGCACGCTGGATGCCGCGCCTGGAGGCCTGCTTCCACTACCGCAATCTGGATGTCAGCACGCTTAAGGAACTCGCGCGTCGCTGGAATCCCGCGGTCTACCGGTCATTCGAGAAGAAGAGCCGCCACGAGGCTCTAGCCGACATCTACGAGTCGATCGACGAACTAAGGCACTACCGTATGCAGTGGCTGCGCATCTAGCCCGCCTAATCTTCGCGCGCTGCCACGGGCTCCGTGCCGACCACGGCCGCGGCATCGGCTGCCATGGCTTGCGTCGTGCGTGCGTCCTTCGAACTGGCCCAGGCGCGACCCAGGGCAGTGCCCAGCGCCAGTAGAACCGGCCCGAGGATCACGCCGATAAAGCCGAATGCAATGACGCCGCCGAGCACACCGAGGAAGATCATGCCGAGCGAGAGCGTGGATCCCCGCGCGATCAAAATTGGCTTGACGAAGTTATCGATGCTGCTGATGACTACCGCCCCCCAGACCAGCATGAAAATGGCCCAGCCCGGCTCGCCCTGCGCGTAGAGCCAGATCGCGGCCGAGCCCCAGACCAGCACGGGGCCCATCGGCACGACGGACAGCACGAACGTCGCGACCGAGAGCATGAAGGCAGCGGGTACACCGGCGATCAGAAAGCCGATCAGCGCGACGATGCCTTGCGCGGCCGCCGTGCCGACGATGCCGATGAAGACACTGCGTGTCGTGCCGGTGACGATGTTCATCACCTCCGTGCTCAGGCTTCCGGAGAGTCGATCCGAAGCGCGCTGCACCACCGCAACGATTTGATCACCATCGCGGTAGAAGAAGAAGACGACAAACGCGACGAGCAGCAGTTGCAGGATGCCGTCGCCGAGCACTCGGACGAACGCCAGCGACAGGCGTCCGGCCGGTTCTATGGCGCGTTGCAAAAGCGCCGCGAGTTGCTCGCGATTGCTCAGCAGGGCCTCGAGTTCGCTATAGATCCGCTCGCCGATGAACGGAATGCTGTTCAGTGCGTCCGGCGCATGCAGGCCGCCCTTGGTCCAGCCTTTGATCAGTTCGACGGCGGCCGGCAATTTGTCCGCAGCAGCAGCCGACAGCATTGTTATCGGAATGATCACGAGCACCAGGATCATCACCAGCATGGCGCTTGCGGCAAGTGTCGAATTTCCTCCCACCGACTTGCGCAGGCGCTCGAACAGCGGCCAGGTGGCGATTGCCAGCACGCCGGCGAAGACCATGGCCGAGAGAAACGGCTGGAGCACCAGGAACACGCCGACCACAACGATCGTCGCTCCGCCGAATCGCAGCAGGTTGTCGAAATTGGCTTGAATGGAAGGCATCGAGACAGAGCCGTAATGGGGTGGCGCAGCTTAGCGACTCTTGCGTTGCCGCAGCGGCGCTGGGGCGGCTGGCGTCGTGCCATGTCGCGTCCCCCCGCCGGGAATTGAACCCAGATCTAGCGCTTAGGAGGCACTTGTTCTATCCGTTGAACTACGGGGAGCGTGTTCAGTATAGCGGCCGCGCTCACGTAGAATGCGCCGCCGAACGATGCACAGACATCGTCATTGGACGAGGAGGGGATCGTTATCCGCGGCGGTTGCCTAATCCGTAATCAGTCCGACGCCAGCAAGCATTGGCGCGGTTTCGCGGGTACTTGGTGCGATCCTTTCCACAGCGGCTGGGGATAACTGGGCAGGCTACTGTATGCAAGGCAAACCACGGACTGAAACGCGCCGCGGCGAATACGGGGAAGCGTCGATCCGCGTGCTCAAGGGCCTGGAGCCGGTGCGGCAGCGCCCCGGCATGTACACCCGCACGGACAGTCCGCTGCACATCATCCAGGAGGCGATCGACAATGCCTCCGACGAGATCCTCGCGGGCTACGGGCATCGTATCGATGTGACTCTGCACAACGACGGGTCGGTCAGCGTCGAGGACGACGGCCGCGGCATCCCGGTCGGGCTGCATCCGGAGGAAAAGTCGCCGGTCGTCGAGATCGTATTCACCCGGCTGCACGCGGGCGGCAAGTTCGACAAGCGCGCGGGTGGTGCCTATTCGTTCGCGGGGGGGCTTCACGGCGTCGGCGTGTCGGTCACCAACGCGCTGTCATCGCGCCTCGATGTCGCCGTCTGGCGCGACGGCAAGTTGCACACGATTGCCTTCGCCGACGGTGAGGTCAGTCAGCCGTTGCGATCGGCGGCAGCGAAGGGACAGGCCAAGCCGAGCGGCACGCGGGTCCGCGCGTGGCCGAATCCGAAGTACTTCGACTCCGCGCAAGTGCCGGTCGATGAACTCGAGCGGTTGCTGCGCAGCAAGGCGGTGCTGCTGCCGGGGACCGAAGTTTCCCTGACGATCGAGAAATCGGGCGCGGTGCAGCGCTGGCAGTACGCGGGCGGGCTGCGCGAGTATCTGCTCGCATCGCTGCCGGTCGATCCGATGCTGCCGCCGTTCGAGTCGAGCGGCTTCGCGACGGCCGACGACCAGATCTACGCGGAAGGTGAGGGCGCGAACTGGGTTGTCGTCTGGACCGATGACGGCGCGGTCACGCGTGAGTCCTATGTAAACCTGATTCCGACGCCTGCCGGAGGCACGCACGAGGCCGGGCTGCGCGAGGGCCTGTTCAATGCCGTTCGTGCGTTCGTCGATGCGCACGGGCTGCTGCCCAAGGGCGTCAAGCTGCTGCCCGAAGACGTCTTTGCGCGCACGAGCTTCGTGCTTTCCGCAAAAGTCCTCGATCCGCAGTTCCAGGGGCAGATCAAGGAGCGGCTGAACAGCCGCGATGCGCTGCGGCTGGTGTCGTCGTTCGTGCGGCCGCAGCTCGAGTTCTGGCTGAATCAACATCCAAACGAGGGCCGCCAACTGGCTGAGCTCGTGATTCGCCAGGCTCAGGCGCGTGCTCGTGCCGGTCAGAAGGTCGAGAAGAAGAAGGGTTCCGCGGTGGCGGTGTTGCCCGGCAAGCTCACGGATTGCGAATCGCGCGAAATCGCACGCAACGAGTTGTTCCTGGTCGAAGGCGACTCAGCCGGCGGCTCGGCAAAGATGGGACGTGACAAGGAATTCCAGGCGATCCTGCCGCTGCGCGGGAAAGTGCTGAACACCTGGGAAGTGGAGCGCGACCGTCTGTTCGGCAATGCCGAGGTGCACGATATTGCCGTTGCGATCGGCGTCGACCCGCACGGTCGCAGCGACGATGCGAATCTCGACGGGCTGCGCTACGGCAAGATCTGCATACTGGCGGACGCCGACGTCGACGGCTCGCACATCCAGGTGCTGCTGCTGACGCTGTTCTTCCGCCACTTTCCGCAGCTCGTGGACCGCGGCAACATCTTCGTCGCCCGGCCGCCGCTGTTCCGCGTGGATGTCGGTGCACAGGGCAAGCGGCCGCCGCGCCGCATCTACTGCCTGGACGACGCGGAACTCGACGCCACGCTGGAAAAACTCGGTGACGAAGGCGTGAAGGAGTCGGCGTGGAACATTGCGCGCTTCAAGGGCCTGGGTGAGATGAGCCCGGAGCAGTTGTGGGAAACGACAATGAACCCCGACACGCGCCGCCTGCTGCGGGTCGGGCTGGGCGAGCTTGCGGCCGAGAGTACGGCCGAGACGATGACGATGCTGATGGGCCGGGCCGAGAGCCAGGCGCGGCGCGCGTGGCTGGAAGAGCACGGGCACGAGGTCGACGCGGACGTCTGAATCAGCGCCAAGGCGCGGATTGGCCGGCTTCCCGCCTCGATCGCGGTGTTTTTGGCTGTGGCGCTTGCGTGCATACTTGCGCGCGGCCGCAGGGCGGGCAATGAAAGGCCACGAACTTTCCGAATGAAACCAGCGCAGTCGTCTGCCGGTCCGATGGGTCCTTCGCCCACGGTTGACATGCCGCTCACGGCGCCAGAGTCGACCTGGTTGCGCTGGGCGGTCGGTGCGCTGGCGCTGATGCTGGTGTTGAGCCTCGCCCTGCCGCTGATGCTGTCGGAGCAGCTGCGTCTGGCGCATCCCGCGGTGCCGGCTGCATTCGACTGGGCTCTTCGCATCGTCGCCGTTGCACTGGCCACGCTGCTGCTGGCCTGGCTTGTCAATGCGCAGCGGATGGACCGATCTGCCCGCACCCGCGCCCGTCTCTGGGAACAGTCGATCGAGTCGATGAAGGTCGGCGTTGCGCTATGGGACGCCAGCGACCGGCTGATCGGCTGCAACGACGCCTACCGCGCGCTGTATTCCGAAATCGCGGCCGAGCTGGTCCCTGGGCGCGTCTACCGGGACCTGATGTCGGCCTATTACAAGGTTGCCCCGCCCGAGGTTGTCGACGGTCGCACGCTCGCCGATTTCATCGCCGATGGCGAGAAGCGGCGTCGCGGCGGGTCGGAGGTCAGCGAGGTCGTGCGACATCAACGTGGGCGCTGGCTGCTGATGACGGACTGCCGCACGGCCGACGGCGGCATCATCTGCTTCCGCAGCGACGTGACCGAACAGAAGGTGATCGAACATGAACTCACCAAGCGTCGCAAGCTGATCGACGACCTCGCGGACCTGACCTACGACTGGTTCTGGCGCCAGGACGCCGAAGAGCGCTTCGTCGAGTTTTCAGCCGCGATGGAAAATCATGTGAAAGCGGCGCCCGATCGCCTGCTCGGCCAGCAGCGCGAAGACCTGCCGGGTTTCGAGGCGGACCCGAACCAGTTTGCCGAGTACCGCGCACGCGTTGCGAAGCGCGAGCCGTTTCCGTGGTTCACGTATCGCGTGCGGCGCGGCGACGGATCGCCGATGTGGGTGGCCGTCACCGGCAAACCGATCTTCGACGAGCGCGGTCAGTTTCAGGGGTACTACGGCGCGGGCCGCGATGTCACGGAGCGCGAAGACATGGTGGTGGCGTTGCGCCGCAGCGAGGAACGTTTCCGTGCGCTGACGATGCTGGCGACCGAGTGGTACTGGGAAACCGATACCGATCTGCGGGTGACCTCGGTGCGCGGTGATCCGGCGCGGCAGGAGCGAGTCGCCGAGTGGACGCTGAACCGCCGCTTCTGGGAATTCGAACACATCGATCCGGCCTTCGCGGTCGACTGGTCGGTGCTGCGCGATCGGCTGGCGCGGCGCGAGTCGTTCCGCAATGTCAAGCTCAAACTCCGCAATGGCGAGGACGTTGCTTACTACGAACTCGCCGGACAGCCGGTCGTCGAGCGCGGCGAGTTCATCGGTTATCGTGGCCTCGCCTGGGACGTGACCGAGCGCGAGTCGCTGATCCAGCGCATATCCGACAGCGAGGCGCGCTTCCGCGCACTGACGGAACTGTCTTCCGACTGGTACTGGGAGATGGACGAAGGCCTGCGCTTTACGCTGCTGCGGCAGGGCGCGCGCGGCTCGTTCGGCCCGAATGATGACGAGGTGATCGGCAAACACCGATGGGAACTACCGGGCGAATTGATCCAGCCGTCGTCGTGGGATGAACATCGCGCAACGCTGATGGCGCATCGGCCGTTTCGTGACGTCATGTTCCGCCGCTGGATGCCGGACGGGTCGCTGGTCTACCACCTGACCAGTGGCGACCCGGTGTTCGACGCGGAAGGAAGGTTCCGCGGCTATCGCGGCATTGGCAAGAACATCAGCGACCAGATCCGCGCGCAGGAACGCATCGAGCGCCTGGCAACGGTCGATGCGTTGACGCAGCTGTCGAACCGCCAGACCTTCGACGAGCGCGCCGGCCGACTGCTCGCGACGTCCTACGCGGAAGGCAAGCGCTGTTCGCTGCTGTTCATCGACCTCGACAACTTCCGGCTGCTCAACAACGGCTATGGCCACCGCGTCGGCGACGAGATGCTCGCGATCGTCGCGAGCCGCATGCGCGACGTCGTCGGCGAGCCGCATCTGCTCGGACGTCGCGGCGGAGACGAGCTGGTCGTGCTGCTGGTCGATCTGCAGCGGCCCGACGCTGCGGTCGAGGTCGCGCGCAAGCTGATCGACGCGATCTGCGAACCCGCACGAATTCTCGGCATGGAGATTGCGGTCACGGCGTCGGTGGGCATCAGCTTCTTCCCGCAGGACGGCATCGACCTCGACTCGCTGCTGAACGCGGCCGATGCGGCGATGTACCAGGCCAAGGACAGCGGCCGTCGTACCTACGCGTTCTATACGCAGACCGTCGCACGCCGCGTCGATCTGCGGCTGCGGCTGGAGCAGCGTTTGCGCAAGGCGGTCGAGTCGCGCGACTTCAAGCTCTTTTACCAGCCGCTGGTGTCGCTGGCGGACGGCAAGATGATCGGCGCCGAGGCGCTGATCCGCTGGCGCGATGCGGAACTCGGCGATATCTCGCCGGCCGAGTTCATCCCGATTGCCGAGGAGTCGGGGCTGATCGTGGGCCTCGGCGACTGGGTGCTGCGTGAAGCATGCCGCGCGCGCCAGGAATGGCGCCACCTGCAGCTCGATGTGCCGCCGGTAGCGATCAACATGTCGGGTGTGCAGCTGCGCCAGCTCGGCTGTGTCGAAGGCCTGCTCGACGTGCTGAATGCCTACAGCGTCCAGCCATCGGAGATCGAGATCGAGGTCACCGAAACAGGCCTGCTCGATACGTCCGCCGTTTCACGGGAAAACCTCGTGCGCATGCGCAACGCCGGCGTTCGCCTGGCGCTCGATGACTTCGGCGTCGGCTTTTCCAGCCTGTCGCACTTGCGTGACCTGCCGATCCACCGGTTGAAGATCGACCGCAGCTTCACGGTCGAGTGCATGCGCGACGCACGGACGCTGACAATCGTGAAGGCGGTCATCGAAATGGCGCGCTCGCTCGGCATCAGCGTCACGGCGGAAGGCATCGAGACCCAGGCGCAGCAGACTTGGATGCAGCACCTGGGTTGCGACGCGGCGCAGGGATACCTGTTTGCCCGGCCGATGCCCGGAGACGACTTCATCAAGCTTTTCATCGATCGACGTGGCGTCGGCCGCGAGCGCTCGCTGATGCACTAGGAGGCGCCGCTGCATACGACGTATTTCGAGGGTGCGTGGAGAGACGGCAACGTGCCGCTGATCGGCGCGATGGATCACAGCGTATGGCTGGCGTCATCGGTCTTTGACGGCGCGCGCTCCATCCACCGCATGGCGCCGGACCTGCGCGCACACTGCGAACGGACGTATGACTCCGCGACTCGGGTCGGGTTGACGCTGGAGCTGCCGGTCGACGAACTGGTGCGGCTCTGCATCGAAGGCATCCATCGCTTCGCTGCCGATACGGACCTGTACATCCGTCCACTGGTGTTCGGGACAGCGGGGCTGCTTGTTCCCGAGAAGAGTGCATTCGCATTGACGCTGTTCGACGCGCCGTTGCCACCGTTTGCCGGATTTTCGGCGCACCTGTCGCAGCGTCGACGGCCGTCACCGATGGCCGCAACGACGGACGCCAAGGCCTCCGCGCTGTACCCGAACGTGGCTCGCGCGCTGCGCGAGGCGGACGACGCCGGATTCCAGAATGCTGTGGTGCTCGACCCCGACGGCAAGGTGGCGGAGTTCGCCACCGCCAACCTGTTCTTCGTGGCCGACGACGGTTCGGTCGTGACGCCGGCGGCGAACGGCACCTTTCTCGCCGGGATCACGCGGTCCCGGGTGATCCGGTTGCTGGCGGATGCGGGCATCGTCGTGCAGGAGCGCACGGTCGAGCCGCAGGATCTCGATACTGCGCGCGAGATCTTCAGCACCGGCAATTACGGCAAAGTGATGCCGTGCACGCGCTATCAGGCGCGCGAGGTGGCGATCGGCCCGGTGGCCACGCTGACACGCGAGCGCTACATGGAGTTCGCCGCAGGCTGCCGCGTCTGAGCATTTCGGTTGGTGTGGCCGCGCCGTTCGCCAGCCGGAATGCGTGTTCGACAGTGGCGGTTCGTGGCGACAGGCGCGCCTCCGTAGAATTGCAACGCCCGCCTGAAGCGGGTCGAATGATCCATGCTCGAACAACAGACTTTATTCCCGCCCGGCGGTGCCGGTGACGGCGACGGCAACGACGCGCTGACGTTGGCGCAGTTTGCGCAGCGCGCTTACCTCGATTACGCAATTTCCGTCGTCAAGGGCCGCGCGCTGCCCGACGGTGCGGACGGTCAGAAGCCGGTGCAGCGCCGCATCCTGTATGCGATGAACGAGATGGGCCTGGCCGCAGGCGCACGGCCGGTCAAATCTGCGCGCGTGGTCGGCGACGTGCTGGGTCGCTTTCATCCGCACGGCGACCAGGCCGCGTACGACGCGATGGTCAGGATGGCGCAGAACTTCTCGCTGCGCTATCCGCTGGTCGACGGCCAGGGCAACTTCGGCAGCCGCGACGGCGACGGCGCGGCGGCAATGCGCTACACCGAAGCGCGCCTGACGCCAATCGCCCGGCTGCTGCTTGACGAAATCGACGAGGGCACCGTCGATTTCATGCCGAACTATGACGGCTCGACGCAGGAACCGCGCCTGCTGCCGGCGCGTCTGCCGTTCGTATTGTTAAATGGCGCTTCGGGCATCGCGGTCGGCATGGCCACCGAGATTCCGTCGCACAACCTGCGCGAAGTTGCCGCCGCGACGCTGTTGCTGCTCGCCAATCCGAAAGCGAAGCTCGACGAGGTGCTGGCGAAGCTGCCGGCCCCGGATTTCCCGGGCGGCGGCCAGATCATCTCGCCGCGCAGCGATATCCGCGAGATCTACACCAGCGGGCGCGGCAGCCTCAAGGTGCGCGCGCGCTTCGAGTACGAGGAACTGGCACGCGGCCAGTGGCAGCTGGTCGTCACCGAGCTGCCGCCGTCGACGTCGGCGCAGCGTGTGCTCGAGGAAATCGAGGAGCTGACCAATCCGAAGATCAAGGCCGGCAAGAAGGCGCTGACCTCTGACCAGCAGCAGACGAAGCAACTGGTGCTGTCGGTGCTCGATACGGTGCGCGACGAGTCGGGCAAGGACGCGGCGGTGCGGCTGGTGTTCGAACCGCGCACGTCGAAAGTCGATCGCGACGAGTTCGTGCGCACGCTGCTGGCGCACACCAGCATGGAAGCGGGCGCGCCGATCAACCTGGTGATGATCGGCCGCGACGGCCGGCCGCGCTGCAAGCCGCTGGTTGAAATCCTGCTGGAGTGGGTCGAGTTCCGCGTCGACACGGTGCGGAGGCGCTCGCAGTATCGATTGCAGAAGGTCGAGGATCGCATCCATATCCTCGAAGGCCGCCAGTCCGTCCTGCTGAATATCGACAAGGTCATCAAGCTGATCCGCAATTCGGACGAGCCGAAGGCAGACCTGATCAAGGCGTTCAAGCTGAGCGAGCGGCAGGCCGAGGACATCCTTGAGATCCGCCTGCGACAGCTGGCACGACTCGAAGGCATCAAGATCGAGCAGGAACTGGCGGAGCTGCGCAAGGACGAAGGCGCGCTGCGCAAGCTGCTCGGCTCGGACGCGGTCTTGCGCAAGCAGATCGCACGCGAGATCGAGGACGATGCAAAGAAGTACGGCGATGAACGCCGCACGTTGCTCGAGGAAGCCGAGCGCGCCGCGGTCGACGTCCGGGTCATCGACGAGCCGGTGACGGTGATTGTCTCGGACAAGGGCTTCGTACGCGCGCGCAGTGGCCACGGCCATGACCCGGCACAGTTCGGCTTCAAGACCGGCGACGCGCTGTATGAGGCATTCGAGTGCCGCAGTGTCGACCAATTTATCGCGGTCGGCAGCAATGGTCGCGTCTACTCGGTCCCGGTGGCGCAACTGCCTTCGGCACGCGGCGACGGCGCACCGGTCAGTTCGATGATCGAGCTTGCAGCCGGGTCGCGGCTGGTCGGTTACGTTGCGGGCGCAGTCGATGCGCCGTTGCTGCTGGCGACGAGCAATGGATTCGGCTTCGCCACCTCGTTGGGCGACATGGTGTCGCGGCAGAAGGCCGGCAAGCAGTTCATCACGGTGGACGAAGGCGCCGAGCCGCTGCGGCCGCAGCGTGTGAATCCGCTGAGCGACCGGCAGATCGCCTGCCTGTCGGCCAAAGGCCGGGTGCTCGTGTTCGACGCGAGCGAAATCAAGGCTCTGGCCGGCGGCGGGCGTGGCGTCACGCTGATGGAACTCGACGACGGCGAGGCGTTGCTGGTTGCGCTTCCGATAGGCAGCGGCGCGGTCTTCAAGGCGACACGCGGCTCCGCCGGCAAGCCGGCCGAGGTGCGGCTGGTCGGCGCGCAGCTTCAGGCGCAGCACGGTCATCGCGCGCGCAAAGGCAGGCTGGTCGACACGAAACTCAAGCCGCCGTTTACCCTGTCGAGACTGGCCGAGGGATAGCGCATGAGACTGCTGTATTCGACATTGCTTTTCGTCCATCTGGCTGGCGTCGTGATCTGGGTCGGCGGCATGTTCGTGCTGCACTTTGCGGTGCGACCCGCCGCGGCCGGCCAGCTGCCGCCGCCTCAGCGCCTGCCGCTGCTGGCAACGACGCTGGACCGCTTCTTCTTCTGGGTCGCGATAGCGATCATCGCGATACTGGCAAGCGGCATCGCCTTGATTCTCGGTGCCGGCGGCTTCCGCAACGCGCATCTGTCGGTGCATCTGATGCTTGCGACAGGGCTGGCGATGATGGCCATCTTCCTGCACATCCGCTTTGCGTCGTTCCCGCGATTGCAGCGCGCGGTCGCGACGGCGTGACTGGCCCGTGGCAGCGGTGAATCTCGACATGATCCGTCGTCTCGTCGCGACCAACCTGGTCCTGGGTCTCGTCACCACCGCGGTGGCAACGATCGGGCGCGCCGTCCTGTAGTTCGCTACAGCACCAGCGTGCCGCGCATCACCATCACCGCGCGGCCGCCGACGCGGACCTGGCGCGCGACGCCGTCGATCTGCTCGAAGTCGAGCGCGATCACGCTTGGCCGGCCGATTTCTTCTCCCTGCAGGATTTCCCACTGCTGATGGCCGTCGTGACCTGCATGCCGGGCGAGCCAGCCCGCGAGCGCAGCGGCTGCCGAGCCGGTTGCCGGATCCTCCGCGACGCCGAGGCCGGGCGCGAACATGCGAACTCGCCACGTGCTGTCGCCCAGGCGAGCGACCGGGTAGACGTTCTGCGTGCTGCGCCTTTCGAGCAGCGTGCGCCAGTGCTTCAGGTCGAGCCGCGCGGACTGCAGTGCGCTGACATCGACCAGCGGAACCACCAGATACGGCACGCCGCAGGACCATACTTCGGGCGCTGACAGCCACCGCTCCCCTTTTCAGTCCCAGCATGGCCTCCACCGTGCTGCATTCGTCGATCGCTTCGAGCCGTTCCGGGGCCTGCGCCACGGTCAGCGTGCAGCGCTCCGTGGTGCCGGTCGCGTTGCGTTCGATATGCACCGCAACCGGACCCACGCCCTCCTCGAACACGATGTCGCGAATATCGGCGCCGAGGCGGCCGAGCGTCGCCAGCGCGAATGCCGTTCCGACGGTCGGATGGCCCGCAAAGGGCAGTTCGCCCCCGGGTGTGAAGATGCGCACGTGCGCGGTATGAGCAGGATTCGATGGCGGCAAGACAAAGGTCGTCTCGCTGTAATTGAACTCGCAGGCTGATCGATTGCATCGTCGCGTCATCGAGACCGCGCGCATCGAGCACGACGGCCAGTGGATTGCCGCCGAAGCACCGATCGGTGAAGACATCCAGTGTGCAGTATTCGAGGTTCATGTCTGTAGCCTGCGGTTCGAAATCAGTCCTGCGCCGTCACGAGTCGGATCCGGGCCGTAGGCTGGCGCGCGAGCGACGCCGTGGTCGATCAGCAGCGGCACGCTGACGCATTTCTCCCGCATCAGCCTCGTATCTGCGCCAGCGCCTGCTGCGCAGCCGATGCCATCAGCCGCGCATCCGAGCCGATCGAGACGAAGCGGTAGCCCATGTCGAGGCGACGTCGCGCCGTTTCCGCGCTGCCGTTGTGAATTCCGGCCACGACGCCATGGGCCTGGGCGCGCGCGAGGATGTGCTCGATAGCCTGCGCCGCCGGCGGGTCGACTGCGTCGAGCACCGGTCGGCAGCCTAACGCCAGCGACAGGTCCGACGGACCCACGTAAATCGCATCGAGGCCCTCGACCGACAGAATGTCGTCGAGGTTGTCCAGTGCCTGGGCAGTCTCGATCATCGCGAAGCGCACGATCGCCGCATCCGCGTGTTGCGGATAGTCTGCGCCGGCGTAGAGCAGCGCGCGCGCCGGGCCGAAGCTGCGCGTGCCGCGCGGCGCGTAACGGGTGCAGGCCACAAGACGCTCGGCTTCCTCGCGGGTGCTGATCATCGGGCAGATGACGCCAAAGGCTCCAGCGTCGAGCGACTTCATGATGATTCCGGGTTCAAGCCAGGGTACACGCACCAATGGCGCGACCGTGGTCGTCGAGATTGCCGTCAGCATCTCGACGGCGGCGGCATAGTCGACAATGCCATGTTGCAGGTCAATCGTCAGCGAATCCCAGCCTTGGTGTGCCATGGTCTCGGTCGCAAAGCCGTTCGGAATGGTCAGCCAGCCGTTGATGACGGGCCGGCCCTCGGACCATAGGGTGCGCAGCGGGTTGGAACGCATCGGAGCAGCCTTTCGGGCCCGGCGGGCCGCGGCGAAGGACGAGCGGTCGAAGCGACCGACGATAGCGCAGCCGCTCCGGACACCCGTGCCCCTTGAAGTTCCGGCAGACAGCCTCCATCGTCGGCAGAATCACGGGTTTCGGCGGCCCGCGCGGGCGGCGCGCGGACGTGACATCGATTGGAGGAGCAGGCAATGGGTGCGGGGGATGCGGCGATGAAGGAGACACTGGGCTTCCAGGCAGAGGTCAAGCAGCTGTTGCAGCTGATGATCCATTCGCTTTACAGCAACAAGGAGATCTTCCTCCGTGAGCTGATCAGCAATGCGTCGGACGCGCTCGACAAGCTGCGTTTCGAGTCGATCGCGCAGCCGGGGCTGATGGAAGGTCAGGGTGAACTCGCCATCCGGGTGAGCGTCGACAAGGCTGCAAGGACGATCACGGTGTCGGACAACGGGGTTGGAATGAGCCGGCAGGAAGCCATCGAGCACCTCGGCACGATCGCGAAATCCGGCACTCGCGAATTCTTTGCGCAACTGACGGGTGACCAGCAGAAGGACGCGCAGCTGATTGGCCAGTTCGGCGTGGGCTTTTATTCGAGCTTCATCGTCGCCGACCGGGTGACGGTCGTCACGCGCCGCGCCGGGATGGCCCCGACCGACGCGGTGCGATGGGAAAGCGATGGCGGAGGCGAATTCTCCGTTGAATCCGCCGAGCGCGGCGAAAGCGGCACCGATGTCACCCTGCACCTGCGCGAAGGCGAGGACGAACTGCTTGACGGTTTCCGCGTGAAGTCGATCGTTTCGAAGTATTCCGACCACATCTGCGCGCCGATCCGGATGCTCAAGCAGACGTGGGACAAGGATAAGGGCGAGATGGTCACGACGGACGAGCTCGAAACCGTCAACCAGGCGAGCGCGCTGTGGGCCCGATCCAAGAGCGACATTACGGACGAGCAGTACCAGGAGTTCTATCGCCACGTCTCGCACGACTTCGGCGAGCCGCTCGCGTGGACGCACAGCCGGGTTGAAGGGCGCACCGAGTACACGCAGTTGCTTTACATCCCGGCGCGCGCACCCTTCGACCTCTGGGATCGCAATCAGCGCCACGGCATCAAGCTGTACGTGAAGCGCGTGTTCATCATGGATGATGCCGAGCAGCTGATGCCGCCTTACCTGCGCTTCGTGCGGGGCGTCATCGACAGCAATGACCTGCCGCTCAACGTCTCGCGCGAGATCCTGCAGGAAAGCCGCGACGTCAAGGCGATCCGCGAAGGCGCCACCAAGCGCGTGCTGTCGCTGCTGGAAGACCTGGCTGAGAATTCCCGGGAGAAGTATTCGAAGTTCTGGATCGAGTTCGGCCAGGTCCTGAAGGAAGGCGTCGGCGACGATGCGACGAACCGCGAGCGGATTGCGGCCCTGCTTCGATTTGCGTCCACGAACGAGTCCGCCGGCGAGCCGACGAGTCTGCGCGACTATGTCGCGCGAATGAAGGAGGGGCAGGACCGCATTTATTACGTGACCGCGGATACGGTGGAAGGTGCTCGCACGAGTCCGCATCTCGAAATCTTTCGCAAGAAGGGCATCGAAGTGCTGCTGCTGACCGATCGCGTCGATGAGTGGATGCTGTCGTTCCTGCACGAGTTCGACGGCAAGCCCTTGGCGTCGGTTGCCAAGGGAGGACTCGAGCTGGGCGCGTTGGCGGACGAAGCCGAGAAGGCGCAGCAGCAGCAGGCCGCCGACGAATTCAAGGACCTGGTCGGCAAGATCAAGGAGACGCTCGGTGACCGGGTCAAAGACGTCCGCGTTTCGTCGCGGCTGACCGATTCGGCCAGCTGCCTGGTCAGCGATGAGCACGAGATGAGCGGCCACCTGCAGCGCCTGCTCAAGGCCGCCGGCCAGAAGGCACCGGAGTCGCGTCCGATCCTCGAAATCAATCCGGACCATGCGCTGGTCAAGCGGCTGCGTGCCGACGACCACGAGATCGCCGACTGGTCGAGAGTGCTGCTCGACGAAGCCGTGCTCGCCGAGGGCGGGCAGCTCGACGAGCCGGCCGATTTCGTGCGACGGGTGAATCGGCTGATGCTGGATGTCGCGGCGCGGTAGCGGTACTGCGCCCGGGTCGGCCGCCGCGCGTCGCCGCAGCGGCGCTTCAGTGTTGCGCGGGTTCCCGCCGATCATCGATGCGGACGTCGACCGGTTGATCCTCGGCAGCTTCCCTTCGGCCGCTTCGCTCGAGGCGGGCCAGTACTACGCCCATCCACGCAACCAGTTCTGGCGGATTCTCGGGCGCCTGCTGGACGAGCCGCTCGCCGAGCTGCCGTACCAGGAGCGCGCCGGGCGTCTGCTCGCGCACCATGTCGGAATCTGGGATGTCTACGGCGCCTGTGAGCGCGCCGGAAGCGCCGACACGGCGATCCGCAATGCGCATCCGAACGCCTTCGACCGCCTCAGGGGTCTCGCGCCTCGGCTGCGGGCCGTTGCCTTCAATGGCACGGCAGCCGGCCGATTTCGGCCGCTTTTCGAGCAAGCGGGGTTCGCGGTGCAGGTGCTACCTTCCACCAGTCCCGCGCATGCCGGCCGCAGCCTCGAGCAGAAGCTCGCCCTGTGGGCGGCCTGGTGGCGCGCGCCGCAAGGCGGGTGACCGCCGGGCTGGAAGAGCCGGCCGCTGCGGTGGCATGGGCTGCCCTCGTCTGCGGGATCGGCTACCCTTGCAGCCGGTTCCGCGGGAGGCATGACGAGTCGGGATGAGCACTACAACCACAGCATCATCGGGTAAGGCGAGCCGCTCCAGCGCACAGCGCGCGATGGTCGCGTTGCGCGCCGCGATGCGCAGCACGCTCGATCCACTGCTGCCGACGGCTGCACGTGATGCAATCCAGGTCATTGACGCTGACGAGCAGGTCTCCGGAACGCTGAAGAAATCGGTGCGCCGCCTGCTCGTCGACCAGCGTGAGTTCTCCAGTTCGTTCTTCTCGGCGGTCGAGCGCGAGATCGACACCGCGGTCGAGGAGCTGTTCCGCTCCGACCGCATACACAGCAAGGGCAAGGAAAAGGAAGACAGCCCGCCCGCGGCGAGCCTTTCACTGGTTGATTACGACCAGATGGAAGAGAACATGCTGCTCGACAAGTTCGCTGCGCGCATACGCAATTCGGCGGACGAGCAGTATCGGCCGCTGACCCAGCGCCTGGCGTCGGTGTTGGGCGTGCCGGGGCTCACGGATCGAGAGAATCCGTTTCATCCGGTGCGCTTCTGCCGTGCGCTGGGCGAGGCGGTGGAAAAGCTGGGCTTCAAGGGCGACCAGCGCCTGGTGGTCGTCAAGGCCTTCGATGGCGCACTGGTGCAGCCGCTGACCGAGCTCTACCGGGATCTGAACCGGCAGCTGCAGGATCAGGGCGTCGAAGGCAATACCGCGGCAACCGCCTTCAAGAACACGTTGGCGGGCTTCCGCAATACGTTCGCTGCGGCCGGGCGACCGTCGCAGGCAGGCGCCACGGCAGGCGTCATCACCGGCGCGACGGCCGAACAGCTGCTCAGTGCGCTGTACCAGCGCATGCAGGTGCCGATGACGGGTCCGGCGCCGATGCACGGCACGCCGGTGGTGCCATCGACCGGCATACCGACACAACCGTTGTTCGATCGTGCGGACTTCGCGGTGCCGGGCGCCCCAATCGCGCCGGGTGCGGCGGGCTTCGCCAACACCGGCGCAATTCCGCGGGCGGCGGTGCCGGTGGCGCCGGGGACCCCGGTTCAGTTCGCCGCGATCGAGCCAGGCCTGCTCGCGTCGATCAACGAAGTGCAGCGACTCAATGCGCTCGCCGCAGTGGCGTCGCGCAGCGGGTCGGTCACGGCGACTTCGATCAGCGAGCGCGATGAAGCACAGCTGCGCGCCCATGTCGCGGAGCGCGCAACCAAGCAGATCGACAAGCTGGTGATCGAGCTTGTCGGCATGCTGTTTGACCGCATCCACCAGGACAAGCACCTGCCGGCGGAGATCAAGACCGCACTGTCCCGCCTGCAGTTCCCGATCATGAAGGTGGCGCTCTCGGACTCGGAGCTGTTCGTGTCTCCGCTCCAGCCCGCGCGCCGCCTGATGGACCGGATTGCCAGTACCGCGGTCGGCTGGATTGCGGAAGGCGAGGAAAACCAGCGTTATCTCGCCGAGGTGAACAAGGCTGTCGATACCGTGGTGGTTGCGATCAACGAAGGTCCGGCCATCTTCGAAAAGGCGCTCGAAGAGTTCGAGAAATACCTGAACGAAGAGCGCGTGCGTGACGACGATCCGATCACGCGCGCCAAACGTGCGCTCGAGGAAGCCGAGAACCGCGAGGTCATGTCCATCAACGCGGCGATCGGAATCCGGCGCGCGTTCGACGGTGTGCAGCTCGAGTCCTATTTGCGCGAGTTCCTGCTCGACACGTGGGTCAAGGTCATGGTGGCGTCGACGCTGCGTGAACGCACTGCGCCCGGCTTCGCAAAGAAGTTCCGCGACATGGTGCCCGACCTGGTGTGGAGCGTGCAGCCGAAGATCAATCCGGATGACCGCAAACGGCTGGTGAAGACGATTCCCGCCGTGCTGAACACGCTGCGCGAGGGCCTGCAGCTCATCGAACATCCGTCGGCGCAGACGCAGGACTTTTTCACGCGGCTGATGGCCTCGCACGCGCAAGCCGTGAAGGCGCTCGAGGTCGCGTATGGCGCGCCGCCGCCGGTCGACGCGGGGATGATCAAGAAGCGCCTCGACGAGGTCAAGATCGTCGAGCCGCCGCCGCCGACCGAGGGTGAGGACGAGCAGATTACGATTCCGGCATCGGTCGTGCGCAGTGCCGCCGCGGCCAACCACGCCGAAGTCAACGTACTCGATTCACCGCCGACCGTTGCGCCGGAGGAAATGATTCCGGTTGAACAGCTGTCGGACCCGCAGATCGACTCGATGATCGAAGACTGGGAGCGCGGCTCCTGGTTCGACCTGTACACCGGCCAGCAGGTCGAGCGCGTGCGGCTGCGCTGGATCAGTCCGCGTCGCAACTTCTATCTTTTCACCTCGGCGGAGACCGGCAAGGCCCATTCGCTGGCACCGCTGGTTTTGCGCGGCTATGTTCGCGCCGGACGCATTCGCACTGCGGAGCGCGCGCCGCTGTTCGAGCGCGTGGTCGGCGACCTGATGCGCGATCTCGGAGCGCCCGCGGCCCAGCCGGCCTGACGTGGTTCGTCCGCAGCGACGCACCAAACGCATGCGGGTCACGCTGTCCGAGGAGGATGGCGTGCGATATCTGCATTTCGGCACCGAATGGATCCAGGGTGGCATGCGCATCGCGCGCCCCTGGCAACTCGAGCTCGAGTACCAGAAGCAGATGATGGCGACCGTGCTGTTCATCCCGCAGCCGTCGCGCATCCTCCAGCTTGGTCTTGGTGCGGCCGCGCTGACCAAGTTCTGTTACCGGCATCTGCCGGACGCACAGGTGACGGTCGTCGAGCTCAGCAGCGAAGTCATCGAGGTGGCGCGCCAGTGGTTCGCGCTCCCCGCGGACGATGACCGGCTCGAGGTCGTGCAGGCCGATGCGCGCGACTACCTTGGGGAGATGCGCCCTGCCGACCGGAGCAGCTGGCTGCAGGTCGACCTCTACGATGCGGCGGCGCGGGGTCCGGTGCATGATGATCTGGACTTTTACCGGCTGTGCCGCCGCGCGCTGCAGCGGCCCGGGGTGGCCTGCTTCAACCTGTTCGGCGGCCGATTTGACCCGAGCTTCAAGGCGATCTGCGCGGCGTTTGACGACCGGGTGCTCGCGCTGCCCGCTGTTGACGAGGGTAATCGCATCGTCTTCGCGGTCACCGGGCCGCGCTTTGACGAGTCGCTGACGACACTTTCGCGCCGGGCCAGTGCGGTGGAATCCCGCTGGCGCCTGCCGGTGCGGCGCTGGCTGGCCGACCTCAAGGAGCACAATGGCCTGCCGGAACGCCTGCGCATCTGAGGAAACACGATTAATTGACCGGTTCTCGCGCCCATATGTAACTTGACAGCCGGCTGCGCCCCGATAGAGTCGGGGCCTTACTGAGGGCTGCGCGGCCAGGCAGAAGTACGCACATCGATGGAGTTCTCGCCCCACACCGACGCCCCAAAACCGGCCGGCGAACTGCCGTACGTGACCGCTGCGCAGGCATCGGCGCTGATGAAGTCGGCCATGGCGATCTCGAACGAGCTGATCGCCACCTCGTTTCCGGAAATCACCAAGGCGATTGTCGAGGACCTGACCGGTACCTGGGACTTCGATGTCAGTTCGCCGTTGGTCCAGCGTCTGCTCAGCACCAAGTCGGACGAGTTCCACCGCGCATTCGTCGAGCACTTGCAGGAAGCGCAGGACCGTTCCTTCCTCGAGCTCACCGTCGGGCGGGTACCGCCACCGCCCGGGTCGCTCGATGCCGAAACGCTGTCGCTGGTCGATTCGATTTCGGTGGAAAGCAACACCGTCGTCGAGCGTCACGCGGGCAAGGTTGCGGGCTACGCCGACATGGTGTTGCGCGACCTGAACCTCGTCGTCGCGTTCGTTCTCGGCCGCAGCGCCGTTCGCAACTCGGAAAATCCGCTCGGGCCCGCGGTCTACGTGCGCGCGCTGCTTCGCGCCGCCGAGGACTGCGAACTGCACAAGGAGGCGTGGGAATTCCTGCTTTCACGTTACGAAAAGCCCCTCGGTGAGGAGCTGGGGCAGATCGTCCGACAGCTGCTGGAGCACTTCGCCAATCACGGCGTCGATGTTCGATCGATCCGTCGCAATCTTGCGGTACCCAAGTCGTCGGCAGGCTGGCAGCCGCCCGGGGTTTCGGGGGGCGGAACGCCGGGCGAGTTGGGCGGCGCCGGTCAGGGGCAAGGTCAGCGCACCAGCCCCGGCGGTTCGGTCGCTGCTGCCGAGGGCGGGCCCTCGCGTGCTCCGGCCGCTCCGGATGAGCCGACGCAACTGCTCGGTGGGCTGCTGACGCGCCTGCAGTCGAATGCACGCGGCTCGCGCCTGCCGCCGCTGCCGGCGCTCGGGCCTGCGCCGAAGGAACTGCTGCAGTCGATCGGCGATATGCAGCGCGAAGGTGTCGGCGATTTCGCCGAGACCGGCGACTTCGCGATGATGCCGCCGGCGCAGTCGATCACCTCGGTGCGCGGTGAGCTGATCGCCAAGTCGACGCGCACCGTCGACAAGCTGACGATCGAGCTGGTCGGCATGCTGTTCGATCATGTGATGCAGGACAAGCAGGTTCCGGCAGAAATCAAGGCGCGGCTGTCGCGCCTGCAGTTCCCGGTCCTGAAGGCTGCGCTGATGGATGCGGCTTTCTTCGCCTCCAGCGCGCACCCCGCGCGCAAGCTGATCGATCGCATCTCCGGAACCTCGACCGGTTGGGAACCGTACGGCGACGACAACCAGAAGTACCTGAAGGAAGTCGAACGCGTCATCGGCGAGATTCTGAAGAAGTTCGAGACCGATCTGAGCGTGTTCGAGAAGGTCTACGCGGATTTCGACCGCTTCGTGTCGGATATCGCACCCGAGGACAACGACCCGGTGTCGCGCGCGAAGAAGGCGCTCGAGGCGGCCGAAAAGCACGAGATCCTGACGATCAACACCACGATCCAGGTGCGGCGCGCGTTCGAGCGCGTCGACCTGGAGCCGTACATCAAGGAGTTCCTGCTCGGTGTCTGGGTCAAGGTGCTGGTCGCCGCGACCGTGCGCAGTGAAACTCAGCCGGGGTTCGCGAAGGCGTTTCGCGACGTGATCCACGAACTGGTGTGGTCGGTGCAGCCGAAGGCGAGCACCGAGGATCGCAACAAGCTGGTCAAGATGATCCCGGGCATGGTGCGCGTGCTGCGCGACGGCCTCGCGCTCATCAACCAGTCCGAACGCGACCGCGAGCAGTTTTTCAGCCAGCTGATGGAATCGCACGCGATGGCGGTGAAGCCGGTCGACCAGGCGACCTATATCAAGTCGAGCCTGCTCACGTCCGAACTGCGTGCAAAGATCGATGGCATGCAGCTCTCCGGTGTCTTCCCGGTGACCACGGTTCCGGGTGGAATTCGCGTGTCGACCGGGCTGATCATGCGCGCCGCACAGGAGCACCATGCGGACATCCAGATGCCGGATCCGCTGACCGACATCGCCCGCCTCGATCCGGTCGAGGATGCGCGCGTGCAGGAGGAGATCGGCCGCTGGCAGCGTGGCAACTGGTTCAAGATGTGGAACGGCATGGAATTCGTGCGCGTCAAACTGCGCTGGATGAGCCCGTTGCGTACGCTGTTCCTGTTCGCCGGCGAACACGACCAGAAGGCGCACGTGCTGTCGTCCGACATGCTGAAGTCCTACCTGGCGCGCAAGTACATCGAGCCGCTGGAAAGCGTGCCGCTCACGAAGCGCGCGGTCGACGCGGTGGTGGCAGACTTCGAGAAGGTCCCGGACCGCGCGGCCAAGATGGCCGAACGCTACAAGGCCTCGCAGCCCGCGGCATGAGGCTCGCGGCATGAATCCGAAGGACGGAGCGGTCGCGCTGAAGGCAGCAGCGGCGCCGCGCGAACGCCACGCCCAGGTTCCTGTTCCCAGCGGTCGGGTAACCGGCGGATACGTGCTGAAGCAGCTGGTGGCCGACGCCCTGCTTGCAACCAGCGACGCCGAACGCTTCAAGACCTCCGGTGGACGCGACCGCCCCGGCCATCCGCTGGTCAATCTTGCCGAGATGAATTACCGCACGCCCACTGGCGAGCGCCGGCTAATTGATCTCGAGATGCTGACGCAGTGGCTGGCGCAGAAGGCGGCGCTGCCGTACTACCACATCGATCCGCTGCGAGTCGATTTCACGCGGGTCGCCGAAGTGATGTCATCGTCGTACGCGACGACGTATTCGATCCTGCCGGTAGCCGTCAGTGGTGACGAAGTGACGATCGCGACCTGCGAGCCGTTCCAGACCGGCTGGGAACGCGAGATCGAGCAGATCACGAAGAAGACGGTCCGGCGTGTTGTCTCGAGCCCGTCCGATATCGCGCGCTACACGACCGAGTTCTACAAGCTCGCGCAGCAGGTCAAGGGCGCGGCGAAGTCCGGCGCTGCGCCGCTGGTCTCCAGCTTCGAGCAACTGGTCGAGCTTGGCGGCAAGGTCCAGGCCGATGACGCGCATGTCATCCACATCGTCGACTGGCTGTTGCAGTATGCCTTCGACCAACGCGCCAGCGACATCCACCTCGAGCCGCGCCGCGAGTTCGGTGTCGCGCGCTTCCGCATCGATGGCGTGCTGCACCAGGTCTATCAGGTACCGGCCGGCGTGATGGCGGCGATGACCAGCCGCATCAAACTGCTCGGCCGGATGGATGTCGTCGAGAAGCGCCGGCCGCAGGACGGGCGCATCAAGACGAAGGTGGCAAGCGGAGCGAACGTAGGACGCGAGGTCGAGATTCGTCTGTCGACGCTGCCGACCGCATTTGGCGAGAAGCTGGTGATGCGGATCTTCGACCCGGAGGTCGTGGTTCGCAGCTACGCCGAGCTCGGCTTCACGCCCGAAGAGGCGCACACCTGGGAGGAGCTGATCCATCGACCTTCGGGCATCGTGCTGGTCACCGGGCCCACCGGCTCGGGCAAGACGACGACGCTTTATTCGACGCTGAAGCAGCTGGCGACCGACGAGGTGAATGTCAGCACGGTCGAGGACCCGATCGAGATGGTCGATCCGGCGCTGAACCAGATGCAGGTCCAGCACGGCATCGACCTCGGCTTCGCCGACGGTCTGCGCGCGCTGATGCGGCAGGATCCGGACATCATCATGGTGGGTGAGATCCGCGACAAGGAGACCGCTGACATGGCGGTGCAGGCCGCACTGACCGGTCACCTGGTGTTTTCAACGCTGCACACGAACGACGCGGCCGCATCCATCGCGCGACTGCTCGAACTCGGGATTCCCAATTACCTGGTCAACGCGACGCTGATCGGCATCCTGGCGCAGCGTCTCGTGCGCACGCTGTGTCCGCACTGCAAGGCGCCCGGCGATCCGGTCGATCCGGCGTTGTGGAAGGAGCTGGTCGCGCCGTGGCGATCGAACGTGCCCGAGAAGATCTACCACCCGGTCGGCTGCCTCGAATGCCGGCGCACCGGCTACATGGGCCGTACCGGCCTGATCGAGATGTTGCTGATGACCGACGCGATGCGCAAGCTGATCGCCGAGGGCGCGGACCTGGTGCAGCTGCGCAGCCAGGCGGCGCGTGACGGGCTGCGTTCGCTGCGCGTCTCGGGCGCCGAGAAGATCGCCAAGGGCATGACGACGCTGGACGAGGTGCTCAAGGCGGCACCGCCATTCAACAACTGAGCGGCGTCCACTGCTAGAGACGGGCAGCGACTCTCGCAACGCCCGGTGTCGCTCTTTACCCTGATGGACAACATCCGCGTGACCGACAACGCTGTCGCGGTACCCGAGCCGGGGGCTCTTGCCGTTCTCGCCCTCGGTCTAGCAGGATTCGCTTTCTCCCGCCGAAGGCAATGACTGATTCAGTGCTGGCACAGTGATGCTGGAGAGTCGGTCTCCGAATAGCGTCGGTCGGCCGAAAGATCTGTAGACCCGGCAATTTCACGCGTTCGCTCGCCCGACCTTGACCGGCGACTCATACGCGGCGCGGAGAGCTTCCCCCGCCGCGGACCGATCTCCCATCGATACCTTCTACGAGTACGTCCTCCTGCTGCTCCTCGCAGTTTCGCCTGGTCAGTCCCGGCGCCGATCCAAGGTAACCCACGCGAACCGCCGACCTGCTCGAGTCGGGTGTTGGCGGCAACATTCGCAGCGCGCGTGCATCATCTAAACGGCTGTTCAGAGTTCGGGTCGGCCGAATGGACTCCCTCAAAGGAATCAGCTTCCTGACAGTCGCACGCCGCGGCACACGATAGAGTCGGCCAGACCCGTACTCGCTGTCATTTGCGGGCCATCGCAATCCGAGCTACCCCGGGGTGCACTGCCTGCCCACGGCGCTCCAATCGCATTGAACACAGCCTTGTCTTCTTTCAGAAGTTTTTGCGCACCAGCCGGCGCCGTTCCCCTTTCAGTTCGTATAGCAAAGGAGCGCTCGTGCTAGGGCCTTCGCGCACCCCGCTGCGGCATGCAACCGAGGCAAGCAAGCCCGCGGGACGTTGGTTCAGCCGTGACGAGGCGATCATGGGCACGGCGATCCACGTTGAGCTCTGGGGTGACGATAGGCTTGCGGCCGCTGCGGCACTCGAGGCAGTGATGCACGAGATGCACCGGATCGATGCGTTGATGAGTCACTACAAGGATTCGTCGGAGCTGTCGCGCGTCAACCGGGATGCGGCACGACAGCCGGTCCAGATCGGCGCCGAACTGTTCAGCCTGCTGTCGCGATCGATCGCGTTTTCCGAACTGTCGGGCGGAGCCTTCGACATCACCACCGCGAGCGCGGGCCATCTGTACGACTATCGCAGGCACATCCGGCCGACGGAGGAGCAGTTGACCGCCGGCCGCAAGGCGATCGGCTACCGCCATCTGAAGCTGGACCCCGAAACACTCACCGTGCGTTTTGGTCGCGAGGGGGTACGGATCGACCTCGGTGGGTTTGCGAAGGGCTACGCAGTCGACAATGGGGCCGCGATTCTCGCCCGACATGGCGTGCGCCATGCGGTGGTGGCGGCAGGCGGCGACAGCCGGATGCTGGGCGATCGCTGCGGCCGACCGTGGGCCGTCGGCGTGCGCGATCCGCGACGGGACGGTGAAATCGTTGCGCTGCTGCCGCTCGAGGACGTCGCCGTTTCCACGTCGGGCGACTACGAACGCTACTTCGACGACGGCGACGAGCGTTGCCATCACCTGATCGATCCGCGGACAGGCAAGTCGCCGCGCGAAGTGCACAGCGTCACCGTGATCGCGCCTGACGGGCTCACCAGCGAGGCCCTTTCGAAGACGGTTTTCGTGCTGGGCGTCGAGCAGGGAATGCGGATCGTCGAGTCGATACCGGACGTCGACGCTGTGGTCATCGATGCGGCGGGAAAGCTGCATTTTTCGGCAGGCCTTCTCGAAGCGGGAGGTTCCGGAGGTCCGGCGCCGAACTCATGACTTTGGCCTAGCGCCATCACTCGCAAGCTCGATCAAACCTTGAATCAGCCACTACATCACGCAATCAACGCGCGTATGTCTCGGGACAATTCCTGCGTCCCGCATCCGCGACGTTCCATGGAGACCATCATGAGGGACATCCAGGCTGGAAGTTGGACGGCTGCATTGGTGCTCGCGGCCGCGCTTGGCATTGCGGGTTGCTCCGGCTCGAGCACGGACTCTGAAAGCACGCTCACCGTCGCCGGCGATGCGCCGATCGCTTACGCCAAGCGCTCGACGGCGTTGAATATGAACCCCACCAACGGTGCTCCGTTCGCCGCCGGCGGGGACCTGATGATCCGCGAGAAGTCATCGCCGAGCGCGCCGGAATACAACGTCACGGCCGCGATCACGCAGGGCAAGGGCGACGTGTCCGACCCCGAGGTCTCGTACGACGGCAAGAAGATCGTCTTTGCGATGCGCTGCCCGACCAGCAACACGTCGAGCGTCGGCGGCGTGCCGGCCTGTACCGGTCGTTGGAACATCTGGGAATACGACATGAACGCCGGCCTGACGAGCGGCACGTTCCGCCGCATCACCAGTTCGACGACTGACGACGACGTCGATCCGGCCTACCTGCCTGCTGACCGCGGCTTCGTGTTCGCCTCGAACCGCCAGACCACCACCAAGACCCAGGCGCTCGGCCAGAGCTATTTCGCCGTCGACGAGTACGAGCGCGAGCGGGTCCTCAACCTGCACACGGTCGACCGCAACGGCGGTGCGATCACCCAGATCTCGTCCAACCAGAGCCATGACCGCAACCCGGTCGTGCGGCCCAACGGCGACATCATGTTTTCACGCTGGGAGCACGTCGGCCCGCGCAACCGCTTTGCCATCTTCCGTGTGAAGCCCGATGGCACTGACATGTTCGTGCTTTATGGCGCGCACAGCGGCGGGAACAGTTTCCTGCACCCCCGCGACATGGATTCGCGCGGCGCCTACGCGGGCAAGGTGGTGTCGTCACTGATGCCGCTGTCGGGCACACAGGAGGGCGGGGCGCTGATGCTGATCGACGCCGCCAACTATTCCGAGCAGAACACGCCGGCCAACGCCCAGGTGATCGGGCAGGGCGGCCAGGCGCAGTGGACCGCGAAGGAAATCGATCTTGGCCGCGGCCTATCGGAGTTCGGCCGCATCTCGGCGCCGTACCCGCTGTGGGACAGCACGAATCGCGTGCTGGTCGCCTATCGCCCCTGCGAAGTGACGCGCAACGGCGTGGTCGTGCCCTGCGTCACGTTGACCGATGCGGAACGTGCGATGCTCGCCGACGACACGATGTCGCGCGCGCAGCAGGCACTGCAGCCGGTGCAGGACAACGCGCCGGCGGTCTACTCGATCTACATGGTCGATCCGGCCAAGCAGACCTTCCTGATCGTCGCGTCACCGCCACCCGGCTTCATGTACACGGACCCGGTCGCCATCCAGGCGCGGCCGGAACCGAATGCTTCGCAGCCGACTGTCGTCGACGAAGCGCTCAAGGCGCAGAACCTGGCGCTGATCGAGGTGCGCAGCGTGTACGACACGGACGGGCTCGATCGCATGGGCGATTCGATGCTGGCACCGGTTGACCTTCCCGCCGGATGCAGTGCGGCCATCGCCAAGACCGCGCCGGTCGATCACACCGACACGCGCTCGCAGGTGCCGCACCTCGTCAGGATGAAGGACCCTGCCGATACTGCTTATCGCTGCGCGCCGGCGTACTTCGTGCGCGCGTTCCGTGCGGTCGCGCCGCAGGCGAACGCCATGGGGATGCGCGAGGCGATCGGTGAGACCGAGTTCGAGCCGCAGCAGATCCTGGGCTATGCACCGGTCGAACCCGACGGTTCGTTCAAGCTGCTGGTGCCGGCCGACACGCCGCTGGGTCTCGCGATCCTCGACTCCAAAGGGCGCGCGATCCAGACGCACCTGAACTGGATCCAGGTGCGACCCGGCGAACGGCGCACCTGTGACGGCTGCCACAGCCCGAGGCGTGGCGCGTCGCTTAACTCGGGCGCGATTGTCAATGCACTGCCTGCGGCGCTGATGCCCGCGATGGCTGCCGCGCACCAATCCGGCGAGACCATGGCATCGACCCGCACGCGCATGGACGCGACGGCACTGAACCTCGGCACGGATCTCGTCCATGCCGATAACTGGGCAGACACGAGCAAGGCCGGCGTCACCGCGCGCCCGGGCATCATCGTTCGCTACACGGGCAACACCAACGCCGCAGACGATCTCGTCACCGCAGCGCCCACCAACGGCATCATCAACTATCCCGATCACATCCAGCCGCTGTGGACGCGCGTGCGTGGCGCCAATGGCGTCAACACCTGCACCAGCTGTCACAGCGACACGGCAAAACTGGACCTGCGCGCAACGGTCTCCGGTACCGGTCGGCTGGTGTCCTATGAGGAACTGTTGGTCGGCGATCCGCTGATCGACCAGGCCACCGGACAGCCGGTCACGCGGCTCGAGGATGGCGTTCCCGTCATCGTTCGCAATTCGCCACTGGTGGACAACATGGCCGGCAACGCGCTCGGCATGACGCGTGCAAGCCGCCTGGGCGAAATCATGTTCGGCGAGCCGCTGAAGGCCTCGGCCGCCGCGCGCACCGCCCATCCGAATCCGCCGGCCAGCGCGCCCGATCACTCGGCACTGCTGAATGCCGCCGAGAAGCGACTGATCACAGAGTGGATGGACCTCGGCGGGCAGTACTTCAACAACGTGTCGGCCAGCAACAGCCCGGTGCGCACCGCGACGGCGCTGTCGCGCAGCGCGTTCGACGCGAACGTGCATCCGGTTCTCAAGGCCAGTTGCGTGATGTGCCACCAGCCGACCGGCAATGGGGGTGCGGCGCAGACAGGCCAGTCGTATCTGCGCAATCGCTACATCCTGACCGGCGACGCCGAGGGTGACTACAACGTCACGCTGACGATGGTCTCCAATGCGTGCAACGCGGCCACCGTTGCGTCGAACGCGCTGCTGCAACGACCCTCGACCGTGCCTCATCCGGCCGGCGCAGTGGGCCAGTCTGCTCCCGTGCTGGCCGTGGGCAGCGCCGGCTACAACGCGATCGCGACATGGATCACGACGGGGTGCGGCACTCCATGATCGTGGACGAGGCGGGGGCCTGCGCAGGAGCACATCGAACCCGGTTGGCGGCAGCCGGCCTGGCGGCACTCATGCTCGCTGCCTGCGGCGGCGACGGCGGAAGTCCGCTCGACAACCCGCCGACGGTGGCGAACCCGACCGTGACGAGCGGGCAGAAGCTGTCGTTCGTCTACTTCCAGAAGTGCATTCAGCCTGTCTTCCTGAAGCAGCTGCAGATCAACCAGAACGGCGTGATTTCCACTAACACCTGCGCCGCCGCGGGGTGCCACGACAACGTGACCGGTACCGGCGGAGCCTTCAGGCTGCTGGGCAATGCGCCGACGGTGGACCTGTCGAACCCGGCCAACACGCCCGACGTGATCCGCGCCACGGACATGTACAAGAACTTCTACTCGTCGCAGGGCGAGGTGGTGTTTGGCGCGCCGCTGTCGAGCCGGCTGCTGACCAAGCCGCTTACGCTCAACGTCCTGCACGGCGGCGGGCTCATTTTCCTGAGTGAGAGTGATCCGAACGTCATGCTGATCCGCTACTGGATCAGCCGACCGATGCCGCAGGGCCAGGACGAGTTCAGTTCCGCTGCCAACGGCATGTTCACGCCTGCTGACCCGAATGTCGGCGCCTGCAACACCCAATGACGGCCAGTACCTCGCAGACCCGGTGGCGACGGGCGCTGGCGCGCGCGGCAGCCTGCTCGTTGCTTCTGCTGCTGACCGCCGGAGTCGCACTGCCGACGGCATCGGCGCAGGAGAAGGTGCAGATCACGGATCCGTACATCGATCTGCGCACCGGGCCGGGTCGCGGCTATCCGATCTTCCACGTTGCCGCGCGCGAGGAGTGGATCGAGATCCTGGTGCGCCGGACCGACTGGTTCAAGGTGCGTACGGCGAGCGGAGAGGAAGGCTGGGTCAACCGCTCGCAGCTCGAGACCACGCTCACCGAAGCCGGCGCCACCAAGGCTTTCCGGGACGTGCTGCTCGACGACTACCTGCGGCGCAAGCTCGAACTCGGCGCCGCCTGGGGGATGTTCGACAGCGAGCCGATGCTGAAGGTCTGGACCGCATACCGGTTCGCGGATGCACTGAGCATCGAAGCCACGATCGGACAGGTGCAGGGCACATTTTCTGGAACGGAGTTCTGGAACATCAACCTGAACGTAGAGCCGTGGTCGGACCAGCGGTTCTCGCCGTTCTTCGGCGTCGGCCTCGGCCACTTCAAGAACATTCCGAACGCGAGTCTCGTCAACGCGACCGTTACCAATGCCAACCTGGCCAATGCGGCGGTCGGCTTGCGCTACTACATCGCCGAACGCTTCGTGGCGAAGCTCGACTACTCGATCTACACGGCCTACATCTCGGACGGCGACAGCGCTGAGTACCGCGCCATAACGCTCGGCATCGCATTTTTCTTCTGATCGCGACATCCACCCATGCGAAAACGACTTCTTGCGCTACCTCTTGCGGCCGGCCTCGCGATCGCCGCGACTCCGTCGCTCGCACAGACCACCGCTCCGGCCCCTGGTGCGCCGAACCAGCCGCCGAACGAACAGGTGATCGAGCCGACGGTGCCGCGACGCGATGTACGCGTGCCGAAAATTCCCAGCCGCGACATCATCGCCGGTGCCTACCTGGGCACCTATTCGAGCGAGGACTTCGGCGCGAGCTTCGTCTACGGCGCACGCCTCGGCTATCACATCACCGAGGATTTCTTCGTCGAGGCCGTCTACGGCACGACCAGTGTCAGTGACGAGAACTACCGGCAGATTCTCCCGGGCGGCGTCTTCCCCGAAAAGGAAGAGACGCTCTCGTACTACAACCTGTCCGTCGGCTACAACATCCTGCCGGGCGAGGTTTTCTTCGGCAGCCGCTACGCAATGGCTTCCGCGCTGTACCTGATCGCCGGCGTGGGGAGCACCAAGTTCCTCGAGCAGAGCAAGCAGACCATCAACTTCGGCCTTGGCTACCGCGTGTTCCTGAAGGACTGGGCGGCGATCCAGGTCGACTTCCGCGATCACCTGTACACGCTCGACCTGCTCGGTCAGACCAAGTCCACGCAGAACCTCGAGCTGACGGCTGGCATCACGTTCTTTTTCTGATCCTTCGACCCATGCATGACATGACATTGATCGCCCGGGTCTTTCAGACTGCGCGGCTGCTCGCGGTGGCAGCGCTCACAGTCGTCGGCAGTGGGGCCGGTGCCGCCGTCACGCCATCAGCCGGCGCGCCCGACTTCACGCTCCCCAGCCTCGACGGCCCGAACCTGCGGCTGCAGGAGCAGCGCGGGCGCGTGGTGATGATCAACTTCTGGGCCACGTGGTGCGGACCATGTCGAGTGGAGATGCCGCACCTTTCAAAGCTGTACGAAAAGTACCGCGGATCGGGCTTCACGGTGCTGGCCGTCAACATCGACGAGGACCCGCACAAGGCCGCGAGCCTGGCCAAGCAGCTCGGCATGCGATTCCCCGTGCTGCTGGACACCAAGAAGAAGGTGAGCCGGCTGTACGACCTCAGCACGATGCCCTCGACGGTCCTGGTCGATCGCGACGGTCGGGTTCGCTACGTCCATCGCGGCTACCGCGACGGCTACGAGGACACCTACGACAAGCAGATCAGGGAGTTGCTGCGCGAATGAAGCTCGTTCGTCGAAACCTGTGGACCGCGCTGCGGAGCGCGTTGCTCGGACTCTCTGCCGCGGCTGCGCTGGGTGCATGCGCGATGCCGGAGCCCTGGGTCAAGCCTTATGAACGCGAGCGACTGGCCGACCCCTTGATGAAGTTCCCGCGCGACCCGCTGTCCGCCAAGCACTTCGAGCACGTGCACGAAGTGCGCGAGGGCTCGCGCGGCGGCACGGGTGTACAGGGGGGCGGTTGTGGTTGCAATTGAGGCCGCAGCCCGACGCTGCCGGGGCACGCTGCGCAAGGTGCAGCGTGCAATGCTGGCGCTCGGTGCCCGCCATGCCGGGGCGCGGCGCCTGCCGTTCGTGGCGACGGCGCATCTGCTTGGGGCACTGGGTGGCGTGCTCGCGACGGGCAACGCGCAGGCGGCAGAACTGCCGGAGGATCGCGCCGATCTGATGTTGCACAGCTTCGACGGTGGTGGCGTGACCGCCTGGGGACCGGCGCTGCTGGTGCGCAAGAGCCTGTTGAACAAGGCATCGCTCTTTGCGACGTATTACGCCGACATCGTCAGCAATGCGTCGATCGACGTGGTCACCACTGCCAGCCCGTATGACGAGACGCGCCACGAGTACGGGTTCGGCGCGGACTACGCCGTGCGCGACTCGCTGATTACCGTGGCCGGCTCGTACAGCACGGAGCCCGACTACACCGCGACGGCTTTCAACGTCGATGTCGCCACCGATGTCTTCTCCGGCATGACGACGGTCGGTCTCGGATACACCTACGGGTCGGACGACGTCGGAAAAGTCGGCGAAGGGTTTTTTGACACGGCCAAGCACTGGCGCTACCGGCTCGGCGTGACGCAGATCCTGTCGCCGCGCTGGTACGCCAATGCGAACTTCGAGGTCGTGTCGGACGACGGCTTCCTTGGCAGCCCCTACCGCATGGCACTCGTATTCGGCGCCGCGGTTCCGGAACGCATGCCGCGCACGCGCACCAGCCGGACTGTCCAGTTCCGTCTGGTCGGCGAGGTCGCTCCGAACTGGGCAGTGCGTGCCGAGTATCGCTACTTCTGGGACACCTGGGACATCGCCGCGCACACCTTCGGAATCGGCGCGTCAACCCGTTTCGGCGAGAAGTGGCTGGTCGATGCCTACGCGCGCGGCTATCGCCAGGAGGGGGCGCTTTTCTACTCCGACAACGCGACCAGCGAAACGCTGTACGTGACCCGCAACCGCCAGTTGAGCAACTACAACTCGTGGACGATCGGCACGAAGGCGACCTACGCGCTGAGGCGCGAGCCTGGCCGCTACGAGATCTTCCTGAACTGCGCGGTCGAGTACTGGCAAACAAATTACAGCGATTTCACCGACCTGCGAACGGGCAGCTTGTATTCGTACAACGCCACCGTGCTGCAGCTGTATGTGACTGCGCTTTTCTGATCTTCTGAGTAAGGGACCGCAGTATGTCGAACCGCAGCCTGCTCATCGCCATCTTTTTGGCGCTCTCGGTGCTGGTGAACGCGTCGGCGCAGCCGACGTCCGCGCCGGTGCCTTCCAACGCGCCGGCTTCCACGCCCGCGCCTGCTTCCACATCCGCGCCCGCTGCCGCACCCACGCCGGCCGGCAGTCTCGACGACCGCATCCAGGATGCCAAGGCCGATGTGATCCGGCTCAATCGCGACCTGATGGTGCTCGAGGAGGAACTGCTGTTCCCGGCCAATACGCAGGTCGCCATTTTCGTGTCGATGGATGTGGGCAAGATGTTTTCGCTCGACTCGGTGCGGGTGAAGCTCGACGGCAAGGACGTCGCCGGCTACCTCTACACGCCGGCCGAGGTTCAGGCGCTGCACCGGGGCGGCGTGCAGCGACTTTATCTGGGCAATCTGAAGTCGGGCACGCACGAACTCGTGGCCTTCTTCACGGGCAAGGGGCCGCATGACCGCGATTACAGGCGAGGCGCCACCATCCAGATCGAGAAGGGCGCCGATCCGAAGTACATAGAGCTTCAGATCAGGGACTCCACCGGCAAGCTGCAGCCGGAATTCGAGGTCAAGGTCTGGCAGTGACGGCGGGATGGGCACGGGACCGATGAGCCGACTCACAGGACGCTGGGCGCAGGCCACGGCGCTGGCCGTCGTGTGCGCGTGCATGGCGTCGGCCGTGCAGGCACAGTCGTCGGGTGGAGCCAAGCCGGCGGGAGCGTCGCTGCCGTTCAGCTGGATGGACATGTCGAATTGGCTGAACTGGTGGCCGTGGAGCGATACCACGCCGCCGCCGCCGGCCGGCGTCGAGTCGCCGCACTACGGCGACAGCCTGTTCTATTTCTACCAGGGCCGCTATTTCTCGTCGGTCACGCGGCTGATG
>CAVQID010000020.1:0-36606 GCA_963712485.1 uncultured beta proteobacterium
AAATGGGTTCTGGTGCCTGGTAAGAGCTGGCAACAAGCCATGGCTCGTGGACTTGAGGAGGCTGCTAGTTGCGTCGTCTTCATCGGAGCGAAAACACCCAGGGGATGGTTTCAAGAGGAGATCGAACGTGCCCTCGATCTTCAGATACGTAATTCAGATTTCAGGGTCATTCCTGTCCTTTTGGCAGACGCGGACCCCAACGTTATTCCGGGATTCCTATCACTACGAACGTGGGCAGACTTCCGAGATGGCCAGGATTGAGACTATGCCCTGCACGGGAGGCAGTTTGACAAGGAATAAAAGGAGAACCTGTTGGTCGTTGGCCTCTATGCGAAGCCCTCCACTCTGCGGGGGGATGCTCCAGAAATACGAGCAGAGGATTACCGCCTTATCCCGCTTCCGGTTATTAGGGGTTCATGAGGAGGTCATTATCGAGTTCGAGCGGAAGATCCTCGACAAATGGCTAGACGATGGAGGGATAGTCTGATGGCCCAAGAACGTTCAGCCAATATATTCCTAAGCTATTCGTCGGAAGACAGATCGACCGCGCGTGATCTGTATCGATTGCTTTCTGATGCTGGAATCAAAGTTTGGTTCGACGAGTCGCTTTGGTCCCTGGTACCCGATGGGACACGGTGCTTCGCAACGCGATTGCGAAGTCCTCCATGATTCTCATGCTTATAGGCGCGCGTCCGCCGGGCAAATGGCAGACCGTCGAGTTCCGCTCAGTCCTTGACCGCGCATCATTCGACGACGAACTACGCATTGTGCCGGTTCTATTGCCTGTATGAGCGTGGAGAACCTTCCCCCGGCACTGCGGGCGTACCAATCGATCGATCTACGCGATGTCTCTGATGAAGATTCGAAGCTCAAGCGAATAGCTGCCGCACTAACGACGGATCCAAAAAACAGGCGACATTGCGGACTCGGAGGAGATCGGAGACAGGCTTCGTGAAGCTGGAGATTTGACAGGAGCCTTCTCTCCATACCAAAAGGCACTTTTAATTGCTACCGCTCGATTCGGCAAAGCGCATCCGGTCGTCGCCAGAATTGAACGAAAGTTGGGCGGTACCTATCTGGCGATTGGCGATCTTGAACAGGCAGAACGTTGCTTTGTCGTTGCCCTTGAAATAGACAAGAAATCATATGGAGATATGACTTGCGAGCAGCCCGTGGATCGTAGACCTTGTACCGTATACGAATACCGGGGATCTCGCGCGCGCTCGACGACTTCAAGAAGAAGTACTCACCATTCGACGCCGGGTGCTGGGCGAGGAGCACCCGGACACGCTGACATCGATGAACAATCTGGCTCAGCACGCTGTGGAAACCAGGGCGATCTGGCCGGAGCGCACAAGCTCCAGGAACAGGTGCTCGCGGTCCGCCGCCGGGTGCTGGGCGAGGAGCACCCAGACACGCTTAGGTCGATGAACAACCTGGCCGGCACGCTTTGGAACCGGGGCGATCTGGCCGGGGAGCGCACAAGCTCCAGGAACAGGTGCTGCGCGGTCCGCCGCCGGGTGCTGGGCGAGGAGCACCCGGACACGTTGACATCGATGAACAACCTGGCCGGCACGCTGTGGAACCAGGGCGATCTGGCTGGAGCGCGCAAGCTGCAGGAGCGGGCGCTCGACGTCCGCCGCCGGGTGCTGGGCGAGGAGCACCCGGACACGCTGACATCGATGAACAACTTGGCGCATGCTGCGGTGGAACCAGGGCGATCTGGCCGGAGCGCACAAAAGCTCCAGGAACAGGTGCTCGCGGTCCGCCGCCGGGTGCTGGGCGAGGAGCACCCAGACACTCTCGCCTCGATCAACAATCTTGCCAGCAGTCTTCAGGCCGTAGGAGACCTAGCAGGCGCGCGTGCGCTTCAAGAGCACGTGCTGGCTGTAAGTCGTGGCGCGCTAGGCGAGGAACACCCCTAGACGCCGACCGCAATGAACAATCTTGGCGGCACAGTTGCTCCAGGCCCAAGGAGACTTGGAAAGCGCGCGTGCGCTTCAAGAGCACGTGCTGGCTGTAAGTCGTGGCGCGCTAGGCGAGGAACACCCTAAAGACGCCATCCGCAATGAACAACCTCGCTAGTACGCTTCGGGCTCAGAAAGACCTCACTGGTGCGCTCGTGCTTCAAGAGCGCGCGCTCCTCGCGTATCAACGGGTACTCGGCGCCGAGCATCCAGACGTCGCTTTCGTGATGAGCAACTTGGCCACCACGCACAAAGCTATGGGAGAGGTTGATCAGGCACGAATGCTTTACAAAGCGGTGGTCAGCATTCTGGAGCGATCTCTTGGACCAGAACATCCTGCAACTAGAAGCGCCCAGAGAAACGTGTTGTCCATCGAGCAAGAACCAAGGTGACAGCGTCTAACTTTTCAATCCACCGGACCGGCCAAAGCTGCGCTTTGTCCATCCGGTGTTTTCAAGTATCTTGATCGCCGCGGTCCAGTGCCAACTTTCATCCTGCCGGGTGCCCCGAACGTTAGGAAGAACTCCACTGGTCGGCAGCAATGTGCCCGGGAGAGCGCTACTGGAACCTGTCGGTGGCGAATTCTCTTACTGAGCGCGAGTCCCCGTTTCTGGGCAGACTTGCGCAGCATTGGGCGTGATAGCGTTCCACCCATGCGCGAACTGGCTCTCCTCGCGATTCACCTGCTCGTCACCCTCGCAAAACTCCTGCGCCCCGGCGGCATCCGCGCCGTCGCCGCGGAATCGTTGTTGCTCAAGGATCAGATCCTGATCGGTAATCGCGCGCGACGCCGCGCCCCGAATCTGACCACCGTCGATCGCGTCGGTGCTGGACTGACCACCCTGTTCGTGAGCCCGCGCCGGATTCCGAAGCTTTGCCTGCCATCAAGCCTGCAACCCTGTTCAAGTTCCACAGGGCGTTGGTAGATCAGAAATACCGCCTGCTTTTTTTCTTCTTCAGCCAACCGACGCACGCCGGGTCCGAAAGGGCCATCCCCGGAACTCATCGCGGCGATCGTCGAGATGAAGCACCGCAATCCTCTCTTGCGCTTTGGTTGCGTGCG
This sequence comes from uncultured beta proteobacterium, assembly GCA_963712485.1. Lineage (GTDB taxonomy): Bacteria > Pseudomonadota > Gammaproteobacteria > Burkholderiales > Burkholderiaceae_F > JALORV01. The sequence continues at coordinate 3,031 of CAVQID010000020.1, forward strand.
AATCGCCCAGCAGATCGCTAATGCCTTTGGCGTCGAGCTCGACAAAGATGTCGTTCGCCGCGTACTCGCCAAACACTACCGACCAGGCGACTCCGGAAATCATGGCCCTTGCTGGGCCGACGTTCATCGCACATACCAAGGACAGCCTCTGGAGCATTGATCTGTTTCGCTGCGAATCGATTCTCCTGCGCAGTCACTGGGTACTCGTGATCATGGACATCTTCACCCGTCGCATCGTCGGCTTTGGCGTTGAGCGCGCGCGTATATCGACGGCGTCTCGGTATGTCGGATGTTCAATCACGCCGTCGCTGGCCACCTCTTACCGAAGCACCTCAGCACCGATCACGTTCCGCTTCCACCGTTGGCTCGCCAACCTGCGCGTCCTCAAGATCGAGGAAATCAAGTCGGTTCCGTACACGCCGGTCTCGCATCCGCTCATCGAAAGGCTGATCGGGACGATTCGGCGTGAGTTTCTCGATCGCGTGTTCTTCTGGAACGTCACCGACCTCGCCCGGAAGCTGGCTGAATTCACAGACTATTACAACGCACATCGCGTACATCGTTCGCTCGGTGGCACGACGCCGACGCAATGCGCCGGTGCGCCACCCGCAGCGCGAGCCCCGCTGAATCAATACGCCTGGCGCCCGCATTGTCGAGGACTGTTTCAGACGCCAGTAGCAGCTTGACTACGAATTCGCCACCGACAGGTTCGAGAATGTCCGAGATATCGGAATAAAGCCAGCGGTTGTCGATACGGTATTTGATGTTAGGCAGATTGTCCGTGACCTCAATAACGTAGGCTTCCTTCTCAATATTGTTTGGGTCGATACGGAACCGCCCTTCCCATGGCTTGCATGTACACAAGCTTCGAGTTGGTCGGGCGCGCCATGACGACCGCGTTAACCGTTGGATCATCGTAACCCTCGGTAAGTACATCGACATTGACCAGAAGCGACCGGCTGCAGGCTTTCTGCGCATCAATAAATTCGCGCCTCGATTCACCTGCATATTCGCTTCGCGGCGCCGACATGAACCGGCGACGTTCGTCGCCGAGGATAATGGCGATGGATTCGTATCGTTCCGTTAACGCAGACGCCTTTAGCAGCTGATATAGATCGCGTGCGTGCTGCTTGGTCCCGACGTAAATAATTACCTTCTTAAGCTTGGCACTATTCTCCAATAGAGTCGCCAAGATGCGGGAGTTTCGAGCATCGTTGTTAAGAACGTTTAGAGCCTCGCTTTCATTTCCGATATCGGATATATCGTACGTACCGCCGTCGACTTTGATCACATTGGGACGAAGCAGGACGCCCATGCTGACGAGGTCGGGGAAGCCGATCGAAAATGATTCGCGGGAAAACTGGAGTGGCTGTCCGTCGTGCCTGGAAGGTGTCGCAGTGAGACCGAGAATCCCGAGACCCGGACGGTCGAAGAGTGGCTGATAGCTCTTTGCGGCCACGTGATGCGCTTCGTCTATGACCGCAAACCGAGCTTCAGGGTGGTCCGCCAGATATTGTTTGAGTTCACTGAGCATCAAGACGTCGACGCGACCAGGAAGGTCAGCCTTGCCTGCGATCGACGCAAACGCCGCAAAACTGTCAGTGGCCTGACGACGAAGTTCGTCCCGATGCACGACCCGACATTACTCGGTCATCGGGCTGAGTCATGTCCGATTCGTAGATGCCGTTTATCGCCTTGACTGCCGTTGTGGTCTTGCCACCACCCGTTGGAATTACAAGAAGGAAGCGCCCCTTTGCGTCATCGCGAAAATCGGCAATGATGTTGTTCACCGCCTCTTGTTGAAACAATTCGTAGCGATCGCTGACTTCCATTCAAACCTTTCAAGTTCTTCTTGGGCGTGGCTAGAGGCGGTTTACAAGTAACGCCAAATCGCGCCAATTGGGGCAGCAAGTTCCGACAGCAATCGATAACTATCGCCTTGCAACCCTACGGGGTCACTTGCTGACGAGCAACGTCGCCCGTCGGTGGCCAGGCGACGGATTCATACCCCCTATATGTTTTTTCGCAATGATCGTACCATCGGTGGGCGGCCCGGGTGGTAGCGACATCGTCCCATGCTCGCCGAAGCGTACGAGGTAATCCCCGGGGAACTCACGCGCCAATGGTGAACCATGGAAGGCTCACCTAATGAGCCCGTGTGCTGTCAAAATGTCCATGTGGGATACGACATCGTCGGCGACATCCATGGCCACGCGGAAAAGCTAGCTGCGTTGCTACGCAAACTGGGGTACCGCCATCACCTGGGCGCCTGGCGCCATCCGGACCGGAGCGCGATATTTGTCGGCGATTTTATCGACCGAGGCCCGGGTCAATTGGAGACGATGCGCATCGTCCGTGAGATGCTCGATACCGGGGCGGGGCAAGCAGTGATGGGCAATCACGAGTTCAATGCCATCGCCTGGTACACGCCCGATCCAGAGTTTGACGGCCAGCACCTGCGTCGCCGCATCCCCAAGAATCGTCAACAGCACCAGGCGTTTCTGGCGGAAACCGAGAACGACCTCGCCCTCCACACCGAACTCGTGGGCTGGTTCCGTGAGTCTCCCCCTGTGGCTGGACCTTCAAGACCTGCGCGTGGTTCATGCCTGCTGGCACGCCGGTTACATGGCGGAGATCGAGCCTTATCTCAAGCCGGGGCGAAGACTCGATCCCGCGCGTCGTCGTCGCGGCCAGCCGCCGGTTCGATGGAGTTTCGCACTATCGAGGCGCTGACCAAGGGACTGGAGCTCGCCTTGGCTGCGGGGCACGAGTTCTACGACAAGGATGGGCATCGGCGCGACAACGTCCGGGTCCGGTGGTGGGACAGGGCGGCCAACACCTACCGTAATGCGGCAATCATCGACCCTACGGCACGGGAGGCGCTACCCGATACGCCGGTCCCGGAATCGGCGTTGCTTCGCTATTCCAGCGACACGGCCGTCTTCTGCCACTACTGGTGGACCGTGGCACTCGAAACCGCTGTCGCCCCAAGTTGCGTGTATGGATTACAGCGCCGGAAAGGGCGGACCGTTGGTCGCATATCGCTGGGAGGGTGAGTCGGTGTTGGACGCTCGCGGGTTTGTCAGCACCTGAACCCACCATTGCGGCTCGGCCGACTATCTACGTCAGAAATTTGCGAGGGCACGATGAGTGATGAGGCGGACAAAGTAATCGAGGCCGGCGACCGCCATCCGCGCGAGCCTGGCGGCGGGAGCGCATGTGTCGACTACGACGACCCCAATCCGTTAATCGCCGCCGCCGAAGAGGGTGACGTCTTCGCTCAGTACCATCTCGCCGAGGCCTACCGCAAAGGCGACGATCTGCCGAAGGACCTCGAGGCCGCGCTGCGATGGTATCGCGCCGCCGCCGAACAGGGACACGCGAAGGCACAGAACGATCTCGGCTCGACGTACCTAAATGGCATGGGCACGCCGGAGAACGTCGAAGAGGCGATTCGCTGCGTATTCCGCTGAAGATGACCGCTGATTCCGATCGAAGATGACCGGTGATTCCGGAGGAAGGTGACCGGCCGGAACGGCGGGTCAGCGCGGTTTAGGTTTTGTACACGGGTCGGTTGTGTTCAGTCAATTTTCTTGGGGTTTCTGGAGGCTGGCTTCTGATCGCTCGCGCCGGTGCGTTGCGCATCGATTCTCCCTCGAGATGGATTTTGTGGGCGTTGTGCAGGAGCCGGTCGAAGATGGCGTCGGCGAGTGTGGGATCGCCGATGTAGTCGTGCCAGAGTTCGAGCGGGCCGCGGCGCGGTATTGACCCACGGATTTGGGCTTGCCTTGTTTCTCCGACTGGGAATGACTGGATGGATGCGCGCGTGCTCTGAGTGTGCGAGCGATATTCAGAGGCCATCAGCTTACGACTGGCTGTCCCGCTTCCCCCGGAGGTGCACTCGCAACTCACCCTCATTGTGGTGAGCCTGTTGACTCGCCCCCGGCAAGAGAGGCGCCCGTGAGAGAGGATCGACACCAGAAAGTCAGCGCCAGCCACCTCAAACGCAACGCCTACCTGTACGTCCGGCAGTCGAGCTTGCGGCAGGTGTTCGAGAACACCGAGAGCACCGAACGCCAGTACGCCCTGCGCCAGCAGGCGATCGCGCTCGGATGGCAGGTCGAACAGGTCATCGTGATTGGTACCGACCTCGGCCAGTCCGGTGCATCGAGTGTCGACCGTGAAGGGTTTCAGCGGTTGGTGGCCGAGGTCGGCCTCGGCCGTGCCGGGATCGTGCGGGGCTGGAGGTCTCGCGACTTGCGCGTAACTCCACCGATTGGCATCGGCTGCTGGAGATCTGTGCGCTGAGCGACACGCTGATCCTCGATGAGGACGGCATTTATGCATCCTGGTCATTTCAACGATCGGCTTCTGCTCGGGCTCAAGGGCACCATGAGCGAGGCGGAGTTGCATATCCTCAAGGCCCGTCTCCAGGGCGGGTTGTTAGATAAGGCGCGGCGCGGGGAACTCGCCCTAGCGTTGCCTGTGGGATTGGTCTATAACGCCCAGCAGCGGGTCATTCTCGATCCGGACAAGCGCGTTCAGGAAACGCTCGCGTTCTTCTTCCAAACGTACCGGCGTACGGCATCTGCCAGTGCGACCGTCAAGGCGTTTCGAATCCAAGAGCTGTTGTTCCCACGCAGGCTTAGAGGCGGACCCAACAAGGGCGAGGTCGTCTGGGCGCCGCTCGCGCCCAGCCGAGCCCTGCAGGTGCTGCACAATCCGCGTTACGCGGGCGCCTTTGTGTTGGCCGCACCCCCCGGTCTCAGGACGCCCCGACGGGCTCGACCCGCAGGACGATGCCACCGGAGTTGTTGAAGTAGAACCAACGCAGGTCGTTCGCAACGCACGTGAACTCGCCGCTGGCGGCCGCTCGCCAAGCGAGCCCGCTCCCGATGATAAAGTGCGTCTCACGTGGCCGGTCGACCGCGCCGATGAGAGCGAACCAGAGCGCGGCTGGCTGCCTGCACCAGCGTTCGGTCCATCGCTGGAAGACTTTGGCGCTGCGGTATCCCGCGGCGTCCGTGTCGATGCTCGCATCCTTCCACCGGCCCGCAGCCGAAAGCCCGTCGCGCTCGTCGTCGGTCTCGTAGCGCAGGTCCTTCAGGCGCCGTTCGAACACGCGCTGCTCGTACGCCACGGTGACGACCGCTGTGTGCGCCGACGCTGCGTTGACCCCAATCAGATGAATCTGCCGATGCGCGACTGACCCCAGCAGGCCAGTGGTTTTTCCGTTTGGACGCTTGCACTGAGCAACCGGCTCACGAGCGGTGAACGCGGCGCCAACTTCAAGCGACTCGACTTGACGCGCAAGGACAGCGAGTTCTTCGTCTGGGCAGCCTGCAAGAGGGGATGGCCGACGGCATCACCGCGGACCTGACTTCGAGCGTGCTCCAATTCACCGTCAAGCGCGAAACCGAAGGGGACCGCGGTTCATGAGCGACAACATCAGCGAGAACCTGGTGGGCGTGGACGAATTGCTGCGCACGCTCGCCCGGCAGCTGCCGCGAAGGACGTCGAGCTGCTTTCGAACAATCCGCATCTCGACCGTGCGGTGCGCTACATCGTGCCGTCGTTCACCGTCAGCGTGAAGCTCTCGTTCACGAAGACCGGCAACGAGGTCAAGGGCATCCTGTTCTGGAAGCACAGCGAGGGCAGCGCAGTGAGGCGCTGAGCTCGATCGACATGCAGATCGTGGCTGTTCCGCGCTCGCCGTAGCAGTGATGGGCAGATCATCGGGAGTGCCGTACCAGGATGTCGTGCACGCGCTGGTAACCGAAGTGCCGACTGAAGTTGGATGGGGTGGAAGTGGGTGGCGCGTTGATTGCCGCGAAGGGCGAGGCCACACCGGGGCCTTGTCAAGCGCCGGGTCCGCAATCCGTGGGAGGCGCGGAAGGCGCAAACTCACTATGCTTTCAAGCAGTCAAAGGATCTCTCATGGGTGAACGACAACGCTACCGCCGCCGGCCGGGCCAGCCGGTGGTCGCGGTGCAGCTCAAGCTGGACACGGAAGGCTTCAAGTACACGAAGTGGGGCGAAGAGCAGCGCTGCAAGGCCAACGACTGGCTGGTGGACAACAACGGCGAGGTGTACTCGGTGGACGCCGATTCCTTCGCGCGCACCTACACGGCCGAAGGCCAGGGCACGTATGTGAAGACCGGCAAGGTCTGGGCCGAGCAGGCGGCTGAAGCCGGCCGCGTGGCGACGAAGGAAGGCGGCACGAACTACGAGTCGGGCGACTGGCTTGTGTCCAACGAAGAGGATGGGTCTGACGCCTACGCCGTCAGCGCGAAGAAGTTCGAGGAGTCGTACGAACTGGACGAGTGACAAGGTCAGCCAGCCAAGGGGAGGCGCGCGATGGACTGTTTCGTGATTCGGGGTTTTGGCGAGAAGAAGGATTCAGGCGGCAAGCTGATCGACTTCGACAAGGTCGACAAGGAGCTGATCAAGCCCGCCATGGAGAAATGCGGCCTGGTCGGCGGCACGACGGCCATCGTGCAGGGCGCGGGCCCGATCCACCAGGACATGTTCCAGCTGATCCTGCGCGCCGCCGTCGTCATCTGCGACATCACGGTGCACAACCCCAACGTGTTCTACGAGCTTGGGCGTGCGTCACGCGCTGCGCAAGAAGCACACGGTGTTGATCAAGGGCACGCCCTCGGATGACCGGGCGCCCTTCGACATCGCGGGCCTGCGCTACATGGAGTACTCGTGGGCGGACCCGGGCAAGGACGTGCAGAAGCTGATCGACGTGATCAACGCCACGCAAGCCCTGGACCGCGAGACCGACAGCCCCATCTTCCTGATGATGCCCAAGCTCCAGCAGGCCGACAGCAGCAGCATCAAGACCGTGCCGCCGAGCTTCACGCAGGAAGTGCAACTGGCCCGCTCCCGCAAAGACAAGGGGTGGCTGCGGCTGCTGGCCGACGATGTGCGCGGCGAGATTTTCGAGCGCGAGGGGCTTCGCCTCGTCGGTCGCGAGCAGTGGGCACTGAAGGACTTCAAGGTGGCCGCGCGCGCTTGGAAGGAAGTGCTGGCAGGCGACCAGGAGGACATCGAGGCCAACCATGCCCTCGCCAACGTGTACGAGCGCCTGTACAAGCTGCACGGCGACCCGGTCCACCTCGAGCGGTCCAACCAGGCCATACAGGGCTTGCTGGAGCGCCAGAACCTGTCGCCGGCGTGGCGCGCGGAGGCGCTGGCGCTCCAGGGTCGCAACCTGAAGACCTTGTGGCGCCTGGATTTCGCCAGGCTGGACACGCAGGAGGCGCGCCGGGAGCGCGCCATCGATACCCGGGCTCGAGACTCCTACGACGCCTATCGCGAGGCCTACGGGGTCGACCTCAACCACTTCTTTCCGGGCCTCGCCGCCTTGCAGATGGGGCACATCCTGAAGTCGCTTTCCACGAGCGCGCGCTTCAAGAACCTTTTCGCCGGCAACGAACGCAGGGCCGCCCGCTACATGGAGGACCTGGGGGATGACCTGGGCGCGCTCACACATGTCGTGCGTGCGGCTATCGAGCGTGGCTGCGCCACGCTGCAGGGCGACGACCTCGTCTGGGCCCGCATCAGCGCCGCGGATCTGCTGTTCCTCGACCGGTTGAACGACCCGCCGGAGGCCGACCATTCAGCCGTGCTGGACGCCTACCGGGACGCCGTGCCGAAGGGGACCTTCTTCTGGGACGCCGCACGCGGGCAGCTTGAGCTGTTCGAGCAGCTCGGCATCGGCGCAGAGGCTGCGCGTGCCGTCTTCGAGGCCTTCGACGAGCCCGTGGCGCCAGCCGTGGAGGCGGGTGGTACACCGAAGAAGAAGCCAGAGCGCCATCTCGTCATCTTCAGCGGCCACAACGTGGACCGCAGCGGACCGGCATTGTCAACTCCGCGCTTCCCCAGCAGTGCACAGGGCCGTGCGCGCGAACTGATTCAAGCTGCGCTCAAGCAGCTCAAAGGTGAGGTCGAAGATTTCAGCGTCCTCGCCTCCGCGGCGCCAGGCGCAGACATACTGGCGCTGGAGGCGTGCAAGGCGCTGGGCATTAAGACCTGGCTGTGCCTGCCCGTGGACCGCGACGTCGTGGCCCGCGAAGTCTTCAAGGACTACGACATCGACTGGCGCAACCGCTTCTTCGATCTGGCCGATGCCCAGCCGCCCGGGCAGACCTTCGTGCTGAGCGACACCGGCGGGCTGCCACAGTGGCTCCTCGGACGTTCGACGATGACGCCGTGGTCACGCGGCAACCGATGGATGCTGTACCAGGCTCAGGCCTGGGGCGCCGACAGGGTCACGCTGCTGGCGCTATGGGACCACAACAAGGACGACATGTCCCCGAACGGCACGGCAGAAATGCTCAGGCTGGCGGAGAAGACGGACGGCGTCTACGTCGAGGTCATCGACTGCCGGCCTCTGGCGGCCGCCTGACCCCGCCCCTTCGACACCGATCAATGGAGGGCCCATGGCCACCTACCGCACTTTCGAGCAGCACCTGGACCCCAAGGAAGGCCCCAAGCGCATCCTGTCCCTCGACGGCGGCGGCCTGCGGGGGATGATGACCGTGCAGGTGCTGAAGAAGATCGAACAGCTGCTGCAGGACCGCTTCGGCGATCGCAATATGCTGCTTTGCAACTACTTCGACCTGATCGCCGGCACGTCCACGGGCGCCATCATCGCGGCCGGGTTGTCGAAGGGCATGACGGTCAAGGAGATCGAAGACCACTACCGCAAGCTGGGCGACAAGGTCTTCAAGCGCAGCTTCTGGCGCCGGGGTGCGGTGCTCGAGAAGTACGATGCCGATGCCGTGGCCAAGGCGCTGGGCCAGGTGCTGGGCACCGAGATGATGAAGGACACCGAGTTCCACACCGGCCTGCTCGTCGTGACCAAGCGCCTGGACAGCGGCAGCACCTGGGCGCTGACCAACAATCCGGACGCCAGGTACTTCAAGGCCAACCCCAAGCGCCCGCAGACCATCCCCAACGGCGAGTACCCGCTGTGGCAGGTGGTGCGCGCCAGCACGGCGGCACCGACCTTCTTCGCGGGGGAGGAGATCAGCATCCATTCGGACGTGTCCGAGGAGCGCCAGAACACCGTGGGTCTGTTCATCGACGGCGGCGTCAGCCCGCACAACAACCCCTCGCTGCAGGCCCTGATGGTGGCGACGATGGAGGGCTACAAGTTCGGCTGGAAGGCGGGTGCCGACAACATCCTGCTGGTGTCGGTGGGCACGGGCAAGGCCGACGCCGGCGTCGATCTCTCCAGCCGGGTTACCGACGCGGCGGCCGCGCAGGCGGTGCTGGCGCTCAAGAACTTGATGGAAGACTGCGGCGACCTCGTGGAGACGGTGATGCAGTGGATCTCCAAGCCCACGCCGACGGCGCGCGCGATCGACCTCGAGATGGGCACCGCCGGCCCCGTGCTGGGCGGCGGGGGCGGCATGCTCACCTATCACCGCTACAACGCGATGTTCACGGCCGACTGGTTCGACAAGGCGGGTCTCGACCTGGGCGAGGCGGTGGATGCCGCGTATCTAGCCGACATGCAGGAGATGGACAGGCCGCAGAACCTCGACAGGCTGGCACGGTTGGGTGCGGCCGTGGCCGAAAAGCAGGTGGACGCCGCGCACTTCCCCGAGGTGTTCGATGCGGGCGTGCGGGTGGGTTAGCAACTGTCTTCAAAGTCAAGCTGTGTTTGGATTGTGCACATGCTTTGCTCGGTCCCATAGTCTTTGGTCGCGCAGCATCGCGTTGAGGATGGTCAGCAGCTTGCGCATGCAGGCGACGATGGCCACCTTCTTGGGCTTGCCCGCCGCGATCAAGCGGGTGTGGAACGCTCGGATCGTCGGGTTGTGCTGCACCGCCGGTGTTGGGCCGTTGATCACGATTCGCCACCTCCGCTGCCCGCCCGAGGGCGTCTGGCTGCCTCGGCTTCCTGCAGGCGATCAACGATCCGACGCATGAAGCGCATGCGGACATGCTCGAATGGTGCCGCGGCGACGTCGATCCGACCGACGCGCCACTCTTTCACGGTGACGATAGGATCTAGCGCTAGGCAGCAAACGCCTCCGACCGTTTTGGCCTTGGGTCTTGCCCCAACCGTCCGTGGAACTAACTCAACTCCAACTCCATCGAGCTAAGCCATGGGAAGCTTGATTGTTGGTCGCGCAATTTCTGACGGCTTCACTTGAACAACGGTGGTCGAGGAGGTCGGTTTGTCTTCCGGACTCGTCGCAGCAACGATGAGCCGGTATTGACCAGGCTTGACATTCAGGCGTGCCCACGTCCTGCTGCTGCCGGTCCGTTCGTCTCTGACTAGGATCCCATCCGGGCCGTCCAACGTGACGGTGAACGCAAAATCCTTTGTCTTCTCGGCGTTCTCTATGGTTGCCTCGATCGATCCGGGTTGAGTCGCGGTCTGCTCGGCGCCGTGGCTCTTGTCGACCTGTGCCTTGAGTGCGTCAAGCTTTGCCTTCACATCCTTTTCGAGTTGGGCCATGTTGCTCTGGAACTCGGTCACCCAGTCCTTGGTTTCCTGAGCGACGATGCCCTCGACGGTCAAGCGAAACACCTTGGCTTTTTCGATCAACGCGCTGACTTGGTCGGCGGTCGGGGCAGGGCTGGCACTCGCCGTTAAGGCGAGCCAGTCCATTCGGAATTCTTCGAGTCGGTTCCTAATCTCCGTTGCGGCCAACACGTACCTCGCCCATCCTGTGGAGAAGCCAAAGGCCCGGTCCATCCCTAGCAAGGCGGCCGCTACGCCGACCAGGGCCGAGGCCCACAGGCCCGATGTTGCCGCCACGGAAGTGAACCATCCCAAGTCCTTCGCAATGTAGGAGGCAATGGGGAAGAGCCCGGCGCTGGCGGTCAGAATGAGCGCCCACAGCCGAATCCACCGCGACAACCGCGCATTCCATTTCTTGTTCTCCCAATACCAGCGAATCGCGTTCCCAGCTTCGATCTCGACGTAACTCAGCAACGCGTCCAGCGAAAGCTGAACCTGGTCGCACTTCCACTGGAGCGCACCGGTAACCGCGGTTGGAATGTTGGGTTTCTTCTCCTGCTGTTGATTGCTGGCCATGCTTTCGCTCCTGAGTCGTCGATCAACGGAATGAAGCCCACGACTTGCCTCCGGGTGCGCACGTATGTCGGTGGCGGGTCCCGTCGACACATTCGCCGACGCGTTCGGCATGATGGCGTTGCCAGGCTTCTGTCCGCGCGTTCGTCGCCGCGGATTAGCGCGCCGCCGTGCGCTCGGCGCCGGTGTCGGCCGACGCGTCAGCCTTGTCGCAGTCGACGCCGACATACCGACAGCGCTCGGCGTTCGTGTACTCGCGGTTTAGCAGCGAGCGAGCGAGGCCTACGGTGATCGCATGTTCGAGCGGCAGCAACATCGAATGCCGTTTTTTATCGAGCCGGAGAATCGCACCGCCGCCTTCGAAGCTGATCGACTCGACACTGGCAATCTCGTAGTGGCCGAAGTCGCTGCAATTCTCCAGATCGACCACGTCAACCTGGTCGCCATCCCACATGGCGAACCATTTGGCAGTGTGCGCCACTTGGACGCCTTCGCGCGTGCGCACCTTCGGCATTCGCGGTGGTGGCTTGTGCGACGTAATGACCACGTCGAACACCTGCTTGCCAGTCTCGTCGCTATCGCGCGGCGTAAATTGAACTTCACAGCTGCCGATCGAGAGTCGAGACTGCAGCATCGATTGCGCACCGCCTGCCGGACTGGATTCGAGCGACTTGGTCGATGACCCGGCCGGCGGCGTCCCGGACGCAGCCGCGGTCGCAGGTTGCGCAGCCGAGTCGGCAGTCACAGCAAAGCGGTTCCTGTCAGAGATGAGCGACATTCCATCGTCGTCGAGGCGCATCCGGCGCCATTCTCGGCGGGCTACGCCGTATGCCTTGCCGATCGGCGTGACTCTGTCAGCGTCAAGTCTCAGGACCTCGACGTCGACCTTCGTGCCTTGCTCGCTGCTGCTGGGAAGCGCAGCAATGAAACGCCCATCGGTCGCCACGAGCGGCGCTGCCCCCACGCCGAGCTTGACCTCGCCGCCGCCATCAGTTGCGCGCACCGCGAGATAACTTGGGGCGGAGCCACCCGATCCCGACGGATCCGGGCGCTGCAAGATCAGCCACTCGCCCCGCGCGCCCGCCGTGCGCAGCAATGTTGCCTCGATGGACCACGTTGCCGACTCTGGGCGCGCGATTTCGCGTCGCTCAGTCAGGATGTCGCGTTCCGCCTCCCGGGCGTTGGGGCGACTTACAATCAAAGCGTCACCGGTCGCAACGATCGCCGTCGGATCGCTGGGCAATGCGATCGTCCGCACGCGCATGTAGGTCGCACCTTGACGGCGTTCGAAGACGTCAACCGCTGAATCCGTGCGGTCCCATGCGCGTTGCTGCTTCAGCGCCAGCCAGCGCGCGTCCGGCGCAACCGCGAAGGAGTTCTTCGCGAGTTCCGCCAGGAACGGGCGTGGCTCGAGGTTGTACACGGTGACCGTCAGTCCGTCGCGTCCCAGTGCAGCCACGCGAAGGCCGTTCGCGCTGATCGTGAGTTCCTCGGTCAGGTTGTCGTCCGGCCTGAAATCCACCCCCTTCAATTGCGCCGTCCAGCGATCGCCACTCTTCGGACCAGAAACTTCCAGTTCACCGGGTCCTATCACCTTGATGTTGGAGATGCCGACGCGTGACCATCTGACGTCGCTTATCCCGCTCTCGCGTTTCGATCGCGGCCGTGAGAAATCCTCGTCCTCCACGGCCTCTCCGCTTTTCTCATCGATCGCGAAGCCGCAAGCCATGGGTGACACGGTGATCGAGTATCGATTCGATCCCAGCGACATTGACCTCTCACCATCGCATTCGGCCGGCAAGCGCTCGCTGACCCATCCGCCGCGTGCATCCCGCTTGTGGCGGAACAGGGCAAATTGCCCGCCTTCGATCTCCGCGAGCAGCAGTAGCTCACCGCGATTGCCGAACGCGATCTCCCCCACGCCATGGATATCCAGCTTTTCTTCGGCCTGGGGCGTGCTGACGGCGCCCGTGGATTCTCCGCAGCCGTTGGTCGTGTTGGGCGACTCAGCCGTCGCAAGATCGACTGCATGCACCGCCATCGCGTCGGACCATGCGAAGCGCCCATCGCGGCCAAACGCCATCGCAACGACCCCTTCGGAGGCTGTCAAGCGACGCATGCATGCGCCCTCACCGACATCGAGCAACTCGATCGCGCTGCCACCGCCGACGGCAACCCGCTTCGCGCCCGGCCCAAAGGCCAGCCGTTGTGCGTCCTGCATCGCGATCGCACGCAGCCAAATGCGCTGGGGCACTGGCTGGGCGATGTTCCATAGCGTGAGCGCCGCCGATGGCCGCGCCTCGGCAAGAACCGCCAGCTGCTTGCCGTCGTTGCTGATCGCGACTGCAATCGGGTTACCGCCAAATTGTTCCTTGCCTGCGATCTTTGTGGATGGCCATGAGTAAAGCGCAGTGTCGACCAGGGCCTCGCGCGCTTCGGCCGTCTCGCCAAAAGAAACGGCAAGCAGTGCGAACCACGTCGCCAGTTCGTGATCACGGCCGATTTCCTTGGCCGCCATGGCCGCGAGCTGACGCGACTGGGCCTGCTGACGCTGGGTCTCCGCCTCGGTGCGCAGCTGCTGGCCCTTCACGGTGATTCCAATCGCCAGTAGCACCGTCGCGACGGCGCCGCCAATCCACATCTGCACGCGGCGCCGGTCGCGCTGCCGTTGCGCCTCACGCTCGGCCCTGAGGCGGATCCCGCGTTCGTGAACGATCGCCTTGGTCAGCAGGTCGTGCGTCAGCTCGATGCGGTCGGTACCCAGAAGGTGTGTGCGCCGCAGCAGCCGGCGGTTGACCAGCACGTCGAGCTGCGGTCCGCTGAGGTAATCGTGCGCGATGGCATCGTCGACCGAGTAACTGTTGCGAAAGCCGTTCTCGGTGACGAGTTCGTCCTCGATGAACGCACGCGTCTTCGCCGGCTGGTCTTTGATGCACTCGCGGTAGAAGTCAGCGACGACGGTTCGCTTAGCCGCCGCGATCAGCGTCTCGTCAAAGCGTGCTGCGCCGGCCCGAAGGCGGCGTGTATTAACGGCGGCGCACAACAGGCTCAGCAGCGCCGGATCGATCTCGCTATCGTCGCTCGCATCGGCTGCCTTGGGCTCCGTCGCGGCGGCGGGCAGTGGATCGACGTCAGCGGCCGATCGCGCTGCGAGAAAGGCGACCATCTCGCGCGCCTGCTTCTCGTCGACCAGATGTGCGGTGTGCGCGTTATGGATGGCTTGCTGCGCATTGGCCGCGCGCATCGGCAGCAAACGCATCCGGTTACGTCGCAACGACGGGATGCTCGCGCGCCAGCTCTCGAGGTCAGCGAGGAAGTCTTCGCGCAGGCTGAGCACCAGCTTGTAGGGCATCGCCTGCAGGTCGAGCCCAAGTCCCTTTGCACCCTGCGCTTCGAGCCGCGGGCGCAGCAAAGCCGGTACGCGGTTTTCGAGCAGATCCGCCAGATCAGTCCGAAACCGTTCCATCTGCGCCGGCAGCTGGCGGCCAAGCGTGAACACTTCTTCGAACTGATCGAACACCAGCACCGGCTGCACCAGGCGGTTCGAAGTCGTCCAGAACTCAAGCCCGGCACGATGCAGGTACTGCCACAGCGTCTCGTCCTGCGGCCACTCGGGATAGTCGATTGCCTTCGAGCGCAACTCCTCCTCCAGGAACGCCCGCACCTGCGTGCAAAGAGGTGCTGCCGTCGCGTGTAAGTGCAGCCGGATGTAAACCGGCACGAATCCCCGGTCGCGCAATATCGGAAACAAGCCGGCCTTCAGCAGCGACGATTTGCCCAGCCCGGAGCGGCCGAACAGCACCGTCAGCGGTTCATCGAGTACGCGGCGCGCAAGATCCTCGATTTCGGCGCTACGGCCATTGAAGTAAAGCTGTGCCGTCTCATCGTACGAGGCGAGCCCCGGCCATGGATTGTCGCGGTCGAGAATCAGCGCGTGCGCCGCGCCCGCTCCGCCGGGGGGCGAGGATCCGGCCTGCTCGGCGTCCGGGCTCACTGCACCTCTTCCCGGCGCAGATTACGTATTTCCTGCACGAGCTGGGTCTTCAGCGTGTCGGTGAGCACGCCTGCCGGTGCGTGGCCGAAGTTGTAGCGATCGAACTCCGGAAACTCGTCGAGCAGCGGCTGGTAGGGCGTCAACGTGCCGGAGAAGTCGGGATCGATGACCACCGGGATGATGAACTTGCGGCCGACAATGCCTTCAGCGCGATTGATTGCCTGGCGCCATTCCTTGAAGACATAGCCTTCACCGGTGCTCTTCGCCCGCTCGACCGTGCGCGCGGAAACAACCGGGATGAAGAGCTTCACGTCCTTCTGGATCTTGCGCAAGATCGTGCGCTCCCACTCCTCGCCGGCCGTCAACTCCTCGTGGTCGAACCAGGCATCCCCGCCCAAACCGCTGATCTGCTGGTGCAGACGCGTGACCTCGGAAAGATTTTCGCGGCCGTAGCTGATGAAGATTGACCCGTCCTGGGCCCCAGCGGTCGCTGGCGGTGGAGTCGCCCCTGAGGGCTGCGGGCCGTACGCCTCGCGCCAGCGCCGCGCCAGTTCGTCCACGAAACCCTCGGCGGGTCCGTCGTAGACATGGATGCGCGTCTCGCGGCCGAAGCGGCGCAGGAACTCGTCGAGGGTGGCCACCTGCGCAGCGTTCTCGCGTGCGATGAAGTAGCCACGCCGCGACTGGATCAGCCGGTCGCGGGTCGCGGCACGCAGCACAAAGCGTCCCAGCCAGTCCGGCAGATGTACTCCAAGCACCAGTAGGTCGGCGCCGCGCAGCCGCGAGAGCAGCCACTGTGGCGGCTCGACGTCGCCGCTGACGAGGCGGTGGATGAACTCGAGCGCATCTTCGTCGTGGATCACGTAGTCATCGGTGCTCGAGACGCGCCCAAACAGGTTGAATACAACCGGAGTGCCCTCCACCGGGGGTTTCAGCGTCTGGTCCTGGGAGGCGGTCGACTGGTTGATCGAGAAGGCAATCTCGCGGGTGCCGGTCGCGCCGGCGAAGCGGGCGCGATTCAATGCGGTGGCCAGCATCGAATCGAAGCCGAGGTTCACGTACAGGTCGAACTTGCGAATCTCCGCCAGTTGCGACAGCGCCGCCGGCACCGGCAGTGTCCGCGTGACCTCCTTGTATGCCCACGCGATGTCCTGATAAAGCTCGCTCGGCACCGTACCGGGCCGGGACAGGTAGGCGCAGACGACATCACTCAGCTCGAAGAACGGCTGCGGCTCGATCTCGATCTCGAGGCTCTTTGCCAGGCGCTGCGCAACCAGCCCAGCGAGACTGACGGTTTTGCCGTCGATCTCCTGCCGTAGCAGCTCCTGCCCTATCACCGGCACGACGGCGCCGTCGTCGATCCGCCGCAACAGGCGATCCCAGCTGAATTCCGCCATCTGATGGTCCCCTTCTGCGTTCGCCCAAGACGCCTCAGCGCCTAGGTGATGCCGCAAAACGCATCCGATCCAATTGAAGTCCCGTTCCGAACCATCCGTCAATCAGATATTCACGCGAGACAAGACGCAGCATCCCCTGTTTGGTGCTTGGGGGATGGAAGCCGTGGGCTGAGCCGTCGGAACGCGGCGCTGCTCGCGGATGCGTTGAGGGCGCCTTAGCTCGGCCCGCGCGAACCTCCGCGTTGCGGATCTTTTCGCGGTCGCACCTGCGTCCGGTGTCCGCGACCTAAGATATCCTTCGAGCATGATCACCAAGAAGATCTTCCTGGCATCGTCCGAAGAGTTGCTCGAGGATCGCCGCGCTTTCGAGGAGATGATCGGACGCTTAAACAAGGACTGGCGGGCGCGCGACGACGCCTTCGAGTTCGACGTGATCCGTTGGGAGTACTTCATCGACGCGATGTCGAAGGACGGCCTGCAGAAGGAGTACAACCGCGCCGCCGCCGAGAGCGACCTGTTCGTCATGCTGTTCTTCACGAAAGTTGGTCGCTATACGCTCGAGGAGTTCGAGACGGCGTTTGCCAGCATGGCTGCCGGCGGACCGCGCATCTTCACCTATTTCAGGAACGGCTCGATTCTGACCGGCGACATTGACGACAGCATCAAGAGCCTGCTCGATTTCAAAGCCAGGCTGAAGGAGCTCAAGCACTACGTCACGACGTATAACAACACCGAGGATCTCAAGTTCCAGTTTTCGCGGCAGCTCGAGGAGCTGTACGGCGCGGCTGGAACTGAGCGCTTGGCGATCACCGACAACACACCGAGAGCGAAGGTCGAGGAGAGGGCGCTGCTGCTCAGCTATCGGCAGCTGTTCGGCGGCGGCGCGGCCGATGCGGAGCAGTTAGGCCTGGCGGTCAAGGGGTCGGGCCCAGAGGTGCGCAGCGCCGTCCTGCAGATGGCCGTCAAGGTGCGCAGCAAGACCTGGGAACTTGACAAGCGCAGCATGCAGTTGACCATTCCCGTGTTTGAGGCGATGACCGCCGCCGACCCGAACTGGCACCTGCCCTGGGGGCAACTGGGCTTTGCGCTGGTCGACAAAGTGCCACCGGATTGGGAGCGCGCGAGGCAGTACCTCGACCGCGCGGTGGCACTGCGCGGCGATCGCGTGGAGGAAGGGACGTTCTATTACAACTACAACCGCGCCCGTTGCGCGGTGGAACTCGATCCGGCCACGAAGACGAATGGCAAGGCGGATGCGGCGGTCAGGGAGGATCTCGTGCAGCTGCTGCGCCTTGCGCGACGCGACCTCGGCGATTACTGGGAAAGCGCGATCAAGGCACCGGCTTCCGAGGCGATGCGCGCCTGGATGAAGCGCAACAACGTTCGCAGCCGCGCCGTCGCGCAGCCGCGCCGAATCGAGCCGGAGCAGAATTGACTTACGCCGGCGGCGCGAGAAAAGGCCGCGGGCCGCGCGAGGGAGGCGACCCATGCAGCAGGTTTTCCTATCGTTCACCTACAACCCCCACCCCGATCACACGCAAGAGACGGAGGAACTTCGCCGTCGTGTCAGCATGGTGATCGAGTCCATGGACCTGCGCGTAGTTACGGGCGAGGACACCGGCGGCGAGGCATTAACTGATGAGATCAAGGAGCGCATCGACCGGTCCGATGCGCTGGTTGCACTGCTCACGCCATGGAAGGACCGGCAAGGCAACAAAGTCGCGCCGCCTTGGGTCAACGACGAGTTCACCTACGCAAAGGCGAAAGGCAAGCGCACCTTCCGCATCTCGCATCCAGATTTTATCGGCGCCGGTATGTACGCAGCGCATGAGTACACGACCTATACGAACGAAACGCCCGCTGACACGCTGCTAAAGCTTATGAAGACGCTGGCACTTTGGCGCAAACAGAGCGGCCGGCCAATGGAGATCGAAATTACTCCGGACGCCGCGGGCCAGAGGTTCGACCCGGCCCGCGTGCGCGCCTGCGAGTTCCAGCTGTTTCGCAATTACGAGGAGAGCGACTGGCGCAAAGCGACAATCTGGCCACAACCCGGTGCGCTGTACGCGTACCTGCCCGGGGTGCCCGACCAGGCCAAGCTGCGGTTGCGGCTGCAACTCGACAATGAGACTTGGCAGTCCGACTACCAGAGCCCGGTGGGCCGTGTGCAGATGACCCGGAGGCAGCCGTGAAGCTCACGATCGAACAGGCAAGCGAGTATGCAGGCAACGACTACTGGAACTGGCGCGCATGGATTGGCGGCAAACCGGCCGATCTCGACATGATCGAGAAAGTCAAGTGGTTCTTGCATCCCAGCTTTTCACCGTCCGTGGTGGTGTCGCGGGACCGGAGCAAGGCCTTCCGTCTCGAGACCAGCGGCTGGGGCACGTTCACGCTGCGCGCCGAGGTGAATTGCGTCGACGGCACCGATCAGACGCTGCGTCAGCCGCTGAAGCTGTTGTACCCGGACGAAGCCACCTCGGCGAAGGCAAGGTCGAGCAGGCCCTCGAGTTCCGGAGCGTCGGTCGCCACTGTGGACGAGCTCGCGGGCGCTGCCGCTGAGCACGGCGTTCGAAAGGTCTTCCTGTCATACGCAGCGTCCGATCGGCGCGACGCACTGGCGTTACGACGTGCAATCGAAACGCTTGGCCTGACCGTTTCCGACGACTCGGCGATCGGCGGCGACCAGCCCTTCGAGCTCGCAACATTGAACCTAATAGCCGGCGCTGATGCGACCGTCGCTTACCTGTCGAGCGAACTCCCCAGCGCCTTCGTGGCGCAGGAAATCAATGCGTCTGTCAAGGCCGGCAAGCCGACGATCGTGGTGACCGGTGAAGAGTTGGGACCCATCGCCGGCGTGCCATCGGAGGTTGCAGTGGTGCGGCTCGAACCGTCCGATGCTAGTGGCCTCGCCGCGGCCATTGCGAAATTGTTCGGCGCGAGCAAGTCGCTGTGAGACGCCGGTCCCGCGCTGAAACATGGATCGCACTCGACCAGTCCATCTTGCCGCCTTCAGTCCCCACTCGGCGCCGGCTGCGATCCACCCTACAAAGAGCGGCTTCGAGCCAAATCTCGAAGTTATCTTCGCTGGGTTTCTTAATCACGCATCGACTGCACCGCGACCGGCACGCCGGTGAACTCGGTCCCCGAGTTAGCCATCGCCTGCGATGCCGGTGGGCTCAATATGCGCTGCAAACACGAAGTGCCGCGGGCCCTACCTTGCCCGACCACATTGGCGCTTCAGTCCAGTCGATCTACAACTGGCAGGAGTGTGAGGCCCGTCGGTGTGTGCCCAGCACCGGCCGGCCATCTTTGCTTGAGGAAATGGGGGCGTCCGTACGCGAACGAGATTCTGAAGACCTTGAGGCCCCGCGAGCGGTCCATCAGACTTTCTTCGAGGCAGCCATGCTGATTGCCTCGATGATGCAACCCAACGATATACCTTCGTTTGCACCGTATGTGCCGGGTTCCCCGTTGAGACGTGGCATGCCCAGCTGACCACCCATGTGGTGCAGGGCTATAAGTTCCCATGTCGCTTCGTTGAAGACCGGGCTCCCCGAACTACCACCCTCGGTAGGCGCTGCGTAATGCACCCTGCAGACGCCCCCAATGCGCGGCTTGCCTGATGGCGGTCCTTCATGTCCGAGCATTTCGTTGTCCTGGAACGAAAAGGACAGGTCGCGACCGCCTGGGTGTCCGATGATGTAGACACGCGGCGCTCGTGATCTAGCCTCGGGCGCCGGGGGCCAGTTCGGTAGCCCGGCGGCGATGCGCAGCGGCTCGATTCCTGTCACCGCCGGCCGCAACTTCAACACGCTGGCATCTTGCCTGTCGGGCGGCGCGGTCCAGACGATCTCCGCCACGTCGAACGTGGGTCTGCCGTCGACAGCCTCAAAGACAATCTGCGAGTCGCCGGGAGCCACTCCTGGGTGCAGGCCATTCTGATTCACGACATGGAAGTTCGTGAGCACCATGAGTTCTTCCGCCGGAGCTAGCCCTAGATCGCCGGCCCGCACCAGAAAACCGGTACCCACGCGTTGCCCCAGACGCCGCTTAACCGAAGCCACTGATCGAGCCCGCGCCAGGCCGGTCATCCACCACTCGTACGTCTTTGGCCCGTTCTCACCGAGCACGGCCTCAAGCTGGACCGGGCTTGCCGGCTGCGTACGTTGTAGGTGCTCGACCTGATCCACTGGCAGGCTAAGCACACCGCCCGGCAACGTTAGCAAACGGGCACGCAGCAGATCAATGAGACCCTGTCCGCGAACATCGATATCAGCGACGTCCCAAACCTCAGAGAATTGTCGCAGGGTACTGGCAATGAGAAAGGCCGGGACATCATCCCCTGCAACGTATTGACGCAGCGTGTTTTCGACTTGGTCCCAATCGCCCAGTCCCAGCCTTGTCTCGGCCAGGGTTGGTAAGAACCACTCATCACGCGAGGCTGGGGAGATCGCCTCAAGCGTGGCAATGAGTTCTCGTGCCAGGGCTTTGAGGTTGATATCCGGAGCAGCGCGGACGCCCAATCGACGCGCTCGATGCTCCAACGCGAGCAGGTTCACGCCGTGCCATGTGCAGCGCTTGTCGGCAAGATACTGTGCCTTGTACGTTTCGACTGCGGCGGTCAACGCGGCTTGCGCAGACGGCAGCGACTTATCAGCTGCATCGAAAAAAATCTGCTTCCAGGCGCGCCCTATGAGGCCGATCGCCTCTGGATGCTCTGCGTGCCCGGCTGGTAGCTTGTCGACCAACGATTGCAGCACAGGAAGAGCGACGCTCGCCAAACCACTTTCAATCAACGCCTGCCCCTGAAGGCGACGAATCTTCGCGTCTGCGGGATCGTGCCGAATCAGCAGCTCCGCCAGGCTCAGCATCCGCGCATAGTCACGGACATTTCGAAGCTCCTCGACGAGCGGCTTCGCAGCTTGCACATCCTCCTCTTCACAGAGACCTTGAAGGACGTCGGTTGCGGTATCGGCTCGCTCAGCCGGCGACGCGCTCATTTGGCAGGCCCGGCTCGTTGACCAGCAAACGGGCCATCAGAGGTCGTATTGGGGATCTTCCCCAAGATCGGGGATGCGCTGCACATGGTCCGTGTCGCCGAAGTCCAGCGGCACATCGGACTCAAAGCCGGGCAAGCCCACTTCCTTGCGAAGCGCGTTGAGCCGATTGTTCCAGCCCTTTCGGAACACGGCTAGCTTCGGATTGGCGGCCACGAGGCGGTCGTAATAAGCGCCTCGCTCGTTGCAATAGTTCACCAAGACCGTCGCAGGGTCAACACACTCCTGTACGGCCTTGAGGGTTCCCGGACCGAATCCGCCGTCAACCTCGCAGCCCACGGCGGCCTGCAAGAAGCGCACTGCGCGGCCAATGCCCATGTTGACGGCGGTATCGAACTGCGCCAAATCAAGCCTGTGTTGCAGCACATCGCATCGCGCTGGCATCCAGTAGTTCGCGTCGTAGATGCTTTGCATCTCCGCATCGGACAGCTGGCGCACGTCCTGCGGCGCCTGGCCGCGAGCGCGACGCCACGTGTCATACACCTTCTGGGTAACGCCGCGGTTGGTGGCGCCGCCGGGATCCGCGGGGTGGTTAACGTAGCCACCCTCCCAGCGAAGGATGAACGGGAGTGCGTTGTTGAAAGCGTCGGACGGCATCGGCGGCTCCCGGTTCGTACGGGATTTACTACCCCAGGTGATTGTGCTCCACTGACGGCAAGGGAGACATCCTCTCAATGCGCGAACAGCGGAGGGCTCAATGAGTCTGAGCGGTGATCAAACTCGGGCCTTCGTCGAAGGACTGCCGCTTCCTGAAACAGGCCCCCGCTTCGAAGGGGTCGCACCCGACCCGGTCGAATTCGAAGCGGCACCGCAAGCTGTCGTCATCGGCGCGCAGATCGCGCAGTTCGGCGAGTCGGTGAATGCAGAAACTCGCAGTGCCATCGCAGACAGTCTGCTGATTGCGCAGCTGGCCGCCAACAAGGCCGCGGACAACGGCAGCGATGTGCTCGGCTGGTACCGCAAGTACGTCGAGGTACTACAGAACCTCGGCTGGATCGTGCGCGACCTGGAGTTTCGCGATCAAAAGGTTTCAGACGCTAATGCTGGTGTGCACACAGC
The DNA here is from genome assembly GCA_963712485.1 of uncultured beta proteobacterium. Taxonomy (GTDB): domain Bacteria; phylum Pseudomonadota; class Gammaproteobacteria; order Burkholderiales; family Burkholderiaceae_F; genus JALORV01. The sequence continues at coordinate 25,603 of CAVQID010000020.1, forward strand.
CATCATTCCCGTCGTGACGGCCATGCTTACCCCTGGCACGGCGGCGCTGGCAATGGTCCTCTCCGTTCTGAACGGGTTGAAGGAAATGGACTCAGGAGCAAGGTGGTTGACCGTGTTCGACCGGGCCAGTCAACACGCTCGCGGAGCCAAGTTCCAGCTGAGCTACGTCGATGCCGACAACGCCGGTAATCCCGTCATGTCGGCAGTCTGCTTCGGCCTGCTGGCTCAGCGCACTCTGACCCAAGTGCTCTTCTTCAAGTTCTCGCAAGACGAGGTCGCGATGCAAAGTGCCAACGGTTCGCTGTCTATGACGTTGGAGCACTTGAACGCTGCCCGTGACGCTATCGCTGCGCGGGTACGTCCCTTCGTGACTGACTTCGTGGCGAATCTGAGTATCTGATCGCATTCGCGACTATTCGCTTCGGCACTTCACATGCTCTGGGCGCGGGCGGTCTCGAGATTCTGCGGATCGCTATCTCGCCGTTCCGCCGGCCCTTGAAGTACAACCTTGATCGCAACCATGTAAATGATCAGAAGCTAACAGCGACGTAGAAACGGCCGGGCCGCCGGCGATACTCGGAGCTGCCGTTTGCATCTCAGCAGCGCCTGCTCTCGACTTGAGGAAGGTCCGGAACGACGTTCCAACACACAATGGCTTGATGACCGCGACAAAGGAGACAGCAATGACACGGTTGGCTGAACAACGCATTTCTGCGCCAGGACCGAAGAAGGTCCTAGCTTGCGATGGCGGCGGCATCCTTGGCTTGATGAGCGTCGAGATCCTGGCGAAGTTGGAGACCGACTTGCGCACGAAGCGCGACAGTCCGAACCTAGTGCTGGCCGACTACTTCGACCTCGTCGGCGGCACCAGCACCGGGGCCGTCATCGCAGCCTGCATTAGCGCCGGCATGTCGATGGCTACCCTGCGAAGCTTCTATGTAGAGAGCGGCGAGCAGATGTTCAGCAAGGCATCGCTCTTCAAACGCCTGCAGTACAGCTACGACGATGAGCCGCTGGCCAGGAAGCTGCGGGCCGAGTTCAACAAAGCGCTTGGCAAGAGGCCCACCGATCCGCCGGCGCTACTTGGCGACGACGGCCTGCGCAACCTGTTGATGGTGGTGATGCGCAACCACAACACGGATTCCCCGTGGCCGATCACGAACAATCCTCGCGCGAAGTACAACCAACGCGACCGCAAGGACTGCAACCTCAATCTGCCGCTCTGGCAACTCGTGCGCGCCAGCACCGCCGCGCCAACCTTCTTCCCGCCCGAGGTGATCACCTTCGCCGAGGGCACGCCGGAGGAGTACCAGTTCCTCTTCGTTGACGGTGGTGTCACCACCTACAACAACCCGGCCTTCCTCGCTTTTCAGATGGCTACCGCTTCGCCGTACCACATCAACTGGCCGACGGGCACCGACAAAATGCTGGTCGTCTCGGTCGGCACTGGCTCGGCCGCACGCGCGCGTCCTGAACTCAAGCGCGATTCCGAGTGGCTTCTGGACCATGCGAAGAACATTCCGTCGGCGCTGATGAACGGTGCGTCCGCGGGTTGGGATATGGCGTGCCGCATGTTAGGAGAGTGCCGTTTCGGCCCCCGCATCGACCGCGAGTACGGCGACATGGTGATCCCCGATCCGCCGGTGGGAAACTGGACCGGCGGCAAGCATTTCGCTTATGTGCGATATGACCCCGACGTGACGCAGGAAGGCTTGAACGAAATGGGTCTCGGCGACATCAAGGCAGAAAGCGTGCAGAAGATGGACTCGGTCGAGCACATCGCCGAGATCCAGCGCGTCGGCAAGAGCTACGCCGCGAAGTTCGTTAAGCCGGAGCACCTGCGCGGGTTTGCCTGAAGCCGCCAGGATGCCACCTGCTTAATCGTCCCTAAGTGCATCCGCCGTAGGCCAGCGGTCAAGGCGGACGCCCACCGGCGGGGCGGCGACCGCGCCGTGGTCGCCGGTTACTTTGGTCGTCAGGCGTTACAAACTCCACCGGTGGAGACGCGGGGAGCGATCCGGAACACCTGAAGGCTCTACTCGCCGACCCAAGTAGTCAGAACAATGGGAGGTGGGCCAATTCGGCGGTTCGACCGGTCTTGAGCGGATGCGATCTTTCCGGCAAAGAGTTGCCGGACGGAATGAACTTCCGAGAAGCGCCGTCGAAATGCAGCCGCGGAGGTTGGCGGCAACTAGAATCGCGAGCGGCTGCGATTGGGCGGGCCGCGTTATAGACAACGCGATCCGGACCATGAGCCAGATTTTCATCAGCTATCGGCGTGACGATGCGAGGGGGTGGGCGCCGGGCCTGCATGGCGTCATCGCCCGCCACTTTGGGAGTGGAAACGTCTTCTATGATCGCCGGACGATCCAGGGGGGAGATGACTGGTTTGCAGTGATCGCCGACAGCATTGGCGCCGCCGACGCGGTCGTAGTCCTCATCGGGCCGGACTGGATCGGACCCGATGGTGGCCGTGCCACCAACCGCCTGAGCGAGTCGACGGACGTCGTCCGGCGCGAGATCGAGCTGGCACTCGATGCCGATCGCTGGATCGTGCCGGTCCTGCTCGACGCCAGGCAGGCGCCGGCCGCCGCCGAGATCCCCGCCTCGCTACAGTCGCTGCTCGCGCTGCACATGGTGCCGGTGCGCCCGGACATCTTCGACGAAGATGCCGAGCGGCTCCTCGCGCTGCTCATCAGCCGACTGCGCGAGCCCGGACAGATCCGCCACAGCATCCGCCGGCGCAAGTTCGCGTGGCTGATCGGGCAACTGGTAAAAGGCTTCGGCGGACGCGGCGAGGCGCTCGAACGCGTCCGCGCGTTTCTCGAGGATCCGGGTGAAGAGGCGCTGCTCGTCAAGGCGCCGGCTGGTTTCGGCAAGACCTCGCTCCTCGCGCGGATCATCGGCGACGACCAGACGCCGCTCGCCTTTCATATGTTCAACGCCGCCTTCGATGCCGATTCTGTCACCGAGACCGACTTCCTCGCGAGCATGGTGGAGCAGTTGATGGCGTGGCAGGGCCTGCGCGAGCAGGTGCAGGCCGCCGATCTCGCGTGGCTCAAGGGACGCTTCGCGTCGCTGCTGAAAACGCTCCCCGCGCGCGATCACGTGGCGGTCCTCGACGGCCTCGACGAGATCAACGCGGTCTGGGACGTCCGGCCGTACGTGGAGATGCTGCGCGGGTCGGTGCGCCTGCTGGCGAGCGTCCGGACCGGCGGACCGTCCGACGACGCTTATGGCTTTACGTCGGCCGCTGTCTACGTCCTCGGCGGGTTCTCGACCGACGAGGTGAAGGACGTGCTGGCGTCGGCCGGACCACATGCCGCCATGTTGGCCGCAGACGCGAACGCCGTCGCCGCGGTGGCCAAGGTCGCCGCCAGCGAAGAACCGGGCGTCGTCGGCGCCGACCCGTTCGTCGTTCGGTTCATCGCCGGCGATCTGCAGAGAGGCGACCTGACCATCGCCACCCTGTCGAAGGTCAAGAGCTCGGGCCTGACGGCGTACCTCAATCATTGGCTCGATCAGATGACGGCCGCGGCAGGCGACGACGAACGTCCGATGCTGCTCCTAGGACTGCTCGCGACGGCGCGCGCGCCGCTGCCAGTGGCGGATCTCGAGCGCCTGCTTCCCCGGGTACCGAATCGGCTGGTGCAGCCTCGTCTCGAGCAAACGTTGCAGCCCGTGCGGCGCTTCGTCACGACCGTGCCGAACTCGGGGTTGCAGCTCGTACACGCGCGCCTCGCCGACCACCTTCGTAGTTACCTGGACGTGTCGCGGACCCGCGACCTCCTCATCGCCGACTGCCTCGACTGGCGGACGCATCGCAGTCCGTACGCACTTCGGTGGTTAGTGACCCACCTCCTGGACGCCGGCAGGCTGGACGAGGCATGGAAGGTCGTCACCGAGGAGGGGCCCGACGGTCGCAACGCCTGGTACAGCGCCGAGGCGGCACCTGCCGACGCCCGCACTGCGATCGACCGGCTCGCGTGGTATCTCGAGGACCTCGCGGCACTCCGCGACGCGTTCGTTTACCGCAAGCAGCCACTCGAGCGGATCATCACGCTCGCGCTGCTGCAAGCCTCCGTCGCGGCGATCTCCGAGCGCGTGCCGATCGATCTGCTGGACCTGATGGCGTCGCTCGGCGACGGCCTGCGGCAGCGGGCGGTGACGCTGGCCCGCCGGCGCGCCCAGGCGCTCGATCGGTTGCGGGCGCTGGCCGCCGTCATCGCGCACGTGGACGACCCGGGCCTGCAGCGTGCCCTCGGCGCGGAAGCGGTCGCCACGGCTACCGTTCGCGAGAATCCGCGCGCCCGATCGGAGGTCTTCACCACGCTAGCGCCAAGGCTGAGCGCCGATCTCGCGCAACGCGCCGTCGACCTGACGCTCGAAGACATCGCCGAGCCGGCCAACGTCGAAGCCGCCGTCGCCTTGGCGGCGCAGTTGCCGTCCGCCACCGCGACGCAGGTTCACGCGGCGCTGTGGACGTCGATTCATGATGTTCAGCATCCACTGGAGCAGGCGTCGCTCCTGGCGACCTACGCGCGCCTGGGCCTGCCCGACGCGGAGCGGGCGGTAACCGAGGCCGTGGCGCTCGTCAGTGCTGCGCTGGAGAACCCCTCGGATTCCAAAGGAGCGGAGCGCAAGCTCGCTGCCGCGGTGTCCGAGCTGGCGCGTGTGGTCGAGGTGCCATGGGATGTGATCGCGGGTGCCTTTGGCGCGGGGGATCCGGAGGCACAGGCCAACCATCTGCGCGCGCTCCTCGAACAGCCAGGGGCCATCCCGCTAATCCCCGCCGTCAACCACCTGATCGACTCGAGTCCATCCGAAGCGCGTGGGCGGGCGTTGGCCGCAGCGCTTCCGCAGCTGACCGAGGAGGATGCGCGGAAGCTGGCATTCGGTGGGTCGTGGGACATCATCGAGTTCTCGTGGGTTGTGCCGGCTCTTCCAGAGACGCTGCGCGCAGACGCGGCGCGCACTGTCCTGAATAATGTGCTGCAGGAGACACCCAGCAGTCACACGCTGGCCGAAGTCCTCGCCCGGATTACGCCGTTTCTTGACGACGCCGATCGGGCGAGCGCGATTCAGTACATGGAGGCGAGCGCGGCCGCGACGAGCCTCGTGCCGGCGCACGAGGAGATGTCCCGGCAGATCGCGGCGATGCTCAAGATCAGGGATGTCGACAGCGGCCGGCAGGTGGAGTTCGAGATGTCGGCCGGACCCGGCCGCGCCGACACGCTCACGCTCGTCGCCCGAACCGTCGAGCGCGGCGCGGCGCCCGAGGTGATCGAGCGTGCGCTGCAGGCGGCGCATGCGATTGACGACCGTCTTCACGCGGCACTCATGGTCGCGGATCTCTCGCGCGACTCGGCAAAGGCCGATGCGCTGCGCCTGCAGCATGCCGCGATCGATATGTTGCTGGGCATCGAATGGGATGCCACGCGCGCAGACGGGCTTGCCCGCGTCGCCGGGTGGCTTGCCCCGGACGTTCGCGAAGACACGTTGGCCAGGATGACGTTCGAAGCCCCTGAGGCACGTGAGCGCGCCGAAGCGTCGCTGCTCGCGGCGCGGACTCCTCTTTCCGCGTCGGACGTTCCGCGTCTGGTGGAGTTGCTGCCGAATGTCAGCGAGGACCACGCGGCGGGGATCGTTGAGGCGATGGTCGGTCTGCTGTCCGACGAGCAGGTAACGACCGTTCTCGAGACGGTGCTGTCGTGGAAGGAGACGGAGGTCGTCTCGCAGGCCGTGGTGGCGCTGGCGCCTCGACTGCCGCCGGCCCGGGCGGTCAAACTCGTGACGGAGCGGTCGTGGTCGCTGGTCGCGGTCGAAGCGCTGCTCGCGCGATTGCCGCAGACGGAGCGCCAGAAGCTGGCCCCGTCAATCTCCGAGTCGGTCATGAACGATCCGCTGCCGTCGTCTCGCGCGCTGGCGCTCATCATGCTCGAACGGCTGCGGCTGCCGGGGCTCGACGAGACTAACGTCCGCGAGGGGTTGGCGACCGCTCTCGAGCAGATCGACGACGCGACTCCACCTGGGATGCTCGCCGCGGTGGCGATGGCGCTTCCTGACGGATCGCCGTCGCGACGCAGGCTGATCGATTCCCTGTTCCGCAGGACGCGGCGCGCTGATGACGCCGACGAGTGGGCGCGCGCCCTGGCCACGCTAGGAGCCGCCATTCCGCCGTCGCAGGTGTCTGCGCAGATCGACGCGCTCGAGGCGCTGGGACCGGCGCGCCGAACCGCCGCGCTCGACGGCCTGTCGGCGGCAGTCCTGAAACACCTGACACCGCCGAACCAGCGGACTGCGGCGATCCACGTGCTGGCGATGACGCATGGCGACGAGCGGCGAGACGTGTTGTCCGAGCTACACGCGATGCGACCGCTGCTGGTGTCGCTGCTCTCTGATGACGGCTGCGGGGCGCTCGCCGACGACATTCTGCGGGTCGAACGCTGGTTTCCATGAACACTTGAACGTCGGGGCCGGCGACCACGGGCAATAGCAGCGCGAGTCATGGCGGCCAGTTTGCTGAAGGAGACTCTTCCTCGGACTTCTCGGTACGCGTGAATCCTACCAACCCAGCGACGCGAGGCGAATTCCGGGAAATGGAGGCTGCAGCGCGAAAGCTGGGAATCACGATTCATTTGGTTGAGACGCGAGACCCGAGCGAGTTGGCTGGTGCATTTGCGACCATCGCGAAGGCGCGTGTCGACAGCCTACTTATCCAGGACGATCTTCTACGTGGGTCCATCGAGAAAGGGATCGCAGAGTTCAGACTGGAAGGCCATTTGCCGGCCATGTTCCCATCTCGGGAGGGTGCAGAGGATGGCGGCTGATGGCGTTCGGGGCAAAGAAGCGGGGATAGAGTCCCAAGGCTCTGGGAGCTTCTCGACGACCGCACGAATTGCATGCATTGACGGACGTGACCTCAAAGACGGAAGTGTCGTGACCGCAGCCGCCGAGCCTTCTTGACCGCGCCAACCGAGGCACTTGACCAATTCGGACCGGCGGTCACGAGCATCGAAGCCCGTGGTCATGACCACCGGCACGAACTATATGCGAGCTACTTGCGTATGGCGGCGAAATCGGCCGCACGCAATGACTGCAAAACCACCACTCAAAATGCTTCAAAGCCGCCCGTAGCGCATGTGACTTGGACCACGGCTGTCGACCCCTTGCTGCCATTCGCGTCGCCCGAGAGCCGCCATCGATTTAGCGCCTAAAGCAATGGGATGGACGCCCCCACTCATAACGGCATCGAAGTGCCACAGTGGAAGTGTTGGCAACCACTGAACTGAGGGGAGCGTCACCATGGAGATTACGACGATTGGCGTGGATCTGGCGAAGAACGTGTTTCAGGTGCATGGGGTCGATCAGCGTGGCAAGGTAGTGCTGCGCAAGCAGTTGCGGCGCGAGCAGATGGTTGAGTTCTTTGCCAAGTTATCGCCGTGCCTGGTTGGCATGGAAGCCTGCGGCAGTTCGCACCACTGGGCCCGGGTGTTGCAGGGTCAGGGACACACCGTGCGGGTGATCGCCTCGCAGTTCGTCAAGCCCTACGTCAAGAGCAACAAGAACGATGCGGCTGATGCGGAGGCGATCTGCGAAGCGGTGGCGCGACCGAACATGCGCTTTGTGCCGGCCAAGAGTGTGGAGCAGCAGGCCGTGCTAGCGGTGCACCGGGCACGGCAGGGGTTCGTGAAGGCGCGCACGGCGCAGGCCAATCAGATCCGCGGGCTGCTGGCCGAGTTCGGGCTGGTGATCCCGCGCGGCCTGTGGCACATCCACCAGCGCGTGCCGGCGTTGCTCGACAGAGCGGCCGACGCGTTGCCGCTGGCGTTGCGCCACCTGATCGAGCGGCTGCTCGGTCAGCTGAAGGAGCTCGACCGGCAAGTGGCCGAACTGGAGGCCCAGATCCAGGCCTGGCATCGCAGCAGCGAGCTGAGCCGCCGACTGGAGAAGATCCCGGGCATTGGTCCTGTCGCGCATCGAGTCTTGGTGAATCCTGCAAGGATTCGAGAAGAGAAATTCTCTTCGACTTGTCATCGGTTTTCTTGATCAGCATCGTCGCGAAACGTATTGGCGTCCGAACGATTCTGCCAGCGCCCCATGCACGCTTAAGGAGTGAATTGGACCCATGGAGTCCAATGATTCCGCGAAGCGCCCCGCAACGGCCGCTTTGACGAATGCGCCGTGGCGCAAGTCGACCCTAAGCAGACACGGGTGTCGCCGCAAAGCAGACTCCAATATCACGCCAATAGCGGGCGCTAAACCTCTTGGTACGTCGCCTGCGCGGGGTTTTGCGCCGGATCGTGGAACGATGAGTCAGGACGCATTCTTTGGCTGGGCAACCCACTGATCCTTGTTGCCTCGCATACCCAACGGCAACGCGAGGCCTACTCGGTGGCGAGACATTGGCCCTCCTCGGGTCAGGTTGGCAAGCATCAAAGACGCGGCGTCTGCGTAGGAGATGATCATTTCGGGAACGAAGTGGGCGAACGCGGGCAAGAAGAGGGCGCCGGGCAGGACCCTGGCGAACGCGGGTACTTCAACGGGCAGGCGATCCAACGATGTCCGAAGTCTGGCTACGCCCAGTGGCTGCTGCTCGACCATCGGGCCAGGACAAAGTACTCGCCAGTCCAGGTCGGCGCTTCGAATCCGCTCGAAATTGACGCGATGAGGCCAGTATGTCGAACTGATGCGAGGCAGGTCGACTCCTCTCCTGCCTCGACGATCGATGTCCAGCAGGCCGGCACCCGCCATGAACCAGCATACGGGGCGATCGCCGGCAGGCAACGCCTCCAGACCGGTGACAAGCCGATCGATGAGATCGACGAAGGCTTGGCCCTCGGCAACCTGACCTGCGGTATTGATGACTGCTTCACAGCCGGTGAGCATTGCGGTCAAATCGGTCGTCGATGTGGCGTTCAAGTCAGCCTGGTGGACTGTGACTCTGGCGCGAACATCAGCGGGAAGTTTGGAAGGCGCGCGGACGACCACTGAAACATCGTGGTTCGCCGCAACGGCCTGCCGCACGACATGCCGCCCCAGAGAACCCGTTGCTCCCAAAATGACTACTCTCGACATCGACGGTTGCTCCATCCAGCAGTTGCGTTTCAGTGGTAGTGATCGCCCTGCGTGAAAATATCGTCCGCCTGCTCTTGAACGCGCTTGTTGGTAAAGGCTATGAATTGATCGAAAGTGATCCAGCCGCGCTTGTCCGCGTCGATCTCCTCGAAGCTGAGATATGTGACCGGCAGATGGCCTTTCGCTTCGTCCTTGGTCACCCTGCCATCGCCATTCTTGTCCGCATTTGCAAAGAGCCTTCTCAGGGTCATCGGTGCCTGGGTTGCGGCAGGTTGCGTTGACAGTGACTCTGACTGCCCCTGCGCCGCGACCGGCTGCGTTTGCTGTGCCCAGCTTGCAGTGCCAAATGCAGCGATCAAGGCAATCACAGAAAGTGCTGTCTTGCGTACATCCTTGCTCATGGTGAACTCCTCTAGTGTGGAATTAATCATTGGGTTGGGAAATCTAGTTGCAGTGGGTCAATTGCTCGGGCTTGTGTCCTGTGCAAGTTCTCAGCCAAGCTGCGGTGCAACTGCTGGAAGCCAGCAGAGGAGCGCCGCACCCTAGTCTGCCGCCACCCTCCAGAAGGGACCCGCGATCTGTTGCAGGGGTCTCCCTGGCTCGTTGGGGCGCAATCCGTATCGCAGCCTCGCGATGATGTCGGCGCTCACGTTGGGATTGGAAATGAAATAGCTGTGCCCGAAAAAGTCGGTAACCCCGCGCACCTCGATGATGTCGACGGCATCCAGATTGCCGATCATTTCGATCTGGTCAGGCGTGAACATCGTCGCGTCGATGCGCCCGAGTCTCGCGATGCTTCCGAACAACCAGGCCGACGTCGCGAGCGCCTTGTCGTCCCGCGACACGTACATGGTGAGCTTGAGCCCAGGTGACGGCGGAATGATCGCGTCCGGCTCGGGTTCGCCGCCAAAAGGCAGGTCCGGGTCGGAAAATACCTTGAAGATCTTGGTTACGGCGACGTCGCCATCGAGGTCGGGAGCGACGAGCACGACGTTGCCGATGTGAAACTCGCGCGTGGGGGAACTTTTGAGCGCATAAGCCTCCGCGCTCAATACGGCGAGCGCCGAGGCTAGCGTGTCGGTGCCTCGGCTGTGGGCGACGAAGTGAATCCTCTCGAGGCCCGGGGTCCTCGCGATAATGCGAATCAGCTTCACCAGGTCTTCCACTGCGTACTCAGCGGACTCGCGGTCGACGTCGTAGCCGAAAAGGGCGCCGCGGTCACCGCCAGCCGGCCACGTGAAGATGCCGCAAACGAACTCGCGCCCCAGGAAATGGCAAAGGTCTCCCATTGTCAAGGCGGCCTCCTCGAAACTCGTGCGATAGCCGTGCACAAACAGCACGATTTCCTTGCGGCGCGCGTCAGCCAGGCGTGTCGCCACCTCGGCTTGCAACCGCTGCTTTGCCTGCGCATGCGCTTGAACGACTTCAGGTGCACGCCGCATTCCGCCCGGAGCCTCCGCGAGCGGGTACGGTATGGGGGGGAAGCGACCAAGCTCCGTGGTTGCGCCGAGCCTCAGCGTTTTCCCGTCCGTGAACTCGATCACGGTCGACCCGAACGCAATCGAACGCGAGCGCTCGGCCGAATATGGGGAGGTGCCGGTGCCGTCCGCCGGCGCGCGATCGGTAAGGAAGAGCAGATCGAGCTCGGACTGCCGAGACTCGAGCGAGGCGTCGGCGAAAAGCGGCTTCGCGTTCGGCCCCGTGTAGACCGAAGGCGTTGGCATCAATGCATGCGTCGCGCAGCCGGCGAGCAGGCATGCGAGGACACCAGCGGCAATCCTCTTTACGTTCTTCAATGCGTCGCCCGCGATCATCTTGGTTCACGTCGCCAGCGCCGGCACTGCCGTCGCTGGCGCTGCATCCGGCGCAGCGGCGCGCTGCACCTTGAACCACGCCGCGTAAAGAGCAGGCACGAAGAAGATGGTC
>CAVQID010000021.1:0-23336 GCA_963712485.1 uncultured beta proteobacterium
AGTTCGTGCCGCCTTCCTTCGTCGCCACGCGGCCGGCTTCAGCCGCCTGCTCGGCCCAGACCTTGCCGGTCTTCACATACGTGCCCGGGCCTTCGGCCGTGTAGGTGCGCGCGAATGAGTCGGCGTCCACTGAGTACACCTCGCCGTCGTCGTCCACCAGCCAGTCATTGGCCTTGCAGTGCTGCTCTTCGCCCCATTTCTGGTACTTGAAGCCTTCCGTGTCTAGCTTGAGCTGCACCGCGACCACCGGGCTGGCCCGGCCGGCGGCGGTAGCGTTGTCGTTTACCCATGAGGGATCCTTTGATCTGCTTGAAAGCTTAGTGATTTTGCGCCTACCGCACATCGTGCGCTGTCCAGCGACCGTCTGCCAAAGCACTGCCCGGCTTGAGCAGTGACGAGCGCGTACCTCTTCCTGTCCGGTGCGTGGAGGCGCCAGCGGACCGAGACGCTTGGCCGATTCCGCGAGTAAGCCCTGCGCGTCCAGAGCAGTTACGGGCACGCCTGACTTGTCGCCGATCGCCAGCCTAAGAGCGCGGCCCCCATTCATTCCGTTCCCAATTGTCATGCGCGCAACTCCAAGTGCCTTCCATAATCAAAACGCCCCTTCGAGATGCGAAAGCAACCTTTGCTTTCTTCGCTTCGTGAATATTCTGCATGACGCATCAACGGTCTTGCGCGGCGTTTGCTGTCGGGCTTAGCGTTGTCCAAACCACAAGAAGCCTTCGGCTTGAACTGTCGCAAATCGCAGTGCAGAAGTTGTCTTGTTTGCGTTGCGAAGTGCCTTCTCATTGCACTGTAGATCCACGGAGCGGCACACGATGAAACACCCATTCGATCCCGGTTGTTGCGCCGAGCCGTACTTGTCGCTGGCGCAACGGTATCCGGATAGCGTCGTCTACCCGTCTGGACAGTTCCGCACCGAGTGGGGCCCGATCTTTCATCGCGGGCGTCTGGACGGCTCCGCGCGCGTGCTCGTCATCGGCCAGGACCCGGCGCAGCACGAGACCGTCGTTCGCCGCGTTCTGGTCGGCGAGGCCGGGCGTCGCGTGCAGGGATTTCTCGCCAAGCTTGGAATCATGAAGAGCTACGTGTTCATCAACGCCTACCTGTACAGCGTCTACGGATCGGTCAGGGCCGCGACGCGCCGCAATCCGGCGCTGATCGCCTATCGCAACGAATGGATCGACGCGGTGATGCAGGGGGGCAAGATCGAGGCGGTGGTGGCTCTAGGCGGCGCGGCGGCGGAGGCCTGGGGGTTCTGGAAGGCCACGCCCACCGGCGTTCAGTCCGATGTCGCTTTCGCCGGCATCACGCATCCGACGCAACCGGAGAGTTCATCCAAGGGCGACAAGGTCAAGCTCGCGACCGCGACCACAAAGATGCTCTCCAAGTGGAACGACGCCCTGCAGGCGTTGGCGCCGGCGCTGGTGCATCCGGACAAGGCCGTCCCGCTGGTGCTGTACGGCGACGCCTGGGCCGACGGCGACCGCGTGTCGATCCCGGAGGCCGATTTCCCCGAAGGGCTGCCGGCGTGGATGCACGAGCAGGACGGATGGGCCAGGCGCGCGGGTGCGGACACCCTTGCCAAGCGGCGCAATATCACAATCAACGTCCCGCGTGGGATCGTCAGCTGAGCCGCGCGGACGGGAACAGCCCTCGGGTCGCTGTCGTCGCTGTCGGACTTGCCACTGGGCCTGTAGGTCACTGCGCTTGCGAGACGAAAGGAATCCGCCATGTCTGATCGCACCTGGTACCCGCTCGGACCCAAACGCAGCGTCGCTCGGCGCACGATCCGTGCTGCGGCCGGACAGAGGCCGGTCGATCCCCTCACCGGACCTCAGTTGGCGCTGGCGGGCCGCGTCGTATCGATGGACGACTCGTTCAAGGTTCACGCCAATTCGGTGGTCTACATCGAAAAGGGCAAGATCGTCGACATTCGTCGCCGAACACAAGCGCCGCCGCCAGGATTCGAGGCGACGCCGGTCGTCGATACCGGCGGCACGCTGTATCCCGGGCTGATCGAACTGCACAACCACCTGAGCTACAACATCCTGCCGCTGTGGTCGCCAGTACCGAAGCGCTTCCAGCACCGCGGACTGTGGCCCAATCACAAGGACTACCGGCCGCTGGTGAGCGGCCCGATGACGGTGCTCGGCAGCTACAAGGATGCGCAGGGGCGGTTTCCTTTCGTGCCGTCGCTGATTCGCTACGTCGAGGCGAAGTGCCTGCTGGGAGGCGTCACGACCACGCAAGGCGTGAAGCTGGCGAGCAATAGCGGCATCCAGCGCTTCTACCGGGGCATCGTGCGCAACGTCGAGCAGACCGACGAACCGGACTTGCCGGAAGCTCAGGGACGCATTCCCGACATCGATGCCCGGGACGCCCGATCGTTTCTGGCCCGTCTCACGAAGGAGGACAGCTGCTTCCTGCTTCACCTGAGCGAGGGGCTTTCGCCGCTACCGGACTCGGTCGCCCGCAAGCACTTTCGTGCGCTCGAGGTTGCGCCCGGGCAGTGGGCGCTGAACAAGATGTTTGCCGGGATTCACGCGGCGGGGCTGCTTCCCGAGGACTTCGACGTGCTGGCCGAGCACGGCAGTTCGATCGTCTGGTCGCCCTTGAGCAATTTCCTCCTGTATGGCGGCACGGCGCGCATCGACGCGGCCCGCCGGGCGGGCGTCACGGTCGCGCTCGGCAGCGACTGGTCGCCCACTGGCAGCAAGAATCTGCTCGGCGAGATGAAGGTGGCGTGGCTGCACAGCCAGCAGGCGCTCAACGGGCTGCTCAGCGCACGCGACATCGTCGCGATGGCTACGCGGGATGCCGCTCGGGTTCTCAGGTGGGACAAGTCGCTGGGCACTCTCGCGCGCGGCATGCGCGCCGATCTTCTCGTTCTCGACGGCACACCGGCCGATCCGTACCTGGCGCTGCTGAAGGCCAAGGAAACGGATCTGCGCCTCGTGATGATCAACGGCATCGCACGCTACGGCGTACCCGCAGTCATGAAGGCGCTTGTCCCGACGGACCAGAGCATCCGCGTCGGTGGGCAATTGCGGCGGCTCTATCTCAAACAGGATACGACCGATCCCGAGGTCGCGCCGGTCTCGCTCGCGAAGGCCCGCACGACGCTGAAAGGCGCGCTCTCCAAGATTGCCAAGCTGGCCAAGGATCTGGAAAAGCCGCGCCCCAGGATGAGAGCGGCTCCGCTGGACGCGCGCTCGAGGCCCGAGTGGACAATCGCACTTGACGAGATCTGCGACTGCGGGGTGGAATTCGCGCCTCGCCTTGCCTTCAACGGACCGCGCGACTTTTCCGGCGTTGATCGTGCTCCGCGGATATTCGCGGCAAGAGCGCCGAAGTTGTCGACGGTGCTCAAACCCATCGAGTTGGACCCGTTAACGGTCGCCGACGATCCGAACTTCCTTGACCGGATCGAACAGCAACCGAACATTCCGGCCGAGCTTCGGGCGGCGCTGCGCGACTTGTATTGAACGCCGCGCTATCTCGCTTACAAGACGGTGAAGACAGACCATCATCGCTTCTTCTGCGGGACATGCCGCATCGACCTATCCAATCCATGATCAAGCCGGCTTAGATCGGCCCAACAGCGGTCCCGACGTCGGGGCCTTCCGTTCACCTGAAAGCGGCCCCTGAGCGGACGCTGGGTCTTTTTTACCGCAAGTCCAAGGCATGCCTGCACTTCCACGAAGACGCGTCCGGAACTTACGCCGATGTAAAGCTCGACGGCGGGGATTTCACTCGAATGCGAGTCTCTACGTCTCGGGAGCAAGTGCGTTTGCTGGCGCTGATCGCCGAAAATTCGAGGTCGTAGCCAAAGTCCACCTGACGGGGCGTAGCCGGCCATGAACGGCCATCCGCACTTTGTTCGGAATCCGGCACTTGCGGACGTCGTGCCTTTGCCCGAAAATGCGCTGCAAATGCAACGCATGGAGCTTCAATGAAGACCGCCACCATTCCTTCCCTCCGGGTCGAGCCTGAACTCAGGACTGCTGCGGAAGGTGTTCTTGAACAGGGTGAAACGCTGTCGAGCTTCGTTGAGCAATCGATCCGGGATGGCGTCCAGCGTCGTCAGGCTCAGCGCGAGTTCATCGCAAGGGGTCTGAAGTCGAGGAAAGCAGCGACGCGGAACCAGGATTACGTACCTGCGAGCAAGGTGCTGCGCCGCTTGGAAGGCATGTTGCAGAAAGCCAGGCGGACTGCATCCGCGAAGTGACGTTCCGTGTCCGCTTCACACGAGAAGCCGAAGGCGACCTGGTTCGGCTGTATGAATTCATTCTAAAGCGCGATGTGACGGACTGGGTGCTGGCGGAGCGTGCGCTGGAAGCCATCCGTCATGCCATTTCAGGTCTCGAGCATTCCCCGTTCAGTTATCGGAAGGCCAGCGGCCAACACAGCCCGTTTCTGCGCGAGCTTGTCATTCCGTTCGGCTCAGCAGGGTATGTGGCGCTTGTCGAGATCGAAGGCAGCGACGTCGTCACGATTCTTGCCGTACGTCACCAGCGCGAGGACGACTACTTGTAGGGCACGAAGGCCGCTTTTCGGCATGGCAGGTACGTCGGCTATCGGCAAGGCGTCATGATCGCTTGGGGTCGCGATCTGCGGCGGCGAGCATTGAGTGCTTGACGCGCTGCGCATCGACGTGTCGTTGCCTTGGCTGCTGGCGAAGGCAGCGAAACGCATTCTCCCGATATTGCGCAAGGAGTCGACGCAACTCCTGGCAAAGAAATGAACGCGGTCAGTCGCCAGCCTCGCGCCACCATGCCATGGTTTCAGAGAATGGGCGGTCGGGCGGTGCGCCACGAAGCCTATTTTTTGGTGGTACTCGCGGCGCTGTTGAACTGCTGCTCGGTCGAGGACAGAATGCTTGGCACCAGCGCTCGGAGAAGCCGGCGAGGAAGCACCAGATGGCGAGGAGCGCGAGCGCTTTGCTCGGCACGATCAGCCGCAGCTCCTGGACCGCGGTCAGCTGACTCTCAAGACCGCCGCCAGCGGCGTGCTCACCGCGGACATCGCGACCGTCAGGGGATTTTCACAAAGGCAGCTGCAGGCCATCGCCCTTCAGACGCACGTGGTGGCAACCGGTATCGCGACGAACCACATCTCGCCGGAACTGCAGGACTTCTTCCTGGACGGCCTCAAGGACATGGTCACCAACTTCACAAGAACCCTGAAGGGCCTGGTGGCGGTGACCATCGAAAAGATCTGGAACGCCGTAGTCGGTGTCCTCTGGAACGCGCTTTCGACCGCGATCGGAACGGTCCTTCCGGTTGCGAAGGCGGCCGGGAGCATCCCTGGCTAGTGGATGCCGACCGCGTTGAACGCCCTCTCGATCGCGCGGGTCTTGCGACGCAGGACCGCGGGAGCGTCATTGCGGAACAGCGTGCGGGCGACGAGCAGCAGTGCGCGCCGGCTGTCCGCGAACTCGGAGGTCCGCGTGAGGTGCTGCGTCAGCGCGAGATAGAAGAGCGCCGACAGGTCGCGATGCGAGAAGATCGGCTGCCCTCCCGACTTGGCAATCATCACGCGGTAGGCCGCATGGTTGTGGATGCCGCTGTTCGTGTGCACGCCGCCCCAGTCGTTGCCTTCGTTCGGCCGGCCGGTGACAAGGTAGTCATTCATGTGCGACGGCTGGTCGCACTTCTCGGGTGACTTCATGTCACGAAGGGGCTCGTCGTCGGCGCTGAACCCAATGCCGACCTGCCACTGCCACTTGCTTCGATCTGGCTCGGTCGCGTTGCGGATGAGCAGGCCGAAGATGTCCGAGTACGACTCGTTCATCGCACCCGACTGCGCTGCGTACTCGAGCCGCGCCGTGCCATCGGTGACGCCGTGGAACATTTCGTGCCCGACGATGTCGAGCATTGCAGCGATCGTCAGGGGCGGCTTTCCACCAGGACGTGCACGCTGCCCGTAAACCATCTGCTTCAGCTCGGGATCCCAGTACGCGTTGAGCCATTCATGCGGGGTCGTACTCTCGTCCGCGACGACGCAATCGACCGTCGACACCATCGACCCCCCGGCGTTGTCGATGCCGTTGCGCAGCACCACATCGCGCAGGAACCGGCCGACTATCTCGGCGTTGGCGTGCGCACTGACCGCAGCCGGCGGCCAGACCTTCGAGGGTTTTCGTTTCACGGCTGTGCCGGGAAGCAGATCGGCATTGACCCACGGATCCTTGAACCGGAACGCGTAGGTCGAGATGTTCAGCTCCGCATTGCGCAAGGTTCGCGTGGTGCTGTTGCGCTCGACCGTGAATGAACGTTCGACCCCGAGGCCGTCGAGCGCCCTTTCCACTCGTGCCGCCGATGCAGTGCGCGGCAATTCGGCGATCAGCCGCCCCGTATCGGCGTTAACGACGTAGTCGAAGACGGCAGCCTGCGCGTGACCCATGGCCTTCTCGGAACGAGAGCGCTTCGGGACGTTCTCGACGATGTAGGCCAGAGCCCAGGCCTGTTTGCCTTTATCGAAGTAGTAATTCAGGCGCGGTGTCGACTTGACGCCGGCTGTCTTCTGTCCGGCCGCCTTTGCCGCGACCTCGAGCGCCTCCTGAGGGGCGATCTTCGCCACGGCGCCAAGGTTCTTCGGCGCGCCCAGCGACGAATTGATCGCGAGGCAACGGTTGTTCTCGTCGAGTTCGACCGTGACGAGCGAGCCGTAGATGGGTACCTTATTGACCGTTTGGCGATACTTGACGGTGCGGGTATTGGTGAGTGGCAGCGTCTCGGTTCCCAGCCGCTGGAATTCGCTCGCCGCGCTCTTGCCCTGCGGATCCGCGAACTCCGGAATGTTGTCGCTCTTCAGCGCTCGCTGAAGGTACGCGTACGCGGCAGTTTCCGGATCCTGCGAAGACGGAGCCGCGGTTACAGGCGCCGAAGCAGCACCACGCGACGCGGCGCGCGTCGGCGCCAACGCGCGCTTCGCGCGTGTGGCGACCTTGTTCTCGGTGTGGACCGCGAACCGGTGCATGCCGTTGCCGACTAGAGTCTTGGCGGCCTTCGCAGGTGTCTTGCGCGCCGCGGTCTTGCGGCCGCCGGTACTCGAAGAAGTTGCCACGGTCTTCCTCCTAATGTCAGGCGCACCCCTTAACCGCTTGGTGTCCGGTGGTCCGCCCCGATTCCAGATGCGTGCTGCTGCAGCAGCAACGTCCCAATACCCCCCTGTGCGCCTTGTAGGCTCGGTGCTTGTTCCCGACTTCGTCCTGAGGCGCTGAAGCGGCTCTATGAAGGCTAGGCTCTCTTAGCCTTGTCCTTCAAGTCGTTCTTCTTGATGTACTCCCATACCTTCTTGCCGGACGGGATGGGCCTCTTCGCAGGTGCCGCTTTCTTTGTCGCCGATGACTTCTTCGCAGTTGCCATTTAGATGCTCTCCTTCCGCGAATGAGGGGCGCTGGAAGCGGCGGGCTTTTAGGGTAACGATCCAGGGATCGTCCTCGCACAGCGATCGTAGTAGCTGCGCCCGGCAAAGAGAAGCAGATTCGGGTGACTGGAGCGCCATGCCCCCGGAGCCCCTTCCCAGAGTTACGAGTCGAAGCGAGGGCTCTCCAGAGTCGCGATGTCCAAAACAACTGCGGAGGCAACGATGACCGATCGGCGGCCGTCGTGGGCGCCACCCGGCCGGTGAACTTTGGACCCGCTGAACAGCGTCGTCACTCGAACCTGCAAATGCGCGCTTGAAGAAAATAGTGGCGCCTCCAATAGCATGAGAACGTTAACAGCCGTGATGCGGTTGCTGAAGACTTGCGATGGCAAGCCGTGATGGGTAGCTTGGATGAACAGGCTCACCCTTTTTCCTACTCGCGTTGTTCGCTCCTTACCTTGAGAAGGAGGGGCGATGGGGCGCGGTGATCGATCCGTATCGCAATCGTGTCGCTCCGAACACCTGTGTTCCGGCCCAGACACATGCAATCGGTGCGGCGAGTTGCGCTGCGCACCCTCACAGGCAATGTGTTTCCGCGTATCGCGCGGTACCCGGCAGGCGTCCGCCCGCCAACATCTCGTTCGCAAGGCGCAGGATGTTCTTCGCAGCGTTGCGGTCGGCGTTGTCGCGCTGGCCGCAGGCCACGCGCTCGAACGCCGCCTGGGTCTTGCAGTTGGCGGCGCCGTGTGGCCGCAGCCACTGCACGACTGGCTCGTGTACGCATCGGCGGTGGGCCGCATCGACTTGCGATCCCCCGCCCTCCCCGCAAGGCGATAATTGAGGCACGGCGAGGGGCCACTTTCACTGGATAGGCCGTTGAGCCGTGTTCGACAGCGGCCAGGAAGCCCGTAAATTCAATAACTTAGCCGCCCGGGCGCCGACAGTCCGACGGCACTTGCAAGACCGCTCCAATAGGCCTACTCTTAAGGTCTAGTTGACCTAGTTGGATTGACGCCATGACCGAGACCGTTCTTTCTCCCGCCGTGCTCGAGGAGCTGAAGCAAGACCTTCCCACGGAGGACATCCAGCGCGGCCTGCACCGCTTGAACGAAGTCGCGCCGCTCGAGGGCGACGCGTTGATGTTTTCTGCAGCAAAGCTGAAGTGGTCCGCCATCGGCGCTCGGGCCGACGAGGGCCGCGCCACGCTGGTCGAGCGGCGCGACGGCGTCACGCTGCTCGTCGTTCCGTTCACCAAGGCGGTCCAGATGGCGGCGACCGCGCGCAGCGGCCGCACGATGGGCGACATCCTGCGCTCGTTTCCAGGCGTGAGTGAGCGCGAAGCTCCGCTTATCAATGCGCGAGGCGGCCGGGTCTGGTCGCCGGCACTACCGGATCTGGCGGCCGCCAAGGCCAAACGCTGATTCCGCGGGGACTCGATGCAGTTCCTCCTCAGCGGCAACACACTGATGCAGCTGAGCCTGGAGGGCACCACGCGGGCCTCCGCGTGGGCCGATGAGAAGCCCGCCGCGGATCTGCGACTGAGCCTGATCGGCGTCAGCATGGCCCGGGCGTGGGTGTACGCGCTCGAACCCGGCCGGCGCCGTGCCTGGTCGCTGTCGCTGGAAAACCGCCTCAACGAAATCCAGCAAGACAGTGGACGGCCGTTGCCGCTGGACGAGCGCGTGATGGCCGCATGGGCCGAGGTCCGCGGTGTCACGCTGGAACAGGCGGCGCAGGACGACGCGGGGAACCCGGTCATCGAAGGCATCGGCCAGGATCAGCGGCTCGAGATCGCCACGGCCATGGCTTACGGCCTCACGCTGGTGGACCCGTGGGCGCAGTTCCACGATCAGATGCGCGACCTGGGCATGGCCCAGTTCATCGAGTCGCTGCGCTAAAGATGGCGGGCGTCCCGGACGGGAAGCCGAAGAGCGCCGCGAAAGGCTCGCGCCGCCTGCTGTGCCTTTCCGGCGGCGGCTACCGCGGCCTCTTCACCGCCATCGTTCTCGAACACATCGAGGCGCAATTGCAGCTCAAGGGGACACAGCGGCTGCGCGACCACTTCGACCTGGTTGCGGGCACGTCGATCGGCGGCCTGCTTGCGTGCGGCATCGCCGCGGGCATCGCGGCCCGCCGGCTGCGCGAGACTCTGGAAGAGGACGGCGGCACCGTGTTTCCGGAGCGCTCGTGGGCCACCGCACGTCAGATGGTGGGCCCGTTGTATTCGGGTGCGACGCTGGCTGCGGTCGTGCGCAAGGCGCTGGGAAGCGCCGCGACCCAGACCTTGCAGCAGATCGACGCGCCGCTGCTCGTGCCGGCGGTGAGCTGGATCAGCGGCGCAGTCGTCACCTTCGAGTCCAGAGGACTTGCGGGAATGCACGCGCCAGCGACCACGCTGCTGGATGTCTGCCTCGCCACGTCGGCCGCACCGACCTACTTTCCGGCGCATGCGCTGGACAACGATGTGCTCGTGGACGGCGGACTGGTCGCCAACGCGCCCGACCTGTGCGCACTGCTGGCGGCGCAAGCGCGCTGGCGGCTGCCATTGACCGGCTACGAGGTAGTGAGCATCGGCACGGCAGGATCACCGGCGGGCGGCGTCGCCGGCAGCGTGCCGCAGTCCGGCGTGAAGTGGGCGCGGGGTGCTCAGATCGTCAAACTGGTGCTCGCGGCACAGGAGCGCCTGGCAGTCACGCAGTGCGAGAGCCTGCTGCAGTCGGGTTTCTTCCGGATCGATCAGCAACCGTCGCAAGGCCACCTTGAACTGCAGGCAATGGATCAAGTGGACGCCTCAACGACGACAACGTTGCGCAAGCTTGCAAACGATGCCATTGCGTCGGCGCGCAAGAACCCGCCGGCGTGGGCAAGCCAACTCGTCTAGCACCTCGTCGTCCGCTCTCCCCCGCTACCGCAGAGCTATCTCACGCGCGCGGCAGAGTCACGCGGCGCGGGAAGTCAGGAGGCACGACGCGCTGCCGGGCTTTGGCTGATTTCCGGGATTGATGGCGTGCCCACGTTGAACCAAGCTGGAGTGGAGGCGACACCGGTGATGTGCAGCCGGACTGCAGGGTCGGTCAAAAGAGGGGGAAGATGGCGACAGCGAAGAAAGTAATGCGGCGGCCGGCAGTACACAAGGCATCTACGAAAGCGGCGACGAAGAAGGCAGCCGCCAAAAAGGCGACGAAGAAGGTATCCGCGAAAAAGGCGACGGCCATGCGCAGGCGTACTGTGTGACGGTGATGTGCTCCGAATAAGTAGTGCCGGTGGGTGTTAGCAAGTCCGATCCGATTTTGTCTTGGCTTGATGCGCTGCCGAGCGCTCGCGCGCGACAGCGCATCACCAACTCGCGTGGCGTCAGGTAGCCCTGTGTGCTGTGCGGCCGGCGTTCGTTTTAGTCCGTGCGCCTCTGGGCGATGACGGCCCGAGCGCGTGTCAAGTTGAGCAACACATGCCCGTTCAGCGGCTGCGCCGCAGCGTTTCGGTCCGGCCGCGCCGCTTTTCGTCGTATCTATGGGCGATGCGCGAAGGCGACTTCCCCGTGGATGATGCGGACGAGATTCTGCAGGGGCTCTTCGAGAAGGCCGTCCCTGTCTACCGCCGGGAGAAGTCGGCGGGAGGGCCCTGCCGCGCGCAATCGGACGTGTCCGTCGACCCCGACGGGCATTCGACTGTGATCCCGCCCAAGCGCTTCACCTTGCGGACGGACTCTTTGCCAATGTCGGACGAAAACGTCCGAATGTAAAGCCGCTTCGAGGGACCCAGGCCCCCTCCGCTTTGCGGCTCTGAAGGCGATCGATGCTTCGTCCGGAGATGGCCGGGCAGCGACATCGAGATCGGATACCGAGAGAGAGACGTCTTTCTATGCGGCGACCGAATGCGCTTCGAGACTTACGTTCAGGCATTCGCGCATGACGAGGAAGATGGCTGCGAGGTTGTCCATACTCGGATTGCCTGCCGGCGAAAGCATGCGGTGCAGGCTCTTGCTCGGCTTGTCGGTCATCGTGGCCAACTGCTCGAAGCCGATCGTGGCGTTGACCAGATCGCGCAGGATCAGTCGTGCAGTTTCCGGCTCGCCATTCAGGAACAAGGTTGGCCGCGTCATCGAGCAAGGCTGCTGTCTGCAAGAGAGACCTTCTCCGACCCAACCCTTTCAGCACGGATCGGCGCGTCCAGCAAGCTCGCCCCGCGCGCTTCGCTGATCACGCGCTCCGGCAAAGCATTCATCCAGCGCCATCGCCACGGGCCACCCTGGGCCGTTCGCCGATAAGGGTTTGAACCACGCCCGCCAGAGCTTTTCCTCGCCCGGACTTCTCCGCCGCGAGCTACTCGCGCTGCTCAGCCTATGTCGCCACTTCGTCGGCGTCAGGCCATGCTCGCAACACTTCCTGCAGCCGGCGTTGCCTGCCCGCCCGTGTTTGCACGCTCCTCGACCCTGGAAGTTGTGTCCGCGCTTGGGCGAACTGAAACCTGGGCGACGAGCGTTCAGCGCCCTGCGCGCGTCAGCCGCCTCCTAGTGCAAACGGCTGATGCGCTCAAAGCCTAACGTTTGGCAAAGTCAGTCGACTTACGGGCGGTGCCCGCACTGTTGCCGGATAGCCATCGCGTATAAACAGGATGGGCAAGCCCAGAGGAAGGCGTGGAAGGTCCATCGACCCGTGTTGTCAGTAGCGCTGGCCCGGCATCGAGCGACGTCGGCGTCGCAGAGGCGTGGCACGCGTCGAGACTGATCGTTGAGCGCGCGCTGGCGCAACCAAGCGAGGCGCGGCGTGTGGCGGCGTGTGTCGCCATTTCGGAACTCGCTGCAGAGGGCGACGTGGCGGCGACCATGCCGCTGGCTCAGACGCTGATACTCGGTGCGCGCTTTCAGGCGCTGATCGGCGCACACGTCGAGGGGGTCAGCTTCGCCGTCCGTGCGGTACGGGCAGCCGATCAGCTGCGGGATACGGCGCTCGCGCAGCAGGCCCTGTCGCTGGCAGGCGAGTTGCTCGCCGAGTCCGGTGCCGTGGCCGACGGCCTGGTCCACGCCGTGGCGGGCCTGGACATCTCGGTGGAACTGGCCGAGCCCGAGGCCGGCAGCAGCGCCTGGTGCGCACTCGCAGGCGCCCTGCTGGCGACGGGCCAGACGCAATCTGCGCTGGTGGCCGCCGGACATGCGCTGACGCTGGCGCGACTGAGCGAGACGCCGATCTTCGAGACACGGGCGATGTGCCACAGCGCACTGGCCTCGCTGTACATGGATGACATCAACGGGGTGCTGCGCATGGCACACCAGTGCGCGGACCGGCTCGACAGCGCCCGGACCCTCGAGGAACACGTCCTGCGCGCGGAGGCGGAGCATCACTATGCGCGCGCGCTCGCGCGCTCCGGCCGCCTGGGCCTCGCGCGGCAGCGCGCCGAGCTCGCACAACGTCACGCCAGCGCAAGCGGATCGTCCGTCGCCCACGCCTATGCAACGGTTGCGGCGGCGATGTGCGATGCCGCCGAAGGTGCACACGAGCGCGCTGCCACGCGCCTGCAGGGTGCCCTCGCGCAAAGTGTGCCGAAAGTCGTGCTGCCCGCCATGCACGCGCTGATCGAAGCCGCGCGTCGCAGCGGCGACCGCCCCCTGCTCGTCGAAACGCGCCGCCGTCTCTACGGCGAAACGCGTGCGCGGCAGGTGCGCGCGGCGCAGTTGCAGGCTGAGCTCGCGCGGCACTCGGTGGCGACGCAGCCCGGACAGCTTGCGTTCGGCGGCACGACGTGGCTGGAGACGCGGGCGGCCGCGGCGGTCGCGCCCGTGGATCCGCTCGACCGGCTCGAGGAAACGGCCACGGCCGTCGAAGCTGCCGAGCATCCGTCGGGGGTGCTGCGCCTGTACCGCTGCGGGCGCGTCGCGGCGATGCTGGGCGCAGATCTCGGATGGCCGGAGTCGGTGCAGCTGTCGCTGGAGCGCGCCGCACGGGTGCACGCGATAGGGAAGCTTTACGTGCCGCCCGAAGTGACCGCGAAACCCGGCCCACTGACGGCGGGCGAGCGCTCGATGGTGGAGAGTTCCTACGCGCTCGGTGCCGAACTGCTGCGGGCCGCGGGCCTGAGCGAGCAGCCGATTCTGTGGGAGGTCGTGCAGTGCGTGTCGGAGCACTGGGACGGCACCGGGCCGCGGCGCCTGGCGGGCGAAGCCATTCCTTACCCGGCACGCATCGTCGCGCTCGCGGCCGCGTATGTCTCGCTGACCAGCGGGCGGCCCTTCCGCGGCGCACTTTCCCACGAGGACGCCGTGGCGGTACTGCGTGAGGACGCCGGAACGAAGTTCGATCCGCTGCTGACCGAGCGCGCGATCCTGCTGTTGACGACGGCACAGCCGCGCCTGGGTGACCTGCAGGGCTACCTCATGCAGGTCGCCGGGCGCAACCGCTTCGTACAGGTGCGCGAGCGCCTGGTAGATCTCCTGGGGACGGACAGCGATGGCGCGTAGACATCTCGACCCGCCCCGCACGATCGATCTGGTGATCGACGAACCGCAGGCTCGGCTCTCGCCGACGATCCTGCGCGGCATCCGCCATGACCTGCGGCAACCGCAGCATGTGCATGCGACGCTGCTGCGAACCCTGCAGCTGCGCGTGGCCGGCACGCCATTCGAAGAGGACGTAGCCGACGTGGTCAACGCGGCGCGGGTGCTGCTCGAGCGGCACGATGCGGCCTTGCTCGCGATCGGCGCCGCCATCGATGCGCCGGTGGCCCGCTCCGCCAGCGTGAATGTCGCCACGGTGCTGGATTCCGTGACGCACGCGTTGCGGCCCGCCGCAAGGGAGGCGGGCATTGACTTGCGTGTCGCACGCACGCACCTGTGGGCGTACACGGACCCCGAAATGCTCGGCCGGATCGTCAGCAATCTCGTGGCGAACGCGCTTTCGCACTCCGGTGCGAACAAGGTTCTGGTTGGAGCCCGATCGCAAGCGGGGCGTCTTGTCATCCACGTGCTCGACAATGGCGTGGGCATCTCCGACGACGAGCTCGCCTCGCTGTGCCAGCCGGGCTTTCGCGGGCGGGCCTCGTCGAGCGGAGGCCTCGGACTGGGCCTGTACAACGTGCAGTTGCTGGCCCACGCCCTCGGCGGGCGGGTCCGCATCGAGTCAATCGATGGAAAAGGCACGCGCGTGCGGGTCCGCACCTCGTGCTTCTGCGGTCCCGCCGCCGAAGCAGCGCGAGGCACTGGGTCCGGCGACCCGGTGCTCGCAGGACAGCGCGTCGTGCTGGTGTCGCGAGATCCGGTGGCACGGCAGGCCCTGAAAGACGCGCTTAACGAACTGGGCGCGACGGTGGCCGACTACCAGGACGTCGTCAGCCCGGCGCTTGAGATCCCGTACTGGAAGGTGGCCCCGGACGGCTTCATACTCGATGGCGCAAGTGCCGGGGACGAGGCGTTCGTGAAAGGGTTGCAGCTGCGCTTCGGCCCGCTGCGCGGCGTCCAGATCGTCTCGGAGGAAGCGCCCTATGCGGCGCCGCTTCCGCCCGAGGTGTTGCGGCTGGAGCGACCGCTCGCAGCCAGTGCGCGCGCAAGAATCGCCGAGTGGTTCGCCAGGTGAATCGTGCGGCGCACGGCGCTTTGACGCCGCTGCGCCTTGATAGCCATTTATGCGCCGAGCTGCGGCTCATCCTTGCACTTGCGCGAGCTGGGGGTCGGTGGTCCCAAAGTGTCCGATTCTGCGCTGTCGGTTCGGTCGTGAAATGCCTCACGCGATGGCGGTCTAGCGCCATCGCCATATGAGCCGTCAGCATGTGCGTATCGCGATCGGCTCCTTTTGCTGACTGGGTACCGCAGCGCGCTACTGTATTGAGCTGCGCTGGTGGCTGAGCGCACTTTGCAGGGGGACACCATGAGCAACTTTCTTTGGACGCAAACAGACGACGTTGGCCCCAGTGCGCGTATGGAGCACGCGATGTGCTTCGACCCCAGGCGCGCGCGAACGCTGCTCTTTGGCGGAAGCGCGCCGGCCGGTTTCCTGGGCGACACCTGGCAACGGACGACCAATGGCTGGACGCAAATTGCTGACACGGGGCCGGCCGGACGCGCGCGTCATGCAATGTGCTTCGATGTGACCGCTGACGTCGCGTTGCTGTTCGGGGGAGACGGCAGCGGAATCACGTTCGGCGATACGTGGACGCTCGCGGACGCGGCCTGGACGCAGGTGGAGGATTCCGGGCCGGCAGCTCGCTTAGCGCACAGCCTGGCCTTTGACGCGAAGGGGCGTCGCGCGATCCTGTTCGGGGGTATGAGGCGGGACGGTGTTGTTACCGCCGACACGTGGCAATGGAATCCGGCGACTGCTAAGTGGACCCAGATCGCCGATACCGGGCCATCAGCCCGCGCGTTTCACTGCATGGCGTATGACCTGGTAAGCGAGCGTGTCGTGCTCTTTGGTGGCGAGGCGCAGGACGGTACCGCGTCGGGCGACACCTGGGCGCTCGAGGGGGACGTCTGGACGCAAGTGGCGCACTTCGGGGCGCCGGCCTCGTCGCGCGCCGCGATGGTGGGCACCGACGTAGGGCTCGCCCTGTTCGTCGGCGCCACGGCTGGATCGCTGCCAGCGCCTCTATCGGCGACCTGGCGGTTCGCTGCCAACCGCTGGACGCAGCGCCAGGACATCGGGCCAAGTGGCCGTGCCGGCCATGCGATGGCGTTCGACGCGCAACGGCGCGCGGTGATTCTCTTTGGGGGCCGCGCGCCTCTGGAAACGCCCGAAGCCGAGGTGCGTATCTTTGCGGACACTTGGGAACATATCGAGACCGAGGCCTCCCTCGCGCCGCCGCCGGCGCCAAATCCCGACGAGCCTAACCCTGACAACGTGGTTCCGACTGTCGCAAGCGTCGACGCGCAGCCGAATCCGGTTCAAGCCGCAGGGCAGGTGACTGTGAACGTCGCCTTGGACGCCTCCACGTTGCAGACCACCATGGTCAAAGCCGCGTGGATCCTGCAGAGCGTGTTCGACGCATCGAACAACAACGGTCAGCCGCCCCAGCCGGGGGACGTCCACTTCCTTCCCGACCTCGCTATTCCGGCGGGAATGGCGCAAGGCACGTTCGGATTTGCCGCGCCATCCGTCAATGAACCTTCAATTGTCGTTCTCGCGGCGACTGACAACGGAGTGGTTGCAAGCGTGATTCTGGCGATCAACTAGGCGCACTTCTAAGGCGCGGACGCCTTACGGCGTGCCAGCGACACATCGAGGTCGCCCCTGTTCATCCGGTCAGCGCCCGATGGTTACTTGCGCCGGCGTATTCTGGGTTGGATCACTTCCGTTTCGCCGGCTCGCAACCGACTTCGCGCGCGCGATGGACCGGCATCTGCGGATACTTGAGTGGCATTGCCACGAGGTGCGCCTGCCAGCGCTCCTCCGGCACCACGATCGACTCCAGCCGAACGCTGCCTCGGTACTTCTCGGTCACGACGTGGGCGAACCGAGGACGGCTGCAATCGAAGGCGTAGACATCGACGCGGCGCTCGCCGGATGCATCGGTGACCCAGCGCACTTGGCGCAGGCCCGCTCGCGTCACAACGCTGGTGACGTCGACGTACTCCTTCGCGTCGCGCGTGCTGTACTGAAGTCGCAACGCCTCTGCCCCGGTGGATGCGGCAGCGGCAAGCGCGAGGAGCTTCGCGATCAGCATCCGCCGAAGATATTCAGGCGAGCATGACCGCGGTGCCGGCCACTGCGAATACGAGGGTGCAGGCCAGCAGGGCGGCTGCCGAATGTCCCCTGGCCGCGGGCCAGTGTGCGGTGCCGGACGCTTCAGGAGCGCCTGTGACCGGCAGCGGGTCGAGACATAGGGCGATCGCCCCCTGCAGCGCGCGCTCGAGCGGCCCGTTCATGAAGCCCGTCGGAATGGAGCGGACCAGACGGCGCAGGCCGCTTTCGAGAACGGCGGCCGGCGGGTTCAGGCGCGCGGTCAGCGCAAGTCCCTCGACAGCGCGGCCGAGGACATAGGCGTCGCGCACTTCCAGTCGCGTGGCATGAACGATCAATAGCGAGTCGATTTCGTGCTGCACGGCCCGCAGGGCGGCTGCCAGGCGTGCGCTGTCGCGCGCAGTGCCGATGTCGAGGTCGACGGCGGGCGGTGATGGACGGTCCATGGCCGATCCCTGGCAGTTCGACGAACGAGCTGCGGACGTGTCGCCCTGTCCTCGCCGGCCGCCTGGAACGCGCACGAGCGCGGGTGTGTGTTCGCGAGCTTTGGGCGCGGCCTGGGCAGACGTTAGGCCGGAACCGGAAGCCCTTTCAACCGGGGGTGCAGGGCTTGACAATCCCTGGCGATTGTCCGTTCGGAGTCCGACAGGCGCCCCATCCTGGGGCATTGCCAAACCGGAAATCGGCGGGTTAGAGTGCCTCCTGGCTGCGCCTCACCTTCCGCCCACACATACACGCCCCAGGGCGTCCAACAGCAGCTCGCGGATCGAGGCCCTTCTTCGGCGCTGGCCGAGGACTCAGGAGGTTCCTGTGCTACGAGCGCAGCGAACTGGGGCTCGCGTTTTGACATCCTCCCCGCCCTTAAAGGACAAGGATTCCCTCTGCAGGCGCTCGATGTCCCGAGCGGGCCAGGATGTTGACCGCAGCATTCACATCACGATCATGCGAAGCGCCACACTGACACACCCACTGCCTTATTCCAAGGTCTGCGATACCTCTCGGCCGCGAGTGCGGCAGAGCGCCGCAACTCGAACAGACTTGGGAGCTAAACGATTCGTTCACTTCCTCAAACCACGCGCCGCGCGCCATCGCCTTGTACCGGAGCATGTTGCGGAAGGACGACCACGATGCATCAGCGACGCTTTTTGCCATCGTGGTCCTGGCAAGTTTCGAGGCGGACACGTTGCCGCACGCAATGTAGTCGAACTCGCGCGTCAGCCGATGCGACAGTTGGTGCAGGAAGTCCCGGCGCGCGTTTGCGATGCGGGCGTGCAGATGCGCGGCCTGGCGCTTCTTTCTCGCCCGCTGCGCCCTGCCGAGCCGCTGCTCAAGCGTGCGGAAGTGACGCGGATTGTCGATGACCTCACCGGTGCTGAGCGCGGCGAAGGATTTGAGACCGAGTTCGATGCCCACCGCGCGCCGGATGTCGCGCCTAGCGGCGTCGGCCACTTCGATGGTGATGTTCAGGAACCAGTTGCCGCGCGCATCCGCGCAAAAGTTCGTGCCGTCTTTGATCTTGCCGTCAGGCAGCGGGCGGCTGTTGAACACTCGGAATGTATTTCCAGCAAACCGGAAGGCGTCACCCTCGCGCTTGAGATCGCGCCCCTTAAGTGGTACCCAGCCCAACGATCTGCGACCGCGGTAGCGCAGGAACGGGCGGCGCTTCTGGGCGCGAGACTTGGCGTATTGCTCGCAGACGGCGTTGACCGTGCCGGAGTGGATACCCAGCTCCCTGCAGCTGCCCGTGGTGAGCCGGTTCAGGTCGAAGCCGGTCAGCCACGGCCGTCCGAAGCGCAACGCGTCCTTCTGCCGATCGTTGCAACAGTTCCAGACAAAATTGATCGCGTGTGCTTGCCGGTTCAGCAGCCCGACGCGCGACTTCACGCGATAGCGATACACGATCACCATACTGTAGAGAATAACAGTATCGAAGCTTCGTACGCAACACCCGAACGCGCCGCGTTCGCCCTCTACCTCCCCGCCCTAAAGGACGGGGTTTCTCGGGGAATTTGATGGACGGACTCATCAAGGCCAAGCTGCTTGAGGATCTGGAGGCGATCGTCGCTTCCAATCAAACCATCACGGACCTGATCGTCCAGCCCGGGCAGCCGATCGCGGCGTTCATGCCCGAAGGCTGGGTGCGCGCCGGCGAGGCCGTCTCGCGCGACCAGATCTCCGAGGCGGCAGCCGAGATGACCGGCGTGCGCGACATCTTCGAAACGCTGCAGCTCGAAGGCGCGATCAACCAGGAACACTCGTTCGCCGGCCGCCGCGTCCGGGTCGACATAGCCACGGCGCTCAACACGAGCGGTGGGGTCGGCGTGGAGCTGTGCATCCGCTGCTACCCGCAGAAGCTGCCCGAGTTCAAACACATGGCGCTGCCGCCGTCGGTAATCGAGATGCTTACCTCCGTGCGTAGCGGCCTGATCCTCGTGGCAGGCAAGGCCAATAGCGGCAAGACGACCCTCATCGCCTCGCTGCTTGAAGACATCAACCGACACCGCGCCGCACACATCATCACGCTCGAGGATCCCGTCGAGTACGTGCTGGAGCCGAAGCTGGGCGTGATCTCGCACCGCCAGATCGGCACGCACGTACCGACGTTCGCGGACGGGGTGCGGCAGTCGTTGCGACAGCGGCCGGACGTACTGATGATCGGCGAGATCCGCGATGTCGAGACGGCAATGACCGCGCTGTCGATCGCCCAAAGTTCGCTCGTGATCGCTTCGACCCACGCTACGCACACGGTGCCGGCGCTGCAGCGTATCAACCAGCTCGCCGAGGGACAGAACGCGACTTTCGGCGAGGCCCTACGCGCGGTGATTGCGTTGGCGCTGCTGCCCGACATTGACAAGAAGTCGTGGGTACAGGTCGCCGAGTACGCTTCCGGTGAGTCGCAGGCCGTGCGGCGCGCAATCGAGTCCAACACAGAAAAGGAATACGCGGCGCTGCGGGAGGCGTTCCGCGCGCGCCCGGAGACGGCGCGGCCTGGCGGCGGCGGCGATCCGGCGCAGGCCGCCAAGGACGCGAGCCAGTTGCGTTCGATGAACATCGCCCTCGCCCGTCTGGTGAGCGAGAAGCGCATCGACCGGGAGATTGCGCGCGGCGCGTCGCCGGATCCTGCGAACCTGATGGACATCATGCTCAAGACGCGCGCCTGAGCCTGCGTCCCCGGCACCGGCCCTGGACGCCGGAGGGCAAAACGTGGTGACGGGTTGCCGGCGCTCACGCGTCGCAGCGGCCGACGCGGGATCAGAGAACACTTTGTCGGCGTGCGCTCGGCCGGAAAAGTTGGAAAGAGCCGCGTTCCTGACTTTGACAAAGAAAGAACGCGCTACCTGGAAGGCGCGCGATTCCGCCCTTCCGCATCAAAGCTAACGCGGCATCCCTTCACCTCGCCGCGCACCCGATTGACGGCCGTGAATATTCGACAAGCCCTTGCTTTGCCGATGCGTTACGGACTACTGTTGCCGTGCAGTGCAGGAAGGAAGGGCGTCGCTTCCGGGACTCATCAAAGCTAAACCCGCGCGCCCTGCGGCCAGCGCAGCGCGGCTGCCTTTCTTGATCTGCTGAGGGGGAGTCAAATGACAACGACAACCGGGCAGCGCCGTCCGACGGCACGGCAGGTCAGCAAGGCACGACTTGGGGTGCCGATCGACGAGTTCCGTAGCCAGTCGCCGACCGTCAAGCTCAGCCCGCGTGAACGCCTCAGCCTGCTCGACGGCCTCGAGAAGCTGTTTGAAGGCGCGTATACCCACCTGCCGCTGAAGCGCGCGCGCTACGGTTTCGATCCAGTGCAGCGCGTGCGCATCCTGCGCATGCAGATGGCCGGCCTCAGCCCCGAAGACTTCGACGCGGAGGTCGACGACATCTTCAACCGGCTGCGCGACTTCCACACGGTCTACTGGCGGCCAGGCTACGAAGGCAAGGTCGCTGCGCTGCCGTGCATGGTCGAGCTCTACTACGACGACAGGAAGAAGCCGCACTACATCGTGTCCAACGTGGGCGAATGGGTGAGAAAGCCCGACTTCGTGCCCGGCATAGAGGTCGAGACGTGGAACGGGGTGCCGATCGACCGCGCGGTGCAGCGCTACGCCGATCAGGAAAGCGGGGGGCGGGCGGACAGCATGCGCACCGCCGCCGTGCAGACGCTCACCTGCCGCTCGCTCAGCACTCACTGCTTGCCTGACGAGACGAGCGCCACCATCGGTTTCCGGAAGGTGAACAAGCAGGGCACGCCCGTCGGCAAGCGGCTCTTCGTCACTCTGGAGTGGCGCGTCATTGACACGACCCTCGTCGAGCGATACCAGGCGGGCCAGAGGAAGAAGCTCCGAGTGGGCGAAGTGCGTGCGCTGGCTTTCAATCCGGCGGCGGCCGCCGTGAAGAGAGCCAAATTGCTGCTGTTTGCCTCGGACGCGTTGCGCGGCGGGAGCAAGCCGTTTCACAAGGACGCCGCCAGCGCCACCGTGGGCACGAAGATCACGGGCTTGAGCACCTCGTTGCCCGACTTCCTCACTGCGTCCGTCCTGCGCGGAACGCAAGAGAACGAGCAGTACGGCCACCTGCGGCTGAGGGACTTCCTGGTTCCAAGCGTGCGGCAGTACCTGGAAGAGATTCGACGCCTGCTCGCGCTGATGCCGCCGCAAGGCCTGGTCCTGGATCTTCGCGGAAACGGCGGCGGCTATATCGTCGCCGCCGAGATGGCGCTGCAGTTCTTCACGCCGAGGCCCATCGAGCCGGTGCGCTTCGAGATGCTGGCTACCGACCTGGCGCTCAAGCTGAGTGCAAAGGACAACGGCAGCAGCGCCAGCCGCAGGACCGACATCTGGCCGTGGCTGCCATCCCTGACCGACGCGGTTCGCAACGGCGAGATGTACTCGGCGCCGCTGCCGATCACGATCCCGAGCAAGTGCAACATCGCGGGACAGGTGTACGGCGGGCCGGTGATCTTGGTGGCGGACACCAACACCTACTCGGCCGGCGACCTGTTCTGCGCCGGCTTCGCGGACAACGGAATCGGCCGCATGGTCTGTGTCGGCGACAGCACCGGTGCCGGCGGGGCATCGATCTGGACCTATGGCGACATGCGCCAGTTTGCGGGGCGCCGATTGCGCCGCGGCCTGCCGCCGCTCCCCGAGGGTGGCACGATCCAGTTCTCCCTCATGCGCGCGACGCGCGTCGGACCGCGGCTGGGCGCCCTGATCGAAGACGTCGGTGTCAGCGTGCGTCCGAAGGAACGATATCGGATGTCGCGCGACGACCTGCTGTGCGACAACCGTGACCTGCTCGCCTACTGCATCCGGTGGCTCGAGCGGCAACCGTACACCGTGATGCAGTGCCACAGCAGCAGGAACCGCGACACGATCGAGGTGACAACCAAAGGGCTCGACCAGCTCGACGTGATGCTCGACCACCATCGACTCGAGTCCGTGCGCATCCGGGATGGCGCAAGCTACACGGTTGGCAAGCGGCCCGGCACGAAGCGCGTCGAGGTCTGTGGGTTGAAGGGCGGCAAGCTCAAGCAGCGCCGCGTCATCGACGAGACAACCGTCCTCGACGCATAGGCGCGGCGGCCTCCCCTGCGAGCCACCGCGGCGGGCGCGGCGTGTGACACAGGCCTGGCGGCCAATCGTTGCGAAACCCCCCGTTCCGCAGGGCGGATCAAGGACGAACTGCTTCAGACCACGTACGCACCGCCAAACGCCCGGCAGAAACGGTCGATCGCATAGAAGATGCGCACGAGGATCACCGTTTCCCAGATGAGTATGGTCGTCCGGAACCGCCGGTAGCCGGTCCGGTACGGCAGCTTCTCGTCGCGCAGGCGCTCAGCCAGGGTGATGAGGCGATTCACTTGTTCTTTGCTGACCATAGGGCCTCCTTGACCTTTGATGAGCCCAGTATCCGACAACCCACATGCTCGTCCATTGTTTTGCAGGCTCTTTGGAGGGTTGGGCGCAAGTCAGGCTTCGTTGTTCCAGCAGAACTTCCGTTCCGCAGACAAGCTCCAACCAAGTCTTGGAGCGCCGAGAGGGATTCTCGCTGTGAACTGGACAAAGTGAGTCTGTCGGAATCGGCGAAGCAACTGGTTGACCGACCGAGGCGCCGGGTCGAACGAAAGTCCGTTGGGCTCACTCAAGCGGCAGATCGCGACCCGTTGCTGCCGGTCACGTCAGAACGACGAGCGACAGCAATGCAGCGGGTCCGGCCGTTCGTGGTCGGCGACTGAATTCACGGTCGCGGCTACTTTCCGGTCATTCAAGCGCTAGGCGATTGCGGCACCAACGACCGGTCTCAAGG
>CAVQID010000022.1:0-18552 GCA_963712485.1 uncultured beta proteobacterium
TTGTCGCGCGCCGATGCTGCCCCAACAAAAACAACGCATTACCGCGCTGATCGAACAGGCGCTGGCCGGCCTCGGTGTATCCGGGGTTCCTGTCGTGCTCGAGCGGCCCAAGGTCGACTCCCACGGCGACCTGGCCTGCAACGTGGCGATGCAGGTGGCGAAGTCGCTGAAGAAGAACCCGCGCGAAGTGGGCCAGGCGATCGCCGATGCGCTCAAGATGAACCCGGCAGGCGCCGGACTGATCGACGCGGTCGAGGTGGCCGGCCCGGGTTTCATCAAC
Source organism: uncultured beta proteobacterium (assembly GCA_963712485.1). GTDB lineage: Bacteria > Pseudomonadota > Gammaproteobacteria > Burkholderiales > Burkholderiaceae_F > JALORV01. Next base: position 281 of record CAVQID010000022.1, read on the forward strand.
CTGCGCCTGGCGCCTACGGCGAAGCAGGAGGTCGTGCGACTCGCGCTGCGCGAACGCGAGTGCTTTGGTACCACGTCAACGCAGGCCGGGCATCGCGTGATGGTGGAGTTCGTTTCCGCTAACCCCACCGGTCCGCTGCACCTGGGCACGCGCGCCAGGCCGCGATCGGCGACGCACTCGCCAACTCTGCTCGCTGCGCAGGGGTGGCAGGTCTCGCGCGAGTTCTATTACAACGACGCGGGCGTGCAGATCGCCAACCTCGCCTTGTCGGTGCAGGCCCGCGCCCGCGAACTGCTCGGCGAAACGATCGAGTTTCCGGAAACCGGCTATCGCGGCGACTACATCGTCGACATCGCGCGCGATTTCCTTGCGAAGAAGACCGCCACCGCGCGCGACGGTGAACCCGTGACGGCCAACGGCGATCCGAACGACCTCGACGCGGTACGCCACTTCGCGGTCGTCTACCTGCGCAACGAGCAGGACGCCGACCTCGCCGCGCTCGGCGTGAGCTTCGATCACTACTTCCTCGAGTCTTCGCTGTACACCGACGGCAAGGTCGAGGGCGCGGTGAAGGCCCTGGTCGACTCCGGCATGACCTACGAGGCGGAATCGGCACTGTGGCTGAAAACGACCGAGTTCGAGGACCTCGCCGGTCACGGCGGTCCGCCTAAGGACGACAAGGATCGCGTGATGCGCAAGTCCGACGGCACCTTCACGTACTTCGTGCCCGATGTTGCGTATCACCTGACCAAGTTCCAGCGCGGGTTCGAGAAGGTCATCAATGTGCAGGGCTCGGATCACTACGGCACCGTGGCGCGCGTGCGCGCCGGGGTGCAGGCGGCGGCGAAGAGCCTGAAGCTCGACATCCCGCACGGCTACCCGGACTACCTGCTGCACAAGATGCTGCGGGTGACGAAGGACGGCGAGGAAGTGAAGATGAGCAAGCGCGCCGGGACGTACGTGACGCTGCGCGACCTGCTCGAGTGGGTGGGCCGCGACGCGACACGCTACTTCCTGGTCGCGCGCAAGGCCGACGCCGAGTTCACGTTCGACGTCGATCTCGCGCTTGTCGCAATCCGAGGACAACCCGGTCTACTACGTGCAGTACGCGCATGCCCGCATCTCGCTCGGTGCTGCAGCAGGCGGGCGAGAAGGGCTTTGCAGTGCCGGACGCCGCGGCGGCGCTGAACACGGACCTGACGCCGCTGACCAACGCTCGCGAGCAGACGCTGCTGAACCGGCTGGCGCAGTTCCCTGACCTGCTGGCCGAAGCCGCCGACGAGCTGGCACCCCATCAGGTGGCGTATTACCTGAAGGATCTCGCCGCTGACTTCCACGGCTACTACAACGCCGAGCGCGTGCTGGTCGACGACGAGGGTCTGCGCAACGCCCGGCTGGCGCTGCTGCTGGCAACTCGCCAGGTGCTGCGCAACGGGCTGGCGCTGCTCGGCGTGTCGGCGCCGGAGAAGATGTGACAGGCGGCATCGCGCGTGTACCTCACGCGAAACTGTCACGGCGTCGGGCTTCGGACGGCCGGGCACCCGAGCCCAAGTAAACTTCACACATGACTCACCTCTTCCTGCGTCGCCAGTACGGCGGCACGCTGCTCGGCTTCATCATCGGACTGGTGGTCGGCTTGGGCGTCGCAGTGGCGGTTGCGCTCTACATCACCAACGCGCCTGTTCCGTTTGTGAACAAGGTGCGCCCGGCCAGCGAGAACATCAATCCAGGCGCCGGCGGGCAGCTGCCCGACCCGAACAAGCCGCTGCAAATGACTCCGCGCGGGCCCGATACGACGGCGGTGCCCGCGCCGAAGCTCGATGCGGCGACCGACCCGAAGGCCGCACCGCCGCCGCCGGAAAAGGGCGTCACCGCCGCGCTGCCCGACGATGGCTCGCGCTACCTCCTGCAGGCCGGGGCATTCAAGTCGCCGGACGACGCCGATGCGATGCGCGCGCGCCTGGCGCTGCTCGGTTACGACGCGAAGGTCCTTCCGCGCGAGCAGGACGGGCAAACCCTGTATCGCGTTCGCCTGGGACCGTACGGCAACATCGAGGACGTGAACCGCATGCGCAAGACCATGGCGGAAAACGGCATTGATGTGCAGCTGATCAAGGTCCGTTGACCATGCCCGCACGACCCGCCTGTCGGTGGGGGTGAACCCTTGTCAGCGCCCACGGTCGCACAACCGTTCAAATCCGCACGTGCCGGCTGACCGGCCGTTTCCTTCGATCACCTGGAGAACCTCGAGATGTCGCTTTCCCGCCGCCACCTGCTGATTGCCTCGGCCGCGACGGCCGCCGCACCGCTGCTGGTGCACGCACAGCCTGCCGCACGCGCCCCGCAGGAATCCAAGGACTACGTGCGGCTGAAGAATCCGGTCGCACCCGAAAGTGGCGCCAAGGTCGAGGTCCTCGAGTTCTTCCAGTACACCTGCCCGCACTGCTACTCCTATGAGCCGTATCTCGCGGGCTGGAAGAAGAAGCTGCCGTCCGACGTCGAGTACAAGCGCATTCCGATCGCATGGGACAACAGCACGATGCCGCATGTGCGCATCTACTACACGCTGGAGGCGCTGGGCAAGGTGAACGACCTGCACGAGAAGGTGTTCGCCGCGATCCAGAAGAACAGGCAGCCGCTGATCAATCCGGACCAGATCGCCGACTTCATGGCGGCCAACGGGATCGACCGCAAGCAGTGGATCGACACCTACAACTCGTTCTCGGTGGCGGCACGGGCCAACCGCGCCGGCCAGGTCTGGCGCGCCTATCAGATCGACGGCACGCCGGCGATGGGCGTCGATGGCAAGTTCAAGACCGCGCCGTCGATGGTGGGCTCGCGCGAAGGCAGCCTGATCGTGCTCGACTACCTGGTGGCGCAGGCGCGCACCGAGCGCGGCCGCAAGTAGACCTCGCCATCGCGGCGACGTGAACGTCTTCATCACCGGCGCTTCGAGCGGGATCGGCGAAGCGCTGGCACGCGAGTTCGCCGCCCGCGGTGCGCGGCTCGGCCTCGCGGCCCGCCGCACCGACGCGCTCAAGGCAGTGATCGCCTCGCTGCCGGGCCAGCAGCATCTGATCTACGGCGTCGACGTCACGAACACCGAGGCGATCGTCGCCGCCGGCCGCGAGTTCGACGCCGCGGTGGGTGGTGCCGATATCGTCATTGCCAACGCCGGCATCTCGATCGGCGTGAAGACCGAGCACTACGAGGACCTGGCGCAGTTTCGCCGCGTGTTCGAGACGAACGTGTTCTCGATGCCCGCGACGTTCCATCCGTTCATCGCGCCGATGAAGACGCGCCGACGCGGCACGCTCGTCGGCATTGCCAGCGTGGCTGGCATCCGCGGCCTGCCGGGCTCGGACGCGTACTGCGCGTCGAAGTCCGCGGTCATCACCTACTGCGAGAGCCTGCGCGTCGAGATGGCAAAGCACGGCATCAAGGTGGTGACGATCTCGCCGGGCTTCATCCGTACACCTTTGACGGCGAAGAACCCCTACGGCATGCCGTTCCTGATGGATGCGCCGGAGTTCGCCCGCCGGGCGGCCGATGCGATGATCGCCGGCGCGCGCTACCGCACGATTCCGTGGCAGATGGGCGCAGCGACCGCGCTGCTGAAAGTGATGCCGCGCTGGCTCTTCGACCGCGTCACCAAGCGACGCAAACAGAAGCCGCGCGTCACGGCGGGCAACTAGGGCCTGTTCACGCTAAGCCGGGGTGGCGCCGTCATGGCTCCGGCCGTCGATTGCGGTGCCTGCGCTTGTGTAGGGCGTCAAAGTTGATGCAACGCTGATTGCAGGGAATTCAGCAACTTGGCGACCAACGCGTCACTCGACGATCAGGGCCTGCGTCAGAGTAGTAATTGGTACCGGCCTACTCCTCGGTCAGAGTTACTGAATCCACGCACACGACACGCCGCGCTCGCAGCGTCAGCTTCCGGGAACGTGCCTCGCCCGCTGTCGACCCGAGGCTGTGTGAAAACTCGAAACTCGCACGTTTGCGGGGGGCGGTTTGGTATTCCCCGAGGGCCGATCGTTGAATACAGAGCGATCTGAGAGGTCGACTTCAGCGTCACGTGCTGTCGAGCGAGCGTTTTCACACAGCCTTATATGGACACCGCCCGGTTTGCCAAGCTGATCTTCATGTGATGCCTCAACGAGGTACTGGCTGCAGTCTTATATCCGGCCTTGTCGTGCAGACCGAAGCCTGCGGGCCCTGATGGAATACGCCAAGAACGTCCTCATCTCGGCCACGTGCTTTGAGGCACACGACTGTGTTCAGGTTTGCGTTCTTGCGGTCCGACCTGTCTTGCCATCACACGGTGATCAACCTCAGCAACCTATCGGCTCATCTACATTCTGTTCAACCTTGGTTCGCTACGCCGGCTTCACGCTGACGTAGTCCTTCTGATACGCCCGACCGTGCGCCAGAATCGCCCACGCGGTTCGAGCCATCTTGTGCGCCATGGCCACCGCCGCCACGTTGGCCGGTCGCCGCGCCTGGATCTCGGTCAGCCATGGCGTCGGTACCTTGGCGTGGTACATCACCGATCGCGCGCCATGGATCAACAGCGTGCGCAGGTACGGGTCGCCGCGCTTGGAGATCGATCCCAGTCGGACCCTGCCGCCGGTGCCGCTTTGCCGTGGCACCAATCCGAGAAACGACGCGAACTCGCGTCCCGACTTGAACGTCTTCGCATCGCCGATCGTCGCCACCAGCGCCGTCGCGGTGAGCCGGCCGATGCCGGGCACTTCGGCGATCGCGCGGCACGCCGCTTCCTGCTTCTGCCAGGCGCCGATCCGCTTCTCGAGCTGATCGATGTCGTGCTCGAGTCCGTCGATCCGTTTCAACTGGTCCTGCAGACCGTCGAACAGCACTGCCGGCAGCGCATCCTCCAGCTCGGCCATGCGCGCGCGCATCTCGGCCAGCCCCGCCAGCGCGTCCCGCCCGAAACGTCACGCCGAACTCGTACAGCAACCCGCGCAACTGGTTCACCTGCATGGTCCGGAACTTGACCAGCAAGGCGCGCATCCGGTGCAGCGCGAGCATCGCCTGCTGATCTTCGGTCTTCGCCGCCACGGTCCGCATCTCCGGCTGCTGCACCGCCGTCCAGATCGCCCGCGCATCCGCCGCATCGGTCTTGTTCGTCTGCACAAAGGGGCGAATGAACTTCGCGTGCAGCAGCACGACTTCGTGCCCGAGCGCCTGGATCTTGCGCGCCCACCAGTGCCCGCTGCCGCACGCTTCCAGCGCCACTCGGCCGGCCGGCCGCTGCGCCAGGAAACCGATCAACTCATCGCGTCCAAACCGTCGGTTCACGATCTCACCGGTGTGGGCGTCAACCCAGTACAGCTGGAACACTCGCTTTGCCACATCCAATCCGTACGTCGTAGCATTCATCTCGGGCCCTCCGTTCCTCAAGTGGTTGTGTCACAACTCCACTTTGGCACTTCGATGCCGTTCGGTCCTGGAGGGCCCCTTCCTCGCTGCCCGGCCCTTCATCCCCGGAGGGAGGGCGGTGTCCATGCCATCTCGGCCCATAGCTGACATGGCGTGTTCCCGAAAGCGGACGCGCCGCCTGGATCGATCCAAAGATCGGCATCTGCCTCGCGCGATGGCCGCAGTCTTGGCCCTGGCGGTTCGCCCGTTTCATCCTGGCGTTGCCCGCATGTTGCGGCTTTCAAGCCTCCCCGACGAGGTTTTCTCCGAAACGCTCGACGCGGAAGAACTCGTTCGCGAATACCGTCTGAATCTAATTGCATTGGAAGAATTTGTACGCGAGCAGGTCCAACGTTGGCGTGCCAGTGCTCACGCGGCGAGCGCCCAACTGACCGCCTGATCCCAGGACATCGCAAGGCCCATCGACCACTCGTGGTCGAATCGGCGTTCTCCGAGCTGTTGGCGCGCCTGCGCAAGCGTGTGCTCGGTCACCGCGGGATCGTCAGGCGGCATCGTGCGGTCATGTTCGGTAACCGTCGACGCAGCCGCGAGCAAACGGGCAGTGTGATCCGGTCGACTGTCGAGCAACTCCAAGCGTGCCAGCAGCCGCAGCTGCAGCGCAATGTCGCCGACCCTGCCCTGCTCGCGACTGATGGAAATGCTGGCCTTGAGATGAGAAATCGCCTCGGCGTTCTTCGCTTCGGCCATCGCGATCTCGGCCAACCCCTGCAGATTGCGGGCGACACGATAGCCATCGCCAAGCTCGCGTGCAATTCGCATGACCTCGTCGCTGTACTGCCGCGCTTGATCGTATGCGCCCTGCCGCATCGCAATCGTGCGGAGGTAGTGCAGTGAGGTTGACATCCCCCAATCATCGTCCAGTGCCGCGAACAGCGCTCGACCTTTGAGGAGTAGTTCCTTCGAGTGCTCATCCTGTTGCGGGTCGAAGGTCGACACGACTGCGAAGTACGATGTCGCGAGCGCGATCCCCCAAGGGTCTCTTGCAGCCGCGAACGCGTCCTGGCTTTCCCTTATGAACTGTCGACCTGGATCACCTTGGCCGGACTTCATGGCCATCGCAAGTCCGAGGTGAAACAGGGCAAAGCCAAGCCCTCGTTCGTCCCCCGTTTGCCGATACAGCTCGACACTTCGCTGCGCATGCTCGATGGCACACCCCGGGTCACCCGAGTACATCTCAAGGCGCGCCGACCCCGTGAGCGCCTTCGCGACCAGGTGCGGTTCCGCGGCGGTGGCCTGTGCCAGCGCTATCGACAGCCACCGCCGACCTTCCGCGTACTGCCCTCCGAAATACCACATCCAAGGCAACGCCGCGGCCAAGCGCATCCCGGATTCAACGTCGGAATGCTCCTCGATCAGGAATCCGAGCGCTGATCGGAAGTTGTTCACTTCGGCCTGCAGGCGCTGCAGCCACGGCTTTCGGCCGCCATGTGTCACATGGGGCTCGGCCTTCTCTGCGAGTTCGACGAAGTAGTTGGCGTGGCGTCGTCGCGCGCAAATAACTTCGGCATGCTGTTCGAGTTGCTCGATCGCATACTCTCGGACGGTTTCTAGCATCGTGAAGCGCGACTGGCCACCCACATCGTCGATGCGCTGCACGAGACTCTGATCGATGAGGTGCTCCAGGCATTCGAGCACTGCTTCAGTCTCACCGTCTTCGCTGCAGACGGCTTCGGCGGCGTCCAGGCTCCAGCCCCCGATGAATACCGACAGTCTCTGGAAGAGCCGCTGATGCTGCGGATCCAGCAGGCCATAGCTCCAGCCGATGGCGCTGCGTAGCGTCCGCTGCCGTTCGGGAAGATCCGTCGGCCCGGACTTGAGGATCTGCAGCCGGTGCTCGAGGCGGACAAGTAGAGTCTGCGGCGAAAGGACTTTCAGGCGAGCAGCCGCCAACTCCAGCGCCAGCGGCAGGCCATCAAGCCGGCTGCAGATCTGGCCGATGACGGGCGTTTCCTCGCTCGTCGGTACCGGTCGGCCGGACGCCTTGGCGCGCTCAAGAAAGAGCTGTACCGCCGGTGAGTTCAGAACCTTGCTGGTGCTGTCCGCAGGGTCCGGCAGCGCCAGCGGCGGCACCAAGACGTCATTCTCGGCCGTCAGCCGCAGTACAGCCCGACTGGTGATCAATATTTTGAGCTTCGGACACGACTCCAACAGGCGGCCGACCAGCGCGCCAGCGTCAGGCAAATGCTCAAAGTTGTCGAGCGTTAGTAGAGCCTCCCGGCTCTTCAGATGAGCGATGACGAGTTCATCCGTCGGACGGCCGCCAATCTCTTGCAGCTGCAGCACCGCTGCGATCGCCGACGCCACGAAAGCCGGGTCGCGCACCGGCGCGAGCATCACGATGTAACTGCCGTCGGCAAAGTCGTGCGCGAACTCGGCGGTGACTTGCAGGGCAACCCGCGTCTTGCCCGAGCCGCCGGCTCCGGTCAGCGTCACAAGCCGCACATCCCTGCGGCGCAGCAGAGTGCATGTCGAGGCAATCAAGGACTCACGGCCGAACAGGCGGGAGGCATTGGCCGTCACCAGCGCTTGGCCGTCATGTCCAGCACGTTCGATCCGTGGCTCGCCGTCTGGGGCAAGCGTAAATCGATAGCCGCGGCCGGATACCGTCGTAATGGCATCCGCGCCCAGCAGTTTGCGCAGCGTCCCGACATGGACTTGGAGGTTGTTTTCCTCGACCACCAGACCCGGCCACACGCGGTCCATCAGTTCTTGCTTGGGCACGAGGCGATCACGACGCTCTATCAGCGCTTCCAGCAAGTCAAAAGCGCGGCTACCGAGCTTCGCGAGTGAGCCGTTGACGTATAGAACGCGCGCACTTGGGTCGAAGCGAATCGCGCCGGAGCGAAACGTCACAACGCTTTGCGCTACTTTCATTGCGACTCCAAGGCGTGGAATCGTGGAGAGTTTTTTTACTCCATCCACCGACTTAAGCTAGTCCTCCTGCGACGTATCCATGGGATGCCGGTGCCTAGGGCTGGCAGCGTACGGACCAGTGAAAGATGAGCCCTGATCAACCGAGCCGGCTATGTGCAACCATCACGACGAGATGATCAAGCGGAGGAGAGGCGATCAGCGATTAGCGTTTGGGTATTCACACACTCGACCTAACTACGGCTTCTGGCGTCTTGCTGCGAAAATGGAGACTGCGGCATTGAGGCGGGCTAAGCGCGCTCGTTGCCGTCGGCTTCTGCCCAAGGCTAGCCGCTTCTCTCGAGCAACTTGAATGCGATTTGCCAGTTGTTCGCGCGAATGGCGTGCCGGATGTAGAGCATTGCAAGCGGCTCGAGCAGTCGGGCGCCGTCGATCTCACCGATGTCGATAGGCTGCCAGCCGAATTGCGACAGCAGATCAGCGACTTTCTGCTTGGCGCCAGGATCGTTGCCGGCGAAGAACATCGTCGGTGGACCGCCCGGTAGATTCGGCTTGAACATGAGCGGCGCCGTCACGGTGTTGAACGCTTTGACGACTTTCGCCGCGGGCAGCCAGGCCTGTATCTGTTCACCGCCCGAGGTGCTGTGGCCGAGCGCGAGTGCCGGTCCATGCGAGAAGTCGAGCGGATTGGTGGCGTCAATGACGAGCTTACCGGCGAGGTTGTGCTCACCTATTTGATCGACGGCGCTCTTGGTTCCTTCCCACAGAGTGGCGAGTACGGCGAAGTCGCCCTGCTGCGCTGCCTCCGAAAAGGTCGCCGCTCGTGTCGAGCGTCCAATGGCCTCGATTGCCTTTCTCGCGCTCTCGCCGTTTGGATCACGGGTGCCGATTACGACTTGATAACCCAGAGCCAGGAAGCCCTTGGCCAAGTTCTGCCCGACCATGCCGGTGCCGAGAATCGCGGCGTTCACCGTCGCTCCTTGCGTCTTGCGCGGCCGAGGCCGCGTTGAGGAGATTGTGCACTGGCGTCGCTATGTCAGCAATTGGGCGTACTGGACGACTGGCAGGAGTGGCGGCTCGTGGCCCGCTGCCGTCTTGGGATTGCTAGTGAGCCTAAAGGGAATTCTCAGCAACTTTATCTCGGAATTTCACTGACTCTGACGGAGATTCCAGTGAAACCAACTGCCTACAGCTCGCTGAACTCGCCGCGCGCTAGGACGGCAGGAAATCGACGGGCCATGTGACGGTGATCGCGTCCACGTCCTTGGCGCCGAAGTCGAACATCCGGATACGCGCCAGCAGCTTGCTTTCGAGCTCAGCGGCCCGCAGTTCGCTCGACACGATCCGCAGACCGGTCACCTGACCCGAGGGCGCGATCTTCAGTTCCAGCACGACCCGGCCCTGCAGCGAGGGTTCTTCGCGCAGCGCGCGGGTGTAGATGCCGTAGATCGCACCCTTGTTGCGTTCGAAGACCAGCTTGATCTCCTCGATCGAACGTGACGCCTTGCCGCTCGCACCGCGCTGCAGCGTGCCGCCGGCGCCACCGCCACCCGCACCAGGGCGACCAGCACTGCCGTGCGCAACGCCGCCGGGGCCGCCGCCACCCGCTCCGCCGGCCACGCCCTCGACCAGCGTGGTCGAGCGGCCGGCCAGTCCGCCACCGCCCGTATCGCGGCTGTAGGCCGCGGTGTTGATGCCGCCACTGCCGCCGGTCGCGTTGGAAGTAATCAGCGAGCGCGTCGGCACGCCCGGCCCGACGCCGGCACCCACACCCGGGCCGACGCCGGACCCCACGCCCGGGCCCGGCTTGATGTCCTTGTTCAACTGCACGGCGGCCGGGGCCGCGTGCAGTTCGGCGAGTTCGTTCTTCATGGCGAGCAGGCCGACGCCGGACGCGCGGGCGCGCGCGTTCTCGAGCTTTTCACCGGGCGGCTTGTTCGCCTCGGGCCGACGGGCCTCGACTACGGACGCCCTGGGTTCGGCCTTCGGCACGTTGGGAGCAACAGTCTTGGCTTCGTCCTTCGGCACGGGCCTGTCGAGCTTCGGCAAGGGTGCCGGCGGCGGCGCCTCGCGATCGAGAAGCAGCTTTGCCAGCCGCGGTGGCACCGGTTCGACCGCCTCACGATCGGGTTCGCGTACCGGCAGCCATGGCATCACGAGCGCCGCCAGCAGGCAGACCACCAGCACCAGCCTGAGGATGCGCTTGAAGCGCTCCTCGTCTTCGGCCGAGACGGACCACGCCAGGATCGGCGTGTGCAGATACGTTGCGGCAGCCACCATCAGCCGCCCTTCTTCTGCACGGCGAACGAGACATCGGTGAAGTCCGCGCGCGCGCACGTGACCATCACCTTGCGCAGCAGGCGATAAGGGATCTCCTTGTCGCCCATGATCGTGATCGCGCGCTTGGACGCTGCGTTCTCGGCGCGGATCACCTGGCGGCCGGCCAGCACGTCCAGTTCCGCCTTCAGCGTCGGAATGAGATCGCTCTCGGCATTGATGACGTCGCTCACCGCGGCGACCTTGCGGCCGTCGACGATGATGTCGCTCTGACTGACCATCACGACGACGGTCTCGCGCGGCAGCTTTTCCGCGGTCGACTCGGGCAGCTTGATCGACTTCGAGTTGGGCAGGATCTCGGCGACGCCCATGTTGAACAGCAGGAAAAAGATCAGGATCGTGAAGATGTCGATCAGCGACACGAGGTTGAGGTCGACCGTCGACGTATTGCGGTTGCGGCGCGCCGCGCGCCTCTGGATTCCGCTCTGCTTCATCGCGCGGCCGCCTGGCGGATCGGCGCATCGCCGATCGAGATGTCGGGGAAGAGCGCCACCTCGACCACCTTGGCGCCTTGTACTTGCCGGCCGGCACGCAGCGCATCCATCACCTGCACCAGCACGTCGTACGGGACGTTCGGCTCGGGCAGCACCGTGGCATCGGTCTTCTCGGGAAAGCGCTCCTTGATCGTCCGCGCCACCGTGCCGAGCATCGCAATGTCATGCTGGCCCGCCGCCGTCTTCGGAATGCTCTGGATCAGCCCGCCAATGCGGTCGCCGACCTCGATCGCGTCAGCGCGGATCACGATCTCGAGGTTGAGCTTGTCGGCCGAGAGCTTCTCGAGTGCGCCGGTCGACTGTGCCGGCAACGACATCTCGAGCACCGACAGGTGCGTGAAGACTGCCGTGCTGAGCAGGAACGGCACCAGCACGACGATCAGGTTGATGAATGCCGTGACGTCGAGCCCGGTGGGCTCGCGGCGCAGGCGACGCACGCGCATGCTGTGCTCCTCGGCTCGCGACCGGCTAGGCGGCCGCGCGTCGGACTTCGGCGGTCATGCGTTGCGCGAGATTCAGGAAGCTGATCTTCGCCGCCTCCAGGCTGTCGACGATCTCGGTGGCGCGCGCCTGCAGGAACGCATGGATCAGCAGGAATGGGATCGCGACCATCAGCGCGAACGCGGTGTTGTTCATCGCGATCGAGATCGACGCGGCCAGCAGTTCCGCCTTCTCGGCCGGATTGACGTTGGCCACCGCAGTGAAAGCCTTGATCAGGCCGATGATGGTGCCGAGCAGACCGACCAGCGTGATCACATTGGCGAAGGTCGCGATGTAGTGCGTGCGCTTTTCGAGCCGCGGCACGATTTCCATCATGCCCTCCTCCATCGCGGCGTCGATGTCCTCGCGCCGGTGCGGCGTGCGCAGCCGTTCGATGCCGTAGGTGACGATCTTGCCGATCGCCACGTCCCCGCTGCCCGCCACGGCCTGGGCCTTGTCGAACTTGCCGTTCTGCAGCAGCGGCAGCATCTGGTCCCACATCTTGCGGTTATCCGCACGCGCCCGGTTCAGGAAGATGAAACGTTCGATCGCAACCGCGACGCCGAGCGCCATGATCAGGATGCTGGGATAGATGAACATCCCGCTGTCCTGGAAGAACTTGACGACGGTGTTGAATGCATTCATGACTCGATCTCCGAAAACACTCCGATGACTGCTGAACTCATTTCCGATCCGCCGCCGGCGCGGCACTCTGCGCCGCGCCGTTCGATGCCGCGACGCGCGACTGGATCACCGCGTCGTAGCGCACCTGCCGGCGGAACACGTCGCGATCGACCGGCGCCAGCGCCTCGTCGAGCACACTGTCCAGCGGACGGCTGGAAAGATCCCCCGGCAACGGCTTCTTCCACGGCACGATGTAGAGCACCTTGGGCAGTTCGCGGTTGCCAATGATCTGCGTGCGGTCAATCTCTGCCCGGTCCTGGGCGGCCGCCCCGAAGGCCATCACGCTGCCGACGATTGCGATGGTGGCGCGCCACAGCATCGCGCGATGCCCGAAGAAGCGCCGCTTCATCCCTGCTCCTTGCGCTGAGGCGCGCTCTTCTGCGCGCTGCGATTCCTGAGGTCACTCACCCAGCGCTTCACCTGCTCGTCGCCACCCGGCGTCAGCTGCAGGTAGCGATCGTAGAGTTCGAGCGCACGCGCGCCATCCCATAGATACAAGTCATACAGAATGCCGAGGTTGAGCACCGCGGCGGCGTAGTTCGCATCAAGCGCGATCGACCGTTCGTATGAGGCCTTCGCTTTGGCGAAGTCGCCGGCCATGCGATAGGTGACACCCAGCTGGTTGTGCAGCTCGGGGCGCTGCGGGCTCAGCTGGACCGCCTGCTCGAGCGCGGACACCGCGTCTGCGGTCTTGCCGGCCCGGCGATGAATGAGGCCGAGGTTGGCGTACGGGCCTGCAAGCTCCGGATTGGATTTTGTCAGCGCGACGAAGCTCCGCTCGGCCTCGGCCGTCCGCCCCGCAGCCAGCGCCTGGCGCGCGCTGTCGAAGCTGCGCTGCACGGTCGGATTGATCGGCGGCAATTCGGGGTTGGCGATCGTCGGCCCGGCCGGCCCCTTGGCCGACGCGGCCGTTGCAGCGCTCTTCGCGTCGGCCGACGCGGCTGGTGCAGCGGTTGATGACGGCGCTGGCTTGTCGTCAAACATCGCGCACGCGGCCAGCATCGTGCTCGCCGCGACGAGGCAACCGGTCCGGAACAGGCGTTCAGCGAATCGCATCGACCGTCCTTCCCGCGCGCTCGACCTTGTTGTAGCGCGCCGGTCGCAACTGCCCGAGCGCGGTGAAGCTGTCGCGCACCGCGGTGTCGTAGACGCCGTTCGTGGTGCGCTTCGCATTGATCTCGTGCACCTCGATCGCCTTTTCCTCGAACGGAAAGGCCTGCTCCTCGAGCATCACGTTGTACTGCTCGAGTTCGTCCTTCTTGAGCCCTTTCGGCCGCTGCGACGTCATCAGTGCCTTGCCGAAGTCGCGATACAGCTCCGCGGTCTGATAAGTCGCGGCCGTCGATACTTCGGCGATGCCGTAGTCGGCTGCCGTCGCGTAGGCCTTCAGAGCGAGCTCCATCTTGTCTTTCTTAAGTTTCAGCTGGCGCTTCAGCGGCTCAACCAGCGCGACCTTGCGGTAGTCGTCGGCCAGCGGATTCGCCAGCGCAAGCGTGGCCATGCCGCCCAGATAGCGGGTGCGGTCGGTGCGCGCTGCTCCCGCGGTCAGGTCCGCCCGTTGGACTTCCTTCATCAGTGCCAGCTCACGCGCAGCATTGCCGTCCTCGCGCGCGATCCGGGCGAGCCGATATCGAGCCTCCAGCGCAGGCGCGAGCGGGTCCGGGTACTGCTTCACGTAGCGCTCGTAGGCGCGCCCGGCGGGCGCGCGGGCACCGGCCTTCTCGTACATCTCGGCCGCCTGCCACAGGCCGGCACGCGCGAGTTGCGGGTCGCTGTTGGCGGCGGCGAGCTTCTCGAACTCCCCGGCCGCCTGCGCCCAGCTTCCTTGCTCCGAGTACGCGACAGCGAGCTTGCTGGCCACCTCGCCCTGCAGTGGATGCTTGGGATAGCGACTGCGGAAGTCCTCCAGCGTGCGCGCCGCGCCGTCCCAGTCCTTCAGCGCCAGCATCGCGGCGGCAGCGTCGTACTGCGCCGTCGCCCGCACCGGTGAGGCCGGCGCCACGCTCGCCACCCGTGTGTAGTGCCCGATCGCCTCGGGCAACTGTCCCTGCGCACGTGCCGCCTCGCCTTGCTTGTAGACCGACGCGCCAAGGCGCTCGGTCAACGCGGCACGAGACGCGTCCTTCTCCGGGGTCAGCGCCAGCACCTCCACGTAGGCGCGTTCGGCGTCGACGAACGCGCCCTTCTCGAACGACGTGTGCGCCACTACGGTCCAGGCCACGCGCCGCTGGTCCGCCGACGGCGTCGGCTGGAGCGCGAGCACCTGGCGCGCGACCACGGCGGCCTGCGCGCCATCGTTCTGCGCGTAGAGCTTCTCGGCGGCGTTGGTCAGCACCGAAGCGCTGCGCGGGTCCTGCGGGAAAGTCGTCGCGAAGCGCAATGCGCTGTCGACCGCGGCGCGCTGCACCTTCTGCACTTCGGCCGCGGGAAGCCGCTTCTCCTGCTGCGCGTAGGCCAGCAGCGCGGCATAGCCCGCATCGGCGCTCCTGGCGTGCTGCGGGTAACCGTACGCCGCTTTCTCGTACTCGACGGCCGCTTCGGAATAGCGCGTGTCCTCGTACAGCAGTTCCGCCAGCAGGAAGTTGTTCTGCGCCGCCTGCGGATCCCGCGGAAACGAAGTCAGATAGCTACGGTACCAGCGCACCGCTTCCTGGTAGTCCTCGGTCTTCTTCGTCTTCTGTGCGTTGGCGTGGTAGTAGCGCGCCAGCTCTTCCAGATGGGTCTTGACCAGCGGCTCGGCGTTGCGCGTCCAGCCCTCCGGATTGCTTTTCTGGTATTCGCTACCGACACCGTAGTGGGTCACGTACTGCTTCTTGGCGTCCAGCGCGAGCGAGGCAAAGCCGGCCGCGGCGTAGATCTCGATGACACGCGCCTGCAGCACCGGCGCCTCGGGATGCGACGGTGAGCTCTGTGCGAAGGCGCCGAAGGTGTCGGCGGCGTCCTTGACGCGGTCCTGCCTGATGTAGAGCTCGCCCAGCTGCTGGTAGACGCGAAACTCGTACTCGCGCCGCACTGGCGAGTTGATGTAGGGCGGAATCGACGCCGGCCCCTGCAGGTTGGCGAGCGAGATGCTCGTCACGCGGAACGTGTCCTCGACCAGTTCACGGTCAGCGCGCGTGAGCCCCGGCAGCTTCTCCAGATCGCTTTCGTTGCCGCGACCGGCCAGCTTCAGGTCCAGCACGCCGAAGAATGACTGCAGCGAGTCTTCCAGCCGCCCCTGCTTGAACAGCGACCAGCCGTGCATGTACAGCGAACGCTCGTAAAACGGCGAACGTTTGTCGCCGTGCATCATCACCAGGTAAGCCGCCTCGGCCTTCGGGTATTCGCGCAACGCGAACATCAGTTCGCCGCGACGGAACTGCGCCTCGTCGCGGTAGCGCGTGGTCGGATAGAGCAGCACCAGCTTGTCGAGCGTCGCGAGCGAAGTTTCGAGGTCGCCGCCGAGTTCGTATGCGCGCGCGAGCTGGTACAGCACGCGGTCGTTGCCCGAGTCGTTCGGGTAAGTCTTCAGGAAATCCTGGTACTGCGCGACAGCGGCCTTGTAGTCGGTGGCAGTCGGCCCGCCTGAGGCCGAGCGCGTATCGACCATGTCCATTTCAAGGTCGCCGAGCCGGCGCAGCGCCTCCTTCCGGTGCGGCTCGCGCGGTGAGGAGGCCAGGAAGTCGCGATAGGCGCGCGCTGCCTCCTCCTCAGTAGCCTTGACGCCGGAGTCGGGCTTCACCGTGGCCTCGCGCGACGCGAGCGACTTCAGCGTCAGCGACTCGGGCGGCGGCCGCTTGAACGGGCTGGAGCAGGCCGCGAGCAGCGCGGCCGCAATGGCGACGCCGGCGACGAGCCTACTGCGGCGCACGACTGTCCTCCCTGGCTGTCACCGCGCGGTCGACGATCTGCGCGACCGCAAAGCGGGCCTGTGTGCCGTAAGCCGCCAGCCGCTCCTTCTGCCGCAGCAGTTCAGCCACCGCCAGCTCTTGAACGGCGTTCTGCTGTTCCCGCGTCAGCATCGCCACGCGCGGAATCATCGCTTCGACGCGCGCTGACAGCGCCTCGATGCGTCCGGCGAAGGCATCGAGCCGCACGGGTTCATCGCGCTCTGCCGCGGCGAGTGCGACATCGCGTTGCTGCGCCTCGACCAGGTTGCGCTGCAGCTCCTGCATGCCCTTCTTCGCGCTCCACAGGCGCACGGCGAACTGATCGTTCTGCTGCCAGAGCAATGCGCCGGACGTACGCCGGTAACGCTCGCGCGCCTGGGCCAGCTCGGGATCGCTCCCCGCGCGTTCCAGTGCCTCGCGCACGCGATCCAGCCTTGTTTGCAGTTCGCGCTCGAGCGGGGTGGCGAATGCCGCGGCGTCGGCGTCGCGTTCAGCTCGTTCGAGTTCGGCCAGCAGTTTGCCGACCTGCTGCTCGAAGCCGGCGAGGTTCAGCGCACGCTCTTTCTCGCGCACCTGCGGCAGGCGCTCGGCGAAAGCCTGGCGGCGATTGGCGAGCATGTCGCGCAGCACATCGAGGCTCGCCTGCCACTGCTGCAGGTTGCGCTCGAGATACCGCAGGTCTCGATAGTTCTTGAATGCTTCCTGGAACGGATGCGTCGCCATCAGCAGCGTTAGGTGACTGCCCAGCGGCAGGTCCTCCGCCTCGGGCAGCGCGGCGATGCTCCAGAACCAGCCCATCTCGTCGCCAGGATTGCTGGCGATCAACCCATCGAGCAGCTTGCCACTGCGGATCGCGGCGACCGACCTGTCAAGGTTCGCGCTTTCGCGATCGAACACCCCGATGGCGTCCTGATACAGCTCGAGCGCCTGCGCATTGGCACCGAGATCGGCCAGCGCGTAAGGCACGGCGAGCTTGGCTTCGAGCACGGCCGCATCACTCGGGTCCCGCGTCGCGAGCTCGCTCCACGGCACCAGCGCCGACTTCATCCGGCCCTGGGCAGCGGACGCCCAGCCGAAGCCGAGCAGCGCCTTGTTCGAGAACATTCCCGACAGGCGCACCCGTTCCAGGTAGGCGCGTGCCTGCTCGCCACGGCCTTCCTGCAGCGAGGCAAAGCCCAGAGCAACGTTCGCCTTGTCGCGCAGGCTGCGGTACTCCTCGCTGGTGGCCGGCAGCTTGCCGACCTGGTCCAGCAGCGTCGTGCCGCGCGCGAGGTCCCCGCTGCGTACCAGGGCCACGCCGAGGTTGTAGCGCACGTAGCTGCTGGGATTCGGGCCCTTGGCAAGCGTATCCAGCACCGTGATCGCTTCGGCGTACTTGCCGCGCGCCATAAAGACGTTGGACTGCAGCAGCGCGCGATCCTCTTCCTGCGCGCCGGGGAGGCGCTTCTCGATGCGTCCCAGGGCATCCTCGGCCTCCGCATACAGGCCGCGCTGGTAGCGGATCTTCGCCAGGTAGAACCAGGCGCGGTCGCGCACCGGCTGCTTCGCGCCACGCTCGATCAGCGTCGCGAACACCTCACCCGCCTCGCGATGCATGCCGTAGGACAGGAAGAGCCCGCCGCGCAGGATCTCGGCTTCATCATCATGCGGCGCCATGCGGCCGAACTGCTGCGACGTCATCAGCCCGGTGACCGACGTGAAGTAGCGGCCCTGGAAGAAATAGAACAAGCTGTCGCCGTAGTGCGGAGATTCGACGCCCGAAGGAGGCGGCGGCCGGGTGTCGCGCCACGGCCACCAGTTGCCCCATGTCGACATGTCGAGCCAACCACCGACACTCGACGGCTGCGCTACGCCCGAGCTGCCCGCCGCCTGCGCGAACGTGCACGGTGCCACGCACGCAAGACAGGCAACGAACGCCGCGGACCGCGTCCAGCGTCCGGCGTGTCGGCTCAGGGAAAACAGCGCTGCCATGCCCGGTTCGCTGCCAGACTTTGACCTCGAACTCCGGCTGCAGCTTGCCGGTGGAGTCCTTGATCCGAAGCTCGATGTACTTGGGATCGGTGCCCTTCTCGATCTT
>CAVQID010000023.1:0-29413 GCA_963712485.1 uncultured beta proteobacterium
CACCGGCGTCGTATTCGACGGTCGCGCCAGTCCGAACCCGTCCGACCACTCGGCACGGACGCCGTCGATCGTGATCACCTGCTCGACTCCCTCGAACTTCGCCTGGGTCTTCAGCCGCTCAACCAATGCAAAGTTCTCACCTTCGGCAGTGTGCAGGTGCAGCTCCGGCGTCGACACCGCGCTCGGCAGCGCATTGAGCACCGCCGACGGGTCGGCCGAGCGCGACAGGATCTCGAGCAATCGCGCACCCGCATACAGCCCGTCGTCGAAACCGGGCCAGCGATCGTTGAAGAACAGGTGCCCGCTCATCTCCCCAGCAAACGGCGCGCCGGTCTCCTTGAGCTTGGCCTTGATCAGTGAATGCCCGGTGCGCCACATCGTCGGGCGGCCACCGCGCTCGCGGATCCACGGCGCCAGTCGCCGCGTGCACTTGACGTCGAAGATGATCTCGCCGCCCGGATTCGCCGCGAGGATGTCCTGCGCGAACAGCATGATCTGCCGGTCGGGGAAGATGATCTGACCATCCTTCGTGACCACGCCGAGCCGGTCACCGTCGCCGTCGAACGCGAGGCCGAGTTCGGCATCGGTGTCGCGCAGTGCGCGGATCAGGTCCTCGAGATTTTCCGGATGCGCGGGATCCGGATGGTGGTTGGGGAACGTGCCGTCGACGTCGGTGAAGAGCTCCACCACCTCGCACCCGAGCGCGCGAAACACCGCCACCGCCGTCGGCCCCGCAACGCCATTGCCGCAGTCAATGGCGATCTTCATCGGACGCGCCAGCTTCACCGTCGTGCGTATGCGGTCGAGGTACGCCGGAAGCACGTCCGCCATGCGCTCCACCCCGGGCTCCGCGGCAATGACAATATTCCCGGACTCGATGCGTCGGCGGAGCGACTGGATCGCCTCGCCGTGCAGCGTGACCCCGGCCATCATCATCTTCAGGCCGTTGTATTCGGGCGGGTTGTGGCTGCCGGTGATCTCGACGCCGGAGCCGGTATCGAGGTGCACCGTGGAGAAATAGAGGACCGGCGTCGGCACCATGCCGACATCGATGACGTCCGTGCCGGTGGAGACGATGCCGGCGACCAGCGCGTCGCGCAGCAACGGGCCGGAAAGCCGCCCATCACGACCGACGCAGATCGCCGCGATTCGGCCTTCGACCGCCTCCGAGCCCAGTGCCGTACCGATCTGCCGAACCGCTTCCGGCGTCAGCGCGGTCTTGACGACGCCACGGATGTCGTAGGCCTTGAAGATGCCTGCAGTGATCACTTCCACGTTGATGTCGGTTTCCGGTGCCGGACGCGTTCAGTCCCGGTTTCGCGCCGTCGATAAGCTGAGAGAGGCCTTAATTGCAGCGAAGGGATGCACTCGCACAGTTGAAGTCTAACGGTTGCAACCAGGAAATTCGGGCTCGACAGGCAGCGGCACTAACCGTGTCGTACGGGTACTGCTCAATTTCACATGCAACGGGTGTACTGGTTGGAACCGAGTCGGAAACTCGCCGCTGGGGTACATCGAGCCTTGTGCAAGGCGGCCCCGGCCTAGGTCGCGGCAGCACTGGCCAGACGACCATAGCGGTCTTCAAAGCGCACGATGTCATCCTCGCCGAGGTAGTCGCCTACCTGCACCTCGATGATCACCAGGTTCTCCTTGCCCGGATTCTCGAGGCGGTGCTTGTGCCCAGCGGGGATGTAGGTCGACTCGTTTGTCTTCAGCGTCATCGTCGCTTCACCATTGACCACCAGGGCACTGCCGCTGACGACGACCCAGTGCTCGTTACGGTGGTGATGCAACTGCAAGGACAGCGACGCGCCGGGCTTCACCTCCACACGCTTGATCTTGAACCGCGTCGATTCCTGCAGCACCGTGTAGGTGCCCCACGGACGAGCGACCGTCAGATGCAGCACGTGCTTGTCGCTGCCGGAGGCCTTCAGTCGTTCGACGACCTTCTTCACGTCTTGGGTGCGCTCACGATCGGCAATCAGCAGCGCGTCCGGGGTGTCGACGACAATAAGATTGTTCACGCCAATGGCCGCGGCCATCCTGCCGTCAGCCATCACGAAGGAATCGCGACTGTCGAGGAACATCACGTCGCCGTCGCTGCGGTTACCGGCAGCGTCCGGCGCATAGCGATCGGCGATCTCCTTCCACGAACCAACGTCGCTCCAGCCGATCGAGCAGGGCACCACCGCCACCTCGGGCGCCCGTTCGAAGACGGCGTAGTCGATCGAGACGGACCGCATGCCGGTAAAGCTGGCCTTGTCGAGTTCGATCGCGTCCGCGGCGTTCGCAGCGGGCGACGACGCTGCCCAGCACTCGCGGCCGGCTTTCGCCAGCTCGGGC
Organism: uncultured beta proteobacterium; assembly: GCA_963712485.1. Lineage (GTDB taxonomy): Bacteria > Pseudomonadota > Gammaproteobacteria > Burkholderiales > Burkholderiaceae_F > JALORV01. The sequence goes on from CAVQID010000023.1 coordinate 2,344, forward strand.
TCGAGCGCGTCGAACGCTGCGATCATGTCGCAGGCGCGGAAGCAGAAGATTCCCGAGTTCCACAGAAAGTCCGGGTCCTCCACGAACTCTCGCGCGCGGGCCGCGTCAGGCTTCTCGACGAAACGCTTGACGCGGTGGCCATCGACACCAAGCGTGTCGCCAAGTTCGATGTAGCCGTAACCGGTCTCAGGACGCGTCGGCCGGATGCCGAACGTTACAAGCCGTCCACTGCACGCCAGCGCCTTCGCATGCTCCACCGCTTCTTCGAACGCGGGACGGTCCTCAATCACGTGGTCGGCGGGCATCGCGAGGATGACCGCGTCGTCGCCGTGCCATCGCGCCACGGCGATGGCGGCCATCAGGATCGCGGGCGCGGTATTGCGACCGACGGGTTCAAGCACGAAGCGCGCAGGACGTACTGCGCCCTGTAACCCGTCGATTTCGTCGCGGGAGAGGAACAGGTAGTCACGGTTGGTAACGACAATCGCGCGCTCTACTGCCGCCAGAGCCTCTCCGCGCAACAACGTTTCCTGCAACAGGCTATGAGGGCTGCCCACCTTCATGAAAGGTTTCGGCAGGCCTTCACGCGATACCGGCCACAGACGCGTGCCGGGGCCGCCGGAGAGTATTACGGGGACTAGCAGCATCCTTGCTCCGTCATTGGAGTCTTTCTGGACTTTCCATACGAAAGACCGTTGGCCGAACCTTATCTGACCTGAGATAGCGCCAGTAGGCCCAGAAAGTCGGGGACACCCAGAACTTCAAAAGACTAGAGGCGTGCCATTGCAGTGGACGTATCGAACGCCGGCTAGCGCGGCGCGCATCATGGACAACCGTGGCCTGAGGGCAAAATGCAATACCGCTGCCGTCAAGGACGGCGCGGGCGCAGATGTCGGCATCCTCGCAGTACATGAAGAACTTTTCGTCAAAGCCACCGAGCCGGCGAAACAGATCCGAATGAAAGACGAGAAACATCCCGGCAAGCCAGGCCGGCTTCTCATATTCTGACCGCCGCGCGCCAAAGCGCCGCATCAGCACGTCCAGCGGCGTCAACAGCGGCCGGGCACTGTCCTCGAGTTCTCCGCGCGGATTGACCACTGCCGGTGCCGACACTCCCCACCCTTCGCTCAGCGCCTCCAATAGCATGGGAAACGGATCTTCCTTGAGTCGGATGTCCGGGTTGCAGACTGCAAAGTAAGACTCGCTGCACCGCTTGAACGCCGCGTTGTGGTTCCTGCCGAAGCCGGCCGGGACCGGGTTGTTCACGACTTCGATCAGGAAGTGGGGAGACGGCGGCACGTGTATCAGTTCCGGAGTGTTGCAGGTGATAATTACTCGTTCAAGAGCGAGCGGCCGGAGTAAAACAAGATCGTCCAACAGCCCGCGCAGCAGGGCTGTCTGGCCGTGAGACACCACCGATAGACAGACTCCGCCATTCATCGCACGGCTTTCGGAAACACCAATGCTCTCCTGCACGCGTGGGATGTGTGGCCAGGCTGACCGCCCCCTACGCCATAGATCAAAGTGACCACGCAAGTTCCGAACGTCCGGCGAAACATCGTAGCCAACGCGATTGGGCAAGGCTGGTCCGGGCTGCTCAGCATCCTGCTCATCCCGGTGTACATCAGACTGCTCGGGGTCGAGTCATACGGGCTCGTGGGACTCTACATCACCGTGCAAGCGGCGCTTGCGGTCCTCGACTTCGGACTGGCCGGAACCATCAACCGCGAACTCGCGCGCGGCAGCCAGGGAGCGATCACGGCTGCGCAGATGCGCAACCTGGTCCGCACATTCGAGTACCTCTACTGGCCGACCGCCGCGCTCATCGCCGGTCTTAGCTTGGCGGTCGCGCCGGCTCTCAGCGAGAAATGGCTCACCCCCGTGCAACTGTCTCGCACGGACGTCGCCAACGCGCTCACCCTGATGGGTCTCGTCACAGCCGCGCAATGGCCGTCCTCACTTTACGGCGGCGGGCTCGCCGGTCTGCAGAAACAGGGATTGCTCAATTTTCTCATTGTGGTCTTTTCGACGCTTCGAAGCGCTGGTGTCGTGATCCCGCTGTTGCTGATCGCGCCGACCGTTCATGTGTTCCTCGTCTGGCAAATTGTCATGTGCCTGGCCCAAACCGCGGCGACTGCGTTTGCCCTGTGGAGGAACATGCCGGGAGGGGTACAGCCCGTGTTCGCCCGCCAGGAACTCTCCCGCGTATGGCGCTTTGCGGGCGGCGTGACTGGCATGGCGGCCGCGTCGTTCGTGCTGGCGCAGTTCGACCGAGTCATCCTCGCCTACCTGCTGGACCTGAAGGAGTTCGGCTACTACGCCACTGCAGCTGCGCTGGCATCCGCAATTCCTCGGCTGGTGCAACCGGTTGCTATCGCCGTGTACCCTCGCTACAGCCAGCTCGTTGCAGCGCACGATGAGGTGGGCCTGCGTGAGCTGTACCACAGGACCAACCAGTTCATCGCGGTTCAGCTCGCCGTCATCGGCGCCGTCGGGTTCTATTACTCTCACGGGCTCTTGCTGCTCTGGACCTCTTCGCCCGACCTGGCCACCGCCGCAGGGACGGTGCTCGCATTGCTCGTCCTTGGCAACGTGTTCGGAGGACTTGCCAGCCTTCCCTATTCCCTCCAGCTGGCATACGGCAACACTCGCCTATCGCTCACATTGAGCATCATTGGTTTATTTACTTACATTCCTGCGTTATGGTTCGCCGCGAGCGCTTGGGGAGCGCAGGGTGCTGCAGCGACTTGGCTATGGATGAACGTGTCTCTCCTGCTGGTTGGAGTGCACTTCATGCATCGCTGGATGCTCGTCGGCGAACAGTCGACGTGGTATCGGCGGGACGTTCTCCCCGCGTTCGCCGCAGCGTTCGCCACCGGTTATGCCCTCCACTTCGTCATACCCGAGTTGAATCACGGCCTGTCCGGTGCCATGAACCTTGCCGTCGCCACTCTAGCCATCGGAATGGCGGCCCTGATGGCGGCGCGTGAAGTGCGAGGTATCGCGGTGTCGGTCGCAATGCGCGTCGTGAAAATCCTCACAGGTGCGCCTGGAAGATAAGCACAGTCATGACGCATCGATACGACGCCTCCCCGAGGGCTTTCAAGCCGGAAAGCACGGTGAACCGGATCGTTAGCCTGGTCGGCGACAACCGGCGGGTAATCGATATCGGAAGTGGCCCTGGCGTCGTCGCAAGCCGCCTGGCGCTGCGCGGCTGCGAGATCACGGTGGTCGACAGCGACCGAGAGGCCCTTCGGCTCGCATCGGGGCACGCATCGCGCGCGTACTGCGTGGATCTCAACGATCCCAACTGGCCTCAGCAACTCGAGTCCGGAATCCGCTACGACGTGGTCATCCTCGCCGATGTCCTCGAACACCTGTTCGATCCGGATGCAGTTTTGAAGAATGCGGTGCAGTTGCTTGCTGAAGGTGGCTACGTCGTTCTTTCCATGCCGAACATCAGCCACAACGGCGTCGTCGCGTCCCTCTTGCTGGGGAACTTCGACTATACGGAGACCGGGCTTCTCGATCGCACACATATACGCTTCTTTGGCGCGCATAGCATCGAACCGATGCTCAACCGTGCATCTCTTGCGCTCGAACACGTTGAGTTCGTCACGGCTCATCCGCGAGACACCGAGTTTGCGGGAGCGTGGGAGGCACTGCCGCTGAGGACGAAGCTGACCTTACGGTCTATTCACTACGGAAACGTTTATCAGTTCGTGCTACGGGCCCGACCGTTATCGAAAGCGACAAAGCCGATTTCACTGAACAGTGTCCCTGTACCGCGAGTCTCCGATCCGCTATGGGTAGACGTGCGCCGTTCCCTCGCGCGCTTCGCCCGCCGGACCCAGATGATCACGTGAGCTTGGGGTTGGCCGCTCGTAGGCCAATGGCCTGCCTAAGCCCGCCTCGAGCGCATCGCGCATCACCTTGGTTGAGAAGCGCTTCTTCGCGTAAGCGATCGAGGACAGCGACCGGGCCCGCCACAAATCGTCGTCCCGGAGCAGAGCGAGGACCGCCGCCGCGAAATCGTCGGCCCGCGCCGTGATGCTCAGAACCTCTTCCGCGTGCGGAAGGCCTTGGGCTCCGACTGGCGTGGTCACAGCTGGTAAGCCCCATCGCATTGCTTCCACCGTCTTGCCCTTGACCCCGGCTCCGAAGCGGAGGGGTACGACCGCCACACGCGCGGTGCGGTACAACTCTTCGAGCTCTGCATCGGACACGGAGCCCGTGACCTCAACATCGCCCGCGTGCAGTGCGAGCACCTCGGCCGTGGGCTGCGAACCGACCAGCATCAACCGCGCCGCAGGGTGCGCCGAACGAACGGCTGGCCACACTTCTCGCGTGAACCACTTCGCCGCATCGACGTTCGGCGAATGGGCGAAGCCGGCCACAAACACGACACGATGAGGATCGCGCGCAGCCAAATCGCCGCCGACGGGGAAATCCTGAAACGCATAAACGGGCAGCTCGATAGCCGTTGCTCCGGGCACGTTCGCGAGCACTTCTTCCGTTTCTGAGGCGGAGGGATAGAACACCGCGTCGGCCTCCTTCCAGACACGCTTCTCCAGTTTTTCCATGCGCCGAATATCGGCCTGGCTCGGCCCGGCAGCGCCCTGGACCTCTTGCTGCATGCGCATCCGAAGGTAGTGGATGTCGTGCCCATAGAACATGATCCGTGCCTTGGTGCGCCGTCGCACCGTGCCGAGGTAGTCCACGGCAATCAGAGGACGGTTGAGCAGGACCGCATCGATCCGGTGGCCCACTTCCTTCAACCATTCCTCGAACCGGTTCGCGTGCTCGATGCCGTAAACCACCTCGATTCCTCGTTCCTGCAGCCGTTCTACGTAACCGGGTTCGAACCAAAGATTGTGCGGCCAGAACTTCACGAGCCAGCCGGCATCCTCGAAGGCATTCATCATCTGGTCGACCGTCCGGGAACCCGCGTCCCGGTCGGGCCGTGGAATGTAGTGGTCGATGACCAGCAGAGTCTTGCGTCCCGAGGCCCGGTCTCTCGCAGCCGAGAGGTGTGTTCCGTTTTCGCAGTGATGGAGCTTGAGCTCCCTCTCCCAGCGCTTTCTGAACTTCGCCATGTTTACAACCTGATATGCCTTCACACCGTGCGCCGTACTCGTTCCGTGCGAGACCCCTTCGAAGTGAATCACGACCGAGCGCGGCTGGTAGTACACGCGCAACCCACTCGCCCTTACCCGGAAAGCCAGATCGGTGTCCTCGCAGTAGGCCGGAGCGAACTCCTCGTCGAACGCACCGAGCCGTGAGAACAGCTCGGCCGGAATGAGGATCGACGCTCCGGAGCAGTAGTCAGCCTCGCGCAGGTAGTTGTATTCGGGCCGCGTAGGATCGTCGAAGCGCCCGTAGTTCCACGCGCTTCCGTCCTTCCATACGATTCCTCCGGCCTCCTGCAGTCTTCCGTCCGGGTACACAAGCTTCGACCCGACCATGCCGCAGTCGGTGTACCTGTCGAATACTGCGAGAAGTTGGTCGAGCCACCCCTCGGTCACGCAGGTGTCGTTGTTCAAGAAGTACAGGTACTTCCCGCGCGCCTCAGCCGCGGCCGCGTTGCAGTTCCTGAGGAAGCCGAGGTTCTTCGTTCGATCGATGAAACGCAGTCCCCGAACATCCTTAAGCCGCGCGATCTCGGGGTCCCCTGAAGCATCCTCGGCGACGAGGACTTCCACCGGACAGCGCGGCCTGTGCTGCTGGATGGAGCGCAGGCAAGTGGCGGTGATCGGCAGGTTGCCGTACGTCGGGATGATGATGGAGACGAGCGGGTGCTCCACCTCTGTGAACCACAACTCGCCTAGCCGGGAGACTGCCTCGAGCGGATCAATGCTCGGCGGTGCCAATGTCCCGCGCGCGGCACGGCTGCGTTTCCATGACTCGTAATGGGGTGTGCCGCGGAAGAGTGGGCCGATCGTGCGGTACACCACTTCGATCAGGCGGAGGCGCGTGCCGATGGACAGAGGCAGCACCAGGTAGACCCGGCGCATCCAGGGGTACAACTGCTCCTTCAGCATCTCGCGTCTGCGTTCGTAGCTGCGGTCGCCCGGTGCCGGACGCTGCGTGCCAGAGCGCCGCGCGCCGCCGAGCTAAAATGCCAGCTTTGGTTGGATTGCAGCTAAGTAGTTGCAGCAAAGACAAAAATGATACTTGTAACTGGCGGCGCGGGCTTTATCGGATCGAATTTCGCCAGCGCGTGCCTGGGTCGGTCGTCCGAACCGGTACTGGTCCTCGACAAGCTCACGTATGCGGGCAATATGGAGAACCTCGCTGCGTGGGCCCACCACCCAAGGCTGATCTTTGTCCGCGGTGACATCGGGGATGGGGCAGCGGTCGATCAATTGCTCGCGCACCATCGGCCGCGCGCCATCGTGCATTTTGCTGCGGAAAGCCATGTGGACCGGTCGATCCATGGCCCCGGTGAGTTCATCACCACGAACGTCAATGGAACGTTCGCGCTGCTTGAGGCGGCCCGTGGGTACTGGTCACAGCTGAGCGGCGCCGAGCGCGATGCCTTCCGCTTTCTGCATGTTTCCACCGATGAGGTGTACGGATCGTTGGGCGAAAAGGACCCTCCGTTCACGGAGTCCACGCCCTACGCTCCCAACAGCCCCTATTCCGCATCGAAGGCGGCGTCCGATCATCTTGTACGGGCGTACTTCCACACGTACGGGCTTCCGGTCCTGACGACCAACTGCAGCAACAACTACGGCCCATTCCAGTTTCCCGAGAAGCTGATCCCGCTGATGATCCTTACCGCCGTCCGGCAGGCCCCGCTACCGGTATACGGCGACGGCAAGAACGTGCGCGACTGGCTGCACGTCGACGACCATTGCAGCGCAATTCTGACGGTGCTGAAGTCGGGGAAGCCAGGCGAGGTCTACAACATCGGCGGCAACAGCGAGCGTGCGAACATCGAGGTCGTCCGCCGGCTGTGCGGAATCCTCGACGAACTGCGACCCCGCGCCAACGGCGCCTCGTACGCCGAGCTGATCTCCTTCGTAAAGGACCGCCCGGGACACGACCGTCGCTATGCAATCGACAGCAGCAAGATCGCGCGCGAACTGGGCTGGCAGCCAAAGTACTCTTTCGAGGACGGCCTGAGGAAGACGGTTGAGTGGTACCTCGCCCACTCCGCCTGGGTCGAACATGTGCAGTCCGGCGAGTACCGGAACTGGCTCTCACTGCAGTACGGAAGCGGAGCGCGGGCCGCATGAATGCCATTCGACGCCGTGGAATCATCCTCGCCGGAGGCTCCGGCACGCGCCTGTACCCGGTCACTCTCGCGGTGTCCAAGCAGCTGCTGCCGGTGTACGACAAGCCGATGATCTACTACCCGCTGACGACGCTGATGCTGGCGGGCATCCGCGATGTCCTGGTCATTTCAACGCCGAGCGATACCCCGCGGTTTGAGGAGCTGCTGCGGGATGGAAGCCAGTGGGGCCTCAACATCACTTACACGGTGCAGCCTTCGCCGGACGGCTTGGCGCAGGCGTTCATCCTGGGCCGTGAATTCGTTGGCAGTGACCCCGCCGCATTGATTCTCGGCGACAACATTTTCTACGGCCACGATCTTGCGACACAGGTCCAGCGCGCGAATGCCCGCGCCTCTGGAGCAACGGTGTTTGCCTACCACGTGAACGACCCGGAACGGTACGGGGTCGTCGAGTTTGATGACAAGGGAAGAGCGATCAGCCTCGAGGAAAAGCCAAAGCAACCGAGGTCCAGCTATGCGGTGACCGGGCTGTATTTCTACGACAACGAGGTGCTCGACATCGCGGCTTCGATAAAGCCGTCCGCACGTGGTGAACTCGAAATCACGGACGTGAACAATCGCTATTTGCAGGCGGGCGTGCTGGACGTGGAAATCCTGGGCCGAGGCATGGCCTGGTTGGACACCGGAACGCACGAATCGCTGCTCGAGGCGTCAACCTTCATCGAGACCATCGAGCACCGGCAGGGCCTGAAGGTCGCTTGTCCGGAAGAGATCGCCTACCGCAGCCGCTGGATCACGGCGGAGGACGTGGCGCGGATTGCGGAACCGCTCAGGAAGAACGGGTACGGCCAGTATCTACTGCGGTTACTGAAGGAGCAGGTGTTTTCCTCAGTTGCCTGACCCGCCGATGAAAGTCACACAGACAGCACTGCCGGAGGTTCTCATCCTCGAACCCAAAGTCTTTGGTGACGAGCGTGGATTCTTCATGGAAAGCTGGAACGCGAAGACCTTTCAGGCCGCAACTGGTGTCGCGACCACGTTCGTGCAGGACAACCACTCGCGATCTGTGAAGAGTGTCTTGCGCGGAATTCACTACCAGCTGGTCAAGCCGCAGGGGAAGCTGGTTCGCGTAACTTCCGGTGCGGTATTCGACGTTGCCGTTGATCTCCGCCGCTCCTCGCCCACCTTCGCGAAGTGGGTGGGTATCGAACTGAGTGCCGAAAATAAGCGACAGTTGTGGATACCTCCGGGTTTCGGGCACGCATTTGTCGTCCTGAGCGCCTCGGCGGACTTTCTCTACAAGACGACCGAGTACTGGTATGGGGAGCACGAGCGGTCCATTTGCTGGCGTGACCCTGACCTCGCAATCAGCTGGCCCCTTTCGGGCGAGCAACCTTCGCTCGCTGCCAAGGACGCGTCGGCTCCGATGCTTCTTCAGGCCGAGGTCTACGCTTGATGCGCGTCTTGCTGATCGGTTGCACAGGGCAGGTCGGATGGGAGCTTAGCCGCTCGTTGCTGCCGCTAGGATCAGTCCGGGCCGTTGACCGCAAGGAATGTGACTTGGCGGAGCCGTCGGCAGTCCGAAAAGTCGTAGAAGAGACTTCCCCCGATGTCATCGTCAATGCCGCCGCCTACACGGCAGTCGACAAGGCGGAATCAGAGACGGATCGCGCTCGAACCGTCAACGAGCTTTCCGTGCGGATCCTTGCAGAGCAAGCATCCAGGCTGCGCGCCAGTCTGATCCACTATTCCACTGACTATGTCTTTGACGGTACAAAAGATGGGCCCTACACAGAAGAGGATGCGCCGAGTCCGGTTTCCGAGTACGGCCGAAGCAAGTTGGCGGGCGAACGAGCCATCCAGGAATCCGGAGTACCGCACCTGATATTGCGCACTAGCTGGGTCTACGCCGCGCGTGGGCAAAATTTCATGAGGACGATGCTTCGGCTCATGCGGGAGCGAGAGGAACTGAAAGTCGTCGCAGATCAACATGGTTCGCCGACATGGGCACGGCTGATTGCCGACGTCACTGCGGCCATTCTTGCCCGTGCCGGCTCGTCCGGCGCCGAAGTTCGAGAGTCGCTGCAAGAGCGCGGCGGAGTATTTCACTTGACCGCCGCCGGGGCGACCACCTGGTTCCACTTTGCGGAGCGAATCCGGGACCTCAGCATTGATCCGGAGCGAAGACTTCGAGTGCTCAGACCGATAAGGACGGACGAGTATCCAACCGCTGCGCGACGACCCTTGAACTCAGTGCTGTCCACGCAGAAGCTTCGTTCGACCTGGGGGATCGGCCTGCCCGATTGGGCCGAATGCCTTCGTCTCTGCCTAGCAGAGCTGCCAACGATCCCTATGCCAGCAGCACAAGCGACATGAGCGGCTTTTCTGCTTCGCCGTTGGCTCTTTCCAGGGTGCTCAACGAGCGCTGGCCCATGGTCGTCGACCTGACAAAGCGTGACGCGCTTGGCCGATACAAGAACTCGTGGCTCGGCGTGATCTGGTCGCTAGTGACGCCAATTCTGATGCTGATCGTTTATACGTTCGTATTCAGCGGTGTCTTCAACGTGCGCTGGTCCGGCGGTACGGGGTCGAGGACCGAGTTCGCGCTCGTCCTGTTTTCGGGTCTCATCGTTTTCAACATATTCGCGGAGTGCATTACCAAGGCGCCTGGATTAATTGTCGGCAATGCAAACCTCGTAAAGAAGGTCGTCTTCCCGCTCGAAGTGTTGCCCGTCGTGAACCTGCTCTCGTCCTTGTTTCATGCCGCCATCGGTTTCCTGATTCTCATTGTCTTCCAACTGGTCTTCTACCAACGACTCTCGCCGGAAATTGTCCTTCTTCCGTTGGTACTCGCTCCTTACTGCCTGTTCGTGCTCGGACTTTCATGGTTCGTCAGCGCGCTGGCGGTATACGTTCGTGACGTGGCCCAGACAATTGGTGTCGCGGTCAGTGCGTTGATGTTCCTGTCGCCGGTGTTCTTTCCGTCCTCCGCACTGCCCGCGAAATGGCGCTTCCTGGTGACGCTGAATCCGCTTGCAGCCCCGATCGAGCAGTCTCGCGAACTGTTGATGTGGGGCCGCGCTCCCGATGGGCTGGACCTTCTCAGGGTCTGGTTGGTCGGCGCAGCAATTGCATGGATCGGGTTTGCCTGGTTCCAGAAAGTCCGAAAAGGCTTTGCCGATGTCCTCTGAGCTTGTCATCCATGTGGACGGCATCAGCAAGGCCTTCGCCAGCTACGAGTCGCCGAGCGCCCGCCTGCAGCAGATGGTGGCAAATGGGCTGGCAAGGTTTGCCCCCGCCGAAAGCGAGTCCAGGAGCCGGTTGCGACACTGGGCTGCTTCGCGGGGGAAAGACTTTTACGCACTCAGAGACATCAGTTTCGATGTGTCACGCGGCGAAACGGTCGGAATCATCGGGCGTAACGGTTCGGGCAAGTCCACTCTGCTGCAAATCATCGCCGGGACGCTTTCACCCTCCGAAGGACAGGTTTCGGTCCGGGGTCGAGTCGCGGCCCTGCTGGAACTCGGCGCCGGATTCAATCCGGACTACACAGGTCGCGAGAACGCATACCTTAATGCCCAGCTCCTGGGCCTGAGCAAGAGCCAGGTCGACGAGCGCTTCGAGGACATCGCTGCTTTTGCTGACATCGGCGAGTTTATCGATCAGCCCGTAAAGGTCTATTCGAGTGGGATGTACGTTCGCTTAGCCTTTGCGGTCGTCGCCCACGTAGATGCTGACGTACTGATCATTGACGAGGCGCTGGCAGTGGGCGATGCATTCTTCACCCAAAAGTGCATGCGATTTCTGCGATCCTTCATGTCCCGTGGGACCGTACTCTTCGTCAGCCACGACACCGGATCAGTCCGAAACCTCTGCAATCGAGCAATGTGGCTCGAAAAAGGGCGCGTGGTTAGCGCTGGCGAGCCAAAAGACGTGTGCGATCTGTACCTGCAGGCGTTCTACGAGGAGCAGCAGGGTCGCATCGACTACTACGCACTTCCGAAAGAATTTCGTAGAGCAGCAGATTAGGGAAAGGCGCGATCAGCGACTGCAATTCATTAACACGACGTCCCTTCGTAATGACTTGAAATTGTTCGACTTCCAGGCCGATGCCCCCTCGTTTGGAGCGGGAGGCGCACAGATTGTGGAAGTTGCCTTCCTCGACTCCGACGGTCATCCGCTGGCTTGGGTGGTCGGTGGCGAGGAAGTCATGCGTCCAGGTCGTTCTGTCATTGCTTCCGGGATCTCGAAGTCTCCAATTGTTGGCTTCCACATTAAGGACGCCTTGGGCAGAGTGCTATTCGGCGACAACACTTCACTTAACATACGGAGACCGTCCCTTGCTGAGCTGTCGCGCAGCCGACGGGTCGTCGCCCGATTTCACTTCCGCATGCCTATTCTGCCGAGAGGCGACTACTCGGTGAACGTGGCAATCGCCAACGGCACCCAGGAGGATCATGTTCAGCAACACTGGATCCATGACGCGTTGACGTTCAGAAGTGAATCCTCAAGCGTCTGCACTGGGCTGGTTGGCATACCGATGCATTCGATCGAACTTGAGACGCTGGAGCAAGCTGACCATTCAACGGCGGACGATCGGCTTAACGAATATGCTTCGCTCAAGATGAAGCCTTGGTAGTAGTCAAGGCTTAAGCAAAGGGTTTCGCATGAAATGGATACTCCTTAGAAAATGCTGACTTGCTCCGTATGTGGAGGCTCTGAGTTTTCGAGCGAAAGAATTCTTTGGGCAGAACTCATCGCAGAGTGGCAACTCTCACGAGAAGAAGAAAACTACGTTAATGAACAGCAAGGGCGCAAGTGCAACTCGTGCGGCGCCAACATGCGCGCGATCGCGTTAGGCAACGCGCTTCGAGATGCCTGGTCCAGCAATCTAACGATCAAGGAGTACGTGCTTACAGAACAAGCACGGGCCCTTAACGTGCTCGACATTAATGGCGCACCGGCAATATCGGATGCCCTAATGCAACTTCCAGGATACGTACGGGCTGACTATCCCATAGTGGATATCCAGTCGTTGCCTTACTCCGACGGCAGTTTTGACCTTGTGCTCCATTCCGATACGCTGGAGCACGTATCGAACCCAATACGTGCACTTGAGGAATGCCGCCGTGTGTTGGCTGCTGGCGCGAGACTCTGCTTCACGGTTCCCGTGATCATTGGGCGCATGACGCGCTCAAGAACAGGGCTCGCCGCGTCCTACCACGGCGCCCCGGGAAGTCAATGCGATGATTACATCGTGCACACCGAGTTTGGAGCCGACGTATGGACACTCGTAGCTCGGGCGGGCTTCCCTCAAGTCATGATCAACCACGTCGATTTCCCTGTCGCCACGGCCATTTCGGCATGGTGTCCTGCCCGCACTTAGTCCCCACACCATCATGACCGATATCTACGACCAAGACGGCCTGCGCTCGATACACAATCATGAGTTCATGCTGGATCCCGATTTCAAGCGGGCTTATGCACGCGGCGTCTTAGCCGCCGGCACGGACTATTCTTGGCATTGGCGCGTTCACACGGGGCTCTGGGCTGCACGGACTGCCGCGCTGCTTCGCGGTGATTTCGTTGAGTGCGGGGTCAACCGAGGTTTCATGAGTTCATCGATTATGGCTTTTCTCGATTGGAACCGTTTGGATCGCATGTTCTACCTGCTTGATACATTTCGCGGCTTGGACGAGCGTTTCGTGTCGGATGAGGATCGGCAGATTGGTGCTGTGGAGCGCAATCAACGAGATATCGCCAACGGTTTTTACACGCTTGACTTGAATGCCGTCCGAGCAAACTTCTCCGAGTGGAAAAACACGAAGATCATTGTCGGTGCGATTCCAGAGAGCCCTGGAGCAGGTTACGGCAAATGAGATTGCGTTTCTTCACCTGGACATGAACTGCTCGCCTCCTGAAGTGGCTGCTGCCCATTTCTTCTGGGACAGGATGGTCTCAGGGGCACTCATTCTGCTCGATGACTACGCTTACGCAGGCTATCGCTCCCAGAAGCTGGCGATGGACGAGTTTGCACGCAAGCAGCGAGTGGCCATCCTTTCGCTGCCTACCGGCCAGGGCTTGTTGATAAAGCCTTGAGAGTGAAGCCCGGATTGAGTGACATCTCATTCGCCGTCCGTTCAGCACTGATCGACTCTATCAGCAAGTGCTTGAACGCCACGCGTCTCGCTTGAGTTCGCCATCGAACTCGAAGTCGCCTCATCCGTAAAGCCAGTCAGAGCAGAAATCGCCGAGGGAAAAGATGACTGATCCACTGACCCTTCCATTTGACGGAGAGCGCTTCATTCCAGGGATGTCAGGTGCCAACGAGCTCGAACACCTGCATCGTTACGCTCTTGCCATTGCACTGGCTGGGTCCAAGACCGTTCTTGACATTGCCTGCGGCGAGGGATACGGGTCAGACATGCTCGCAGAGGCAGCAAGTCGTGTCATCGGCGTCGATTTGAGCGAGCAGGTTGTCAAACATGCTCAAGAAACCTATCAACGGCACAACCTGGAATTCCGCGTCGGATCATGCGCGGCCATTCCCCTGGAGGATCGAGCTGTCGACCTCGTGGTTTCGTTCGAGACCATTGAGCACCACACACAGCATCAGGAAATGTTCAGCGAAATCAGCAGGGTTCTAAAGCCTGGCGGGGTTCTGATGATTTCGAGCCCGAACAAGCATGAGTATTCGGATGTTCCTGGATTTGCGAATCCCTTTCATGTGAAAGAACTTTATCTCGATGAGTTCGCAGCGCTACTGACGAAAAACTTCTCGAATGTCGCGCTGTATGGGCAGCGGACGATGCATGTTTCCGCGGTTGCCAAGCGCGAGCCTGGTGCACAGCCCTTTGAGCATCGCTTCACAGATGCATATCGCAAAGCGATCGGCACTATTGACCGTCCCATCTACTTCATCGCGGTCGCTTCAAATCACGCGCTGCCGGACCTTCCGAACTCATTGATGGAGGCGAGCCTGCCCGATGTACGGTCAAACGTGTTCGTGGAGACGAGTCGTTTGCAGGCGTACTGGCGTAGCGATGAAGAGGACTTTTCTGAAGGCCGGGCAGTGAGCTTGACTTATCCAGTTGGGGGCGCGACGCGCGAGTACCTGCTCGGAATTTCTTCGAGCGAAACGACCATAGCTTCACTACGCATCGATTTGGCCGACAGGCCGCTTGTCTGTCACCTCTCATCCCTGCATTTGACGAACAGCGAAGGGGAGACAGTCTGGACTTGGGACGGTTTGCCCAGTGAATTCGCTCGCGCTTCCGAATGCTTTTTTCTTCCTCGTCAGAGTTCGCAGAGTGGCGGCCGCCAATCCTCTCGGGGGATCGATCTTATTGTCACTGGCGCTGATCCGCACTTCGAAATCGATCTTGAGCGAGACTTGGCCGAGAAGCTGAAGAGCGGCTTCGAGTTACACACCGAGTTTTCAACGCAGAGGTTCCTGCGCGAATACGAAGTTGACTTGATTTCGCTTGCCAAAGACCTCGCAGCCATCAAGAGCGAAGTGAGTGCAGACCGCTCATCGATCATTTCAATCATGGACGCAATCAAGAAGGAGCTGATTGCCGAGCGTTCGTCCATCGTGGCGAGCGTAGCGGAATTGTCGTCGGCGATCGCAGAGGCACAGCGCCGCGAAGCGGCGGCTGGCGACGCGCAGCGACAAACGGAAGCACAGCTATTGCGACTGAGAAGCCATCGCTGGTGGAGTCTGGCGAACAGAATTTTTCGGTTCGAATAGACGCATGTCGCTACGAGCACCTGCTCGACTGCAGCGCCCGAAGAGTTAAGAAGCCGCCGAGGCACTCTGTCCGCAATGAACGGGCGCCCCGCCGATGTAGGAGTCATGTATTGATGAAGAGCGAAACGAGCGAAACCTCGCTTGCGTTGATGCCGATATCGGGCCTGACTCAGTCCGGCTCTGACGGCCGTTTCTGGGTGGCAACCGACGAGGACCCACAGTTCGAATTGTCGCTTCGGCCCGGACTCGCCGGTGGGTGGGCGCGGTTTTCGGCGGAAATCGAGCCGACTGGTCCATGGGCGTCCAGTCCTGTTATCTACATCGACCGCGGGGCGGGATACAGGGAGAGCGATAGGGTCGTGCTCGCCGCGCCCGAGGGCAAGCGACACAAGGCCGAGTTGATCTTTTTCCTTCCGCCGACCGCGACCCGCCTACGCTTCGATCCTTTGGCCCAGGCTGGGCCATTCCGAGCCGAGGCCCCGCGGCTCGAGCGGCTTGGCAAGCTCCGCGCGGGCCTCGCGATGTGTTCAGCGGTTGCGGGACGGTCGGGCTGGAAAGCCGTGATTCAGCGAGCGGCACGCGCAGCAATAGCGCTACCGGACCGGACCCCACTCCGCAATTTCCGAGACTGGCTCGTCGCCTCCTATCTCGGCAAGGAGGATCGACCTACGAGCCCGATGGCCTCCCGCTCACGTACGGCGACCCAGACGGCGGTCACTCAGGGCCCCACCAGCGCCACTCCTGTACCTGAGCGGATTCAGGTTCATCGACGCAACGCACTTGGAGACGTCCTCCTCGTCACTCCGGTTCTCCAGGCGCTTCGAAAGAAGTACAGGACAGCTCGAATGACGGTCAGCACGCTCTACCCGGCGGTCTTTGATCACAACCCGAACGTCGACGAAGTCCTCCATTCCGACGGTCCGCTTCCCGGATTCGACCTGACGATCGACCTGCAATACGAGTACTTCCCGGAGCTGCACATCGTCGATGCCTATGCGCAGATCGCGGAAGTCAAGGTCGGGGACAAGACCCCCGAGTTCCATCTCGCCCGGGCAGACCTGGCGGCGGCCGATGAGGTCCTGAGACAGGCAGGCGTAGACCCGAACCAGCCGGTCGTCGCGTTCCACATGGAGTCGGGCTGGAAGGTCCGCGACTGGCCCCTACAACGCTTTCGCGCGGTCGCCGCCTGGCTGCAAGCGCGCGGGGCGCAGGTTGTCGTGCTCGGAGAGCGGCCGACCTTGAAGGTCGACTTCGGCATCGACCTCCGAGGCAAGACGAGCGTGCGAAGCCTCGCCGGGGTCATATTCAAGTCCGATGCCCTGGTAAGCATCGACTCGGGACTGATGCACCTGGCGGCGTCGCTTCGCCGACCCTTTGTGGGCCTCTTTGGCTGCACGGACCCGGAAAAGCGGGTCCCGGACTGGGCGCGGTCTTCGGCGATCTACGCCAAGATCGTCTGCCACGGCTGTCACCACCGACAGAGGCCGGTTCCAGTCACCACGGCGCCCGTCTGCCCCTTCGAAACCGTGCGCTGCATGGAGGAAATCCAGGTCGACCAGGTCACCGAGAAGCTGAATGCGCTGCTCGAAACCACGTCACGCCCCGTGGTCAGTATCGTCATCCCTCACTATCGGCACTATGAGGTTCTCGATCGCTGCCTGTCCTCGTTATTCCGGATCGGAGCTTCCGTGCCTTTTGAAGTCATCGTGGTCGATGACTCCGGAACCGGAGAGGACGCCGCCTCGATTTCGGCCTGGGCTCCACGTGTTCGCCTGATCCGCAACCCGCAGAACGTTGGGTTCTCGCGCAGCTGCAATGCGGGGGTCCACGCCGCCAGAGGCGAGTTCGTTGTCCTGTTGAATAACGACACGACCGTTACTAGTGGCTGGCTGGATCACATGCTCAGCCTCTACACGTCGGACTCTCGCGTTGCAATTGTCGGGCCGAAACTCCTTTATCCGCACTCGGAAGCTATTCAGCATTGCGGCACCGTCATCAACGAGAACGGCGTGGCGGAGCATCTTTACCGTTACTTGCCGGGCAACCTGGCTGGTGCGAACCATGTGCGCCGATATCGGGCATTGACCGGCGCCTGCATGCTTATGAGGCGCAAGGACCTGCTCGACGTCGGCGGGCTTGATGAAGCGTATAGAAACGGGGGGGAAGACACCGACCTGTGCTTCTCGATGCTTGCCGCGGGAGGACCCTCCTCTACTGCCCTCAGAGCGTCGTTTATCACCACGAGGGATACAGCCGCGGCCTGCGAGATCTCGATCACCCGGACGATCTCTACAACAGGGAACGTCTGCGTGAGCGCTGGGGACAGTATCTTGTCCCAGATATCTCGGACTACTGCCTCCTTGCGGAAATCGAAGCTGCTGAAGGCCGGACATGGCAGGCGCTGGACGACGTGCCGGCCGACTTGAGGGCGAAGCATGACACTCCGGAGGCACGCTCGGTCGGTCGCTATCCGTTCAGGTGCGAGATAGGATCAGGAATGAATCCCCAGGCGAGCTATCTCCACCTTGACGTGATCGCGGGAGCGCCCAGCCTGGATATCCTGCATGATGTCAGCCGTCCCCTGCCGTTTCTTGACGGGACTGTCGGAGAGATACTCGCGAATCACGTTATCGAACACGTCAGCTGGCGCAGCCTGCCAAGTCTTGTAGCCGACCTTGCACGGATCATGGCGCCGGGAGGCAAAGCCTTTATCCGCACGCCGAACCTGCGGTTCATTGCCGAGCGATTCCTAGCTGAGCAATTGACTCCCGAACACCCCGACGACGAAAAGGCGATACGAGAGGGCTTCGGGGACATGACTCCAGGTCTGTGGGCGAACATCAAGTTATTCAGTGGGCAGGACTATCCTTCGAACTTCCATTTCAATTGCATGGACCCTCAGGACCTCGCCCACCTTTTCCGGCAAGCCGGGTTTGCTCACGTGAAGCTGGAACAGTTCGGCCGCGAGTTTTCGCCCGGTGAAATCCAACTCGTTGCGGAAAAGTAGATCAAGGTGAGCGTCGATCCGCGTTCGTTGCCGCTGTTACCAGTTTCCGGCGTTGCGCCGTTGAACAGAGAGGCAGGCGAGTGGTTCGCGCTCGACGAAGATCCGCAGTTCGATATTCCCTTGCCTCAGGGCTGGGGCGGTCGCTGGGTCCGCTTCTCTGTCGATGTTGAGCCGTTCGCGCCGTGGAATTCCTTCCCGGTTCTCTATATCGACTGCGGCAAGGGATATTCAGAGGCGGAGGCGGTAAAGCTACCGCAGCCGGCGCTTGGGCAGAAAACCATCGAATCAATCTTTCCGCTGCCCCCCACCGCATTCCGAGCCAGGCTGGATCCGCTCGCACAGGCAGGGCCCTTCCGCATCGGAGCGCCGGGCATCAATCGACTAAGAAAACCTCATGCCGGTTTCGCCATCGCCAGGGCTGTGGCCCAGACGCGAGGGTGGGGTGAGATCCTCAAGCGCCTGGGGATGTCACTCCTGCCCGCTCCTTCGTCCAAGCGCGTCCGGAGCTTTGTCAACTGGCTGATCGACAATTACCGCGAGCCGCAAAAAGCGCCCCGCTCCTACTCAAGCTGGATCAGCCTTTACGAGACGAAGGCGGTCTCCTATGAATATCTCGCCCGCAACCACCACCTATGGAGCAGTCGGCCTCTCATCTCCGTCGTACTTCCGCTTCGGGGAAAGTCAGCAATTGATCCCGTCGACGCGATCAAATCGGTCCGTGGTCAGCTTTATCCATATTGGCAGTTACTGATCGCGTGCCACTCGTCGACCCTGCAAATTGAAAACCTCCGAGCGTTTGCGAGGACCGATCCTCACCTGAAGGTCTGCGAGGTCGACACTGCGTCTTCAGACCTGGTCGAATTGGTGAACGCCGCGCTCGGGTCTGCGAAGTGGAGAACTTGTCCTGCTGCTTGATCCTACGGATCGCCTCCATCCACTTGCGCTGCACAACTTGGCCGAAGAGGCCGTCTTCAATCCAGAAGCTGCGATCATCTACTCCGATGAGGACAGGTTGGACGAACAAGGCGTCCGGCGTGACCCCCACTTTAAGTGTGAGTTCAACTACGAACTCCTTTTGAGCCACAACGCGATAGGGCGCCTGTGTGCCTTCCGCCGCTCGTTAATCGACGAAGTCGGTGGGCTCGGACAGGTTTCGACGGTGCCGAGGAATACGACCTCCTGCTGCGGGCGATTGAACGACTGGAACCGCAGCGGATCGTCCGACTTCCCCGGGTGCTTTACCACCGCAGGGTGACCAGCCTCCACGAAGATTGGCGGAGATGTGTCGCGCCCGAAGTTGAGGCGGCAAGGACGGCGATACAGGAACACTTTCGCCGTCTTGGTGTAGCGGCACGCGTGACCGCTTGCCCCGAGGCGCCTGCCATGAACAGGGTCCGCTTCGCGATTTCGGAAGACACGCCGCTCGTTTCGATCATTATCCCGACCCGCGATCGGGCAGACCTCTTGGACACATGCATCTCGTCCGTTCTCGGCAAGACTACCTATCCGAACTTTGAAATACTGATAGTAGATAACAACAGCTCAGAGCATTCGACGTTCGACTTGTTCAAGCGCTTGCAAGGAGAGGAGCGGATTCGGCTGCTGCGGGACCAGAGCCCCTTCAATTATTCGCGGATCAACAACTTCGCTGTCGCGGAGAGCCGTGGATCCTTCCTATGCCTGATGAACAACGACATCGAAGTCATCACGTCAGACTGGATCGAGGAGTTGCTCTCGTTTGCAGCCCGACCACATGTAGGAGCGGTTGGCTGCCGTCTTTGGTATCCCGATGGCAGGCTGCAGCATGGTGGAGTGCTCCTAGGCATAGGTGGCGTAGCGGGACATGCACATCGCTTCCTTGACCGCACTCAGCCGGGCTATTTTGGCCGGGCAGTTGTCCATCAATCTTTCAGCGCAGTTACCGCTGCTGCTCTGATGATCCGGAAGTCAACCTTTGAGCAGGTCGGCGGACTGGATGAGGCATTCGAAGTCGCATTCAACGACGTCGACTTTTGCCTACGTCTTCGCGAAAAGGGCTTTCGGAACGTGTGGACACCTTATGCGGAGATGATTCACCACGAGTCCGCTTCGCGCGGATCCGAAACAACACCGGAAAAGCGGGTGCGCTTCCAGGGTGAGGTCGAGCGAATGAAGTTTCGTTGGGGTAGTTTGCTGAAGAATGATCCCGCCTACTCTCCAAATCTGACTCTGGATTCGGAAGACTTTTCGCTTGCCTGGCCTCCTCGTTTGTCATGGCGATCGCGGCATTGGAACTCCGTTACTAGTGCCTCGCACAGCAAGCAATCAATTGAGGCTGCTCAAGACCGTTTGGATTGAGCGCCGGCGGTCGCGATTCCATTGACTAGCGCCCTAGGATGGCGGCGAGCTAGCTGCACACCGGACGCGGCGCTTCCTGCTGTTTGTTTTCGACCTTGGCGATCAAACTCATCCAACGCAAGCACTTCCAACCGCCGAAAACTAACGCTCAGCTTGGCACGAAGAACCCAAGCGCTTCAAAACCAAGCACTCTGCTACGAATCACTGGTACGGCTAAAGGGGGCAGGTGAGACTGCCTAAAGAGTTCATGCACGCACAGGGAATGCCAGAACGCTTCCGCTCACGCGAGAACAGCCAGTTGAGTAACCGATGAAAAAAGTAGAAGAATCGTACGACCTTGGCGGCCAAGTGCGCCCACTGCCTCTATCCATCCCTGCGACGTCGGAAGCATTTGATGAGGCAGGGTATCTGGCTGCGAATCCTGATGTCCGAGCATTTGTGAAGTCGGGTCATCTCACGTCCGGTCGACAGCACTTCGATATGTTCGGTTCAACCGAAGGCAGAAGGATGCGAATTCCTGCTCCGAATCTCGCGCGAGCACGTGAGTCCAAGCTCGCTGCGTTGCAGCCGCTCTTGCGTCGTGATATGCCTTTCGTCACGGTGGACGGGCGACCGAACTACTTATCAGAGGAACTGCGGTTGGCAACTCAAATTGTCGACACCGAGAACGAATCTGCGAATGGGTATGACGCTGAAATGCAGGAGCTGATTGCGAGTACCAAAGGACTCATTCTTGATTGCGGTGCCGGTAGGCGCGACGTTTACTATCCTAATGTCGTCAATTTTGAAATTGTCGCCTACGATTCGACCGACGTGCTCGGAGTAGGTGAAGCACTGCCATTTAAGGACGAATCGTTCGATGCCGTGTTGTCAATTGCTGTGCTCGAGCATGTGCGCGATCCGTTTCGTTGTGCCGCCGAGATTGTTAGGGTGCTGAAGCCCGGAGGAAGGTTGCTCTGTTGCATGCCGTTCCTGCAGCCTTATCACGGATACCCTCACCACTACTTTAACGCGACCAAGCAAGGCCTGCTGAGGCTGTTTGAAGCATTGGCCGTGGATAGCATCACGGTTCCGACGGTTGGTCATCCAGCTTTTGCGGTCGCATGGATATTGAAAGCATGGTCAGATGGGCTGGATGGGTCGGCTAAAGAAGCGTTCCTTGATCAGCGAGTGCGCGACTTGGTCTCCGCTGATCCGCACTCGATCGCCGAGAGCGTCTTTGGAAAACTCTCGGAAGCGAAGCAGACTGAACTTGCGTGCGGCTTTATGTTGCGAGCTGCTAAGCGATAGCGGCATGCGCTCGCAGATGCGCGTCTTGTGCTTCCGTCGGCCGCGACGCCTGATGCTCCGCCCGCTGACCCCGATGTTGGTCGCTGGAGTCCGGTTTCTGACGGCAGTATTCCCCCATACTTTCACGGCCACGAGTATCGACGCCGCGGCGAACCTGGCTATGCTAGGCGTGCGCTCGCGCATCAGCAGCTCAGCACGGTGACCGCGGCGGTGCTGATGTTCCGGCGCGCCATCTACGAGGAGGTCGGCGGCATGGACGAGCGGCTCGAATTGGCCTTTAACGACGTCGACTTTGCCTGCGGGTGATGGAGCGCGGCTACCGGAACATCTGGACTCCGCATGCGCAGTTCCTCACGAGTCGGCTTCGCGCGGCGCTATGCAGAACGCAAGGCCCGGCTGTATCTGGTTGCCCGCCGTGAGACAGGGACTCGAGGCGAACGCCGCCGATCTGCGGGTGCGTGGTGCGCAGCAGGTCGAGACGGCTCAGCTCGATGCCAACGACACGTTGCGTCACTCCGAGGTCCTGACGGCAGCATTCCAGATCTTTGACGGATTCGATGCTGTGTTGGTGGCGCACGGCACGCTGCCCGAGCAGTCCGAATGCGAACGCTCGGTCGACGCCGCGCTCGCAAGTTTTGACACGAATGCGCGCTCTGTCATCGCGCTGCTCACAGACATCGCCAACCGCTTCGAGTCTCAGGGTACCGGCGTGATAGGGATCATCTCCTCCCCGGCCGGTGAGCGCGGTCGCGCCAGCAATTACGTCTACGGCGCCGCAAAGGCCGCAGTCACTGTTCTTGCCAGTGGACTGCGGCATCGGCTTGCCGCCAAGGGAGTCAGGGTTGTCACGATCCTGCCCGGATTCGTCGATACTCCCATGACCGCCGCTTTCGACAAGGGATTCCTCTGGGCGAACCCCGAGCGCGTTGCGCGCGATATCGAGCGTGCGCTAAGGAGTGGGTTCGGGATCGTCTACACGCCATGGTTCTGGCGATGGATAATGACGCTTGTCGTACACATTCCGGAACGCCTTTTCGTGCGGACGAAGCTGTAAACGTCGGGCGAAATCGCTTAGCGGACTCGATCGTTTGAAGGAGTCGACCGCGGCTCGTTCTGAGCCCTGAAGACACGTCGCTGACTACGCTCGAAGTCGATTGAGTCGGCCATGGAAACATCGGAAGCCCCTACGTGAAACTTCTTGTCGTCAAACATGGGGCGTTGGGCGATGTGGTACGTACGTCTTATTTCGCCGCCGCGCTGCGGCAGAAGTGGGGGCGTCAACTCCGGCTTTCCTGGTTGACTGCATCTGCATCGTTGCCGTTGCTGCGCTTCCACCCCGACATCGACGATATCTTCACTTCCTTCGAAGATGCGAAGTCGCTGTCGTATGACCGGATCTACTCCTTGGACGATGAGTTGGAAGTGTTGGAGGGCGTAGCGCAACTGAGGTGTGATGCGATTACGGGAGCCTTTGTCAGCCGTGGCGTCCCGAGCTACAGCGAAGACGCCGCAGAGTGGTTCGATATGGGCTTGATTTCACGCATGGGGAAGGCGCGGGCCGACGAACTGAAGAAACTCAATCAACGGGGCCACGCGGACATATTCAAGGAAATCTTTGAAGTGCCAAGCGTTCGCCCCGAGTTCCACGGCAACCCGCGCCTCGAGCGCTGGGCGATGGAGGAGTTCCGGGCGACTGGGCCATTGGTCGGCATAAACCCGTTTGCCGGCGGACGTTGGCCGTCCAAGGAACTGCGGCTCGAGGAGCTGAACTCTCTCGTTGACGCTATCCTTGCCGGAGACACGCCTTTCGGTCAGGACTGCACCGTGGTGTTGATCGGTGCAGGTCCGGATCGCCGCCGAAACCTCGAGCTTGCTTCGAGGCGCACCGGCAGGCGAATCCTCGTACCGGACACTGATGATTCGGTCCTGCGCTTGGCTGCAGTAATCAGCTGCCTCGACGCAATGATCACCAGTGACAGCTTGGCCATGCATCTTGCGATCTCGCAGCGGGTACCGACTCTGGCCTTTTTCGCTCCGACGTCAGCCCCGGAGATTGACGATTTTGGCGTCGTGACCAAGGTCATTTCGACAGCGGCAGACTACTGCTCGTATCGAAAGGATGCGGACAACAGTTCGATAACGGCGGTGCGGCTGATAAGAGCGGCTCCGTCTCTCACGTCAGCACCGCACGCTACGGCGGAGGCCGTAGGGGACGACTGAGCGACGTAAGCCGGGGCGAGCAACTTTCGTCCATGCGCCACCGCGGCCTTGACGGTCTCGCCACGGCAGCTATGGCCACTGGCGGTATCCTTCGATTTCCGAGCAGGCAATCGGACCGATCACCTTGGAACTACCCAGACGCAACGAAGTCGCGCAACGGAGCATCCTGGTCGCCGGTGACGTGATGCTCGACCGCTACTGGTTCGGCGAAGTCGATCGCATTTCACCTGAGGCCCCGGTGCCGGTCGTCGCCGTTCGAGAGACGGACGAGCGACTCGGCGGCGCTGCAAATGTCGCACGCAACATGACCTCACTGGGCGCCAGAGCAGGCTTGCTTACCGTCCTCGGGAGAGACGAGGCAGCCAATTGCGTTCGCCGCCTGCTGCGGCGAGTCGTCAGTCACGGCACATGTCCATGAGGACCAGAGCCTGCCCACGACGGTCAAGTTGCGAATCCTCGGTCGACGTCAGCAGATGCTGCGGGCAGATTTCGAGAGCCAGCCTGACCGGGATGTACTGCTCGAACATCTCGACGATTACCGGTCACTTCTTGGCCACGTATGACCTGGTCGTACTTTCCGACTACGGAAAGGGCGGGCTGGCACACATCGCCGAGATGGTCGGTGCGGCGCGCGCAGCAGGAAAGCAGGTACTGATCGATCCCAAGGGCGATGACTATTCGCGCTATGCCGGCGCGACGGTCGTTACGCCGAATCTGTCTGAACTGCGTGCAGTGGTCGGCCACTGGAAGAGCGAGTCCGATCTCACGAACGTGCGCAGCAGCTGCGTGCAGACTTGCGACTCGAAGCACTACTACTCACACGCAGCGAAGAAGGTATGACGCTCTACACCGCGGACGGGCAACGTTCCGTGCCGGCACAGGCGCGTGAGGTGTTCGACGTCAGCGGCGCCGGCGACACAGTGATCGCCGTGCTGGCCGTGATGCTCGCCTGCGGGTTGGACCTGTGGAATGCGGTGCAGATCGCGAATCGGGCGGGCGGCATCGTCGTCGGCAAGCTCGGCACCGCCACCGTCTCCTACGACGAACTTTCCGGAACGCTGTGATGCAAGTGATCGTGACCGGCGCGGCCGGCTTCGTCGGCGCTAACAACGTCAAGGCCCTGAACGAACGTGGTATCCACGACATCGTTGCAGTCGATAACCTCGCGCGCTCGGAAAAGTTCCGCAACCTGGCGGACTGCGAGATCGCGGACTACCTGGACAAGACTGAGTTCCGCGAACTGGTACGCCGCCGGGCACTGCCGAAGCCTGACGTCGTGTTCCACCAGGGCGCCTGCTCGGACACGATGGAAACCGACGGCCGCTACATGCTGGACAACAACTTCCGATATTCGCTGGAACTGCTTCGCTGGTGCCAGGAGTTTGAGGTTCCGTTCATCTATGCGTCGTCGGGTTCGGTCTACGGACTTGGACCGGTGTTTGCCGAGAACCGCGCCAACGAGAAGCCGCTCAACGTCTACGGCTACTCGAAGTTCCTGTTCGACCAGGTCGTGCGGCGCGAGCTGGGGCAGTTCAAGGCTCCTGTCATTGGCCTGCGCTACTTCAACGTCTACGGACCGCGCGAATCGCACAAGGGGCGGATGGCGTCCGTCGCCTACCACCACTTCAACCAGTTCCGCGCCGACGGCAAGGTCAAACTCTTCGAAGGCAGCCATGGCTACGCGGCGGGTGAACAGCGGCGCGACTTCGTGCACGTGGACGACGTCATCGCCGTGAACCTGCATTTCTGGGGGCGACCGGTCTCCGGCATCTACAACGTCGGCACCGGGCGAGCGCAAGCTTTCAACGACGTCGCGCTCGCGGTGGTCAACACACTGCGCGAGGATGGTGGCCACGTGCCATTACCGCTGGCACACGCGGCGAAGGATGGGCTGATCGAGTACGTCGCGTTTCCTGAGGCCCTGCGCGGCAAGTACCAGGCGTATACCCAGGCCGATCTTGCTCAACTGCGCGCAGCGGGCTGCGAGGTAGCCTTCCGGACGGTCGAGCATGGCACCGCAAGCTACGTCCGCTGGCTGCTGAAGAACCAATGAGCCAAAGCGGTTCGGGAGCGCGCCGCGCTGCATTTCTCGACCGTGACGGCGTCATCAATATCGATCACGGCTACGTCTTTCGGCGGGAGGACTTCATCTTCGTCCCAGGCGTGCTCGAAGGTGCGCGTCGCCTCCACCAACTGGGTTTCGCACTGGTCGTGATAACCAACCAGTCCGGAATCGGACGCGGCCTCTACAGCGTAAGCGACTTCGAAGAGCTCGACGGCCTGGATGAGGGCACAGTTCGACGCCGCCAGCGCACCGCTGGCAGGGGTGTACTACTGTCCCCATCACCCGACCGAGGCAGCGGGCGAATATCGGCGAGCTTGCGAGTGTCGCAAGCCAGCGCCCGGCATGTTGCTCGCGGCGGCACGCGAACTCGGCCTGAATCTCGGAACATCAGTGCTGTTCGGTGACAAGGAGTCTGATCTACTGGCTGCGCGCGCGGCAGGTGTGCCAGGCGCGTGCTGCTCGGCACGGATGCGGCTGCGATGCCGGCCGCTCCGGAATCGCCGGGACTTGCGACCGCCCTGTTTCGGCGGCTTGACGACGCGATGTCAGATGTGGCGCTGCTCAACGCTTTGCACGTACCGAGCACAGTCAGCGGATGAAGCTCGCGACTCCCGGATTGGAAGCTAAGGTCGCCGACCGTGATGCGCTCGGCGCGCGGGTTGGGCAGCTCGCGCGACCGATTGTCTTCACAAACGGAGTGTTCGACATCCTGCATCGTGGTCACGCGACCTATCTCAATCAGGCGCGCCGACTTGGGGCATCGCTGGTCGTTGCACTGAACAGCGATAGTTCCGTGCGGCAGCTTGGCAAGGGGCCCGAGCGGCCCATCCACGCCGCCGCGGATCGTGCCGTCGTCCTGGCAGCCCTTGAAGCAGTAACGCTCGTAACGATCTTTGACGAACCGGTGCCGCTGCCGGCGCTCGAAATCGTCCGTCCTGATATCTACGTCAAGGGAGGCGACTACGACATGGAAGAAATCGAGGAAGCGCGCCTCGTCCGTGGCTGGGGCGGAACCGCGCTGGCATTGCCCTTCGTTCACGGGCACTCCACAACCAGGACGGTGCGGCGCATGCGGGGGTCGGCGTGAATCTTGGACACGGCATTTCCGGGAACGCGGCGACACTGTGAACTTCAGCCTCCCACCTTCGACCTACCTTGCGC
>CAVQID010000024.1:0-114019 GCA_963712485.1 uncultured beta proteobacterium
AGCGTCGCCGACGATCGGACAGCCGCTTGATCGGAAACCTTCGGAAAAGCAGGTCGGCTACCAGTGCGCCCGCTGCGGTGAAGCTGTCCATGACATCGCTGAGGTCTTGGTTGCACGCAGCGGGCCGCACGAGTCGCAGGGCGTCGGTGGCTATGCCCGCTTTGGCGCGTCGCCTGCATGTAACGGGTGGCGTTACGTTACAAGTGTGTTGCATCACAGGAGCGCGTTCAGAGGCGGTGAATGTTTGTTCCGCATCAAGGTGGCGCATTACGGCATCCGGACAATCCCTACCCAATACGGGGTAGTGGATTGGTGTGATGTGCCCTGTGTTCGGACGAAGTGAACGAAGCAAAGGGACGGGTAATTACCGTGATCGACATGAAGGACGGAGGGGGTATGACGAAGAAGCTGTTAGTGCTGGGGGCGGCCTTTGCGCTGGCCCTCGGACTGGCCGGCTGCGGCGGCAGTGATGGTTCTGCTGGCCCGCCAGGACCGGCGGGAGCACCAGGTGCACCGGGTGCACCGGGACCAGCTGGACCTCCGGGACCATCGGGATCGGCGGCAATCACGCTGACGCCGACAACGCCCGCTGCAGAGTGGGCCGCGCTCGATATGACCGCGACGGTGACTGGCGTCACGATCGCCAGCCCGCCAGTCGTCAACTTCAAGCTCGCGACGAAGCAGGGCGTGCCGGTCGTCGGCTGGGGCAGCACGTCGAAGAGCGCGACCGCGACTGTGGCGAGCTACCCGAACATCGCGTTCTCTTTGGCAAAGCTAGTTCCGGCCTCCGGCGGCACGCCAAGCAAGTGGGTCAGCTACATCGTGACGACGGTGCCGGTGACGACCGGTTCGTCCACCTGTGCCGCCAATGCGGTCTGCCTGTCGCGACCGAGCACCGACAACACCGGTACGCTGGTCGACAACAAGGATGGCACTTACACGTACACGTTTTATCGTGACGTCCCGGGCATCAAGGCCGTCGTGGACGGCATCACGCCGCCTGCGAATACCGCGACGGCGAACTACGACAAGGCGCGCTTGGGTGACCTGACGTACGACCCGAGCCTGCCGCACCGCCTGACGATCCAGATCTCCGGCAATGCACCGGGCACCGGCACCAATACGGCAAATGCCGTGCAGTCCGTCGCCGGCGTTCCGCTCGCGAAGCCGGTCGACGTGGTGTTTGACTTCGTCCCGGCGACCGGCGCGGCCCCTGCGGCGACCGCCAACCGCAAGATCACGACGACGGACAACTGCAACGCCTGCCACAGCACGCTGGGTGGCCTTCCGGCGCTGAGCGAAGAAGCGAATGCCGCTGGCTTCCACGGTGGCGCGCGCAACAACGTCGAGTACTGCGCAGTGTGCCATACGGACCAGCGCAAGTGGGGCCGTGTCGAGGCCACGAACGCCGGATTCCCGACGCTTGCATTCAGCACCGGTACGAACGTGGTGGATGGCCGCGCCGTCGGCGACCTGCCCAACATGATCCACAAGACCCACCTGGGTCACCATCTGGCCAAGCAGGGCTACGACTACGCCGGCGTCGCGTTCAATCACGTCGGGTATCCGCAGGACTCGCGCAACTGCCAGAACTGCCACTCGGCGGCGACGCCGGAAAAGGCGGCGGTGACGCCGCAGGGCGACAACTGGAAGATGGCTCCGAGCCGGCTGGCCTGCGGCGCCTGCCATGACGGTATCGATTTCGACTCCGGCATCGGCATCACGCTGAAAGACGCGGCAAAAGCGCGGAAGAACGGACTGCCGTACACGCAGTCGATCGGCTTCAACGGCAAGGCGCATCCGGCCAACGCGACGGACGCCGGCTGCACCAATGCCGGCTGCCACGGCGTCGAAAATGGCGTCAACAAGATCGACCTCGCGCACATCCCGGTGACGCCGCCCAACGAAGGCAGTTCGCTGCACGTAGGTGGCGGCAGCGCCAACACGAACGCGGGTTGGATCGCCTCCGGTGCCAACGTCAATCGGCTGCCGCCCGAAGCAATCAAGGTCACGTACGAGGTCAAGGACGTCCGGCTGGCGAACGGCCCGGCGCGCAACCCGGAGATTGTGTTCCGCCTGTTGCAGAACGGCACACCCGTGGCGCTCAACAATGCTGCCGATCCGGCTGCGGTCAATCCTAAGACCGGCCGTCCGGAAATCTGGCCGAACTTCATGGGCGCACCGAGCTGCTACTTCGTGTGGTCGGTGCCGCAGGACAACATCGCCGCGCCGAACGACTTCAACGCGACCGCATCCGCCTACGTACGCACGCTGTGGCTGGGCAACCCTGCGGGCACGCTGGTCGCGGGAGCAGGCCCCGACGCCGGTTACTACGTCTGCACGCTGACGACCGTCACGGTCGCACCCAACGCCAAGATGTTCACCGGCGGGATCGGCTATTCGTACAACGCCAATAACACGCTGCCGCTGACCCAGACGAACGTGACGGGTTATCCGGTGCCGCAGATTGGCTACGAGGCGAGATACCTTCCGCCGCCCGCAGTGTCGCCGGCCCCGAACCCCACTGGCGGTCTGATCGTCATCGCGCCCAACGTGCAGAAGGTCGGCACGACGTTTACGGGACGTCGCGTGATCGTCGAGGACAAGCGTTGCAATGCGTGCCACCAGGAACTCGGCACGTTCACCGAGGACGCGTTCCATGCTGGTCAGCGCAACGACGGCACAACGTGCTCGTGGTGCCATACGCCGAACCGGACCAGTAGCGCGTGGTCGGCGGACTCCGGTGCCGTTCGTTCATGCCATCCACGGCGCGTCGAAGCGGACGGTCGACTACACGTGGCATGCGATAGGTCCGTCGCACGAAGACAGCTTTGCGGCGATCGGTTATCCGGGCGTGCTGTCCAATTGCGAGCAGTGCCATATTCCGGGCTCGTATGACTTCGCCAACGCCGCTTCGGCGGACGCCGCGGGCATCTCGGACGGCGTCAACGATCGGCTGCCGCGGACGGTGGGCGTCGGGTTCTACGTGGGTACCGTCGGCGGGGCTACGAGCGTACCCGTGCCCCGCGAGTTGCACAACGCCGCGCTCGGGAAGCGTCGCAAAGTGCGACGGGCGCGTACTCGCTGTCCCCGTATGTGCACTGCGTCGGCCAACGGCACGACTGCGAACTCCGGGACGTACTACGGCTACGGTTTCAGTCACAACGCCGGCGCTATTGCGCGACCGAGCGCGAGTCTGCTCGGCCAATGGCGACGTCCCTCGCGGCCCTCGCGCCGGGTGGGACGCGGGAGGCCTCGCCCGAGACGCTGATCGTGTCGCCGACAGTGGCGGCGTGCACGGGTTGCCATGACTCGGCGCTGGCGATCAGCCATATGAAGGTCAATGGTGGCGCGTTCTACGAGACACGCACGGCGACGGGCCTGGTGCCGCCTTACAGCGCGCCGCGGACCGAGCAGTGCATGGTCTGCCACTCGACCGGCAAGATCGCCGACACGAAGGTCGTGCACGTCGACAAAAGCAAGTAACCAGAAGCACTGAGCGGCCGGAGAGTCTCCGGTCGCTACGCACATCGAACCCGGCGGTGGCAACACCGCCGGGTTTTCTTTGTCGAGTTACGTCAAGTCGCGCCGCCCCTGTTAGGGCAGCATCGAGTGCGTTCTCAGCGGTAAGATCATTCATCGGAGAGCAGAATTGAATTACAAACGTCGTAGCGTTCGGCTGGCGGTCACCGTGGTGGCTTCCGCCACAGCGGCCACCGAGCCGCCCGCGAAGGCGGCCGGCGCCCGCCAGCGCGCAATCACGGCAGACGCCGGCCGCCACGCCTTCCACAGCGCCGGCCGGGCAGGCTTCGCCGGCTGCGCACCCGGCGTCATGCCGCCTGAACAGGGGTCGCAGCCCGCGCCGAAGAAGGCTACCGTTCCGGAAAAGCTCGTCGACCTCAACAACGCGAGTCTCGCCGTGCTGAAGAAAGACCTGAGCGTCGGCGATGCAGTAGCGCGCAAAATCATCGCGGCGCGACCCTACGCAGCAAGACCGACCTGGTCGTGAAAGCGGGCTTGCCGGAAGGCGTTTACCTGTCGCTGCGCGACAAGATCGCCATCAACGACATGAAGAAGCCGTCGTCGAAGAAGTCCGGTTCGTCCAACACCGAGCCGAAGAATCTGGAATCCACCAAGCCGGCGGCGCCGACGCCGGACGTCAAGAAGTGACGGAGTCGTCGATGAAGCGTTTGATCAACGGGTTGGGCGCCGCCGCCCTCGTGCTTGCCGGACTCGCCGGTTGTGGTGGCGATAACGGCAGCGGCGGGAGTGCACCTCCGCCGCCGCCGCCGACGTCACTGGGTCCGATCATCACGGCGGCCGCGGGCAATCCGGCGAACGACACGTCGACCAATTCGTCGTCGGCGTTCACGGTGCTGCAGGCCGCCGGCGTGCCGGCGGTCACGGTGGCCAGCCCGCCGAAGGTCAACTTCACGGTGTTCTCCGACGGCGCGGTCAAGACGGGCCTGACAATCACCAACGTGAGCTTCGCGATCGCCAAGCTGGTGCCGGGCACCAACGGCAACATCGACCAGTGGCAGAGCTACGTCTACCGCACCGAATCCACCGCGACCGCGCCGAACAACGTCGGCTCCGGGCCGACGGCACGCCGGTGCTGGCGTCGCGCCACGCAGGCGACCACCGACCCGAAGCCGGCGACGCAGCGCCAGCTCGTCTACAACGCCGACGGCTACTACACCTACACCTTCAGGACCGACATCAAGGACCCGACGAAGACCAACGGCGTGGTGTTCGAGCCGGACCGGACGCATCGCGTCGCGATCCAGCTGAGCTACATGAACGCGGCCGGCGAGACGGTGCTGCGTCAATCCGTACTTCGACTTCACGTTCGACGCCAACGGCAACTCGGTGGCCGTCACCGACCCGACCAAGACGCGCAAGATGACCGACGTGTCGTCCTGCAACGGCTGCCACGAGAAGCTGGCGCTGCACGGCGGCGGACGCGTCGACACGCAGTACTGCGTGATGTGCCACAACCCCGGCACGACCGACGCCAACAGCGGCAACGTGCTGACGCTGTCGACGATGGTGCACAAGATCCACGCCGGGCAGGCTGCTGAAGAGCCAAGCTCGATGCCGGCGAGGGCGGCGAGCACTACACGATCTGGGGCTACCAGGCGAGCAAGCACGACTACTGCGGAAGTCGGCTTCCCGCAGGACCTGCGCAACTGCACCGACTGCCACTCGGGCGCCAACCCGACGACGCCGCAGGGCGACAACTGGAAGACCACGCGCCAGCAAGGAAGCCTGCCTGACCTGCCACGCCAACCAGCCGGGCTCGGACTGGGACACCAGCCACACGGTCTATCGCCGATCGCGATCGTCGGCCCCGACGCCACGGCGCCAAGGACATGCCGAACGCGAACTGCGCCGACTGCCACCAGGCCGGCTCCAACGTCTCGCCGGAGCGCGTGCACTGGAACCAGAACGAGGAAAACGCCGCCAAGTACAAGATGAACATCGAGAGCGCGACCTTCGACGCCGCGCGCGCCGCAAGGTGACGGTCAAGTACTTCCTGTCCGATCCCGACCAACGAACAACGCCGCCTACAACCTGGTCACGCGCGGACTGCACCGGCACCGGACGCCGTCGCTCGACCTGCGGCCAACACCACGCAGTTCGGCAATCTGCGCTTCTACCTCGCCTACCAGAACCTGGTGGGCCAGTCGACCGCGGTGACCGAGTTCACCGCCTACAACAACGGCGGCAGCAGCGCCAACGCCTACTGCCTACAAGGGCACCAACGACGGCACCAACCACTACACGGTCGACATCCCGCTGCCGGCCGACACCGCCGACCGCCGGTCGCGCCCGGCACGGCGCGGGTCGTCAGCATCGGCCAGATCAAGGAGCCGAAGCTGCAGGTCAAGGTCGGCGACCGATCCGCGGCCGGAGGTGGTGCCGGCGGCGCTGGTCAACGTCGTCGTGCAGCACACCTACACGGACGTGGCGCTGACCGGCACCCTGAATCGCGCGCCGCGCAGGTCGTGTCGAACGAGAAGTGCAACGTCTGCCACGGCGCGCTCGGCACGACCTCGGGCTCGAACACGCTGGCCGAAGCCTTCCACGGCGGCGCGCGCAACACGGTCGAGGCCTGCGCGCTCTGCCACGACGCGAACCGGTACGTCGTCGACCGTGATGACCAACGGCCTGGCGCTGAACGAGTCGTACCAGTTCAAGCGCATGATCCACGGCATCCACGGCAACTCGAAGCGGACCTACCCGTTCACGCACGGCAACAACGTGATCGGCGCGTTCAACAAGGCCGGCATCCTGACGATGGACGGCCTGATCGCGTTGAGCAGCTTCGTCGAGCGTCTCGGCACCGAGCCGGCACGCTGCTGCAGCCGTGGTCCACCGGCACGGTGGTTCCGGCCGGCACCGCGCTCGGGGCATCCGGCAGCGAGTCGAGAACTACGCGGCCGAGGTCGCCTATCCGGCGGTGGGTCTCAACTGCAACGGCTGCCACGTCAACAACTCGTGGCAGCACGATCCGGACCCGATCGGCGCGGTGGTGGCCAAGCCGATCGCGAGACGACACGAAGGCGGGGACCGATCCGCTGAACTGGCTCGTGATCTCGCCGAAGGCGGCGTCCTGCACCTCCTGCCACGACTCGGCAGACGGCGATCAGTCACGTGGTCGGCAACGGCGGCTCGGCTTCGGCAACGCGACGCAGGCGCAGTCGATCCAGACGCAGGAGATCTGCGTCGACTGCCACTCGCTGGGCGCCGTACGGCGTGGACATCGTGCACGGACAGAAGTAAGACGGTAAGGCGCGCGCCGCGAGGTGGGCACGGGCCATGGCGGCCCTCCTGCTTCACGGCGCGTCGAAGGCGTTCTTGAGGGGGTTCGAATGCGGATCAGAAGCGCGCTGGTGGCGGCCTGTCTGGGCCTGCTCGACTGGATGAACAGCGGCTGGGCGGCCGACGACGCATCGCCGTCGGCCAAGTGCATGATGTGCCACAGCGCCGATCACGAGAAGATGGCGCGTCCAAGCACGCCGTCGCGGCCGACTCGCGCACCTTCGGCTGCGTCAGCTGCCACGGCGGCAGCGACGAGCACGCCGAGAATCCTACGGAGAAGAAGCCGGACCAGGCGCTTCCGCGGCAAGAACGCGGTGACCGGCGAAGCGACGCGAGCGCGGTCTGCCTGACCTGCCTACGACCGCGACCGCGAAGCAGGTGCTGCTGTGGGCGGGCAGCACGCATCCGGAAGCCGACGTCGCCTGCACCAACTGCCACAAGGTCCATGTCAACCGGACAAGGTGTTCAACAAGGCCGAGCAGCCGACGGTCTGCTTCAGCCTGCCACAAGGACACGCGCGTCGCAGGTGAACAAGCCCTGGCGCCACCCGATCCAGGAAGGCAAGATGACGCTGCTCGGACTGCCACGCGGTGCACGGCTCGGCCGGACCGAAGCTCGCGAAGCGCGACACCACCAACGCCACCTGCTACACCTGCCACGCCGAAAAGCGCGGCCCGTTCGTGCACAACCACGAGCCGGTGCAGGACAACTGCGCGAGCTGCCACAACCCGCACGGCAGCAACGTCGCCGGCATGCTGAAGGCGCGCGACCCGATCCTGTGCAACCAGTGCCATACGCCGCACATCGCCGGCGGCGTCGGCGCGGTCGGCGGCCAGCCGGGCGTGTTCCCGCCGGCCGTGCCGCCGCAGACGGTCGTCGGCGGTGACGCCGCTCTCGAGCGGCATCAACATCGTCAACATCTGGCAGGGCCGCAGCTGCCTGAACTGCCACACGCAGGTGCACGGCTCGAACAACCCGGCCGCGCGGTCGCCGACGCCGCCGAACCTGTTCCGCTGAGCATCGGAGAGACACCATGACGCAGCCAGCACGAGTCCACGGGTTCAGCCGCAGCGCACTGGCGCTGGCCGTCCTTGCCGCCTTCGCCGGCGCGCAGGCGCAGGACAAGAAGGAGGAAGAAGAAGAGCCCGGTCGAAACGCAGGCGTCGGTCGACGTCGGTGCCGCCGGCGTCACCGGCGACGAGGCCGACCGCGCGTTCTGGGGCCAGTACAACGGCATGCGCAATCAGGACGCCTACGGCATCTTCAACTTCGACTACAGCCGGCGCGACACCTCGACCGGGACCTGGCTCGACATCGTCGGCTCGAACCTCGGCCTGCAGACGCGTGAACTCGGCGCGTTGTGGTCGCGCCAGGGCGACTGGTCGCTGGGCGCGAACTACGGCGAACTGCTGCGCGTCAATCCGTACACGGTGAACACGGCGGTCCAGGGCACCGGCACGACGACCCCGAGCGCGCTCTACCTGCCCGGCGGGCCCGGTTCGGGTGGAGATACGGATCTCGCGACCAAGCGCAAGGGATTGCTGCTGGGCGGCTCGAAGTGGCTTCGGTTCCGAGTTCCAGCTCGAGGGCAGCGTCAGCAGCGAGAACAAGACCGGCGCGCAGCTGTTCGGCATCGGCAACACCTGCCCGTCGACGGCCAGTTCGGGCTGCAGCTTTACGCCGGGCACCACGGCCGGCTTCGGCGTGCTCTATTACCCGCAGCCGATCGACTACAACCACACGCAGGTCGAGGCGCGCCTGAACTACGCCGGGTCGGCACTGCAGCTGAGCGGTGGCTACTACGGATCGTTCTTCTCGAACGACAACGGCGCCATGTTCCCGGGCGTGCCGTCCACGCTCAACAATGCGGTCGGCCAGCCGCTGCCGGCCGGTCCCGGCGTGCAGTCGTACCTGTCGCAGTCGGTCGCGCTGGCGCCCGACAACCAGTACAACTACTTCGACCTGACCGGCGCGTACACCTTCTCGCCGATCATTCGCACCAATTTCAAGCTGGCCTACTCGCAGGCGACCCAGAATCAGGAGTTTTCGAGCGCCGGCCTCACTGGCGCGCCGGCCGGCGTCGGTAGTCTCGACGGCGAAGTGACCAGCACGCTGGCGCAGATCCGCGTCATCGTGAACCCGATCGCGAAGCTGTCGCTCGTCGGCGAGTACCGCTACGCGGACAACGAAGACAACACGCCGGTGGTCGCCTACAACCAGGTCGCGACGACGAGCTTTACCAACCAGACCATTTCGCGTGAAGTCAACAGCGGGAAGCTCGAGGCAACCTACCGCTTCCCGTGGGCGATCCAGGGCATGGCCGGGGTGGGCTGGACCTCGATCGATCGCGGCGCGTTTACGCCGACCGCGTCGTACTCCGGTGTCAGCGCGTTGCGCGAGAGCACCGACGAGACCACGTGGTGGATCCAGGTTCGTCGCAGCATGACCGAAACGCTCAGCGGCCTGATCAAGTACACCGGCAGCAGCCGCGACGGCTCGAACTGGCTGGCGCCGGCCTCCAGCGGTATCGGCCTGGTCAGCGTCAGCGATCCGACGTCGCAGCTCGGCCCGAATGCCATTTACATGCCGACCATGGCCGACCGCGATCGCAGTGCGGTGCGCCTGCTGCTCAACTGGATGGCGACCGACGCGCTGTCGCTGCAGTTCGCCATCGATTACGGCCGCGACGACTACAACGCGCCGACGCAGTACGCACTGCAGGAGACCAAGTTCGACCTGTACACGCTCGACGTCAACTACGCGCTGTCGGACGCGTGGAACATCAACGGATACCTGTCGACCGGCAGCCAGAAGCTCAACCAGGCGCGGCCGGCGGGGTACATCCTCGCGTTCGACGACAGCTCATTCAACGCCGGCGTCGGCTTCACCGGTAAGGCGAGCGAGCGGCTGCAACTCGGGGGCACGTTCTCTTACGTCAGCAACGAGGACAAGTACTCGCAGACACTGGGACCCAATGCGTCCCCGGGCAACCCGCAACTGCTGGCGGCGACCGGGGGATTGCCCGATATCGTCTACCGGCGCATGGAACTGCGGCTCTTCGGCACCTATGCGTTCAGCGAGAGATCGACGTTCCGTGTCGATGGCGCCTATCAGCGCCTGACGTACGACGACTGGGGTTTTGCGTATGGCGGGACACCGTTCCTGTACAGCGACAACTCGACGGTCTATCTGCAGCCGGATCAGAACGTCGGTTATCTCGGGGTGAGCTACATCTATTCGTGGAAGTAGCCCCTTGTAGCAGCGGCGCGAGCAGGCGTCGTTCAGCTGAAAGGGTTAGTACCAAGGCCGCGCAGCGCGCGGCCTTTTTCTTGACCCATCGCAGTCGGCGAATTGACCTAGCTCCAATCCGGGCTGTAACGCGGCTTGTAACGCTGCGCCGCGTCCCGTACTCTGCGCGCCGCAATGACGAAGTGCGTATCCAACTAGATGCTTGAGGCTGTCGACCTGACCTGCGAACGTGGCGAGCGGCTGCTGTTCTCGCGCCAGTCGTTTTCCGCGGAAAACGGCACGTTGCTGCGCGTCGCCGGACCGAATGGCACCGGCAAGACCAGCCTGCTGCGCATCATGTGCGGGCTGCTCGAACCCACGGCCGGCGAGATCCGCTGGAAGGGCGCAAACATCCGCCGGCTGCGCGAGGAGTACTGGAAGGATCTCGTCTACATCGGCCATTTGAACGGCGTGAAGGACGATCTGACGGTCCGCGAGAACCTGCGCGTGTCGGTGCGCGTGGCCGGGCGTCACGCCGACGAAGCGCAGCTGGCGCGGGCATTGGACGCCGTCGGCCTCGCGGGGTTCGAGGACTCCATGGCGCGCTTCCTGTCGCAGGGGCAGCGCCGGCGCGTCGCCCTTGCACGGCTCTACGTCAGCGAGGAAGTGCCGCTGTGGATTCTCGACGAGCCTTTCACCGCGCTCGACGTGCGCGGTGTCGCGAACCTGAGCGCACTGATCGCGCGCCACATTCATAACGGCGGCACGGTCGTGTTGACGACGCACCAGGAAGTCCCGGTCGAGGCCGCGCACCGCAAGCGCGTCGACCTCGGCGGCCCCGTTGCCATGCCCGAAGCCGAGGCCGAGGATGCGGCGTGCTGAACGTGCTGCTGCAGGTGGTGCGCCGCGATCTGCTGCTGGCGGTCCGGCAGAAGGCGGATGTACTGAACACGCTGTTCTTCTTCGTCGTCGTCGTGACGATCGTGCCGCTGGGCATCGGGCCGGAGCCCAACCTGCTCCGCGCGATCGCGCCGGGAGTCGTCTGGGTCGCTGCACTGCTGGCCGCGATCCTGTCGCTGCCGCGCCTCTTCGCCAACGACCATGCCGACGGCACACTCGAACAGATGCTGCTGTCATCGGAACCTCTGCCACTGATCGTTCTCGGCAAGGCCACCGCCCACTGGCTGGTGACCGGGCTGCCGCTGACGGTGATCTCGATCGTCTTCGGCGTCGCATTCGATATCGGCGTCGAGGAGACGCTGGTGATGGTCGCCTCG
The DNA here is from genome assembly GCA_963712485.1 of uncultured beta proteobacterium. Lineage (GTDB taxonomy): Bacteria > Pseudomonadota > Gammaproteobacteria > Burkholderiales > Burkholderiaceae_F > JALORV01. The sequence continues at coordinate 11,331 of CAVQID010000024.1, forward strand.
CTGATACTCGGCACGCCGGTCCTGAGCCTGATCGGCGCCGTCGGTGCGGCGCTCACGCTCGGTCTGCGGGGAGGGGGGGTGTTAACATCGCTGCTCGTCTTGCCGCTCTTCATCCCGGTGCTGATCTTCGGAGCCGGCGCAGTGGGAGCCGCGGCGTCAGGTGTCGGCTACGCCGCGTATCTGCTTCTCCTGGGTGCCTTCCTGCTGTTCGCCCTTGTACTGACGCCCTGGCTCGTCGGCATCGCGTTGCGGATCTCGGTGGAGTAGGCAGACAACGACAGTGACGACGACATGACGACGACCACCGCACCGCGGTTCAACCTGTTCTGGTTTTCCTCGCCACAGACGTTCTATCCGCTGGCCGGGCGGCTGATCCCGTGGTTCGTCGCGCTGGCGCTGGTACTGACGATCGTCGGGCTTTATATCGGTTTCTTCGTTGCGCCGAGCGACGCGACGCAGGGTGAGAGCTACCGCATCATCTTCATCCATGTACCGGCGGCGTGGATGTCGATGTTCCTGTACGTCGTCATGGCGTTCTGGGCGGCGGTCGGCCTCGCGTTCAACACGCGCCTGTCGTCGATGATGGCCACCGCGATCGCACCAACCGGCGCGCTGATGACCTTTCTGGCGCTCTGGACCGGTGCGCTCTGGGGCCGGCCCACCTGGGGCGCGTACTGGGTCTGGGACGCCAGGCTGACGTCCGAACTGATCCTGCTCTTCCTTTATCTCGGATTCATCGCGCTGCAGGCAGCGATCGACGACCGGCGCCGGGCCGACAAGGCGGGCGCGGTGCTCGCGATCATCGGCGTCGTCAACGTGCCGATCATCTACTTCTCCGTGAAGTGGTGGAACACGCTGCACCAAGGTGCGTCGGTCAGCGTGAAAGGCTCCTCGATGGCCACGACGATGTTGTGGGGAATGCTGATCATGGCGCTCGCGTTCTGGATGTACGCTATCGCCGCTGTCCTGTACCGCGTTCGGACGATCATCCTCGAACGCGAGCGGCGCGCCGACTGGGTCGGGGAACTTGCAGCGCAAGGGAGACTCAAGTGACCTGGGGAAGCTGGGACGCGTTCTGGTCGATGGGCGGCTACGGCCTCTATGTCTGGGGCTCATTCGCCATGGTCGCGGCAGTCCTCGCGATCGAGATCTGGCAACTGAAGGCGCGACGTCGTGCCGCCGAAACCGAGTTGAGGCGCGAAAGCGCGCGCGCGCGGAGCACTGCATGAAACCGAGACACAAACGAATCGCATTGATCATCGGCGGGCTGGCCGGGCTCGGCATCGCTGCAGCCCTGGTGCTGTCGGCCTTCCAGGAAAACCTGGTGTTCTTCTACAGCCCGACTCAGGTGGCCAACAAGGAAGCGCCGCAGGGCAAGGCCTTTCGCATCGGCGGCCTGGTGGAGCAGGGCAGCCTCAAGCGCGGCGCCGATGGGCTGACGGTGAACTTCAATGTGACGGACACCGCGAAGGTCATTCCGGTCACTTACTCGGGGATCCTTCCTGATCTGTTCAAGGAAGGCAAGGGAGTCGTCGCGCAGGGCCGCCTGCAGGCTGACGGCACCTTCAAGGCCCACGAAGTACTGGCCAAGCATGATGAGAATTACATGCCGCCGGAGGCCGCGCACGCGGTTGAGCAGGCGCACAAGGCGCAGAAGACTGTCACGTTGCCGTAAACCGCCGCGCGAGAACCGGAGCATTCGATGATTCCCGAGATTGGCCACTTCGCCCTGATCCTTGCGCTGCTGATCTCGACCGTGCAGGCCGCGCTGCCGCTGGCCGGAGCCGCGCGCGGCGACCGCGTCTGGATGGGTGTTGCACGACCCGCCGCCCGCGGCAACGCGTTCTTCGTGACGCTGGCGTTTCTGTGCCTGGCGGCGTCCTTCGTCAACAACGACTTCTCGGTGCTCAACGTCGCGACGAACTCCAACTCGCAGCTGCCGTTGCAGTACCGGATCGCCGCAAGCTGGGGCTCGCACGAAGGCTCGATGCTGCTGTGGGTGCTGATGTTGGCCTGGTGGACGCTTGCCGTGGCGACGTTCTCGCGCCACCTTCCAGAGGAAATGGTGGCGCGCGTCATCGGCGTGCAGGGGCTCATCTCGGTGGGTTTCCTGCTCTTCATGCTGACGACGTCCGACCCGTTCGACCGGCTTTTCCCGCCGGCGCCGGATGGTCGCGACCTGAACCCGCTGCTGCAGGATCCGGGCATGGTGTTCCATCCGCCGATGCTCTACATGGGCTATGTCGGCATGTCGGTGGCGTTCGCCTTCGCGATCGCAGCGCTGATCGGCGGCAAGCTCGACGCTGCATGGGCGCGCTGGTCGCGTCCATGGACGACGCTGGCATGGTGCTTCCTGACGGTCGGCATCGCGCTGGGCAGCTGGTGGGCCTACTACGAGCTGGGCTGGGGCGGCTGGTGGTTCTGGGACCCGGTTGAAAACGCCTCGTTCATGCCCTGGCTGGTCGGCACTGCGCTGATCCACTCGCTCGCGGTGACGGAAAAGCGCGGCAGCTTCAAGAGCTGGACCGTGCTGCTCGCGATCTCGACGTTCTCGCTGTCGCTGCTCGGCACCTTCCTCGTGCGTTCCGGCGTGCTGACCTCGGTGCACGCATTCGCCACGGACCCGAAGCGCGGCGTCTTCATTCTCGGCTTCCTCGTCGTCGTCATCGGCTGCTCGCTCGCGCTGTTTGCGTGGCGCGCGCCCAAGGTCGGCCTCGGCGGCAAGTTCGACACGGTGTCGCGCGAATCGCTGCTGCTGATGAACAACGTGCTGCTGACCGTGGCCTGTGCCTCGGTGCTGCTCGGCACGCTCTATCCGTTGTTTCTCGACGCGCTGAACCTCGGCAAGATCTCGGTCGGTCCGCCGTACTTCGATGCGGTGTTCGTGCCGATCATGGCGCCGCTCGTCTTCCTGATGGGCATAGGCCCGATCGCACGCTGGAAGAGGGCCGAGTTGCCGGACCTCGCGATGCGGCTCAAGTGGGCACTGGGCGTGAGCCTCGTGACGGGGCTGGTCGTGCCGTTTCTGGCCGGGCGCTGGACCCCGATGATCGCATTTGGTCTGTTCCTGGCGTTCTGGGTGATTGCGTCCGCGGCGATCAACGTCAAGGAGCGCGTGCGCCACATCAAGGGCGGGCTCTGGGACCGCCTCGCGGCGCAGGGTCGCGCCTACTGGGGCATGCAGCTCGCGCATCTTGGCGTGGCGGTGTTCATCATCGGCGTCACGCTGGTGAAGGGCTACGAGGTCGAGCGCGACGTGCGCATGGACATCGGCGACTCCGTCACCGTCGGCAACTACAGCTTCAAGTTCGAAGGCACGCGCCAGATTCAGGGCCCCAACTACACGGGCGCGCGCGGCTCCGTCGAGGTGACCAAGAACGGCAAGTATGTCGAACACCTCCATCCGGAGAAGCGCATCTACAACGTGCAGCAGATGCCGATGACCGAGGCGGCCATCGATTCCAGCGTGCTCGGTGACATCTATGTCTCACTGGGCGAACCGGTCGCCAACGGCGCCTGGAGCGTGCGCGTTTACTCGAAGCCGTTCATTACCTGGATCTGGGGCGGTTGCGTGCTGATGGCGCTCGGCGGCCTGACGGCGCTGCTTGACCGCCGCTACCGGCTGCTCGCGCGACGCGAGGAGACCGTGCGGGGCACGCAGGCGGCGGTCTAGTGTGCCGCGTCAGTAATTCGCTGATGAAAACGGCCGACAATCGCCGCCATGCTCCGTTGCAAATCCTCGCGAGGTGTTCAGCCTCGCTCCGGTTTGCGCCTTGCCTGACGCCGATTTCGACGGCTTTTGCGACTGCACACCCATGAGCGGCAATGCTTCAACGAATCACCAACCCGGCACGACTAGCGGTGCGCAAGGCTCTCATCTACCTGCTGCCGCTCGCGGTCTTCCTGATCGTCTCGGTCTTCCTGCTGCGCGGCCTGTGGCTCAATCCGCGCGAGGTTCCGTCGCCCTTCATCGACAAGCCGGCACCCGAATTTTCACTGGTGCAGCTGGCGCAGCCGGAGACCAAGTTCTCGCCGGCCGACATGAAGGGGCAGGTGTGGCTGCTGAACGTGTGGGCCTCGTGGTGCGTGGCCTGCCGCCAGGAACATCCGCTGCTGGTCGAACTGGCGAGGAAGAAAGCCGTACCCATCGTCGGACTGAACTACAAGGACAAGCCGGACGCGGCGAAGGCCTGGCTCGCGCAGTTCGGCGATCCCTACGACCTGTCGGTGAAGGACATCGACGGCCGCGTCGGCATCGACTACGGCGTCTACGGCGTGCCGGAGACCTTCGTCATCGACAAGAGCGGCGTGATCCGCTTCAAGCAGATCGGCCCGATCACCGAGGAGGTCTGGCAGAAGAAGATGCTGCCGCTGCTCGAGCAATTGAGGAAAGCATGAAAAGGCTCCTCGCCATCTTGCTGGTGAGCTGCCTGCCGCTGGTCGCACAGGCCTCGACCGAGCCGACGACGCTCGATCCGGTCGCGCAGAGGCGCCTCGTCGATCTGTCCGCCCAGCTGCGCTGCCTGGTCTGCCAGAACCAGTCGATCGCCGAGTCGAATGCCGAACTGGCGGTCGACCTGCGCAACCAGATCAACGAGCAGATAAAGAGCGGCAAGTCGGACCGGGAAATCGTCGACTTCATGGTGACGCGCTACGGCGACTTCGTGCTCTACCGGCCGCCGTTCAAGGCGACCACGGCGCTGCTGTGGATCGGTCCGATCGCGTTGCTGCTGCTCGCCGTGCTCGTCTTCTACCGTACCCTCGTCAGCCGACGCGCGCGCGTCGACGAACGCCCGCTCACCGATGCCGAGCATGCTGAAGCGCAACGCATGCTCGCCACCACCGAAAACAACAAGACCTCATCGTGACTGCCTTCATCGCCATCGCCACCGTCATGGTGGTCATTGCCCTCGCGTGGCTGCTGTGGCCGCTACTGCGCTCCGGGCACGGCTCGAATGTCGAGCGCCACGTCGCCAACGCAACGATCTATCGCGACCAGTTCGCCGACCTCGATGCCGACCTCCGGCGCGGCACGCTTTCCGAAGCGAAATACGCTGAAGCCAAGGCGGAGCTCGAGCGACGCCTGCTCGAAGAAGGACGCTCGGATGCGCGCGCGAGCGCGGCACCCGTCGCGCCCAGCCGCACCACCGCGGTCGTCGTCGCACTCGCGGTGCCGGTGGTCGCCGGCCTGATGTACTGGCAATTCGGCGCGCCGGACGCGTTTTCGCCGATCGCCACACCCGTCGAGTCGGCGCACCAGCTGAATCCGGAGCAGGTGAGCCAGATGGTGGAGCAGCTGGCCGCGCGGCTGGAAAAGGAGCCGGACAACATCGAGGGCTGGGCGATCCTGGCCAAGACGTACTACACGATGCGCAAATTCCCGGAGGCGGCCGCCGCCTACGAGAAGCTCAACAAGCTGGTGCCTAACGAACCCGATCTGCTCGCGGACTACGCCGACGCGCTGGCGATGAGTCAGGGGCGGTCGATCGCCGGCAAGCCGCTCGAACTGGTCGACGCTGCGTTAAAGGTCGACCCGACGCACTGGAAAGCGCTGGCGATGGCGGGCACCGCCGCGTTCGATCGCAAGGACTACAAGGCCGCGGTCGACTACTGGGAGCGCCTGCGGGCTTCGCAGCCGGCCGATTCCCAGATCGTCCAGCAGATCACCGCCAGCATCAACGAGGCGCGCAAGCTCGGCGGAATGCCACCCGCGGCGCCAGTTGCGGCGGCCGCGCAAAAGACGGCACCGATGGCGGCCGCTTCCTCCGCCGCTCCCGCAAAGGACGCGGCGGCGGCCACCGGCGCGACGGTCGGTGGCACCGTCAACCTCGCCGACGCGATCCGCGCCAAGGCGGCACCGACCGACACCGTGTTCATCTTCGCGCGTCCCGCCGAGGGTTCACGCATGCCGCTCGCGCTGACGCAGATGAAGGTATCGGAACTGCCGGCCAGGTTCACACTCGACGACACGATGGCGATGTCGCCGACGAAGCTGTCTTCGGTACCTTCGGTCATCATCGGGGCGCGCGTTTCCAAGACGGGCAGACCGATGCCGGCAAGCGGCGATCTGGAGGGGCTGTCCAAGCCGGTCGCGGTGGGCACCAAGGACGTGTCGGTAACGATCGATCGCGTCCTTCCCTGAAGTCCAGCTAGCGCTCTACCTCTCTGGAGGTACTCCGGCGTAGCGACTGCGCGTGCTTGATGGTCATCAAGCGCCGGGGAAACCCGATTGTTAACTTCGAAAAGATTCGTTTCAGAATCGATTCGGGGGAACAATGGCAAAGAGAGCAACGCTGCTGCGCGTCCTGCAGGCGGCTGCACTGATGACGGCGCTGGTGGCGCCGTTCGCTTCGGCACAGCAGGCACCGGCCGCGGCCAAGACCGCCGCAGCACCAAAGGCTGCGCCCGCAGCCAAGCCAGCGAAGTTCGATGCGTCCGGTTGCTTCGGCTGTCACGCGCCCGTAAAAGAGTTTCACGACTCCGGCAAGCACAAGGGTCTGGCGTGCACGTCGTGCCATAGCGGTATCGAGAACCATCTCGGCAATCCGTCGGCGCGCCCGACGACGTCGACCGATCCGGCGACCTGTGGCGCGTGCCACAAAAACCAGTTCGACACCGCCTACCAGATGGACTGGAACCGCACCGGCCGATTCGAGAAGAAGCAGATGACGGGGCCGTCGCCTAATCCGGCATTCGACCTGCTGATGACGCCGCACGGCTTCACGCGCGAGCACAACCTGCCGCGCTCGCACGCGTTCATGGTGCTCGACCAGTTCGTCGTCGACCGCGGCTTCGGCGGTCGCTTCTCCGCGAAGGACAGCTGGCGCTATCTCGCCAGGGCCGGCGGCAACTTCAAGGTGTGGGACGTCATCCAGGACAACTATCCGGACAACACCGACCAGAAGCCGTTCAAGCCCGGCACCGCGGCCGCGGCGAACCCGGTCTGCGTCTCGTGCAAGACGCAGGACCACATCCTCGACTGGGCCTACATGGGCGACCCGGTACCGGGCGCCAAGTGGAGCCGCTCTTCGAAGGTCGTCGAGTTCGTGAAGTCGGTGAACCACGCCAACAACTGCATCTTCTGCCACGACCCGCATGCGGCCAAGCCGCGTGTCGTGCGTGACGCGCTGATCCAGGCGCTGACGCGCACGGACTTCCCGACGCTGTACTCGGAGGACGCGAACAAGACCAAGTTCGAGGTCAAGGACGTGGGCGTGCGCGGCTTCAACCGCAAGATCGCAATGCTGGAAAAGTACGACAGCAAGCTGCAGTGTGCGCAGTGCCATGTCGAGTACAACTGCAACCCGGGAATCGATCCGAAGACCGGCGCAGCGATCGGCATGGCGGACCAGCGCACCAACGTGTTCCCGCTGGTGGCGGTCAGCAACATCACCAAGTTCTACGACAACATCAACTTCCGCGACTTCCGCCACTTCCAGACCGGTGCACTGCTCACGAAGATGCAGCACCCGGACGCCGAGGTTTTCTGGAACTCCAAGCATGACAAGGCGGGCGTGCAATGCGCGTCTTGCCACATGCCGAAGGTCACCGATCCGAAGACCAAGAAGACGTTCACCTCGCACTGGCAGACGAATCCGAAGCACTACATCAAGGAGACCTGCCTGACCTGCCACACCGACTGGAAGGAAGAGCAGGCCAAGTACGTGATGGAGTCGATGGCCTCGCACTACGCGGGCAAGGTGCGGCACGCCGAATTCTGGCTGACGCAGCTGATCAACACGTTCGGCGAGGTGCAGGCGGTGGGACTGGATGACGCGACGCTCAACTCCGCGCGCGCCAAGCACACCGAGGCGCACGCCAACTGGGAATGGTGGACGGCGTCGAACGGTTCCGCGTTCCACAATCTTGACCAGGCCAAGGAGTCGCTGGCCAAGTCGGCAGCCGCGTCGCAGGAGGGCATCAAGATCCTCCGCGACGCGGTGGTGGCCAAGCGCAAGGCAGCCGCATCGGTGGCAACGCCTGCAGCCGCGGCCGCGCCTGCGACGGCGGTACAGCCGGCTCCGACGAAATAGCGCGATTTGCGTACGGGAGGGGCGGAGGTGACTCCGCCCCTTTTCTTTTCGCCATCCGTTGGCCTCTGGCAGTACGCCCGATAATCCGGCCATGTGGACCACCATCCTCTTCTGGAGCGTGGCGCTGTCACTCAGCGCAGGAGCGGTTGCCTTTGTGCTGCCGGGCCTGATGCGCAGCGGAAGTCCGCGTCGCTGGCTGGTGGGCCTGCTGATTGCGGCTGCGGTGCCGGTGCTGGCCGCCGCGTTGTACGTGTATTTCGGTACACCGCAGGCGGTTGACGGTTCGTCGCCTGACGTGGCGCCGACGAGCTCGGCGGACTACGTGCAGCGGCTGGAATCCCACCTGCAACGTCAACCGCGCGACGCGCGGGGCTGGGTGTTGCTCGGCCGCGCCCACGTTCAGGCCGACCGATTCGATGCCGCCGCGCGCGCGTTCGAGCGCGCCGTTGCCGTTTCCCCCGACAAGGTCGGGAAGGATCCGGCAGTGCTGTGCGAGTACGCGGATGCCGTGGCGATGAGCCAGGGCGGGCAACTGCGCGGCAAGCCGGCGGAGCTGGTCGCACAGGCACTGGCACTCAACTCACGCCATCCGGTCGCGCTTGAAATGGCCGGTAGCGCTGCGTATGAAAGCGGGCAATACGCCGAGGCGATCGCCCACTGGTCGCTGCTGCTCGAGCAGATCCGGGCCGATACGCCGCGGCATAGGGAACTGACCGCCGCCGTCGAACGCGCGCGGATGCAAGCCGCGGTTCAGCGATAAGCGTGAGGCGCGCGGGGCGCGTCGGCGACGGCCGCCTGGGTAACGGCTAGCCGGACTTCTGCGCGCTGCCGCGTGTCAGCGCTGCCAGCATGTCCATCGGCAGCGGAAGCACGATGGTCGAGGCCCGATCGCCGGCCACCTGCGTCATGGTCTGCAGGTACCGCAGCTGCATTGCCTCGGGCTGCTGCGCAAGCATCTGCGCGGCCTCCAGCAGCGTCGCGGACGCCTGCTTCTCGCCCTCGGCATGGATCACCTTCGCCCGCCGCTCGCGTTCAGCCTCGGCCTGCCTGGCAATCGCGCGGATCATCGACTCGTTCAGGTCGATATGCTTGATTTCGACGTTCGTCACCTTGACTCCCCAATCGGCCGTCTGCGCGTCGAGGATCTTCTGGATGTCGATGTTGAGCCGCTCGCGCTCGGCGAGCATTTCGTCGAGTTCATGCTTGCCCAGCACGACGCGCAGCGTCGTCTGCGCAAGCTGACTGGTGGCGACCAGGAAATTCTCGACATTGATGATCGCCTTCTGCGGGTCGATGACGCGGAAGAACAGCACGGCATTGACCTTCACCGAGACGTTGTCCCGCGAGATCACGTCCTGCGGCGGAACGTCCATCGTGACGATGCGCAGGTCGACACGCACCATCTGCTGGATGCCGGGAATGATGATGACCAGGCCGGGTCCCTTGACGCGCCAGAAGCGCCCCAGCGTGAACACGACCGCGCGCTGGTATTCGCGCAGTATCCGGATCGCAGAGAACAGCGCCACGGCGATCAGTACCACCAGCGGGCCCGCGGTGAGCACGAATGAGTCGAACAGCATGATCAACTCCTGTTGTCGGAAACTGGGGTGACATTCAGGGTGAGCCCATGGATCCCGTCGACGCGGACGCGGTCGCCAAGCCGCAGGCTCGACGAACTGGTCACCAGCCAGCGCTCTCCATGAACTTCGGCCCACACGTTTCCGTCCTCGACGGCGATGACCTTCCCGGGCGCCCCCACCATGTCTTCGCGCCCGCTGACGACCGGACGCCGGCGCGACTTCACCGCGAAGGTTCCCAGCGCCAGTGCCGAAGCAGCGCTGACCAGCGCGAGCCCGACGACAAAGGGCCAACCAACATCGAAGGACGGATCGTCCGAATCGAACATCATCAGTCCGCCGACGATGAACGCGATGATCCCGCCGACTCCGAGCGCACCGAAGCTCGGCAGAAACACCTCGGCGATCATCAATATCGCGCCGAGCGCGAGCAGGGCAACGCCCGCCCAGTTCACCGGAAGCAGGTTGAAAGCATAGAGCGCCATCAACAGCGCGATCGCACCGGCGACACCCGGCACGCCGAAACCCGGGGTGGTGAATTCCACGAACAAGCCGTAGACGCCCACCATCATCAGGACCATCGCGAGCATCGGATTCGACAGCACGCCCAGCACACGCGTGCGCCAGTCGGGCTGGAGCGTCTCCAGCGGCGCCCCGGCAAGCGCCAGCGTGACCTTGCCCGACGGCAGCACCACTGAGCGACCGTCGATCTGTCGCACCAGGTCACTGATCGAAGTTGCCATCACGTCGATCACGCCGCCTTTGAGCGCTTCGCTCGCCGACAGACTGCTCGCCTTCAACACGGCTTGCTCCGCGAACTCGGCGTTGCGACCGCGCAGCTGGGCAAGTCCGCGGATATAAGCTGCCGCGTCGTTGACGGCCTTTTCACGCGAAGCTGTGGCGGAGGAGGGAGCGGCTCGTCTCTCGGCCGCCGGGCTGCGGCCTTTCGTATCGCCGTCCTTCGCTGGCTCCGCTGTTCCATCTTTGCGGCGCTCTCGACCTTCGTCACCGCGGTCAGTGGGTTCGGTATCTCCCGGGGCGCCGCCGATGGAAACGGGTGTCGCTGCGCCAAGGTTCGTCGCCGGCGCCATGGCTGCGATATGGGACGCATAGAGGATGTACGTGCCGGCGCTCGCCGCCCGCGCACCTTCGGGCGCGACGTAGGTGGCAATCGGCACCGGGGAAGCGAGGATCTCCTTGATGATGCGTCGCATCGACTCATCGAGGCCGCCCGGCGTGTCCATCTGCAACACGACCAAACGCGCGCCGCGGCTTTGTGCCTTGACCAGGCCCCGGTGAATGAAGTCCGCGGTCGCCGGTCCGATCACTCCGTCGACATGAAGTACGACGATCGCCGACGCGGGCCGATCGTCGCGGCGTTCCTGTCCGCCAGCAATTGTCGTCAGCAAGGCTGCCAGGATCAGCAGTGCCGACCAGTGGCGGATCAGCGAGGCGGTTGCGACGCTCACCGTATGTCCCTTCGCTGGCAGAGGCCCGCGTCCCCCGCTAAGCCGGCGGGGAAACGCCAGTGTGCGGCCGAAAACAAAGAGTGGCAAGAATCACGCCGCAGCTTCGCCATCCTGTGTCGACGTCATCCCGCAGCCAGCACTGCTCGATGAAGTCACTGCTGTTTGATCCAGGTTTCGATGCGCAGAGTGAGGCGCCATAGGCCATTACGTCGGCGAGCATCCCGAGCGCAATCACAACCGCATTGGCGGGCCGTGAACATCACCTTCACGACGAATATCGAAGAGGTAAATGAAGGCAGTCAGCTTGCGCGTGCTGCCTAGGCCTCGACGCTCCAGGCGCAAGCCGAAACCGAGGCCAAGGCCGAGCAGCGCCGCGATCCCGAGGTCTGCGGCAACGCGGAGTTCCCGCCGTAGGCGGGGGGCAGCATCGGATCCACTCCTTCCGCAACAGCGCATACGCGCCCGCCAACGCGCGGCGATGTCGTCCGCCCTTCGCAGACCGTTGTTGCATCGCAACGTTCGCGTGCATACCCTACCCTGTACCACTTCACATTTGAGCCGGCACAACAGGCGCGATGCTGGGACGCGTGAAATCCCCTCTGTAACGGGCGGCGTCCGAGGCCGCCGTCAACTCCACAGGAGGAGGATTCGATGAAGGGTTCATTCATGCTGCGACCGATTGCGGCCGCGATCTGCGCGGCGGCGCTGTTGCCGCTCACGGCGGCAGCGACCGACGGCTACTTCAGCCACGGCTACGGCATGCGCGCCAAGGGCATGGGCGGCGCGAGCTACGGCCTGGCGCTGGACTCGATGGGCGGCGCCAACAATCCGGCCAGCATGGCGTTCGTCGGCACCCGGCTCGACGTCGGGCATCGACTGGTTCAGCCCACAGCGCAGCGCCGCGCTGCGGCGCGCGCCCGGGCTCAACGGGTCCGCCGACAGCGACAGCGACGAACTTCTTCATCCCGGAGTTCGGCTACAACTACATGCTCAGGCCCGATCTCGCGCTGGGCGTCACGGTGTACGGCAACGGCGGCATGAACACCGACTATCCCGGGCGGGCAGCTGAACTGCGGCATGGGGCCGAACAGGGCGAACATGCTGTGCGGCAATGGCAGCCTCGGCGTCGACCTGTCACAGCTGATCGTCGCGCCGACGCTGGCGTGGAAGTTCGCGCCGACGCAGGCGATCGGCATCGCGCCGCTCTTCGGCTACCAGCGCTTCAAGGCCGAGGGACTGCAGGCGTTCGACAACGCGCCCGGCTTCCCGCCGTTCACCTCGGCGCCGGGGTACGTGACGAACAACGGCTACGACAGCTCGAGCGGCTGGGGCGTGCGGATCGGCTACCAGGGCGAGTTCGACGGTTTCCGCATCGGCGCCGTGTATTCGTCGAAGATGCAGATGAGCAACTTCGACAAGTACAAGGGCCTGTTCGCCGAGCAGGGCGGCTTTGACATTCCGGCCAGCTATGGGGCCGGCGTGGCGTACACCGGGCTCAGGACTGGACGTTCGCGTTCGACTGGCTCTATATCGCCTACGGCGACGTGCCTTCGATCGCGAACCAGGGCATGACCGGCGCGCCGCTCGGCGCCAACAACGGCCCGGGCTTCGGCTGGCAGTCCGTCAACGTCTACAAGATCGGCGTCGAGTATCAGCTCGAACCCGGCCTGGACACTGCGCGCCGGCTACAACTACACGCAGAACCCGATCGACTCGGCCAATGTGACGTTCAACATCATCGCGCCGGGCGTCGTGCAGCAGCACCTGACGCTGGGCTTCAGCTACAACATGCCGGACAAGTCCAGCATCACGGTCGCCTACATGCACGCGTTCAAGAACTCGGTGACGGGCTCGTCGATGTTCAATGCGATCCTCGGCCCCGGCGCGGGCGGCACCGAGACCATCTCGATGTACGAAAACAGCCTCGGCATCGCGTGGGGCAAGCAGTTCTGATCGCGCAGCACCGAAGCGAAAACGGCCACCTGCGGTGGCCGTTTTCATGTCCGGCCGACGGAGGGGAGTGTCGGCCGAACGGAGATCAGGTCATGCGCGGACGCAGATGGCTGAACTTGCGCTGCAGCCAGTCCATGCCACGCGCCGCCAGCAGCAGGAAGGCCACGAAGGCGATGACCCACCAGCCCATGCCGATGCCGGTCAACGCTGGCAGCGTCACTTCACCGCTGCTCGTGGCCTTGATCCACGCTTCGACGCCCGGCGTGAACTCGGCGTACGCCATGACGCCCGCCAGCATGCCGAGGGCGAACACCATGCCGTCCTTCTTGCCGGTGGCGATCGCCGCCACCGAGGTTCCGGGACAGTAGCCGCCGATGATGAAGCCGGCACCGAACACGAGGCCGCCGAGGATCTGCGCCGCATACGACGTGGGTTCGATGTAGAGGTCCGAGATTGCCAGCATGCCGGCCGCCGACAGCAGGAACAGTCCGACCATCGCCGTGACGATGGCGGTGAACATCACCTTCACGACCGACATGTCGAAGAGGTAGAAGACGGCGGTCAGCTTGCGCGCGCTGCCGAAGCCGGCACGCTCGAGGCAGAAGCCGAAGCCGATGCCCAGCAGCACCGCGATCGCGAGGTCAGCGACGACGCTGAATTCCATGTGATAGGCGAGGGGCAGCATCAGATCCACTCCTTGCGAACGAAGTAGGCGAGGGCGTAGGCCGCCAGGAAGACCGACACCATGAAGACCAGGCTGCCGACGTTGAGGATCGACCCTCCGGTCAGCGCCTGGCCGCTGGTGCAACCCTTGGCGATCTTGGCGCCGAAGGCGGCAAGGAATCCGCCGCCGAAGGCCAGCATCAGGCGCTGCGTTGTCCGTGACGCGTGGTCCACGCTCGATCGTCATGCCCACGCGGCCGCCCTGCAGTCCCGACACCAGGGCGCCGATGAAGGCGCCGATCAGCAGGAACAACGTCCATGACAGCAGCGGCGCGCCGTCATTGAAGTAGCGCGAATGCACAGCGTTGGACGCCACGTGCTCGGTAGAGAACAGGCCGGCCAGCCACGCGGCGACCGACGAGAAGGCGCCGGTCGCGCCAAGGCCGCGGCCCGTGACCACGTACGTGGCGAGCAGCACGAGCCCAAGCAGGAAGCCGACGAAATACGGATTCCAGTACGGCTTGGCCGCGCGTGCGCGCGCCACCGAGGGCTCCAGGGCCGGGCCAGCGGATGAGTAAGTGGCATCTGACATAAAGGAGTCCTCCAAAGACATCAAGCGAGCAGACGACGCTCTTGCCGCGATTCCGCTGGCACAAACCTCCTGCAACGCCCGGTCACGACATCACAGGGTCAAGGCTAGGTTGCTTGCCGTCCTGCATCATTGCGCGCTGTCAACGCGATCAAATATACCCCACGGGGTATGACGCTGTCACGCAGTAACTCGCGGGCATCGCGCGGTCGGGGGAAGCCCCCAAGAGGAGGAGCGGGTCCCGCTGGACCCGCTCACCGACCACCATCCTGGCAGCAAGGGCGTTGGCTGCGGTTACTTCGGCGTCACCTTGAAGTTGCCTGCCTTGTCGATTTCGATCTCGGCGTTGAGGAACCCGGCCTTGTAGCCCGCGTCCTTCAGCTTGTGATACGCCATCTCGGCGCGGATGCCGGTGCTGCAGTGGGCGATGACGCGCTTGTCCTTCGGCACCTCGGCCATGCGCGCGACCAGGTCTTCGTCCGGAATCAGCAGGGCGCCCTTGATCATGCCGGCGTTGGCTTCGTCCTGGTTGCGCACGTCGAGGATCAGCACGTCGACCGGCGTATTGCGCGCCAGCTTGTTGAACTCGTCGACGGCGATGGCGCCTGGGCGCGGCTTGGGTGCGTACGCGACCTGGGTCAACGCCGGCACGCCGGATTCGATCGCGTAGCCGGCCGCCTGCCAACCGAGCAGGCCGCCTTCGACGACCTGCACGTTGGTCTGGCCGGACTTGATGAGTTCGCGCGCCACCGCGACCGACTCGGCGCCGCCGCGTCCGTCATAGACGATGATCGGTGCCTGCAGCTTGGCCGGCGGGAAGGACTTCAGGTGGGACTTCACGGTCGCGGCCGGCATGCCGACGGCGCCCTTGATGTGCCCGCTCTTGGCTTCGTCGGGCGAGCGAACATCGACGATGACGGCCGGGATGTCCTTGTCGACGTAGGCTTCCTTGACGAACTGCGGCCGGGTCGCCAGGTAGTCCTTGGTCTGCCACTCCGGCACGCCCTCGTGATAGACCTTGGTGTTCTTGTATCCCAGCCCGATCGCCTTGCGCTGTGACAGCGGGCTCATCTGGCAGGTCACGCCCTGGCAGAAGAACACGAGCTGCGTGTTCTTGTCGGCCGGCAGGCGGTTGACGACCTTGTCCCAGCTCGGATAGGGGATGTTGACCGAACCCGGGATCGTGCCCTGCTGGAAGCGGGGCAGGGGCCGCGAGTCGATCAGCATGAAGCTGCCGGTGCCCTGGTCGACCAGCTTGCGCACGTACGGCGTAGTCGACGAGGTCTTCCTTCGCGACCTTGACCGGGCCCTTGAAGCGGATCTCGGTGGCCCACTTCTGGCCGTCCTTCTCGACGTAGGCGATGCGCGCCTCGTGGCCCTTCTTGACTTCGCGCAGTTGCTCCGCTGTCTTGGCCACGCCAGCGTCGAAGACCTTCAGCGTCTTCGGGTCGAAGCGGACGATCTCCTTGTTGGCATCGATGCCGAGCTGGATCGCCTGCGACTTGAACGCGACGTTCTCGAAGTAGCCCGGCCACCTGGCCCGGCGCCGGCTTGTGGCAGTTGTTGCACACGGCCGGCTGGGTCGGTTTCGGTGCCGGGGCCTGCGCGAAAGCGCCGGCAGAGGCGAGCGCGAGTGCGCTCGAGGACGAGGTACTGGACTTTCATGCGTTTCTCCTCCCTCGTGCGCGAGGGGCATATGCGGGCGGGCCGAGGCGCGTCGGCTGTACGAGCAGCCTTGCGTCCAGGCTCAGGCTGCCGGAAGTCACATCGGCCTTCGGAACGGCGACCGGGATATCCTGCTTTCTTCCAGTCTTCGAACAGCATCACGACGGCGGTGACGTCGGTGAAGCCGAGGTCCTGCAGCGACTTGGCGGCAAGCGTGCAACGACCGCCGGTCTTGCAGTACACGTAGATCTTCTTGTTGACGTCGAGTCTTGTCCGGGAATCCGACGTCGCCCCAGATCGTTGAACTCGAGCAGCCCGCGTCGGAACGTTGACCGCGCCGCGGGATGTAGCCGGCCGCGTACTCCTCAGGCTCGCGTACGTCGACGAGTCAGGGCGTTGGCGTCTTGGCGTCGAACGCGGTCTTGAAGCGCGGCCATGTCGACGGTCTTGATCTGCTTGCGCGACGTTGGCGACGCAGCTCCTTCACGCTGGCGGGATAGTTCTGCGCGGCGACCAAAGCCGGGAAGGCGACGGCTGCGCCGAGCAGTGCGGCGGCAAAAAGGGTGACTTTGCGTGCTTGTCATGGCTGGTACTCCTGTTGCGATTGAACTATCGAAACTCGTGATCCGCTGTTCGCGGCGCACGGTGCTAGGGCGCGACGGCGCTGACGATCCTCGCTTGCCTGGCCCGCGTTGACCAGCACCCAGCGCAGCGCAAATCCGCCGGCGAGCACCAGCACGGCCGGCACGACCGTGTGCGGAATGCGGTGTGACAGCTCCAGCGCCTGCAGCACGATCGGAGTCAGGATCCCGATCGCGATCACGCCCACCCAGAACACCAGTCCGTAGGAGCCGCTGAACAGCAGGCCGGCCGCCTCGATGTGCGACAGCGACGACGTTGCCAGCGACAGCAGCAGCAGCGCGATCAGCACCAGTTCGATCACCAGGAACGCGACATCGGCGCGAATGACCGTGTCGATCGTCCGCTTCGCGGGCGGCTCGGCGCCCAGCGGCTGCGTCATGGCTGCAAGCGCGCCGCCGATCAGGCCACGCGGTGCGGGCCGACCCGGGAAGACGACCGTGGCGAGGTGCACGGCCGCCGCCGCCGCCGACAGGCCGGAGAAGAGGAACAGCAGCGGCAGCACGGCG
Organism: uncultured beta proteobacterium; assembly: GCA_963712485.1. Lineage (GTDB taxonomy): Bacteria > Pseudomonadota > Gammaproteobacteria > Burkholderiales > Burkholderiaceae_F > JALORV01. Next base: position 28,428 of record CAVQID010000024.1, read on the forward strand.
GTGTTCCACAACGGTCGTGCGACCATCGTGTTGAGCAGGATGCCGGTATAGATGCCGACGGCGATACCGAAGCCGATGTTGGCCATGCCGAGCCAGCGCATGCGCGCAGGATGCTTGACGAAGAAGTCCGAGGCCTTCTGCAGCAGTGGCACGCGTTCGCCGAGCCATGGCCAGGACTCTGGCAGCCTGATCAGTGCCGACACGAGCAGGATGCCGTAGACGATCAGCAGCACCCACGAGCCCCAGGACATCGGAGAAAGCGCCTGGAACGTGATGTAGATGGCCCACACGTAGAGCGGGTGCGCCAGGTCGAGCAGCAGCGCCAGCATGCCGATGTTCAGCAGCATGAATCCGAGCAGCGGCGTCTGGACCGAGAAGAAGGTCTTCGTGTCCTCGCCCTTGGCGGTGCGCAGCATCGCGATAGCCGGCCAGCACCATCATGCCGGCGACCATGCCGCCGAAGAACAGGTACAGCGGGATCTCCCAGCCCCAGACGTGAAGCGCAGGATCGATGCCCGGGTTATGGCGGGTCGTCGTGAGTTCGAACATGGTGCGCGCTCCTTACGTCAGGTAGAAGACCCGCGGCCGGGTGCCGGCCTCGGGCAGCAGCGTGTGCCACTTGCGCGTGCGCAGCAGTGTGGCAACGCTGCTCTTCGGATCGTCGAGGTCACCAAAGTGCATGCAGTGGGTCGGGCACACCGAGACGCACGCCGGGTCCTTGCCGTCCTTGATGCGGTGGTCGCAGAACGTGCACTTGTCGACATAGCCCTTCGGGTGGACGTAGCGCGCGCCGTACGGGCAGGACGCGATGCAGGCCTTGCAGCCAATGCAGCGGTTGGCGGTGACCTTGACGATGCCAAGCTCGGAGACGTGGCTCGCACCCGTCGGGCAGCAGGTCACGCACGGCGGGTTCTCGCAGTGGTTGCAGCGCTCGCTGCGGATCTCCATCGACAGGTTCGGGAACTCGCCCCGCACCTCGGTCGTGATCCAGTCGCGGCTGAAGCCGATCGGCACGTCGTTTTCGGTTTCACAGGCCACCACGCAGTCCATGCAGCCGACGCACTTGCGGGTGTCGATCACCATTCCGTAGCGCGCCATCTCAGGCCTCCTTCACGAAGGTGACGAAGTTCGCGTGAATGCTGGTGCCGCCCATCAACGGGTCCGTGGCGTACTTCGTGTTGATCTGCGCCGCGCTCGCTCCGCGCTGGTAGGCGCTGCTGGCCATCGAGTTGCGCTGGCCGAAGCCGTAGACCATGTAGACCGTGTCGGGGCGGATGCGCTGCGTGGCCTTGACCTTGATGCGATTGGTCTCGATGCCGTCCTGGTTCTTCAGCTTGACGTACTGGCCGGTCTTCAGCCCCAGCTGCGCAGCCGTCGCGGCGTTGACCCAGATCTCGTTCTCGCGCATCAGGCCGGTGAGCAGCGGATTCGACTGCGTGCGGCTGAAGGTGTGAACCGGGGCGCGGCCCGTGATCAGGCGGAAGTAACCCGCGGGCGCGTCGGCGTGCCGGGTGTACTTCGGTACCGGATCGAAGCCCTTCTTCGCCAGCTGATCGGACCAGAACTCGACCTTGCCGGACGGCGTGTCGAAGGTCAGCTCGAGCCCTTCCTCGACGGTGTTCGGCTCCTTGCCGCCCATGATCACGCCGTCGGCTTCGAGTTTCGCGAAGCTGAAGCCGCCTTTCTCGACGCGGGCGGCGAGGTACTCCCTCATGTCCTTGAAGGGCATGCACTCCGGAATGCCGAGCCGGCCGGCCAGTTCCTTCGCGATCCACCAGCCCGGCTTCTGTTCGGCCGGGGCCTCGACCACCGGTTGCCGCAGCGACATCCAGCCGCGGCGGCCCCAGCCGACCAGCAGTTCGTCGTAGCGCTCGAGGAACACGTTCTCGGGCAGGACGACATCGGCATAGCCGGCGATTTCGCTCGGCATCGTGTCGATGACGACGAGCAGGTCGAGTGCCTGGATGGCCTTCAGCGTCTCGGCCTCGTTCGGCAGCGCGTTCATGAGGTTCGTCGAGTAGACGATCCAGCCCTTGATCGGATACGGCTTGCCGCTGATGGTCGCGTCGCGGATGCCCGTGGTGACCGGTTCGTCGGCGAACGGATAGCGCTCACCGTTCGGGTTGTCGGCCATCGGCTTGTCCGACTTCGGGTACTTCGGCAGCGGGTAGGACGGCACCGAGAGGCCCGCCTGCACGAAGAGGCCGCCCTTGCGGCCCCAGTTCCCCAGCAGGGCGTTCAGCAGCGCGTTGGCGCGGCTGCGCTGCGTGTCGTCGCCGTACCAGTTGACCCGACGGCCCGGATGAACCAGCGCTGCCGGCCGGTGCGAGGACAACTCGCGAGCGGTCACGCGGATCATCTGCGCGTCGATGCCGGTCTCGGCCGCCGCCCACTCGGGCGTGTACTTGGCGATTTCCGCGAAACTTGTCGAAACCGTGTCCGTACTCGGGCGACGAACGCCGTGTCGTAGCGGCCTTCGGTGACGAGCACGTTCATCCACGCGAGCAGCAACGCGAGGTCCGTGCCCGGCTTGATCGGCAGCCAGTATTTCGCCTTGCTCGCCGCCACCGAGTAGCGCGGATCCACGACGATGATCGGGATGCGGCGCTCGACGGCCTTGGCGAACTCCTGCACCTGCGAGTTGTGCATGTTCTCGCCGAGGTGGGAGCCGACCAGCACCAGGCAGTTGGTGTTCTCGATATCGGTGGGCTCGGGTGATCCCAGGCCGGTCCCGTAGGTGAGGAGGTAGCCGATGTCGCGCGGACCCCGGCACTGCGCGAAGGAGGGCGCGCCGATGTTGATCGCGCCATAGCTTTTCGCCAGATGCACGATGAAGCGCGCACCGATGCCATGGTTGAACACCGCGAGCGACTCCGGGCCATGCTCGGCCTTGATCTTCTGCATCTTCTGGGCGACGACGTCGAGCGCCTCGCCCCAGGTGACCGACTTCCACTGTTCCTTGCCGCGCTCGCCGACGCGGATCAGCGGGGTGCGGAGGCGATCCGGATCGTTGACGGCGCCGACCGCCCCGGTGCCGCGCGGGCACAGGCGGCCGCGGCTTTGCGGGTCGAGCGGATTGCCCTCGAACTTCCACAGCTTGCCGTCACGCACGTGGGCGATTCCGCCGCAGCGCCAGAAGCACATTTCGCAGAAGGTCGGGATGGTCTTGACTTCGCCCGAGGCGGCCGGGCGGCCCGCGGCGCTCGCAGCGCGCGGGATCGAATCGAGCTCGACGGCAGCGCCGGCAAGGGCAGTGGTCGAGGAGATCTGGAGGAAACGCCGGCGTGATACGCTGGGGTCATCGATGCTTCCCTACCCGGTAGGGTATCTAACGCATCGAATTCTCCTCCCCGCACCCTGCGAACCTTGACACGAATCAACGCCGCGCCGGGCCGAGCGGGTACTCGAAAGACGTGTGTAACGAAATGTATCGCGGCGTCTACGGATCAATCCGCTGCCGGAAAGCGCCTCGAACGTGACACGCGTCAAGTCGGCGAGCTGTGTAGTGTCGCCGACCGCTGGGGCTGGTTGCGCGACCCGACCAGATCAGCTTGCCGGTTGCGACGTCGACGATCGCCGTGTCGGACGCATATGCCTCGTACATCGTGGCGCCGCCCACCGGCAGCGAAATTCCGCCGGCCGCGCCACCGCGATAACCGCCGCCGCCGACGCCAATTCCGATGGTCGGACCGGGGCTGACCGTCGGCACCGATGTACTGAGCGACGTGCGGTACACCGCGCGCGCGTTCGCGCGCTTCGCGGCCGCTTCGACCACCTCGGGTCGGTGCACGCCGGAATTGGACACCGCGAACTTAACCGTCTTGATGCCGCGCGTCTCGAGTTGCGCGGCGACCTGGTCTTCGCAGACGGCCTGGATGGTGAAGTCACGCGCCTGGCACACGACGATCACGGTCTGATCGCGCAGCCTCTTCGCGCCGAATTCGGGATTGGACCACTGCGCGTCCATTTTCGTGGTGGCGCAGGCAGCAAGAAGCAGCGTGAAGATGACGGGCAGGGCGTGGGTCGATTTGGAAACGAGGCGCATGGTCGATTCAAGGGTGTTGGCCAGCGCGCATTGTGCTGCGTGATGCGAGGGCTGCCAACCGCACACGTGCTCGTAGTCCGCAAGCCACGCAGGGTCATTGCGCAACACGAGCCGTCGACTGCGCGACGCGAAAGACGACGAACTCGCCGGCACGGACCAGTGCAACGCCGATTTCGCACACCACGATGCCGGCAGCGCGGTCATCGACCGAGGTCGTGGTTTCGTCGCATCGGACGAAGAACGCCTCGGCGGCATGCGCGCCCATCAATGCCCCGTCGAGGAACTGCCAGCGCAGGAACTCGGCAATGCGGGTGCGCAGTTCCTTCCATAGCGCAGCTTCGTTGCGCTCGTAAATCGCCCAGCGCGTGCCGTGCCTGATCGCGTTCTGCAGCATCAGCAGGTACCGGCGTACCGACACGTAGCGAAGCTCGGCACTCGACGACATCGTGCGCGCGCTCCATAGCCGCGCGGGCGTGCCCGGCAGCGCACGTATCGTGTTGACTCCGCCAGACTCCAGCGCTGCGCACTCCGCCGACGTCGGCGTCGCAGCGAGCCGTGAGACGGCGGCGATCGCCTGGCCGGCGGGCGAATGAAACACGCCGCGGTGCTGGTCGACTCGGGCATAGACGCCGCATACGGCGCCCGAGGGTGGTACCACGCGTTGCGTTTCGCCGTCGACGACCAGGGCCGGCCAGTACATCGCTCCGAACGACGAGTCGAAGCATGCACGCAGCCGATGGGCGTCAGCGGCCTGCGCGCTGAGGGGCGGGTCGATGATCGTGAATCGGCGAAGGCGCGCGGCGTCGTCGAGTTGTACCCGACTGACCGCCTCATGCATGTCGCTCGGGAACATTGCCGCTTCCGGAACCGCAGTCAGCGCAACCTCGGGTGGTCGCGCAAGTTCAGTGAGAGCCGCCGCTACGCCGGCAGCGTCGGCTGTGGCCATGCCGGCGACCCAGGCACGCTCGCCGCCGTTCGCGAAGTAGAGCCGAAGCGACTGCGCGAGCAGGCCCTCGGTATCGTGCGGAAAGAGTGCCCCAACGGCCTCGGTCCCGGTTACCGCGATCGCCCTGCCGGGACAATTCGTGCGTCCGACGAACCCGGTGATCGAGGTGGCGACGCTCTCGATCGGAGTGGCGCCGGCGGGAATCTCCACCACGTAAACGCCGGGCGCGATGTATTCCGCCATTCGCGGCCTCCTTGTGCCGGGGCGCATGATCTCCGTGCCGGAGTCTCGCCGCTCTTTGCAGAACGACGCTACAGGTCGACGGCGCCGCCGGGTGAGCGAAGGCTCGACAGTCCCGATGCCGAAAATTCGACAGCCAAACACGGGTCATTTGTGCAGTCCGACCCGCATGGCCGTCTGGCTACACTCCGCAGGCAATCGGGCATCTGTCCCGAAGCACGGAAAGAGGATCGCAATGGCCACCTATACCGCGTTAGCCGCCACGACATCGGCATTGCTGCGCATGCTGTCCGAGAGCTTTCCCGGCAATCTGGGTGTGTCGGGGATTGAAGCGTTCGATCCGGCTTTCGGCGCGGCCGACGCGGACGCGACGCCACGCGTATTGCTGTGGCTCTACCGGTTTGTTCCGGTGCCGGCAATCCGCAATCGGCCGGCTCCAGGTGCCCCGAAGCCGGAAATTAGGCCGGGCCTGCGTCCATCACCGGTTGCGGTTGACCTGCACTACCTGCTGTGGGCCGGCGGCGTGACGCCAACGGTGCAGCAGACGGTCATCGGATGGGCATTGCGCCGGCTGGCAGACCGGCCCATCCTCACCAACGAGACGTTGAACCAGGGCGGCGCAGTGTTCAAGCCGACCGAAGACGTTGCACTGCTGGTCGAAGACCTGCCGATCGGCGATCTGGCTGCCCTGACCCGCCCGCTGGGGACCGTTCCACCGTTTGTGCTGCCGATTCTCGCGCGCAGCATCCAGCTCGAGGGCGAATAGCTCGACAAACGACTGTCACGCCCGCGACGTGGGCGATTCAGTCCTGGATCCACGGTAGCCCGTGTCTGCGCCAGCCATCGATGTGGCCGCGCCGGCCATCGTCGCTGCGCTGGCCTTCAAAGCCTTCGAGAATGTTGTATGTGCGGCTGAAGCCTGCGCGGGCCGCGGCGCGAGCAGCGGAGTGGGAGCGCACGCCGCTGCGGCACAGGAGCAGTACCGGCTCGGTCGGCCGGACGATCTGCCGCAGTGTGGTCACGAACATGGCCGAGGGCAGGATATCTGCGCCGCGCCATTCGACGTTGACCGAGTTCGGGACGGCGCCGACGAACTTGAACTCCGCAGGTGTGCGCACGTCGACTAGCGTCGCCGCGCGCTGCGCCAAGAGTCGCCATGCCTCGAGCGGTGTCACAGCGCCCGCGTAGTCGAGTTCCAGTTCAATCCGGCGCGTATCGGCGAGGTCGAATATCGCTGCGATCGACAGCTCGTCGGTCGTGCCGGGCGGAACTTCGGTGGCGGTCGTCATCGGGCGTCGCTTCAGGAGGCTTGCAGTGTCAAAAGGTACCGGCCGCTCAAGGAGGCACAACGACAATCGGGTCATATGCATAGAGGTGGAATGGGGCAGGACAGAGCGGGCAGTGCCTGGCCGGCCCGCCTCGCCCCACGGTGTCGCGGACGCTACACTCCGCCCCCGGTCAGCTGCGCCCGCGGTCAACGGCGGCTTCGGCTGAATCGTTATGTTGCCTCCAACGGCAACTTTTCAAAACCAGAAATCAGGGAGTTCATATCCATGCAGAAACTGCTTGCTACCGCCATCGTCTCCGCCTTTGCACTGATTCAAGTCCCGGCCTTCGCGCAGGACAAGTCGGCCGAGAAGAAGACTGAACCGGCCAAGACCACGGAAGCGAAGAAGGCCGACGCGACCAAGCCGGAAGCGAAGAAGGATGCAGCGAAGGCTGAAGCGAAGCCCGCCGACGCCAAGAAGGAAGAGCAGAAGAAGCCGAAGAAGGGTGGCTGCTAGTCCACGCCGCAACATCGTGCGGGCTTCCGTTCGGGAAACCCGCTGTCCCGCGCGGCGCCACATCCGACGTGCGCGGCACATCCGACGTCGCGCGGCGACCCCTCAACGTGAACTAGTCGCGCCGGCTCTTCAGGCGTGACAGCTTCGTCGACAGAAGCTCGCGATCGCTGCGCGACGCGCTGCTCTCCAGTGCTTGATTGAGGTATCGCGCCGCCTTCTCGGTGTCGCCGAGCCGGTAGTGGGCCACACCCAGCCAGTAGGTCACTTCGGTCGAGTAGCCGATGCGTTCCGCTTCACGCGCGAGGAAATCGCGCGCCGAGTTGAAGTCGTTTCGCCGCATCGCTTCCATGCCGAGATTGAAGAAGTAGTACGGCGGCTCCGGCTCCAGTTGAGCGAGCTTGAGTTGCAGCACGGTTGCTTCGGCGACGCGCCCCTGGCGTGTGTAGATCTCGGCGAGATTAGCCATCGCCCGCGTGTGCTCCGGTTCGCGGTCCAGCACGCTTCGAAAAGCGGCTTCGGCGAGATCCACGTTGCCGCGGCGCGCGTAGATGATTCCGAGCGTGTTGTACGCGCTCATGAACGACGGGTCCGCCTGCAGTGAGGCGCGTGTCCACGCGTAGGCATCGTCCATCTGGGCGCGCAGCATCGCCTCGACGCCCCGGTTGTTCATGAACATCGCCACGATGGTCTGTTCGGTCACTTCGCGCGTCCGCAGTCCCCGCAGCTGGTCCGCGGGCAGGAAATCAATGGTGAGCGACCGCGCGAGCGGATTCGCACGATCCTGCAGCGGCGGTCCGAGTGTCACGTTGACGTGTCCGGCGCGCAGCAGCGTATTGCCGCTGCGGCTCCACGTTTCCTCCAGGTAAGCGCTCTGATAGCGGACCTGCAGGCCCATTTCCTTGGCGAACGCTGCTGTCATCAGAACCAGCGAGAGGCAGTTGCCCGAGCGCGCGTCGAACGCCTCCGCAGCGGTCCGCGTGACGGAAGAGTCGTAGTCGAGCTTCAGCATCGCCCGGTTGTACAGCGCCTCGACCAGACCGCCCTGGATGCCGTGCGCCTTGGTCCGGGAGAACACATCCGTCCGCAGGTAACGCTTCATCGCGTCGCTCAGCGCGAAGATCTCGTTCGCACCGAGGACGACCGATGAAGGTCCGAAAAGATCGTCGCGCAGCAGCGGGTCGGGTCGTGGCGGCGGCGCCTGCGGAGTCGCGCATCCCGCGAGCGCCATCAATGCCATGAGCGCAAGGATCAGTTGCAACAACGCGACGTGCGCTGCGCGCCCGCGCACGGCGATCTGCCGTGTCGCGCGCGGATCGATGGCAAGGGCTGACTGTCGACGGTGAATGCGCAGCATGCTTCGCGTCCTGAGCCTGGGTAATCGTACTCCCGCGCCGGGTGACTGAGCACCCCGGCTGGGTCCAGCGCCAGGTCACGCATTCCGGGGTCAGCTGACTGCGGTGAAACAAACGCATAACCACTTCATACGAGGCTGAAACAGCGCGGGTACCGGGTCTTCCGAGAATGCCGGCATGCCCTGAAGCGAACGCTTCGGTGCGGCCATTCCGGGAGCAGGGATGTTGTTTCGACAGTTGCATACAACGGTCAACGATGCGGCCGATGCCTTGCGGCAAGGGAGCGTGTCGTGACTCCAGTCGCGTGGCGCTGTCTGCTGGCGGCGACCGCATTGATGGCGCTCGTGATGGGTACCCGCACGGCGACCGGCCTTTTTCTGTCGCCGCTCAATACGTCGACGGGGATCGGGCTGGCGGGCCTGGGCTTTGCGATCGCGGTCGGCCAACTCGCTGCAGGGACTGGCGCAGCCTCCGCTCGGCTGGCTGGCCGATCGATACGGAACTCGACGGCTGATGGTGGCGGGGGCGTGGTTGCTCGCGGCGGCCACGCTGTCGCTCGCCGTGGCGAACTCGATCGCTGCACTGGCGCTGAGCTTCGTCGTCATCGCGGTGGCGGGCAGCGCCGTGGGCAGCAGTTCACTGCTGCTTGCCGAAGTCGGGCGCAGAGTACCGGTCGAGCGTCGCGCGATGGCCTTCGCGGTCGTGAGTGCGGGCGGGTCGGTGGGCCAGTTGCTTGTCGCTCCCGCCACGCAGGCGGTGATCGGCGGCTACGGCTGGGTGATCGCCATTGCGGCAACTGCTGCGTTGGGCCTGCTCGCATTGCCGCTGGCGCGTGCATTTGCCGGTAGCGAGCCGATGCGGACATCGTCACCACCAGCCGCAGAACGCGACCTTGGTGATGTGTTTAAGGCGCCTGCATTCTGGTACATCGCCGGAAGCTTCAGCATATGCGGCTTCCATGTGGCGTACATGACGACCCACATGCCCGGTGTCATTGAACGCTGTGGTCTGAGCCCTTCGCTGGCAGGTGTCTGGCTGGCAGTGCTGGGTGGCGCGAATATTGTCGGCAGCCTGGCGGCCGGCGTCTGCCTGCGCCACGTGCCGACGCAGATATTTGTCATCGCTGTGTTCGCGATGCGCGCATTTTCGGTTGCGCTGTTGCTGGTGTTGCCGGTCAGCACGGCGTCGATGCTCGGCTTTGCTGTTCTGATGGGACTGAGCTACATGGCGCTGCTTCCGGGAATTTCCCAGCAGGTGGCCGAGCGTTTTGGCGTGCAGCGGCTCGCTACCGTGTTCGGCGTGGTCGCGCTGGTTCATCAGCTCGGCAGCTTCGCGGGCGCCTGGCTCGGCGGCGTGGTGGCTGAGGCGACGGGCGGCGACAGATTGATGTGGTCCATCGACATCGGCCTGGCGCTGCTCGCGATCGCATTCCAGTGGCAGGCCGGCAGCGATGCCAGACGCCTGCCCGAATGGACTCTCGCAAGGTCTTTGCTGGCGTGACCGGATTCGCGTTTCGTCAGGCGCGTTCACTCGCAAGGATCGCGACGGACGCTCGCCGGGTTAGGCACTGCGACCGGCGCTTGCTCCGGCGCTCGCGGTATGACACCGCGTGCATCGCGCACGCGCTTGCTCTGTGAGCAATCGCTGCGCCCGCGTGCGGGTCCAATCCGAGACCTTTGCACGGGCATAGCCATTGCCGGTCCGCATCACTCGGCCCCGTTGGCTTGCGCATCGCAGTGCTGACGGTTACCTTCGTGCGAACTCCTACTCGGAGATACTCATGGCTCATCGTTTGACCCAACTGCTCGCGTTCGCGCTGGGCGGAGTGATCGTCGCCGTGACCGCCGGCTGTGGCGGTGACGACGACGACAACCCGCCTCCAGCACCAGCCCCGACCACCGCTCAGATCCGCGCAATTCATGCATCTGCCAACACTCCGGCGGTGGATGTCTTCGTCAACGGCACCCAGATCTCGCAGGGCACGGCGGCCGGGCAGCAGACCGGCTTTGCCACGGTGCCTGCCGGCCCGACGCGGATCCAGATCGCGAACGCGGGCACACCGGTATCCACGGCACCCATCGACGTTTCGGTGCCGCTGAACTCCGCGCTGCGCTACACGGCGGTCGCAGTCGGCGACTCGACCCAGACCTCCGGGCCCGAGCGACTGCAGGCGGTTCTGATCGAGGACGGCGGTGCACCGCCGGGAAGCGATAACGTGAAGTTACGTGTGGTGCATGGCGCGCCCGGTGTCGGTCCGGTCGACGTGTTCCTGAGCGCCGCCGCGGGAGCGCTGCCGGCCACGCCGACGTTTGCCAACCTGGCTTTTTCTGCTGTAGCTCCTGCATCGGCCCAGCCGGCCCACAACATCGTCGCCGGGGAATACCGGATCCGGATCCGGCCATCGGGACAGAACACCATCCTGTACGACTCGGGCTTGATCCGGCTCGAGCCGAACACCGATCTGGTTGCCGTCGCGATGCGCGATGCCGGCCCGGGACCCAGCGAGTCACCGATGCAGATGCTGATCTTCCCCTCGACCGGCTCGGCCAGTTTCGTGCGTGACCAGCGCGCCAGCCTGCGCGTCGCGCACTACATTGCCAACCTGCCGCCGATCGACGTGTTCCTGAAGGCTCCGGATACTGCCAACGACGCGGCATCGAATCGCATCGCGGCGGGACTGACCTTCCCGGGCGAGACGGCTTATCTGGAGTTCGCGCAAGGTCCGTACGATCTTTCGGCGGCACTGGTGAATACCCCCACCGGCATCCTGAACGTCGATGACCTGACGCTGACCCGCGGCACCAGCGGCAGTGCGTTTGCGATCGGTTTGCTGAACGGCACTGGCGCGCAGGCGCCGCAGTGGAAGGTTTTTGCCGACGACCGCACGGCCGTTGCCGGACAGGCAAAGCTGCGCGTCATCCATCTCGTGCCCGACGCGCCGCCCGTGGACGTAGTCACCGTGTCGGGAGGTGTCATCGGACAACGCCTGGTCACCAACCTGGCCTATGCGAACGCGACGTCGACGCCACTGACGCTGGCGCCGGGCACTTATACGCTCGCGATCGTGCCGACCGGCGCCAATACCCCGCTGCTGCCCACGGCAACGGGTGTGACCGTGACGCTGGCCGCGGAAGACATGAAGACCATCGTCGCTGTCGGCGCGCTGGCGCCGATGGCGATCAATCCCCCGGCTCAGCCGATCCAACTGCGCGTGCTCGACGACAAGTAAGCCTCGTCGCTGCGCTTCACGAACGCACGGCGTCGAACGACGCCGTGCCTTTTTCCTTGTCGAGCGGGCGGAGCTTCGTCAGGCCGCCTGCAACATCTGCCCACGCTGCGCGCCGCGCTTGACCTGGCCGTCGAGGAACGCCTCGATGTGCCGGCCTACCTCGTGCGCATGCGTCAATGGACCCATGTGACCCATCCCGGCGAACATCACATGCTCGGCGCGTGGGAGCGTCACTCGCAGGAGTTCTGCCAGCCGACGCGTTGCGGCGCGAGTCTTCCCGCCTTGCATGCAGAGCACCGGCATACGCAGTTGCGACACCGTGGCCATGCCCATCGTGTCATGGAAGAGCGCATGGAAGTGAGCGACGACGGCAGGCATGCGCGATGCGATGACATCCTGGTGCGCGCCAGGCAGCTCGCGCCATGAACCATCACCGGACCAGAAGTCGACAAAGCGTTGCGCCGAACGGTGCGCGTCGCCGAGCTCGAGCCAGTTGCGAATCGAGGCGGCGGCGGCGATCACTTCAGTGGCGGCGCGATCGCGCGGGTGATAGTCGAACAGCAGGCGGAACAGCACCGGCTCGTAGACGCTGACGCTCAGCACCCGATCGGGATGCGTAGCTGCCGCCTTCAGCGCCAGTGCGCCGCCGTACGAGTGGCCGACTAGATGGACGCCGCCCGGCGCGTGCACCAACGGCTCGATCAGTGCGAGGTCGTCGTCCAACCGCATGCGGCGTTCGAGGGGCCATGCAGCGGTACGTGCGTGACCATGCAGGTCGACCGCGTGCGTGCGAAAGCGGCCGGCGAGCGCTGCGCCAAGCGCTTCCCACTGCTTACCGGAGCTGCCGCTCGAGTGCAGCATGACGACATTCGGCCCGGATCCTTCGCTCCGAACGTAAGGCTTGATTCTGATCATGGTCATCTCCTTACGGCCGAAGGCGAGAAGCTCTCGCCTTCGGTCCAAAGTCATCGTCGTGTTCCGACACCGTCAAGCGAGCGCGGGACTAAACCGGCAGCGATTCGTCGTTGCGGTCGTAGCTGGGGCAATGAACCGCGTAGTCGCCCCCGACGTTGAAGTGAAAGGCATCGTCGGGAGCGGTCGCGACACGCTCGTACATCTCGATGACGTGACGCCGCAGACTCGCGGAGTCGAAGTCGATCGGGCAGGCGCGGCTCATCGCACGAATCAGCTGGCGGCTGACGCGTCGATCGAAGCCAACGCGGCGTTGATGCGTGCACCCTGCTCCGGGGTGATCATCGAGCCGAGCACTTCGAGGAAGCGTGGCTCCTGCACGCCCGAGAAGATGTATTGCCAGCGATAGGCCTTGAGGAAGTTGGCGCCGATCGCTGATTTCTCGCTGGCGCTGAAGCTGCGCCCGGCCTGTAGCAGGAAGTATTCGGTATCGGCGGCCGCCTGCGCCTGCACGATGCCGTCGACGGCCGCCACGAGACCGATCAGGTCGGTTACCGCCTGATCACGCTCGACGTAATCCAGTCGGGCGTTCTCGCGCTTCCACTCCAGTTCATCCAGGATGGCGTGCTGCGACTCTTCCTTCCAGTGGAACAGGAACACGTCCTTCCACAGAGAAGAAAGCTCCGCGTCGGGTTCGATGCTGGCGCGGTAATGCGCCTGCGTGAACAGTTCGATGTCCAGCGTCAATCCGAGCACCGCCCAGGTTGACTTGCTGAGGACGGCGCCGGCCACATCGTTGGGTTGCGGCTTGAATTCGTAGCCCGCCGGCATGCCGGCTGCGGCCATGCGCTCCAGGCGGCGGAACATTTCCTGGTGCTTGAGCTCCTCGTCGGTGAAGCGCACCAGCGCTTCGAGCGCGACCTGGTCGCCGAGCCAGTGGTCCTTGCTGACTTCCAGCACCTTGGCGCCGATGAAGCGTTCAACCAGTCCGAAGACGTTCGCGTACGTGCGCCCCTGGATCTGGCTGAGGAAGCGGCGTTCGGCCGGGGTGACGAATTCGAGCTCGTTGACCTTGGAAAGGCCGTCCGGAAGGAACTTCTTGCCGAAATCGAAGCTGCGGCCGCGGATAACGTCGCGGTCGATATCCCAGCGAATGCGCTTGGAGACCTCGACGGCCTTGGCATATCGGTCACGAGCCGTGTCGACGTGGCTCGAAGCAATGGGAGTGTCAACGCTTTCGAAAACGGCTTCTGCTACGGCTTCCATGTGGTGCTCTCCTGATTTCAGGGTGGTTGGGAAATGGATGCGGCCGCGCGCCCTATATCGCCAGGAAGCGAAGCTTCATCAGCGCGTAGGCACGGGTTGACTCGGCTCCGCCGGCGAGTTCGGCCGCGACGGATCGCACTTCGCTGGCGTCGATGCCGAGGTCACGAAGGGTTCGGGCGTCGAGCGCACTGAGTGCCCGGTGAGTGTCTCGCTCATCCCGTGCGCGCTGCCACGACTTCCGCCAGTCGCGTACGGTCGCGGCGAGCGCGCTCACGAGCGCCACGACGATCTCGGCCAGACTCGCGGAGCGGTGGGCTCGGGCAAGAAGTGCCAACTGCGTTGCATCGGGAGCGGCGCGCATTTCGGCGGGAGCCGACACGAACACCGACTCGTTGCTGGCGCTTGCGTTGGCGGCAGATGCCGTGATCGAATAGCTGCGCTTGACGCGACCCAAGGAGATCAACGGCAGGCTGGCGTGTCTCTTTGCTGCGGTCGCATTAACCAATGGCTGGGTCATCTTCACTCTCCCCGGTGGACCAGAACGGCCCGTGTTCGATGGCCTGCACTCTAGGCAGCGACCGTATTCACGGCCTTTCAGTTGTGCATCGCTGTGTATCGCTGGGTATTCGCTGCAATGGGTGGGGATGGCGCACGCGGCGGTTGCGTTCCTATAATTCGCGCGGTGCCGGCCGAAGGCCGAGGAAGAAGCTATGGGAAGCGCGAAGGTACTGGTGGTGGACGACGACGCCGACGTGCGGCGCATGCTCGTCGAATACCTGAGCGCGCACGATTACGAAGTCACTACAGCCGCCAACGGCACGGAGATGCGGGAAGCGCTGGCACGCCAGATCCCCGACGTCGTGCTGCTCGATGTCGGGCTGCCCGGTGAGGACGGGCTGTCACTAGCCCGCTTTCTGCGCCAGCACCATTCCGTCGGCATCATCATGGTCACGGCAGCCGACGGCGTCGTCGACCGAGTCGTCGGTCTCGAGATGGGAGCCGACGACTATGTCGCCAAGCCGTTCGATCCCCGTGAACTTCGCGCCCGGCTCAAGAGCGTATTGCGGCGCTTGAGTGCCGACAACGCGGCCGCACCGGCGGAGCGCGCGAAACCCCGTATCGGACGCTGCACGCTCGACGTCGACGCGCGCCGCCTGCTCGATGCCGGCGGCACAGATGTCGCGATCACGGCAATGGAGTTCGACCTGCTGAAGACGTTCGTCGAGCACCCGAACAAGGTGCTCAGCCGCGACCGGTTGCTGACGCTGACGCGCAATCGTGAATGGGAACCGTTCGACCGTTCGATCGACATCCGCATTGCGCGTCTGCGCCGTAAGGTGGAGATCGATCCGGACAATCCGCTCGCCATCCAGACCATTCGCGGCGCCGGATACATGTTCGTGCCGCCAGTGGACTGACCGATCGGTTCGGTAACGTCCCGTTTCCCTGTGTTTCAGTCGTGTAACAGCGGATGTCGGGCGGGCGCAGCGCACCTAGACTGCCGTGGAGCACACATGCGCCCGTGACTTCACCGCGGGATCAGACCGATGACGGACACTGCGGCCTCGAACGCCACCACTGAATCGACGGACCCGCAATCGGTCCGGACACCGTCAATGGCGGGCAGCGACGCGCAGTTGCGCGAAGTGCTGGCACGCACGACGGCCGCGGCACTGGCGGTGTCGGGAGCGGAGCCGGGACGGGTCTTTGATGACCTGGCGCGCGGCTTGGCGCGGGTGCTGGGCACCGACGCGGCGCTGATCGCGGAGTTCGTCGATGCGGCCAAGGTGCGGATGCGGACGCTCGCGCTCGTTTTCCACGGAAAGATGCTGAAGAATGTCGAGTACGACGTCACGCTGACGCCATGCCGGCATATTGTGGGACGCGCGTCTCGCTTCGTGCCCCAGGGAGTCAATCCCGAATTCGCCCCCGGTACGTTGTTTTCCGCCCAGGGCTTCGATGCGTATGCCGGCTATTCGATCCTGAACGGCGCCGGCGAGCAGCTCGGCATCATCGTGGCGCTCGATCGCAAGCCAATCGCCAACCAGGAACTGACAGAGGCACTGCTCAAAATCTTTGCGGTCCGCGCGGCGGCCGAGATGGAGCGTCTGCGGGCCGAGGCGGCCCTGGCGGTTTCGGAAACCAGCTATCGCGCAATCTTCGAATCGGCCGAGGACGCCATCTTCGTGCATGACTGGGACAGCGGCGCCATCGTCGATGTCAACCCGACCGCATGTCGCTTGTTCGGCTGGCCGCGCGAGGAGCTGCTGAAGCTGGGAGTCGAGCAGTTCAGCTCGAACGTGCCACCTTACACGCGCGACACGGCGTTCCATTACCTCGACACCGCGAGGCGCGGTCAGGTCGTGCGGTTCGAATGGCACCGCCGCAACCGCGACGGCAGCCTGCACTGGGACGAGGTGATGCTGAAGGCGGCGACGATAGGCGGCACGCGCCGGGTCCTCGCCTTCACCCGCGAGATCAGCGATCGCAAGCGCGCCGAGGAGGCCCTGCGAGCAAATGAGGCTCGTCTTCGGGCCACGGTGGAAGCGGCACTCGATTGCGTCCTCGTCATCGATACCGAAGGCAGGCTGATCGAATTCAACCCGGCGGCGGAAGCGTGCTTCGGACACCGCCGCCAGGATGTCATCGGCCGTCAGATCGCCGATCTCGTCATTCCCGCACAGCATCGCGATGCGCATCGCGCCGGCCTGGAACGGATGAAGTACAGCAGCCAATCGCCGCTGCTGGGTCGGCGTGTCGAGATGAGTGCGCTGCGCGTCGATGGCAGCGAATTTCCGATCGAAATGGCCGTGACCCGCGTCGACACGCCCGACCAGCCGCTCTACGTCGGCTACCTGCGCGACATCACCGAGCGCAAGGCGAACGAGGAGGCACTGAGTAACAGCGAGGAGCAGTATCGAGCGATCTTCGAGG
The DNA here is from genome assembly GCA_963712485.1 of uncultured beta proteobacterium. GTDB lineage: Bacteria > Pseudomonadota > Gammaproteobacteria > Burkholderiales > Burkholderiaceae_F > JALORV01. The sequence continues at coordinate 45,136 of CAVQID010000024.1, forward strand.
CAGCCACCGACTCGCTCCAACTTCTCGACGCACAGCACCGCGTGGTCGACGTCAACCCGGCGTACGAGCGCATGTACGGCAGGCGCCGCGAAGACGTGATCGGCCGGACGCTGACCGAGCTCGTGCCGGCGCAGTTCCGGCAGGAACGCCAGTCGCTCGTCGAGCGCGCACTCGCCGGCGAAACCGCCGAACTGCTGACGACTGGGTTCCGTGTCGACGGCACACCGTTCGACCTCGAGGTACGAGTGATTCCGTTCCAGCATCGAGGCAAACCTCATGTGCTGGGCATCGCGCGCGACATCACTGAACGCAAGAAGGCCGAGGAAGCAACGCGGGCGAGCGAGGAGCAGTACCGCGCGATCTCCAATGCTTCGCCCGATGCGCTCGTGCTACGCGACGCTGAGTTTCGAATCGTCGACGTCAACGCGACCTACGAGCGTATGAGCGGCTGGAGCCGCGACGAGGTGCTGGGCCAGAACCGGGTCGTCGCCAACCCGCCCGAGGTTGCGCCGAAGATCCAGGCGCTTCACGGGCGCGCGCTCGCCGGCGAGCCGATCTTGCTCGAGGTGCCGCTGGTGCGGCGCGACGGCACGCGTTACGAACTCGAGTTGCGTGGCGTTCCGATCCAGCACCGCGGAGAGCCGCACGTGCTGTACATCGGACGCGACGTCACCGAGCGCAAGCGTGCAGAGGAGGCCCTGCGCGCCAGCGAGGAACAGTACCGCGCGATTTTCAATGCGTCGGCCGATGCCATGGTGCTGTGGGACAACCAGTACCGCCGCGTCGACGTCAATCTCGCTTACCAGAGGATGTACGGCTGGGAGCGCGAGGAGGTGATCGGCAAGGGTTACGAAGACCCGCGCTTTCCTCCGGAGTACGCAAAAACACGCCTGGAGCTCGTACGGCGTGCGCTGGCCGGCGAGGACTGTCAGGCCGAGCTCGAGGCGATCCGCAGCGACGGCACTCGCATCCGGACGGAGGTGCATGCGATTCCGTTCCGGCACCGCGGCGAGCCGCACGTGCTGGCGATTGCGCGCGACATCACCGAGCGGAAACAGTCCGAGGAAGCGCTGCGCGCCAGCGAGGAGCAGTATCGCGCGATCTTCAATGCCTCGGCCGACGCGATGCTGCTCAGGAATGACAGCATGACCATCGTCGATGCCAACCCGGCGTTCCTGGCGTTATGCGGGCTCACGCGCGAGCAGATTGTCGGCAAGGCGCACGCGCCATTCGTTGTTGAAGGCTTCGAGGAGCCTGCCGAGCGCCTGCTGACGAATGCACTCGGCGGCCTGCGCGGCACGCTCGAGGCGCAGACCCGCGCGCACGACGGCACGCTGCTCGACGTCGAAGTGCGCGCGATGCCGATGCTCTATCGCGGCCGGCCGCATGTGCTGGCAATCGCTCGCAACATTACTGCGGACAAGCGCGCGGCAGCGGAACGGACACGCTTCGAGGCGCGACTGCGGCAGGCGCAGAAGATGGAAGCGATCGGCCAGCTGACCGGAGGCATCGCGCACGACTTCAACAACATCCTCGCGAGCGTGATGGGTTACGTCGTGCTGGCCGAGGAGCGGGTGGCCGACGGCGGGGACGCAAAGACCGTCAGCTACCTCGGCGAGGCGCTCGCGTCGTGCCGCCGGGCGCGCGACCTGATCCAGCAGATGCTGACCTTTTCGCGCGGCGGGCGCGGGGAGCCGCGCGCGCTGTCGCTGTCGACGTTGGTGCGCGAGGCGATGCCAATGTTGCGTTCGGCACTGCCTTCGACGCTCGCGATCGACGTAGCGCTCGACGACACCGTTCCGGCGGTCTGGATCGACGAGGTTCAGGCGCACCAGGTGCTGCTCAACCTGGCGATCAACGCCCGGGATGCGATGCCCGACGGCGGCACGCTGCGCATTGCCGTCCGCCAATCCGACGTACGCGACGCGGCGTGCGCCAGCTGCCGCGTAGTCGTAAGCGGGCGCTTCGTCGAATTGCGCGTCGCGGATACCGGCAAGGGAATCGATCCGGCGCTGATGGAAAGGATCTTCGATCCATTTTTCACGACCAAGGCCCCTGGCAAGGGAAGCGGCATGGGTCTGTCCATGGTGCACGGCATCGTGCACGAGCACCGCGGTCATATCGTGGTCGAACCGGAGTCTGGCCAAGGGTGCGTATTCCGAGTATTGCTGCCTGTACACGATGCGCTCCCCGCGGAGAAAGAGGCTGGGCCGACCAGGCGTGGCGCCCGTGCGTCGCTGGCAGGACGTGTGCTGCTGGTCGACGACGAGCCGAGCGTGCTGGCCGTCATGCGCGAGACGCTCAAGTCATGGGGTCTCCAGGTCGAAGCGTGCGTATCTGCCGAGGCGGCCGAACGCGCCTTCGAGCACGACCCTGCCGGCTTCGACCTGCTCGTGACCGATCACGCGATGCCACTGACGTCGGGACTTCAACTCGCTGAGCGACTGCGGCAGCGCCGTCCGGACCTGCCGTGGTTGCTGTGCACCGGCTATGCCGAGACCAGCACCGTGGCCCAGGCCGAGGCGCTCGGGGCCGGCGCGATCCTGCGCAAGCCGATCGAGCGCGACGAACTGCGCGCGGCCGTTGAAGCAGCCCTTGTGCGAAAGTAACGCACTCGGCGGCGACAGCGGCCGGGACCGCAGCCGGCAACCCACACGAAGTCGTGCGGGGGCCGCGCCAAACGGGAGGGTTTCATCATGTTGTCAGGCACATGCCACTGCGGGGCTGTTCGCGTCGAGGTCCCGCACCGCCCAGAAGCTGTCACGCTCTGCAACTGCTCGATCTGCCGTCGTTACGGCGCCTTGTGGGCTTACTACAAGGTCGGTGCCGTAGTGGTGAGCGGACATCCGCAGAAGACCGAAGGCTACATCTGGGGTGACAGGACATTGACGACGGTACGGTGCCGTCTTTGCGGGTGCGTTACGCACTGGGAACCGCTGGAGTCGAAGCCTGACGGCCACATGGCCGTCAATATCAGGAATTTCGACCCGACCGAGTTCGAGAATCTGCGCATCCGCCGCTTTGACGGGGCGGAGACATGGACCTATCTCGACTGAGCTTGATGATGCGACCGCTCGGGCGGTCAAACGTGATTTCCTGCGACAACCGCAAGATGCAGAGGAGTGGGTGATGGCATTTGATTTCGGGGGGAAACGTGTGGTCGTCACCGGCGCGAGCCGTGGTATTGGTCGCGCGATCGCACTTGCGTTTGCCGCGGCCGGCGCCGGCGTGTCGATCTGCGCACGCGGTGCAGCGACGCTGGAGCGCACGCGCGCAGAGATTGCCGCGCACGGGATGCCGACCCATGCCGCCGCCTGCGACCTTGCGAACGCGCCCGACGTGCAGCGCTACGTGGCCGAAGCCGGCGCAGCTCTGGGAGGCATCGACGTGCTGGTTAACAATGCCTCGGGCTTCGGTATCGGCGATGACGAGGCCGGTTGGGCTGCCGGACTCTCCGTCGACGTGATGGCCATGGTTCGCGCGTCGCAGGCGGCGCTTCCGATGCTACAGGCCGCGACCGGAAGCTCCATCATCAACATCTCCTCGATAGCCGGCTTCCGCGCGTCGGTCCGCGCACCCGCTTACGGCGCGGTGAAAGCGGCGATGGTGCATTACACGGCCAGCCAGGCCGCGGCGCTGGCGCCCAAGCGCATTCGTGTCAATTGCATTGCGCCCGGCTCGATCGAGTTTCCCGGCGGGCATTGGGAGCAGCGCCGGCTGGCCAACGATCCGCTGTATGCGCAGATCCTCGGCAAGATCCCCTTCGGCCGCATGGGGACGCCCGAAGAGATCGCCGAAGTGGCACTGTTTCTCGCATCGACGCATGCACGTTGGATCACCGGGCAGACGCTCGCTGTGGATGGCGGCCAGTTGCTCGGCGCCTAGTCGCGCATCCGGCGATGCGTCAGTCCGGGGTTCGAGTATGAAGAACGGTCGCGCAACCGAGCTCGTGGCACACCACGACCCAGTGACCGGATCGGTCGACTTACATCGTCTGGTGCCAGGCGACGCGCGCAGCGGCGGTCATCGACCCTCTGCTGGACTATGAGCCACGATCCTCGCGGACGGGCTATTCATCGCTGGAGGCTGTCACACGGACACTTGACGAGCATGACCTGCAGCTGCGCTGGATCCTCGAAACGCACATTCACGCTGATCATCTGTCAGGCGGTGCGCTGTTGCAGACGATGCGCGGGGGGCAGCTCGGCATCGGCTCGCGTATCGACGCGGTACGGAGCAAATGGTGTGAAGTCTTCCCGGACGAATGCCAGCCGGAGTGCGCCGCGTTCGACCGACTGCTGGATGACGGCGCGACGCTTGAGCTGGGTGAACGGCGGATCACTGTCATGCACTCACCGGGTCACACGCCTGCCTGCGTGACTTACTGCATCGACGACATGGCGTTTGTCGGTGACGCGTTGTTCATGCCGGATGCCGGAACCGGCCGATGCGACTTCCCGGGAGGCTGCGCGTCGCAACTGTTCGATTCCGTGCAGAAGCTGTACAGACTGCCGGCAACCACGAGGCTCTTCACCGGTCATGACTACGGCCGACCGGGCGGCGCCGAGCCGGCGTGGGAAAGCACGGTCGCCGAGCAGCGACGTGCCAATGTCCACATCAGGGACGGTGTCGCGAAGGCTGACTACGTGGAGTTGCGTACGTCGCGCGATCGTACCCTCGAGCCACCGGCGCTAATGTGGTTTGCCGTGCAGGTCAATCTTCGTGCGGGGCGCTTGCCGGCGCCGCACGAAAACGGCGTTGCATACCTCAGAGTACCGGTCAACTTTGATTGGCCGGAGCGATAGCTGCTAGCCACTGCAGGACTTCGTCCTGGCTCGGTATGCGACCGCTGCTGACCAGCTTTTCGTCGATGACCAGTCCCGGCGTGGCCATGACGTTGTAGGCCAGGATATCGTCGATCGCCGTGACCTTGATGAACTGCGCGTCAATGCCGGCACGGGTGGCCGCATCTCGCGCGACCGCTTCGAGCTTCCTGCAGTTGGCGCAGCCGGTGCCCAGGATCTTGACTGTCGTCATGCGTGCTCTCCCTTGAGTGCAGCGGACTTGCGATTGCCGTTCAGTACCGCCAGCATCGCCGCCAAGACGACGGCAAATGCAGCCAGTCCCACGCCGATCCAAGCGAGGCCCGCCCCGTCGACCCACGCGCCATACAGTAGACCGGCAACGACACTGAACACGGCGACGAGGCCGACGTACGCGGCGGTCTTGGCGCGGCCAATCACGGCGGCCACCATCAGCATGCTCTGAAGGCTCAGCTCGGGATCGGCCATCAGGTAAGCCAAAAGAGGTCCGCGGTGCATTCCGAGGTCGAGGAACATCTGCGCGACCGGTACTTCGACCAGTGTCGGGAAGTACATGAACACACCGAAGACCACAGCAACGGCATTGGCGAGCAGGCTGTTGTCTCCGGCGACGGTCTGGATCCATTGCGGCTGAATCAATGGCCGGATGACTCCCACCACGAACACACCGATGACGAGCAGCGGAAAGATCTGCTTCACGAAGCGCCAGGTCTCCCAGAGCCACGCGTGCAGTTCATGCGCTTGAAGGCGGCTGCCGAAGTACGCCACTGTACCCAGCGCGATGGCCAGTGCTAGGACGCGGCCCGTGAGCATCAGTCCCAGCCCGTCGGAATGCGGCTCCAGGCCGGCGCCCGCGAGCAGCAAGGTCAGCGCGGCCAGGCCGAGCGAGATCCACGTCCAGCGCGTGGCGCCTTCGCCGATGTTCTCCAGCCCGAGCCGCGCCGCAACGCCCACGCACACGAGAAGCACGATCAGCGCGGCACCCAGCAGGCTCACCCCTTCCTCGCCCTTCGCTGCGTCGAACGGCACCCACTCGAAGAGCGCTGCCTGCCAGTCTTGCGCCGATTGAAACGGCACTTCGATGACTGTCACGGTGGCGGTCAGTGGCCACACCTTGAGCGTTCCGGCAAGAAGCACGGCCAACAGCGAAAGCAGGACGCCGGCGCCGGCGCTGCCGATGCGCGCCTCGCCGGCGAACAGGACATCGGTCCTTGCATCATGCCCCGCGTCATCACGCCAGAAGAGCAGCGCCATCAGCAGTCCGATGCCGACACCGAAGACAAGGCACAGTGCAAAGCGCGCGAACGCGAATTCAGCGCCGAGGATGCTGCCGGTATATGCGAGCGCGAGCACGTTTCCGGCGGGCGCAAAGAAGAGAAACGTGATCGCCGGGCCGAGTCCTGCGCCCTTCTTGTAGATGCCAGCAAAGAGCGGAACGATGGTGCAGGAACAGACTGCAAGCAGGGAGCCGGCTGCCGCCGCCGCTGGATACGAGACGCGTGCGGACGTCGTGCGGCCGAGCCAACGAGTGATGCTTGCCTTCGGAATCAGCGCCGCCATCGCGCCGGCGATGAAGAACGCCGGGACCAGGCAAAGCAGCACATGCGCCGCCAGATAGGCGGCGAGGTTGCCCGCGCCGCTGTTCAACAGGTGCAGGGTCTGGTTCATGCAGGGCGTGGCTGAATCGTGCGCAATATGGCGCGTCTGCCACAGGCTATAGATCAACAGGCCCGGCTGTCTGGCCCTGGATCAAAGCATCTGCGCTTTTTCGACGCAACTCGCAGCGCGCCTGCGGTTCAGATGAAACGAACCCACCAGGACTGGGCGAACTCCACGACGCCGGTTTCGGCAGGAAGTCGTTCGATTCCGGTGATGACCGCGCCGGTGCGGCCCAGCGTAATGACATCGGCATCGTAGAGCGAAGGAATCAGTTCGGGCCGCTGCGCATCGGCGGTCAGAGTCAGCTTGGCGATGCGCACGGTACGGCGCAGATGTGGATCGTCCAGCATGAAGCATTCGAGTTCGCCTTCGGTCGGCTGCTGGCGCTGCAGTTCCCGGTCGGGCAGTTTGCGGCCGTGCCGGCGCGTACGCAGAACCGAGAAGCGGACCGGCACGGCAGACTCGCGGGTCCGTTGCAGCTGCAGTTGAAGGAGGACTGCTGGGCTACGGCGCAGGGAGGACGTAGGTGTCCCCGGCGACCGGCTGTCCGTCACGCGAGACACGCCATGTGACCGTGACGAGGCGGGAGCCGAGGGATTCGCGCCACGCACGAACCTGGTAGCAATGAAACGTCGCATCGAAGCGGCCCTGGCGCTGGGCCTGTCGCACGGCGTCGCGCACTGCCGAGGTCAGGAATCGGGCCTCGGTTGCATCGACGAGGTCGAGCGCCTCGAACTCGCGATAGAGGAGGGTGCCGCCGCCGAACTGCGATACTGTATGCATATACAGTACCGTAGCGCACGCAGGAAGAATTGGCAAGCGCGCTGTGGCGGCAACGACCGGTCGATAGCGGGCAATGTCAGTGCCTGGATGCAAATCTTCGGTTCCGCTGCACCGGACGTCCGTGAGTCGCCGGGGCCCGCCGGCGGCGATCGGTCGTCCGGCGTCGCCCCTCCGGGAACAGCGCGAACGGGTCGCTCGCCGGAAAGGTGCCCTTAAGCGCCTCGTCGAGCTTCTCGTCCAGAGTCGGCAGTCTGCGCCTGCTCATACCGCGAAGCTTTCGCCGCAGCCGCAACTGCGACTTACGTTCGGGTTGTCAAATCGCACTCGCCGCGCGAGTCCGTCGTCCACCAGGTCGAGCGTCGTGCCCGCCACGTAAGGCAGGCTCGCCGCATCGACGACGATGCGCACGCCATGGGACTCGAAGACGTGGTCGTCATCATCGATGGCGTCGGCGGGATTGACGCGGTAAGCAAATCCCGAGCATCCGGCTGCCTTCACTGCAAGGCGCACCGCGACCGCGCCCGGTCGGCCGCGCGAGTTGCTCCGCGAAGTGCTTCGCGGCGCGCGTGCTCACCGAGACGGGTGCAATGCGTTCGAGCCGCGCAGCCTCTAGATGCGGCACCTCGACGAGCAGATCGCGTGCAATGCCTTCGACCTGACATGCGAGGCGCGCACCGGGGCCGCTCTCGTCGGCCCGGTCGAGCAGGTCCAGTTCATGCACGCTTGCGGGACGCAGTCGCTCGAAGCCCTCCCGGACAACCACTCGACAACTTGAACACGACAGCACGCCGCCACAATCGTGGGCTATGTCGACGCCGTCCCGCAGCAGACGGTCGAGCAGCACTTCGCCTTCATCAAGGCTGACACGAAGAGGTTTCATGAGCGTTAGGACCGGTTTGTCCGCCTTCGGTTCATGACCGCCGAAGAGCCAGTCTCGCCGGACCGTCCAAGGCGATAGCACTGTCTGCCGGAGGGTTGATGCTCGAAGCACTAGGCACTGCGCAATGATCGTCCAAGCGCCGGATGCCGCGAACCCCCCGCACGGCCCTACTCGGGCTTGCGACAGAGCAGCTGTATCGGGTGCGTGCGGCCTTCTTCGATGTTCCGTGCAGCGTTGCGCACCTTCTGCCCGGCGCTCGCGCCCATCAGGATGTGCGTTCCGAGCGGCGGCAATGTTCCCGCCTCGGCCTTCTCGATCACCGTGCGGTAGCCGGCGAGGTACTTTTCGCCGGTATCCTCGACCTCGATCGACTTGAAACCGGTGTCCCGCAGGATGGTTTGCGTCTCTGCTGTCGTAATCAGATACGCGCCGGAGCCATCCTCTGACCATGGCACGGGGTAGAGCGGATTGCCACGAGGCCCCAGGCCGTGTTCGGTGAGTGCGAAGAAGGCGCCCGGCTTGAGCACGCGGTAAGCCTCGCCGAAGAAGGCGCGCCGATCGGCCACGTTCATCGTCACGTGCTGCGCATACGCACCATCGAAATGCGCATCCGGATAGGGCAGTTGCTGGCCGTCGCCATGCTGGATTTCGACCTTGTCCTGCATCCGCAGCAGCGCCGTCAGCTTGTTTGCCGCCACGACGAAGGGTTCGGTGATGTCGACGCCGCTCACCCTGCACCCGAATCGTTTCGCGATGTATCGCGCCGGTCCGCCGAGCCCGCAACCGATGTCGAGTATGTGGTCCCCTGGCCGGATCGGCAGCTGATCCGCCAGTTCCACGGTCGCCGGAAAGCCACGCGCGTGAAAGTGATCGACGGGCGCGAGGTCTTCGACCGTCAGGGCTTCCAGCGGCTTCGACGTCTTCTTCAGGGCCGACATGATCAACCCGTAGATGTCGCCACGACCCCAATGGTCCGCGATCGCCTGTGCGTCGGTCATCTGCATCTCCTTGCTTCCATCGGGCTCCCGGTCGCCAGGCGCCTCGCTGGAGCGGTGCGCGTGCTGCGGATGGGGAGAGCGCTCCAGCCGATACCATCTGGCGCTTCGCCCAGCCTGTCAATATCCCTTGAATTTTTTTGTGTCGAAGCGGGCAGCGGCCCCGCGTCCATCGCGGCGCTTTTTGCGCGGCGGGCCGTCGCCGGCCTGATGAGTACCGTTCATCGTCTCGAGCTTCGGTCTTGGCATGCAAATGAGCGGGAATGAAGCCGTTTTTTGCACGCTGGAGGGCCGCGGCGATGATGCAGGCTGGCATTGGACCGCCTTTTCTCGTGGAGTCCTTATGCCGATGCCAACCTCACCTGCAGATCCGCAACGCGAGCAAATGGCCTGCGAGCAGATCGAAGACCATGGCGCGACCCGCGGACTGATCTATGCCACTCTGATCGGCGTGCTCTTCTGGTTAATGGCGCTCGGGGCCTGGAAACTGGTCTGAGTCCACCAGCTTCTGGGCTTCGAGCACGCTGCACGCGGAGTGCAACCTCCCGGCGCAGGTTGCGGGCCCGCTCTCCCTGGCGTCGCAACAGTTCCGGTTTCAGAGCGGCATGCGGACAAACATCCGCACCGACCCCAGGTCCTTGAACCCCAGCGCGGCGATAGACGGAGTGGCCGGCCGCGGAAGACTGCAGAACACCGACGCGATAGCCGAGGGTGAAAGCCGCTCGTAGCGCCTCGGCGGTGGCGTGAGCGCCGAGACCCTTGCCGCGTTCTGTCCGGCAGTGTCGACACTGAGTAGATTCCGGCCAGTCCGTCCGCCAGATAAAGGAGCGAGGTGCTGACGGCTGGCCATCGCGCAGGACGGCGAAGAACTGAGTCTGCGCGGTGGGCGCCATAGCGTAGGAGCATAGGCTGCTCGATCGCCCAGTTGACCCCGATTCAGGCGCGCGCACTCCGCGCGCTAAGCTGGCTTTAGGGTCCTGTGCGGACCCGGAGCGTGCGACCATGCAGCGAGCCGATGGAGCGCCGGAAGAACGCTTGGCCCTGCAGCGACATGAGACGCTGGTACAGGCACTGATGCGGCCGGGCGTCCTTGCTGCGCCGGGCGACCGCGTCGAGCGCATCGACACGCACGTCTCGACCGTGCTGCTCGCTGGTGCACATGCCTACAAACTGCGCAAGCCGGTCAACCTTGGCTTCCTCGATTTTTCGACGCTCGAAAAACGTCGACGCGATTGCGAGGAAGAGATCCGGCTGAATCGCCGGACGGCGCCGCAGCTCTACGAAGAAGTGGTTGCCGTCCAGGGAACGGTGTCGGACCCGCACATCGTCAGCGCTGCCGGACCGGGCGTGAAAGAGCCGCTCGAATACGCGGTGCGGATGCAGCGATTCGATCCGTGCATGACGCTTGATCGGCTGGCACCGCGCGACGAACTGACTCCTGCGTTGATCGAAGAACTCGCTGAAGCCGTTGCGCGCCTGCACGCTTCCGCGCGGCGGGCCCCGCCGGACCTGGGTACCGTGCAGACGGTCGAACGCTGGACCAGCGACAACCTCGCGGCAATTCGCGCCGACGTGCTGTCGGCGGCCGACCGTGCGCGAATCGACGCGCTGGCGCGCTGGTCGCAGGCCGAGTTGAGTCGTCATCGCGAGCCTATCGAGCAGCGTGCGCGCCGACGGCTTCGTGCGCGAATGCCATGGCGACCTGCATCTGGGCAACATCGTGCTGCTCGGAAACTCACCGGTGCTGTTCGATGCGATCGAGTTCAACGCCGACCTGCGGTTCATCGACGTCATCAGCGACGTGGCCTTCACCTTCATGGACCTTGTGGATCATGGGCTCGAGAACCACGCGTGGCGGTTCATCGGCGCGTACCTGGAGATCACCGGCGACTACGATGGGCTGAAGCTGCTGCGGCTCTACTCGGTCTATCGGGCGCTGGTGCGTGCGAAGGTGGCGCTGATCCGTCTGCACCAGCCCAACCTGTCGCACCATGGCAGGCTGCGAGAGCACACCTCGTTCGAGCACTACCTGCGGCTCGCCGAGCGGTTGCGCGAGCCCGGCTGCCTCGTGCTTGCGGCAATGAGCGGGCTTTCGGGGTCGGGAAAGTCAACGGCGGCCCGCACCCTGGCGGCGGCGCTCGGCGGCGTACGGATCCGTTCCGATGTCGAACGCAAGCGGCTTCATGGACTGACTAGCGCAGCAGAGTCCGCCGGCCGCATCTACTCGGTCGAAGCCAATGCCCGGACCTACGATCGGCTGGCCCTTCTGGCCGAGTCCGTGCTACGCGCTGAAGTGCCGGTCGTCATCGATGCGGCCTGCCTGAAGCGCGATGAGCGCAGCCGGTTCGAATGGATCGCCGCAGGCTTGCATGCGATCTTCGTGCTCGTTGTCTGCGAGGCGCCAGTCGATGTCCTGCGTTCGCGCCTGCAGTTGCGCGCAGCCACGCATGACGATGCTTCCGAGGCCACCGTCGATGTACTCGAGCGGCAAGTGGGCTGGCGGGAGCCCCTCGACGCCGCTGAGCTTCAGAGGGCAACAATCCTTGACACGTCGGCGGGCCTCGACGAGGTCGAACGTCGCTGTCTCGAACTCGCCCACGCGTTGCGTGCGCGTCCAGCCACCGTCGCAGCATAGAGGCTCAAAGGCGGCGGACGACGAGATGCGCTGCGACGGACGGTACGCGAAGCTGCGCAGCCGCGAGGCTTTCCGCACGGACGTCTATACGCCCGTCAGCGTCAGCAGGATGTCCGCGTACCAGGCGCAGTTGAGACCCAGTGCCTCATCGAGGACAAGGTCACGCGTGCCGACGTCGATGCGCGCTGAATGAACGCCCAGCACGGTCCACGGCAGGTCGTTGCTAACGGACGGCGCGGTCCGCGCCATCAAGACAGGAGCGCCACTGGTGCCGCGATGCGTGCGCGCATCGGTGAGAAAGTAGCCCTTGCCCTGGAAGCGAAGCCCGTATGACGAGGCGATCACGGCATGGCGCACCACCGGAAGGTGATGCAGGGTGTCGTGGAAGCCGAGCGGAAAGCAGACGATCAGCAGCGGCGTGCCCACGGGAGGCGGCTCGTCCACCTCGAGGTGTTCCGGCGTGAACGCGCGGTACGCCATCGTCGCCGGCAACGCCGCGCGCTCGAGCTCGATGACGGCGACGTCGATGCCGCCGGCGCTATCCGTGCCCTGGCGCCAGAGGCTCTTGCCGTCGCGGTACAGCGGCACGGAAAAGCCTATCGATGCCGCGAGGTTCGCGGCATCGGTGTGCAGTTCGATCTCTATGCGATCGGGATGATGTCCGCTCGGCTCATCGATCATCACATGCCGGCTGGTGACGAGGAACAGGCGCCGCCCGCGCTCGAAGAAGAAGCCGCTTGCGTTCGTCAGCAGCGACTGGCCATCGAAGGTCGAAACACGCGCTGCAGTAAGCAGCATGCCTTCGAGGGCCGGCATCGGACTCGTCACCCCAGAGGGGCCGCTACGCGCGCGAGCAGCGCCTCGAAGTGTTGCGCACCTTCGGCGAAATTCGCTACCGGAACCGCGCGCATCCGTGTTTTCGAACTCGAAGACCAGCCATGGCACTCGGCCAGAGGCGTGAACTCGTTCGGTGTGGCGTCAACGTCGAGCAGGTCATCGGTGCCGAGCAGGACATAACGGCCGGCGCCTTCGGGCACGCCGGCGAGCAGGACGAAGGCCAAGAGTGCCTGCGAGTCGCGCACGCGACAGCCGATGAAGCGCTCGATCGCCGCGCAGCCGCGCTTGACAGAACTGCCGACCCGCGGCTTGCCCTTGGGATCCGTCAGCGCGCGGGCCGCTGCACCGGGCGTGCCGGCGGATTCCGAGCTGAGTGCGTAGCGCGCTTCCAGGTCGGTCGCGAGCGCCCCGAGTTGTTCGGTCACGCGCGCCTCGAGCAAGACTTCGCTGTGTGCGCGCCGGCGACGCACCGTCAGCGCGCGCGTGGGCAGGCGTGCCTTGATCCGTTCCTCGACGTCCGCTGCGGTCTCGTTGTTGATGCGCCCATTTTCACGCTGGGTCTGCAGGTTCTCGAGCAACGTGACCAGCTGCTTTTCGTCCAGCGCTGCCAGGCGTTCTTCCGACCACACCAGCTGGGAGGGCGGCGTGTAGACCGGCTTGGCCGGCTGTTTCTTGTGTTTGCTCATCGATTTTGCGTCCTGGAGATGGGGCGGCCAGCGGCTGCGCAACCCCCGAGTATCGCCGGAAAGCGACTGTGACGCTTGGAGTGGCCCTCTGAGGGACAGCCCGGCCGGTGGCTTACTCGGCTGCGGTAGCCAGGAAGAATCGAGCGGTCGTGTCGCAGCGGCGATGCGCGTGGAGGCCACCGCGGGCTGGTGTCACGAAATAAGTAATATAAACAGTTATTTGCACACTTTTATTAAAGTGACAGATGATCAAGCGAGGCCGGTCGCCGACAGCGCTGCCCAGACGGCCATGGAACTGGTCATCACGAGGACGGCAGCTTTCCAGCCCTGCTGCGCGACCGTGACGCCGCACACCGAAAGAAACGAGCCGACGACGGTGCCGACGTAGAGAATTGAAAAGTTTCCGACGTCCATGCCGAAAGCGTTCGCGGCGGCATAGACGACACCGCAGACCAACCCGGCAACGAGAATTGCGGTGACCCCATCGGCAAAGGCGGGGACTTTGAGCTGCATGCCAAAAAAGTTCATTCGGTGTTCCCTTCCCCTTCGAGCGCGTGTCCAATCCGTCGCGCGCAGCGCGACGATGAGCCAGCGAGATCTGGCGCCGCCGATTATGGGAGAGGGAGTTCAGGTGGTCGGTGCGTCCGGCGACCTGAAGTGTGTAAATGCTGCCAATCGTCCGTGTTTGGCGGGTATTTCTTTGAATTGACCGTCGGACGCATCAGTGGAGCTACAGCGTGGGCCGGAAGAGTCCCGCGCCGGCCGCTACCAAAGCATCACCGCGCCGGGGAGTTCGCTGTCAGCTGACGACGCACATCGGCGAGCTTGGCCTGCAGACGTTGCTGCTGCTTGGGACCCATGCGCAACAGCATCTTCTGTCCGGCAGGCAACGCCTCGAGGGACGGATCGGCGAACTCGTAACGCAGCCAGGGGCGCGTGGCCGGGATTGGCCCCTTGACCTCCGTGAGCTTGAGCTGCAGCGGACCGTTCGGAACCGGGGTCGCGATCAGTTGATCAAGGACCTCGACCAGCCTGTCGTTGAAATAGCGGCCCGGGTAGCCCAGCTCTTCGTAGGCCTGCTGGAACAGCGGATACCAGCGCGCATACAGTGCGATGGCCTGCTTGGAGTCGATGCGCTCCACGAAGCTGATGAAGGCCGCATAGCGCTCGGCGTTGCCTGGCGCAGCGAACGTGCCGTCGCCGACCTCTGCCACGGTAAAGCGTCCCGGCATCGGATTGACCGGCCACAAGCGCGGCGCCGCGTGCGAGCGCCCGAGGTTGTCGACCGTGGCGACGACGTGGCGCACGAAGTCATCGAGTTGCAGGAACGATTGCACGGACTCCTGGCCGAGCCAGTCGACCAGCGTCGCGCGCACCGTCGCATCGGATCGATCGAGTTTGGGCAGCGGCTGCTTCACCGGCTCTTCCGCTGCCAGTGGCTCGATCGGATGCTTGATTGCGGGTTCGGAGGGCGCCGGAGGAGGCGCCGGTAACGCTGCGACCGGCGCTTCAGCTACGGGGGGAGGAGCCTGTCGTTCGCTCCACAGGTATGCGCCCCCACCTGCGGCGATTACCACGACGGCGACGATGGCCATCATCGTCTTGTTCATAGCATTCTCCCTGCAACAAACCCGGCGTCCGCGCCCGCGGGACGACCGAGATAACAGTCCTTGACAGGCGTTGGAGTCCGAGGCGTCGGCAAAGGTTCAGCGAGGTTTCGCAGCGAGGCCGCAAGATCCACGTCAGCCCGAACGGAGCCCGGGCATGTCGAAGGCGACCGCCTCGAGGTCGCTGATCAGGTTCCGCGCCTGCTGCGTGTCGAGTTCAACCAGTGGCGGCCGCACGCGTGCCCACCCGGCATCGCCGCTCCAGTGGGCCGCCGCCTGCTTCAGCGCAGAGATCATCGGACGCTTCTGGAAGATTGAACGTACGGTGTCGAGACCGGCTTGCAGTGCATCGGCGTCGGGCGTTTGCCACTGGCGTGCCAGCCTGTCGATCGCTGCGGGATTCACATTGGCGGTAGCACTGATGCAACCGACACCGCCGTTGCGAAGATTCGGAAGAAGGAACGATTCGCTGCCCGCGAACACGTCGAAGCCGGAACCGGCAAACCGGCTCAGCAGCCCGTTCGTGTGGTTCCAGTCGCCGGAAGAGTCCTTGATACCCGCGATCGACTGCGGATAGGCTTTCAGCAACCGCGCAATCAGTTCGGCGCTGATGCCCACCTGCGCGACCGGCGGGATGTGATACAGGTAGATGCGCAGCCTGGCGTCGCCCACGGCTTCAATGATGGTCGCGAAGTTGCGGTACAGACCTTCGTCCGAGACACCCTTGTAGTAGAACGGCGGCAACATCAGGCAACCGGCAACGCCATGATGTACAGCCCGTTGCGTGAGTCGGATGGAGTCGCTGATCGAACAGCAGCCGGTGCCCGGCATCATCCGCGCCGGTGGTATCCCGGCCTCGACGAGGCGGTCCAGCAGTCCAAGCCGTTCGTCGACGGAAAGGGAGTTGGCTTCGGAGTTGGTCCCGAACACGGCTAGCCCGACACCGTGCGCCAGCAGCCATCGGCAGTGTCGGATCAGACGGTCAGCGTCGGGGCTGAAGTCGGAGCCGAAGGGCGTGACGACGGGGGCAAGGACGCCTCGAATGCGTTCGGTCATCGCGATCACTCCTTGTCTTGCGGTCACCGTCGCGCCGATACGACGCCAACGCGCTGCAGCCCCCGGCACCGGACCGTCGATCGTAGCGCGGCCGCGCGGGGGTACACGGATTGCCCGCCGGCTCGTCTCGCCTTAGGCTCGCGTGAGCATGGATCTCTTCTCCGACCCGGTCTTCCTTGCGCGGCTACAGTTCGCGTTCACCGTCAGCTTTCATATCCTCTTTCCGGCCTTCACGATCGGCCTGTCGGCCTTCATCGCGACCCTCGAGATCCTGCACGTCCGCACCGGCCGGGAGCATTTCGCCCGGCTGTCACGCATGTGGACCAAGGTGTTCGCCATTTCATTCGGCATGGGCGTCGTGTCGGGCATCGTCCTGTCGTACCAGTTCGGCACCAACTGGAGTCGCTTCTCGGTGATCGTCGGGAACGTCGTCGGGCCGTTGATCGGCTACGAAGTGCTGACCGCGTTCTTCCTTGAAGCCACGTTCCTCGGCATCCTGCTTTTCGGACGCGACAAGGTGCCGCGTTGGTTGCATGTGACCTCGGCAATTCTCGTGGCGGTCGGCACCGCGATCTCGGCGTTCTGGATCCTGTCGGCCAACAGCTGGATGCAGACCCCCACGGGGCACGAGATGCGCGATGGCGTTGCGTTTCCCCTGTCGTGGTTCGAGATCATCTTCAATCCGAGTTTCCCGTACCGGTTCGCGCACATGCTGAACGCGACCTACCTCACGACCTCCCTGGTGGTGCTTGCCGTCGGCGCGCGCTACCTCCTCAGTGATCGCTTCGAAGCAGAGGCGAAGACCATGGTTCGCATGGGCCTGGGCATGGTGGCGACCCTGGCGCCGCTGCAACTCGTGATCGGTGACCTGCATGGCCTGAACACCGCGCAGCATCAGCCCGCCAAGCTCGCGGCCATGGAAGCACACTGGGACGGTTCGAAGCCCGCGCCCTTCGTCGTCGTTGGCTGGCCTGATGCCGAGGCCGAGATCAACCGTTATGCACTGTCGATTCCGGCGGTGGGCAGCCTGCTGATCACGCACTCGACCGACGGACTTTTCCCGGGACTCAAGGATTTTCCCCGCGACGAGCGGCCGCCCGTGGTGCCGGTGTTCTTCGCCTTTCGCATCATGGTGGCAATCGGTCTGGTGATGATCGCCGTCGGGCTCGTGGGCGCCTGGCTGTGGTGGCGCGGGCGCGTGTTCACGACGCGCTGGTACCTGCGGGCAGTCGAACCCCTGTGGCCGACCGGCTTCATCGCCATCCTCTCGGGCTGGATCGTCACCGAAGTGGGGCGTCAGCCGTGGCTTACCTACGGAATACTGCGTACGGCAGATGCGGCATCGCCCGTTTCACTCGGCGCGGTCGCGACCTCCCTGATCGCCTTCGTCGTCGTCTACACAGTGGTGTTCGGCATGGGCATCTACTACATCGCGCGACTCCTGCGGCGCGGACCGGTGACGCCGGCGCAACGGCCCGATGCGGCGTTGCCCAACCGACCGCTCGCGGCGACGCAGGCGGCGAGAAACTCCGATGATGAAGGCCCGCCGCACCGACAGGCCCCTGCATGAATCCGCTCGATTTTTCGCTGCCGGTCATCTGGGCGCTGCTGATCGGCACCGCGGTAGCACTGTATGTCGTGCTCGATGGCTTCGATCTCGGCGTCGGCATCCTTTTTCCGTGGTTTCGCGAGGAATCCGAACGCGACCTGATGATGAATTCGGTTGCGCCATTTTGGGACGGTAACGAAACCTGGCTGGTGCTCGGCGGTGGCGGCCTTTGGGTCGCGTTTCCGCTGGCCTATTCGATCATCATGCCGGCGCTGTACCTGCCGGTGATCACGCTTCTGCTCGCGCTGATCTTTCGCGGAGTGGCCTTCGAGTTCCGCTGGAGCGCGAAGCCGCATCACCGCTGGTGGGACATTTCGTTTGCTGGCGGATCGATACTCGCGGCGTTCTCTCAAGGCGTGGTCCTGGGCGGACTGCTACAGGGTATCCGCGTCGAAAACCTCGCGTTTGCCGGCGGCACGTTTGACTGGCTGACGCCATTTTCGCTGTTGACCGGAGCGAGCATGGTCGTCGGCTACGCATTGCTCGGCGCGTGCTGGCTGCTGATAAAAACCACGGGTGAAGTCGAAGCGAAGGCGCGTCGGATGGCGCGGCCGCTCCTCGTTGCGTTGCTGATAGCCGTGGTGCTCGTCAGCGTGATCACGCCCTGGCAGATTCCGAGGATCGCCGAGTTGTGGTTCACGCTGCCCAACATGCTTTACCTGTCGCCGGTGCCGATCCTTACCGCGCTGACGGCCGCCTGGTGCTGGCAATCGTTGCGTAGCGGTGCCTCGGTGCAGCCGTTCCTCGCTGCGGTGGCGCTGTTCCTGCTCGCCTACGTGGGCCTCGTCATTTCCAACGTGCCGTATCTCGTTCCGCCGACGATCACCGTATGGCAGGCCGCTGCGGCGCCGACATCCCAGGTCTTCGTGCTTATCGGCACGCTGTTGCTGTTGCCGATCATTCTCGGCTACACCGCGTTCATCTACTGGGTGTTCCGCGGGAAGGTCGATCACGCCGGATACCATTAGGTACACGACATCAACGCGTTCCAGCCGTCGATGCCGATGCGGCGCAGGGTTTCGACGTTGCGCTCGTAGATCGACGAAGCATCCGGGAACGCGTCAACAGCCCGGGCAATGCTGTCTTCGCGCAGCAGATGCAGCATCGGATGCGGTGACCGGTTCGTCAGATTCCCGACGTCGTCCGGCGCCGTGCCGGCAAACTGGTACTGCGGATGGAAGCTCGCTACCTGGATGACGCCATCGAGGCCTAGCCGGCGGATCGCGCCATCCGCTTCGTCGAGAAAGTCGTTGTAGTCGAGAAATGCCGCAAGCACGTGCGGATGGATCAGCAACGTCGTGTCGTGGGTCGACGGATCCGCCGCGGCCAATCGTGTGAGTTCGCGCTCGAGGTCCTGGAGCAACGACGCGCTGTCGGTCGCCGTGCTTTCGACCCAGCGGATCTGCTGCTTCAGGTGCACGGCCTTCGCGAAAGGGCAGAGGTTGAGCCCAATGACAGCCTTTTCGAGCCAGTGGCGCGTTGCGTCCGTCGCATCCATCACGAGATTGTGGCTCAACGCATCACGATGTCCGCTCGTTTTGCGCGGTTACTCTCCTCGCCTAGGTACAGGCATTGCTGCCATCTGCCGTCGGCAATGTCGCCGGCCCGACAAGCAGGAGTAAGCAATGGGACAGAATCGCAACGAGCAGAACGACCAGAAGAACCGCAACGAGCAGAACGACCAGAACCGCAGCCGCGAGCAGGGTGGCCAGAGCCGCAACGAGCAGGGCGGACAGAACCGCGGCCAGGAGCAGGGTGGCCAGAACCAGGGTGGCCAGAACCAGGGCGGCAAGAACCAAGGTCAGGATCAGGGCCAGAACCGCAATCAGAACGAGCGATAAGCGAAACGTGCCTTGCGACGTGGCGTCTTTGCACCGACACGTCGTCGAAGGTTCCAGGGGCCGAGGTATGAGACTCGCCGCCCCTGGGACCTTTATTTACGTGGAGGACCATGAGGGCAGCAGATTGCTGGCACGCGTGACCGGCGGCTGCGGCTATTCGTACAACTGGACCTCGCGGTGCCGATCGCTGAGTAGGGATCGCGACGACTGCCGTATTCCGGCACATCCGAACCCGCTGTGCAGTCCTTGAAGGGCCCTCGAGGCCTGTGTCTCGCCGCTGGCCCGCGGCGAAACACAGGTGTTCAGCTCGGTGATTATCACTGCGGGCGCGGATCGTCCTTCGGATTGATGTAGGTGATGTCAAAAGGCCCGACCCCATTGATCTGAACGATCGACTCGGTCTCGGCGATCGCGTAATGGCTGACGCCGGCAGGCAGGTTCACGAAGCTCGCCGCAGGCAGCGGTCGGAACGCACTGCGATCGATCTTCTCGCCCGCCAGGATCGCGAAGCGCCCCGAGATGACGGTCACCAGTTCGTCCTTGGAATGCCGGTGAGGCGGAACGACGAAACCGGCCGGGAACTTCAGGCGAAGAACGAACGGGCCTTCCTTGGAGGGATGGCCGGCGAGCACCGAAGCCTGGGCACCGGCAGGCAGCGACGGCGGTGCTGCGCCCCAGGCAATGGCGTCGCCGGGAACGATGGTCGGCGCGTTGTCAGCGACCCCGGTGTGAACGGCGGCACTGGACAACGTGAAGGCGACGCCGATCGCGAACACGAAGGTGTCGCTGAGGTGAAGTGAACGACTGCTGTGTTTCATGATGTTCTCCTGTATACGTATGAGCTCCATTGGTGGCTCGAGTCAATCACGGGTGATGACGATCTCGAGGTATTCGCTCGGGACGACCATGGTCCCGTCCTCCGCGCGGTTGAACCGCTCGATCAGCTGGGTGACATCCTTTTCAAGCGCGGCCTGTGCGGAGGCATCGAGCGCCGCAAAGGCCTTCAGCAGGGGCCCGTAGTAGGAGCGGAAGACGTGGATCCAGTGCGCAGGCGACTGATAGCGGAACGCGAAGTAGCGCTGGGCGGTCTTGATCTCCCCGGCACTGCGCTCGAAAAGTTCGTTAATGCGTGCTCGTGTGCCCCAAAGCGCGGGCGAACGGACGCCCGGCGGCGGTGCGATGTACTTGCCGATCGTCTTGAAGAGTTGCCCGATGAAGCCGTCCGGCGTCCAGTTGGCGAGTCCGATCTTCCCGCCGGGTCGGCACACACGCACGAGTTCGGCGGCGGCGCGGTCCTGGTCCGGCGTGAACATCACGCCGAAGGTGGACATGACGACATCGAAGCTGGCGTCGTCAAACGGCAGGTCTTCGGCGTCGGCCTCGCGAAATTCGACGGCGAGTCGGTCCGCCTCCGCACGCTCGCGTGCGCGCTCCAGCAGCGCCGGCACGTAGTCCGTCGCCGTGACGTCGCACCAGCGGCGCGCGGCGGCAAGGCTTGCGTTGCCGTTGCCGGCAGCGACGTCCAGAACACTCTGCCCGGACCGAATGTCAAGCGCTTCGCACAGCTCCTCGCCGACAATCTGCAGGGTGGTGCCGACCAGCGCGTAATCGCCGGACGACCAGGCGGCCTTCTGCTTGGACTTGACGGCGGCGAGATCAGGCTGGGGCGCGGATTGGCGGTCTTGATTAATCGGAACAGCGGCAGTATCCATACAGTTCTCCGTGGGCTTTATCGACGAGCGGCTCCGCTCGTGCGGGGTTAAGAGAAAAGACGCCCGGCATTCCGGGTGACGTCGACATGAACCGTAAGGACCGACCGTGGGTGGGGGCGTGGGAGCGAGCGTGGATATGCCGTTGAAGCGCGGCGTGGCTGTGCGGCAACCGCCCGCTGACATTCTGGAGGCGTATCTGCTTGGACCGTTGGACGTGCGGCGCGCCGGCCAGACGGTCGATCTGCCACCATCGCGCAAAGCACGTGCGCTGCTCGCGTACCTGCTGATGACTCCGCATGCGGTGCCGCGCTCAAGTCTTTGCGAACTCCTGTGGGAGGGCCCGGACGATCCGCGTGCAGAGTTGCGCTGGTGCCTGAGCCGGATCCGCAGCGTTATCGGCGGGCGCGAACGCCTCGTGACGCTGGAAGACTCAGTGCGACTCGAGTTGAGCGGGTGCTCCGTCGATGCAAACGACGTGAGCGACGCAATGCGGGGCGGCAGCGGCCACATCGAGCTGGATCGAGCGCGGGCACTTGTCGCGCGGTTCCGTGGCGACTTCCTTCAGGGGCTCGAGGTTGACGACAGCCCGCACTTCAGCGCCTGGTTGACGGCGCAACGCCATCGCTTTCGCGATTGTCACGCCGAGCTTCTACGGCGGTTGTCGTCGGCAGCGCCCGGCGATGAAGCGCTCGACTACGCGGAGCAGTGGCGCCGGCTCGCCCCCTACGACGTCAAGGTTCACCAGATGCTGCTCAACGGCCTTGCAAGGCGCGGCCGCGTGCGTGAAGCCGAAGAACATCTGGCTGCTGCGATGCGCCTCTTTGAGGACGAAGGCCTCGACTGCGCGCCGTTGCATGCGGCGTGGCAGGACGCGCGTGTGCTTGCAGCCGCATCGTTCGACGGCGGCGCATCAGTCCTCGCTCTGGAGCGCGCTCCCGAGCTCGACACGATCGCCGGCGCGTCGCGACGGGCCTCGATCGCCGTTATGCCGTTTGCCGAGCTTTCGACGACGCCAGAGGTCCCCGGAGGTGTCGCCGACGCTCTTGCCTATGACGTCATCACGCGCCTAGCGAAGCTGCGCAACCTGTTTGTCATCGCGCAGGGTACGGTCTTTGCGCTGAAGGCGCGCGGCATCGGTCCGGAGGAAGGCGGCCGCATGCTGAACGTGGACTACGTCATCAGCGGTTCCGTTCGCCGCGACGACGGACATCTGACCGTCAACATCGAACTCGTCGAGGCGCGTATCGGGCGCGTCGTCTGGGCGGACGTCGTCAAGCAGCGCCAAACGGACGCGCTGATGGTGCTCGACGACCTCGGCAATCGCATCGTCGCTTCCATTGCCAGCGAGATCGAGGCACTCGAACGCAACCGTGCGGTGCTCAAACCGCCGAGTTCGCTGGACGCTTGGGAGGCGCATCACCGGGCGTTGTGGCACATGTATCGCTTTAGCAAGAACGACAACGAGAAGGCCAGGCACTACTTTCAGACCGCCGTGCGCCTGGACCCGACCTTTTCGCGCGCCTATGCCGGTCTGTCGTTCACGTATTTCCAGAGTGCTTTTCAGGGATGGGCCGAGCGCGCACCGGCCGTCGAACGTGCCTTCGAAACCGCCGGCAAGAGCATGATGGCAGACGACCGCGATCCGGCGGCCCATTGGGCCATGGGACGGGCGCTGTGGCTCGCCGGGCGCCACCATCAGTCCGTCGGCGAGCTCGAGCAAGCAGTCGAACTCAGTCCGAACTTCGCGCTCGGCCATTACACACTCGCCTTCGTGCACTCGCAGACAGGCGATCCACGGGCAGCCATCACATCGGCCGATTACTCGCGCAGTCTCAGCCCGTACGACCCGCTGCTGTTCGGCATGTTGGGTTCGCGTGCTATTGCGCATGTACGACTGGGCGATTTCGAGGAGGCGGCACGCTGGGCTGTGCAGGCAGCCGGGCGGCCCAACGCACATGCGCACATCCAGGCAATTGCGGCGTTCAGCCTCGCGCTGGCCGGATCAACCGACGAAGCGCTCGGATACGCCGCGGCAATCCGACAGATGACTCCACACTACACAGTGGCTGATTTCCTCAGCGCGTTTCAATTCGACGAGCACGGCGAATCGATGTTTCGCCGCGGCGCCCAGCTGATCGGGATGGCCTGATTCCGCCGAAGTGCTGCTGCCGATGGTGCAGTGACACGCAAACCGCGCCGCTAGTGGAACTGGGCCAACCGCCGGTACAACTGAGTTACGGGCCGTTACAAGCCTGGCCGGGTTGGATACACCTGGGTGGCACAGAGCTGGGAAAACGTCAACGGCGAGTGGCACATGACCTGCGAGGGCGCGCCGAGTAATCTCCCAGCAAAGCAGGGTGCGGGGCCGTAGCGCGCGATCCGGGGATGGCCGTCGGACTCGCCGTCAACCTGGGTTGAACGGTCGCACTCGAAGTGTCCGGAAGGTGATCGAGTAGCGCAGTGCGCGCGTCGGCGCCACGCTGTGCTGCCAGCCCGAGCGCGCCTCAGCGGTGATCAGGTAGAGCGAACGCGGTGCGACGACCAGGTTGAGCACCGGCTCGCCGGGCTTCGGTGGATAGCGGCGCCAGCGCATCTCACAGGGTCCGGCCAGAGATACGCCTCCGATGATTCTCGAATTCCGGCGTGTCGCGGTGCCAGCCGAGCGGTGTGCCGACGCTGTATTCCGTGACGAGCGCCTGCGTCAGGCGTTCCGGCTGCACTCGCAGTTCGTTCGCGACGCGAAGCCGCAGCGGAAGGAGAAACTCGGGCAACTCAGGCGCGCGATTCAGTCGTTGCGATTCGAAGTCGTACGAGTAGCCGAAGCTCGCCGTGCGCCGGCGCGCTGTGTAGGACTTGTACGGCGCCGGTGTCAACGGCAGTGCGACAATGCATCCGAGAAGGTGCGCTTCATCGTCCGACGACAGGAAATCAGGTCGGTAGATGAGACCGGCCGGCAGCGCTTCTGCGGCGAAGAAGTCGTTGGCCGGATCGACTCGGGTGCGGGTTGCCATGCGGTTCTGGGCGGGCAATCAGCGCTCCCCGGAACCTCCGTCCGGTCACGCCGGATGCATCATGACCGCAGCCGCGGCCGGGTGCAGCTCGGCCGTCACTACGCCGCCTCGACGACGCCGTCGGCAATGAAGCCGTCGATTTCTGCGTCGCTGTATCCATAGTCACGCAGGAGGCCGCGCGTGTGTTCGCCCAGCAGCGGTGCGGCTCTTGTGATCGCGGTCGGTGTGGCTGAGAAGTGCACCGGGCAGCCGACGGCCTTGGTGGCGCCGGCTTGCGGATGCTCGAGGTCGACAACCATTCCTCGTGCCAGGGTCTGCGGGTGCGCGAGGGCTTCGCCGATGCTGTGCACCGGCCCCGCCGGAACGCCGGCCGCATCGAACGCTTCGATCCACTCGGAACGGCTGCGCGTGCCAAGCACGGCGTTGATCTTCTCAACCAGGGCGTCGAGATTGGACATGCGGTCCGAATTCGTCCTGAAGCGCGGATCGTCGCGCCATTCGGGATGTCCGAGCACTTCGGCGATGCGTTCCCAGTTCGCCTGATTGGCACCGCCGATGTTGAGCCAGCCGTCCTGCGCATGAAACGCCTGGTAGGGAGCCGTCAGGATGTGCGCAGAACCAGTCGGCCCCGGGCAGGTGCCGGTCGCGAACTGGATCGCTGCATGCCAGTAGGTCTGCTGCAGCGCTGCTTCCATCAGCGACGTTTCAACCACCTGTCCATGACCGGTCTTCTGCTTATGCACGTAGGCGGCAAGGATGCCGACGACGGCAAGAATGCCGGCGTTGATGTCGGCCACCGAATTGCCGGTTTTCGCTGGGGGGCCGCCCGGCTCGCCGGTGATCGACATCAGCCCCGCAAAGCCTTGCGCGATCAGGTCGAAGCCTCCCTTGTCGCCGTACGGGCCGTCGCGGCCGTAGCCCGAGACTGCGCAGTAGATCAGACCGGGATTCACCTCCGACAGCACGTCGTAGCCGAGCCCCAGCTTCTCGAGCGTTCCGCGCCGGTAGTTCTCGGTGAGCACATCGGCGTCGCGCACCATGCGCAGCAGGATGTCGCGCCCGGCGGGCAGCTTGAGATTCAGCGCGATGCCGCGCTTGTTGCGGTTGAGGATCATGAACGGCGCGGAAACGCCGTTGACGCGCGGCTCCCGATACGTGCGCGAATCATCGCCGCCCGGCAGTTTTTCCACCTTGATGACGTCGGCACCCATGTCCGCGAGCATCATTCCGGCGGTCGGGCCGGCCATGATCTGCGCAAGCTCGAGTACCCGCATGCCGGCGAGCGGGCCCGAATGCGGCGGCCGATCGGGTGCCGGGTCCTCGGTGTGCATCAGGCAATCCTCAACGTCCGACGAACTCGGGCCTGCGTTTCGCAAGGAAGGCCGAGTAGCCGATGCGGAAGTCCTCGGTGTCGAAGCAGTCAAAGCACTCGTCGAGTTCCTGTGCGGTCAGCGCGCCGCCTTCGGCAAGACGACGAGCGAACTTCTTGTGCCAGCGCGCGACCAGCGGCGCGCCTTCGGCGATGCGCTGCGCGGCCGCTTTCGCTTCGGTGGCGACCTGGTCATCGGCTACGACGCGCGACACGAGTCCCTTCTCCTTCGCTTCGGCCGCATCGAAGACCCGCCCTTCGAGCAGGATCTCGAGCGCTACCGCGCGCCCGACCAGGCGCACCAATGGCGCCATTTCCGCATAGGCCATCACCAGCCCGAGGTTCTTGATGGGCGCACCAAAGCGGCTCGAGGTGCCGCAGATGCGCAAATCGGCCAGCGCCGCGATCTCCAGTCCGCCGCCGACGCAGATGCCGTGAATCTGCGCGACGATCGGGGCAGGGCAGTTCGCGAGCTGCTCGGCGGTGTGATGCATCGCCTTGCCGTACTCGATCGCCTGCGCCTTGTTCGAGCGCTGCGTTGCAAATTCACTGATGTCGTTGCCGGGAGAGAAGGCCTTCTCGCCGGCGCCGCGCAGCAAGATGCAGCGCACGCTGGTGTCGGCTCCGAGGCGTTCGACGGTTTCGCCGAGTTCACCCCACATCGCGCGCGTGAGCGCGTTGAGCTTGTCGGCGCGGTTGAGAACGACGGTCGCAATCGGTCCGTCGCGTTCTAAGAGGATGGTTTCGCTCATCGATCAGCGATAGAAGAAGTCGACCAGACCCAGCGTGACGACGGGTACGTAGGTGATCAGCATAAGTACGGCCACGAGCACCCCGATGAACGGGATGTTTGCCCTGGTCACGTCCCACACACTCTCCTTCGCAATCGAGCAGGTGAGCAGCAGCACGCTCGCCACGGGCGGCGTCTGCTGGCCGATGGCGAGGTTGAGCGTCACGATCACGCCAAAGTGAATCGGATCGATCCCCGCCGCGGTGACCACCGGCATCACGATCGGCACCACCAGGACGATGGCCGCCGCCGAGTGCAGGAACATCCCGATGATGAAGAAGAAGACATTTAGGATCGCCAGAATGGCCCATTTCTCGTTCGTGACGGAGAGCATCGCCGCCGCGATCCGCTGCGGAAGCTGTACCTCGGTGAGATAGAGACCAAGCAGGGCCGAGGCGGCGACCAGCAGCATCACGGTGCCGGTCTGCACCGCGCCGTCGATGACCGCTTCGCGCAGCCGTGCCCAGTCGAGTTCGCGATAGACCAGACCGCCCACCAGGAGTGCCGCGACGACGGCGAGTGCCGCGCCTTCGGTCGCCGTGACGACGCCGCCGAAGATGCCGCCGAGGATGATGATCGGCAGCGTGAGCGCCCAGAACGCCTCCTTGAAGGCGCGCCAGAGCAGGCCCCACTGGAAGATCTGCTCCACCGGCCAGTTGTTCCTGACTGCATACCAGTAGCACAGGCCCATAAAGCCGCCCGAGGCGAGCAGGCCAGGCACGATGCCCGCAACGAACATCTGCACGACCGACGTGCCCGCCATGACCGCGTACAGGATCATCGGGATCGATGGCGGGATGATGATCGCCAGCGTCGCCGTGGAGGAGGTCACCGCGGCCGTGAAAGGGCCCGGGTAACCGCGCTTCTTCATGGCAGGCATGATGATCGACGCGGTGGCGGCCACACCGGCGACCGCCGAGCCCGAGATCTCCGCGAAGAACATGTGACTGAGCACGTTCACCTGGGCCAGCGCACCCCTCACCCAGCCGACCAGCGCCTGGCAGAAGTCGATCAGCCGGTGCGAGATCCCCGAAGTGTTCATGATCGCGGCAGCAAGGATGAAGAGCGGGATCGCGATCAGCGGAAAGCTGGTCGCGCCCTGGTACAGCGCGATCGGGACGTTGGGCAGGCTCGCAGCACCCTGTGTGGCGAGCATCGCCACGACCGACGCTATGCAAAGCGCCACGGCGATCGGGACGTTGATCAGCACCAGCACGACCACGCAGACGAAGACGAGGAAGCCGATCATGCGGGTTCCTCTGCGTGCATCACTTCGCCGCGCGCCTCGCGCAGCACCTCGGGAAACACCAGCAGCTGACCGACCACGAACAGGACGCTGCCGATCGGGATCGCCGACATCGCGTAAGCCACCGAGACCTCCGGCAGCGAAACGAGCCGGTCCTCCGCGAGGATGTCGAGGATCGAATAGCCGACCCAGGCCAGCAGCACGAAGAAGGCGAGCGTGCACAACTGCGCCACGACCGCGGCGGCGACCCGCTGGCCGGCCGGCATCATCCTGACGATCTCGGGCACGCCCATGTGCGCGTGCTTGAGGACCGCCAGCGCCGACCCGTAGAACGTCACCCAGGCCAGCAGGATGGTGGCGACCTCGTCATACCAGACGAGCGAGTGGCCGGAATAGCGAAAGACCACGCCCGCCGTCACTTCGGCGGCGAGCGCACCCAGGAGCACAATGCAGATCCACTCGAGGAAGCGCTCGTATCCCCGGCGGAACGACCGTAACGTCACCTTCTACTTGCCGAGCGCGATCGCGCGGTCGATGACTTCCTTCGAGCCGGCGACTTCCTTCGCGAACTCCTCGTAGACCGGTTTCGACGCAGCAACGAACGCGTCCTTGTTCGGCGTGTTGACCGCGACCCCGGCCGCCTTGATCTTGCCGAGCAGATCCTCGTCGTCCTTCGCGGCTTTCTCGTACACGAAGGCCTGCGTCTCCTTTGCGGTGTCCTCGAGGATCTTTCTCACGTCAGCGGGCATGCTTTCCCACTTCTTTGCGCCGACCGTCACGTAGGCCGGCGTGTAGACGTGCCCGGTCAGCGAGATGAACTTCTGCACTTCCTGGAACTTCGCGCTGTAGATCTGTGTGAACGGGTTCTCCTGCCCGTCCATGACGCCGGTTTGCAGCGCGGTGAACACTTCGGAGAACTTCATTGGGCTCGGGTTGGCGCCATAGGCCTGGAACATCTTCACGCGCCATTTGCCCTCGGGCACGCGCAGCTTGATGCCCTGCAGGTCGGCCGGCGTGTTGATCGGGCGCTTGCTGTTGGTGATGTGCCGGTAGCCGTTCTCCCAGACACCGATCACCTTCAGGCCCTTCTTCTCGGCCTCGGGCGCGAGCTTGCTCCAGAACAGATCCTTCTCGATGCGGCCCATGTGCGCGCGATCCTTGACCAGGTACGGCATCTCGAACACACCGAAGATGTCTGACTCCGACGACATCACCGTCGACGGCAGCGCGATGTCGACGGTGCCGAGCTTCAGTTTCTGCAGCAGTTCCTTGTCGCCGCCGAGCTGGCTCGACCCGAAGACGACGACCTTGGCCTTGTTGCCGAGCTTGGCGTTCGCGCGCTTCGCAAACTCATCCGCCGATGCCGCAAACAGCGATCCCGGTTCGCCGACGTGGCCGAACTTGATCTCGGTCTGCGCCGAAGCGGGCAGAGCCGACGCCATGCCACCGGCGAAGACAACGGCCAGCGCGGTGCAAAGCAGGCTGCGGCGACGTGCCGCGGACGTTTTGATCGTCATATGGGTCTCCTTGGTGATGTCCGTATGTTTATCGGCCGGTCCGTTCGGACACTCGGGCTGGCCTGTCTGGTTTTGAGGGAATCTATGCCGCGCGCTGCATCGGCGCGGCGGGCGCCTCGGCGAGATACGCCATCGCCGCATCCACACCGCCTTTGCGGTGCGGCACGCCCGCGAGCGCCAGTCCCATCTCGACGCCGGCAAGCGTGCCACACAGCATCAGGTCGTTGAAGTAGCCGAGGTGGCCGATGCGGAAGATCCTGCCCGACACCTTGCCCAGTCCCTGGCCCAGCGACATGTCGAAGCGCTCGAGCACGATCTTGCGGAACGCGTCGGCGTTGTGGCCCTCGGGCATCAGCACGGCGGTCAGCGCGGAACTGTATTCGGCCGGATTGACGCACAGGATCTCGAGGCCCCAGGCACGAACGGCACGACGTGTCGCTTCGGCAAAGCGGTCGTGTCGCGCGAAGACCTGCGGCAGTCCTTCGGCGAACAGCATTTCCAATGCCTCGTGCAATCCGTAGAGGAGGTTGGTCGCCGGCGTGTACGGGAAGTAGCCGTTGACGTTGGCCGCGAGCATTTCCTTCCAGTCCCAATAGGAGCGCGGCAGCCTGGCGTTGGCCGAGGCATCCATGCCCTTGCGGCTGATCGCGTTGAACGACAGCCCCGGCGGCAGCATCAGCCCCTTCTGCGAGCCGCCCACCGTGACATCCACACCCCATTCGTCATGGCGGTAGTCGATCGAGCCAAGCGAAGAGATCGTATCGACTAGCAGCAGGGCAGGGTGAGCGCACTCGGTCGATCGCGTCGCGGATCGGCGCGATCGGTGTCGTCACGCCCGTCGAGGTCTCGTTGTGGACGACGCACACGGCCTTGATGGCGTGGCCGCTGTCGGCGCGCAGCCGTTTCTCGATCTCGGCTGGATTGGCACCCTGGCGCCAGTCGCCCGGCATGAAATCGACCACGAGCTGCAGGCGTTCGGCGAGCTTCTTCCACAGGGTCGCGAACTGACCGGTTTCGGCCATCAGCACGCGGTCGCCCTGGCGACAGCGTGTTCACGAGGGCCGCTTCCCACGCGCCGGTACCGCTGGCCGGATAGATGACGACCGTCCTGCTCCGTCTTGAACACGCGCTTCATGCCCGCCAGCACGGCCTTGCCGAGCTTGCCGAACTCGGGGCCGCGGTGATCGATGGTCGGATGATCTATGGCGCGCAGCACGCGATCCGGTACGTTGGTCGGTCCCGGGATCTGCAGGAAGTGGCGTCCGGACGGATGGCTGTCGAGTTCAATCATGGCGGTGAGCGCTGGCCGGCGAGCGCAATTTGGTATACAAAACGCATCCTAACCAAACCCGGAAGCATGTCGCAAGCACGATCGTCGACCTGCGAGAAAGAAGTGGCGGCCGGCCAAGAGTGGAAACTGGGACCGGAAAGCCGGGATGCGCTGTGCCTTCGCGTTTCCCCTTGACTGATTCTCGGTATACCAACATGGATGCCCCGAAGGATCTGGACTCGCTTCCGCAAGAGTCGGCCAGCCCGTCCGCAGGTTCGTCGACGCTCGCCGGCGCACTGGCGGAGCGCTTGCGCGACATGATCATCGAGGGCGAACTGCCGGCAGGGACCCGTCTGAACGAACGCGCCCTGTGCGATCGGCTGGGCGCCTCACGGACGCCGTTGCGCGAAGCTTTCCGCTTGCTGGCTGCCGAGCATCTGGTCGAACTGCAGCCGAATCGCGGCGCCCAGGTCGTGACCCTGTCGGACGACGATATCCGCGAGAGCTTCGAAGTCATGGGGGCGCTCGAAGCGCTCTCGGGTGAGCTGGCTTGCCAGCACATCACGCCGGGCGAGATCGCCGAGATCAAGGCGCTGACGTTCGAGATGCTCGCCTGTCATGCGCGACGTGACCTGCCGGCCTACTACCGCCTCAATCGGACGATCCACGACCGCATCAACCGGGCGGCAGCCAACGGGTTGCTGTCTCAGGTGTACTCGACGCTGAACCTGCGCATCCAGAACCTGCGGTTCCGGTCGAACTTCGACCAGCAGAAGTGGGATGCCGCCGCCCGCGAGCACGCGGCCATGGTCGATGCGCTCGAAGCGCGTGACGGGTCAAGGCTGGGCGCGATCCTGCGCGGCCATCTGCGCGCCAAAGGGCAGGCGGTGCTGGACGGCCGCCGCGCCGAGCCATCGAAGGACGCCGCATGAACGCCCCGCTCGTGCGACCACTGATCGCGCACCGGCCCGGCGACAACGAGCTATCGCGTCGCCTGCAGGCCGCGGTGCAGGGCGAGGTCCGCTTTGACCGTCCCACACGTGGACGCTACTCGACTGACGCATCGATCTACCAGATCGAGCCCATCGGAGTCCTGATCCCCAAGGTACATGACGATGTGAAAGCGGCGTTCGACATCTGCCGCGAGCTCGGGGTACCGGTGCTGCCGCGGGGCGCGGGCAGTTCGCAGTGCGGCCAGACGGTCGGCGCTGCGCTCGTGATCGACCACACCAAGCACCTTAACGGCGTGGTCGGATTCGACCTCGACGCCATGACGGTCACGGTGGAGCCGGGCATAGTGCTCGACGCACTGAACGCCTGGCTGCGTCCGCACGGTGTCTGGTTCCCGGTCGACGTCAGCACGTCGGCGCAGGCGACGCTCGGGGGCATGGCGGGCAACAACTCGTGCGGCTCACGTTCGATCGCCTACGGCAACATGGTGCACAACGTCGTTGCGACCGACGTGCTGTTTTCCGACGGGACCGAAGGCAGGCTCGGACCCGAACGCGACATGCACGGTGCAGACGCCAGGGTGAGTGCGCTGGTGACCGGACTGCGCGCGATTGCCGAACGCGAGCGCGACGAAATCGCGCGGCAAGTCCCCAAGGTCATGCGGCGCGTCGGCGGCTACAACATCGACGTGTTCAATCCGCAGAGTGAGCGTCCGTACACGCCGGACGGCAGCGTCAACTATGCGCACCTCCTCGTCGGTTCCGAAGGCACGCTGGCGTGGACCCGTACGCTGACACTCAAGCTCGCCCCGCTGCCGAAGCACCGGACGCTCGGCGTCGTCAGCTTCCCGACGCTTTACAAGGCGATGGAGCTGACCCGGCACATCGTCACGCTCGGACCTTCCGCCGTCGAGCTCGTCGATCGCACGATGATCGAGCTTGCCCGCAGCAATCCGTCGTTCAGGCCGATCATCGACGGCGCGCTGGTAGGCGAGCCCGACGCGATCCTGCTGGTTGAGTTCTACGCCGAGGATGCACAGACACCGCGGCGCAAGGTGGACGACCTGGTGGCATTGATGGGCGACCTCGGGCTGCCGGGGCAGGTCGTGCGCATGCTCGACGCCGCGTCGCAGAAGGCGCTGTGGGAGGTGCGCAAGGCGGGGCTGAACATCATGATGAGCATGAAGGGCGACGGCAAGCCGGTGTCCTTCATCGAGGACTGCGCGGTCCCGCTCGAGCACCTCGCTGACTACGTTGCACGCCTGACCGAAGTGTTCGCGCGTCACGGCACGCGCGGCACCTGGTACGCGCACGCGTCGGTCGGGACTTTGCATGTGCGGCCGATACTCGACATGCGCCGCGACGGCGCGACGAAGATGCGCGCGATCGCCGAGGAAGCGGCGGCGATGGTGCGGCAATACAAAGGGGCCTACTCGGGCGAGCACGGCGATGGGCTGGTGCGCACGGAATGGGTTGCGTGGCAGTTTGGTCCGCGCCTGACGCGTGCATTCGAGGAGGTGAAGCGGCTCTTCGATCCCGACGGCTTGATGAATCCCGGCAAGATCGTGCGCGGCACGAAAATGGACGACGCGAAACTATTCCGTTATCCGCCGGAGTATCAGCCGATGCGGCTCGACACCGCACTCGACTGGTCCGCGTGGGACGTGCACGGCGATCCGGTCGCCGACACGGTGACGGCGCCCGGCACGGGTGGCGACCCCTCGCGGGGCTTCGCGAAAGCCGTCGAGATGTGCAACAACAACGGCCACTGCCGCAAGTTCGACGCCGGGACCATGTGCCCGAGTTTCCGGGTGACGCGCGACGAAGAGCACCTGACCCGCGGACGCGCCAACACGCTGCGTCTGGCCGTTTCTGGTCAGCTCGGCCCCGACTTCGCGAGCGAGGCGGTGCGCGAAGCGCTCGACCTGTGCGTCAGCTGCAAGGGGTGCAAGCGCGACTGTCCGACCGGGGTCGACATGGCGAAGATGAAGATAGAGTTCGCCCACCACTGGCAGCAGAAGCACGGCCTGTCGCTGAAGGACCGCGTGGTTGCCTCACTGCCGCGCTGGGCGCCGTGGGCGGCACGCTTCCCGATGCTTGCCAACTTGCGCGACACGCTTCCGGGCGCGGCCCGCCTGTCGGAGCGGTTCGCGGGCTTTTCCGCCCGGCGGACGCTGCCGCGCTGGCGCAGCGATACGTTCCTTGCGAGTGCGGCCGCCCGCGGAGCTGTCGACGACAAGGCCGACGTCGTCCTGCTGGTCGACACCTTCAGCAACTACCACGAGCCGGAGAACGCCCACGCCGCGCTGCGCGTGCTGAAGGCGGCGGGCTATCGCGTTGCCGTTGCGCGCGCGGGGCGGGGCGACGACGAGCCGCGCCGACCGCTGTGCTGCGGCCGGACCTATCTCTCGGCGGGCCTGGTTGACGAGGCCAAGCGCGAGGCGCTCCGCATGGTGCACGCGCTGGCGCCACACGTCGACGCCGGAGCAACCATCGTCGGGCTCGAACCGTCCTGCCTGCTGTCGCTGCGCGACGAATTTCTCGTCATGGGTCTGGGGGACGCGGCGAAGGAGCTGTCGTCCAGCGCGCTGATGATCGAGGAATTCCTTGCGCGCGAGCAGAAGGCGGGGCGACTGCAGTTGCCGCTGCAGGCGTTGCCGCAGAAGAGGGTCCTCGTGCATGGGCACTGCCACCAGAAAGCC
Organism: uncultured beta proteobacterium; assembly: GCA_963712485.1. Lineage (GTDB taxonomy): Bacteria > Pseudomonadota > Gammaproteobacteria > Burkholderiales > Burkholderiaceae_F > JALORV01. The sequence continues at coordinate 79,114 of CAVQID010000024.1, forward strand.
TTCGACGTGCTGAACCCGGTGGTCGCGACGCTGCGGCTGATTCCGCAAATGCAGGTCGACGTCATCGAGTCGAGCTGCTGCGGCATGGCGGGCAGCTTCGGCTACGAGGCGAGCCACTACGATGTCTCGATGAAAATGGCGGAGCTGTCGCTGCTGCCGGCAGTCCGCAACGCCGGCGCGGACACGCTGATCGTTGCGGACGGCACCAGTTGCCGCCATCAGATCGAGGATGGTACGAAGGCCTCGCGCCAGGCGGTGCACGCGGTACGGGTGCTGGCGAGTGCTCTGGTGGTCGGCGCCAGCTGACTGCGTGCGCTGGCGCCTAGGCGCCGCTGCCTTCGACGTTGCGCAGCAGCGCCCGTGCGCGCGCGATCACCGGTCGGTCAACGAGCTTGCCGTCCAGTCGCAGGGCATTGTCGCCCGCCTGTGCAGCGGCCTCGACTACGCGCTGCGCCCAGTTCAGTTCCGCCGGCGAAGGCCGGAAGCCCTCGTTGATCGCCGCAACCTGGCGCGGGTGGACGCACAGCTTGCCGCCGAATCCCAGATGTCGCGCGCGTTTCACGTCGCGGGAAAGCGCGTCCGGATCGTCCAGCGTCATCGTGACGCCATCGATCGGCGGCAGGAGTCCCGCGACCCGGGACGCGAGCACCAGCTGCGAACGCGCCGTCAGCAGTTCGTCGCCGTCGCCGTCGATGCCAAGATCGAGCTGGTAGTCGACGGAACCGAAGGCAAGACGGCTTACATCCGTGGCCGAGGCGAGCGCCATGACGTTCCACAGGCCCCGGGCGCTTTCGATCAGGGGAATCAAGGGCAGTGCCGTTGCCGCCGCGTCGCGGATGGCGGCGATCGCCTCGACCGTCTCAGCCTTGGCGAGCATCACGCCCTGCAGACCCGGCAAGTGGAGCAGCGCAAGGTCCGCGACGAACCATTCGGTGTCGGCACCGTTGATCCGCAAGTAGGCGGGCTGTCTGCCGAGCCATTCGGCTGCCGCACTCCGCGCGTCGGCCTTGTTGACCGGTGCGACGGCGTCCTCCAGGTCGATCAGGACGACGTCGGCGCCGGCCCGGCTCGCGGCGTTGAACCGCTCAGGCCGATTGCCCGGGACAAAGAGGTACGACCGGTCGGTCACGCGCGCGTCCTGTCTGCTTGCAGTCCTGCGCCATCTTAAGGACTGCCGTAGCGGACGCTGGCCCAAGAAGAACGTCATTGAGCCGGCAAATCGGGGGCGGCCTCACGCGCGCTCGACCGCTGCGCCCGTTGGCCTCTGGCCGGCGGCACGATCATCACGTAGGGTTCAGGCTATTCGGCGCAGCAGAATGCATCGCATGAATCAACACCGGCTTGTCATCGTTGGCGGCGGCGCCGGCGGGTTGCCGCTGGCGGCCCGACTCGGCGACCGTTATGGCCGTAACGGGCCGCTCCTCGTCACACTGGTCGACCGCCACTCGACGCACGTGTGGAAGCCGCTTCTGCACGAGGTTGCGGCCGGGCGCATGGATGCCGACCTGCACGACGTCGATTACCCGGCGATTGCCCACTGGCACGGGTTCAGGTTCATGCAGGGTGCGCTCGTCGGACTCGAACGCGCGCGTCGCGAGATCGTGCTCGAAGCGGTGCATTCGGACGGTGAGGAGACGTTGCCGCGCCGCGTTCTGGGTTACGACACGCTGATCATCTGCGTCGGCAGCGTCAGCAACGATTTCGGCGTGGCCGGAGTTGCCGAGCATGCCATTGCGCTCGACGAGGCGGCCGACGCAGAACGCTTCCATCGCCGGCTCCTCGCGTCCTGTGTCCGCGCCGACGCGCGAGCGGGGCACGGCCAGCACGCCGATGTCAACATCGTGATCGTCGGCGCGGGGGCGACCGGCGTCGAGCTGGCAGCGGAGTTGCGGCAGACCACGCGTGTGCATGCGGGCTACGCCCTGGAGCACCTGCATCCGGAACGCGACATCCGCATTGCGCTGGTCGAGGCCGGGCCGCGCATTCTCGGCCCATTGTCACCATCGCTGGCATCGGCCGCAATGGAACTGCTGCAGCGGCTGGATATCGATGTTCACACCGGTGAGCGTGTGACGGCCATCGGCGCAGACGGCGTCCGAACGACGCAACGGTTGTTTGCGGCGGATCTTGTGGTCTGGGCGGCGGGCATAAAGGCGCCGGAGATTCTGCGTTCGCTGGACGGACTGGAGGTCAATCGAGCAAACCAGATCGTCGTGAGGTCGACGCTGCAGAGTACGCAGGACACAAGCATCTTCGCCTTTGGCGACTGTGCTGCGGCGCCATGGCACGGACATCCTGGCGCGCTGCTGCCGCCCCGGGCGCAGGTCGCCCGGCAACAGGCCGCGCTACTGGCGAAGTCGATGCGGGCGCGCCTCGCAGGACGACCGTTGCCCGAGTTCCGCTTTCGCGACTTCGGTTCGCTCGTGTCACTCGGCCAACTGTCGGCCGTTGGCACACTGATGGGTCGCCTGATCGGCGGCAGCATGCTGGTGCAGGGACTTATGGCCCGCGTGATGTACGCCTCGCTCTACAAGCTGCACCAGATCTCGATCCACGGGGTTATCCGCGTGGGGCTCGACACGCTGGGGCGAATGCTGCGCGGAAGGCTGGAACCGCGAGTAAAGCTGCATTGAACCGCTGCGCGCTCGGTGCTGGCGACAATTGCCGCTGTCGCTGATCGGCCGTTCCGGCTAATGACTGAGCGAACGGCCCATGTCGTGGGCTGATTCGACGATCTGGCGCAGCGGTAGTGCAACCCGCGCCATGCATTGCTGCACCTAACAACCGCCACCCTTCTTTTTGGTCCCGGAGGTCTGCGCCTTCGCCTCGGCCGCCTTGGCCGCAGCCATCTTCATCGGGATCGCATCCAGCGGTTGTTCGAAAGCGATGAACAGCACACACGGCTCGGCGCTCACACAGGCGGCTTCGTGCACCAGGTCGGCCGGACCGTAAGCGTATGAGCCGCGCTTCAATGTGACCGGCTTATGGCCTTCGTAGGTGACGTGCATTTCGCCTTGCATCAGCACCATGCGCTCGGCCGACGTGTGCTTGTGTGCGGCGATGTTCGACTTGCCCGGCACCTTGAAGAAGATGTCGACGTTAGGCTTGGCCGGGTCGCCATGGAGCACGCCGATCTGGCAGCCTTTCGGCAGAAAGTCGGGACATGGGCCCCACTTGATGGCCTTATCGGTGGGCGTCAACACGAGCGGGCCCGTCGACTGGGCGTACACCGCAGGCGCGGCGATTCCGCTGGCCATGGCGATGGCTGCGAGCGTGCGGGCCATGTAATCCATTGAAAGTCTCCTGCGCGGTGTGAAGTGTGGCCGGGACTCGTTCGACGTCGTGGCTGCGCCAGCTCGCGAACATCGCGGCTGCGCATCTTGGTCATACCCCTCTGACACGACCCGTGCGACGATCCTCGGCGAGCGTTCGCAGGTTCCTCGGAAGATACTTTTCGGCGCGGAGTCGTGCGCCTCAGTCTTTCCGCGCTCTGCGGCCCGCGCCGAGCGCCAACAGCGCAGTGCCCAGCAGCAGCAGGGTGCCAGGCGTCGGAACGGTTGACGGATTCGCTTCGATCAGCGCGGTCACTGAACCAAAGTTGTCGCCGTTGTTGCTGTCCCAGTAGACCAGGAACAGGCGCCCCGTGGCGTTGACGATGGCGTCGAAACTCGTGCCCAGGAGGAACCAGTCGCCGCCACCGATACGGCCGACCAGGGCGCCGAAGCGGAACGTTTCTCCATCCTGGCTATGGAATCCGAAGTCGCCGGTCGGTTGGCACGCTGCCGGACTCAGACCGTCCAGGCCATTGGCATTGGAAATCCTGTTCGCAGCACCCGCGCTCCAGCAGTCGAGCGGGTCAACGGTCGACACGAGACGATCGCCTGCGACCAGGTCAAGCCCGGTATCAAGGTCAATTCCTGCACCCGAGGAGCTGTTCTCGTTGGCGAAGATCTCAACCGAGATCGGCGCTGCGCGTGCGGATGTCCAGCAAGTGAACCCGACGACACCAGCGATCAGGAAGGCAGCATTGAAAACGCGGCGGAGCACCATATGACTTCCTCTTGCGCCGGTCATCGCCAGCGATAGCGATGCTTGCAAGCAAGGCTCGCACCACTCCGCGCCCGACTTCGTTTGCGTCAGAAAATCAATAGGCTACGACGTGGCCTGGGGAGGCACGAGAAACCCGGTGTAAGGTCCCCCGACAGTTCGGTCGCAACGCTTGTCCGTACCACGCTCGGGCTCAGGCCGAGGCCGAATATGTCTCCCCGCATATCAACTTCGTCGGCGGTTACGCAGTCGAGCGGCAGTCGCGTCTGGGCACGCGCGCTGCGATCTTCTCCGTCAACGATAGAACGGCTCGACCTTTCCCTTCAGCTTGATCAGCAGCGGCTGACCCCGGCGATCCAGCGTTTTGCCGGCGGCCACCTTGACCCAACCCTCGCTGATGCAGTATTCCTCGACGTCCGAGCGCTCCTTGTCATTGAAGCGAACGCCGATGTCGTGTTCGAGCACTGCAGCGACGTAGAAGGGGCTGCGCGTGTCGGTCGATAGTCGGTCGGGCAGTGGCGGCAAAGGCGCAGGTTCAGTCATGGTCGGTTCCGTTGGTCTTATGTCAGAGATGGTTTGCGGAATTTGTGGCGGCTACTGACAGAGCCTAACGCGTACGCTTCGGCCCTGCGGTAGTGGCGCACGCGCATGATCGGAAGGCTCAGGCGGACGACCTCACTCGACCTGACGCTGCGTTAATTGCCGGCTCGCTGGGCACATGTTATCGGCGGCAGCTCGGCATGGAAGTCGACGAGCGAGGTGGCTGTGAGATGACTTTCAGATCAGCGGTTGACTGGTGGTACTACGCCGTGGTCATCGGAGCGGCGGCGGTCGCATTGGCAGCGGTCGTGCCAATCCTTGGGGCCGATAAGGGGATGCTGACGGCCCTCGCGCTGGGAACGCTGGTGGTTGCTGTCGGATTGCCGCTGTGGCTGCTGCTCACGACGTCGTATCGTGTCGACTCTCACTCCGTGCAGGTCCGGTCAGGCCCGTTCCGCTGGAACATTCCGATCGGTGAGATCCAATCGGTGCGGGAAAGCCGTTCCGTGCTGTCTTCACCGGCGCTGTCACTGAGGCGCATCGAAATCACCTACGGACGCGGCAGGCGCATCCTGCTCTCGCCCGCCGACCGGGAAGGGTTCCTCAAGGCCATCGGTCGTACGCTCGACAGTGACTGAATTCGACTTAGTCACATCGCACTGCCCGTTCGGAATCGGCGCTCAGTGGGCACCGGCGCGGTCCGGAACCATCGAGTAACCGGATGGGGCCAGCCATGCGACCGCGAAAGATGACGCGACGCGGGACTTGACCAGCGCCTCGTCAAGCACCGGGCGGAATTGACGCGGATCCTCGCGGCGCAAAGCGCGACCCTGCATTAGTGCGTTGGGGGTAATGAACTCGCGGCGGCGCAAGCCGGCGACGTCCTGCTGAGCGCGCGTCCCCGCCTTATGGTGCCCTTTCTCCAGGGTGTCGAGGTATCAACACCCGCATCAGCGTTCCGACCTCGGCTGTCGATTCCATTTCGATCGACGCGTCAATCAGCCCGGCGAGCCGTTTTACGATCGACAGCCCGATGCCTTCACCGCGCTCCTGGTGCACCGGTCGGACGTCGAGATCGGGCGAAATTGCGGCCGGCGCTGCGTGGTTTTCACTCGGGTCCGTGGGGGCGGTCGAGTCCACTCCAGCCCGCTCGTCGACTTCGCGAGACTCCTTGCTCGCAGCCTGGAGCGCACCGGCCAGTGGTGCTCCGGGCCCACCGTGAAAACCGGGTCCCGTATCCTGAACGCACAGCATCCACCGACCCGCATCGTTTTCCCGGCTATCGCCCCACGCGACGCTGAGTCCGCCTTCGCTCGTGTACTTGATGGCATTCAGTATCAGGTTCTGTGCAATTCTTCGGGTCTTGATGGGATCTCCAACGACCTGCAACGAGGCCGGACCTTCCACCCTCATCTGTAAACCGCGTGCCTGTGCCAGCGGCTGCATCTGGTCGCACAGGTCCTGCAGCAGCGCAGCTGCATCGAATTCGACGAACTCGGGTTTTTCATGACCCGCCTCCAATCGGGCGAGGTCCATGACATCGTCGAGCATCGCCACGAGCGACGAAACACTGCGCTGAAGCAGCTGCACGAAGCGATCGCGGACGGCGGCCGGCGCGTTTTCCAGCGTCAGACCGGCCGAGACGTTGGCTACGGCGCCGACGTGGCCGCGCAGGTCATGCGCCGCCTGGCGCCAGAGTTCGACTCGCTGGCGCTCCATTTCCCTGACCTCGGCCAGCGTTTGACCGAGGTCGCGCACGTGCCCGACGGCCTCGACCTGCTGCAGTTCGAAGTACTGCGACGTGCTTTCGCTGACACCCTGGCTACACAGTTCGGCCAGTGCTCGGCGGGCGGTCGACATGGCCTCCGTGACCGGCGCTGGGTTGCGCCTCATGTACAGCTCGAGCTCGTCGACAAGGATCAAGTGCAGGTGGCCCCATTCGCGCGTGACCTCGCGCAGGTGATAGCCCTGCTGCCAGCGCTGGAGGCCATGCGCCGCCGCGTGCTCATGCTGCTCGCGTCGAATCGCACCGAGCGGTTCTGGCCACAGCCGCAGCCTCTCCTCGAAAGTGTCCAAGACGGCCGGAATGTGGTCGTTGAACTGCGACCTCGGCAGGGTCGGGCCGGTGGTCAGTCGGGGGTCTGCGTCGACGGCAATCCGCCAGGCCCGGAGGATCGCAGCGCGGCGCGACGACAACTCGCCGGCCAGCTCCGACAACGCGGACTTGATTTCCGATTCGATCGGCATCTTGTTGGCGGGAAAGGCAAAAGGAAGGGTTCGTATTTTCCGCTATCCGCGGGCGAAGCACCCAACAGTATCCGGCCGTTAATAGGCGAGGGTGGCCAGTTGCATGAAATCCGGCAATTGGGCGCTAACGAACTTCACACGCAAGCGGAACGTGATCAGAGAGCGTCGCCCAGGGATGCCGCGGTAGCTGAAGCGGTCGATGCCTGAGATTCCTGACATAGATCCGGTCTAGCCGCAGCAGTGGCCGCCATGCAGGGAACGTGCGTGCAGGCAACCCGTCCGCGCCGGCGCAGACCTCGCTGAGCCCGGGCTGCGCAGCAAGGCGCCGATGCGCCAGCCCACGCCAGTCGTTGAAGTCGCCGGCGATCACCAGAGGTGCGTCCCGCGGCACGGTGTCCGAGACCAGGTCGAACAGCCGCTCCAGCTGAACGCGACGATGCGTCTCACGCAATCCGAGATGAACGCAGACGGCGTGCAATGGCAACGCGAAGCACTGCACGTCGATCACGCAGTGAAGCAGTCCTCGCGGTTCGGCGCGTCCGACCGATACGTCGATGTTCTGCCACTGCAGAATCGCATGCTTCGAGAGGAGCGCGTTGCCCTGGTGTCCGCCTCCCGCGACCGCATTGCGGCCGTATGCGTGCTGCGACCACACCTGGTCCGCGAGCATTTCGTAGTGCTCCTCGCGAACGTCGGAGCCCGTCTCGCCGCCCACTTCCTGGAGGAACACCAGGTCGGCAGCTGCAGCGCGCAGTGCCTCCCGGATCCGGCCGAGCAGCGGCCTGCGACGCAGCGCACCCAAGCCCTGGTGCGCATTGAGCGTCAGGATCCGCAAGGCCGGCCTCTCCGCGGGGCCGCTGCCACTGCCGCGTCCATTGTTCGAATCTGCTGCGTCAGGGCTCGCCGTCACGTCCTCTCCTGAAAGCCGGCGACGCAGCGGGGCAACTGGCGTTCCGTACGCCGGGCCCAATTCGTGCTTCAACTTGGTGGTACTCGATCCGCGGTCATAGCCGGGCGGATCATCTAGACGTTCGCGTGCAACAGCAGCGCCGTCGAAAACCAGTCGGAGGCGAGATGGACGGACTCGGCGGCACTGTGACAGTTCCCGGCATGGCGCTCTGGATCGTCATCGGCGTCATCGTTCTGCTGATCGCGGTGATCTGGTCGATCAAACGTCACCGTGATCCCAAACTGAGTGTGGAGTGTGACGCTTCCGTCGACACGCTGATCCCGTCCCTCGCCGGTCTCACGCTCGGCAGCACGACCGAGGGCAACAGCGTCGAGGTGCTCGAGAACGGCGCGTTCTTCGACGTGCTGCTGACGGAGATCGCGTCCGCACAACGCACGGTGCACTTCGAGACGTTCCTGTGGAAGGACGGCGTCCTCGGGCGACGCGTCGCCGACGCGCTGAGCGAAAGGGCGCGGGCCGGCGTCACCGTTCGCTTGCTGCTCGATGCCAACGGCACGCGTGGGATGGGCAAGGAAGTTCATCGTCAGCTGACCGAGGCCGGATGCAAGCTCGCGAAGTTCCACGACTTCCACATCCGCCATATCGGCGTGTGGAACGAGCGGGACCATCGCAAGCTCGTCGTCATCGACGGCCGGGTTGCATTCGTCGGCGGTCATTGCTTCGTGGACGCCTGGCTGGGGGACGCCGAGGACCATAAGCACCATGCCGACGTCAGCGTGCGCTTGCGCGGACCGATCGTCCACAGCGTGCAGGCGGCGTTCAGCGAGAACTGGGTGGGCCAGACCGGCGACCTCTTCATGGGAGACGATGTGTTTCCGCGGCTGGAGCACGCGGGAACCGTCACCGCACACGCGGCCTATGTCAAGCCCGAAGGCTCCGCACCGACCGTCAAGATCCTGCATCACGCCATCATCTGCTGCGCGCGCAAGAAGATCTGGATCCAGAACCCGTACTTCATCCCGGAGCCCGAAGCGATCGACGCGATGGGTGAGGCCGTCGATCGCGGAGTCGACGTGCGCGTGATGATGCCGGCAACGAGTGGCTCGGATAATCCGATGGTGCAGCACGCGGGCCACCGGAATTTCGAGAAGCTGTTGCGTTGTGGCGTGAGGCTGTTCGAGTATCCCCACACGCTGCTGCACCAGAAGGTCATCACCGTCGATGGCGTGTGGTGCGCCGTCGGCTCGACCAACTTCGACGATCGTTCCTTCGAGACCAACGACGAGATCACTCTCGGCTTCAAGGACGAGGCGACTGCGCAGCGGCTGGACGCGATCTTCGAGAAGTACGCCCGCCGCTGCATCGAGATCAAGCTCGAGGACTGGAGCAAGCGGGGGTGGCATCGCCGGTTGGTCGACAACGTGTTCTACATGTTCAACGAAGTGCTGTAGCGCCCAAGCGTCAGGGGCGCCGGGGGGCGGTCAGAACAGTCGTTATGCGCTGGTCCGGGTGCATACGCTCGCCGTGGAACTCATGCTCGATGATGACCGCGCGAGCGCGCCCGCGTCTGAGCCGCCCGCGCCGGCAGCGCTCGACGGGGGCATATATCCGTAGGTGACTCGACGTACTGGTATTCTGTACAGTAACTGAGCGAGTCATCGGCGTTTCCACTATTCCGGATTGCCGTGCCGCTGGAGGTGAACAGAGCAGATGGCGGCGCAGGCAGAATCCACGTTTCTCGATAAGCTCAACACGCAGCAGCGCCTCGCCGTAGAACACGGCAGTTGTTGCGAGGATGGCCCTCTGCTTGTGATTGCCGGGGCCGGGTCGGGCAAAACGAACACGTTGGCGCACCGCGTCGCGTGGCTGATCGTCAATGGCGCCGACCCGCGCCGGATACTGCTGCTGACTTTCGCGCGGCGCGCGGCGCAGGAGATGACGCGCCGCGTGGACTCCATCGTGTCCCGGGCCGGTTCGCGGGCTTCGCTTGCGCGCGGCGGCATTCCGTGGGCGGGCACGTTCCACAGCGTCGGCGCTCGCATTCTGCGTGAGTATGCCGAGCGCATCGGGCTGAATCCTGCTTTCACGATCCATGATCGCGAGGACTCCGCGGACCTGATGAACCTCGTGAGAACCGACCTGGCGTTGCACGAGAGCGCAAAGCGCTTTCCTCAGAAACATACCTGCCTGGCGATCTATTCACGCGTCGTGAATACCCGACAGTCGCTCGCGCAGGCGCTGGCTGACACCTTCCCGTGGTGCTGCTCTTCGAGGCTGAACTGCGCAAGCTCTTTTCGAGCTACGTCGACGCGAAGCAGCGCCAGAACGTGCTCGACTATGACGATCTGCTGCTCGGCTGGGCGACCATGTTCGAGGATGCTGATCTGGCCGCAGAGGTCGGCGCCCGCTTCACCCACATCCTTGTGGACGAGTATCAGGACACCAACCGCTTGCAGGCGGCCGTCGTCAAGTCGCTGAAGCCCAATGGCCGCGGTGTCACGGTCGTTGGTGACGACGCCCAGGCGATCTTTGCATTTCGCGGTGCCTCGGTGCGGAACATCCTCGACTTTCCGCAACAGTACGACCCGCCAGCGAAGGTGGTGAGGCTCGAGTGCAACTACCGCTCGACGCCGACGATTCTCTCCGCCTCGAACGCGGTCATGAGCCGTGCGACCGAGCGATTCACGAAGGATCTCTGGACCAACCGTGCCGGCGATGAACTGCCGGTGATCCTCAACGTGCCCGACGAAGCGGATCAGGCGACGTATGTCGCTGAACAGGTGCTCGAGCGCCGCGAGGCCGGACTGCTGCTGAAGAGCCAGGCGGTGCTGTTCCGGGCAAGCCACCACAGTGCGCAGCTCGAACTCGAACTGGCCAGACGCAACATTCCGTTCGTGAAGTTTGGCGGACTGAAGTTCCTCGAGGCGGCGCACATCAAGGACGTCGTCGCATTGCTCCGTTGGGCCGATAACCCGCGCGACCGCATTGCCGGCCTGCGCAGCCTGCAGCTGCTGCCGGGAGTCGGACCGAAGACGGCCGCACAGGCACTCGACGCTGTCGCCGCAGCCGATGATCCGGCGGACGCTTTGGCGACTCATGCCGTGTCCGCCGCACTGACGGCGGAGTGGGGGGCGCTCGCCGAACTCTTCGCGCAACTGCTGCGTCGATCGAAGGGTTGGCCATCCGAACTCTCAGCGGTGCAGCGCTGGTACCAGCCGCATCTGGAGCGCCGCCATGACAACGCCGAAGTCCGCTGGGCGGACCTGCTGCAGCTCGAAAGTCTCGCGGCCGGCTATCCGTCCCGCGAGAGGTTCCTGACGGAACTGACACTCGGTCCGCCAGAAGCCACGAGTGATCAGGCGGGCATGCCGCTACTCGATGAGGACTACCTGATCCTGTCGACGATCCACTCGGCCAAGGGCCAGGAGTGGCGCGCTGTCTACCTGCTGAACGCGGTCGACGGCTGCATTCCTTCGGATCTGGCCACGGGCTCGAGCGACGAACTGGAGGAGGAGCGCCGGCTGCTCTATGTCGCCATGACACGCGCGAAGGATCATCTGACCATCGTTGTGCCGCAGCGCTTCTACGTCAACGGGCAGGGGCGGGGCGGTGACCGCCATGTCTATGCATCGCGTACACGGTTCATACCGGATGCGTTCGCGAAACATTTCGACGCCAGAACCTGGCCGCTCGCGCCGGAATCCGCCGCGTCGGAGCAGCGCAGAACCTTCAATATCGACGTCGCCGCGCGCCTGCGGCAGGCGTGGGGTTGACCTCTGCGTGGCGGTTGGACGGCCACCGCCCGGCGGGTGAACGCTCGGACTACGGCGCGGCCGGGGGTTTGACGGTCTTCGTCGGCGTCGGCGTCGGCTTGGCCGCAACGGTCGTGTCAGCGGCGGGACGGGCTGCGACCTCGCGCTTCGGTACCGGCGCGTCGCGGGCATCGATGCGCTTCCACTGTTCGCCGTAGCAGGGCATCTCCGAGTAGGTGGTCTTCCCCTCGCTGCTGACGCACTTGTAAACGGGATTCGCCTGGCCGGCGGTGGCCAGGAGGGCAAGCGCGGCGACAAGCCCTGCGCGGAACATGCTGGATCTAACCATGATCCTCACACTATCGGCGCCCGAACGACGCGTCGATGCCCCGAGATGGCGCTTCAACAGGCCTCTCTTTCCACGTCGACCCCGCCTTGCGAAGTCGTCAGGCGTGACCGGTTCCATGTCGGCCAGCACGCCCCTAAGATGGATGTTCACTCGCCTCATGGAGCTGACGATGAAAACTGTGGCGATCAGTATCTGCAACGCACTCCTTGTGCTCGCAACGTTCGCGGTGCCGGCGTTCGGCCAGACGGCGCGCTATTTCGAACTCCCTGCACGCAGCGCACCGCACGACGTCGCACCCGCGCCCGACGGCACGGTCTGGTACACGGCGCAGCGCACCGGCTATCTGGGCCGGCTCGATCCCCGCACGGGCAAGGTTGACGAAATCCCGCTGGGCCGCGGCTCGGCTCCGCACGGCGTCATCGTCGGGCCTGACGGCGCCGCCTGGGTGACCGACAGCGGCCAGAATGCGGTCGTACGCGTCGATCCAGCCACCAGAGCCGTGAAAGTGTTCCCGCTGCCCGAGGGTACCCCGTACACCAACATGAACACCGCGGCATTCGACGGCAACGGCGTGCTGTGGTGGACCGGGCAGTCCGGCTATTACGGCAGCGTGAATCCGAAGACGGGAGAAATCCGTGTCAAAAGCGCGCCGCAGGGGCGCGGACCATACGGCATCACCGCGACCCCGGCGGGAGACATTTATTACGTCTCGCTCGCCGGCAGCCATCTGGCGAAGGTCGACACAGGCACCGGCGAAGCGACGGTCATCGAGCCACCGACGCCGCGGCAGGGGGCGCGCCGCGTCTGGAGCGACAGCAAGGGGCGGCTGTGGATCAGCGAGTGGCTGTCGGGCCAGGTCAGCATGTACGACCCCACGAACAAGCAATGGAAGGCGTGGAAGCCGTCGGAACGCGCGCAGTTCTATTCCGTCTACGTCGATGAACATGACAAGGTCTGGCTCACCGACTGGTCGACCAACGCCATCGTGCGGTTCGATCCCGAAACCGAGAAGTTCGAGCGGTTTCCAAGCGACCGCCCGAATGCGCAGGTGCGACAAATGCTGGGTCGGTCCGACGAAGCCTGGGGCGCCGAGTCGGGCACGGACCGGTTGGTCGTGATATCGACACGACCGGCACCTGCGCGGTGATCAGCGAAAAGACGCAGAGCCGTCTGCTCGATGAGCCGCAGCCCCTCCGGCTCGCGCAACGTGGTGGCGATGGAGAGAGTAGTCGATGAAGATCATCAAACCCGTGAGGGCGACGCGAACCTATGTGCAGCATCTGGTCGCGCATCCGGAGGCCGTATTTCCGCTGCTTTGTCCGGTCCGCGAGGCCGAGTGGATCGAAGGATGGAATCCGCCGACGGTCATTTCCGAGTCGGGATATGCCGAGACCGACTGTGTCTTCACGACGGCAGCCGAGCCGACCGACGCTGTCTGGTACGTCACACGGTACGAAGCGGATGACGGTTTCGTGGAGATGCTGAAGATCACACCGACGGTCACGGCGTGCCGACTTACGATCCGACTGCGCTCCAGCGCCGATGGCACGGCGGCGGAAATCACCTACTGTCATACCAGCCTCGGCCCGAAGGGCGACGAGTTCGTTGCGTCGTTCACTGAAGACTTCTACCGCGCCTTCATGCAGGACTGGGAGGCACGAGTGAACCACTATCTGCGCCACGGAACCGCGTTGCAGATGTCCCGCTGAACACGGCAATGGCGGGCTCAGGCGGATCGCGTTGACAGCTGCCCTGCAACGGGCCGGCCGTCCAGTACATACCAGGAGACGAAACATCACTGCACCAAAACCAATCCATGCGCTCGACGTGTCGGCCGCGTCAGGCTCGTCGTATCCGGAACCTTTCGCTTCGCAGATGGGCCAGGGTGACTGGCGCTCGCTGGGCGATGTCTTCGGACTGACGCACTTCGGTTTCAACCTCGAGCGACTCGAGCCGGGCGCCCGGTCCTCGATCAAGCACTGGCACACGCTGTCCGACGAGCTCGTCTATGTGCTCGAGGGTGAGCTCGCCGTATACGTCGGCTCCGAGCGCCATGCGCTGACGAGCGGCATGTGCGTCGGGTTCAAGGCCGGTGAGCGCTATGCCCATCACCTGGTGAACGAGTCGACACGGACAGCTCGCTTCCTGGTCGTGGGATCGCGGGTGCCGGGGGACACGGCGTTCTATCCGGACAACGACATCGTGTGGTTCCGCACCGAGAACGGTTCCGTTGCCGTGCACAAGGACGGCACGCCGTATCCAAGGAAGCCGAAGGAGTAGGGCGGTCGAACTTTGCTCGCCTAATGAGCAACCGGCGCAGCGCAAATGCTACCGCGCACGGTTTACGGTTCAGGCGTCCCGGTATCTTCAACGCCGCGAGCGCGTTCAGCTCTTGCTGCACGGGCAAGCGCCTGATAGCGCTTCCGAAATGCGTCGAGCGTGTCTTCTTCGATTTCCTCGAGGTCGAGCAGGGCGGTATGCGCTCCCTTCGTCGCACGGATCAGCTCGTCCAGCTTGATCTGGATCGCTTCAGTGTCGCGGTTCTGGGTATTCTGAATGAGAAAGACCATCAGGAACGTGACAATGGTTGTTCCCGTGTTGATCACCAGCTGCCAAGTGTCGCTGAAATGGAAGATCGGCCCGGAAACGAGCCAGACGACGATGGCGAGACCGGCGAGCGCGAACACTTTGGGTCGACCGCAGAAGCGCGCAGCCGCTTTGGCAAAGCGCGAATACCAGGACTTTGTACGCATCGGGTACCTCTCCTCGGACGTCACTTGACGACTGCCGCACCCGGCAGCAACTCCAGAGTCGCTGGCGGCTGCCGTGCGAAGCTGTCTGAGCAACTTCAAAGCCCGGCCCTGATGGGCCGGACCGACTGCACCACCGGCAACCCTGCCGATAACCAAGGGCTCATCCAATGCCTCGCTCGCACCGTGAACGACACCGGACGGAACGTATTGGTTGGCTGCGGGCCGCCGTGCTCGGGGCCAACGATGGGATCGTGTCGACGGCGAGCCTGGTGCTGGGTGTGGCTGCAGCCAACGCCGCGCGCGGTGACGTGCTGCTTGCGGGTATCGCTGGCCTGGTCGCGGGCGCGATGTCGATGGCTGCAGGCGAGTACGTCTCTGTCCGATCGCAGGCGGACACCGAGTCTGCAGACCTCAGGCGCGAACGCAGCGAGCTTGCGGCCGATCCCGAGGCCGAGCACCGCGAACTCGCGGGCATCTACGTCAAGCGCGGCCTTGAGCAGCACCTGGCCGACCAGGTTGCCACCCAGCTGATGGCCCACGATGCCCTGGGTGCGCACGCGCGCGACGAACTCGGCATTTCCGAAACCCTGACCGCGCGACCCATGCAGGCCGCATTGGCCTCCGCCGCGAGCTTCACCGCGGGCGCGGCGTTGCCGCTGCTGGTCGTGCTAATGGTCCCGGGTGGCGCGCTGACCTGGGGCGTTGGAGCCAGTTCGCTCGGGTTTCTCGCCGCACTGGGTGCGGTCGCGGCACGTATGGGCGGCGCACCGGCCGCCACCGGGGCGTGGCGAGTCGCGTTCTGGGGCGCGCTGGCCATGGTCGTCACGGCAGGCATCGGAGCGCTGTTCGGAACGGCGTTCCGTTGAAGCCGGTTCCCGCCTCGGTCCGGTCGAGGCGCCGCGTCAGCCGTCATGGCCGGCGATCGCTCCCGGCGAAGTCCCGAAGAACATCGACATCATTCGTTCCGATCCCACGACACGGCTGAGTTCGCGCACGACACAGTAGTTGAGAATCAGGACGAGAAGGACAATCTGGATGCCGACGAAATGCGGCCAGACAATCTGAGCGAGCATCTTCGCGTTGGCGCCGGCAAGGCTGCCGGTCTCCTTCCAGAAGTCGACAAGGCGCTCGAGGTAGTGAATGAAGGTCGCGATACCGAAGTAAATGGCCGTCTTCCACGCGACGTTGTATGCCAGCGGCCGGTCCGGAAAGCGATTGATCGCCGGCAGCAGGTCCGCGAGCAGTACGGCCTTGCCGAGGATCAGGGATCCCATCGCAATCTGTGCCGAGGAGATGACCGGCAGCCCGGTACCTTGCGTCAGCAGTGCACGGACGAGCCCGACGATGTGCAGGGCGACAAAGAAAAAGAGTGTCGGTGGCAGGAGGGCAAGCAGTTCCTCCTTCAACTTTTCCGAAAGTTTGCTCATGGGGGACGATGCCTTTGCCGAGGGTGTGGCGCCGCGTCGGCGCCCCACGCCGGTAGATTCGGGCGCATGTCGGCGGTGTCCGCGGTGTCGTGTCCGAACAGCCGCCTCACGACCACGAAGAACAGCGGCACGAACAGCAGTCCCAGGAAGGTTGCCGCGACCATGCCACCGAAAACGCCGGTGCCAATCGCGTTCTGGCTGCCCGACCCGGCGCCTGTCGCGAGCGCCAGCGGCAGCACGCCACCGCCGAAGGCGAGCGAGGTCATCAGGATCGGCCGCAGTCGCAGGCGCACCGCTTCGAGCGTGGCCGGCACGAGCGCGACGCCGTCGTGGATCTGCTTCATCGCGAACTGGATGATCAGGATGGCGTTCTTCGCCGACAGGCCGATCGTCGTCAGCAGGCCGACCTGGAAGTACACATCGTTGGACAGCTCGCGTCCGGTGGCGGCGAGCAGCGCGCCGAGCACGCCGAGCGGCACGATCAGCAGTACCGCAATGGGGATCGACCAGCTTTCGTACAGCGCGGCAAGACAGAGGAACACGACGATGATCGAAAGCCCGTAGAGCAGCGGTGCCTGTGCGCCCGACAGCCGCTCCTCGTACGACAGCCCGGTCCATGCCACGCCGAATCCCGGTGGCAGCTGCGCGGCCAGGCGTTCCATCGCCGCCATCGACTCGCCGGAGCTGCTGCCCGGCGCCGCCTGGCCCTGGATCTGCACCGCGGGCGCACCGTTGAACCGCTCCAGCCGTGGCGAGCCGAAGGTCCAGCGGCCGCGCGCGAACATCGAGAAGGGCACCATGTCACCCTGCGCATTGCGCACGTACCATTTGTCGAGGTCCTCGGGGACCATCCGGTACGGCGCGTCGGCCTGCATGTAGACCTTCTTCACGCGGCCCTTGTCGATGAAGTCGTTGACGTAGGCACTGCCCCAGGCCGCAGCCAGCGTGGCGTTGACGTCCGCCATCGACAGTCCCAGCGTGCCGGCATGCACGGTGTCGATATCGATGCTGAACTGCGGCGTGTCTTCCTGCCCGTTCGGTCGCACCGCCACCAGCGTGGGCTCCTTCGCCGCCAGCGCGAGCAACTGGTTGCGCGCGGCCATCAGCGCTTCGTGCCCCTGGCCGGCACGATCCTGCAGGTACATGTCGAAGCCGCTGGCGACGCCGAGTTCGAGCACGGCCGGCGGCGCAAACGCGAACACGAGCGCGTCGCGCAGCTTGGAAAGGGCCGCCATCGCGCGCGCCGCGACCGCCTTCACGCTGTTCTGCGCGCCCGGTCGCTCCGCCCAGTCCCTGAGCCTCACGAAGGCGATTCCCGCGTTCTGGCCGCTGCCGGAAAACGAGAAGCCGGCGACGGTGAAAAGCGCCTGCACGGTTTCCTTTTCGTCCTCCAGGAAGTGGCGCTCGACCTGGCGCAGCACGCCGAGCGTGCGTTCCTGCGTCGCGCCGGCCGGCAGCACGACCTGCGAGAACAGGATGCCCTGGTCCTCGTCGGGCAGGAACGAGGTCGGCAGACGCAGCACGAGAAAGACCCCGAGCACGATCATCACCGCATACGCCACGAGCCAGCGCGCCGGCCGCTCGAGCGAGCGTCCGACGATGCGGCGGTACAGCGCGCTGCCGCGGTCGAAGAACCGGTTGAAGGCGCCGAAGAAGCCGGTCGTTGCCCCGTGCGAACCCTTCTCGACCGGTTTGAGCAGCGTGGCGCACAGCGCGGGCGACAGGATCAGCGCGACCATCACCGACAGCAGCATCGCCGAGGCCATCGTCACCGAGAACTGTCGGTAGATGACGCCGGTGGAGCCGCCGAACAGCGCCATCGGAATGAACACCGCCGCCAGCACCAGCGCAATACCAACCAGCGCGCCGGTGATCTGGCCCATCGATTTCCGGGTGGCCTCCTTCGGCGACAGTCCTTCCTCGCTCATCAACCGCTCGACGTTCTCGACGACGACGATCGCATCGTCGACCAGCAGGCCGATCGTCAGCACGATGCCGAACATCGTCAGTACGTTGATCGAGAAGCCGAGTGCCAGCATCACCGCGAACGTGCCGAGCAGCACCACCGGCACCGCGATCGCCGGGATCAGCGTGGCGCGCAGGTTCTGCAGGAACAGGTACATCACCAGCACGACAAGCACGAACGCCTCGATCAGCGTCTTGACCACCTCGCGGATCGACAGCCGGATGAAAGGAGTCGTGTCGTAGGCGACGACCGCCTTGAGCCCGGGCGGAAAGAAGCGCTCAAGCTCGGTGACCTTGGCCTTGACTGCGTCGGCGGTATCGAGCGCGTTGGCTCCCGTCGCCAGCCGCACTGCGAGACCCGACGATGGCTTGCCGTTGAAGAAGGAGACCGTGCCGTAGTTCTCGCCGCCGAGTTCGACGCGCGCCACATCACGCAGCCGCACCGTGGCGCCCGAGGGCCCGGTGCGCAGCACGACCGCTTCGAACTGCGCTGGGGTCTGCAGGCGGCCCTGCGCCGAGATCGTTGCGTTGAGTTGCTGCCCCGGCACGGCCGGCAGGCCGCCGAGTTGCCCGGCTGCGAGCTGCGACGTTCTGTGCGCGGATCGCGGCCGCGACGTCGGCCGGCGTGAGCTTGTAGTTGATCAGCTTGTTCGGATCGAGCCAGATCCGCATCGCATATTGCGAGCCGAACAGCGTCAGTTCCCCCACGCCCGGTACGCGGCTCAGGATCTCCTGCACGTTGGCGGCGACGTAGTCGGCGATGTCGGTGCGGTTCATCGAGCCGTCTTCGGAGTAGAAACCGATGACCATGATGAAGTTGCGCACCGACTTAACGACCGTGACACCCTGCTGCTGCACCTCCTGCGGCAACTGCGACTCGGCGAGCTTCAGCTTGTTCTGCACCTGCACCTGCGCGATGTCGGGGTCGATGCCCGCGTTGAACGTGAGGACGATCGACGCCGAGCCGGCACTGTCGCTGGTCGACGTGATGTAGCGCAGGCCGTCGAGCCCCGTCATCCGTTGTTCGATGATCTGGGTGACCGTGTCTTCAACGGTCTTGGCCGAGGCGCCCGGATAGGTCGCGCTTACCGTGATCGTCGGCGGGGCGATGCTCGGATACTGTGCAATCGGCAGGCGGAAGATCGACAGCGCACCCGCCAGCATGATCACCAGCGCGATGACCCAGGCGAAAATGGGCCGATCGATGAAGAAGCGCGACATCGGATGAGTACCGCGAGTTCGATGCGGACCTGATCAGGAGCGCGGTGACTTGCCGGCGGCCGGCGCGGGCGCCGCTGCCGCACCCGTCGCCGCTGGCGGAGTCGCGCCGTTGACGCCACCCGTTTCGACGGGCTGCACCGCCGCGCCCGGTCGTGCCCGCTGCAGCCCCTCGACAATGACGCGCTCGCCCGGCTTCAGCCCCGCGTCGATCAGCCAGTCGCTGCCCAGGGTTCGTGCAGTCTTGAGCACGCGAGCCTCGACCATGTTGTCCGGCCCGACCACCATCGCGACCGCCTGACCCTTGTTGTCACGCGTCACGGCCTGCTGCGGCACCAGGATCGCGTCTTCGCGCACCCCTTCCTCGAGCGCGGCCCGAACGTACATATTGGGCAGCAAAATGCCGTCCGGATTCGGGAACAGCGCGCGCAGCGTGATCGCCCCGGTGGAGGCATCGACGGTGACGTCCGAGAACTGCAGCATGCCCTCGTGCGGATAGCTGGAGCCGTCTTCCAGCTGCAGCGTGACGCGCGCCGCATCGTCGCGACTCCGCTTCAGCTGACCGCTCGCCATCGCGCGCCTGAGGCGCAGCACATCGCTGCTGGACTGCGTCACGTCGACGTACATCGGATTCATCTGCTGGATCGTGACGAGCGGTGCGGGTTGGTTCGCCGTGACCAGCGCCCCGGCCGTCACCGACGATTTGCCGGTGCGGCCTGAAATGGGCGCATTGACCGTCGTGTAGCCAAGATTGATACGCCCGGCCTCGGCTGCGGCCCGGGCCGATGCGAGATCGGCCTCGTTCTGGCGCAGCGTTGTCGCGGCATCCTCGTACGCCTGCTGGCTGACGAACTTGATTGCGACCAGTTCCTTGGCGCGTTCAAGATTGCGGCGTGCGGTCTGCACGCTCGCCTCGGCCTTCGCCACGGCAGCGCGTGCGCTGTCGTAGGAGGCCTGGTAGGTTGCGGCATCAAGCCGGTACAGCGTGCTGCCCGCTTTGACCTCTGCGCCTTCGGTAAACGTCCTCGACTGGATGATGCCGGTGACCTGGGGCCGCACCTCCGCAATCAGAGTCGGCGCCGTGCGGCCTGGCAGTACGGTCTTGATCGCGACGCTCTGCGGCTTGACGGTGACGACCGTGACCTGCGGCGCGGCGCGCGCCGGCTCAGGCGCAGTGGTCTTGTTGCAGCCGGCGGCGAGTGCAGCGATGGCGACAGCGACCAGCGGGAGCGCAAGCGAATGACGCATTGTTCATGCTAACAGTTGAGGCGGAGGGTGCGGGCTCGTCCCCCCCGTGACGATACGGCGACAGGAACGTCGCGCAAGCCAGCAGTGGTGATGTGGGCTTCGCGCCTTGGGACATCTAAACCGCCACCGGCGCTTCCCGCGTGATAATCACAGCCGCACGGGCGCGTCGGCCGGTCGTGGTGGCATCGGCGCGGATCCCGAGACTGCCATGGCCCAAGTGGAGCAATGCGTGCACAGAAGAATCTTTATCGTCGTGGTGCTGGTCGTTGCGGGCTGCGCCGCGCCCCAGGAACAAAAGACGCGGCTTATCACGCCGTTCAATTATGCCGAGCATGACCGGTACCTCTCGCCGACGAATGCAACGCTGCGCGGGCAGGCACAACTGCGCTCCGAGGCCAGCGGCATCGTCCAGACCTGCGCCGGCAGCCAGGTCCTTGCCGTGCCTGCGACGACGTTCTTTCGCGAGATGATGGAAGTGGTCAAGCGCGGACAGCAACCGCAGGTCGCCAATGAAATCGATCCGGTCTACCGGTCCATCATCAAAGTGGGTCAGTGCGACTCCCGGGGCAGCTTCGTGATCACGAACATGGCGCCGGGTACCTGGATCGTGACCACCGAAGTCGCGTGGTCCACAAGCAGTTCGCGCCAAAGTGTCGCCCTGATGCGTGAAGTGATCGTCGCCAGCGGCGACAACCCGCAATTCCTCCTGACCGATGCGGATCGGGTTCGGTGACATGCGGGATGGGCCGAAGGGGTAGCGTCCCGGCCGCCGCTGTCGGACCAGGACGCAGTCAACAACACTCGCCCATTCCGGGCCGTCGGTCAGGCCGGAGACAATAGCGGCCATGGGTCCCTCACGCATTGTCTGCCTGACGGAGGAAACCACCGAGTGGCTCTACCTGCTCGGAGAACAGGACCGCATTGTCGGCATCAGTGGCTATACGGTGCGGCCGCGCAGGGCGCGCGCCGAAAAGCCCCGGGTCAGTGCGTTCCTCGACGGCCGCGTGGATCGCATCCTCGAACTCGAACCCGACCTCGTCGTCGGCTTCTCCGATTTGCAGGCGGTACTCGCCGACAAGCTCATCCGCGCGGGCCTCAACGTGCTGGTGACCAACCAGCGCAGCGTGGCGGAGATCTTTGCGACCCTGCGGCTGATCGCGTCCATCGTGGGCGCCACCGACGGCGCGGAGGCGTGGATTGCCGACTGCGAGCGGCGTCATCGGGCGATCATCGCCGCCGCCGCTGTCTGGCCGCTACGACCTCGTGTCTACTTCGAAGAATGGGACGAACCGATGATCAGCGCCATCCACTGGGTCTCGGAACTCGTTGCGATTGCCGGGGGGCAGGACATATTCCCCGAACTGGCACGGCAGAAGATGGGGCGCGACCGCGTAGTGGCCGATGCGCTGGAGCCGGTCCGCCGGGCGCCGGATCTCATCATCGGCTCCTGGTGCGGGAAGAAGTTTCGTCCCGATCGAGTTGCCGCGCGCCCGGGCTGGGCGCAGGTTCCAGCCGTTCGCAATGGGCAACTCCACGAAATCAAGTCCTGCGACATCCTGCAGCCGGGACCGGCGGCGTTGACCGACGGCTTGGAGCGGCTGCACCGGTTATGTGCCGAGTGGTCAACCGGAAAGAACTAGTGCGGATGCGGGCTAATCTTGGTTGCATAAAAGTAAGCAAAAACATATGCATAGAGAAGTTTAGTAATGTTATTTATGAACTATTTGGCCTCAAAATCCCCGCCCCCAGACCAGCCGGCAGTGAAGGCAGTGAATTGACACCGCGGTCCACTCCTCGGCCCGGTCGGCCTTGTGAGTAAGAAGACGGCAGCGGGTGCGCGTCTGCAGTCAATCAGCGGTGCGTGAACCACCACGAAGGTCGGCCCTCCGACGGAGTCTATTGCTCAAGTCCTACGCTAGGCCCGGCTGAGGGCTGTCGGAACGGTGAGACCCGATTCCGCCTATCGCCGGCTTCGGGGCAGCAACTTCGGGGCAGCAAAGTTCTGACCTAAACCGTGCTGTCCCCCAAATGGCGTCAGGTGCGTTGTCGAGATTGCCAGCGCGGCCGAGAATCCACAAACAGCCACGGCCTCGGCGCCGTGTCGACGTCAAGGTGGAACGCGTCGGGCTCTGCCTGAAGGGCCAGTGGAGTACGTCATGCTTGAGCTCGCGACGCTGATTTCGCGTCATGCGCGGTATCGCCCCAATGCGACGGCCGTCGTCTTTGAGGGTGAACGCCTCAGTTACCGGGAGTTCTGGGTACGAGTCGCGCGCGTGGGCAACATGTTGCGCGGGCTGGGACTCGGTCGCGGGGACAAGATAGCGACGGTAGCCGCCAATTCTCTGGAGCTGCTGGAGTTGTACTGGGCGGTGCCGTCGATCGGCGCCACGCTCGTGCCGTTGTCTCCGTTGCTGCTCAATGAAGGGCTGGCGAGCCTGCTGCGCGGCGCCGACGCGCGCTGCGTCGTGGCACAAGCGTCGATGCGGCCGGTGCTCGACGCGATCAGGGACCAGCTTCCGCCGCATGTTCTGCTGATCGGTGAAAGAAGCAGCGGCTTCGCCGACTATCAATCCCTTGTCACCGCCCAGTCCGACACGCTCGAGCCGGCCGTGGTTGCGTCAGACGAGCTCTTTAACATCATGTTCACGAGTGGCACGACCGGTCTGCCGAAAGGCATCATGCACACGCATTTCGTGCGCGCGATGTATTGCATGCTGATGGGGGCGACTTTCCGCATGACGCCGGAGTCGCGGACCCTGCACACCGGCGCCATCGTGTTCAACGGTGCATTCGTCACGCTGATGCCGACGTTCTATCTCGGCGGCACCTACATACTTCATCGTCAGTTCGACCCTCAAGAGACGATAGCGACGATCGAGCGTGAGCGTGTGACGCACGTGATGCTCGTCCCGGCACAGATCGTGGCGCTGCTCAACTCGCCTCACTTTGAACCCAACCGCCTCGCGTCGCTCGAGTGCGTCCTGTCGTTGGGAGCGCCGCTCCTGCAGCAGGACAAGGATCGGCTGAACGCAGCATTGCCCGACCGGTTCTATGAGCTCTATGGACTGACCGAAGGCTTTGTCACCATCCTGGACCGCGACGACGCGGTCCGCAAGAGCGGGTCGGTCGGTGTACCTACGCCGTTCTTCAAGGTCCGCATCGTGCGCGACGACGGTAGCGACGCCGCGCCGGGCGAAATCGGTGAAATCGTCGGTCGCGGGCCGATCATGATGACCGGCTACTACAAGCGGCCTGATCTGACCGCGCAGGCCATCCAGGAAGGATGGGTTCACTCCGGCGACATGGGCTATCTCGATGAGGACGGCTACCTGCACCTCGTGGATCGCATGAAAGACATGATCGACTCGGGCGGCGTAAAGGTGTATCCGCGCGACGTCGAGGAAATCGTGGCGCGCCATCCCGATGTGCAGGAAGTCGCGGTTTTCGGTGTGCCGCACGAAAAATGGGGTGAGACGCCGTTGGCCGCTGTCATTCTTCGGAGCGGCGCGACCGTCACCGCTCGGGAGCTTCGCGACTGGATCAACGGTCGCGTCAGCGCTCGATATCAGCGAGTTTCCGATGTGCTGTTCATGAGTGACTTCCCGAGGAGCGCTGCCGGCAAGACTTTGAAGCGCGAACTACGCGATCCTTTCTGGGCATCGCACGGTCGAAAAATATAGCGCGGCGATCGTCACCGGAGAAACGGAGGACGCATGAGAGGGTTCCTCGGGGTGCTTGCGCTGGGGGCTTTGGGGCTTGTCGCCTACTTGTCGCTGTGGCCGGTACCGATAAAGGCTGTCGCCTGGAAATCGTCTGCGGCGCCCGGATACATGGCACCGCACGCAGTCAATGAAAAGCTTGCCCGGCTTAATCTCATCTCGTTGGGTGCGGAGGCGGGTCCGGAGTACATTGTTTTGGCCCGCGACGGCAAGCTCTATGCGGCAGTCGCCAGTGGTCGGATCCTGAGGATGGATCCCGACGGTTCCGCACAGGAGGTTTACGCAGAGACTGGCGGACGCGTCCTTGGATTTGATTTCGATGCTGCGGGCAACCTCATCGCCGCGGACGCACTCAAGGGGCTGCTTGCCATCAGTCCGGACCGCAGGGTCGCGCTGCTCGCCGATCGGGCGGCCGGCGAACCGATCCGGTATGCGGACGCCGTCGTGGTCGCGAACTCCGGCAAGATCTACTTCACCGATGCCTCGGGCCGTTTTCCACCCGCCCAGTGGGGAGGAACGTTCGAGGCGGCTGTACTGGACATCCTGGAGCAATCTGCGACCGGGCGGGTGCTCGAATACGACCCTGCCGCGAGGACGACGCGCGTCCTTGCCCGCGGCCTGAGCTTCCCCAACGGCATCGCGCTGAGCCGTGATCAGCGCGCGCTGTTCGTTGCCGAGACAGGCCGGTTTCGTGTCTGGAAGATCGACGCTGCGGCTGTCAATCTCGATGTGCTGGAGGGCTCACCCAAGGCGACCGTTGTGCTCGACAACTTGCCGGGCTACCCCGGACAACTTGATGCGCGGCCTGGAGGGCAGGATCTGGCTGGGCTTCACCGGACCGCGGAGTCCGCCGGTCGACAAGATGGCCGACAAGCCATGGTTGCGTGAAATGACCTTGCGCCTGCCTCGCATGTTCTGGCCGCTGCCAAAGAAATACGGTCACGTCGTCGCGTTCACAGAAGAGGGCAAGGTGGTCGCCGATCTGCAGGATCCCTCCGGAGACTATCCGGAAACCACCGGCGTCACTGAAACCGCGGATCGTTTGTATGTGCAGAACCTAACGCTTGCGTCGATCGGCTGGCTGCCGAATCGACAGCATTGACGATCCAGTCGCTGCCGGAACAACTGGCGTGGGTGATGACCGGCGAGGTCTGTCAGGAGTCCACCATGAGGATTTCCGCAATCGTTCGGAACACGAGCGACGCTCACCAGGTCTCCGTCAGTACCGGCGCCTCGTCGCAGGATCTGGCGATTCGTGGCAAGACCACGGGCCGCGGTTCGGCTGTCAATGGGGGCGAGTTCCTGATGCTTGCCCTCGCGACGTGCTACTGCAACGACGTCTTCCGCGAGGGAGCGCGCCTCGCCGTCCCGGTCGATGCCGTTGAGGTCGAAGCACAGGCCGATTTCGACGGGGTAGGGCTTGCGGCCACGAACATTAGCTACAAGGCACGCGTCGACTCCACAGCTCCGCAGGCAGATATCCTCGAACTGCTGCGCGCGACAGACGCGGTGGCTGAGGTGCACAACACGATCCGCGTCGGAGCAACCGTCTCCCTTTTGCCGTGGACAGAGGCACGCGCGGAGACCGAGGTGTTGACGGTTCCTTCAGAAAGGAAGCATCGAGTGTGACGGCTGCCGCATCCGGCTCCGCCGTTGGAAGTGGACCCGTCGCCACAGTTCGCGAAGGCTTCATTGAACAGTTCAACTCTACTTCCGGCGCATCGGCGACGATCCTCGAGCAGTCATCGCCTGCACGGTGGCTCCGGCTTCACGATGGAGTACCTGGCCCCAGACATCGAACCATTGGCGGAGAAGCACATACGCCGGTCTTCCATGACCAGCGCGGCGCTGGTCAATCCGCGTTGGTCACCGACGCTGCAGCGCTTGATGCTCAACGGTTCGTCGATCGGACACGGTCCTTCCTTCGCCGCACGCAGTCACAGAAGTCTCGACAAGGCCGCGCGCAAACGACGGCAGCTTGCGGACGGCGAAGAAGATAACTCGCGAACGTTTGCTGACATCAGCATCGTCCGAAAGCCGCCATCGATTTCACGCCGATAGATCCTATGAAGGACTGCTCAAGCGGCGCACCGCTGAGCTACAACGGTGTTTCCAATCCTTTAGCCAAGGAGAACGGAAATGACGACACCCGAGACAGTCCTTCGAGACGACGATACGACAACTGGCGGCGATCTGTACCTGAGCTTTGAACTGGGCGACAAGCGCTGGACGCTGACGCTGAGCGACGGCCGTCGCGGCCCAAGCCGGTATACGGTGTGCGCCGGCGATCAGGCCGGTGTTCTGGATTGCATCGGCAAGGCCAGGCTGCGCTGCCGGCTCGATGCGTGTGCCAAGGTGCACAGTTGCTACGAAGCCGGCCGTGACGGTTGGTGGCTGCACCGCTGGCTGCGTGAGCAGGGCATCGACAACATCGTGGTGGACTCCGCGAGCATCGAGGTCAACCGGCGCGCCCGGCGAGCCAAGACCGATCGGCTCGATGGTGACAAGCTGCTGGCGATGCTGCTGCGACACCAGGCGGGCGAGCGCGTCTGGTCGGTGCTGCACGAGCCGACGGCGGCGGACGAGGACGCGCGCCGCGCGCACCGCGAACTCGAGCGGCTGATGCATGAGCGCATTGCGCACACCAACCGCATCGGCTCGTTGCTGGTGCTGCACAACCTGCGCCCGCAGCTGGTCATCGGCGGGCGTGACTGGGCGGCCTGGTGGGAGCGCCACGGTGCCCAGGTGCCGCCGCTGCTGCGCGCGGAGATCGAGCGCCAGAGCGCGCGCCTGGCGCTGGTCAAGCAGCAGATCCGGGCACTGGAGAATGCGCGGCGCCAGGAACTGGCCGATGACCAGCAGCCGCTGGTGGCGCAGCTCGCCCGGTTGCGCGCCATTGGACCGAAGGGCGCCTGGGTGCTGGTCAAGGAGTTGTTCGGTTGGCGGCGCTTTGCCAACCGGCGCGAGCTGGCCGGCTGCCTGGGCCTGGTGCCCACGCCCTACGCCAGCGGTGACAGCCAGATCGACCGGGGCATCAGCAAGGCGGGCAACCGACGCGCACGCGCGTTGCTCGTCGAGCTGGCCTGGAAGTGGCTGAGCCTGCAGCCGCGCAGTGCCCTGACCGAATGGTTCAACCGGCGCTTCGCCACCGCAGGCAAACGCATGCGGCGGGTGGGCATCGTGGCCCTGGCGCGGCGTCTGGCCATCGCGCTGTGGCGCTATCTGCAAACCGGTGAGATACCCGCCGGCGCGACGCTCAAGCCCGTCGCCGTGTGAGCTCGCGCGGCGTCCGATCGAAACACGGCTTGGCAGGAATCGCATCATCATGATCAAAGGTCGACGCGCCCGCAGCGTCAGCGGGTCACTGCACGGTGACCGTCCGCAAAGATGGGGCGCGCCGGTAACTGGGGTGGGCCAGCGCGCTTTGCGCGCATGTTGGATGTGGTGCCGGACATCAACGTCCGCCACGGATAGAAGTTCGTCCGAGCACTGGCTCGAACGCTCCTCACACCCCGACCTCGGATCTGATGAATGCTTCAGCCACGCCAAACCGATACCCGCGCGGAGCCGATCACGAGCACCACCATAAACGCCTTGACAGAACAGTCCTCATAGAAGCTGACACTCGCGTCGACAGATCGCGACCCGTAACTGTCCTTCGACCAATGGCCACGGACGTCAGCAATGCAGCGGTCGGCGGTCATTGGTTCCTCACCCGGCGAAATCGCGCCCACGAAGTGACGTCCGTCGGGACGGCGGGCAATCCTGGCGCGATCTCCCGACGCCGCGGAGGCTGCTGTCCACGCGCACCTTAGTCGAGGACACGCGCTGCCCATGGCGAAACTCACACAGACGACAACCGCGCCGGCCACAGCCCATCGGCGCCAAGTGGGCTTCCGCTGGCGTGACGGCGCCGTCGACCTCCAGCCTAGGAGCGGAAGTGGCTGCTCGCGGACTCGGACTACTATGTCGTAATTGTTCTGTAGGACGCTGAATCTCAGGACAGACCGGGCAAGCTCATATGCGCCAGTCGGCAGAATGCGGCCCAATGAATCAGTACACGCTCATAGGGGCAGGCCAAGGCCGCGCCTTTCATCTTGCAACCGGCGAGCGTATGAGGATTGGGTTGCCGGAAGGTCCGCAAGTGGCCGACCTGTTCGCGTTCGCGCTGCCCGACCTGAAAGAGTATTTGTCCACCGAGCACACGCGATCCTGCCTGCAGCGCCTTACGCCAGGCGTCGGAGAGTCTTTCTTTTCGAGCCACCGCAGGCCAATGCTCGCCTTTGAAGAGGACAGTTCACCCGGAGCACACGATCTTCTCCTCTCGGCTTGCGACCAGCCACGCTACACGCTGCTGGGACATCCGGCACCGCACCGCAACTGTGTGGCGAATATGATCGAGGCACTGGCCGCGCTTGGGTTGAAACCGCCTCAGATTCCAAGTCCGGTCAATGTCTTCGAGAAAGTCGCGATTGGCAGCGACGGCAGTCTTGTCATCGAACCGCCGCTCGCCACGCGCGGCGATTCCATAGTGCTGCGTGGCCTTATGGACCTTGTCCTCGTGATCTCTGCCTGCCCGATGGATATTGTGCCCACAAACGGTCCCGACTTGCGGCCCAAAGCGGTGTTCGTGGAGCGACTGGACACGCTAGCGTAAAGTTGTGAATGCGGACGTCTTACTATGTCAGTAAGAGTCCCTTCGTTGAGTCGGGAGGCTTAAATGTCGGTACGTTTTGTTGCATTACCGATGGCGTGTCGTGTTGCGCTATGCATCGGCCTGTTTGCATTGAGTCTCATTCCCTTCACTGCCAACGCCGCCTCGCTGAAGGAAATCCAGGCGCGCGGCTACATGTTGGTCGCCACCGAGGACGACTACGCTCCGTTCGAGTTCGTCGAGGCCGGCAAGCCGAAAGGCTTCAGTCATGACGTCGTGGCCGAGTTGAAGAAGTACGCGAAATTCGAGATCAGGCAAGAGATCCTGCCTTGGACCGGCCTGTTGGCGGCGGTTTCGACCGGCAAGTACGACGCCGCGATCACGGGAGCGATTGTCAGTCAAGAGCGTTTGAACGTCTTCAATTTCGTCGCTCCCGTAGCTGGCGCCACGCATTACTACATCAAACGCGCCAACGACGATCGCATAAAGAGCGTGAAGGATTTGAACGGCCTCACGGTCGGCGTGCAGGCCGGCAGCGTGCTCCTATCGCGCCTGCCGGAGCTGGATGCCATGTTGAAAAAGACCGGCGGCAAACTCGGCAAGGTGGTCGAGTACACGTCCTACCCCGAGGCCTACAAGGATCTCGAGAACAAACGCATTGACTATGTCGTGAACAGCATCATCAATGCCAGGTCCCTCATCAAGGAGCGCGGCAACGTGTTTGCAATCGGCCAGCCCGTTTCCGGACCCGGTTTCCACGCTTGGCCGGTGCCAAAGGGCAACGATGATCTTCTGAACTATTTGAACCAGTTCGTCGCTCACTTGCGCTCGAGCGGCAAACTCGCTGAGCTGCAGACGAAGTGGTTCGGCACTGCCTTTCCCGATCTGCCGAAAGAGCCGATCACTAGCTTCGATCAGTACAAGAAGCTGGCGGGCATGCAGTGATGCGGTTCGCCCACGGGACACTCTGCCCGTAAGGCGTCGAACTGAACGCAGCAGCCTTCGATACGCTGCTGCTCGGCGCTTGGACGACGATCTGGATCTCTGCCGTCGCCATCGCCGGCGGTGTTCCATCGGGCCTCGCGCTGGCGCTGCTGCGCGAGGCCCGAATTCCCGTAATCGGTCGCCTGATTGTTCTTTACGTAAGCCTCGGACGGGCGACGCCGCTCGTGACCCTTGTGCTTTTCATTTTCATTGCAGCGCCGGTCATGGGCTTTCCACTCGACCGTTACACGGCGGCGCTTGTCACGCTGATCCTGAACACGGCGGCATTTAACGCCGAGATCTGGCGCGCGGCCATCCGCAGCTTCCCGCGCGAGCAGATCGAGGCGGCTCGTGCGGCGGGCATGTCGCGACTGCTCATTTTCCGCCGCATCATGTTGCCCCAGATCTGGATCACTGCCCTGCCAGGTCTCGTCAACGAGATGACACTGCTGATCAAGGCAAGTCCGGCGATCGCCGTGATCGGCATCGTGGACCTCACGCGAGTCACCAATCAGATTGCGGCCATCACCTACGAACCGCTGCCGCCGATACTGATCGCGGCCGCTATCTACATGCTTGCGATCGGCGCCCTCGTCCGTCTGCAGCGCCTGCTCGATGAGCGGGCGCGGCGCTTGGCCATGTGAGGCGCGCCAAATGAACAAATGGGAAATCCTCTGGAACCACCGCGACATGATCCTGGTTGGATTCCAGAATACGCTGCTGCTGTTCAGCGTGTCGGCGGTCGCCGCGTTTCTGCTCAGCGTAGGGATTGTGCTTGCGATACAAACGCGCAGCGGCGCCATAAGCAACTCCATGCGCGCAATTGTGGACGGCATGCGCACGCTTCCTTTTCTGATGTATGCGTACATTCTCTACTACGGCCTGCCGAGCGTGGGCATCAGCATGGATGCCTGGACGGTCGGCTTCATTTCACTGATCACCTATCACGCCGCGTACTTTGCCGAGATTTTGCGCGGCGCGTGGGCGACGTTGTCGACGGACCAGGCGGAGTCCGCACGCGCGCATGGTTTCACAAGCTTTGGCATGTATCGACGTATCGTCCTGCCGCAGCTCGTGCTGCGTACCGCACCGGTTCTCGGCAATCAGCTCATCATCTGTTTGAAAGACACGGCCTTTCTATCGATAATCACCGTGCGAGAACTGACGTCCGCGGCTGCGTCGGTGCAGTCGCTATACTTCATTCCCTTTGAAGCGTTCATCGTTGCGATCGGACTATATTGGGTGACCAGCATCCTCATCGAGCTGCTGGTTGCCCGCTTCGGCTTTGCCGCGGAGCGAAGAGGCCTTGGATACGCAGCCACAGCCACTCGCCGTTGAAGTTCGCAGCGTCTTGAAGAGCTTCGGAGAGCTCGAAGTACTGCGTGATGTCAAGTCTTGATGTCGCGCGCGGACAGACGGTCAGCATTCTCGGTCCTTCGGGCTCCGGAAAATCGACGCTCCTTCGTTGCATCAATTGGCTGGAGGAACCGGACAGCGGCGAGATCTTTATCGCCGGCGAGCGCATCGGCACGCGCGACGGCAAACATATGTCCGACCGCGAACTCGCGCAAATGCGAGCGCGCATCGGTATGGTGTTCCAGAGTTTCAGTTTGTGGCCGCATCTGACTGTGCTGCAAAACGTGACCGAGGCGCCAATCCACGTTCTTGGGCTGAAGAAGGATGAGGCGATCGCGCGCGCCGAGAAGCTGCTCAACAAGGTCGGCATTGGCGATAAACGAGACGCTTATCCCTACGTGCTCTCTGGCGGGCAGAAGCAGCGCGTCGGCATTGCACGCGCGTTAGCAATGAATCCGGCCGTGATTCTGTTCGACGAGCCGACCAGCGCCCTCGATCCCGAACTTGTGGGCGAGGTTCTGGCCGTGATGCGTGCGTTGGCCGAGGAGGGGATGACCATGGTCGTGGTGACCCACGAGATGCTTCGCCCTGCGACGTCTCCGACGAAGTCGTGTTTATCGATCAGGGACTAGTAGTCGAACGCGACAAGCCGGAAGTGTTCTTCTCAAATCCGAAGACCGCTCGCGCGCGGCAGTTCCTAAGCCGCTATAAACTGACCACCGCGCCACAGCAGCTGGCCGATGCGGACAAAGCGGCTCGCATTGCGTTGCTCCGTGCGCGCTACGAAGAGCTGCGTGAAGCAGGCCAGGCACTAGGTAGATTCGAAGCTGCGGTCGCGGCTGCGCCGCAGTTGCCGGCAGATTTCCACGGATTTGGCAATCGCGGGCGAGTGTTCCAGCCGGCTGGTACTGGTTCGGCCGCGTTCAGCGTGGGTCTGGAGCTTTGCGGATCGATACGCGCAGGGCACGCCTGGCGTTGCGTGCCTTCTGTGGGTAATGCGTCCGACCCAAGCGAGCGCTTCTGCGCGACCGACACGATCAAGGTGCAGTGGACGGCGCGCATCGGACGAGGCCGCATGCTCCTCTCCGACATGGGACGTGTCGTGGCGTCGATTATCGATGACAACTGCGAGCGACATGACGTCGGCCTTGCGTGGGTCGGCCCCGGGTCGACGGCGGCTCATCGCCCCTCACCACGCGCAACGGAACCGAAAATCTTCACATAGCCGCGACCAAGCTCGGTCTCGAGCCACGCGATGTGCACGCACCTGATCACGTTCTTCGCTCCCGTCACTTGCCGCGATCAGCGCTTTGAATGGGACGGCGACGTTCCGCTCTCAGATAGTATGTAGATCTTCACGCCGAGATGGATCTGCTTGTGGCCGTCTCGAACACACCGCACCCACTGGCGCCACCCGCGGCAGCGGCACGTTCCGTCGACGTCGGTACGGTGGCGGCCCAAGCGGTTTGATCTCTCCCGCTTTTGCCGCGAGGCGACCACCGAAGCGACACGCGCCTATTCCCGGACGGACGCCTATATGACTGAGCTCGATCAATACGGCGATGGCAGGGTTTGAACCGCCGGGCGCCCGCTTTCGTCAGGTCGTGCCGCCTGGGCGCTCGTGGTCGGGGCTCGTGCGCAGGGGCGGACCGATCGGGTCGTCGACCTTGTCGGCGAGCAGGCCGTGGATTTCCTCGTCTTCTACGGCGCTGCCGACAAAGCCGAGCGCGACGATGCACAGCTCACTCTTCTAACGCGTGGGCGCACCGCGATCACTCGCGGCACTCAGCTCCTGTCGAACCGCGGTTACGTCCTGATGACGGTTGCCTCCGACACGCTCGGCGCGCTGACACGCTCGTGGGGTGCTGCAGCGCCGAGGCCAACTCCGTTCTCTTTGGCGAGCGGGCCGCGCATCTGCATTCCTGCCGCGACAACTTCCTGCTCGAGCTGGCGAAGCACGGCATGTCGAAACCGACATCGTGCCAAACCTGAACTTTTTCATGCCGGTTCCGGTCGAGGAGGATGGCAGGCTGGCCATTGTCGCCGGCGTGCACGAGCCCGGCCACTACGTCGATCTGCTCGCCAGCGTCGACGTCCTGTGCGTGCTATCGAACTGCCCGCAGATCAACAATCCGTGCAACGGATTTGACCCCACGCCCATCGAGGTCGAGATTTCAGGCCCACGATAGCCGCGCCGACCGCTATGCCGCCTGCGGCGGACGTCCGATCAGATTGATCTCAGCAATTAACTTCGCAGAGGCGAGGACGCGCGGCTCCGAGCAGTGCGGGAAAGGGACGTACCGGCCGATTGTCCCGACGACAACTTTCCGAGCCGCAGCGTCAAAAGACGCGTCAGGCGCCTGATCTCAGCGTCTCGTGCTTCCAACCGATTCTGCGGGGTCGACTTGAACGTCAGCAACTGGCCGGCTGCGTCGGGGGCATTAATCTCGCCGCTCTCGGCGGTTACCGAGGTGATGTTGTTTCCGTAGCGGCGTTGGATGACCGCTTTGAACAGCAGCCTGCGAGGTAGACCTTGCGACCATCTACAAACTCGAGATACCCCAGTCCGCCGGGACGAATCATCCAGCGCAACTCGGTCCCGTGCCTCACGCAAGGTCAGGCCGCCAGTTCGATCGCCGGAAGCGACGTGGCTGTAACCATGAAACCACTGCCACTCGGAGACGACCTCAGCCGCTTCGAGAAATTCATTCGACGTCGAAGGAGCTGACCCTCAAGTTCGAGAAATGGCCGGCCGATGTTCTTGCGACGGGGTCTGTTCTGCAGCTGGCAATTTGTTCCACCTGAGGCACTCCCGGTTCGCTGGCGGCCACACCAGAGACCAGGAGAACCAAGGGAACGAATGACAAAGCGTGCTTAATCATCCCAGTCGACAGTTTGGTTCAATGTCGCTGCCAAGCGCTAGGGCCGCCGGTTAACACGGTTTCGCTAGTCTTGCGACTGCAACTATCGCCGCACTTGCGCGAAGTGGGAACTGTCAGAAGTGGCAGGTCGTGGCCGGCTTGAGTCTATCGAGCCGCGGGGTGAAGTGCTACCCTTTGCAGTCATTGCTTCGGGGGAAGCGGACGCATTCATCGCGGCCGAGAGTAGTGCAATTCGACCCGTCCCCAATTGGACTTCGATCGGAGCCGCTGTTCAAGGCGAGTCAGAGGTTCTTTGAAATACGAACTGACGTTCGCCAAGTCATCAGGCCCGCCTTACGGCGCTGGTAGTACTCCGCGATCTTCGGGTGGCTGGCCACGCGCTCGAAGTGTTTCACCAGCTGCGGCGCGGACAGTGTCCACGAGGTCTTTCGGAACGTGGTCGAGCACACCGGACCGCAGCCAGCGAATCAACATGAAGACCTTCATGCACACCGTAAGGCGCTGGTCAGCGAAATATTCTCCGCCGGCCCGCTTTCAGCCTCGCCTGGAACTGCTCCAGGTAACGCGTGATATGAACCGCGGCAAGCTTCTCGCGCCTTCTTCTTCGCGTCCTCCGGCAAGTCGATGGTCTGCGCGATCCGGGTGCTGATGTCCTCAGCCGCCTCCATCACCTCGTCGCACAGGAATGCCTGCACGTCGTCCTTTGGATACAGGCCGGCCAGCTTGCCGACGTAGCGATTGATGCTGTTGGACTGCGAAACCACCCAGCCGTCCACCTCCAACGTGGGTATCGCAAGGAACGGAGTCTTGTCGCGGAAAGCGGGCGAATCCTTACCCGCGATGCGGTGATCTTCG
>CAVQID010000025.1:0-58117 GCA_963712485.1 uncultured beta proteobacterium
AGCAGTTGAGCCGCATGGTGCCGCATGACGACGAGGCTGAGGTCCTGCGCGGCGGGCTGTTCCTGTCGTACGGCATGCACCGCGAAGCCGGCGAGGTATTCGCCAAACTGATCGAGCGCGGCGCGCCGCCGCGGGTGCGCGATCGCGCCTGGTACTACCTCGCGAAGATCCGCTATCAGCGCGGCCTGTATGCGGAGTCCGAAGACGCGCTGGGGCACATTGAAAAGCCGCTGGCGGGCGCGCTGGAAGAGGACCGCGCGCTGCTGCAGGCCAACGTCCTGATGGCGCGTGGCAAGTACACCGAGGCGATCACGGTGCTGGATGTACTCGCCAAGGGCCCCGGTGCAACGAGCTATGTCCGCTACAACCTCGGCGTGGCGCTGATACGAAGTGGTGACCTGGCACGCGGCACGAAACTGCTCGACGAGGTCGGCAAGTTGCCAGCCACGACCGAGGAGTACCGAAGCTTGCGCGACAAAGCGAATGTCGCGCTCGGCTTCGCTTCGTTGCAGGAAGGTCGAGCCGAGCCGGCGCGTGCCTATCTGGAACGGGTGCGGCTGTCAGGGATGTACTCGAACAAGGCGCTGCTCGGCTTCGGTTGGGCCGCCGCCGCCCAGGGTCAGATGAAGTCGGCGCTGGTGCCATGGAGCGAACTGGCCAAGCGCGACCCGAGCGATGCGGCCGTCCTCGAAGCCAAGCTGGCCGTTCCGTATGCACTCGCCGATCTGGGCGCGAATGCCCAGGCGCTCGAGCTTTACCAGAGCGCCATCGCCGTGTTACGACCGCGAGAATGCGCACATCGATTCCTCCGTGACCGCGATTCGTCGCGGCAAAATGGTCGATGGATTATGGCAGCATCCGCACGAAGAGATGGGATGGTTCTGGCGCATGCAGAGCTGCCGGAGTCGCCGGAGCCGCTGGCGTTACTTCATTCATCTCATGGCCACTCATGATTTCCAGGAAGCGTTCAAGAATTACCGTGACTTGCGTCTACCTTTCCCGCAACTTGGAGCACTGGACGAAAACATGGGCGTGCTGCGCGACATGCTCGCCAATCGTCGCCAGGCCTTTGCGGAGCGCCTGCCGCAGGTTCAGGAGAAGGAGCGCGCGTTGAATTTCGCCGGCTTCGAGCAGCGCTTCGAGTTGCTGCAGGCAGAGCTCGAGCGCGTCGAACGCGACAGTGACGCGGCGGCATTCGCCACGGCGCGCGAACGCAAGTTGCAGACAAGGCTCGACCGCGTGCGCGAGCAAGTGGAAAGTGCTGGCAGCGATGCTGCGATCGCACCGGCAGAACTGGCGCGGCGCGTGAACGCTATCGGCGCACGGCCGGCGCCTTGCTGTGGCAGCAGAGCGATCAGTTCGCGGCGCGCCTGTGGAGTGCGAAAAAGGGCATGCAGGAACTGCAGCGCAATCTGGCTCAGGCGCAGCAGCGCGATGCCGCGCTCGCGCTGGCGCAGCGTGACGAGCCCGCACGGCTCGATGCGTTTGCCGGCCGTATCGATGCGCTGTCCGCGCGCGTCGGATACGATGGTTCCGCGCGTTGCGGCGCTCACACAGGAGCAGCAGGTTGCGGTGCAGGAACTCGCGGTGGCGGAACTCCTCCGGCAAAAGGAGCGGCTGGCCGCGTACGCGACGCAGGCGCGCTTTGCAGTGGCACAGATCGTCGACCGCGCCAGCCTGACTAAGGAGGGTGTCCGTGCGCCCGCGAACTAGCGTGGCTGTCGCTCGTGCCACCGCCATTGTCACGGTGGCGCTGCTCGCGGCGTGTTCAAGTCCGTTCAAGCGGACGCCGCCCGAGCCGCCGACGCTGAAATCGCTCGCGTCGCGCCAGGTGACAGTCAATCCCGATGCCGGGGTCAAGGCCACTGAAGAGGATGCCGCACGCGCCTATCGCGATTTCCTGGCCGCATCGCCGCGTGAGCCGCAGCGGCAGGAGGCGCTGCGACGCCTCGGCGACCTGGAGATGGACCTTGTCGACTCGCGCATGGCGACCGGAGAGACGACCGGGTCCGCGGCCGACTACAAGGCGGCCATCACACGCTACCAGGAC
The DNA here is from genome assembly GCA_963712485.1 of uncultured beta proteobacterium. Lineage (GTDB taxonomy): Bacteria > Pseudomonadota > Gammaproteobacteria > Burkholderiales > Burkholderiaceae_F > JALORV01. Next base: position 2,051 of record CAVQID010000025.1, read on the forward strand.
TTCCTGAAGACCTACCCCAACTGACTCCGGCAACGACCGCGTGCTCTACCAGCTGGCCCGCGCCTACGAGCTGAGCGGCAACCTGGAGACGTCGCTCGCGACGCTCGACAAGCTGGTGCTGTTGTATCCGACGACCCGCTACCGCGACGAGGCGCAGTTTCGTCGCGGCGAGCTGATGTTCACGTTGCGCGAATATCCGAAGGCGGAGGCGGCGTACCTGGTGACGATGAAAGGCGACAAGGGCTCGCCGTACTACGAGCGGGCGCTCTACATGCACGGCTGGTCGCTGTTCAAGCAGGCGCGTCCTGACGATTCGCTGCAATCATTCTTCGGCGTGCTGGACCTGAAGCTTGCTGGCCGCGGTATCGGAGGTGACCTCGTCAAGAGTTGCCGGCACTGACCCGCGCCGACCGGGAACTGGTCGAGGACACGTTCCGCGTGACGAGCATTTCGCTCGCCAATCTGCAGGGGCCGCGTCGATCCCGCCGTATATCAACTCCGCCGTGCGCCGCGACTACGAGTTCCGCGTGTACCAGCAACTGGGCGAGCTGTACATCAGGCAGGACCGGGTCAAGGACGCCGCCGATACCTTCGGCGCCTTCGCGCAGCGTTCGCCGTCGCATCCGGAGGCGCCGGTGCTGCAGGCGCGGGTGATCGACATCTATGCGACGGGAGGCTTTCCCACGCAGGCGCTGGAAGCGAAGAAGCAGTACGTGACTCATTACGGCGTGGGCAGCGACTACCAGCAGCAGCAACCCGGAAGGCTGGTCCCGCAACGCCGAGCCGCTGGTCAAGACCCACCTGGAAGAACTGGCACGCTTTCATCACGCCGGCGCGCAGAAGTCGAAGAAGAGCGAGGATTACCAGGAGGCGGTGCGCTGGTACCGCAGCTACCTGACCTCGTTCCCGCAGGACCCGCAGGCCGCGCAGAACAATTTCCTGCTGGCCGAGCTGCTGTACGAGGACGCGCGCTACTCCGAGGCGGCGGTCGAGTACGAGAAGTCCGCCTACGGCTATCCGCAGCACGCCAAGAGCGCCGATGCCGGATACGCCGCGCTGCTGGCCTACGCGCAGCAGGAAAAGCGCCTTGCCACGCCCGACGTGCAGAAGGTCCAGCTGGCCGCGGTCGACAGCGCGCTGCGGTTCTCAAAGTCTTTTCCGCAGGACCCCCGCGGCGCACCGGTGCTGACCAACGCTGCCGAAAAGCTGTATGCGCTGAACGACGGCCAACGCGCCAACGCCGTCGCGCGTCAGGTGCTGGCTCTGCAACCGCCGGCGCCGGCGGATCAGCGACGCGTGGCCTGGACCGTGGTGGCGCACACGTCATTCGAGAAGGGCGCGTTCGTCGATGCCGAGCGCGCCTATGGCGAGGTGCTCGTGCTGACGCCTGAGAAGGACGCGGCGCGTGGCGCATTAACCGAGCGTCTGGCTGCTTCGGTCTACAAGCAGGGCGAGGCGGCGCGTGAGAAGGGCCAGCTGCCCGAGGCGATCGGGCACTACACGCGGGTGGCGAGCGTGGCACCGGCCTCGCCGGTGCGCGCCACCGCACAGTACGACGCTGCGGCGGCGATGCTGGCGCTGAAGGATTGGGACGGTGCGGCGCGCCTGCTGGAGGATTTCCGCACCCGCTATCCGAAGCATCCGTTGCAGACCGAAGTGTCGGGCAAGCTCGCCGTCGCCTACGTGGAAAAGGGCAGTTGGACGCAGGCTGCGGCGGAATTCGAACGACTTTCGGCCGCGAACACGAATCCGCAACTGGCGCGCGCGGGGCTCTGGCAGGCGGCCGAGATGTACGAGAAGGCCGGAGCGCGCGCGCCGGCGGCACGCGCCTACGAGCGCTATGTCAAGCAGTACCCGGAGCCGCTGGAGCCCGCGCTGGAGGCTCGCTATCGCCTGGCTCGCGTCGCGCGCGAAGACGGCAATGGGGCGCGCGAACAGGCGCTGATGAAGGAAGTGCAACGGGCCGACTTGACCGCCGGCGCTGCACGCACCGATCGCACGCGCTACCTCGGCGGCATGGCCACGCTCGCGCTGGCGCAGCCGCTGGTCGACGACTACCGCAAGGTCGCGCTGGTCGAACCGCTGAAGCGTCAGTTGAAAGTCAAGAAAGACAAGATGGAGCTGGCGCTGAAGGCGTATGCGACGGCGGCGGAATACGGCATTGCCGAGGTGTCCACGGCGGCGACGTACCAGACCGCGGAGCTGTACCGGGACTTCGGCAAGGCGCTGATGACCTCCCAGCGGCCGAAGGGTCTCAAGAAGGACGAGCTCGAGCAGTACAACGTGCTGCTGGAGGAGCAGGCCTTCCCGTTCGAGGAAAAGGCAATCGAGGTGCATGAGGTCAACGCCAGGCGCACCACGCTCGGCATCTACGACAGCGCCGTGCGCGACAGCATGGCGGCGCTCGGGCAACTGCGGCCGGCGCGCTACAACAAGGTCGAGCGCGCGGAGAGGACGGTCGATGCGATTCGCTGAACGCCTAATCCGGACCGGCAGCCTGGTCGCGGCAAGCACCATGCTGTCGGCGTGCGCGATCTTTGGCGAGCAGTCCGCGACGCCTGACGCTGCGGCGCCTGCCGATGCAAAGACGGTTCCGGCAGCCAAGTCCGCCAAGGACACGGCTGCAACGGCTGCACCGAAACCCGAGGTGCCGGTCAGCCCGACCGTGCAACGCGCCTTCGACAACGCGCGCCAGGCGCTCGCAGCCGGCCGCACGGCCGAGGCCGAGCGCGGCTTTGTCGCGCTGACGAAATCCAATCCGGAGCTGGCAGGACCGTACGCCAATCTGGGTGTGATCCATCGCCAGGCCGGCAAGACGGCGGACGCGGTTGCGGCGCTCGAGAAAGCGGTCCAGTTGAACCCGCAACGTGCCGATCTGCACAACCAGCTGGGCATCACCTACCGCACGGCCGGGGACTTTGCCAAGGCGAAAGTCTCATACGAACAGGCGACTTCGCTGGATGCCTCGTATGCGCCTGCCGTGCTGAACCTCGGCATTTTGTATGACTTGTATCTGTGGGATGGCGCACGCGCGCTCGAACTCTACGATCGCTACCTGCAGTTGACGCCCGGCGGCGACGCCCAGGTGCAGCGCTGGATCAGCGACCTCAGGAATCGCACTACCCATAAGAGCACGCCTCAACGCAAGGAGCAGGGATGAAGCGGCGCTTCTTCGGGTATCGGCGCGGTTGGTTGCGCGCGACCATGGCCATCATGGGCTTGCTGGTCGCGTATGGAGCCTTGGCGCAGGACCGCGCGGAAATCGATCGAACGCAGATCATCGGCAATCGCGAATTGCCCAAGGTGCTCTACATCGTGCCGTGGAAGAAACCCTTGCCTGGGGATCTTTCCAGTCGTCCGCTGGACAGTGTGCTCGACGAGGCGCTGGCGCCGGTCGATCGCGATGTGTTCCGCCGGCAGGTTCGCTATGACGCGCTGATCCAATCGCGCGCTGCAGAAGCAAACGGCCCCGCCGCGCCCAGCGCGGCACCGGAACGTAAGTGAGTTCAGCAGTCATCGGAGTGCTTTTGGAGATCGAGTCATGAATACCTTCAGTACCGTCGTCAAGTTCTTCCAGGACAGCGGGATGTTTATCTATCCCAGCATCCTGATCATGGCGCTCGGCGTCGCAGTCGCGATCGAACGATTCATCTTCCTGAACCGGGCGCGCTGCGGAGAATCGCAAGATGTGGGACCAGATGTTGCCGCTGCTGCAAAACGGCAAGTTCGACAAGGCCCAGGCCGTGGCGGGCAGTGGCGACGTGGCGATCGGCAAGATCGTCACCTACGGCATCGAACGGCTGCGTACGCCGCACCGGCGCGAGGACATCGACGCCGCAATGGAGGAGGGCATGATGGAAATCGTGCCGCGGCTCGAAAAGCGCACGCACTACATCGCGACCTTTGCCAACGTCATCACGCTGGTGGGTCTGCTCGGCACCATCATCGGCCTGATCAAGGCGTTTACTGCGGTGGCCAACGTCAACCCGGCCGAGAAGGCAGAGCTGCTAGCAGCGTCAATCTCGATCGCGATGAACAACACCGCGTTCGCGCTAATGGTCGCGATCCCGTTCCTGCTGATCCATGCTTTCCTGCAGGCGCGTGCCACCGAGATCGTCGACAGCCTGGAGGCAGCGAAGATCAGCTTCCTGAATCTCGCGCAGCGCATGACCGCCGAAGTCCGGCGCGCGGCTGCCTAGCCGGTCCCTGAGCTTAGGAGACCAACATGCGCGTGCGTCGCCTACGCCGCGAGCCCACCGGGCTCGACGTCACGGCGTTCATCAACCTGATCGTCGTGCTGGTGCCGTTCCTGCTCAGCACGGCGGTGTTCACACACCTGTCGGTACTCGACCTGTCGTTGCCCGCACAGTCGACCGGCGCACTGGAGAAGCTCTCGGCCGACAAACTCAACCTCGAGATCGTGATCCGCGCCGAGTCGATCGAGGTCGGAGATCGCATCGGCGGCCTGATCCAGAGCATTCCGAAGACGTCGGCGGGTCAGCATGACATTGCGATGCTCGGCACGGTGGCGCGGACGATCAAGGAGCGCTTCCCCGACAAGACCGATGCCACGGTGCTGCCCGAGCCCAACGTTCCCTACGACGTGCTGGTGCAGGTGATGGACGCATTACGCGCCGGACGTCAGGTGCAGGGCGCCAAGGTGGTGGAAGTGGCGCTCTTCCCCGACATCTCGATCGGCGATGCACCGATCCGACAGGCGGCGGCGCGATGAAGCAGAGCGGAATCCAGAGGCGCGCCGAGCGTCGCAACCGCAACACGTCGTCGGTTGACCTCAACCTCGTGTCGCTGATCGACATCTTCACGATCCTGATCTTCTTCCTGCTGTTCAACATGGGCGTCGCGGAGATCCTGCCCAATTCGAAGTCGATCAAGCTGCCGGAGTCGACGGCAGAGAAGCTGCCTCGTGAGACGGTCGTCGTGATGGTCAGCCAGAACGACATCATCGTCGATGGCCGCAAGGTCGCCGCGGTGAGCGACGTCATCAATGCCGAAAGCGACCTCATTCCGACGCTGAAGGCGGAACTGGACGTGCTGGCCAGCCGTCAGGTGATTCGTGCCGAGAACGAAGCGACCAAGCGCGCGATCACGATCATGGGCGACAGGGAGATTCCGTATCGCCTGCTGCGCAAGGTGATGGTCACCTGCGCGCGCGCCGATTTCACGGACGTCTCGTTCGCGGTGCAGAAGAAGGGCGGCTGATGACTGCTGCAGCGACCTATCTGCACACGCCGATCCTTGCGTGGTCGGTTTCGGCCGAGGACGAGGAGCGTTTCAAGCGAATCCTCAAGCAGGTGCTGGCGATCTGCCTGCTGGCAGCGCTCGTGATGCCGTGGTTGCCTGTGCGTGAACCCGATCGTGCGGCAGTCGAACCGCTGCCGCCGCGCCTCGCGAAGCTGCTGCTCGACCGCGAGGCGCCACCGCCGGTACCCTTGCCGAAGCTTGACAGGCCCGTGCCGAAGGACGAAGCCAAGGCTGCGACGCCTGACGTGCCGAAGGCTGCGCCGAAGGTCGCCATCGTCGAAGCGCGCCGGCCGGAGGCCAACAAGCCGCCGGGCGAAAAACTCGAGAACGCGCGGGCTCGCGCATCCGGCGTGGGCCTGCTCGCGATGAAGAACGAACTCGCAGAAATGCATGCGGCTCCGGCCGCTGTTCAGATGAACAAGGACATCAAGCCAGGCCCGGGCGTGGGTTCCGGTGTCGGTCCGGGCGTTGGCTCCGGCGTCGGACCCGGCGTGCCGACCCGTTCGCTGATCACATCGAATGCAACCGGGGGCAGCGGCGGCATCAACACCGCGGCCTACAGCCGCGATACCGGCGGCGGCGGCCTGGCCGGTCGCTCGACGACGCTGGTCGAAGGCGTGGCGGGCGGACGCGGCGGCGGCGGCCCCGGTGGCACGACGCAGGGCGGCGTCGGTCGTGGCGGCGCCGGGGGGAGTGGCGCGGGCGGTACGCTGCAACGAGGCGGGAGCGGCAAGGCATCGCGCTCGATCGAGGAGATCAAGCTCGTGTTCGAACGCAACAAGGGCGCGATCTACGCGATCTACAACCGTGCACTGCGCGAAGAGCCGTCGCTGCAGGGCCGGGTCGTGCTCGAACTGAAAATCGCACCCGAGGGCCAGGTGGTCGACCTGCGAGTCGTCTCGAGCGAGCTGAAGGCGGCGGACCTGGAGCGCAAGCTGCTGGCGCGCATTAAGCAGTTTGACTTCGGCGCGAAGGACGTGGACGCCATCACGGTCACTTGGCCCGTCGATTTCCTGCCTTCCTAGCAGTGCCGCTCTCGGCTTTTGCTGCCGTTTACCCATGGTTCGAGGCGCTGGGCATCGTGGTCGTGAGCCCGCTGTTCGCTCACTTCGCGGGACCATCGATCGGCGAGTCGCTCGTCGTGCTGGCCGCGTTGTCGGTTGCGATGATGGGCTGGTCGGCGCTGTACAACACGACCTTCGACCTTATCGAGGTGCGCTGCACCGGCCGGGTCGCCAGCGATCGTCCGCATGGCTTGCGCGTGTTGCACACGATCGGGAATGAGGCGACGGCACTGATCGTGACCTGGCCACTGATGGTCGCACTGACCCCGCTAGCCTGGCTGCAGGCCCTGGTCGCGGAGATCGGCCTCACGGTCGCCTACGTGCTGTATGGCTACCTATTCCACCTGGGCTTCGACCGCTTGCGCCCCGTTCGAGTCGGCAGTTGACGAGGTTCCTGAAGGGGTTCAACGGAGCGCGGCGAGTACCTCTACGTGAGTTCCGCATCCGGCATCTCCGCAGAAATCACGTCACCCTTTGGACGACTTGGCAGCGGTAGTCTGCTCTCGCTGAGTTCTGTCCGCTACTAGGGATCGGACGGCGAGGTGCAGCGGCTGCTCCTGGCCCGAGTCTCGCCATCGGGCAGCGCAGCGCATGTTCGCGATTAGTCGCTGGTGCGAGGCGACGATTCGCGCAATGGTGTCCGGCTCCGGCACGGCCTCCCACCGGTCCAGTTCAAACGTGCCACCGAGGACGATGCCGTCCGGACGAGGAAACATATAGCCCGCCCTACTGGTGTAGGCGTATCGCACCTCCGACTGGGGCAGCAATATAGCTAACTGCCCGCGAGCGGGACGCAGCGCGATATCGCCGAAGAGGTCGCGGGCACCAAGTCCCGTGCAATTGAACACCAGACGCTCGCGCAGCAACGCAACCTCCGCGGAAGTGGCGAAATTTGTGACCCGAATGCTGCCGCCCGCAATCTGAAAATCGCGCAGCACCTGACGCAGAAATCGGCCGGTTTCGACGTACAACGTGTCGTAGCGGCTGGCGCTGGCGAACGGGAAGGGATTGTCTTCCTCGCGCAGGATGTGGTTGCGCGGCGGAAAGGTCGGAAGCAGTTGCGGCTCGGGTTCGCCGCTGGACTCACTGAAGGTCGGTAGCCAGCGTATCCCGTATTCCTCACCGACCATGATCTGAAAACGGCGCCAGCTGTAGTCGACGGCCGCGATGAACTGTGCACGCCATTCGCCCGTGACCTGATTGTGATCGTAGTGGCCAAAGGGATGGAACTGACCGCCCGCAACGTCCGATGTCGTATCCGGCGGCAGCGCGCTCGCGTAAATGGTGACGGGGAAGCCAGCCTCCTGAACCAGCCGCCCCGTGGTGAGGCCCATGACTCCGGCGCCGATCACCGCCACCGGCCCGTTGTGGCTCTGCAGACCAAGCGTTGTGGCCAGCTTCGAACTGCCCCAGGACAATGTGATGCCAGCGCCGCCGTGACCGTAGTTGTGAACCAGCCTCTTGTCGCCGATAGCCTCCGCACGGACGACGAAACCCGCGGCACGATATGGCCGCAAGCCGGCCGTAGTGCGGATTATTCGATCCGCAGAGACTTGAACCGGCGGCAGGCACTCGGTTTGTCGCGCGATGCGTACAGATCTACCTGCGCAGCCAGGAAGCAAAAGGCTGGCGGCAGCGGAATGTAGAAAATGGCGACGGTCCATTTCTCGAGCTTAGCCGTCACAAGAAGGTCGAATCCATATTCACCGACTCGGAACCGAACGGCTTGCGTGCACTTTTGAGCAGATCACCCCGACGTCACTCGGGCCGGTTCTGGCCGGTGCGTGCCTTGGACCAAAGCGCTTGCCCGTTGGCCAGAGCACTCTCCTCGGATCCAGCAACGGTTGCTCGAACGTCGATCTGCGATCGACCTTAGATTCAGGCTCTGACAAGGCACGCGAAATGCGCGTCCCCCAAACTGGTGATGGCACGCGGTTTCCACGTGGACACGGCAAGATTGCTGAGCGCACTATTTGGTGACAGCCAAGCGCGGCGCGCTGTTTCAACGCATTGAGATGAAGCCGTCAGCGCAATCGCACGGCGGCTGGTAACCGCTTCCCCTTCTTAGGGAGGTTTCTCAAATGTTCCACTTCAAAAACAAATGCCTGTCGACCCTCGCTTGTGCGCTTGTTGCAGGATCGATGCTGATGGCTTCTCCCGTCAAAGCGGGCCTGATGAATTTCATATCTTCTACGGTTGTCACTCCGTTGAACTTTACTACCGAGTGGGAATGGCTGTTTGACAACAACACCTGGGCTACCACACCGACGACGGTGCAATTGGGGGCGCCTGATTGGGAAGTGACAATGCAAGGGTTTGCTGGGGGAGACTTGAGTGAGACCAGCAGGCACCTCGTAGCACCTCACGTCGGTGAAATTGCGCCAAATGTTTTCTCTTCTCTTGCCTATCCTGGTGCTTTTGATGGCATCGGCCCGACTGTTTCTTGGATCGACCACCCAGCGGAAGGGCACTTCAACGTATATAGGTTGACGGCAAACGTAATCGAACCTGGTGTGTACGTCCAAATCATCTTCGAAGGGACACATGCTGAGGTTGAGGATGGGGTACCAAGGAGTGCAGTTGTCCCGGAACCGAACTCCTTCCTGTTGCTGGGTGCCGGCCTAGCGGCTTTTCTCGTATCCCGAAGGAGGTCGTCGCGGCGGCAGTTTTAGCCGTATCTTGCTTAAGACCAAGATCCGAACGACGCCGCGAGCAGCGCCCGCACCCGGTGGCTCTCGTCCTCTCGGGGCCATGGTCGGCGGGTTCACTAGATCCTGCCTATGGGTCCAAAGCGCCTTTCATGTCATCGGTCGGCGCGACGTAGTCACGCTCGATCGATGCGAACAAGTTCAGGTCATGTGTCGGGACGGCGCGAGGAACAGCCGTAACTTGGCCGCATGCGGCGCTCCGTTCCCGTCATGCGTCCTTGTACGAATCTGTCGACCGTGGTGCGTCAGGCAGCTGTGAGTCAAGCGATGCACGGTACCGAACGCAGCCTTCCATGAACTGAGGCCATTTCGGCACAACCGGGAGCGGGTCCGATCGCTCGGGAAGAAGACCCCAGAGCTCCGGATGGTGCCAGCAAAGCTCCTGTCCCGTGCTGTCGCGATGATGGCGAATGCCCGTGCGCAACTTTCGGACCTCCTCGATCAGTTGCTCGCGCGACATAGTTTCTAGGTCTGCGTCCATGTCAGCGTCTCCTCGTTGCGACGACCGGCTGCCAGCTGTCAGCGAGTCCGCTTACGGGCAAGCAACGTTCCGGCCCAAGTCGGCGGCTCCATTACTGTGAGTGCCAGGCCACGCCAGGAAGCTGTCGTGGCGAGCCCGGTTTCGGGTGGCGCGTTTGGCAGCGGCGCGCGGCGTGTAGCGCTGCATGTGGGATTGGTTACCGCAGTCGCCGTACGTGCGCCGCAGCGGGGCACTGCTGATCGAGCACAATGTCGCGTCCGAACCACGTGATCCGGGAGCTGCCACATGATCTTCGATGCCATCCGCGAGAGCCACGACCTGCAACGCGACCTGTGCCGCAAGCTCACGGCATCGCGCCACGATATGGCTGCGCGTCAGGTGCTTTTCCTGCAATTGAAGGTTGAGTTGATGGCACACGCGGCGGCCGAGGAACGCCACCTGTACGTACCGCTGCTGATGGAAGATGGCGGCCTCGACGCGTCGCGTCATGCGCTGCACGAGCACCACGAGGTTGACGAGTTGCTGGACGAGTTGTCGGTGCGCAACAAGAAGCAGGCCGGCTGGATCGCAACCGCGAAGACGCTGAGCTTCAAGGTGCGCCACCACCTGAAGGAGGAGGAGTCGAAGTTCTTCCAGGTCGCCGGGCGCCTGCTGTCGGCGACCAAGAAGAAGCAGCTTGCCCACAAGTACGCGCGCGAGATCGTGCGCATGCGCAGGCACTACGCTGCCGAGTACGAAACGGTGGCTGTTGCGGCGGCGAGCGGCCGCGTCAAGCCTGCGAAGCGCGCGGCCGACAAGCTCGCGACGCGTGGCAACGCGCGCACGGGCGCCCAACTGCGAGGAAAGAGCGAACCGCGCCGCACGCGCTGATCAGGCGCTATAGATGGGTGCCACGTCCGGCGATGCCGTCAGCTCGCCGGTTCGGGGGGTTGCGCACGAAGGCCGAGGCTGACGCGCCGTCCGCTCGCGGCAAGTCACGGGGACCGCGGGCGATCGGACCGCGACGCTACTTCGACAACTGCCGCATCGCCCGCGTCAGTCCCTCGAGCGTCATCGGGAACATCTTGCCGCCCGCGAGCTGGCGGATGACGGAAATTGATTGCCGGTACTGCCACAGGCCTTCGGGCTCCGGATTCAGCCAGATCGACTTCGGAAACGTCGTGAAGAAACGCTGCAGCCAGACCGCGCCGGCCTCTTCGTTGTTGTATTCGACCGAGCCGCCGGGCTGCAACACTTCGTACGGGCTCATCGTCGCGTCGCCGACGAAGACCAGTTTCCAGTCGTGCGGGTACTTGCGCAGCACATCCCAAGTGGCGAAGCGTTCGGTGTAACGGCGTCGGTTGTTGCGCCACAGGTACTCGTAGACGCAGTTGTGAAAGTAGTAGAACTCGAGGTGCTTGAATTCGCCCTTGGCCGCCGAAAACAGCTCCTCGGTGCGCTTGATGTGCTCGTCCATCGTGCCGCCGACGTCGAGCAGCATCAGCACCTTCACCGTGTTGTGACGCTCGGGTACCAGCTTCAGATCGAGCCAGCCGGCGTTCTTCGCGGTCGCTTCGATCGTGTCGTGCATGTCGAGTTCGAGGTCGGCCCCTTCGCGCGCGAAGCGCCGCAGTCGACGCAGCGCCAGCTTGATATTGCGCGTACCGATCTCCACCGAGTCGTCATAGTCGCGGTAGCCGCGCATCTCCCAGACCTTGACCGCGGACTTCCCGCCCTTGCTCGGTCCGCCGACGCGGATGCCCTCAGGATGCGCGCCCCCATGGCCGAACGGCGATGTCCCGCCCGAGCCGATCCAGCGGTTGCCGCCGTGATGGGCGCCGTCCTGCTCCTCGAGTCGCTTCTTGAACTCCTCCATCAGCCGGTCCCAGCCGAGTTTCTCCAGCTTGGCGATTTCTTCCGGCGTGAAGGCGCGCTCGAGCACTTGCTTGAACCACTCGTCCGGAATCTCCTTCGCGAAGTCCAGGGTCGTTGTCACGCCCTTGAAGTACTCGCCAAAGGCGCGGTCGAATTTGTCGAACTGCGTCTCGTCCTTGATCAGCGCGGCGCGCGACAGGTAGTAAAAATCGTCGATCGACGGGCCGATCACGCTCTGCCTGATCGCTTCAAGCAGGGTCAGCAGCTCGTTGATCGACACCTTGAGCCTGGCCGCGCGAAGATGGAAAAAGAAATCGATCAGCATTGCTTCAGCGCCGCCGTGCGAGGCGCAGCTCGAGGTGACGACGCACATCGCGCCACTCGGCCGCGAGGATGCTGAACATCACGGTGTCGCGCACGGTACCGTCGCGGCGAAAATGGTGGTGGCGGATTACGCCGTCTTTCTTCGCACCCAGCGCGGCAATGGCCCGCTGCGATGCGAAGTTGAAGTTGTCGGTCCTGAAGCCGACGACCGCGCAGCCCAATTCGTCGAACGCATGCCCGAGCAGAAGCAGTTTGCAGGCCGTGTTCACGTGCGTCTTCTGGCAACGGCGCGCGTACCAGGTGTAGCCAATCTCGACTCGATCGACTGCGACGACGATGTCGTGGAAGCGCGTGCTGCCGACGATCGCGCCGCTGGCAAGGTCGCGCACGGCCCACGGGAGCATGTGACCGGCCTGCTGCCCGGCGAGCGCGGCGGAGATATACGCATGCGCTTCTTCGGGACGCGGCACGGAAGTGAACCAGAGGGTCCACAGCTCGCCGTCACTGGCTGCTGCCACGAGCTCGTCGTGATGCTCGCGGGCCAACGGCTCCAGCCGCACGCCATGGCCTTCGAGCACCGTGGGCTGCGGAACGATCATGGGGGTCTCAGCGGTTGCTGCGCGCCATGAAGACCAGCCGCTCGAAGAGATGCATGTCCTGCTCGTTCTTCAGCAGCGCCCCCGCCAGGGGCGGCACGGCGATCTTCTCGTCCTTCGAGCGCAGCGCTTCGGCCGGGATCTGCTCGGCGACCAGCAGCTTCAACCAGTCGAGCAGTTCCGAGGTCGACGGCTTCTTCTTCAGTCCCGGCAGGTCACGCACGCCGAAAAAAACCGCCAGCGCGTGCTGCAGCAGTTCCTTGCGCAGCTTGGGAAAATGGACATCGACGATCGCCTGCATCGTCTCCTTGTCCGGGAACTTGATGTAGTGGAAGAAGCAGCGGCGCAGGAACGCGTCGGGCAGTTCCTTCTCGTTGTTCGAGGTGATCACCACCAGCGGACGATGACGCGCCTTGACGGTCTGCCGGGTCTCGTAGACATAGAACTCCATGCGGTCGAGTTCGCGCAGCAGGTCGTTCGGAAACTCGATGTCGGCCTTGTCGATCTCGTCGATCAGCAGCACCGACGGCTCGTCCGAGGTGAACGCCTGCCAGAGCACGCCGCGGACGATGTAGTTCTCGATGTCCTTGACCCGCGCGTCGCCCAACTGCGAGTCGCGCAGCCGGCTCACGGCGTCGTATTCGTACAGTCCCTGCTGCGCCTTGGTCGTCGACTTGATGTGCCAGGCGAGCATCGGCATGTCGAGCGCGCGCGCCACTTCCTCCGCCAGCATCGTCTTACCGGTGCCGGGCTCGCCCTTGATCAGCAGCGGGCGCTGCAGCGTGAGCGCCGCATTGACCGCGAGCTTCAGGTCGTCGGTCGCGACATAGGTGGAGGAGCCTTCGAATCTCGGCATGGACCCGGCCCGGGAGTGGGGCGAACGAGTATACGCAAGGCCGCCTTTTGGGACCGCGCGAGCGCGGCGTCCTGAAGTGAAGTTGGAGTCGATTACAATCACGCGCTGCTCGGAGTTGGCGCCGCCGGTTCACGCGGAGGTTCAGCGCTCCCGAGGCCCAGATCAACCCGATACGGAAGTTCCGGATGAAGTCGACCCGACCGCTCCTCGTCGCGCTAGTCGCGACATTGCCGCTGCTCGCGCTTGCACAGGACAAGAAACTTGCGCCGGCCGCCGCGCCCGCGGACGCGGCGGTGTCGATGTGCATCGGCTGCCACTCGATACCCGGGTACCAGGCGTCGTTTCCGCAGGTCTATCGCGTGCCGAAGATTGGCGGCCAGTCGCAGCAGTACATCGAGGCGGCGCTCAAGGAGTACCGCCAGGGCGGACGCTCGCACCCGTCGATGACCGGCGTGGCCAAGGGCCTATCCGACGAACAGATCGCTGCGGTGGCCGCGTACTACGCGGCTCGTGGCAAGTAAGCGAGCACGACGATGAAGAGATTCCTCATTGCAGCCGGCACGGCAGTCATTGCGCTGTCAGCGCAGGCAGCCGATGTTGCAAAGGGCGAACAACTTGCCCAGGCGCAATGCGCCGCCTGCCATGGCAAGGACTTCGCGAGCCCGGTCGATCCGAGCTACCCGAAGCTCGCGGGCCAGTACGTGGATTACCTCGAAAAGGCGTTGCGCGACTACCAGTCTGGCGCGCGCAAGAATGCGATCATGGCCGGGCTCGCCAAGCCTTTGTCGCGTGCCGACATCCAGAACGTTTCGGCTTACCTTAGCCGTCTGCCGGGCCCGCTGGACAACACCAAGCGCTGATACTCGCGCAATTCGCGCCGCGGTCGAGTGCCGAGACAGGGGCTATTCGTGTCCGGCGCGGCGCTCGATGCATTCGAGGTAGCGCGCGCTCATCTCGTCCGCTGGTAAGGCGGTTCCCGAACGCTGTGCCGCCCAGACGATCTCTCCAAGGCAGTCCATGACCACATGGGCGGCGCTGTGCGCGTCGTCCAGGCGCGTTGCCAGCCGCTCGTAGGCAGTGCGGATACCCGGCGGCTGGTCGATCGACAACTGCTCGGCGATCGCCAGATGCATCGACAGGTGCAGAAACGGATTGGTGCCGTCCTCCACGCGATACTCGGCGGTAGCGGCCGCATCGACATTCGCGAGTTCCGCGTGGTACTCGGGATGCGCGAGGATCCAGTCGAGCGCCATCGCCTCGATCGGCGCCAGCAGCTCGCGTTCACGGTGCTTGCGCCAGGTCTCGCAGAAGAAGCGCCGGACGTCGTCCTTGGTCGGGGTGAACATCACTAGGGTTGCGGTTCGGGTGGAAAGCCCGACTTGCGGGCCGCCGGCGCGGGGGTCTTCGGTCGGTATTCACACCATTCGGCAATCGGGCAACGCCAGCACTCGGGCGCGCGCGCCTTGCAGATGTACCGGCCGTGCAGAATCAGCCAGTGATGCGCATCCTTGCGGAATTCGTCGGGAGTGAACTTCTCCAGGCGCTGCTCGACTTGCGTGACGTCGGCGCCGGGGGCCATGCCGGTCCGGTTGGCCACGCGGAAGATGTGCGTGTCGACCGCGATCGTCGGCATGCCGAATGCGCTGTTGAGGACGACGTTTGCGGTCTTGCGGCCGACGCCCGGCAGGGCCTCGAGGGCGGCGCGATCGCTGGGGACTGCGCCGCGGTGCTGCTCCAGCAGTTGCCGGGACAGCGCGATGACGTTTCTGGCCTTGGTGCGGAACAACCCGATCGTCTTGATGTAATCCGCGAGGCGCTCTTCGCCGAGCGCCGCCATGGCCGCAGGGGTCCCGGCGACCTTGAACAGCACGCGTGTCGCCAGATTCACGCTCCTGTCCATCGCCTGTGCCGAGAGCACGACCGCCACGAGCAGTTGATACGGCGTCGCGTATTCGAGCTCCGTGCGCGGATTCGGGTTCAGGCTGCGCAGCCGCTCGTAGATCGCGCGTCGCTTGGCCGGGTTCATGACTGCGTCAATTGGCGGCGCGCGCGGGCCCGCTCGATCGCTGCCTGCACGACGGCTCGTTTGCGGTCGACCTGGTCGACAGCCAGGTCCTCGCGAGCGGCCAGTTCATCGAGCTTGCTGTGGGCTTTTTTCAGCAGCATGTCGTCGCGTTCGTCGCGCTCACGCGCCAGCCGCTGGCGACGCCCTTCGTAGCGGGAACGGGAAATCAGCGCATCCTCATCGTTCCATTTTCGCGGCGGCAGCACCGGCACCATGGCGATGCAGTCCACCGGGCAGGGCGCAACGCAGAGGTCGCAGCCGTTGCACCACTCGGGAATCACCGAGTGCATGACGCGGGCCGCGCCGACGATCGCATCCACGGGGCAGGCCTGGATGCACAGCGTGCAGCCGATGCAAAGCGCCTCGTCGATGACGGCCCGATGCAGCGGCCGCTCGACGCCATTGGCGGGGTTCAGCGCCACGACCGGGTGCCCGGTCACCTGCGACAGCCGCTTTATCCCGTCGACACCCCCGGGCGGGCACTGGTTGATCGGCGCGACTGCGGCCGCGATCGCTTCCGCGTAGGGGCGGCAGCCGTGGTAGCCGCACTTTGTGCACTGGGTTTGCGGCAGGACCGAGTCAATTCGGTCGGCCAGCGCGGCGTTCATCGGTGACATCGGCAGCGCGAAACGGAAGACGCAGGATACTGCGTCGATTATCGCCGCCGCGATCGGCTCAGGCGTGTGCGCGGATGAACGATCGAATCTGCGGCGCGATCTGCTCGCGCCAACGACGGCCGCTGAAGATGCCGTAGTGACCGGCGCCCTGCGCGGTCAAATGCTGCTTCTTCGATTTCGGAATTCCCTTGCAGAGGTCGTGGGCTGCCCGGGTCTGGCCGCTCCCGGAGATGTCGTCCAGTTCGCCTTCGATGGTGAAGAGCGCCACTGAAGTTATGTCCTCGGGCTTCACCCGCTGGCCGCGCACGTCCCACGTGCCATTGGGGAGCCGATGCTCCTGGAACACGATCTTGATCGTGTCGAGGTAGTACTCGGCGGGCAGATCAATTACGGCGTTGTACTCGTCGTAGAACGCGCGATGACCCTCGACATCGTCCATGTCGCCCTTGACGAGGTCGAGGTAGTAGTCCCAGTGCGAGTTCAGGTGTCGGTCCGGGTTCATCGCCACGAAGCCTGCGTGCTGAAGGAAGCCCGGATAGACCTTGCGCAGATAGCCGGGGTACGCCGACGGCACCTTGAATACGACGTTGTTCTCGAACCACTCGAAATTCTTGCGTTTGGCGAGCGCATTGACCTGCGTCGGCGTCTTGCGGCTGTCGATCGGGCCGCCCATCATGGTCATCGACTTGGGCAGCTTGGGATCGCGGTTGCTGGCCATCAGCGAAACGGCGGCCAGCACCGGAACGGTCGGCTGGCAGACCGAAATGAGGTGCACGTCCGGACCGAGTTCACGAAGGAAGTCGATCACGTAGTGAACGTAGTCATCCAGATGAAAAGGGCCGGCCGTGATCGGCACCAGCCGCGCGTCGATCCAGTCGGTGATCCAGATGTCGTGATCGGGGAGCAGCGCGCGCACGGTGTCGCGCAACAGTGTCGCGTGGTGGCCCGACAGCGGCGCGACGATCAGGATGCGCGGATCGGATGCGCGCTTGGGCTTGGCCGGCAACAGCCGCTTGAAGTGGAGCAGCCGGCAAAACGGTTTTTCCAACGCGACTTCTTCAACCACCGGAACGTCGACCTCGCCGATCCGCGTAGTCTTCAGACCGAATTCGGGTTTTTCATACTGCTTGCCGATCCGGTGCAGCAGATCGTAGCCGGCCGACAGCCGCCTGGAGAGCGGCGTGTAGGCGAGGGGGCTGTAGGGGCTGGAAAAGAGCTCGGATGTGGCCTGCGCCCAGACCGACAATGGGTTCAGAAATCGACGGTGCAGCTCATGCAGGTGATATAGCACGCGTGGCTCCGCTCATCGCTCCGTCGTAAGAACATCGGGTTGCTTCCGAACCGCTCCCGACCGAACTGCGGGAGCGATTCGCGCGCCGCATTATGCGCGGCTGGCACCGGGCTAGCAATTTGCCTTCCCGCGGGTGCGGCCGTCCGCTCTGGACCTGCCGCGTTACGGCGCGCTGCGTTTCAACGCTCCAGCAGATTGCGCTTGTCACGCACATCCTTCCACTCATCCGCATCGGCCGGATGAGGTTTCATGCGTGTAATCGACGGCCACTGCTTCGACAGCTCGACATTGAGCTTGATGAAATCGCGCTGGTCTTCCGGCACGTCTTCCTCGGCATATATGGCATTCACCGGGCACTCGGGGATGCACACGGCGCAGTCGATGCACTCGTCGGGATCGATCGACAGGAAGTTCGGCCCTTCGCGAAAGCAGTCGACCGGACACACATCGACACAGTCGGTGTACTTGCACTTGATGCACGACTCGGTGACGACGTGCGTCATCGACTTACTCCTGTCTCAATGAGATGAGGCGCTGCGAGCAAAAGTGCGCCTGCTGCAAAGCCGGTATTCTAGCTGACCAAGGCCGGTGCTCCGCCCGTTTTCCCTCTGCAAGAAGGGCCAAGTGGCATGACCACTCGACGCGAACTACTGCTGCTATCGACGGCGGCATTTGTCGCCCGTCCGCTGCGCGCGCAGACGGCGACGCCGATCCGCATCGGCGAGATCAACAGTTATTCGACGATTCCGCAGTTCACCGTACCGTACCGGATGGGCTGGCAGCTCGCGGTCGAGGAAGTCAATGCAACGGGCGGCCTGCTCGGTCGCAAGGTGGAGGTCATTTCGCGCGACGATGCCGGCAAGCCGGATGACGCGATCCGGCTGGCTACCGAACTGGTCTCCAATGAAAAGGTTGTGCTGCTGACCGGGACTTTCCTGTCCAACGTCGGCCTCGCCGTATCGGAGTTCGCGCTGCGCAACAAGGTGCTGTTCGTGGCCGCCGAACCGCTGACCGATGCGATGGTCTGGGAGAAAGGCAATCGCTATACGTTCCGCCTGCGCCCCAGCACCTACATGCAGTCGGCCATGCTGGTCGAGGAGGCCGCGCGCCTGCCGGCGAAGCGCTGGGCCATCGTCGCGCCCAACTATGAGTACGGGCAATCGGCCGTCGCGAGCTTCAAGGTCCTGCTGAAGGCGCGTCGCCCGGATGTCGAGTTCGTCGCCGAACAATGGCCAGCGCTCGGAAAACTCGAGGCGGCCGGAACCGTGCAGGCGCTGGTCGCCGCGCGTCCCGAGGCGATTTTCAACGTCACGTTTGGCGCTGACCTGCCGCGGCTCGTGCGCGAGGGCAACTTGCGCGGCCTGTTCCCGCGCGTGCCCGTTGTCAGCCTGCTTTCGGGCGAACCGGAATACCTGGACGTGTTGAAGGATGAGACCCCCAAGGGCTGGATCGTCACCGGCTATCCGTGGGACCAGATCGCCACGCCCGAACATGCCCAATTTTTCAATGCGTACTTCAAGCGCTTCAACGACACCCCGAGGCTGGGTTCGGTGGTCGGCTATGCGACATTTACCGCGATCTTTGCGGCGATCCGCAAAGCCAGGAGCACCGACGTGGAGAAGCTGATCGCCGCCTTCCGCGGCCTGACCTGGATGACGCCCTTCGGGCCGGCGACATTCCGGGCCTTGGACCAGCAGTCGACGATGGGCGCCTATGTCGGCAAACTGGATCAACGCGCCGGCAGGGGAACGATGGTCGACTGGCGCTATGCCGATGGACGCAACTTCCTGCCGACTGACGCCGAGGTCAGGAGCCGTCGACCCGCGGAGGCAATGAAGTAGCGTCTGCCTGCGAAGATGGCGAGGGTCGTGCTTGCAGTGGCAGCGTGAAGGTACCCTAGCTCGTGGACCTCGTCCTCGGTCAATTCCTGGCAGGGCTTTCGTACGGTTCGACGCTGTTTCTCGTCAGCGCCGGCCTGACGCTGATCTTTGGCGTCACGCGCGTGGTGAATTTCGCCCACGGGGCGCTTTACATGCTCGGTGCGTACGTTGCGGTCTCACTGACGGCCGCATTGCCTTCGACACCGTGGGGCTTCTTCGGTGGTCTGCTGCTGGCCGCTGGCGTCATCGCCGTCGTCGGCGTATTGATCGAGTTCATCGTGCTCCGTCGCATCTATGCGGCGCCGGAGATCTTTCAGTTGCTGGCGACCTTCGGCGTTGCGCTGATCGTGCAGGACGTGGCGCTCGCGATCTGGGGACCGGAGGAAATCTTCGCGCCGCGAGCGCCGGGGTTCAAAGGGGCGATCGAGTTCGGCGGTGCCTTCGTGCCCGAATACAACCTGCTGCTGACCGTGGTCGGGCCGTTGGTCTACGGTGGACTGTGGTGGTTGTTCCAGCGTACGCGCTGGGGCGCCGTCGTGCGCGCGGCGACGCAGGATCGCGAGATGGCGGGTGCCCTCGGGGTCAACGAGAGGCTGCTCTTCACGACCGTGTTCGCGCTCGGAGCCGGACTGGCGGGACTCGCCGGCGCACTGCAGATACCGCGCGAGACGGTCAACCTGCAGATGGACCTGACGATCCTCGTCGAAGGTTTTGTCGTCGTGGTCGTCGGCGGCCTCGGCTCGATCAGTGGCGCGTTCTGGGCGTCGCTCGCCATTGGAGTGCTGCACGCATTCGGTATCTGGCTGCTGCCGCAGTCGACGCTGGTGCTGGTCTTCGTCGTGATGGCGCTGACGCTGATCGTCCGACCCTACGGCCTCGCGGGGCGCCCCGAACTGGCGGCGCGCACCGTGCGCACCGCGAGCCATCCGCCGTTTCAGCGCGCGGCGTCGCGCCCGGCCTGGCTGGCCGGGCTGGTGATTGCGCTCGCCTGCGTCGTGCCGATCTTTGCCGGCGACTATGCGCTCGTGATCGCCACCGAAATGGCGATCCTCGCGCTCTTCGCCACCAGTTTGCAGTTCTTCATGGGGCATGGCGGGCTCGTATCGTTCGGCCATGCGGCGTTTTTCGGACTGGGTGCCTATGCCGCGGCCCTGTTGTCGAAGAGTTTCGACGCCCCGTTCGCCGTCGCCATCGCGGTCGCGCCCTTCGTCGCCGCACTGGCCGCAGCGCTAGCCGCTGTCTTCGTGCTGCGCGCGCACGGTGTGTACGCGTCGATGCTGACGCTGGCATTCGCGCAGATCCTGTGGTCGATCGCCGTGCAGTGGGTGGAGGTCACCGGCGGTGACAACGGTTTACTCGGCGTCTGGCCGCCGGCGTCGTCCCGGCTCGCGTATTACCTGCTGACACTCGCGATCGTCGTCGCTTCGTTGCTGCTGTTGCGCCGGGCCGCACTGGCGCCGTTCGGCTTTTCGCTTCGCGCGACACGCGACGCACCGGAGCGCGCCGAAGCCCTCGGCATCGACGTGCGTCGGGCGCGCGGGCTGGCATTCGTAGCGGGCGGCCTCTTCGGCGGCCTGGCGGGCGCGTTGCAGGCATTCCAGAAGGGTGCGGTATTCCCGAATGCGTTGTCGATACCGGTTTCCGTCGACGCGCTGGTCATGGTTCTACTCGGCGGCCTCCAGACGCTGTCAGGGCCGATTGTCGGGGCGATCGCCTATCACGGACTGGCCACCGAACTGACGCGTCATGCGGAGTACTGGCGCCTGCTGCTCGGCGGCGCCATCGTGCTGCTGGTCGTCGTGTTCCCGCAAGGCATCGTCGGCTTTCTTCGCGAGCGGGCTGCGGCAAGGACATGAGTGAACTGCGCGTCGCGCGGCTGGCGCGTTCGTTCGGCGGCGTGCGTGCGGTCGACGATGTCTCGTTCGCACTCGAGGCCGGCAGCGTCAGTGCGCTGATCGGACCCAACGGCGCCGGCAAGTCGACGCTCTTCAACCTGATCGATGGCCAGCTGGCGCCGGATGCCGGCACGATCGAGTTCGACGGCAGGACGCTGGTGGGGTTGCCGACGTCGGCGCGCACTCGTGCGGGTATCGGTCGCACTTTTCAGGTGGCGCAGACGTTCGCGTCGATGACCGTGCTGCAGAACGCCCAGCTTGCGCTCGTCGCGGCAGCCGGGACCTCACTGTCGCCGGGTGCGCCACTCGGCACGCGTGCGCACGACGCGGCCACTGCGCTGCTGCAGCAGGTCGGTCTGGCAGAGCGGCGCGCGGAGCCGGCGGCAACCCTCGCCTACGGCGATCTCAAGCGACTCGAGCTGGCGCTTGCGCTGGCCGCGGCACCTCGGCTGCTGCTGATGGACGAGCCGACTGCCGGAATGGCGCCGGGAGAGCGCACGGCGCTGATGGCGCTGGTCGTCGGCCTGGCGCGCGAGCGCCGCATGACGGTGCTGTTCACCGAACACAGCATGGACGTGGTCTTTGGATTCGCCGAGCGTGTGCTGGTGCTGTCGCGCGGCCGGATCATTGCCGACGGTGCGCCGGCACTCGTGCGCGCAGATGCCGCAGTGCAAGCGGTCTACCTCGGGACCGAGCCGTGACGCTGCTCGCCCTGCGCGACGTTGACGCCTGGTACGGGGCAGCTCAGGTGGTCCACTCGGCCACGCTCTCGGTCCGCGCTGGCGAGGTGGTCGCTCTGATCGGGCGCAACGGTGCCGGCAAGACCTCGCTGCTGCGCGCGATCATGGGGCTGATGCCGCGCAGCACGGGCTCGATCGAATTTGATGGGTCCAAGCTTTCCGGGCTGGCGCCGTACCTGCGTGCGCGGCGCGGACTGGGCTATGTGCCGGAGGATCGGCGCATCTTCACCGACCTTACGGTCCGGCAGAACCTCGAACTCATGGCGCGGCCGTCGCCGGGCGGGTTCGATAACGGAGAACTGCTGCGCATCTTTCCGAACCTGGCTGAAATGCTGGACCGGCCCGCAAGCCAGATGAGCGGCGGCGAGCAGCAGATGCTCGCGGTGGCGCGGACACTGGCGACGAATCCGCGCCTCGTGCTCCTCGATGAGCCGTCCGAAGGCATCGCGCCAAAGGTGGTCACGAGCATGAAGGCTGCGGTGCGGGCGATGCGCGAGCGGGGTGTGGCAACGCTGCTTTCGGAACAGAATCTGCCGTTTGTCACCGGCCTAGCCGACCGTGCAGTGCTGATCGAGCAGGGGCACGTGGCCGGCGAGATCGGCGGCGACCAGATCGGTTCGAGCGGGACGGTGCAGAAGGTTCTGGGCATCCGATAGCGCAGTCGCTCCGCACGACCCTACAATCGCCGCATGATCATCCAGTCGCTCCTCGACACCGACCTGTACAAGTTCACGATGATGCAGGTCGTGCTGCATCACTTCCCGGGTGCGCACGTCGAGTACCGCTTCAATTGCCGCACCAAGGGCGTCGACCTGGCGCCCTACGTGGACGAGATCCGTGAAGAGATCGCGTACCTCTGCCTGCTGCGCTTCCGCGAGAGCGAACTCGAGTATCTGCGCAGCATGCGATTCATCAAGAGCGACTTTGTCGACTTCCTCGGGCTCTTCCAGCTCAACATGAAGTCGATCCGCATCGAGCGCGACCCGGAATCGAACGGCGGGCTCACTATCGTGATCCTGGGCCCGTGGCTGCACGCGATTCTTTTCGAGATCCCCGTGCTCGCGATCGTCAACGAGGTCTATTTCCGCAACACGCAGCCGCGGCCGGACTTCGCGGAAGGCCGCCGTCGCCTGCGCGCCAAGATTGCGCTGGTCAGCGAAAATCCGGCGCTGGCCGGGTGCCGCATCGCCGATTACGGCACGCGCCGCCGGTTTTCAAGACTGTGGCACGACGAAGTGCTGGTGACGTTGAAGAACGAGTTGGGTGACAACCTGGCCGGCACCAGCAATGTCATGTATGCCGCCAAGCATGGCCTGACTCCGCTGGGCACGATGGCGCACGAATACCTGCAGGCGTGCCAGGCGCTCGGTCCGCGGCTGCGCGACTCGCAGACCTTCGGGTTCGAGATGTGGGCGCGCGAGTATCGCGGCGACCTCGGCATCGCGCTGTCCGATGTGTACGGCATGGACGCCTTCCTGCGCGACTTCGACATGTACTTCTGCAAGCTCTTCGATGGCGCGCGCCATGATTCCGGCGATCCCATCATGTGGGGTGAACGATTGATCGAGCATTACGAACGCAACCGCGTCGATCCGCGCACGAAGACGCTGGTCTTTTCGGACTCGCTCGACTTTCCCCGCGTGATCGAGCTTTA
Source organism: uncultured beta proteobacterium (assembly GCA_963712485.1). Lineage (GTDB taxonomy): Bacteria > Pseudomonadota > Gammaproteobacteria > Burkholderiales > Burkholderiaceae_F > JALORV01. The sequence goes on from CAVQID010000025.1 coordinate 25,338, forward strand.
TACCCGATTCAAGGATCGCGCCCGCATCGCGTTCGGTGTGGGTACCAATCTGACCAACGACCTCGGCTACACGCCGCTGCAGATCGTCATCAAGATGGTCCGCTGCAACGGCCAGCCGGTCGCCAAGCTGTCGGATTCGCCGGAAAAGAACCTGTGCGACGACGCGGCCTACCTCGCGTACCTGCGCCAGGTCTTCGAGATCAAGCCGCCGGTCGAGGCCGTCGCGGCCGCATGATGTAACCGATGAAGCTTGCGCGCTTCCCGCGGGTCCGCTTGACGCAGGCGCCGACGCCGCTCGAACCGATGCCGCGGCTCAGTGCACTGCTGGGCGGGCCGCACCTCTGGATCAAGCGCGATGACTGCACCGGGCTTGCCACCGGGGGCAACAAGACGCGAAAGCTCGAATACCTGATTGGCGAGGCGCTGGCACAGAAGTCGGATGTCGTTATCACCCAGGGCGCGACCCAGTCGAATCACGCGCGCCAGACAGCCGCAGCCGCTGCCCGCCTGGGACTGGGCTGCGAAATCCTGCTTGAAGACCGCACCGGGTCGACCGAAGCCGACTACCGGATTTCGGGCAACGTGCTGCTCGACCGACTTTTTGGCGCCGCACTTCACCATCTGCCGGGTGGCAGCGACATGGACGCCGCGATGGCCGCGCGCGCGGATGAACTGCGGGCGCAGGGCAGACGGCCGTACGTGATTCCGGGCGGCGGATCGAACCCCGTCGGTGCGCTCGGCTATGTCACGTCCGCACTCGAATTGGTCGATCAGGCCAATACCGCGGGACTCGACATCGACCTGCTCGTGACCGCAACGGGGAGTACCGGGACCCAGGCGGGCCTAGTGGCCGGGCTCGAGGGCTCGCGCAGTCGCGTGCCGGTTCTCGGCATTTGCGTGCGTGCGCCGAAGGCGGTCCAGGAAGACAAGGTGTTCGCCCTTGCGCAGCGCACGGTCGAGTTGCTCGGCGTGCCGGGCACCGTGGCGCGCGAGGCGGTCGTTGCGAACTCGGACTACGTCGGCGGCGGGTATGGCGTTCCGACCGACGGCATGTTCGAAGCACTGGAACTCTTGGCGCGCACCGAGGGCATCCTGCTCGACCCGGTGTACTCGGGCAAGGCTATGGCCGGGTTGATCGATCTCGTGCGGCGTGGGCAATTTCGTCGCGAAGACAACATCGTCTTCCTGCACACCGGCGGCGCCGTCGGGCTGTTCGGTTACGTGCACGCGTTTGCGCCGCGACTCGGGCTCGCCTGATGCTTGGCGTCATCGGCGGCATGGGGCCGCTGGCCACCGCCGACTTCTTCCACAAGCTGATCGCGGCCACTCCGGCAGCATGTGACGAAGACCACATCCCGACGCTGATTCACTCGGTGCCGCAGTTGCCGTCGCGACCGGCGGCGATCCTCCGTGGCGGCGCATCGCCGTTGCCCGCACTGCTTGCAGCGCGTGACAAGCTGGTCCGGCTGGGCGCAACAATGCTGGCGATGCCCTGCAATACCGCGCACCACTGGCATGCGGTGCTCGCAGCGGGCGGGGTTCCGTTCCCCCACATCGCCGACGCGGTCGCGAGCGAGATTCCGGCGGACGCGGCGCGTATCGGCATCGTCGCGACCGCCGCGACGCTCGCGGCCCGGATCTACGAGCAGCGCTTCGGCGCGGATGTCGAGTGGCTGGTACCGGATGCCACGACGTTCGAGCGCTCAGTGCAACCGGGAATTGACGCGGTCAAGCGCAACGCCGCCGAGGAGGGTGGTCGATTGCTGGAACCGATCGTGGCGCAGCTGTTGGAGCGAGGTGCCGAGCGCGTCGTTCTGGCCTGCACCGAGCTTCCGGTTGCGCTCGACGCGATCGGATCGCCGTTGCGCGCCGGCTGCATCGATTCGACTGCCGCTCTGGCGCGAATTTGCGTGCGGCTCTGGCCCAATCATCTGACAGTGGCTCGGTCGCCGAACCTATAATCGCCCGCCATGCCCAAGCTCAGTCGCCGCGCCGAGGCCCTCGGCACCGAGAACGCCTTCGTCGTGCTTGCGGAAGTCAACCGATTGATCCGCAGCGGCGCGGACATCGTTTCCTTCTGCATCGGCCAGCCCGACTTTCCGACGCCGGTGCATGTGCAGGATGCAGCGATCGCGGCGATCCGGGACGGCCGGCACGGCTACACCCCGTCTGCCGGCATCGATGAGCTGCGCGCGGCGGCCGCTCGATCGATGGGTGCGCTTCGTGGCATCGACATCGCGACCGAGGAGGTCGTCGTCGGCGCCGGTGCCAAGCCCTTCATCGGTTATGCGATTGCGTCGGTCACGGACTACGGCAGCGGTGACGAGGTCATCTTCCCGGTGCCGGGATTCCCGATCTATGAATCGCAGATCGTCGCCAACGGCGCGCTGCCGGTGCCACTGCCGCTGCGCGAGTCGCGCGGCTTTGCGTTCGACCCGGCGGAGCTCGCGGCGCGCATCGGCCCGAAGACGCGGCTGCTGATCCTCAATACCCCGCAGAATCCGACCGGCGGGGTTTTGGCGCGGCGCGACCTCGAGGCGATCGCCGACGTCTTGCGGGCGCACCCGCACGTCTGGATCTACGCCGACGAGATCTACAGCAAGCTCGTATATGACGGTGACTTCGTCTCGATCGCCGCGTTGCCCGACATGCGCGAGCGCACCATCATTTCCGACGGCGCGTCGAAGACGTATGCGATGACAGGCTGGCGCATCGGCTTTGCGGCCAACGCCGCGCTCGCCCCGGTGTTCACCCGGTGGATCACGAACACCGAGTCGTGCGCCTCGCAGATCAGCCAGTGGGCGGCGCTGCAGGCGCTGACCGGACCGCAGCATGACGCCGAAGCGATGAAGCAGCGCTTCCGTTTGCGTCGTGATCTGATCGTGCGTCTGCTGAATGCGGTTCCCGGCTTCCGCTGCGCGACCCCGGGCGGCGCCTTTTACGCCTGGCCCAACGTCACCGAAGCGTGCCGCATGGTCGGCGCTGGCGACTCCGAAGAACTGCGGCGGCGGCTGCTGCTTGAAGCCGGCGTCGCGGTCCTCGCGGACATTCATTTCGGGCCTCGCGTCGGAGGCGACGGTCAGCACATCCGCTTCTCATACGCGACCAGTGAGAACGCGATCGAGCAGGGCATTGATCGGATAGATGCATTCATGCGCAAGGCCAGCCGATGAACTTCGATACGTCCAAGGCGCGCGAAGAGATCCTTCGGCGCATCCGCACCGCACAGAAGCGGGGCGAGCCGGATGCCGCGGACCAAGCCACCGCTGCCGACTACCTGTCGCGGCACCCGGCCGGACCGCAACCGACACCGTACAGCGACCCCGTCGCCCAGTTTCGTGCGATGGCCGAGCGCATGGCGAGCACCGTCGAGCTTGTGGCAAGTGCGGCCGACGCACCCGCGGCAATCGCCCGCTACCTCGCCGGCCACGGCATCGCGCCCAACCTGGTGGCATGGCCGGTCTTGCGCAGTCTGCCCTGGGCGCAGGCACCGCTGAACGTCGAGTTCCGATCGCCCCGCCGCGACGAATCGCAGGGCGCCGATCTGGTCGGCGTGACCGGTGCCTTCTGCGCGATCGCCGAAACCGGGACACTGGTACTGCTCTCCGGCGCGGAAACGCCGGCCTCGATGCACCTGCTGCCTGAAACTCACATTGCATTGCTGCCGGTCCGCCGCATCGTTGCAACGATGGAAGACGCCTTCGAACTGCTGCGGCGAGAGGAGGGCGGAGTCGATCGCATGATGCCGCGGACCATCAACATGGTGTCCGGGCCGTCGCGCACCGGCGACATTGAGCAGACAATCGTGCTCGGCGCGCACGGGCCGTATCGCGTCCATATCATCATGACTTCGGCGGACTAGCGTTCGCGATACCGTGCTCCGCCTGATCAGCGCCTTCGCTGTGCTGTATCTGTTCTGGCTGGTGCTGTCCGGCTACTTCACCGTATTTCTGATGTCGGCCGGGGCTGCCTGTGCCATTGCGGTGGTGTGGTTCGCCCGGCGCATGGAAGTGATCGATGCCGAAGGCCATCCGGTGCAGTTGGGCTGGCGCATCGTGGCCTACTGGATCTGGCTGTCGAAGGAAATCGCGAAGTCGGCCTGGGAGGTCAGCCGGATCATCGTCGATCCGCGGTTGCCGATCAGCCCGACGATGATTTCGTTCAAGCCGACCCAGAAGACGACCGTCGGCCTGGTCATTCACGCGAATTCGATCACGCTGACGCCCGGAACGATCACGATCGACGCGGCGAAGGACGAGTTCATGGTGCATGCGCTGACGCGTGCCGGCGCTGACGGCGTGACCAGCGGCGACATGGATCGCCGCGTCAGCGCCTGCGAGGGCGTCGACTGATGTTCGCAGCGGCCAGCCTCGCGATGCTCGTGACCCTCGCACTGGTGCTCGTGCGGGCAGCGTTGGGTCCGACCGTGTTCGATCGCGCGCAAGCCGCCAACACTGTCGGTACCTGTGCGCTCATTCTGCTGGCACTGATCGGGTTCCTGACCGGGCGCCCGGAATTCCTCGACCTGGCGATCGTTTACGGCCTGCTCAACATCATCGGCACGATCGCGGTGCTGAAGTACTTCAAGTTCGGGGGCCTGGGCGACACCCGCGACGAAGAGGAGGAGAAGGCGTGACCGTCCTGCTCGACGCGATCAGCTGGATCTGCCTGGTTGCCGGCGGCCTCTTCTGCATCGTCGGTGCAGTGGGGATGCTGCGGATGCCCGACTTCTACACCCGCCTGCACGCCGCCAGCGTGATCGAAACGCTGGGTGGCGGCCTCATCATGCTCGGACTTCTCCTTCAGGCCGGTCTTACGCTGGTAGCCGTGAAGCTGCTCATCGTTGCCCTGCTCGTGTTCTTTGCCAGTCCGACGGCGACGCACGCGCTCGCAAGGGCCGCGATGGAGCGTGGCGTGCGACCGCTGCTGTCCCCGTTGAAGGACGCGCCATCGAAACACTGATCATCAACGTCCTGCTGGTTCTGATGGCGGTGACCGTCGTCGTGCTGACGCGCAACCGCAATCTTTTTGCGGTCATCGTGCTGTCGGGTCTGTACAGCTTTCTTATGGCGACGGTACTCGTGGCACTTGATGCCGTAGATGTCGCGATGACCGAGGCGTCGGTCGGCGCCGGCGTGTCGACAGTGCTGCTGCTCGGCGCGCTGCACCTGTGTCGCAGCGAGGAAGCGCGGCCCGTGCACAGACCGTGGCTGCCGCTGGCGATTTCGATCGCGTGCGGCGTGATGCTGGTTTACGGCAGCCTCGGGTTGCCGGCGTTTTCGGATCCGTCAGCGCCGATCCATACGCATGTCGTGCCGCGCTACCTCAACGACGGTCCGAAGGAGACAGGTGTCCCGAACGTGGTGACTGCCGTGCTGGCGAGCTACCGCGGCTACGACACGCTGGGCGAAACGACCGTCGTCTTCACGGCCGGAGCCGGCGTCGTCGCGCTGTTGCGGCGCCGGCGCGCGCGCAAGGACGGGTCGAAGTGAAGCGCGACCTCGTCTTGCGTGTCGTTGCGAAGGTCTTCCTGCCTTTCATCCTGATCTTTGCGCTGTATGTGCAGTTCCACGGCGACTTCGGACCCGGTGGCGGCTTTCAGGCCGGTGTGATCATCGCCGCGGCGGTGATCTTCTACGCGCTGATCTACGGTCTCAGTAACGCGCGCCGTGTCGTCCCCGAGGCACTGGTCGAGCGCATGATGGCCGCCGGCGTGCTGATCTACGCCGGCGTCGGCGTGGTGGGCCTGATTTTCGGCGGCAATTACCTGGACTACTTCGTGCTGGATCGCAATCCGGTTGCAGGCCAGCACCGCGGCATCTTCTGGGTCGAAGTGGGCGTGGCGGTCACCGTGTCCGGCGTCATGCTGAAAATTTTCTACATGTTCGCCGACCGCGGTCGGATCGACGAATGAGGCCGCCGCGTCACCGGCTCGTGCGCCATGTCCCAGTCAGGCGCGGCGCTGAAGGCGGGCTGCGATGAGCTATTCCGGGCACTTTGCCTACGCGGTGACCATCTTCCTGATGATCGCGGGACTGTTCATCGTCATCGCCCGCGGCAACCTGATCAAGAAGCTGGTCGGACTGGGCATCTTCCAGACTTCGGTGTACCTGCTGTACATCGCGCCGGGCAAGCTCATCGGCGGCACGGCGCCGATCGTCAGCGACAACTTTTCCGTCTATTCGAATCCACTGCCCCATGTGCTGATCCTCACGGCGATCGTCGTCGGCGTTGCGACGCTCGCCCTCGGGCTGGCGCTGGTGGTGCGCATCCGCGAGGCCTACGACAGCATCGAGGAAGACGATATTCTCGCTGCGGACCTGACCGCCGGCGACGCGGAGCGCTGATGAGCGTAGCCGCGCACCTGCCTGCTCTGCAGGTCGTCGTGCCGCTGGTGGCGGCTCCGCTGACCGTGTTGCTGCGCGGACGCAAGGCCGCCTTCGCCATCGTCCTCACCGCGTGCTGGACCGCCTTCGCCATCGCGATTGCGTTGTGGCTGCAAGTCAACAACGGCGGCACGATTTCGTACGCCATCGGCAGCTGGCCGCCGCCGTGGGGAATCGAGTATCGGGTGGATCGGCTGTCGTCGTTCGTGCTGGTGCTCGTCACCGGCATCGCCGCAGTGGTGCTGCCTTATAGCTGGACAAGCGTCGATCGCGAACTGCCGCGCGAGCGCCAGTATCTCTTCTACACGATGTTCGCACTGTGCCTGACCGGCCTGCTTGGCATCACAATCACCGGCGACGCGTTCAACCTGTTCGTCTTCCTCGAGATCTCGTCACTGTCGACCTACGTGCTGATCGCGCTGGGACGCGATCGGCGCGCACTGCTGGCTGCCTATCAGTATCTGATCATGGGCACGATCGGAGCGACATTCATCGTGATTGGCGTCGGCCTGCTGTATCTGCAGACCGGCACGCTGAACCTCGTTGACATCGGGCAGCGACTGCACGCGATTTCCGGTCACCGCGGGGTTCTCGCTGCGCTGGCATTCCTGACGGTCGGCCTCTCGCTCAAGATCGCGCTATTCCCGCTGCACCAGTGGCTGCCGAACGCGTATGCGTACGCGCCCTCGGCGGTGTCGGCGTTCCTGGCGGCAACCGCCACCAAGGTTGCGCTCTACGCTTTGCTGCGCTTCTACTTTTCCGTGTTCGGCGAAAGTGCCGTGTTCCAGAAGCTGCCGATGGAGCCGCTGATGTTGGTCCTGGCTCTCGGCGGAATGTTCGTCGCGTCGACCGTGGCCTGCTTCCAGACCAATCTGAAGCGGCTGTTTGCGTATTCGAGCGTTTCGCAGATCGGCTTCATCGTCCTCGGCCTGTCATTCGATTCGTTGTCAGGCCTGACGGGAACGATCGTGCACCTGGCCAACCACGCGGTCACCAAGGGAGGCATCTTCCTTCTGCTCGGTGGCGTGGCGGCGTCGATGGGCGGAGTGACCCTGGCGCAGGTGCAGGGCATCGGACGAACGATGCCGTTGACGAGTCTAGGCATCGTCATCGGCGGCTTGTCGCTGATCGGTGTACCGGGCACGGCGGGATTCATCAGCAAGTGGTACCTGATCCTGGCGGCGCTCGAAGAGGGCCAGTGGTGGCTGGTGTTCCTGATCGTGCTGTCATCGCTCATCTCGGTCGTCTACGTGTGGCGCTTCGTCGAGACGGCATACTTCCGCGCGCCGCCTGCGGGCGGGACGGGCATCCGCGAGGCGCCGATCGCCATGCTGGTGCCTGCCGGGATACTGGTGGCCGCCACCGTGTACTTCGGACTTGAAACCTCGATGACGTTGGGTTCCGCGTCGCAGGCAGCGGCGGCACTGCTGGGGGCCGGGCGGTGACGGGGCACCACACGCTGATCGCGGGGGCGCTCGGAATACCGCTTGCAGGGGCGTTGCTGATTTCAGCCTGCCGCCGACGACCGAACCTGCGCGAGACCGTCACGCTGGTGACGGCATTGCTGCTGTTCTCGGACGTCGCTGCCTTGCTGCAGCCGGTGCTCGACGGAGCGCGACCATCGCTGCAGTGGATTGAAGTGCTGCCCGGGTTGCCGCTGGCGTTCGAGGTCGAGCCGCTCGGGATGCTTTTTGCGCTGATCGCGTCGGGACTGTGGATCGTCAATTCGCTGTACTCGATCGGCTACATGCGCGGCAACAAGGAGGCGCACCAGACGCGCTTCTACGTCTGCTTCGCGCTGTCGCTGGCCAGCGCGATCGGCATCGCATTCGCCGCGAATGCGTTCACGCTGTTCGTCTTTTACGAGGTTCTGACACTCATCACCTATCCGCTGGTGACGCACCATGGGACTCCGGAGGCGCGACGGGGCGGGCGCATCTACCTGGGTGTGCTGTTCGGCAGTTCGACCGTGCTGCTGCTGCCGGCGCTGATTTTCACCTGGCAGGTCGCAGGTACGACGGACTTCGCCCCTGGCGGAATCCTCGCGGGCAAACTTTCGCCGCTCGCGTGTGCGGGACTGCTGGCGCTTTACATGTTCGGCATCGGCAAGGCGGCGTTGATGCCGATGCATCGCTGGTTGCCGGCGGCGATGGTGGCACCGACGCCGGTATCCGCGCTGCTGCACGCGGTGGCCGTGGTCAAGGCCGGCGTGTTCAGCGTCGTCAAGGTCATCATCTACATCTTCGGCGTCGATGTGCTGTCCGTCGGCGCCGGCGCGCAAGGCCTGCTGATCGTCGCGGGCTTCACGATCCTGGCTGCGTCGGTCGTCGCGCTGAGGTCCGACAACCTCAAGCGGCGGCTTGCGTACTCGACCGTGAGCCAGCTTGCCTACGTCGTGATGGCGGCGGCGGTGCTGGCGCCACTGTCGCTGATCGGCGCGATGCTGCACATCGCAGCACATGCACTCGGCAAGATCACGCTGTTTTTCGCCGCCGGCGCCATTTACACCGCCGCGCACAAGACCGAGGTCAGCCAGCTCGACGGCATAGGCCGGCGCATGCCCTGGACCATGGGGGCATTCGCCGTCGGGGCGCTGTCGATGATCGGCCTGCCGCCGGCCGCGGGGTTTGTCAGCAAGTGGTACATGCTGTCCGGGGCGATGGCCGTATCGCAGTGGACCGCCGTGGCGGTGATCATCGGTAGCACGCTGCTCAATGCCGGATACTTCCTTCCGATCATCTACCGCGCGTTCTTCCGTGCACCGGCCGCGGCGCACGGTCACGCGCACGGCGAGGCACCGGTGGCGATGGTCGTTGCATTGACGCTGACTGCGGCGGGGACCGTGCTGCTCTTCTTCCTGCCCGATGTGCCGATGGCGCTGGCGCGGCAGGCTCTGGGCGGAGGCTGAGTCGTGGACAAGCGGCACTGGCTCGACGAACCACGCAACGTGAAGCTGCTGTGGCGGCTGTTTCTTGCCGTGCTCGCGCTCGTCGTGCTTGTCGAGCCGATCATCGCGCTGCATCCTCATTTCGCGATCGAGCGGATCTTCGGCTTCCACGCCTGGTTCGGTTTGCTGGCGTGCGCCGCGATGATCTTCTTTGCGAAGGCGCTGGGCATGTTGCTCAAGCGCCCCGACACCTATTACGAATCGAGCGACGGCAAGGATGAGTGAATTCGTCATTCACCCCGGCCTGGTGCTGATCGGCGGTGCATTCGTGCTGCCCTGGCTGCGTGGCCGCGCGCGCGGCACAGCCATTTTGCTGCTGCCGCTGCTCGCGCTGGCCGCGGTATGGTCACTGCCTGACGGCGCGGTGTGGCAGGTACGGTTTCTCGACCTGGCGCTGACGCCGCTGGAAGGCAGCAAGCTCGGCCGTCTGTTTGCGACGATCTTCGCCATCATGGCCTTTGGTGGTGGGCTCTTCGCGCTCGGACAGAAGAGCCGGTTGGAGTTGCCGGCGGCGATGCTGTATTCGGGTGCAGCAATCGGTGTCGCGCTCGCCGGTGACCTGGTCACCGTTTTCATCTTCTGGGAAGTGATGGCAATTGGTTCGACGCTGGTGCTCTGGAGCGCCGGGACGCCGGCATCGTATCGCGCGAGCATGCGCTACCTGATGATCCACCTCGCCGGCGGTGTGCTGCTGTTCGCCGGCGTGACGGGTCATGTCGCCAGCACCGGTGATGTGGCCTTCGGCCGCATGACGACCGACTCGGCCGCGCACTGGCTGATCTTTGCCGGGTTCCTGGTCAACGCGGGCGCACCGCCACTGTCGGCCTGGCTCCCCGATGCCTATCCCGAGGGGTCGTGGAGCGGCACCGTCTTCCTGTCCGCGTTCACGACGAAGACCGCGGTATACGTGCTGCTGCGCGGCTTCCCGGGGCACGAACTGCTGATCTGGGTGGGCCTGTTCATGGTGTTCTACGGCATCGTCTACGCGCTGCTGGAAAACGACATGCGGCGCATCCTCGCCTACTCGATCGTGAACCAGGTCGGGTTCATGGTCACGGGCATCGGCATCGGCACCGAGATGGCGCTCAATGGCGCTGCGGCCCACGCCTTCACGCACATCATCTACAAGGCGCTGCTGCTGATGTCGGCCGGATCGGTGCTCTATGTGACGGGACGACGCAAGTGTTCGGAACTGGGCGGCCTGTTCCACAGCATGCCCCTCACGACGATATGTGGCTCGATCGGGGCACTGGCGATCTCGTCCTTCCCGCTGACCTCCGGTTTTGTATCGAAGTCGATGGTCTCTCAGGCGGCCAGCGATGGCGGCCTGCTGACTGTCTGGCTGTTGCTGACTGCTGCTTCGGCCGGCGTCTTCCTGCATGCCGGCATCAAATTCCCGTGGTTCGTGTTCTTCCAGAAGGACTCGGGACTGCGTCCACCCGAACCGCCGCCGTCGATGCGCTTTGCGATGGTGCTGTTCGCCTTTCTATGCATTGCGATCGGTGTCTGGTCAGAGCCCCTGTACCGACTGTTGCCGTACCCGGTGGAGTACGTCCCGTACACGGCGGCGCACGTCGTGACGCAGCTGCAGCTGCTGCTCTTTTCAGGGCTCGCATTCTTCCTGCTGCTGCCGTGGCTCCAACGCACGCTGACGATCACCCTCGACACCGACTGGATCTATCGTCGATGGTTACCAGGGCTGGCAAATTCGACGTTCCGCAACTTCGAGTCTGTGCGCGCTGGCGTCGGTCGCGTCGTCGCCGTCCCGCTCGGCCGGGCCGTGAACCAGATCGAGCAGCAGTCCGGGCCGCAGGGATCGCTCGGCACTACTTCGCCGATCCGGAGCATGGCACTATGGGTTCTCGTATTGCTGCTGGCCTATCTAGCCTTCTATTACGCCGGATGAATGAAACCACGACTGCAGTTCCGCGCCCGGCGCGCGCCACAGGCCGGCGCCACCTGAACATTCGCTCGCGGTCGGTGCTGCGCCCATGACCGAGCGCTTCCGCGTCGTCGTCACCCGGCGCGTCTTTCCCGCGATCATCGACGAGCTCAAGGGCGAGTTCGAGGTTCGCTCCAATCAGGAGGATGCGACATGGTCGGCGGCTGAACTGGCGACCGCACTCGGCGATGCCGATGGTGCGCTGCTGACCGCTGGCGATCGCATCGACGATGCGCTGCTCACGCGGTGTCCGCGCCTGAAGGTCGTCGCAAACATCGCGGTCGGGTACAACAACCTCGATCTCGCGGCGTGCACGCGCCATGGCGTGCTGGCAACGAACACTCCGGACGTGTTGAACGAGGCCACTGCGGACCACGCCTGGGCGCTGCTGCTGGCTGCGGCGCGGCGCGTCGGCGAGTCCGAACGCTGGCTGCGCGCGGGTCTCTGGAAACGCTGGACATTCGAAATGTTCATGGGTGCCGAGATCAGCGGCACCACGCTGGGCATCCTCGGCATGGGCCGCATCGGCCGTGCAATCGCACGGCGTGCTTTGGGCTTCTCGATGCCGGTCCTCTATCACAACCGCACACGGCTTTCGCCCGACGCTGAAGGTGGCGCGATCTACGTTGACCTCGGCGAACTGCTGCGCGAGTCCGACCACCTGGTGCTGGTCGTGCCATATTCGCCGGTGGTGCACCACATCATCGACGCCGCGGCGTTGGACCAGATGAAACGCACCGCCGTGCTGGTCAACATCGCGCGCGGTGGAGTCGTCGACGACGCCGCGCTGGTAACCGCACTGCGTGCCGGTCGGATTGCAGCCGCGGGCCTTGATGTCTACGAAAACGAGCCCGCGCTGCACCCCGGTCTGCTCGAACTCGAAAACGTCGTGATGACGCCGCACATTGCGTCGAGCACGCGTGCCACGCGCAGCGCGATGGCGCAACTGGCGATCCGCAACCTGAGAGCGGCCCTCGGGGGTGAAGTGCCGCCATCGCTGCTGAATTCCGACGTGTTGCTCAACCGGCGGGCCTGAGCCGCCGCCGTACTTCGGAGGTTCCATGCCCGACATCAGGATGATCAAGTACCACGCGCTGCCGATGGCCAAGGCACGCGAGCTTGTGCAGAAAGCGGCCGACGACCTGGCCGAGGAGTACGACCTCAGCAGTCAGTGGGCCGGCAACACGCTGCATTTCCGCCGCAGCGGTGTGCAAGGCGAGATGCGCGTCACGGAATCGGAAATCGACCTCGAGGTGACGCTGGGATTCCTGTTGAAGGCGTTCAAGGCGAAGTTCGTCGAGCACATCGAACACAACTTCGACACCTTGCTCGCCAAGGCACACGCGGCACACAAGCCGGCGCGCGGCAAGTCCGCCGAAGCGAAGACGGAAGACGGCCACGGTCCGGTGCGGAAGAAGTCCCCGGCCAAGACCGCCAGGAAGCCCGGGCGCAAGGGTTAGCGCTCAGCAGCGGCCGGCTGCCGTCGCCCGCGCGGCGAAACCGCGTCAGGGGTAAGGCGCCGCGTTCGCGGCTCAGCCTTTCAGGTCTTCGATCAGTGCGACGTACTGCTTCATCGCGTCGTCGGCCGCCGTGCCCTTGATCTCGTTCCAGGCATCCCACTTCGCGCGGCCCACCATGTCGGTGAAGCCCGGCCGTTTGCCTTCCGCGTCCCCCGTCGAAGCCTGCTTGAAAAGGGCATACAGCTTGAGCAGCGTCTGATTGTCAGGACGCTCCGGTAGGTTCTTCGAATCGGCAACGGCCTGCTCGAACTTCGCTTTCAGATCGCTCACGGTGTCTCCTTCGTTAGTCTGTGCATTGGGGCGGGCGCGAAGCTGCGGCATGACGCGCGCGCAATGCCGTCAGGATAGCGCGTCGTATCATAGCCAGCGACCCTTGAAGGGCGGCTGCGGCACATGGCGCCGCAGGAGGAACACGGGAGACTCCATGGGCAGACGCGAACGCATGTCGTCCGTCGACACAGCATGGCTGCGAATGGACTCGCAGGCCAACCTGATGATGATCGTCGGCGTCTACGAATTGATCGGCAACGTGGATTTCGAGCGCATGCGCCACCTGCTCGAGGAACGCCTGGTGTCGCACGCGCGCTTCCGCAGTTGCGTGGTCCAGGACGCGACCGGCTACTACTGGGAACTCGACGACAACTTCGATCTCGACTTGCACCTGGCGCGCACGGCACTGCCGGGCAAGGGCACGACGGCGGACCTGAAGCGGCTCGTCGGCCGCCTCGCGTCGACGGCGCTCGATTCGACCAAGCCGTTGTGGCAGTTCCACCTGGTTGACAACTACAACGGCGGCCAGGCGATGGTCTGCCGCATCCATCACTGCATCGCCGACGGCATCGCGCTGATCGGCGTATTGATGCAGCTGACTTCGCAGGACCCCACCGACGACGCGGTGGCGGTCGATGAGCCGGCGCCGAAAGCGAGCGAGTCTGCCGGCATCTGGGACACCTGGCTGCGTCCGCTAACCAATGCGACGGTGCGCGCGATCGGCTCGACCGGCGATGCGGCCGCGCGCGCGTTGCAGGCCTCGGCGGCAATGCTTGAGAACCCGGACTCCGTCGGCGGGGCCGCCGGCGATGTGGCCCGGCTGGCCAGGCAGGTGACCAAGGACCTGGTCGGCATCGCGCTGATGGAAGACGACTCGATGACCAGCCTGAAGGGGCTGCCATCGGGATCCAAGGTGGTTGCATGGAACGAACCGCTCTCGCTCGACGACGTGAAGGCCGTCGGCAAGGCGCTCGGCTGCTCGGTCAACGACGTGCTGCTGGCTTCGGTGGCCGGCGCGATCCGCTCGTACCTCGAGCACCATGGCGAAGACGTCGATGGCATCGAGCTGCGCGCGATGGTGCCCGTGAACCTGCGCGATCCGCGCAAGTGGAAGGAACTGGGCAACAAGTTCGGGCTGGTGCCGCTGATGCTGCCGGTCGGAATCGCGAATCCGATCTCGCGCGTCTACGAGGTTCGTCGGCGGATGGATGAGCTCAAGCAGGGCTACACGGCGGTGCTGACGATGGGCATTCTCGGCGCCGCGGGTCTGGCACCACGCGGCCTGCAAAAGCAGGCGCTCGACTTCCTCGCGAAGAAGGCGACGGCGGTGATGACCAACGTACCGGGGCCGCAGGAGCCGCTTTACATGGCCGGCGCCGAGATCCGGCGCATCATGGTGTGGGTGCCGCAGTCGGGCAATATCGGCGTCGGAGTATCGATCCTGTCGTATGCCGGCGGCGTGCAGTTCGGACTCATCACGGACAAGCGCCTGTGTGAGGAGCCGCAGCGCATCATCGACCGGTTCGAGCCGGAGTTCGAAAAGCTCGTGCTGGCGCTCTGCATGCTGCCGTGGGACGGTTCAGTCAACGGCGACGAGGCAGAAAGCTGGATCTTCCCCAGCATCGAGCCGCCGTCGAGAAACAAGAAGCCGAAACGCCGACCGCGAGCGGCGCGTCGATCATTCGCGGATCAACCCGTCGCCTCGGTGGCCGCGCCAACGGCAGCAGCCGTCGACGCGGCGACGCCGCATCCCGCGCCTGAGCAGGCGACGGAAGCCCCGTCGAGCGCCGGCGCAACGCCGCGCATGCGTCGGCGCCGGTCCGCGTTCGCCGCGGCTCGTGATGCCGGCAAGGCATGAGACGGTTGACGAGCTCCGTGCGATGCCGCTGAGCGGTGGCTTGCGCGACGCGGTGGTACGCGCCTGATGCCGACGGAAGCGCTGTTTCGCCGCGATGCCTATCTGCAGGCCTGCGACGCCGTCGTCACCCGCGTCACCGACGACGGGGTCGAACTCGATCGCACCGTGTTTTATCCGCTTGGCGGCGGTCAGGCCGGCGACAGCGGCTGGCTGGGACTTCCAGACGGTACGCGGCTGCGGGTGGCCGACGCACGCAAGAGCAGGCGCGACGACGCGACGCCCGACGACACGCTGCATCTGCTGGAACCGACGGGTCCATGGCGCGAGCAACTTGCGCCCGGCACGGCGCTCCGTGCGCAGATCGATTGGGAGCGCCGCCTGCGCCACATGCGCTTTCATACTGCGACGCACCTGCTTTGTGCGGTCGTGCGCCAACTGGTCGACGGCTGCAGCATCACCAGCGACTACGCCCGCCTGGATTTCGCGATGACCGATCTGCTCGACAAGGCCGAAGTGCAGGCGGGGCTCGACCGGCTGATCGCCGAGGCGCATCCGGTCACGAGCGAGTGGATCAGCGATGAGGAGATGCTGGCGAACCCGCAACTCGTCAAGTCGATGAGCGTCAGCCCGCCGCTCGGATTCGGTCGTGTGCGCCTGCTGCGGGTGCAGGACGTCGACCTGCAACCGTGCGGCGGAACCCATGTCGGCAACACGGCGGAGATCGGCAACGTGAGGGTAGCCAAGATCGAGAAGAAGAGTGCCAGGACCCGGCGCGTGGTGCTGGAATTCGGGGTCTGAGGCGCGAAGATGGCGGCGGGGAATCGCGCGCTAAACGTCGGAGTCCGGGGCGGTTGACCCGTTTCCGGGCGATTCACCGGCCTGCGGATTGGGTTCAAATTGCGAACGCCGTCAGCCGGCCATCGAGGGCTCAAGACCCTCGTGGCCCGGCCGATATGCCGGCGTGAGACGTTCTCCTGAGGGACCGCCATGACCGCCTTCAAACTTCGTACGCTCGGTGTACTCGCCACCGTGGTGTTCGCATTTGCTGCGCTCCAGAGCGCCGCGGCGCAGGCACAGTCCAAGGACGCCGTGCCGGGTACGCTGCGCGCGGTTGTCGTGCTCGACTCCTCCGATCTGGCCAGTGACTTCATGACGCTGGCGGTGACGAATACCGGGCTCGGCAAGCTTGCCGGAGCGCGGGCGATCGTGCTGCCGCAGCGCGACCTGACCGACGCGATGCGATCGACGCGAACCGGCGAGAACGACATCATCATCGCGCCGCCGCACGTCACCGCATCGGCGCTGATCCACGGCTATGAACTGGTGGCGGCGACCGCCGCCACGTCCAAGTACGTGCTGGTCGGCCGCGCCGACCTCAAGACGGTGGCTGACCTCAAGGGCCGGCGTGCCTACTTCCCGCAGCAGGATTCACTGCGCAGCTATGTCGCGCGTGGCCTGCTGGCGCAGGGTGGGCTGACGACACGCGCGATGAAGGACGTCACTTACGGCCAGACCAGCGGCGCCGGCCTGCTGTCGGTGGCCGGTGGAGCGGCCGACGCCACCGTCGCCCTCGAAAGCGAATGGGCCGAATGGACCAAGTCGCAGAAGACGCCTGGCCAGGTGCTCGCGACCTCCCAGGCGATGCCGGCAGGGCTCAGCGTTTCGGTAAAGAAGACGCTGCCGGCCAACGTCAAGGCCGCGGTCGTGCAATGGGTCACATCGCCGGACTTCGTCATTCCTGGCATCGCGCGCTTTCGTCCCACCAGTGACGTGGCTCCGTATGAGTACGTTGCGAGCCTGGGCATATTCACGCCGGCGGAACTGACCGGCGTGCGCCGGGTCAGTGCGCGCGAGGCTTTCGAACTCGCCGACAAGGGTGCGAAGCTTGTCGACGTGCGCACCGAGAAGGAGTACGCGGCCCGCCATGCGCGTGGCGCGGTGAACCTGCCGTACGTGGAAAAGAGCCTGAAGGAAATTGACTACGACGCGAAGAAGGACCAGTTTCCAGGGCTCGCGAGCCTGAACAAGAGTGATGCGGTGGTGTTCTTCTGCAACGGCGCCGAGTGCTGGAAGTCGTTCAAGGCATCCAAGGCGGCACGCGAGTCCGGTTACACGCGGATCTATTGGTTGCGCGGGGGCATGCCCGAATGGGTCGCGCAGGGATTGCCGACCCAGCCCTGACCCGGCCGTACGCCGGCCGTGCGCCGGCGGTTGAATGCGCCGGCATGCCCGGCTTACTTCCCTCCAAGCCACAGGCGGCCTGTCGCGCAGGCGGTCGCGGCGCGCCCGCAACCGTGCCAGACTTGCTCGCTGCGTGGCACCGGTCCCCGTAATACCGGCTCCACGCCGACGGGGAGGATTGACGATGTACGCACCCACACAGGACGCCCGGCTTGAGGCCGATCCGCGCCACGACGAGCGGCGCGAGATTCGTGCCCCGCGCGGTAACGTGCTGTCGTGCCGCAACTGGCTCACCGAGGCCGCCTACCGGATGCTGCAGAACAACCTCGACCCTGAGGTGGCTGAAGACCCGAAACGGCTGGTCGTCTATGGCGGCATCGGCCGCGCCGCGCGCGACTGGGCCTGCTTTGACGCGATCCTTGCGGTGCTGCGCGAACTCGGCGACGACGAATCGCTGCTGGTCCAATCCGGCAAGCCGGTCGGCGTGTTCAAGACGCATCCGGATGCGCCGCGCGTGCTGCTCGCCAATTCGAACCTGGTGCCGAAGTGGGCGACCTGGGAACACTTCAACGAACTCGACCGCAAGGGCCTGATGATGTACGGCCAGATGACGGCGGGATCGTGGATCTACATCGGCAGCCAGGGCATCGTGCAGGGCACCTACGAGACCTTTGCCGAAGCCGGACGCCAGCACTTCAATGGCGACTGGCGCGGCCGCTGGATCCTCACCGCCGGGCTCGGGGGCATGGGCGGCGCGCAGCCGCTCGCCGCCACCTTCTCAGGCGCGGTGTCGCTGAATGTCGAGTGCCAGCAGTCGCGGCTCGATTTCCGCCTGCGAACACGCTACCTCGATCACCAGGCGCGCGACCTCGACGACGCACTGGAACGCGTGCTGCGGCATTGCACGCGCGGCGAGGCCGTGTCGATCGGGCTGCTCGGCAATGCGGCGGAGGTTCTGCCGGAGCTCGTGCGCCGTGCCCGTGCAGGCGGCCCGAAGCCCGACCTCGTCACCGACCAGACCTCCGCGCACGACCTCGTGCACGGCTACCTGCCCATCGGCTGGAGCGTGGATCGCTGGCAGGCAGCGCAAGCGGATCCGACGCGCCATGCCGAGTTGACCTCCGCCGCCGCGGCATCGTGTGCGACACACGTGCGCGCCATGCTCGACTTCCAGGCACTGGGTGCGCAGGTCGTCGACTACGGCAACAACATCCGGCAGGTTGCCCGCGACCAGGGTGTGACCGACGCTTTTGACTTCCCGGGCTTCGTGCCGGCGTACATCCGGCCGCTGTTCTGCGAGGGCAAGGGACCGTTCCGCTGGGTGGCGCTCTCGGGCGACCCGGAGGACATCTACAAGACCGACGCGAAGATCAAGCAGCTCTTCCCGGCCAACGCGCACGTGCATCGCTGGCTTGACATGGCGCGCAGCCGTATCGCGTTCCAGGGGCTGCCGGCGCGCATCTGCTGGCTGGGACTCGGCGAGCGTCACGTCGCAGGCCTCACGTTCAACGAGATGGTGCGCAGCGGCGAACTGAAGGCGCCGATTGTGATCGGGCGCGACCACCTCGATACCGGTTCGGTCGCTAGCCCGAACCGCGAAACCGAGTCGATGAAGGACGGCACGGACGCCGTGTCCGACTGGCCGCTGCTGAACGCGCTGCTGAACACTGCAGGCGGCGCCACGTGGGTCTCGCTGCATCATGGCGGCGGCGTTGGCATGGGGTACTCGCAGCATGCCGGCATGGTGATCGTTGCCGACGGCACCGAGGCGGCGGCGCGGCGACTCGCGCGCGTGCTCGTCAATGATGCCGGCTCGGGCGTGATGCGGCATGCCGATGCGGGCTATCCGGCCGCGATCGCCTGCGCGCAGCGCAATGGTCTCATTTTGCCGATGCTGCGGGCCTGAGGCGTGACCACGACGCTGGCCATGGTTCCGGGGCAGCTTCGGCTCGCCGACCTGCGTCGCGTCTGGCAGGACCGGGTCCGGGTGACGTTGCCGCCGGCGTCCTGGTCGACGATCGAAGTGTCGTCGCAGGCGGTGCAACGCATCGTTGCGCGCGGCGATGCGGCCTATGGCATCAACACGGGCTTCGGACTACTGGCGAAGAAGCGGATTCCGAACTCCGAACTGCAGCAACTGCAGCGCAACCTGATCCTGTCGCACTCGGTCGGCACCGGCGAACTGCTCGCCGACGACGTGGTGCGCCTGGCACTGGTGATGAAGATCGCGAGCCTGGCGCGCGGTCAATCCGGCGTGCGCCGCGAGGTCGTCGACGCGCTGATCGCCGTGCTCAATGCCGACATCGTGCCGTGTATCCCGTCCAAGGGTTCGGTCGGTGCCTCGGGCGACCTGGCTCCACTCGCACACCTGACGCTGGCCCTGCTCGGCGACGGCGAGGTGTTCGTCGGCGGCGTGCGCAAGGCGGCGCGCGACGCGCTGGCAACGGCGGGGATAGCTCCGCTCGTGCTCGACGCCAAGGAAGGCCTGGCGCTGATCAACGGAACGCAGATCTCGACCGCGCTGGCGCTGCACGGCCTTTTCATGGCCGAACGCGTGTTCGAGGGTGCGGTCGTGGTCGGCGCGATGGCGATCGACGCGGCCAAGGGCAGCGACGCGCCGTTCGACCCGCGCCTGCACGAATTGCGCGGCCACGCGGGACAGATTGCAACGGCCCATGCGTACCGCGAACTGCTGACCGGCAGCGCGATCCGCGCTTCGCACCTCGTCAACGACGAACGTGTGCAGGACCCGTACAGCCTGCGCTGCCAGCCGCAGGTGATGGGCGCGTGCCGCGACCTCATCATGCAGGCGGCGCGCACGCTGGTGACGGAGGCCAATGCGGTGACCGACAACCCGCTGGTGTTCGCACGGCAAGACGCTAGCGGGACCGACGAAGTGCTCTCCGGTGGCAACTTCCACGCGGAGCCGGTTGCCTTTGCCGCAGACTCGCTGGCGCTGGCGATTGCCGAGATCGGGGCGCTGTCGGAGCGCCGCATTGCGCTGCTGATCGATGCAACACTGTCCGGCCTGCCGCCGTTCCTCGTGCGCGACCCCGGAGTCAACTCCGGCTTCATGATTGCGCACGTGACGGCCGCCGCGCTGGCGTCGGAGAACAAGTCGCTCGCGCATCCCGCTAGCGTCGACAGTCTGCCGACGTCGGCCAACCAGGAGGACCACGTCAGCATGGCGACCTTCGCCGCTCGTCGGCTGCACGAGATGGCAGCCAACAGCGCGACGATCGTCGGCATCGAACTGCTCGCCGCCGCGCAGGGCATCGACTTTCATCGGCCGCTGGCGACCTCGCCCCGGCTGGCACCGGTGCATCGCCGCCTGCGCGAACGCGTGCCGTTTTACGAGGTCGACCGCATCTTTGCACCGGACATCGCGGCGGCGTCAGCGCTGGTCTCGTCGGGACAGCTGAGCGAAGGCTGTCGCGATCTCTTCGCGCCGATCGCGTGAAGGACGACATGAGCACGATCGACATGTCGGTCTGGCAGGGCCGCGTCGATGAAGCGGAAGGCGCGCTCGGGCGCCGCTGGCACCAGGTGATGCAGCCGCTTTCGAGTGGCACTGCGGCGGACGCGACGGTCCTGCTCGGCTTCGCCTGCGACGCCGGCGTCGCCCGCAACCATGGCCGCGTAGGAGCCGTCGAGGGTCCGCTCGCGATCCGTCGTGCTCTGCGCAACATGCCGCTGCACGAATGCACTCGGCTCGCTGACGGCGGCGACATCCGCTGCGAAGGCGATGCGCTCGAGGCCGCACAAAGCGCACTCGGCGTGGCCGTCGCGCAGCAACTCGACGTCGGCCGCTTCCCGCTGGTGCTCGGTGGCGGCCACGAAATGGCCTGGGGCTCCTTCAAGGGGCTGGCGACACACCTCGCCAGGGCCGAGGGGACTCCCCGCGTCGGCATCGTCAACTTCGACGCGCATTTCGACTTGCGGCGTGACGTGCGCGGAACCTCGGGAACTCCTTTCCTGCAGATTGCGCAGGACTGCGAGGGGCGCGGCTGGGAGTTCCGTTACGCCTGCCTCGGCGTCAGCCGCTATGCGAACACCGAGGCGCTATTTGCCCGCGCCCGCGAACTCCGGGTGCTGTCGCAGATAGACGAGTCGCTCGACGCCGCGCACTTCATGCCGGCGCTGCTGGCGTTCGTCGCAGAGGTCGACGATGTCTACCTGACTGTCTGTCTCGACGTTCTGCCCGCGGCCGTGGCACCGGGCGTGAGTGCGCCAGCGGCGCGCGGTGTCGGGCTCGATGTGCTGGAGCCGCTGATCGAAGCGGTTTGCGCCAGCGGCAAGGTCCGGCTCGCCGACATCGCCGAAATGAACCCGCGCTTCGACATCGACGGTCGAACCGCCGCGGTCGCCGCCCGGATCGTCGCGCGCATCGCCAACGGAGTCGCGCGTGCAATGCAATAGCTTATGGACCGGAGTCCATCTCGCGACGATGGTGGAGGCGGGCAAGGGTTCCGGCTTCGGTGTGTTGCCTGATGCTGCACTCGCGGTGCGGGACGGCCGCATCGCCTGGCTGGGCCCCCGCGCGCAGTTGCCTGCGGGCCTGCGCACGGAGCACAGCATCGATGGTGCCGGCGCCTGGATCACGCCGGGGCTGATCGATTGCCACACGCACATCGTCTATGCCGGCAACCGCAGCGACGAGTTCGAGGCGCGGCTGCACGGCGCCACGTATGCGGAGATCACGCAACGCGGCGGCGGCATCGCATCCACGGTGCGCGCGACGCGCACCGTATCCGAGGATGAGCTGTTCAGCGCCAGCCTGCCGCGCGTGCGCGCGCTGCTGGCCGAAGGCATAACGACGCTGGAGATCAAGTCCGGCTACGGGCTGAATCTGGAGTCGGAGCGCCGGATGCTGCGTGTCGCACGCCGCGTCGGCCGCGAGTTGCCGGTCACGGTGCGTACGACCTTTCTCGGTGCGCACGCCGTGCCGCCCGAGTTCTCCGGTCGCGCCGATGCCTATGTCGACTCGATCTGCGACCACATGATGCCGGCGCTGGTACGTGAAGGTCTGGTGGATGCGGTCGATGCGTTCTGCGAATCGATCGGCTTCACGGCGGCGCAGACCGAGCGCGTGTTCCGCACCGCCCAGGCGCTGGGCGTGCCGGTCAAGCTGCATGCCGAGCAGCTTTCGGACCAGGATGGCGCCGCGCTCGTGGCGCGCTTCGGTGGACTTTCTGCCGACCACCTCGAGTGGCTGTCGCCGGCAGGCATCGAAGCGATGGTGCGTGCCGGTACGGTTGCGGTGCTGCTGCCCGGCGCGTTCTACTGCCTGCGCGAAACGAAGCTGCCGCCGATCGATGCATTGCGCACCGCCGGAGTTCCGATGGCAGTGGCGACCGACTGCAACCCCGGCACTTCGCCGCTGACATCATTGTTGCTGGCACTAAACATGGCATGCACATTGTTCCGGCTGACGCCGGCTGAAGCGCTGGCCGGTGCGACGGTGCATGCGGCGCGCGCACTCGGACTCGCCGACGTGGGCATGCTCGCCGTCGGCCAGCGTGCCGACTTCGTGTTGTGGGACATCGAGCGGCCGGCGGACCTCGCGTATGCGATGGGGCTCAATCCTTGCCGCAGCGTCGTCCGTGCCGGCGAAACGCTTGCGACATCCGCAGCCTGAACGCTGCCGCCGCGATGCTTAGTGGAAGTCGTGCGAAGCGACCAGCAGGCCGCCAAGCAGCGGCGAGTGATCCTCCAGGCGTGATGCGATCAGATGCACGATCGGCGCGACGCCGCTGGTGACGCGCTCCACGTGACCGTAGACCGTCATCAGCGTCGAGGCGAGCAGCGCGTGGCGGTACTTCTCCCCGGTGGTGTTCCAGACGACGACATTCACGGTGCCGGTCTCGTCCTCGATCGTGACGAAGGTGACGCCGCTCGCGGTGGACGGGCGCTGGCGACAGGTGACGATGCCGGTGGTGCGCACGCGCTGCTGGTCGCGCGCGTCATTGATGCCGGCGGCGGTGAGATAACCCTTTGCATTGAAGCGCTCGCGCAACAGCGCCAGCGGATGGCGGCGCAGCGTCAGCGACGTGTGGTGATAGTCGGCGACGATGTCCTGGCCTTCGGTCGGCGGCACCAGGTCGACCGGCGCCTCGCGTCGCGCGCGCGCCGCGAGCGGGGCAACGCGCGGCGCGTCGGCATCGACGCCCAGCGTGGCCCAGAGCGCGCGGCGGCGGTGGCCGGTGAGCGCTGCCAGCGCGTCGGCCCTGGCGAGTGCGCCGATCTCGCCGCGATTCAGCTGCGCGCGACGCGCCAGGTCCTCGGCACCGGTGAAATGCGCCTCGCGCCGTGCGGCCATGATGCGCTCGCCCGCGGTTTCGTTGAAGCCGGCGACAAGTTCGAGGCCAAGTCGTACCGCCGCTCGCGCCGCATCGGCAGTCGAGGGCTCGAGCGTGCAGTGCCAGTCGCTGACGCCAACGTCGATCGGCCTGACTTCGACGCCGTGGTTCATCGCGTCACGCACGATCTGCGCCGGCGCATAGAAGCCGAGCGGCTGCGAGTCGAGCAGCGCCGCGCAGAACGCAGCCGGCTCGTGGCACTTCATCCATGACGACACGTAGACCAGCAGGCCGAAGCTCGCTGCGTGGCTCTCGGGGAAACCGTATTCGCCGAAGCCCTGGATCTGCTTGTAGATCTGCTCGGCGTACTCGGCCGTATAACCGCGGGCGAGCATGCCGCCCAATAGCTTGTCGCGGAACGGACCGATGCCGCCCTTGCGCTTCCATGCGGCCATCGCGCGCCGCAGCTTGTCGGCCTCGCCCGGCGTGAAGCCGGCCGCGACCACCGCCAGCTGCATCACCTGCTCCTGGAAAATCGACACGCCCAGCGTGCGTTCGAGCACCGATCGCACGGCCTCGGACGGGTAGGTGACGGGCTCGAGCTTCTGCCGGCGTCGCAGGTACGGATGCACCATGCCGCCCTGGATCGGCCCCGGACGCACGATCGCGGTCTCGATGACGAGGTCGTAGAAGCAACGCGGTGCCAGCCGCGGCAGCATGTTCATCTGCGCACGCGACTCGACCTGGAATACGCCGAGCGAGTCGCCATGGCACAGCATGTCGTAGACCTTCGGACATTCGGAGGGGATGTCCTGCAGTCGCCAGCGGCGCCCGCTGAAGCGCTGCATGTGGGCGAGAGCACGGCGTATGCAACTGAGCATGCCGAGCGCGAGCACGTCGATCTTCAGCAGACCGAGCGCATCGAGATCGTCCTTGTCCCACTGGATCACCGTGCGCTCGTCCATCGCGGCGTTTTCGATCGGTACCAGCCGGTCGAGCCGCTCGCGCGCGATGACGAAGCCGCCGGAATGCTGCGACAGATGCCGCGGAAAGCCGATCACTTCGACCGCAAGCTCGGCGAGCTGCGCGATCACCGGGTTGGCCGGATCGAAGCCCGCTTCTTCGAGCCGCTGCGGGATGATCTTGCGTCCGTCCCACCACGCCATCGTCTTCGCCAGGCGATCGACCTGGTCGAGCGACAGGCCGAGCGCCTTGCCGACATCGCGCAGCGCGCCCTTCGGTCGGTAGGTGATGCAGCGCCGCCGTCAGTGCTGCGCGATGGCGGCCGTACTTGGCGTAGATGTACTGCATCACCTCTTCGCGGCGCTGGTGCTCGAAGTCGACGTCGATGTCCGGCGGCTCGTTGCGCTCCTTGCTGATGAAGCGTTCGAACAGCACGCTCATGCGTGACGGATCGACCTCGGTGATGCCGAGGCAGTAGCAGACCGCCGAGTTGGCGGCCGAGCCGCGCCCCTGGCATAGGATGCCCTGCGAGCGTGCGAACCTGACGATGTCGTAGACGGTCAGGAAGTACGGCTCGTACTGCAGGTCGGCGATCAGCTGCAGTTCGTGCTCGACGATGGACCTTGACTTTCTCCGGCATGCCGTCGGGATATCGCGTCTTCGCCTCCTCGTAGGTCGCGCGTCGCAGCCAGGTGGCTGGCGTTTCGCCTGCCGGCACGATTTCCTCCGGGTACTCGTAGCGCAGCTCGTCGAGCGAGAACGTGCAGCGCTCGGCGATCGCCTGCGTCTGCAGCAGCAGTTCCGTCGGGTAGATGCGTGCCAGCCGGTACAGGGGCGCAGATAGCGCTCGGCGTTCGGTGCCAGCTCGCGTCCGCACTGTGCGATGGGCATCTTCAGACGCACGGCGGTCAGCACGTCGTGCAGGCGCTTGCGACGGCGAGCATGCATCTGCACGTCGCCGGCGGCCACCAGCGGCAGCCCGGTCGTGTCGCTGATCGACTGCAGCCCGGCCAAGTCGGCGGCGTCGTCGGTGCCGCGCGTCAACTCGCAGGCGATCCAGCTCGCGCCGGGATGGAGCTGCGCCAGCCAGCGCGCTTCGTGTTCGACACGCGCAGCATCGAGCCGCTCGCGCCAGTGCCGCAACGGCACGAGTAGGGCCAGCACATCGACGAGCCACGCGGTATGCGCTTCGAGGTCCGCAGCGCGCAGGCGGTAACTGCCTTTGGCGGCCTGGCGCCGTGCGAATGTGACCAGCTGGCTCAGGTTGCCGTAGCCGGTGCGCGTGGTCGCCAGCAGTACCAGCCTGGCGCCGGCGAGGGTCTTCCGCCCTTCGCCTTCGGTCAGCTGGAGTTCGGTGCCGTGGATCAGCCGGAACGCACGCGCCGCCTCGTCGTGCTCGCGGACCTCTTTCAGGGCCAGATGCGCGCGCACTGAACCGGCAAAGGAGCATTCATCGGTGATGGCGAGTCCGGTGTACTCCAGCGCGAGCGCGCGCTCGACCAGTTCCTCGGGGTGCGACGCGCCGCGCAGGAACGAGAAATTGCTGACGCAATGCAGCTCGGTGTACGGAACCTGCATTGCGCTCAGAGGTCCCAGCCATGCTCACGCGCGTATCGCGCGGCGATTTTCAGGTCGGCGACGAACTTCGCGGTCTCGGCTTCGCGGGCCTCGGGCGGTACGCGCAGCAGGTAGGACGGATGCACGGTGATCAGCACGCGCATCGTCGGCGAGAGTTCGATCAGTTGGCCGCGGTTGGCGAGGATCGGCAGCGAGTAGCCGAGCACCGCGCGGATCGCGGTGACGCCCAGCGCGATGACCAGCGGCGGCTCGATCGCGGCGAGTTCGTGCGCGAGCCACGGATGGCAGGCATCGATTTCGGCATCCGATGGCTTCTTGTGAATGCGGCGCTTGCCGCGCGGTTCATTCTTGAAATGCTTGACCGCGTTGGTGACGTACACGCGCGTGCGCGTGATGCCGGCCTCGGCAAGCGCCGGTCGAGCACGCGCCCCGCCGGGACCGACGAAGGGATGGCCGGCCAGGTCTTCGGCTCGCCCGGCTGCTCGCCGACGATCACCACGCGCGCATCGCGCGGCCCTTCGCCGAACACCGTCTGCGTGGCGAATTGTGTACAGAGCTCGCACGCGGTGCAGTCGCGCGCCTGCGCGCGCGCGGCGTCGAGGTCGAGCGGGATCGCGCTGGCGGAGCGGGCTTGCGGCGCGTGGCCATTGCCTTTACCTGCCTTTGCCTTCAGCGAATCGACGGGCTTTGCCAGCGATTCGATGCCGATCAATCGGACCAAAGTAGGGGTTCACTTTGGTTACCTATGAAAAAAGTCCATGCAGGAACCAGCCGCGAGGCGCGGCCAGCTCGCGGAATATCCACAGCCATTGGCCGCGGCCGTTGCGGGCGACGAAGTAGTCACGGTGCACGGGCTGGGTGGCCGAATCCAGTCCCACCATCCGCACTCGATACGCTCCGGACCAGTGACCAACGTCAGCGCGTCGTGATACAGCGGTTGATCCTGTTTCATCGGCAGGGGTTGCGGGTGCGGCAGAAGCAGCAGGGGGCGCGGTGCGGACGGCAGCGGAGGCGGGCCGGCGTCGGTGTCATCGATCGACAGCGGCACGACACGCCATGCCCGTTCGGGACGGTGGTCATCCACGGCCTGCAATTGGAATACCCGCTCGGAGCCGAGTCGTGCATGCAGCGTCTCGGCCAGCTGCAGCCAGTCGACCCCGCGGGTGGCGTCATGAGCCGGCGGCAGCAGGCTGGCGTTGCAGCGCGGCGAAGGGATGCAGCGTGTCGACGGTGAGCGCGAGCGTGATCGCGGGTGCGGGCAGGGCACGCGCGCCAGGCGTTCGGCCAGCAGCGCAGCGAGCCGCTTCGGGCGTCGCGCTCGGGTGCGGCCAGCGCCAGCGCGATCACGGTGGGCGGGCGCGGATGCTGCGGCACGCGCTGTGCGCGGCTGAGAACACCAGCTCGGTTGCGCCGGCATTGCGTCCGCGCAGGAAGCCTTCGAGCGAGGCCAGCAGCCGCTGCGCCGGGATCATCAGCTGTGCGGTCTCGGCCAAAATCGGCCGGCAATTCGATGCTGGCGGCGAAGTGCGCAGGCGGCACATACATCGGCTGCGGATCGGCGCGCCGGCCGAGCGCGCGATCGAGATCGTCGAGCCGTGCGCGGCCGAAGCGCCGCGCAAAGGCGTCGCGCGGCAGCGCGCAGCAGGTCGCCGATCGTCGCCAGGCCCGAGCGCGCGCAAGGTCTCGTTGGTGTCGTCGTCCCATTCGAGCAGCGTGAATCGGCAGGCGGCGCGAGTTCATCGCCCCCGCGAGCGGGGTAGGCCGGCGAACAGGTGCGCGCATGCCGAGCCGCCGTGCACGCGCCAGGGCGACGACGCGCGCCGCGCGCGGCGCGGTGCATGCATAGCCGAACGCGGCGCGATAGCCGAGCTGGTCCAGCCCGTCGCGATGGCGCGTGCAAGTCGCGCCCGGCCACCGAACAGCCGCTCGCTGCCGCCGGTTTCGAGCAGCAGGCCGTCGGGCTGCAACGACGACGTCGCCGGAGAACTGGTAGGCCCAGCCGGCGAGTTCGGCGAGCGCCGCGCGCTCGCGTTCGGGTTGCGTTCGAGCGCGATCAGCTCGCGCGCCAGCGCCTGTGCGGCAGCGAGCTTCATGCCGCAAGCCACGCCATGGGACTGCGCCGCCGGTATTGCAATGGATCACGGCCAGGCGCTGCGGTGGCCCTTCGACGATCGCCACGGGCAACGTACCGTCGAGCGCGCGCTCGGCCAGCTGCAGCGGCAGCGCGGGTAGAACGAGGGCGAGCCACAGGGCCACGGTGCTGCGCGGGCGAGTGCCCGCCGAGGATCAGGGACGCCGGATCAAACCAGCAGTTCGTCCATCGGGCGCTGCGTGTCGAGCAGTGCCGTCGGCGCCGGAACTGTGTGCGAGGGCGTGGTTTCGGTCTCCACGCGGGCATGTTCCCAGTGCGCTGGTCGCAGCCCGAGCGTGATCGGCTCGAGCAGCGGTCGACCGCGCCGCTTCAGCAGCGTGACCGAGAGTTGCGCGCCTTCGCTGGCCAGCAGCAGGCGCAGCACGGCCGGCGAGGGCGCCTGCGCATGGCGCGTCGAGCGCAGCATGAAAGCCAGGGCCTGATGTCGCTGCGCCAGCAGATGCAGTCGGCGCAGCGCGCGGAAATCCCCGTCGCCTCCGGAATGCGGCAGCCAGCCGACCACCGCCCCCAGATGCCGCGCCCGCAGCGATTGCTCGACGGCCCAGAGGCTCTCGCGCGGTGTCGCCGGCTTGACGAAGATGGTGCGTGCCAGATCGAGCCCTGCCGTGGCGAGTGCCGGTGCATAAGGGATCGCCTGCGCTTCGAGTGTGGCTGTCCTGCGCACGGCAGACGAGGCATCGACCGGCAGTACCCATACGGTGCATTGACGTGCCTGCGCCAGATGGGCCAATGTCGGTGCGAGCAGCGACAGTTCGCCGATGCCGGCGTCGTCAGTCAGCAGTTCAATCAGCTGCCCCTGCGGCCAGCCGCCACCCGGCAGTTCGCGATCGAGTTCGGCAAAGCCGCTGGCCAGGGTCGGACCGGCAGCTTCATCGGCGGGGCGCTCGTCGGCGCGCCAGAGCGGTGCACCGCCGGCAGTAGGCAACAGGGAAAGCAGGTCCGTGGCCGCACGCATGTGCGTCCTCCTTGAAAAGGGTGGGTATAGGTGGAAGCGGGCGCTAAAGTGCCGGGCGGATGATGCCGACGGCAATGCCCTCGATCGCGAAGGGCTCACGCCGCAGGTCGACGATGATCGGTTCGAAGTCGGGGTTCTCGGCGATCAGCTCGGCGCGCGCACCGCGCAGCTTCAGGCGCTTGACCGTGACGTCATCGCCAAGGCGTGCGACGACGATCTGTCCCGATTGCGCTTGTGCGCGCTTGTGCACGGCCAGCCAGTCGCCATCGAGTATGCCGGCGTCGCGCATGCTCATGCCGCGCACTTCGAGCAGGTAATCGGCGCGCGGCTTGAAGGTGTCCGGATCCACGGCCGGATGAGCAAGCACGTTTTCCTGCGCCAGCAGCGGGCTGCCCGCGGCCACCTTGCCGATCAGCGGCAGGCCCATTTCCTGCGCCGCGGCCATCAGCTCGCGCACGCTGTCCTTCAGGCGGATGCCACGCGAGGTGCCGGCGACGAGTTCGATCAGTCCCTTTTTCGCGAGGGCCTGCAGATGCTGTTCTGCTGCGTTGAGCGAACGGAAACCAAAGGCGCGCGCGATCTCGTCGCGCGTGGGTGGCGCGCCGCTTTCAGTGAGTGCCTGGCGGATGAACTCGAGGATCTCCGACTGGCGCGGCGTCAGCAGCGGCGTTGATGCGGATGAAGAGGGGGGCATTCGGCAACCTCTCGCGTGGCATTACTGTCAATGTATACAGTACTGAAGAGAATAGCAAGGGCCGTGGGCTCGCTGGCCATCGCGCCGTTGGCGCCGCGGTGGCTTATCCGGCGTATCCCCGAATCGTGGATGGACAGGGCCAGACCGCGAAGGGCAAGATTGCGCAGCCCCATCTCAACTGAGAGACGCCAGTGAAGTTGATAGGCATGCTGGATTCCCCTTATGTCCGTCGCGTGGCCATCTCCCTGCAACTGCTTGGCCTGCCCTTCGAACACCAGTCGCTGTCGGTCTTCCGCACCTTCAACCAGTTCCAGCAGATCAACCCGGTGGTCAAGGCGCCGACGCTGATCTGCGATGACGGTACGGTGCTCATGGATTCGACGCTGATCCTCGAGTACGCCGAGGCGCTCGCACGGCCCCGTACGCTGATGCCCACCGGCCTGCCTCAACTACAGCATGCGTTGCGAGTCATCGGCCTGGCGCTGGCCGCCTGTGAGAAGAGCGTTCAGATCATCTACGAACGCGGCCAGCGTCCGCCGGAAAAACTCCACGCGCCGTGGGTGGACCGCGTCACGGGCCAGCTGCTGGCGGCGTTCGCGTCCCTTGAACAGGAACTCGCGCGCGTGCCCCTCGCCGTCACGAACGCTGGAATCGATCAAGCAGGCTTGACCGCCGCGGTCGCCTGGCACTTCACGCAGCAGATGCTTCCGGAAGTGGTTCCGGCCGTCGGTCACCCGGCGCTCGTTGCCCATTCGGTGCTGGCCGAGGCGCTGCCCGAGTTCGCGGCGGCTCCGCATGGTGACGGCACCTACAAGCAGCGCGGCTGACCGTGTCGAGTGTGGCGAGCCCCGTGATCCAGCGTCTTGGGACCCTGGCCGCAGTTCTGGCCTTTTTCGGCCTGCCGGCGGCAAGCCTTTCAGCCTTGCCGGTGCTAAAACTCGAGGCGCCCAACGTCGTCGTCATCTCGGAGCAGCTGATCACGTCGGGCCAACCCTCGGCACGTGCACTGGCGCAGTTACGGGCGCAGGGCTTCGACGTGGTCTTGTACCTCGCGCCGCCGACGGTGGCTGATGCGGTCGCCGAGGAGCCGGCCATTCTGGATGCACAGGGGGTGCAGTACCTCAACATCCCGATCCCGTTCGGCAGTCCGACGGCGCAGGACTTCGCGGCCGTGTCCGCAGCGCTGACGCGATACAAAGGCAAGAAGGTCCTGGTTCACTGCCAGGTCAACATGCGCGCCTCGACGATGGTCTTTCTGCATCGCGTTGTTGTCGACAAGGTTCCGCCGGACACGGCGTACGAGTCCGTCGCTGCGGTATGGTCGCCACAGGGACCCTGGAGGCGGCTCATCAGCGATGTATTGCAGCAGCATCGGATCGCCTTTGAACCCTACTGAGGGCAAGCGCGCGTTTCAACCCCGTCAAGCGGAGGCCCGATGATTCGCGGTTCATGTCTGTGCGGCGACGTGCGCTACGCGCTCGAAGGCGTGCCGCAGTTCATCAATTCAAGGTCATCGCCGGGTATCACCATCCGGATCCGGGCTGGTCGGCGGAGGCCTTCGGCCAGTCGATCCGCCTCGACGAGCCCGGCGGACAGTGGCGCAAGCGATGCCACGTCATCCATCAAGATCTCGGCCTGGTACCGACCTTGACCACGACGGAGAACGTCGTGCTCCAGGGCGGCTACGTCGCCACCCGCTTCGGACGCATCCGGTGGCGGGAGGAACGCACCAAAGGGTGCGCGACATGCTCCACGGTTTCGGCGTGACCCTCGACGTCACGACGCCGACGCGGCGCCTGACGCCGTCTCGCGATCGTCGCCGTCGCGCGCGCCCTCGATGGCTGGTCCAGGGCGCGAGCAGGGGACGTCTCGTCCTCGACGAGCCGACCGCGGCGCTGCACGCGGGGAGGCGGCCAAGCTCTTCAAGGCCGTGGTCCCGCATCTCGCGCGCCAGGGCGCTGCGGTCTCTTCGTCTCGCACCGGCTCGACGAGGTGGTGGACGCTCGCCGATCGGGTCGGGTGCTCCGCGACGGGCGGGTCGTCGCGAACGCCCGCCGATCGGCGAGTACGGCGAGGGGGAGCTCGCGAGCTGATGACGGCCAGCGAGGTCGAGACGCCGATCACGTCGGGCCGGCGCGAGGGCCCGGGACGCCGCGCTCGAGGTCCGCGACCTCACGGGGCGCGACCTGCGCGACGTCTAGCTGACGTCCGCGCGCCGGCGAGGTCGTCGGTGTCAGCGGCCTCGTCGGTTCGGGTAGGGAGCATCTCGGCGCCATGGTCTTCGGCGCCGCCGACCGCTCCAGTGGCACGGTGTCGGTGCGCGGCCAAACCTCCCGTCGGGCGACCTCGCTGGCGTCGATTCGGAGGCGGCGTCGGGCTACGTGCCGGCCGACCGGACCGCCCGCGGCGCCGTCACGTCGATGAACGGTCGCGCGAGAACGTCACGCTGCCGATCTGACGCCGGTGGAGGGCGTCGGCGGCCGGCGACACTCGCAGGCGGTCAGCGCGATGACGGCGATCGAGTGGATCGACCGCGTCGAGTTCCCGCCGACGGAGCCCCGGGTCCCCCAAGGGCTCAGCGGCGGCAACCAGCAGAAGGTGGTGCTCGCCAAGTGGTTGCGGCTGGAGCTCCGCGGGTCCTCGTCCTCGACGAGCCGACGCAGGGGGTCGACATCGGGGCGAAGGCGACGATCCATCGGCTGATCGCCGGTGCCGCGGCAAAGGGGTTGGCCGTACTCGTCGTCGGCGATGACGCCGAGGAGCTGGTCGAGATCTGCCACCGCGTGGTCGTTCTCCGCGACGGCCGAGCGGCGCTGGAACTGGGCGGCTCCGATCTGACTCGCGAGCGACTCGTCGCCACAATCGTCGCAACAGGCACAGCCAGCGCGTGACCGGGTTCGGCAACGTCGACCTCGACGCCGAGGCATTCGACGGGCCGCGCCCGGCTCCGGTCGCTCCGGCCCGGAGCCGATGGCTGTCGAAGCTGTCGTTCCGCTTGAGCCTCGTCTACGTCTTTCTCGCCATCTTCGCGTTGT
>CAVQID010000026.1:0-47019 GCA_963712485.1 uncultured beta proteobacterium
GTCGTGCCTGTCCGCTGAGTTCGGCGAGCGATCCGCTCGCCTCCTTGAGTAGAGCACTGCCGATTTTTCTTCGCTGGGGCTTCAGCGATGCTCGCCGCTGCAGTGTTCTTTGTCCTCTTCGTCTATTTCTTGATTTTTGCGCCTTCCAGTTGCTTTTCGGTCGCCGCGCTGACTTTTCACCTCATCGCATTGCGCGGTGACGGTGGATCAGCGCCTTTGCCAGCTGAAACGGCGCCCGACCGGCCAGCACCGGCCAACCGCGGTACGCTGTAACTCCGCCCGAGGCGGACAGCGTCCGCCGCCTCATCGTGGAACACACCGTGAAGCACGCTCGTCGAGAAACGCTTGCTGCTCTTGAGCCGATGCTTCGCCAGTTGCGCAAGGATTCGACGCTGGTTGAGCGGACGCCGGGCTCCTTTTACCGCAAGTCCAAGGCATACCTGCACTTTCACGAAGACGCCTCCGGAACCTACGCCGATGTAAAGCTCAACGGCGAGGATTTCACTCGAATGCGAGTTTCTACGTCACAGGAGCAAGCGCGTTTGCTGGCGCTGATCGCCGACAATTCGAAGCCATGGTCAGAGTCCACCTGATGGGCGTAGCCGGCCAGAAGCCGACGTGGACAGTCGCTCCCTGATCACGCCAGAGGCGGACTTCGGAACTCAGTTGAAAATGCCCCCATTCGGACTTGTTGGTCCGCGTTCATTCATGATCGCTTGCTGACACGATGAGGGCCAGGCGCGGACGGCAGGCGCTAGAGCGATGTTCAAGCAGAGATTGACTTGCCCGAATGGCTGGCAAGCAGCCGTGCGCAGGCTCAATCTATGGAAGGACGCTTTGTCGACACTTAACTGGTGTGCTGCGGCAGACGGCCATTACCGGTCTTCATGGGTCACCCTTGGATTCGCCGAAATGCGAGGGTGACAGTAGGCAATATTCGGCCACAAGGAGCCGTTAGCTTGGATTGAACGATCAACCCTAACGCGGACGCGCTTCGTTGAGCATCAGCGCTGCGGCGCAATGTTCGTGTCGATGTCTATCATCTGGTACCACCCAGGGATGAACGGCTTGATGCGATAGCCGATCACCCACGGCTGGTTCATGTACGAGAACACCCGGTGCACCGTGGTCTTCTCGGGCATGTAGGCGACGGCGAGCCGCTTGGCCTGATCGAACAGTGCGTCCCGCTCCGGTCCATCTGGCAGCAGCAAAATTCTCTCGTACAGTGCGTCCATCGCCGGCAGCTTGAATCGCGACTGGTTGAAGCCGCCGGCCGCCGGACCGTAGAGTCGGAGCAGAGAATCGGTTCCGTCGGGAGCGACGACGTAGGTGCCGAGCTGCCACATCATCAGTTTGCCGGCCCGAGATGCCTTGGCGTTTTCCTGCCATTGTGCGACCTTGAATTCCACCCTGAGCCCGATCGCCTGCAGGTCCTTCTGGAAAAGCTCATCAAACTGGCGGGAGATCTGCGAGGGATCGGTAGCCGCGGAAAGGATCAGCGGCTGCCCGTCGGGTAGCTCGCGCCAGCCATCGCCGTTGCGATCGAGGTAGCCGTAGGTGTCGAGCAGCGCCCTCGCGCGCCCCGGGTCGTACTGGCCGTTTTCGCTCCGAAAGCCGGCATCAAAGCCCCGGACGTGCGCCGCAATCGGCGAGTGGGCCACGAGACCCTGGCCGCCGCGCGCCAGCGCGATGCTGCGTTCGACGTTCATTGCCAGCCCGATCGCGCGTCGCAGCGCAATCTTGTCCGCGGTGTACCCGCCGACGAGTGGATCCTCCATGTTGAAGTAGTAGTAGCTAACCGCGTGCGAGACGACCACGTAGCCCTGGATGCCGCGGCGCTCGAGGTAGGGAGCGACCCTCCCGCCCGGCAGAGCCAGGCGCAGGAAATCCGACGGTACCTCCACCGTATCGATATGGCCGTCTACGAACGTCAGCCAGCGCGGCTGGTTCTCGGTGATGATCGAAATCTCGACGCGATCCACCATTGGAAGCCGGCGTCCGCGCAAGCGCGCGGCAATTGCCTGCCCCGTGACATCGTCTGGTGCAGGCTGCGCGTCGAACAGGACTTCGCGGTAGTCGGGATTGCGCTCCAGGATGATCAACGAAGAGCGACGCCACTGCCCCAGCTTGAAGGGCCCGGTGCCGACCGGGTGTTCCATGATCTGGCCACCATGGGCTTCGACGACTTCACGCGCGACAGCACCGCGGAAGGGGCCGACAAGTTTCTGCACGAGACGCGGGCGGCCGACCTCCAACTGGAACTGCAGCGTGTAGCGATCCAGCGCGCGCAGGCCTTCTATCTCGCGGTCGTAGTTGAATGCGTGCTGGCCGCCCCGAACTTCCTTGCGCAGCTTTGTCAGGCCCTTGATCTGCAGCTCTTCAAACTCGGCCCAGTGCGGACTGTTCACCGCAGGATCGGCGAATCGCTTGAATGAATAGACGTAATCAGCCGCAATCAACTCGCGTCGCCGGCCCTTGAACGCCGGATCCGCCGTGAAATAGATACCGGGCCGCAGGCGGATCGTCCAGGTGCGGAAGTCCGGCGAGTGCTCGGGCATCGCCGCCGCCGTCAGCGGGCGGATGGCCGCGGGAATCGCGAGGTAGTCGTATGCATACAGGCTCTCGCAGATATGGGTCGTGACGCTGGCAGAGTAGTTGTCCGAGATTCGAGCCGGATCGAATCCATCCTCGGAAATCGGAAAGGCGACCCGCAGGATCTTGAGCGACGGACTGCTCCAGACGTGGGACGCAGCAATGCACAGAAGGAGCGCTGTGAGCAACCGACGAGAAAGCACGTCCGCTCCTATCAGCAGTGGCGGCCAGGCATCTTAGTGAGGCTTGGTCTGCGCGGCTAGCTCGGGAGTTGTTTCTTCCAGGTACGGCCAACAGCAGTCACACCCGCCAATGTCGGGATTCTCCCGAAGTTGCCCCTGAACGCGACCTTAAAGCTGACGTCGTCTACCGAACGAAGGCAGTGACTCGTGTCAAGCCGGCGCTGTTGCTCTGGTAAAAGAAGACATCAAAGTACTTGCCGATTGGACCCTCCTGTTCAGTGCTTTCCGCGCCAAGGAGGCTCGGTAGACCCCATAGCAACTGTCCGGGTAGTCCAACGACGGGCTGGAAGACGCCTTCGAGCCCCACGGCGCGCCGAAACGCGCTGGCCGGTAGCGTTCCGTAGATGAGAAGGGGCTGACGACTCGATGCGTCGAACGCTTGCAACCGCGCGCTTGACAGTGCTGATGGCTCCGAGGACAAGTTGCTTGCGATGATTACTGAATAGCTTGTCGACGTGGTCGGTCTAAGTGGAAGCGAACTGCTCCGGGCGCCGCTCACAATCGTTGCGTTTTCGAGGACTTGCTCGTCTGTGCCATCGCTGCGCACCACCGTCACGCTTTTGCTGACGGCACTTTGGCAGGCATACCAAAGCTGCTCCCCGCTCACCACAGTTTGCGGGTACGAGCAGCGAGGCTGAGACAACAACGTTACTGGGTCGCCTCCCGACTTTGGCAGTGATCGGTACGCGAATGAGTTCTCATTTGCGGCTGCGGCGGAGTAGATTATCCGAGTTGGCGTTAGGTGGAGGTCGCCAATGAAGCGAACCGGCTCGACAACCAGAGTTCGAGCTTCAGCGGCGTTTGCCCGCAAAATGCGAGAACCCGACTTCCCAGTGTTCTGGTCGAAGTTGACGCCCGAGACCACCAGGTACGTTTCGTTTGAATCTGAGATTGCCGCTGACAGACAGCATTCATCAGGATCCAGCGCGCTCAGGGTGACGGGGCCGGTCCCTGTGGCGAGGTCATAAGACCGCAATGAAGCTCGATCAGTGAAAAGCAGGCTCTGTCCAACGAGGTGCATCGAGTCGACGCTGTATGCAGACTGAAAGGTAGACCGATCGACCGAGAACAGCTTTACAGCGTTGGCAAAGTCTTTGTCGACCCGTTGCACCTGATCGCCCGCTCTAATAATGAACCCGGTGATCGCACCGTCGTCCGTACGAAGCGCATGCAAGACAACACCGCCAGTCGCGATCGGGCCATCTTCCGACGACATGTCCAGTCTCACTGCTACGTCTTGGTCATCGTCGCTGTAGCACTTGTTGTCCGCCCCTGGTCCGATGAAGAGCAAAATCGATCGCTGCGGTGACGCCAGATCCACAAGGGTATAGGCGAAGCCGTAGCACAGTTGGAAGCTCACCAACTTGGATAGCAATGTCGGCGCCGGGGGCCAACTGCCGCGCCGCAGGTCAAGGCGTTGCAGGCGGCCGCCGGGTTTCAGATATACGACGAAGCGCGGATAGATCTGAGTAATGGCTGTGGCCGTGCTGTCCACGGCGCCTTCATCGACTTGGGCGATGGGACTCCACTGGCCGGACTGTTCAACCAATGCTGGGGTTGTAGGCGAGGCCGGGTCAAGCACGACCAGGTGGCGGCTGTTATCCCGAGCGCTGCCGCTGAAGAGCGGGACACTGATTTGTCCTAGCGGACCAGCACTGCCCGTGACGAGGAAGTACGGCGCGGCGGACGTTGGAGCCGGCGCGGACGACGGTGGTGCAACAGGAAGCTGCGGCGGCGCTGACGGAGTTGTCGGCGCTACGGGCGTTGTAGTGGACTCGCCTCCGCCGCCACATGCGGTCAGCATGGCCACAAGAAGCGGTGCAGTGTTTTGTGAAAGGGACTGCGCCGTCATGGTGTCCTCCCATGTCAGCCATTCGGAATGAGGGGCCGCGTCAATCGAGTCTGGCCGCCTGATCCTGAATACTTGTGCACTCTATGACCGCCAACGGGATTGGGCAAGCCCCGGCCATGAGCGGACGGTTCTTCGGGAGTCTGATTGGTCCGAATGCGGACACTCGCTACCCTTCGACCCAAGCCACTCTCTACAAACACGCAGGCTCTTACGGAGAGCGAGCCAATGACGCCGGGTTCAGCGGCGGGTGCCGGTCTCCTACGCCGGGCGTGGCTAAGACAGTCGCCTCCGAGTACAGAAGAAGCGCATCGCTCCCAGTTGGGAGCGTCAGTCGCCACCCGCTCAGGCGCCCTGCGCCGTGGTGTTCCCAGTCGAAATACCACACTGCCCTCGGGCGCGACGCTTGCCGTAACCCGCTGCGACAACGGCGCGTCTCGCCGGTGCGCGATAGTATGAAAACGGCCGCCCCTGACACTCGACCCTCCTTAGCAGACGCTCGTCCATCACGTCCCCAACGAACGGGCGCGGAGCGTTGTCGACGCAAGTTCCTTCGCTTTTTCCCACGCGGGTTTCGAGATGCGGGGTACTTGGCGTCGGAGCGCGACTACAAGTGGGAGGCGCACCGTCGCTGGCAGTCCACGCTGAACCAGGCGGAGTACACGCGCCTGCTGAACCTCGGCGAATACGCCGCGATCGGTGCGCGGGCGGTGGGCATCGAACAAAGCTCGCCTTACAGCTTCATCTTCTCGTTCGAGAAGATGGCTCTGCGTGATGCGCTGAAGTCACCGTCAGGGGCGCGCGCCTTCGCGATCGGGCTATATGACTTCCTCCACGGTGCTGCGCCGCTGCAGCGCCGCTTCGAGGATTGGGTCGAGGTGGTCGCCGCCTTGCCGCGTCGTCAGACCCGTGTTCTCACCTGGCCGGTGGTGACCGTATTCGGATTCTTGGCGCAACCGGCCACGCACTTGTTCATGAAGCCGAAGGTCACGCGCGCCGCCGCGCTCGCCTACAGCCACCCTCTGCGCTATCAGTCGCGGCCTTCTTGGGAGATCTACGCCGGGCTGCTGGGGCTCGCTCGGCAGATCAAACGAGACCTGCGCGACCTCGGACCGCGCGACATGATCGATATTCAGTCGTTTCTGTGGGTGCAAGGCTCGGACGAATACAGCGGCTAGCGAACTGCAGCCGGAACCACTAATGGCTGCCTGGACGCCCGCTCCAATGCCGCGCCACCCGCCGCTGAAGATTCCGTCGCGCGCCCCACCGCCGGCCGCATCGCAGTGCCGGCGGGCTGCAGGGCCACAGACGCCGCGCTCCACTGGGCGGCGCGGACGCTACGCGCATGATTCAGCGTCTGCTGCAGCCAAACAGCAAATAACCAAGCAGCGGCGAAAGTGAAGATGACCAGTGCGACAGCGGAACGCATCGATCTCAGCATGCGGGCGCGCGGCAACTGGCATGCCACGCCATCACGGAGGGGCCCGGCATTTGGCCAGATCGCCCTTTCCGTTGCTGCTGCTCGAGGTGCTGGCGTCCAAGAGTTGTCGCGCCATGACCGATGACGCGACGGGCGGATTGGAGCGGACGGGCGATGAGGGCGCTGAACACACGCAGCGGGTTGTTCGACGCCAGCTTACGACTCTCCCCCTTAGTCGTCTGACAGTAGCCGGCCATAACTTGCCATCCAGCGACGTTGCCTCATCGCCCCGATAGCGGCCGTTGCGCCGCTTCGCTAAGCTGACTCGGCTTCGTACTGTTCTCCGAGCAGCAGATGCCGATGAACATGTCCGCCGAGTCATTGATCGATATCGTTCGCGGCTGGGCTGTTGGCTCGCGTCGGCGAGACACAGGCGTCGACGGACCGCAACCGCACATCCTGA
Source organism: uncultured beta proteobacterium (assembly GCA_963712485.1). Classification (GTDB taxonomy): domain Bacteria; phylum Pseudomonadota; class Gammaproteobacteria; order Burkholderiales; family Burkholderiaceae_F; genus JALORV01. The sequence continues at coordinate 6,567 of CAVQID010000026.1, forward strand.
GTCGATGCGATGAGCTTGTCCTCGGAGCACCTCGCCGCACGATCGGCCGATCGCTACCGCGGTCGATGATGTTGGACCGCCGGGAAAGCGGACGTATAGCAAATTCTTCTTCGAGCTCAGCTGTTCTGCTTCGGCAGAGCCCGGGTACTGAATCGATACCGTTTGGTGCAACGCCGATGCGGGCCTAAATTGCATTTCTCGCTGGCTCAGTGGGGCCTGCGGCGGCTCGACGTCACGCGTGAGCGGCGCGCTCAAAGGCGGAGCGCGCCGTCCTAGGTGCACCGGATCAATTGAAAGAAATGATGCTGAAGATGAGACTATCGTTCCGATCCAGATATACGAGGCCGAACTCCGCGTAACTCTTAGCAGTCATCTCGGCAACCTTAGGCCGGACCACCAAACCCGTAATCGTCACCGCCGTGCTACCCGGATAGCTTTCGATGTTGCTTCGGTAGGCGGGGTAAAACGTACCCATCGGATTGGTCGACTTTGGTCCTTCAAAGTATTCATAGATCGAAAACAGCCTAAATCCACCCGCGTTGGCGATCGCCGGCAAAGCCGACCAAGTGACGTTCATCGGCGTCGGAACTGCACTCACCACGTTGCTGGCGATGGATGTCGGAGATGGCGTGACAAAGCGAGGAAAGTTGTCCGTAGCCGGGCCGCCGCCCGCCATTTCCACGAATGTGTACGGCAAACGCTTCAGCGTTGTCGTGTAAGTAGCAATGGGAGTTCGACCGGCCTGGCCATTGATGGTCTTCCACCCATCGTCGTTATAGACGGCGAACGTATAGCTCCCACCGGCGGTCCAACCTTGCGCCATAAAACCCGCGTCAGCGGCGGCATTAGGTGTAGAAGTGTTCCAGCCCCAATTGTTCCCAGTTGCGCCCTCAACGACGCAATCGGCCACTGTAGCCACTGGAACGGTGGGCCCGACAATTCGGCAGAATCGAAATGTTTCGTCATCCTCCCAATTGAGAAAGTTGCCCCTTTTGCCGGCCAACTCAGGCGCGTCGCGCAGCAAGTGGGGCGAAATGAGCTTGAGCGAAAACGGTTGACCGCTGGCACCCGCCGGGCCGGGACCAGAAACGATGACGTAAGTTGAATTACCCATCGGATCCCTTACAAACATCTGCACATCATTACGGTATGTGACAAGCGGCACCAGCGGAACGCCCCCTAATGAGTAGTTTTCTTCCCGGATATTGCGCGCACGCGCTTCTATTCGGACAACTTGTTGGTTTCCCAGAAGGCGCAGCGCACTGGAAGCTTGCGGCGTCGCACACCTGGGGGTGCCAAATGAGCTTCCGCTGATCAGGGTGCTTTTCACCGAGCGTTCGACGGATCCGTCCGCGTAGGTGATGTCAAATTGCGTATCCACTTCCCTGCGCGTGCTGCCATCAGGATTTGTGGCGTTGCGCTCGGCGAGTACCTGAATGTTGCCCCGCCTCTCGCCAATGCGATAGGCGTCTCGTGCGGCGACCTCTTGTTGCCTGGCTGTCAGGTCAGTTAAGTTGAATGCCTTTGTTCGTCCATCGTCCAGAAAGCAGTCGTCTGTTACTGAAAGCCGCGTTGCCGCTGCCGGTACCGCTGTGGCCCACAGCGCATCCACCGTAGCGAGGAAGGTCGTTACCTGGCTCAGCGTCGATGGCGGTGCCGGTGCCGGTGCCGGAGCCGGAGCTGGCGCCGGAGCCGGCGGCAAAGGCGCGGCATTGTCGGAGTCTCCTCCGCATGCGGCGATGAACGCCCCGGTCGATGCCATGAATAAAATGTTGCGAAGCGTCAGACCGCGCGCGCTCCCCGCACCACCTCGAACAGCTTTCATAAATTCTCCGTTTTAGTGAGTTCACCTCGAATGAATGCAAGAACTTATGTGAGGCGTGTGATAGGAATGAAACCACTGTCGCGGTTCACAGCCCAACCTCCAGAAGCGAAGGCCTAGGCGAGAGCAGGTGACGTAGAAGGCCCGCGGCTAGCGCCACCACTGCGGGATGCGTGTAGCGCAGCGAACAAGGTCCCAGCACAGGCCGTCTCGATTTTCCCTTGATGAATCTGAACTACCGTATCGCGAGTCCGAGCTTCCGCCTGTACCCGCGACACCAGTAGGAAGTAGATCGCCCGAGCGGGCAAGTCGGCAAGACCCCACTCTTGCGGTGGGCCGCTGCGGCAAGGCCGCGTGGGCTGACGCACTTGACTCGGCTACGACGCTCGTTCGTCGACTCGTCCGTCCGCAAGTCCCCTGCCGAGATGGTCCAGGCTGCTGTTTGATGCGCCTCTTCCGAGCCGTGTCCTACTGTCTGCTTCGGGTTGGCGGTCGGCAAGAAACGTGTCTACCGCCGGTATCGCCCGGAAGGATTGCAGCTGCGCATGAAGGTCAATCCTCGCAAGCGCATCGCGCTTCATGCGTGCTGAAGGCTTGGCAGGCGTCCTGTCGACCGCACGGATCGCTCGGCCACCTGACCCCCCCTTCCCTGTTCGGCCAATTGCTGCCGCGCGAGAGGTGGACGAGAATCACCCGAACCCGGCCTTCGCACTGTGGGTGCGACGAGAACCGCGCGATCGGCCAATTCAGTCTGCTGCGTCTCGATGGCCGCTAGAAGATCGACGAGACGCGGGCGCGCTGCACACGGCGTACGAGGAACCCAATGTGGATTAGACGATCCTTGGCTTTGTTCGGCGCCACGTGTCTCGCGTTCACCCTGGCGTTGGAGCGGGTGTGGCGCAGGATCGCGACACGTCAACGGTTGAAACCTCCAGACCGCCGAAGGTCGGAAATCAGCCCGGCAAGAACGTTCCTCCCGGGAAGGAGCATGCAGGCGCTGACGAACTGTACAGGGCGTGCTTAGGGGATCTGAACGAATGCAACGAGAGGGCGTTCACGCTGGCTCAAAAGGTCAAGCAGTTGGAAGCCGAGAACGCAAAGCTCAAGACCGCCGCGTCGTTGCCGGTCTGCCATGACAGGCATATGTGGAAGCATCCGACGATCGCGGACGTTAGCTGCTACCCGCACGCGTGCGCACCTAGCGCGTTCGCATGCGTTATGTACTGCAAGAGCCAGCTTGACTGCGCACCAGGGCGGAGCTGCACGGCGCAAGGATTTTGCTTAGCGCCGATCAAGTGACCGAGACGCGGCCTGGGAGTCGAGTCACCGCGATCGCGGGGGTCGTGAGCCGGCCAATTGCCGACCTGAAGGAGGCATTGCAGAATCGCTCGAATGCGCCCTCATCCGAGTAGATCTTGAGTCCACACGCGCTTCGTCATCTGCCTGACTTCGGGCCCCGTTACTTCCTGGGGGCGAAGCCGACCAGACTCGACCTAGCATCAGGATCTGAGTATCACGAATCGTTGGAGGTCCCGTGGCAAGAACTCACTTCGTGGTTGCAAACAAGTTGCTGGAGAAGACAGCTGCCACCAAGCGAACTCGACAGATCGTCTTGCTCATTGGCGTTCCACTTACGTTCGTCAGCCTTCTCTTCAACGGCTGGATTGCAGTAGCGATCGGGGTGATCACGGGCCTCATATTCGCGTTTACTTCCAGCGACCCCGTCATGGCGGCTGGAGCTGAGGGCGAAGAGCAGGCTATGCATCTTCGACGAGGGTTGCCCAATACATTCACCATCTTTAACCAACTCGACATACCGAACGCGCGCTCAAGCACAGGTGTTAACGAGGCGGATTTTGTCGTCTGCGGGCCGAACGCAGTCTTTGTCATCGAAGTGAAGCACAACAACGGAGCCGTGGTCTGTGATGAGCAGGCGCAACAGTGGCAGGTCTCGAAAGTGGGGGCGAAAGGGAACTGCATACCAGAAGCAGATGCGCAACCCGATCGCACAGACCAAGAACCTTGTCTGGCTGCTGGGCGAGCATTTGAAGAAGGCGAACGCCAGCCCTGGATTCAGGGCATCGTCCTATTCACGAACCCGAGTGTGAATTTGACCTTACTCGGCACTCCGTCTGTTCCCATTCTTCGTCCCGATGAACTACTTCAATATATGCAGTCATTTCAAAAGGACGCTCGCCCCGACGTTCTTGTCCGAGCAGCGGGAGTTATCGAAGGTTTGCGCGGCATGCTGGTGCAGCAGGCGGCCTGAAGCGAGGCGAAACGGTTCGGAAACCAGAAACAACGCCCATTCAAAACGTTGTCCTTCGGGCAAACACATCCGCCATGGTTCGTTCCTGGTCAGATCTTGGCACCGGAAGACGAAAGCGCCTTCCTTGTGGCGGCCCTTGCCGTCTTGCTTGATCGCAAACTCGACATTCGAACGAACGCGGTTACCTCGACACGCAACGGGCGGCGGTTCGCGGCCAATTGCGGCCGCGAGCAATGGCGACCTCGATAGCCTGAAAGCGGTCATGAAGGTACCCTCACAGCGCGTTAACGGAACAAGGCTTGCTCAGTGAATGTCCGAACCGTCGCCCACCGCGACGCGCGAGGACACTATGCGAGTGCTCTGTCTGGTCGGCTCCCTAATGGCTGGTGTGCTAGCCGCTGGTTGCGGGGACAACAAAACCGTCTCTCCTGTGACTCCGCCGGGAGCGTCCGAGTCGGTGAAAACGCAAGCCTTGGAAGCCGGCGCTGCGATCCTGCAGAACAAGCCTCCGATCGAGGCTATCAGCGCCTACCTGGACGGCTTTCACTTCTACAACGGAAAGCTGAAATTCCAGATGGAGGCACACCACTATTGCTCCATCCTGAACGACGAAGTCATTCAGTGCGTCATCTACGACGGGAACGTCAAGGATGCCAAGATCATGGGCGTCGGTGCATTTCTTCGTGGAATCTCAAAATCGGCCGCGTACCCAGGCTCCGAAAACTAACGCTCCCTTTCCGAAAGCCTGGGCGATCTTGGCGGCCTCTTAAGACCTGAGTCGTTACGGCGCGACCACCATGACTTGCGCCATGATTCCATAGCCTTCCACCTGCGGACTCCCGTTCTCAATGAGAACGCCCGGGTTGGTGTAGGTGCCGATCGAAGGCATGGTCGCGGTGGAGTAGAGCCCGACATTGAGCGAGTCGTAGGGACCCGTGACACCAAGCGCAGGCGATCCGTAGGTTCGGGTGTTGTATGACACCTCGAACGCCAGCACGTCGTCGGGCAGTTTGATGTTCAGCGAACGCAGGTCGAACGTTATTGGCGCGACAAATCCGTTGTAGCAGGTGCCATTTGATTTCCACTTACCGACGTCGGCACCTACGCAAGTCGGATCGGCGGAGGGGCGGAACGGAATGGTGAAGGTCTGCGTACGCGTCGCAAGCAGGTTGCCAAGGCTGTCGTAAACCTTAAGCGTGATCGGGTGGTTGAACGTCGCGTTTGCCGCGGAAGCGCAGTCGAACGTGTTCCAACCACCGGTCTGGCAGGCCCAACTGCTCATCGCGACCGTGATCGCGTGCACCGTTCGCGGCGAGCCCGCCTTCAGGGCGACGCGATCGCCAAGGCTGGTCAGGGCGGCCGCTTCGAAGCCATAGCTCGGCGTATTCGGAGGAAGCGGCGAAACGGATTCGAATCCGACAACCGTTGTCGCGGTAACGGCCACTGTGCCGGGCGCGCTGTTCACTTTGCCATCGTTGACGATGAGCGTGGCCACGTAGGTTCCCGGGGCGTCGGCCGTGAAGGTCGGCGCGGAGTTCGTGGCCGCGCTTAAGCTGGCTGCGCTGCCCATCGGCTTGGTGCTCAGCGTCCACGCGTAAGTGAGAGTGTCACCGTTAGCATCCGAACTGCCGTTGCCGTTCAAGGTCACGGTGGAGCCGGCAATTACCGACTGAGCTGCGCCGGCATTTGCGACGGGCGCAGCATTGACGACGGCGGCCGTAACCGTCACGGTCGAAGGCGCGCTGGCGACCTGGCCATCGTTGACGGTTAGCGTGGCGACGTAGGTGCCGGCAACATCGGCGGTAAACATCGGTTGGGCCGAAGTCGCGCCGGCCAGCGCGGCTGCACTACTGGCCGGCTTGTTGCTGAGCGTCCACGAATATGTCAGCGGATCGCCATTCGCATCGGAACTGGCGCTCCCATCCAACGTGACGGTCGCCCCCGTGAGTACGTTCTGTGCGGTGCCAGCGTTGGCAACTGGTGCCGCATTCGCGGTGGTCGCAGACACCTTGGATGTCGCCACGCCGCTGGTCAGCGCGCCATCGCTGACGACCAGGCTCGCGACGTACGTTCCGGGCATATCCGCAATGAATGTGGGCTTGGCAGAGGCCGGGTCGCTCAGAGCTGCTGCGCTGTTTTGTGGCTTGCCGGACAGCGTCCAAGAGAACACGATCGAATCGCCGTTCACGTCGGTGCTGGCGCTTCCGTCAAGTGTTATGACCGTCGAGCCCGCGATCACGCTCTGGTCGGGTCCGGCATTGGCAACCGGTGCCACATTGACGACAGGCGCTACGTTGGTCGATTCTGGACTTCCTCCGCACGCCGATAGCGCGCCGGCAGCAACCAGGGCCGCAAATACTGCTCTCTTTACTCTCACAGTTATCCCTTCCTTTGAACCGACCGCCATGCACCGCTCGATCGGAAACTCGCGCCCGCTTTAATAGACGGGACCAAGCGATGTTGATATGGGACGGATACCTGCAGTGGGCGCAAAAGCGAGAAGTTAGAGAGTCAAATCGCACGAGCAATGTCGCGGTCCAAATAGCTTTTGTTGCGATGGAGCAAATGCAGTGCGATCCATCCTGCAAATGCGCGGGCGTAATGTTCGAGCCCGCTAGCAGCGATGCTCGAAAGCCACCACCTATGGCGTTCAGCTGTTGCCACGCTCCTGGCAGAGAGCGGCCAGAAGCAGCCGCTAGCTATCTACTGAGGTGTCGCCTGCAAGCGGACGTGATTTGAAGTGCAGGCTCGCCTGAAAGCCGCCCTTGCAAGCGACGTTCGGGATCTCTTAATGCTCGCTTAAACATCCGCTTCTAACGTGCCGCCTGTCCATGAACGACAAGGTAGCCCGCACATGAAATCTCTCCTCGCCGGCCTCGCGCTGGCCGTCGCCATCGGCTTTGCGCCACTGGCCCGTGCGCAGACTGCCAACGACCTGCTGCGCTCCCTCGAGCTGACCGCCCGCACCGACCAGCCCACTTTCGCTGGCTTCTCGGTCGAGCGCGGGCAGGCGTTCTTTACGCAACGGCATGGCCAGGAGTGGAGCTGCAGCACGTGCCATACCTCGGATCCCCGCGTCGTAGGTCGCCATGCGGTGACCGGCAAGACGATCCAGCCGTTGGCACCTGTCGCCAACGCCGCGCGTTTGACGGACCAGGCCAAGGTCGACAAGTGGTTCCGCCGCAACTGCAAGGACGTCCTGGCGCGAGAGTGCACCGCGGCCGAGAAAGGCGACGTCATTGCCTACCTCATCTCGCTGAAGTCCTGAGGCCGCCATGAAGCACAGCATCCGAAGACACCACCTGTTCGACGTGGCTGTCTGGACCGCCTCCCTGATGTTCATCGTCCTGCTCGGCGTCCATGAAGCCCATGCCGGCGAGCATCACTACGACGTGGGGCCCGACGTCTATCGCGAAGAGTGCGGGAGCTGTCATGTCGCCTATCCAGCCAGGCTACTGCAGCCGGCGCAATGGAACACCATTCTCGGCCGGCTTGATCGGCACTTCGGCGTCAACGCCAGCCTGGACGCCGCCGCTGCGCAGCAGATCACCGCGTACCTCGGTGCGACCGCCAAACCGGTCGTTGCCGCGAACGCCACGCCCCCGGAGTTGCCACGGATCAGTACCCAGCCGTGGTTCCTGAGGGAGCATCGCGATCGGTCACGCGACACGAGCGCCGGCAAGGCCAAACCGTCCGACTGTGCGGCGTGCCACACGCGGGCCGCGCTGGGCGACTATTCCGAAGCGTCCTTGCGCTTGATGCGCTGAATCGAGTCTGATCATGTCGACCGCTGCTCAAAACCGCATCCTCGTCTGGGACCTGCCCACACGTCTGTTTCACTGGCTGCTCGCGGCGTCCTTCTTCGGCGCCTATCTGGTCAGCGAGAGCGAACGCTGGCGCGCACTGCATGCCTTGCTCGGCTACACCGCGGCGGGCCTCGTTGCATTTCGCCTGTTGTGGGGCGTGGTCGGGACCCGCTATGCCCGCTTCACGGGCTTCACCTGGTCGCCGCGCGCCGTGCTCTCCTACCTGCGTTCGCTTGTCTCTGGCTCGCCGGAGCACTACACCGGCCACAATCCCGCGGCAAGCTGGGCGGTGCTGGGGTTGCTCGTTATGGTCGCTGTCACTGGTTTGACTGGCTGGGCAGTGCTCAACGAGGTAGGCCCTAAGTGGTTGGAGGAAGCTCACGAAGTCATCGCCAACGCCACCATCGCGTTGGTGGCGCTGCACGTGGCGGCTGTGATCGTCAGCAGTATCCTGCATCGGGAGAACCTGATGCGCGCGATGGTGACGGGCACCAAGCGCGCCGCGACCGCCGCTGCCGCCGCCGGTTCGCGACGCTGGGTCGCGGCACTGCTGGCCGGTACAGTGATCGCCTTCTGGACGGGGTGGATACCGGCGCCGGGAATCGAGCGCGGGACCGGGCTGGCCGCAGTGCCGACGCAACTGTCGGCCTCACACGGGCGCCACTTACAGCACGACGACGACTGAAGGACGCTCCAAGATGCGACTGCTGCTCGTGGAGGACGATGCCATGCTCGGCAGCGCGCTGCGTGTCGGCCTGCGGCAGGACGGACATGCAGTGGACTGGGTACGCAGCGCGGGCGAGGCCGACTCGGCCTGGCTGGCGGCGGGTGCGAGCGCGCCATTCGATGCCGTCGTGCTCGACCTCGGCCTGCCCGACGGCACCGGCCTCGGCCTGCTCGGCCGCGCCCGCGGTCGTGGGCTGACGACACCCGTGATCATCGCGACCGCCCGAGACCGAGTGGTTGATCGCATCGCCGGGCTCGACGCCGGGGCTGATGACTACATGGTCAAGCCGATCGACCTCGACGAACTCAACGCACGCCTGCGTGCCCTGGAGCGCCGCGTCGGCGGACGGGCTGCGCCGCAGATCATCCTCGGCGACATCGTGATCGAGCCCAGCACGCGGCACGTGACGAAAGCAGGGTCGCCTGTCGAGCTCACGGCGCGCGAGACTGCGGTCCTGCTCGCTCTCGCCCGCCGGCCGGGCAGCACGCTGTCGCGTGCGCAACTCGTCGAAGCGCTGTACGGCTGGGATGAGAGCATTGAAAGCAACGCCGTCGATGTGTACCTGCACCATCTGCGGCGCAAACTCGGCGCCGGGTTGATCGAAACGCAGCGCGGCCTGGGCTGGCGGTTGGCGGTGTGAGTACGGCCGGCACCTGGTCGCTGCGCGGCCGTCTCACGTGGCTGCTCATCGGCATCGCCATCGTCGCATGGGCCGTCAGCAGTGCCTGGCTGTACCGCAGCGCCGTCGCTGAGGCCGGCCGCCTGTTCGACGCCGCGCTCGTCGAATCGGCCCACGCCGTGCTGGCCGTGGCCGATCGGGAAATCCGTGAGCGCGAGCACGCGTCGCGCCGTCGCGAGCGCGAGGCGGATGACGATGATGATGAGCACGATGATGACCGGGACATCGAACTGGCGCGCATCGACCACGCACACGACGAACACGTGGTCTATCAGGTGCGCCGGCGCGACAGCGCCATCGTCTACCGCTCGCCCGGAGCGCCCACTGAGCCTTTGGCTGAGGCCGCTGCAACAGGCTTTGGTGAAGTGGAGGCCGCCGGTCAGGCCTACAGGGTGTTCTCGCTGCGCGCCGGACCCGAGGGTGCGACGATCCACGTCGGCCAGCCGATGGCCGACCGCGTTCGACTGTCGCGCGCCAGCGCCCTTCGGTTGGTGCTGCCGGGTGCCGTGCTGGTACTTGCCCTGGTGATCGGTGTCGGGCTTGTGGTGCGGCAGGTGACGCAGCCGGTGGTGCGCTTCTCGCGATCGATCGATGCGCTGCAGCCGGCGGAAGCGCGCAAGGTCGCGCACGACGGTCTGCCGCGTGAGCTCACGCCAGTGGGCCTGGCGCTCGACCGCCTGCTCGAGCGGGTACACGCTGCGCTGCGCCACGAACGGACGCTCACGGCAGATGCCGCTCACGAGTTACGCACGCCACTGGCGGCACTGCGCGCCCAAGCGCAGGTGGCACTGCGCGCGACGGAGGCCGCAGAACGCGCGGAGGCGCTGCAAGCAATGATGGCAGGCGTTGATCGTGCCACGCATCTCGTCAACGCTGTGATGACGCTGGCGCGGCTCGATGCGCGCGAAGCCAAACCCGCCGAGCTGCCCGTGACGGACCTGGCCGTCGTCGTGCGCCTTGCGCTGGAAGAACTTGCGCCTGCCGCGACGGCGCGCGGTGTCGAGGTGGCGTTCGTGCCGGCTGCTGCAGCGGTGCGAGGCGACGCGGACGCGCTCGCCATCCTGGTTCGCAACCTGGTGGACAACGCGCTGCGACACGCGCGGTCCCGCGTCCAGGTGTCGATCGAGCGGGACGCCAGATCCGTCCGGATCGCTGTTTCGGACGACGGCCAGGGTGTGCCGGCTGAGATGAGTGAGCGCGTCTTCGACCGCTTCTTTCGTGCCGGGGCATCCGATACCGGCGCGGGCCTTGGCCTCGCGCTGGTGCAACGCGTAGCCGACCTGCATGCAGCCTCGGTCACGGTGGATCGCGCGCCGATGGGGGGCGCGCGTTTCACCGTGACCTTTCCGGCCTGACTGATGGGCGCAGTTGGGCGAGTTTCCGCCCCAGGGTCTGTGGTCCCGAGATACGAGTGCGCGATGGATGAGCAGGAGCGGCCACGAGCAGCCGCGGACGTCCGATAGACGATTGACCTCGAAGCGGACATTAAGCGGATCTTTGAGGTTCAAGATCCCTCTACGTGCCGGAGGTCGGCGGCCAGAAACGATTCTCGACACCAATGCTCCCCTGCACGGAAGGAGAACACGATGAGCAACGAACAGGTGGCACCTGAGACGAGAGGTGTTACGGTGAAGCTGCTTGCAACGGTTGACCTTGGCCTTGAGATCGAGGGCATGGCAGGGCGCCAACTTCGCATGCGTATGGTGACCATCGATCCTGGTGGCGTCTTCGGCCCGATGCACGATCATAAGGACAGACCAGGCACCGTCTACATACTGCAAGGGACAATCACTGACCATCGAAATGGAGTCGCCACGGACTATGGGCCGGGAGTCGGCTGGCCCGAGGACAGGAACACAACTCACTGGCTTGAGAACAGAGGAGCGATTCCGGCAGTGGAGATCTCGGTCGACATAGTTAGGCGGGAGTAAGTGCACCGTAGTCGGCCACGAGCTGCCGTTTGAAATTCAGCAAGAATCGCCTGAGAGCAGACGCGACAACCACGAGGGCAGACTGACGAAGGGACAAGATGTCCAGAGCCGAAACTGAATTGCAGGAGGTCCGTCGCGCTTGTGCGCAACGGACGCTGGTCGGCGCGACAGTCGTCGATGAGCGCCTGGAAAGTGCTTTCGCAAACGTACGCCCCGCGAGGACTTTCTTCCACCGGGGCCATGGCCGATACTGCAGCAGCGAGACGGTTCTTATCGCAACACGCCAGACGGCGATCCCGTTCATCTGTATACCGATGACCTGGTAGGCATTGCTGCGGAACGAGGCGTCGACAACGGGCAGCCGCGGTTGCACGCGGAGTTGCTTTCCTTAGCGTCGATTCGCCCGAGTGAGCACGTCGTCCACATTGGAGCTGGTGCCGGCATCGGTCCGATCTCCTGGTCGGGTTGATCGGACTTGAGACCGTCACGCTACTGATTCACGGGCCAGCGCAGCGGCATGAAATCCACCACCCGCGGCCTCTCGCGCTTTGTAGCTTCCCTTGTTTGGTCGGCGCTAGGAGTGTCAGCGTTGACCTGACCACGGCACTACGGCGCGCAGTACAGCTATCCTGACTTCATATGGAGGTCCAGATGAAAACTTCTAGGCTCAAGGCATTTTCCGCAATTGCTGTCCTGTGCCTGCTCCATGCGATCGGCATCGCACCCGCGTCCGCGCAAGGAAATGACGCGATGATGGAGGCCCTTCTGAGACCGTCAGGTTGGCGCGCGGAATGGCAGGGACCTGGCGGCTCTGGTGTCACCGAACTTATCTTTCGGCGTCAAGGCGAGAAGGTGACCGCGAAGATTCACCTGATCCTTCCAATTGACATGACGTGTGAGAACCCGGTCACGGTCGGAACGGGCACAGTCACCTTTGATGGTTGCAGAGATCCGGGCGTGACCCTGCTCTTCGACTCCTCGGACCGAGATATTCCGTTTCGCGGGGAAAGTCCGCGCGGCTACGAGTGGAAACTCAAGGCCAAGTAGGAGCTTCTGTCGGAGCAAACGCAGGTCGCAATGAGCGGCCTGGGAGATAGGTGACAGAAATGTCGAGAGATCGAGTCGTGCTGCGGCCACGAAGCAGCCAACCGATCGGCCCCCTGGTTTGCCTGAAAGCGGTCAGAATTCGATGCTCCATCCCACTGCAGAGCAGACATCACTGAGAAGGTGGCTGTGGGAATGCCGTTAAACGAGCGGGAAATGAAGCTCTATCGGTCGACGAGCTTCTCGACTACCTCTGGGATCCGATTGGCGTCGCCGGCATGGCCGAGGCGCGAGACGAGTACCAAGCTTATTTGCCGGAAAGTTTTCGCCTACTAGTCCAGGGAAGCGACGAGCAGGCGATAGCCGAATACCTTGGAACGATCGCAACGGGCCGACTGGGCCTGCCGTCAAGGCCGGAGCGGGACCTTGAGGCAGCGCGAACGGCTATAGGTTGGAGACAGACTCTCATGGGCGCCGAGTCTCGCTGATCGCCGAACCCGGCCAATTGCAGACGCGCGGGCCTACCGTCAGACTCGTTAGTAAGCGGACATGAATCCTTGGCGCAGATCCTTAGCTAGGCACTATTGCCCTGCATGCGGAAAGCAGGCGAGGCGTGCCCACACGCCGTTTTTCGACGGCATGGCAAGGGAGATCGCCGCGGCCGTGGTCCTCGGGTTCCTGGCAGTCGTGTTGGCTGGCTCGTTGCAGCGATTCGGAGTTGAACCGGGTCGGTTGTCTTGGGTGATCGCCCTGGTTGTGATCGGTGTGATGTTCTATCCCGTTGCCGATCTGTTCGTTCGATATCAGTGCTCCGGTTGCTCGCGGCGATACTGGATCGGTGACCTGCGAAGCGAGGGATGGATCTTTCGTTGAGACCCCCGGTAGCCGATTGCGGATCTCACGACGGCAACCGACAATCACACTAAAGCAAACCTGCACGGCGGATTGCTCCAATTGAAACTGCCTCTGAAGTCGGTCATCACGTTAGTTGCGGTGGCGATTGGCTGGACGCTGATGGTGGTCGCGTACGACAGACCAGAGTGGTATTTGCAACTCATAGGCATTGCCGGGGCTCTACTGACGTTCGGCGCAGTGTTTTGGTGGTGCCAGGCGGTGTATGCGCGGCTGAAAGTCGGTTCCGGGTAGACGGCCCACGGCCAACCGCAGCCGTTGCACAGTGCTCCCCGAAACGCCTGAAAGCAGACAGAATTGCTCTGGTACATGCCAGTGAAGGGGCACCCATGAGGTCCGGATCCGTCATTGCGGGGCTTGTGTTGCAGCTTGCCTGTGCCGGGGCACTCGGACAAACAACAGTGGAGAAGGCGCAAAGAGACGAGCTTGCCTTCGTTCCGAAGGACGATCCCACGATGGCGCGGGCCCTTGATAAGGCGCGTTCGAGTCTCGACCAGTTTCTGGAACTCTTGCGCGCTGCTCCGCCCCATGTGCAGTCACCCGCGGTCAAGGTCGGGATCTCGGCGGGTGACCAAGTTGAGTACTTCTGGATCGCAAAAGTTGTGCAGAGCGGCGCCAAATTCTTAGGGCTCATCACCAACCAGCCGCGCGTTGTCAAGACTGTCCGCATGGGGCAGAGCTACGAGTTCGGCCGCTCTCAGATCGTCGACTGGATGTATGTGGACGCACGCACCAATAAGATGATCGGCAACTACACGGCATGTGCGCTGCTGACCCGCGAGCCGCCGGACCAGGCAGCTGCGTTCAAACGTCAGTACGGCTTGGACTGTGACATCTGAGTCGGCGCCCGGCCACGAGCCAAGTCCAACCCGCGGATCCTCCGCCGACCTCTCCTTATTCGCAGGAGCCGATTTGTGAACATCACGAGACATGACCAGAGCGCCATTCTTTCGCAAGCGGTAGAGCACGGTGAGACCGTCTACTTAGCGGGCATCGTTGCCAAAGACTTGAGTAAAGACGTTAAGGGTCAGACGAGGGAGGTCCTCGGCGAGATCGATCGACTTCTTGCGACGTGCGGCTCTAGCAAATCCAAGATCTTGCAGTGCCATATTTGGGTCACCGACATCCGCAACCGCGCGCCAATGAATGAGGTGTGGACCGAGTGGGTCGACAAGAGCAACCTTCCGGCACGCGCATGCGTCGAGGCCAAGCTTGCCGATCCGAACGCGCTGGTCGAGATCATGGTGATCGCGGCCAAGTAGGGCTATCGGGCCATGAACGGCCATTCAGTACCTTCGCGCAATTAGTCCGGGAGCGGACACAATTGGGTCTCCGCTGAATCGCCCGGGAGGAACCGCATGTCTGACTACGTACTTGTTCACGGAGCGTGGCAGGGATCGTGGTGCTGGCGCAAGATCCTCCCACCGCTCTGGGCCAAAGGTCACCGCGTATTTGCCGTGACCCTCACTGGTGTCGGCGAACGCGCGCATCAGCTCTCCCCGTCCATTCGGCTCGCGACGCACGTCGATGATGTAGCCGCCGTCATTGAGACCGAGGAGCTGACGCGCGTGGTGCTCGTCGGTCACAGCTATGGCGGGTTGCTGATCACCGCGGTGGCCGATCGCTATCCGGAGCGCATCGCGCACCTCGTCTATCTCGATGCGATCGTTCCCCGCACCGGCGAGAGCTGGTCAAGCTTCCATGATGAAGACACGCGTAAGGTTCGCCGGGAAGGAATTGCGCGCGTCGGTGCTATGCCGCCATTGCCGGCATCGGCCTACGGCCTGACCGGTGAGGATGCCGCGTGGGTGGATCGGCGCCAGCGGCCTCATCCCGGCGGTGTGTACGAGGATGGGCTGCACTTCGACGAGGTTCGGGTGGCAAGCACGCCGCGCACCTTTGTCGACTGCACCTCGCCCGCACTGCCGACGATTGACAGGTCGCGTCAGAGGGTGCGTTCCGAACCAGGCTGGCGGGTAATTGAGATCGCGACTGGTCACGATGCAATGATCAGCGCGCCGTCTCGGCTGGTGGAAATTCTGGATGCGTTGCCGTGAAGCGAGCATTACGTGGCGCCGAGTTCGGCCAGTAGCGGCCGTGTGCGCAACGGACTAGATTGACCGCAGAGCAGACGTTGCGCGACCCCGTTTTCCTTCCGATAGCGGACGCGAGTGGCAACCTATCCTGTTGCCTCATGTGCCTGTTTGACACTCGTTGACCCACGCCCTTGTACATCAGGCCACGCTTGGTCGTCGCTAAGGCGCTGGTGCAACTCGCGAACCGGCGCCTCCCCGGAGACGATTGCGCGCAAGCCGTCGGGATTCACGATCCGGACGTGCTTCTGATTGACCTCCAGAAGCCCGTCTTGCGTGAAGCGCGACAGGGTGCGGCTGACCGTTTCGAGTTTCAGGCCGAGGAGACTGCCAATTTCCGCGCGCGTCATCCGCAACACGAACTCGGTGCGCGAGTAATGGCGCGCCTCGAAGCGCAGCGCAAGGTTGAGCAGGAAGACGGCCATCCGCTCATCGGCGTGCATGGTTCCGAGCAACAGCATCGCGCCATGTTCGCGCACGATTTCTCGACTCATCACCTTGTGGAAGTGGTTACGCAGCTTCGGCACCGCGCTGGCCACGGCTTCAATTCCGGCGTACGGAATGACGCAGACGTCGCTGTCTTCCAGGGCCACCACTTCGCACGTGTGCGTCCCGTTGCTGATTCCATCCAGGCCGACGAGCTCGCCGGCCATGTGAAATCCCATGACCTGCTCGTGGCCATCGGGCGTCAGCGCCGTGCTTTTCAGGAATCCAACTCGCACCGCGTACAAGGATTCAAACCTATCGCCGGCACGGAACAGCCTTTCTCCGCGTCTGAGGCGCTTGCTCGCGGCGACGAGTTCTTCCAGTTTTTCGATGTCTGGAAGCGACAGTCCGAGCGGAAGACACGACTCGCGCAGACTGCAGGTGGAGCACGCGACCTTCAGGTGCGTGACGGAAAAATCCGGAGCGTTCATGATCTGTACTCCCATGGGACCAGCGGCGTGCCCATCGCGCATGCCGGCTTGGCCACCCGTCGTCTTGCTCACGAGCGCGGAGGTTCCGCTGTAAACGTGGACAGCGCATGAATTCGAATGGGGTACGCGCGGCTGGAGTTCATGCAAGAGGCCGCGCCGAAAGATCAGTGCACTGTAACAGGGTCCGTTACAGTGAACATCTGTTAACCGACCGGACCTGTTCGGGTCAGATACCGAAAGCCACTTGGCCTGGAGGGATTGCGCTGTTAGGAGCACTCACGCGACGTGTAACGCGATGACTGAGAGCGAAGTATTTGCCAACTGGCGAACCGAAAAACTGTGTTCGAGCACCGAGGTCACCTTCGAGGGGCGGCGCGACATCGGTTAGATAGACTCATTGCGTCCCAGTTGCGGACACGGTCGACAGCTTCGAGAATCCATCAAGAGCGGACAGACTGGAGAGCCCGAAGGCGGACGTCATGACCAGTGGTAGCGAAGGCTCCGCTGTAGATCTATGAGCAGCCCACGAATGCGTCGCGCGGACAAGCTAATGTCGTCTACTGGCATCGATGAACTGCTGTGCTCGGGCTATTGTGGTCACCTTGCCACGGTTAACTCGGATGGCTCGCCTTACGTCTGTCCATTGCTTTTCGTCTGGCTCGACGGGTCAATCTGGTTGCATAACACCGGTGCACAGGGTCACTTACAGAGCAACGTTCGCCGCGATCCGAGGGTCTGCTTTGAGGTCTCCGAGCCAGGCAAAGTGTTCGCCTATGGTCGTTTCCAGTGCGATACGTCGGTCGAGTACAGAAGCATTGTGGCGTTCGGAAGGCTGGCGATCATCGACGAGCCGGCAAGGAAGTCAATGTTTTTTGATGCACTAATGGCGAAGTACTACCCCGACGATACGACCCGTCCGCCCGGCTTCTATCCCCGTCTTGACGGGACTACGGTGTACACGCTGGCAGTCGAGCGCATTGCCGGGAAGGCAACGGCACTGCCGCCCGCAGAAGCACGGTGGCCGGCGGTTGACAATACGAAATCGCCAGAAATCTAATCGCCTTCAAACTAACAGGCGCAACCGGCCAAATCCGGACATCACGCGACAGCCAGTACTCCGCCCGATAGCAGACACACCCTCAAGCAGTCGGCACTGGACCAGGTCCTGAAGGATGAGATGTGACCGCTCGACGAACCGCGTCTGTGATCTCAAGCGCGTGGCCATCGGACCAGGCTTCGTCGAAGGCGGT
This sequence comes from uncultured beta proteobacterium, assembly GCA_963712485.1. Classification (GTDB taxonomy): domain Bacteria; phylum Pseudomonadota; class Gammaproteobacteria; order Burkholderiales; family Burkholderiaceae_F; genus JALORV01. The sequence continues at coordinate 24,017 of CAVQID010000026.1, forward strand.
GTCTCCAAGCTCGGTCCGAAGCGCAGCAATGGTCGCCCGCCTGTGCGCATCATCGCGCGGCGGCAATACCATCGCGAGACGATCCCTCGCTGCTGCGGCCGCAGCGAGGTGACGCACCCCATCGCGCGACAAGCCCTGCGCAATGGCCAGGGCAGCGTAGTCCTCAAGGCAACCCAGCGTCTCCGCGTACATCTCGAAGCTATCAAGGACTCTGATGGCACCGGTGAGTCGGATGCGAGCCATATCGAGCTTGCCGGCCGCTAGATCTGCCTTGCCGAGCCACCACGAAGCAATTGCCTCGCCATGCTTTTCTCCTGCATCCTTGCACACAGACAGCGATCGCTCCAAATGCGCATATGAGCTCGGCACATCGCCGGCGTCTAGGGCGAGCACCCCAAGCAACCATTCGCACTCACCTTCCACCTCCACGTTTCTGATTTCGCGACCGAGCACAAGAGATTGTTCCAAGTGAAGGCGGGCCTGGTCGTCATCGCCCATGAACCTATAGATGTGGGCAAGATGCAGCAATCCGATGGCCTCCCCGACCCGAACTCCGAGATCTCGGAATATCTGGAGGGCCTCGCGCTCGCATTCTGCCGCGCCTTCCGCGTCACCACTATGGAGTCTCGCCTCGGCCAACGTGGATAGCGTGGCGGCGATCTCGTTCGGAGACCCAAGTCGTTGCCGCAGCTGCAGGCATGTCTCGAGCATGCGTCGCGCTTCGGCATGCTCGCCCTGTCGCTCGGCCAATGCTGCACCGACGTAAAGTGCCCAGCCCTTAGCGAGATCCGAGTTCGCGACTCGCGGCAGGGCGAGCGCAGAGCGGATGACGGCTCGCCCCTCCCTTACATACCCGCGGTAGATCCAAAAACCCTGTAGTGCCACGGACATCTTGACGGCGATAAACGGGTCGACATTTCCGCTCAGCGCCATCGCGATGGCGTCACGAACGTTGTCGAGGTCGGCTTCCATGCGATCAACCCATTCGGCTTGATCCGGACCCAAAAGCCCGTCTCTAACTTGTTTGGTTAGGGCGAAATAGAACTCGCAATGCATAGAGGCCGTCGCCAACGACTCGCCACTGCCTTGCAGTCTCTCGCGCGCATAGTCGCGGATCGTGTCCAGCATCCGATAACGATCCCTGCCGGCGCCTTCCTCGACCTGCAGCAAGGACTTCTCGGCGAGGGCGGTAACAAGGTCGAGGACATCGCCCCGAGCCAGCGGCTCGAAAGCGCAGATCTCCTCCGCTGCCTGCAGCGTGAAGCCGCCGGCAAAGACGCTTAGGCGTGCGAACAGCGTCCGCTCATTCTCGTGAAGCAGGTCGTAGGACCAGTCGACGAGCGCGCGCAGGGTTTGCTGGCGCTCGAGCACCACCGGACTGCCTCGAGTGAGCAGCTTGTACCGATCCTTCAGCCGAGCGTTGATCTCCGCGATTGAGAGCGTGCGCACTCGCGCCGCGGCAAGTTCCAACGCAAGCGGGATGCCCTCCAAGCGCGCGACAAGCTCCGCCACCTCCGCCGCCTCCCACTCGGTTAGCTCGAAGGTCGGCTTGCTTGATTGGGCGCGATCGACAAAGAGCTCAACCGCGGCTAAGCGCGACAAAGTGTCAATTCCGTCACCGCGCTTCGGCACGGGCAGCGGAAGCAGCGGGTAGATGTGCTCACCTGGAACGTGTAACGCCTCCCGGCTGGTGACCAGGATCCTGGTGCCGGCCGTCCCGCGAAGAACGGCATTGGCCAGACTGGCACCAGCGTGTGCCAGGTGCTCGCATCCGTCGAGGATCAGCAGCAGGTTGCGCGATTTCAGATGCATCGTTAGCGTCTGTGTCAGTGGCCGCGCCGGCTCTTCACGAACTCCCAGTACTTTCGCGACCTCGCTTGGTAACAGTGCCGGATCTCTGAGCGGGGCAAGATCGACCACCCAGACGCCGTCGGCGAAGGCATCAAGCACCTCTGCCCCGCACTGAAGCGCCAGTCGGGTCTTGCCAAGGCCCCCCGTCCCTACCAAAGTCACCAGACGTGCTGAGCGCAACTGCTTTTCGACATCCTGCAGCTCGTGCTCACGACCGATGAAAGAGGTCGGCTGCTGTTCAAGATTGTTGGGATGTGACTCCAACGACCGCAACGCCGGAAACTCGCGACGAAGCTGCACGTGCTCGACTTGGTACACATGTTCAGGCGTCGACAGATCGCGCAACCGGATCTTTCCGAGATCCAACAGCCCTACCCCTTCGGGTAGGCGACTGCCAACTCGCTGGGCGACGCTTTCTGACAGCAGGATCTGTCCGCCATGTGCCGCACTCATGATGCGCGCTGCGCGATTGACGACGCTCCCGAAGTAATCGTGATCGCGGGGCTGGGCGTCGCCACAGTGCAATCCGCATCGGACCTTCAGTGCCAAGCTGGCGGTTGCTTCGGTGTCGAGCAGGTTTAACTGCAGCGCGATGACGGCTGACAGAGCTCCGAGTGGATCTCCAAAGACTGCGTGCCCACCGTCGCCTGTCATCTTTACGATCTCGCCCCCGTGCGCTGCGACGACGGCTCGAACGAGAGCATCGTGCCTGGCCATGGCAGACGCCATACGGCCAGGTTCCTCCTCCCAAAGGCGCGTACTGCCTTCAACGTCAGTGAAGAGAAACGTGAAATTCCCGTAGGTTGGCGCGTCGGACACGATGGCCTGGGCCTTTAGGCAGAAGAGGCTTCATGATATGGACGGCCGGTGGATGTCAGTCAAGAGGAGCGGAGTTCGGGTGGGACGACACAGGAAACGGCTGCGCACGCCCCACAGTCCAGATCCAGACCGATAGGCGAGGATCGGCCATGAGCAGCCGGTTGATCGGCTCCCCCTGATTCGCCCTAAAGCGGTCAGAATTCAATGCTCCATCCAACTGCATAGCAGACATCACCTTTGCTCGCGGCCGCCTGGCAGATTCGTCCACGCCAAGGCGCTGATGCAACACGTGGAACAGCTTCTCCTCAGTGCCGGCGTCCCAAAGATCAACCTGCTGGTTCGCTCAGGCAATGCTGGGGTGATCGCGTTCTATCGCCGCCTCGGCTATGCCCAGGACGACGCGGTATGCCTCGGCCAGCGCCTCATCCCGGATATCCCTGCGGAATAGAACTGTCGGCCACTTTTATATGTCCGGACGCGATGCCAAACTGAACTCATTGCGGCAGCATCAGGCGCCGAACAGGCGCCCCGCAGAACCCTACATATCCAATGTCGGAAGAGATTGAGCGGACTTTGCTTGAGCAAATCGAGTACTACCGTGCTCGCGCGCCCGAATACGACCAGTGGTGGTTTCGTGAGGGTCGCAACGACCGCGCACACAACGACGCCTGGCTTGCCGATGTGTCTGAGGCCGCGGCGGCGCTGAATCACTTCAACCCCACGGGGCGGGTCCTGGAACTGGCATGCGGGACCGGCATTTGGACGGAGCGCCTGGTTCGGTACGCCGACCATGTCACGGCCGTGGACGCGTCGCCCGAAGTGCTTGCGCTAAACGCGCAGCGGGTGGGATCAGCGGCGGTTCAGTACATACAAGCGGATCTGTTCGAGTCGCAGCCCGCCGAGGCGTTCGACGTTGTCTTCTTCAGTTTCTGGCTGACCCATGTACCGGCGGAGCGGTTTGAGACCTTCTGGGACCTTGTCGCCCGGTGTCTGAAACCCGGCGGTCGTGTTTTCTTCGTCGACTCCTGTCGGGAGCCGACGTCGACGGCGTCCGACCACAGCCTGCCCGATGCCAGCTCACCAATCGCCACGCGCAGGCTGAACGACGGTCGTGAGTTCCGAATCTACAAAGTCTTCTACGATCCCGAAGCGCTGGCCGAGCGCATGGCGTCGCTGGGCTGGCGCTTTGAGGTAGGAGACCGCGCGATACTTTATCCACGGTGCCGGCCAGCGGCACACTATCAAGTGATCCCGGCAAGGTTCGGGCCACTAGCGGCCGTCGTGGCTCTTGCCGCAAATGCCTGAAACCAGACGTCAAGGCGAAGGACTTCCAGAACGGATGGACTTCGAACTCTTCGTTAATGATTTCGAACGAGCAATGGCCTTCTGCAAGGCGCTGTTCGGTTGGGTATTCAAGCCTGCCTACAGTGACATTGTAGAAATATTTGCCAGTGGAGTATCGAATGGCGAGCCGCTTGGTGCATTTCGCAAGCGGACTGGCATCCTGCTCGGAAGTGCGCGGCTCCAAACCCACATAAACGGCGCCGTAATTCAATGGCAAGTTGAGTCGGTGGGGCGGTCTATCGCGCAGGCTGCGAAGAACGGCGGACTACCTCGACCCCCGCTGCAGTTGTCGAACGGGGACTGGTGCGCTCATATCGTCGATACTGAAGGGAATCACTTCTCCGTTCGCCAAACGGCAATCAAGCATTGAGGCGAACTCCGGCCAATTGCTGACCCCCAGACACGGGGTCAGAATCGCCTTTAAGCGGACTTGTATACAACGTGGTTTCAAATGAACTGTGACGAGGCCCTGGCAGCTGCGAAGGCCGTTGCTGAGGCGAATCAGTGGCCGTGGCTGGAGCCGGTCACCATATCGAAGCGGCGTCGGTATCTTCTGGCGGGCCCCGTCGAATGGAACATCACGACGAACGCGGCCGCCCGCGGAGGGAATGTCCGTATCGGCATCGACGACGGTTCTGGCGCCCTCCTGTATGCAGGGCTAGCTCCTAGATGACTCAATGAGAACACGGCACGCTTGAAGCTTCGGCCAACAGCCGACATTGACGCGAGCTTCCCGATTGTCCTCAAAGCGGACAGAATATTCCGCAGCCAAAGGAGGCTTCGTGTGATCAGCTATCGGGAAGCGACGCGGGACGATTTGCGGTCGATCTGCGTGCTGGGGCAGGAAGTGAATGCCCTTCATCACTCGGCTTGGCCAGACGTGTTTGCTCCCTCTGGCGATCCCACTCGAGACGAAGCCTTGTGGTCCGAGGCGATCGGGCAGGAAAGCGCGACAGCGTTCGTCGCTGAGGCCGCGGGCGAAGTCATCGGCTTTGTGAACGTCAGCTTCGTTTCGAGGGATCCAAGCCCTCTGCTTCAACCGGTCTCGTTTGCGCGGGTGGGGTCAGTTGGAGTTGCTGATGTGCACCGCGGCCGCGGAATCGGAAAGGAGTTGATGCGTCAGGCGGAGGCGTGGGCGGCCTCTCGAGGTGCACGACACATTGTCTTGAACGTGTGGGCGTTCAATGAGCGAGCGTTGGATTTGTACCGTGAGCTCGGCTATGAGATCCGCTCCCACGCGATGGGCAAACGGCTGGCGAGCTAGCGGCCACTTGCTGTTATTCGTGGCGATCATCAAGCAGACCCAATAGCGGACAATCTCACCCCGTCAGTGGCTGTATGTGTCAGTCGCAACGGCCGGTGGACGCTGCGCTCCACGCGAACGATTCCTGGCTCCACGCCGCGCGTGGTCATAACAAAGCCGCAGCGGCGCACGAAGGCAAGCATGCGCGAGTTGCCAGCCAGCACTTCGCCGACGAGCCAGCGCAGACCGCTGCCGCGCGCTGCGTCGATCAGCGCCGCCACCAGGCGCTCTGCCAGCCCCTGGCCCTGGAACGCGTCGGCCACCGCAATCCCGAATTCAGCCATTTCACGGTCGCCGTCGACGGCATACCGGGCTTCGCCAACGATGCGGTCTGCCCCGCACTCCGTGACCGTTAGCACGAAGGCGACGTGCTGGCGCTGATCGACACAGGTCATTGCCTTCAGCATCGTTGCGGGCAACTCGTTGACCGCCGCATGGAAACGCAGCCGACGCGACGCCGGCGACAGGGCACGTACGAAGCACTGCAGCGCGTCGGCATCGCCGGGGCGGATTTGCCGCAAGGTGACGGGGGCGGTTTCCGCCGGTCTCCAGATCGAGAACAGCCGATGCGCCAGGAGCAGGAGGGCGTTCATCAGTGCACCTGCGCGACGCGCGGCGCCGGCTTCGGCGCGGCAGGCACCAGCCCGTATCGGGTCATGACTTCCAGGAGCTTCGTGCGGTCGGGCGGTCCGCCCGCGTCGGCAAGCGCCGCGACGTCGACAAAGTACTGCGCGCCGATGTCCGGCGTCATCACTACGAGAGCGCGCGCGGTGTCGGATCCGGGATTGCTGAATTGGTGCACGGAACCGCGCGGCGTCGACATCCAATCACCGGGTTTCAGGTCGCGCGTCTCGTCGTCGACCGTATATCGGAGAACGCCCTCCAGCACATAGACGCACTCTTCGTTGTCGGTGTGGCTGTGCGGCGGGGGCACGTGGGCACCGGCTGGAACATTCAGTTCGAACAGACCCAGCCCGCCCGTTTGGGCGCCGTCCACGAGATAGCGAATCTCTAGTTGCCCGACTTTGATGGCCTGCTGACTCATGACGATCTCCTCGGTGGGTGAGATCGCAATGTATTTAGTTGCAGGAATTTGATAAATAGTGTTAGCTGCAACCTATTGTTGCAGGATCACCGCTAATTGAGGATCGTCGCCAATGAATGACCGGCTCAATGGCATGCGCGTGTTTGCGCAGGTGGTGGAATCGAAGAGCTTCTCGGCCGCCGCGGACAAGCTCGGGATGTCGAAGTCCTTGGCAAGCCGGCACGTGAGCGCGCTGGAACGCTCGCTATCCGTCAAGCTGCTGAACCGTTCGACGCGCAAGCTCAGCCTGACGGAGGGCGGCGCCCTCTTTTACGAACATTGCGCCAGGATCGTGCAGGAGGCGGAACTGGCCGAGCAGCGCTTGACCCTGGTTCAATCGGAACCGGCGGGGCTAGTGAAAGTAACGGCTGTCCCGGCGTTTGCGATACGGCACGTGCTGCCCGCGCTGAGTGACTTCTATCAGAAGTATCCGAAGATTCAGGTCAAGCTGTTCTGCAGCAACCGCGCGGTCGAGCTGAGCGATGAGGGGTTCGATCTTGGCGTTCGCGTGTCGTTTGCTCCAGCACCCCATCTGGTCGCGCGCAAGCTCGCGGTCAACCGGTCGGTGCTGTGCGCCTCGCCTGCCTACCTCGAACAGCACGGCATGCCGCGTCGGATCGAGGATCTTCGCCAGCATCAGTGCGTGCTGTTTCCCGCGCTTGCACCCAAGGCGGTGTGGACGTTCCGGCGTGACCAGCGGAAATATTCGGTGCAAGTCGGGGGCGTCTTCGAAACCGACGAAATGGACGCGGTGCGCGCGGCCGTCGTCGCCGGCTTGGGAATCAGCCCCCTGCCTGTCTACATGGTGGCGGACGCCTTGCGCCAAGGGCAACTGATACCGATGTTGCGAAAGTTCCAGATCGTGCCCGAGAGCGCCATCTACCTCGTTTATCTGCCCAACCGGACACTCTCATCGCGCGTGCGCGCGCTGATCGACTTTCTTGCGGAGCGGTTCGGGACCGTTCCGCCGTGGGAACTCGGATGGTGAGAGAGGCGTTAGTGTCCGCTTTGTGAAGAGTCGTCGAGCCTTCTTACGCCAAGCTTGACTCGGTGCGGCCATGACCGGAAGTTCAAGCGGCGAGGTGTCCGTGAGCCTGCAGAGTGCTTGCGGCCAGAAGCCGACTTCGAACACCACGCTCTGTTTCGCCCCAACGTGGACGCCTTCCCAACATCTACGTCGGTGCAAAGATGCGGGCTTCCTTTCCAGTCTGAGGTGAACCTCGTGCATATTCGTTGCATTGCTGCTGCATCGGGTCTCCTCCTTGTGTTTTCCTCTGCAGCCGTTGGCCAGGACGCCAAGTTCCTTGAGCGCGGCGCCTACCTGATGAACGGCATCGTCGCGTGCGGCAACTGCCACGCCCAGTTCGACAAGGAAGGGCGTCCCGTGCCCGCGCTCGGTCTGTCCGGTGGCAGGGTCTTCGAAGAGGAACCGTTCACCGCCTACGCCCGCAACATCACGCCCGACCCCGAAACGGGCATTGGCAAGTGGACCGACGCGCAGATCATCCGTGCCATTCGCGAAGGCATCCGGCCCGACGGCACCTTGATCGGCCCGCCGATGCCGATCGGGTTCTATCGCGGCATGTCCGACGCCGATGCGCAGGCGCTGGTCGCTTACCTGCGCGCGCAGCCGCCGGTAAAGAATGTCGTGCCCAAGTCTGTATACCGCATGAAACTGCCGCCGGCATACGGACCGCCGATCAAGGGCCAGATCGTGGCGCCGCCGCAGAAGAATCTTGTCAAGTACGGCGCATACCTCGCCGGACCGCTCGGCCACTGCATCGATTGCCACACGCCGTGGACCGACACCGGTGTCGACATGAAGCGGGTCGGCGCGGGCGGCAATCCCTTCAAGGGGCCGTGGGGCCTATCGGTCTCGCGCAACCTCACGCCCCATGAGTCCGGGCTGAAGGGCTGGAGCGATGCCGAGATTGCGCGAGCGATCCGAGAGGGCAAGCGCCGCGATGGCACTGCGCTCAATCCGCCGATGGCGTTCGGCTGGTACAAGAACATCAACGATGCCGACATGGAGGCGTTGATCACCTACCTGCGGTCGCTGAAACCGCTGCCGCTAGGCGGCCAATCCGCGGGAGGACCGAAGTAAGAGCAGCACCTCCAACGATACTGGCCAGCGGCATGAGCCCGAGAGTTGTTCCGTCGGAAAACGATTAGAAGGATGGACGACCTTTCGACAATCGGCGATTGACGGCCACGAGCGGCCGCCGGGCGAGGAGAGGAAATCCGCGCAAGAGCGGACTCGATCCGGCGAAGGAGAGCGACCGCTTTGGTTCGGAACGATGGGGCAAAAAAGTGGGGAACCCACTGAATCGCGAGTTCCCCAAAGAGATCAAGCGGCGGTAACTAGACCTCGACCTGTTCGGAAAGGCTCAACGCCTCATCGAGTTCTACACCCAGGTACTTCATGGTGTTCTCGATCTTGGTGTGGCCGAGCAAGATCTGCGCGGCACGCATGCCATAGCGTGAAGGGATCTTCGCCAATGACTTTGGCCCAGTCCTTCACGATCCGGCTGTACTGACGCGTACTGAGGTGACCGTTCTTGTTGACGCGACTCGGGAACAGGTAGTCGCCTGGCTTGAGGCCCGCCGCCTTGATCTGAGCCGCGACCGACTTGCGTGTCGTGGGCGTGATCTCAAAGGTCACCGGACGTTGCGTCTTGCTTTGCCGGACGCTGGCCCGCGGGGCAACCTGGTCGCCGTGGCACACATCCTCCACGCGGAGCCGGCTGAGATCGCCACCGCGCATCTTGCTGTCAATCGCGATGTCGAGCAGAGCCCTGTCACGGACGCGTTATCGCCGAATACCTGACGGCCGCTTTGGAAGATCCCAATCCGGACGTCTTCCTGATGGCGGTCGCCGATGTGGCGAAGGCTAAGGGTATGTCGAATGTCGCGAGCCAGACGGGCCTTGGAAGGGAGAGCCTGTACAAGGCGTTCGCTCCTGGCGCCAAGCCACGATATGAGACGGTCCTGAAGGTGCTGAAGGCGCTCGGCGTTCAGCTGCACGCTGTTCCCGTCGCGGAGGACGTCGCCCGGTCGCAGGCGCTTTAAAGCTGCCATAGTTGGCCATGCGTTTTCGCAAGGCACGTCCGGACGAAGCCGAGTCGCTGACACGCCTCGTGATGGAGGCCAAGGCCCACTGGGGTTACAGCGCCGAGCAGTTGGAGGCTTGGCGCCCGTCGCTCACTGTGACGGCAGAGCACCTCCGTTCACAGCCTGCCTTCGTACTCGAGGCGGACAGCGTTGTGGGTTTCTACAGCCTACGAGTCGTTGATGACACCTGCGAACTAGATAACCTCTGGGTCGTGCCGAGCGAGGTTGGCCGCGGGCATGGCCGGGAGTTGCTAACCCACGCAACGAACCTCGCACGCAGTATGGGGCTGAGCGCGATACTGATCGACGCCGATCCCAATGCCGAATACTTCTACGTGCACTGCGGTGCGACCGTCATGGGAGCCGTGCCGGCGCCAATTGAAGGGCAACCCCGACGGACAAGGCCACAGCTATGGCTCTCTACTGAACTGGGCGAGGTACCAAACCGCCCCTAGAGTCATATCGCGGCCAATTGTTGTCATCCTTTCTGACCTTCAACGGCTCCCAAAAGCGGACGGTTCGTCGTGCGCGATCTCGCGGTTCCTAGCCTGGCCGAGCGCGCACGACGGTCTCGTACAAAGCCTGAGCGGCGAGCGATAGCGAGCGGTCGCGGCGGCGCACGAGATAGATTTTGCGCTTCAACCCTGGCCAGTCGAGGGCGCGCTGCATCAGCTCGGCGGAGGTGAATTGATAGAGCGCTAGGGCCGGCACGATCGACACGCCCAGGCCAGCACGCACCATGCCGGCAACCGTCGCGAGTTGCTCGATCTCCAGCACCGGCTTGAAGGTCGCCGGGTGTGTCGCCGCGTCGATGTACTGACGCACGCTCGATGTGCGCGACAGGTGGACGAACGGATGCGCGGCGACATCGCGCGGACGCGGGCGGCGGATGCGCGAAAGCGGATGGTCGCGCCGGCACACCAGATAGAAGTCGTCGGAGCAGAACGGATCGGCCTTCAACTCGGGTGACTGTCCGCGTGTCGCGGCGAGCGCGAAGTCCGCTGCGCCCCGCTTGACGCGATCGATGCAGGGCTCCGACAGCACATCGGCCACCTCGACCTCGATGCCGGGATAGCGTGCACGGAAGTCCGCCATCACTCGCGGCAGCCAACCCGCCGCCAGTGAAGGCAGCAGTGCGATCGACGCACGGCCGCGTGCACGCGAGGCACGCTCGCGCAGTCCGGCCAGTGCGTGCTCCATCTCGTCAAGCACCCGCCGCGCCGAGCGCACGAACTCCTCGCCTTCCGCCGTCAGCGCGACATGGCGCGTGCTGCGGTCGAAGAGTCGTACGCCGACCTGGACTTCAAGCGTCTGGATCAGCGCGCTGAAGGCCGGCTGCGACAGGTGGCATGCGGTGGCGGCGCGCGTGAAATTGCGCTGCTCGGCGAGAGTCAGGAAGGCACGCAGGTCACGGCTCGACAGATTCATCGATATGGCAGATCAGTTCATTCTGACTTTCGATTTCACAGATTATGGACCGCTGCCTACAGTGGCGGGGAATGAGCAAGCATTCCCTTCTGCGGATCGGCTGTGCGGCAGGCTTCTCGGGCGACCGTACCGATGCCGCGGCGCCGGTCGTTCGCGCGCTCGCCGAGTCCGGCGGACCGGCGGTGCTGATCTTCGAAACACTGGCCGAACGCACGCTTGCGCTTGCGCAGCTCGAGCGGCGTAGTCAACCGGACGCCGGCTACGAGCCGCTGCTCGTCGAGCTGCTGCGGCCGGTGCTCGCCGATTGCCTCGCTGCCGGCATTCACATCGTCAGCAACTTCGGCGCGGCGAATCCGCCGGGTGCGGCACGCCGCATCCACGCGCTCGCGCGCGAGCTCGGACTTGCGCCGCCGCGCATCGCTGTTATCGAAGGCGACGACGTCAGCGGCGAGCGCCACCGCCCCGAGTTGCGCGACGCTCTCGGCGAAAGCGGCGAGCTGCAAATCGTTTCAGCGAATGCGTATCTCGGCGCCGAAGCGATTGCGGCCGCGCTGGTCGGCGGCGCGCAGATCGTCGTCTGTGGTCGCGTGGCCGATCCTTCTCTGACGGTAGGTCCTGCTCTCGCGCATTTCGGCTGGCTCACCGACGACTGGGACCGATTGGGGCGCACGACTATGGCGGGGCATCTGCTCGAGTGCGGTGCCCAGGTCACCGGCGGCTACTACGCCGATCCCGGCTACAAGGACGTTGCCGGTCTCGCATCGCTCGGTTACCCGATTGCCGAAATCGACGAAAACGGCGATTGCACGATCACGAAACCGTCCGGCACCGGCGGCCGCGTCGACGAACACACGGTGAAGGAACAGCTGCTCTATGAGGTGCACGACCCGGCGGCGTACCTGACGCCGGACGTCGTCGCTGACATCAGCGGTGCGCGCGTCCAGCAGGTGGGCCCGGATCGCGTTCGCCTGACCGGCGTGCGCGGACATCCGCGGCCGGCCGCGCTGAAGGTCAACGTGTTTCATGAAACCGGCTGGTTCGCCGAGGGCGAAATTTCGTATTCGGGCGCGCGTGCCGAAGCGCGCGCGCGGCTGGCGGGCGATGTGCTGCGCGAGCGGCTCGCTGGGATCGGAAGGTTGCGCGTTGACCTGATCGGCGTCGCAAGTGTCTTCGCGGACGACGACGGCCGTTGGCTTGCCGCGCAGCCCGTCGGCGACGGACGCGACGTGCGGCTGCGTGTCGCGCTGAATCATGCGGATCGCGAAGCAGCCGAGCGGCTGCCGCGCGAAGTGACGGCGCTCTACTGCTGCGGGCCCGCGGGCGGTGGCGGCGTACGCACCGGATTGCGGCCGCGCCTCGGCACGGTGTCGTGCCTGCTGCCGCGCGATGTCGTGACGTCCGGCCATCGGTTTGTCGAGGCCGACGAGTTAAACGCATGAGCGCGGCAACGATCACCGTGCCGCTGCACCGCGCGGCGCACGGACGCACTGGCGACAAGGGAAACCGCTCGAACATCAGCGTGATTGCGTGGCATACCGGGCTGTGGGACACGCTAGTCGCGCAGGTGACCGAAGCTGCCGTTGCGCGCTGCTTCGCGCATCGCCGACCGTCGCGCGTGACGCGCCACCTGCTGCCGATGCTGCATGCGATGAACTTTGTCATCGACGACGTCCTCGACGGCGGCGTCAACGATTCACTGAACCTCGACAGCCATGGCAAGGCGCTCGCCTTTCTGCTTCTCGACCTGCCGATCGAGGTGCCTGCCGCGCTGGCACCATACCTCGCCGGAGCACGACCTCTCACACCCCGACCCGCACAGGAGACACGATGAACCAATCTCTTCACGCCCGCCGCAGCGCGCTGCGCTTTGCGCTATCCGTAGCCGCGGCCGCATTCGCCTTCCCGGCGCTCGCGCAGACCTATCCGGCCAAGCCGATCACGTTTATCGTGCCATTCGCCGCCGGCAGCGCGACCGACCAGCTCGCGCGCGCACTCGGGCAGTCGATTACCGAGCAGACTAAGCAGCCGGTCGTTGTAGAGAACAAGGCCGGCGCGAGCGGGATGATCGCCGCGCAGGCTGCCGCGAAAGCAGCGCCCGACGGCTACACCGTGCTGATCACCACCAACACGACGCACGCAGCCAACGAGCACTTATACAAGAAGCTGCCATACGACCCGGTGAAGGACTTCGTGCCGATCACGGGTCTTGGCAAGGGTGGCCAGGTCCTGGTCGTGCGCAGCGACTCGCCGTACAAGAGCGTCAACGATCTGCTCGCCGCCGCGCGCAAGTCGCCCGGAAAGATCACATTCGGTAGCGGCAGCTCGTCGAGCCGCGTGGCGGGTGAACTCCTCCAGCAGATGAGCGGCACCCAGTTGCTGCATGTGCCGTACAAGAGCAACCCGCTCGCGATCACCGATTTACTCGGAGGGCAGATCGACATCATGATCACCGATACGTCGACCGGCGTGCCGCAGGTGAAGGGGGGCAAGCTGCGCGCGCTCGGCGTGTCGACGACGAAGCGCCTCGCGATGTTGCCGGACGTGCCGACGATCGACGAAGCGGGCGTAAAGGGCTACGACATGGGCTACTGGTTCGCGGCGTACGCGCCGGCTGGCACGTCAACGCCGGTGGTGCAACGGCTTAACGAACTTTTCGCCGCTGCGCTAAAGAGCCCGCAGATCAAGACCTTCTTCGAAACGAGCGGCGGCGAGCCGTTTCCCACCACGCCCGATGCGCTGGCAAAGTTCCAGGTCGGCGAATCTCAGAAGTGGGGCAAGGTGATCAAGGCCGCCGGAATCGAGCCGGAGTAAGTCGGAGTCGCGTCCAACGGCGAGTAACGCGCACAAATAGCACGGCAAAAAGCTGGATGCTGCTCGGAAGCATCTGCGTCGCGCCTAACACGCTCGTCGATGTCATAGCGGTGGTCGCAGCGGATCGCTTGCTCAAGTAAGGCGCCGCCCGCGCCGTACGCGCTCTCGTCTACTTTCCAAGGTTGTCAGGCGTCACGATGCTGGGGTTGGGCACCTACCTGACACCTCCGACCTGACCGGCGCGCGCAAGCGAGGCGCCCCTGTCAAGAGGCATTTGCCGCTTTACTGGTGTCGCGCGACCAGGCACTTTGTCCTGTCATCGTCATATCTTGCAACAGGCATGCCCGTCGACCGCATTCAGATCGTCGAGTACAGCCCGCTCTGGCCGTCGCAGTTCGGGGAGGAAGCCGGGGTAATCGGCGCCGTCCTCGGCACCCTGGCGCGACGCATTGACCACGTCGGCTCGACCGCGGTGCCGGGGCTGGCGGCCAAGCCGGTCATCGACATTCAGGTGTCGGTGGCCAGCCTGCAGCCGGGCGGCGCCTTCGACAATCTTCTCGCCCGCATCGGCTACACGCACCTCGACGTCGGTGAATTCGATGCGGTCTATCCGTTCTATCAGCGCCCGGACGACTGGCCGACGACGCACCACCTGCACCTGTGCCGGGTCGAATCGGCGGAGGAACTCAAGCATCTGGTGTTCCGCGACTACCTGCGGAACCATCCGCAGACCGCTCGGGCGTACGAGGCACTGAAGCGGTCGCTCGCGGCGGCGCAGCAGGGCACCACGCTCGAAGACCGCGAGCGCTATTCGCAGGCCAAGACGCCGTTCATTGCGGACATCGTTGCGCGCGCTCTCGCTCAGGGGTACGGCGTTCCGCCGCCAGCCGATGGCTAGAAAGCCGTTGCAAACGCATTGCTGCGGCGTAGTCTGCGCAAACCCATGAGCCCGCCGGCCACCATTTCCCGACGCCTGGTCGCCGTCCTGATCGCGGACGTGGTGGGCTATGCGCGCCTGATGGAGCGCAACGAGACCGGCACCCATACGCGGCTGCGTGCGGTGCGCGCCGAGGTGACCGACCCCGCGATCCAGGCCAACGACGGCCGCATCGTGCGCACCGTCGGTGATGGCCTGCTGGTGGAATTCCACAGCGCGACGGACGCGCTCAGTGCCGCAGTCGCGATCCAGCGCGACATGCGCGCCCGCAACCAGGGCGTGCCGGCGGACGAGCGCATCGAGTACCGCATTGGCATCAACCTCGGCGACATCATCATCACCAACGACGACATCGCCGGCGACGGTGTCAACCTGGCCGCCCGACTGCAGGCCCTGGCCGACCCGGGCGGGATCTGCGTATCGCAGTCGGTGCAGGAACAACTGCACGAAGACCTGGGCGTTGCGTTCGTCGACGCCGGCGAGCAGCGCGTCAAGAACATCGCCCGCCCGGTGCGCGTGTTCCGGGTCGTGCTGCAGCCGCTGACCGGTTGGGGGAAGGCACGTGCGCGCTGGCGGCTGTGGCGCCGCAACGCCGGCCTGCGCGGCATGGCGGCGGGTCTGCTCGTCTTGCTGATCGGAGCGGCGGCGGCCGATGTCTGGTGGCGTGCCCGCGCCTTCGACCCGCCGCGCCTGTCGGTGGCGGCGATGCCCTTCGAAACGATCCCGGCCGACGTGCAGAACACGCAACTGGCGATTGCGCTCAGCGCCGAGTTGCGCAACGGCCTCAGTCGGCTGGGCAGCGGCGGGGCCTTTGCGGTGCCGAAGGCGGAGGTGACCGAACGCGACCCACGCCGCGTCGCGCGCGAGTTGAATGTCCGCTATGTGCTGACCGGGGCGCTCAAGCGCGACGCCGACAAGCTCGACGTGCAGGCGCAGCTGATCGATGGCACGACCGGCACTTCGGTGTGGTCCGACCAGTTCGTCTACGCGCAGGACGGCTCCAATCGTGCCGACCGGCTGGCCTCCGCGCGCCTGACGGCCGCGCTGCGGCTGGAGCTGCTGCGGCTCGAAGCGCAACGCGCGCAGCAGAAAGCGCCGGCAGCGCGCGACGCTACTGATCTCGCGGCGATGGCGTATGCAGAGATCTACGGGCCGGGATACTCGGACCGGGCGCGCATGAAGGAAGCCGGCGAGCACCTGGCCACTGCGCTGCAGCTCGAACCGAACAACGTGCTCGCCATGACGGCGCGCGCTGACTGGCTGATGTACGAAATCGACTATCTGCCGGCGCCGGATGCGGCGCCGCTCCGGGTCGAAGCCCTGATGCTCGCCAAGCGTGCCGTCGCCGTGGCGCCCAACGATGGCGAGGCCTGGTCGTCGTACGCCAGCGCACTGGAACTCACGCACGAATACCTGCCTGCACTCGAAGCCATCGACCGGTCACTGAAGCTCGACCCGGCCAATGTCAATTCGATGCTGTATCGCGGCCGCCTGCTGATGCTGCAAGGCCGCTTCGACGAGGCGGTGGCGCAGGCGCGCGAAGCCGCAACGCTGGCGCCGCAGGTGCAGGATGTCGTCGGTTCCGGGGCGCTGGTGGAGTGTCAGGCGCAGTACTTCAGGCGCGCCCATGCCGAAGCGGTCGTCGCGTGCGAACGCGCCATCGGCCTCGGCGTCGGCGGCTACGTGACGTCGATGCTGCTCGCCGCCCTGTACGTTCACACGGGCGAGCCCGCCAAGGCGCAGCAGGCCAAGGGCCGCGCGCTGGAGGAGTTCCCGGAACTGAGGCTCAACACCTTCTTCGAAGGGCGGTTCGACGGACCGATCGGCCCTCGGTATCGCGAATGGTCGGTAGAACTCAAAAAACTGGGGTTCGCAGAATGAAGAAGAAGGTGACACAAGCGTTCCGGACACTTCAAAAGATCATCGAGGGGCGGGGGACGCTCGCCGGACGCATTTCGCGCCATGCACGGCAGCTCCACCGCGACGAGCGCACGCTACTGCTCTCGACACGGCGCAGCTGATTCTCGCTGCCCGCCCGTGAAATCGGAAACGTTTGCAGCCCGGACCTGCAGACAACTCCTTCACTACTACTGGAGTCCTCAACTGCAACGCGTCACATGGACTTGGTACGCACGCTTCACTTGTCGAATATTCACTTGAAGCCGATGCCTCTTTGCGGAAAGAATCGTTGTCCATCAGGTTTCGCTTGCGTTTTACCTCGACAACGAGTCCAACACTAGGAGGACAAGATGGCTGCACGGCATGCGAAGGACCACGTGTGGATAGCGGGGGAAGGCATCCTAAGTTTGGATGGTGATGGCAACCCGAAGCTGACCGCGGCAGACGAATTGGACGAGATCAGAGAATTCCGGTTCACTCGCCTCATCCCCGGTCTCAAGGCAAACGCCGAGAACCGCGCTCAGTTGCTGGCCAAGCTCTCGCTGGCGATGATCGAAGCCAAAGGCAAGACGGATCCAAGCATGCCGGCTGGATTCACCTACCTTGGACAGTTCGTTGATCACGACCTGACGTTCGACGACACCTCGCTCAGTCCGAGCGCGCCCGTGACCATTGACGATCTGATTTCCGGACGCAGTCCGGCGCTGGACCTGGACTCTCTTTATGCGAAGGGGCCCGAGAAGTCTCCCGAGTTCTACAGTGGACCCAAGCTCAAGGTGGGCCGTCCCGCACCCTCAGGGCAGCCGGTGGCCGAGCAAGACGGTCTTGATCTGCCCCGCAGGCTCAACGGCACCGATAAGCGCGAGCAGCGCAGGGCCAACATTCCCGATCGACGCAACGACGAAAATCTGGCCGTTGCGCAGATCCATGCAGCCTTCATCCGGTTTCACAACACCGTGGTGGACGATCTTCAGCGGGAGGGGGTCCCCAGTGCGGTCCTGTTTGAAACGGCCCGGGAACTGGTCGTCAAGCACTACCAATGGATGCTGCGTGAGGATTATCTGCCTCGCATCTGCGATCCGGCGGTGGTGAACGATGTTTTCAAGAAGGGCAGAAGGGTTTTCGATGTAACCACGCATGAGGCACATGCGCGCATGCCAGTGGAGTTCTCCGGAGCGGCCTTTAGGCTCGGACACTCGATGATTCGCGAAGAGTACCGATGGAACTCTATCTTCGAAGTGCCGGGCGACGCTGCGCGCTCCGGGAATCTGTTTCGGCTGTTCCGCTTCAGCGGACTAAGCGGCAATCTCTCGCCGACGCCGTTTCTTCCGGGAAGCCCGGAGGATCTGGCGGACCTGGAAGCCAACGAGGGCGACTTTGTCCAGCTTCCGTCCGTGTGGGTGGCGGACTGGCGACGGCTCTTTGACCTAAACGAGAGCGGGCGAAACGACTTGGATGCACCGGCCGGGAAGGCGAACCGGGCAATGGCGATCGACACGACGCTGGTCGATCCTCTCAAGAATCTGCCGCGCGTCATCGGCGGTGGCGATGCACTGATCTTAAAGAACCTCGCGTTCCGCAACCTTCTGCGCGGGCGCGGTTACCTCCTTCCCTCCGGACAGCAGCTGGTCGCCGCATTTGCCGACAAGGGTGTCGAAGTCAGGCCACTGACACAACAAGAGATATTCGACGGCAACGGCGGAGCAAAGCTCGACCAGACGTTCACACAGCAAGACAAGGACGAGTTGGCTACGAACACGCCCCTGTGGTTCTATGTTCTGCGCGAAGCCGAGCTCAACAACAATAAGCTGGCTGGCGTTGGTGCAAGGATCGTTGCCGAGACCTTCCATCGATGCATGCAGGCAAGCCGATACTCGATCATCAGCGATCAGGCGTTCCGGCCCCAGCTGCCACGAGGTCAAGCCACCGCCAGCTTCAAGATGGCCCACCTCCTCGTTTACGCATTCGGTGGAGATGCAAATCTATTGGCCCCCGTGCGGTAACCAAGGCGCTAAGGAGGAAGAGGGATCACCCCCTCTTCCTCTGTCTCAAGAGACTTGCGGTCCTCGCTAGACCAGGGGTTGCGCGAGCGGGCCGCACTCGGTTCTTTGGGGTTGTAAGGCCGGAGAACACGGCGCGTCGCTGAAGCTTCGGCCATTACCTGACATTGATGGCGGACCGTCGCTCTGCCTGGAAGCAGACTATCCGCTGCGGGACCCGAATAGCGACTGGATCGCCAGCGCTCACCTCACTGTCCAACCTGTGGGTGCCTCGGGGAGACGAGATGTCCGAAACCCAGAGAAGGCAAGAAACCAGGGGCTAGCAGCGCGGCAGCCCGTTGTTGACACGCAGCTTTTGCTGCGACCAGACTCGCCCTACGCCGCGGCGCCGGCGTATTCAACGGCCGAACCAAGAAAATCGGAGGAGCTATGTGCCGATCGCTGATTGCAGGTCTCGTCCTGATATTGAATTTCGCCGCCAATCCTGCGTGGGCGCAGACGCGTTGGTACGACACGCTGGTCAATTTCGCCACGCTGCCGGCCGGGGTGCGATTTCCAGAAGGCATCACCGCCAATCCCGCCACCGGAGACATCTACGTCGCCACTTTCGACACCATCGGGCCGAACCCCAACAAGCTGTTGCGCTATAGCCGTCACGGCCAACTAGTCGGTTCGCGCACAATCGGAACGCCGATGCTCGGACTCGCGTTCGGCCCGACCGACTCGAAGGTGTACATCACCAACTTCAATCAATCGAAGATCCAGCGGGTAGCCGCCGATCTCGATGGCACGATCGAAGATGTGGCCACGTTGCCGTCGATCGGCGCACCGGCGAACCGCATCGAAGGCAATCCCGATACAAGCAGCGACACCATCCAGTTCGGCTCCGTCGGCTTTCCGGCCCCGAACGCGATGGTGTTCGATCGCAGCGGCAACCTGTATGTCTCGGACTCCTTTCAGGGGGCGATCTATCGCATCGACAACGCGCAGGGCTGCATCGCGCCGTGCGGCGTGACGACCGTGCTGCATGACCCGAAGCTGGCCACCGCGGGATTCCCGCCTTTCGGCGCCAATGGACTCGCCTTGAGCAAGGACGAGCTGACGCTGTTTGTCGCCAATACCGGCGACGACCGCGTACTGAAGGTCGATCTCGCCGGCAGTCCTGTTTCGGTGTCGGTGTTCGCCGAAAGCGTCAACGGCGCCGATGGCATCGCTTTCGATGACAGCGGCATCCTCTGGGTTGCCGCAAATCAGGCGGACGAGATCGTGGGGCTGAACGCGGCGGGACGCGTGGTGACGAAGATCGGCGCCTTCGACAAGATCGGCGCCGACGGGGCACCGGAAGGATTGCTGTTTCCCGCCAGCCTCATGCTGGTTGGCCGCGAGGTTTACATCACGAATCTAGCGCTGCCACTGACGCCGGCGGTCGGTGACGAACCGGAGGAAGATGTCACGCGCTGGACCGTGTCGCGCTTCCGGCTGCTGCCGAATCGTCGACAATGAGTTCGATCGGAAGGGCGCCTTCTCCGACCCCAGTGCTCAGGAGCGCCATTTGATTTGTACAGCGCGCAGCCTTGCGTTGCTAACTTGGGATCCGCCTGTAAGCGGTCACGCAAAGAGTTGGGCGAGAATCGCTGAAAGCGGACCACCCCGACGCTACCAGCCACTTAGCAGCGCGCATTCGATGCAGCACGCACCGAGTTTCGATGATGGGCGTCCTCCATTCGATCACCACTTCGCGCAGACCCTGCTCGGCAAGTACGTGCTTGTGGGCGTTACGCGGCAGTGTCGTACGGGTCGCATCATCAGGAAGGAACAGTCTCACGGCAGAGTTGTGGAGGTCGACGCCCACAAAGGCATCTGTCTCCGGCTCGGGGGCGAGCGAAGCGGCCAGTTCGAGTGGCTCCCTCCAGACACGCGAGCATTCATGAAGGCCTCGCCTGGCGAGTACGAATTGAGCGCCTCGAAGGAGCGTCGTCACTGGTCCCGACTACACGTCGAGATGGACGTTTAAAGCCACCAAGCCTACGACCTGAGCTGCGCTCTAATATCCCTAGAAAGCTGTGGGTCGGGTGCGGCCAAATCCGGACGCTTGCGTACCTTGCCGGATCGACCCCTAAGCGGTCGTGAGGTGACTGTAGGGGCTGCAGTCATCTGAGGAAGGTCGATGTCTGCCGCCGCTTTCGGCCAACGCCGCGGTGACTCGTGCTCGTCGGACACTGCTATCCGATCCAGGCGAGAAAGGCCTGACCGCGCAATGCCTGCCAAAACGTGAACACGATAAGCGCCACGTAGCCGAGCGCCGCCAGCCACACCGCCCCGCGTCCATTCGGTCGATCGAACCGCACCAGTGCCAGCCCGACCAGCGGTATCGCCTGCTGCGCGTGGAGCGCCCAGAAGTGGGCCGCACGCAAGTCGCCGCCGGTGCGCGACCAGCCCATCACCGGCAACCCGGCCGCATCGCTCTTGACTCCCCCCACCCAGTGCCCGGTGCCGGAAGCGAGGAAACCGGCGGTGATCAGCGTCGCGACGAACGCGATGACGGCGCCGAGGATCAGTGCCGTGCGCAAGGCCGGTGCGATCGATTCACGGGGTGCCCGTGCGACCAGCAGGCCCTGCAGCAAGATCGCTCCTATCAACGCCACTGAGCCCACGCCGGCAACGCTGTACGCCATCGACCAGGCGCGCGACGCGTAGTTGAAGTGCGACGGCACGCCGGAGGCGGCCGCGAGCAGCAGCCACGCGATCTCGTAGACGCCGGCACCGAGGGCCAGCCAAACAACCGCGCGCCCGACCCAGGTCGCCTGCGCGGCGCGCGGGAGGACGCCGAAGACCCAGGCCAGCGTCGCGTAATAGACGACGAACGAGACCAGAAACTTCGCGGGCTTGGTCCAGACGTTAATGCCGTTGATCGTGCGCGCATCGAGGCCGTATGCGAGCAACACCGGCACTAGCGCGACGAGGCAGAGCAATGCGGCGCTCGTCAGGTGCGGCTGGCGCCGACGTAGTTCGGCATAACCGTCGAAGATCGACGCAAGAGGATTGGGTAGCGCGGCCCGGGCGAGTGAGGGTGAAGACGGAGGACATGGTGGCTCCGGGAACGAAGGAGGAAGTTGATCAGGCCGCTGACGCGGAGGCGACCTCGAGGCGTAACTGGCGCATCGCCATGAAGAGCAGCCAACCGAGCGGACCGAATAGGAAGGTCATCAACAGGCACGGGATGAGGAAGAGCTGCGGCAGCCCGATGCGCCGGCCCTCGTCGCGCTGCCAGGCCCCGAGCAGCAGGTCGAACGCCAGGTAGTGGACCCAGCCGGCCAGCAGCAATCCGCGCGTCTCGAAGAGCCGCGCGACCGCGTCGAGGCTGTCGAATCCTCCCTGACCCTGGCTCCAGTACACGGCGATCAGCGCGGCGTAGAGCATTGCGATTCCTAGTGCGATGCCGACCGCGAGGGCGCGCGGAAAGGCGAACCGCAATGGCACCATCGCCAGTAACGCCCAACCGACCATGGCCGCCGTGCCGGCCAGAGAGAACAGCAGATCGAGTGACATCGGACCCCCGATTAGACAATGTCTAGATGCAAGGGCGAACGGTACGGATTAAACTAGACACTGTCAAGCGCGAGATCGCCAAGGAGGGAATGTGATGACGAAGATGGGGAAGAACGCCGGCAGCGCCGGGCACTTGGCGCGGGGGAAAGCCGCGTCAAAGAAGCTCGCACTCAAGGCGGCGCCAGCCAGTCCCTACCACCACGGCGACCTGCGCAACGCGCTGCTCGCGGCGACAGAGACACTGCTCGAGGACGCTGGCCTCGAGGGCTACACGCTGCGGGAAGTCGCGCGCCGCGCCGGCGTGTCGCACGGTGCACCGGCACATCACTTCGGCGACGTCACCGGACTGCTCAGTTCGTTCAGCGCGGAGAGCTTCGAGCAGCTGGCAGACTCGATGGCTGCGCGGCGTGCGACCGCAAGCCGGCGGCCGTTCGACCAGCTCGTCGCCACCGGCATTGGCTACGTCGACTACGCGCTGTCCCATCGCGCGCGCTTCCAGCTGATGTTCCGCAGCGACCGCCTCAATGTCAGCCACCCGCCGCTGGCGCAGGCAGGGGCGCGTGCATACGGCGAACTGACGAACTGCATCGAAGCGCTTACGCGCGCTGCCGGCGGGAAGCACACAAGGACCGTCGAACGCACTGCGCTGGCGTGGTCGATCGTGCACGGGTTTGCGACACTGATGCTCGACAACCGCGGCTTTGCCGAAGAAGTCGGGGGTCGCGAGCGCGGGCTGTCCATGATCGAGTCGATACTGCGTCTCAGCCGCCCGGCATTTGTCGGCGGTGACTAGCTCAGATGCCGACAAGGGACGGACAAAAGTCGGCCATAGCGGACATACCGGCTACTGGACTAGATTCTTTGAAA
>CAVQID010000027.1:0-130949 GCA_963712485.1 uncultured beta proteobacterium
AGACGCCGATCGGCAAGCTGGAGTTCTTCGATGGAGTGCCCACCGACATCACCGTCGGCAAGCTGTACGACAACCTCGACCGCATGCGCGGCGTCGAGGTCTTCCTCGACAACATCGGCGCGTTGTCCGTCTACAGCGTCATCGCCGGCAATGCGGGCATCGGCTTGACCCAGCCCAACCAGATTGCCGTGGCCGAGAAGCTGCTCGACTCGCACTCGCTGTACCTGACCGGCAACACCGACACGATGTACTCCATCGGTCATCTCGACCTGGCGGCCTACGGGCCGACCGTGGTGGAAGTGCCGCCCGGCATGCTCGGCATGCTGGACGACGCCTGGATGCGCTACGTCGGTGATTTCGGCGTGGCCGGGCCGGACCGTGGCAAGGGCGGCAAGTACCTGGTGCTGCCGCCTGGCTACACCGGCGAGGTGCCCGAGGGCTACTTCGTGCTCAAGCCGCCCACCTACGTCAACTGGTTCTTCATGCGCGGTTCGATCGCCGACGGATTGGCGCCCGCCTTGAAGAACGTACAGGACCACCTGAAGGTCTATCCGCTGAAGTCGGCGAGCAATCCACCGGCCACCGAATTCGTCAACATCACCGGCAAGAGCTACAACACGATCGCGCCCAGCGACTACGGCTACTTCGAGACCCTCAACACGATCATCCAGCGAGAACCGATCGACGCGTTGGGCAGCGAAGCCCGCGGCTCGCTGGCGGCGATCGGCATCGTCAAGGGCCAGCCCTTCAATCCGGACGCGCGGATGAAACGGCTGCTCACCGAAGCGGCGACGATCGGCGATGCCACGGCCCGGGCCACGCTCTACAGCCCGCGCGAGAAGGGCTATTTCATCTATCCCGACAGCGACAGCTCCTGGGTCATGGGCTTCGCCAACAAGAATGTGTTCTTCGAAACCGATGGCGCGCGCAACCTGGACGCGCGCACCAGTTTCTATTTCGGCTACACCGGGGTGACACCGGCCATGGCCGTGACACATCCGGGCGCCGGCTCGGACTACGCCATCGCCTTCAAGGATTCGCAGAAGAAGGCCTTCGACGGCTCGAAGACCTACCGGCTGCGCTTGCCGCCGAATGTGCCGGTGAACAATTTCTGGGCGGTCACCATCTACGACACGCAGACCCGCTCGATGCTGCAGACCAGCCAGCCCTTCCCGTCGGTCGGCAGCCAGAGCAAGGGCTTCCAGAAGAATGCCGACGGCTCCTACGACGTGTACTTCTCGGCCAAGGCGCCGCCCGGCAAGGAAGCCAACTGGTTGCAGACGGTGCCGGGCAAGAGCTGGTTCACGATTCTGCGCATGTACGGGCCACTGCAGCCTTGGATTGACAAGACCTGGCGGCCCAGCGAGATCGAACTCGTCAAGTGAGCGAACATTCGGCCGGCGCGATCCAACCCCCCGAGGCGGCAATATCCATGAAATCTCCACACACCAGCAGTCTCTCGATCTTTGCGCTACTCGGCGCACTGGCTTTTGGCGGATCGGCGTTCGCGCAGGTCTCGCCGCAAACCCTGCAGTCGATCTCGATCCCGAACCAGGCCGACACGCCCATCGGCCAGCTCGACTTCTTCGACGGCGTGCCGGCCAAGGCCACCATCGACAAGGTCTACGACAACCTCGACCGCATGCGCGGCTTGCAGGTGTTTCTCGACAACGTCGGCGCGGTGTCGATGTACAGCGTACGCACCGGCTTGGCCGATGCCGGGGCAAAGGGCGCGAACCGCATCGCGCTGTTCTCGCAGCT
This sequence comes from uncultured beta proteobacterium, assembly GCA_963712485.1. Classification (GTDB taxonomy): domain Bacteria; phylum Pseudomonadota; class Gammaproteobacteria; order Burkholderiales; family Burkholderiaceae_F; genus JALORV01. The sequence continues at coordinate 1,762 of CAVQID010000027.1, forward strand.
GCTGGATTCGCAGACCCTGGTGGTCACCGCCAACACCTCGACGCTGTACGCCTACACGTACACCGACCTCGCGCAGGACGGAGCGACGGTGATCGAGATCCCGCCCGGCATGCTCGGCTTTCTCGACGACGCCTGGCAGCGCTTCGTCGGCAACCTGGGGGTGACCGGGCCGGACAAGGGCAAGGGCGGCAAGTACCTGGTGCTGCCGCCGGGCTACACCGGCAAGGTGCCCGCCGGCTACTTCGTACTCAAGCCGCAGACGAACAGGAACTTCCTGTTCCTGCGCGGTTCGATCAAGGACGGGCTGAAGCCAGCGGTCGAGAACATCACCTCGAAGCTGCGGGTCTATCCGCTGAAGGACGTGGCCAAGCCGGCGCCGACCCAGTTCGTCGACATGTCCGGCAAAGCGTTCAACACCGTCTTCCCCAGCGATTTCGCGTATTTCGAGAACCTCGACAGGATCATTCAGGAAGAGCCGATCGACGCCATCAGCCCCGAGGTGCGCGGTGCCATCGCCGCCATCGGCATCGTCAAGGGCCAGCCGTTCAAGCCCGATGCACGGATGAGGAAACTGCTGACCGAGGCGGCGATGCTCGGCAACGCCACGTCACGGGTCATCACCTTCTACCCGCGCTTTGCCGGCGTGAAGATCTATCCGGACAACCCGAAAAGCGTCTGGTCCACGGCCTTCGCCAACAAGAACACCAGTTTCGAAGCCGGTGGATCGATGGGCCTGGACGCGCGCGTGCTCTACTACTTCAACGCTGGTGGCGTGACCCCTGCGATGGCCGCCACCCGCGCCGGCGTGGGCTCGGATTACGCGCTGGCGTTGCTCGACGCCGACCAACAGGCCTTCGACGGCGCGAAGACCTACAAGCTGCATCTGCCGCCGAACGTGCCGGTGAACGACTTCTGGGCCGTCACGCTGTACGACACGCAGACCCGCTCGCAGCTGCAGACCAGCCAGAGATTCCCGACCGTCGGCAGCCAGAGTGAAGGCATCAAGAACGCCGACGGTTCCTACGACCTGTACTTCGCCCCGCAGGCGCCCAAGGGACAGGAGGGCAACTGGCTGCAGACGGTGCCTGGCAAGAGTTGGTTCACCATCCTGCGCATGTACGGCCCGCTGCAGCCGTGGATCGACAAGAGCTGGCGGCCCAGCGAGATCGAACCGGTGCGGTAAGAGGACTTCACAATGACAGACCGACGTCACTTCATCACCACGGCCGCAATCGCGGCGGCAACATCGTCGCTCAGCGCGGCGCTCGCGCAGGCAAAGGAAGGCGACTTTCTGTTCGTGCAGAACGCGGGGTCGATGACCTACGCCAATGGCAAGCTGACCCTCAGAGGGGTGAGCCCGGTGACGATCTTCTTCACCGACCGGCCCGAGCGCATCGCTGGCAACATGCCGACCAAGGCGTTCGTACCGTTCTGGAGCGAAGGCAAGAACAGCTTCGCGAAGGACAACCCCAACGCGAACCTGTCGATCCTGGAGCCGGACAAGTACGTCGCCGACATCGTACTGACACTGTCGAACCCGGTGCTGCAGGGAGTGGACCTGTCCTACGACGTGAAGGTCCTCGAAGGAATGCTGCCGGCCAAGGGCGGGCCGGTCTCGCTCTTCATCGACATCATCGGCATGCCGTTGACCCCAATCTCGTATGCAGGCGTCGCCCGCCGTACGGCCTATCGGCGAGCGGTGTACTGGCGCCGCTAAGGATTGGCGGGATCGGCGAATGCGATGCGGCTCGCGTTCCCTGACTGCACTGCGAAGTCCGACAAAGTTTGCGTCCATAACCGTTTGCGTCGTTACGGAAAACCAACTATGACAAGACTCTTGCGAGCCTTGGCTGTTGCTGCCTCGATGGTGACCGTCGTCATGGTCACGGCGCCCGTCGCGCAGGCGAAGGAGGCGCCGGCCGCCAAGCCGGTGATGGCCGAACTCCTGTTCGTACAGAATGCGGCGGGGGTCGAGATCGGCGCCGGCGGGCAAACCCTCACGCTCAAGGGTGTTAGCCCCACGACGCTTTTCTTCTCCGACCGGCCGGTACGCATTGCCGGCCACTACCGCAATGACGAATATCTGCAGTTCTGGAAGAACGGTCCCGACAGCTTTCTAAAGGACCCGCCGAATGCGACCCTGTCGGCGTTTCAGAAAGGCAGGGACGAGCTGCATGACGTGGTCGTGACGCTGCGCAACCCACGCTTCACCGGCAACGATCTCACCTATGACATCACCGTGGTTTCGGGCACGCTGCCGCCGGCTGGCGCCGGACCGGTATCGATGTTCATCGACATCATTGGGCTGCCGTTCACGCCACTGTCGTTCGCGGGAGTGGCGCGACGCACGGCGTATCGCACGGTCGTGTGGGGCAGCGCCGCAGCGGCCGCGCATCCTTACTACTATCCCCCGCCAGCGCCGGTCGTGTACGCAGCGCCAGCTCCAACCGTGCACGTCACCGAAACAGTCCAGTCGCCGCCGGCGCTATCGGTGAGCTCGACACAGGCGGCAGCGGTGGCAAAGCTGAAGGAGCTCAAGGCGCTGCAGACGCAAGGGCTCATCACTGAGGCGCAGTATCAGGCCGGTTCGCAGAAGCTGTTGCAGGAAATTGTCCAGTAGCTGAACCAGGTACAGGCTGCCGCACTTCCAACACGTCGTCGACGGCTGGGCTGTCGGCGGCGGTGCACGTCGATCACTCCGCAGTTTTCGTGGTCAAGCGGCGAGACTTGGGAGCCTCGTCCGACGAGAAGCGCTTTCGGACGTCGCTGATGTCAGCAAGGGGTAGTGACTCGCCGAACGGTGATTACCCCGAAGCGGCCATTCCGGATTGCGGCAGCTTTCGGGCTCTGAAACCACGTCAGCTATCGGGCGGGCGCGATGTCCGGAGTGGGTCGCGAACTGTCCTCCCGATTGCTGATGCCGATCGTTGAAGGCAATCTGGCCACGCAGAATTCGGCCTGGTGTCGGGCAGCGAGTTGGGTACGATGGCCAATTGATGGGGCACGTACCGATGCCGTGGCCATTTCCGGCCCCGCTGGTCACGTATGCCGGCATATGCAGACGTCGACAATGGAATCTGGATATCTCACACGCTTTCGGTTTTTACTGACGTGGGTTTGGTGCGAATCGGCTCGTAACCGATGCGCTCGTATTCGGCAATGACCTGCGCGCCGAGCAACAAAACGATCGCACCGATCTCGACACTCAACAACACGGCAATCGATGTCGTAAGCGATCCGTAACACGAGTTGAATCTGCGAAATGGTCGAGTAGTACCAAACGAGTAAGTGCCGTGTGATTTCCCAAAGCAGCGTCGCGGCTGTGCCGCCGATCAACGCGTGACGAAGCGACAGCCGCCCGACAGGCATCTCTACCAGATATATGGCCGTGAGAAGAAAGACCTCGCCCGCGACGCCGAGTAGGTACAACAATCTTGACGAAAACAGGTCGAGCAAATGGGGCTGGCCGAGTATTACCACGGAGTGATTGCCCAACTGGGCGATCGCACCCGAGACGATTGTGACGATCAGCAGGCCAACGGCCAGTGACAGCATGAATAAGTACGGCATTACCGCCGAGATCAGAAAGTGGCGCCGGCGCACGGGCACTCGATGGAAAAAAATGACCGACAGCGCGCTCTCCAGCACAGAAAACGCGAGAGAGCTGAAAAACAGCATCAAGCCCAGCAGTAGCCAGCCGACGACTTCCCGATGCGCCAGGAAAGTGCGCAACTCTGCAACCAGCGCTTTTGATTGGCCGGGTACGACGAACTCCAGGCCGGCTCCAATCGTGCCGAGCACTCGGGCTTCGTCGATTATCTGAGTCAGCGCGAGTACGACCAGGATCAACAAGGGCACAAGTGACAACAGCGCGTAGTACGCAACCGCGCCAGCGAGCAGAAGGCCCTGATTGGCGCGAAACTGCTTGACGACCGCGAGGGCAAACGCAGCTGGATGGCGAAGCACCTTCCTCGCATTTCGGCCGAGAACTCGCATCTAGAGCCGGTTCCACTCTCATCCCAATGTGCCCACACTGTAGCGCTAGGCGGACTACCTCACGCTCGATTGAGCTTGCTGTGAAACGGCGCGGCTCGACGGCAGCGTTGAGCGACACACGAGAAGTCGTCGCAAATACGACTACGCCCGGCAGCAGTGGCGGGGAATCTAATTTAAGCGCACTTCTAGCTGCGACCTCCTCAATCACTGACGGTCATGAGCCGACGCTGGCGAGGCCGCGGCTATATCGCCCACGTCTTATGTGCGCTACCGAACGGACACCAGTCCCTGGGTTCGCATACGTTTCTTACGGCGAGTTCTTGGCCGACTTTTCCGTTCAACGTGTCCAAATGGGCTTCGGGAGCTTGGATGACGACCAGCCATGCTTATCGCGGCCCGCGGGAAAGCACCGCACGGCAAGCGACAATCTCATACCTGCATAGCGCGGACAAACAGTCCGCCACCGATGCGGCACCCCTGCAACGGCCGAAACTCCTCGCACATGTGGAGCGCCTTAAGCGAGCCCTGGCGTCGAGCCAGCAGGCAGCGATTGCCGCGTTGCGACAAGTCGATCTCCTTACAAGGGCGAATGCGCAGGCCATCACGGCTCGGCGTGCGCACGAGGCCGAACGCAGCGCGCCACGCTGTCCGAGTTGGAAGCTGGCCGATTTCTGCTTGATCGCGGGGCCCGAGGCCGGAGCCATGCTCAGCGGTGAGCGAATCCTGACGGTGCCGACACGGTTCCGGAAAGGCGCTGCTCTGTTTCGTGTCGGGGACTCGTTCGATGCGCTTTACGTAATACGTTTTGGTTCGTGCAAGATCGTCTTACTGGCGAAATGCGGGCGGGAGCAGGTCGCCGGCTATCACATGGCTGGAGAAGTAGTCGGAATTGACGGCGTTGCCCGGGCTGTTCACAAGTGCGAGGCGATCGCGCTGGAGGACATGGAAGTCTGGCGGCTGCCGTTCGACGAAATCGAAAGTCTGGCACGACTCAGTCAACACTTCGGACATGGCTTGCACCAGTTACTGTCACAGGAAGGCGAACGGGCATATAGCCTTGCGCTTGTGCTGGGATCGATGCGTGCCGACCAGCGGCTCGCGTTCTTCTTGCTCGACTTGTCCCAGCGGCATCAAGCCCTCGGATATTCGTCGTGCGAGTTCGTTCTGCGGATGACACGACAAGAGATCGGAAGTTACCTGGGACTCAATTTGGAGACCGTGAGCCGTCTGTTGTCCCGGTTTCAGCGTGAAGGACTGCTCCAGGTCGAAGGGCGCACGGTCAAATTGCTTGATCGGGTCGCGGTCAGTCAACTTGTGGATTGCGGCGCATAGAGAGTCCCGACACTTCGAAGACCAGCGCCGCGCTGTCGGGCGCCGCAGCCAACGACAAGGCAAAGCTCGGCCAGGAGCCGCCATAAGGACTAGTCTCCAATTTCACCTGATAGCAGCCGTTAATATCGCTCTCCGCTTTGTCGGGTGCATCTCTCGAAGAAGGCATCAAGCCGACCCAGCGCAGTGAGGAGCGCCACAATGACGACCACACTGTCAGCAGGAACTAGCCGGGCCAGTGCGTACGACGACTTCACCTGGCTCGACGCCTGGTGGCGCGCGGCCAACTATCTCTCCGTGGGGCAGATCTACCTGCTTGACAACCCGCTGCTCACTGAGCCGCTGACGCCTGATCACGTCAAACCCCGCTTGCTCGGTCACTGGGGCACGACGCCGGGCCTGAACTTCATCTATGCGCACCTGAACCGCGTCATTCGGCAGCGCGACCTCGACATGCTCTACATCACCGGCCCTGGCCACGGCGGACCGGCGCTGTTCGCCAACACATGGCTCGAAGGAACCTACAGCGACTTCTACCCCAACGTCGCGCGTGACGCGGAAGGCATGCTGCGACTGTTCCGGCAGTTTTCGTTTCCCGGCGGGGTGGGCAGCCACGTCACCGCCGAAACGCCCGGCTCGATTCACGAAGGCGGCGAGCTCGGCTACGCACTGTCGCACGCCTTCGGCGCCGCGTTCGACAACCCGGGGCTTATCGTCGCCTGTGTCGTGGGAGACGGCGAGGCCGAGACCGGGCCGCTGGCCACGGCCTGGCATTCCAATAAGTTCCTCAACCCGGCCGGCGACGGCGCGGTGCTGCCGATCCTGCACTTGAATGGCTACAAGATCGCCAGTCCCACCGTTCTCGCGCGCATCCCGCACGCCGAACTCGAAGCGCTGCTGGTGGGCTACGGCTACCGCCCTCATTTCGTCGAAGGATCGGACTCGCAGGATATGCATCGCCGGATGGCGGCGACGCTGGACGAAGTGATCGAGGAAATCCAGGCGATCCAGAACGCCGCACGCCGCGACGGCGTCGGTGAACGCCCGTGCTGGCCGATGATCGTGCTGCGCACTCCCAAGGGCTGGACCGGGCCGAAGGTGGTGGACGGCAAGCCGAGCGAAGGCAGCTGGCGCTCGCACCAGGTGCCGCTGACCGACACGAAACGCAATCCGCAGCACTTGCACCAGCTTGAGCAGTGGCTGCAGAGCTATCGCCCCGGCGAACTGTTCGACGAACACGGCGCGCCGCGGGCCGAGATCGCCGCACTCGCGCCGCAGGGCACTCGTCGCATGGGCTCCAACCCGCATGGCAATGGCGGCCTTCTGTTGAAGGATCTGCGCCTACCCGACTACCGCGACAGCGCCGTGGACGTGCCGCAGCCCGGCGCGGTAACCGCCGAGGCCACGCGCGTCATGGGCGGCTTCCTGCGCGAGGTGATGAGGCACAACCTCGACGCCCGCAATTTCCGCGTCGTCGGCCCGGACGAGACTGCCTCCAACCGCCTGGACGCGCTGTTCGAGGTTACCGACCGCACCTGGCTCGCGGGGCGCCTGCCCGAGGACGAAGGCCTCGGGGCGGACGGTCGCGTGATGGAAATCCTTTCCGAGCACACCTGCCAGGGCTGGCTCGAGGGCTATCTGCTCACCGGCCGGCACGGACTGTTTTCCTGCTACGAGGCCTTCATCCACATCGTGGACTCGATGTTCAACCAGCACGCCAAATGGTTGAAGGTTTGCAACGAGATACCGTGGCGGCGCCCCATCGCTTCGCTCAACTACCTCCTCACTTCGCACGTCTGGCGTCAGGACCACAACGGCTTCTCGCACCAGGATCCCGGATTCATCGACCACGTGGTGAACAAGAAGTCCGATGTCATCCGCGTTTACCTGCCACCGGATGCCAACACGCTGCTCTGCGTCACTGACCGCTGTCTACGCTCGCGCAACCTCGTCAACGTGATCGTCGCGGGCAAGCAACCGGCGCCGCAGTGGCTGGACATGGACGCCGCGATCCGGCATTGCGCCACGGGGATCGGCATATTCGAATGGGCGAGCAACGATCAGGGCGGCGAACCGGACGTCGTGATGGCCTGCGCCGGCGACGTACCGACACTGGAAACCCTGGCGGCCGTCGACCTGCTGCGCCAACACCTGCCCACGCTGCGGGTGAGAGTCATCAATGTCGTGGACCTGATGACGCTGCAGCAGAAGGACGAGCATCCCCATGGGCTGTCCGATCGGGACTTCGACACGTTGTTCACCACCGATAAGCCGATCATCTTCGCCTACCACGGCTACCCGTGGCTGATCCATCGACTGACCTACCGGCGCAAGAATCATGGCAGCCTGCACGTTCGCGGCTACAAGGAGGAAGGCACGACTACCACTCCGTTCGACATGGCCGTGCTCAACGACCTCGACCGTTTCCATCTGGTGGCCGACGTCGTAGACCGCGTGCCCAAGCTCGGCTACCGTGCCGCGTACCTCAAGCAGGCAATGCGCGACAAGCTCGTCGCGCACCGCGAGTACATTGAGCGCTACGGTCAAGACATGCCCGAGATTCTCGAGTGGAAGTGGCACAACGAGATCCGGCCGCACGTATCGCCGTGAAGGACGACGGAGCTCAGTTCACCCCAATGCTTCGACTTCAACCTGGGCTTCCCGCAATTCTGCGAGCACGTTCTGAGACTGCGCAGATCTCCGCTTTGAGGTCTCATGTGACACCAAGGCGTCAGCGGCGTCAATTGGGACGAGCATTGAAATAGCCCCAGGCCGCGGCTATTCAGTCAGCGGAAATCCGGCCGCCTTGATGACTGGCCGTTCAACGGCGCATCAACGAGTATCGTCGGTTCCGCAGACACCGGAGCAACTGAAACTCTTGCCATGCAGCGACCGTATAACATCGGCACCTGACTGTAAGAGGTCTCGCCCAGAATTTGCGTTTCGGGATGACCGCCGACAGCGACCGTTTCTGCCCCGGGCCTTGTCCGTCGTAGATGCGAGAGACCGCACGTGTGTGTCGGCATTTGACCGTTTGTGCCTGGTGCGAATCAAACACGATCGGAGTCTGGATGTTCGTCAATGGTCTCGGCACAGCCAATCCGCCGCAACGGTACAGTAAGGCCGAGTGCTGGGAAGCGTTCAGGACCTCCGATTGGTTCCTGAAGCTGGACCGGCGCGCGCATTTCATTGCCGAAACAGTTCTGACCAAAGACAACGGCATCGAGTCAAGATCGCTGTCCGTCGACTCCCTGAGCGAAGTTTTTCAGATCGATCCGGATACGTTGCACGCCCGATTCCTGGCCAATGCACCGGCACTGGCCGCAGCCGCCGGCAAGTCGGCGCTGAAGGATGCGGGCCTCTCTCCAGACGAAATCGATGGTGTGGTCATCAGCACGTGCACTGGTTATCTCTGCCCCGGATTGACCAGTTACGTAGTCGAGCGCCTCGGTCTCTCAACCAACGTTCTGGCGTTCGATCTGGTCGGACAGGGCTGTGCGGCCGCGTTGCCGAATTGGCGGCTCGCGGACGCGTTGCTGCGGGCCGGATCAGTTCAGCACGTCCTGTCGATTTGCGTCGAAGTCAGCAGTGCCGCAATGTTTCTCGACAATGATCCGGGCGTATTGATCAGTGCCTGCCTGTTTGGCGACGGAGCGGGGGCGGCAGTACTGTCGAGAAATCCTCATCCCCAACGCCGCAGCATCGAGTGGAAAGAGTTCGCCTCGCTGGTCAATCCTGCCGAGCGCAACGCGCTGATGTTTGAGACCCGTAATGGCATGCTGCGCAACATCCTGACCCGACCAGTTCCACGGCTGGCTGCCGAGCACGCCGAGAGGGTGCTTCACTCGGTGCTCGACAATGCCGGCCTGAAGCCCACCGACATAAGCGCCTGGATCATGCATGCAGGCGGGCGCGACGTGCTCGAGGCACTGCAGCGACGGCTGAACCTCGGCGCAAGCGATCTGCGCTACAGCGCGGACATGCTTTATCGATACGGCAACATGAGCAGTGCCTTTGTCTACTTCGTCCTGCAAGCCGCGCTCGACGATGACGCCGAACCCGGATGGTGGTGGATGTCGGCGTTTGGTGCCGGCTTCAGTTGCCACGGCGCATTGCTCAAGGCGGCGTGAGCCGACCGTCGCCAAGACACATGGACCTGAGCCTGGCGCGCCGCGTAGAGCAGGAACTGCTCGACGGCCTCGCCGCCGAAGATCCGCGCGCGCGACGCTCAAGGGGTGATTTGCAGCGTATCCACCGGGCGATGGCGACGCTTCCAATCGTGGAACGCGCCCTGGATCGCGGCACGTCAGGATTCGTTCCGAGAACGCTGCTCGAACTTGGCGCCGGCGACGGATCGCTGATGTTGCGTTTGGCGCAAAAGCGGGCGGCGCGTTGGCCGAACGTCCACGTTACCCTGCTGGATCGGCTCAACCTGGTCGCGCCGCAGACGCTCGACGGTATCCGCGAAGCTGGCTGGACACCAACTGTCGTGGCGATGGATGTGTTCGACTGGCTGGCGCAATGCGACGACTCGCGCTGGGATGTCGTTCTCGCCACTCTGTTCGTCCATCACTTTGCGTCAGGTGAACTGCAACGACTGCTCGCGGGAATCGCTGCGCGCACTTGTGTCTTCCTTTGTTGCGAACCACGGCGATCTGCCTTAGCGCTCGCGGGAAGCCACATGGTCGGATTGTTGGGCGCTGGCCCCGTGACGCGACAGGACGCTGTATCGAGCGTACATGCTGGGTTCCGGGCGCGGGAGTTGTCGAGTCTCTGGCCCAATGGGCAGGGTTGGGTGGTGAGCGAGTATTCCGCCGGTTTGTTCAGCCACTGCTTTCTAGCGGGCCGGAAGGAGTGATAGTTGCAAGACGCCTACGACGCAATCATTGTCGGCGGAGGCCCATCCGGAGCCACGTCCGCCGTGCTGCTGGCAAAGGCCGGTTGGCGGGTCGCGGTCGTGGAGAAGGCGCTTTTCCCGCGTCGAAAGGTGTGTGGGGAGTTCATTTCGGAAACGACTTGGCCACTATTGCGGCAGTTGAACGTAGCAGGTCCATTGCTGAAAATCGCGGGGCCGCCAGTACGACGCGTCGGCGTCTACGCCGCCAGGTCGATGGTGACGGCAGAGTTAGGGTCGACTGTCGGGCGAGCGCAGAACCGCGGCCGAGCCGTGGGCCGCGAACACCTCGACACGTTGCTGCTTCAGCGTGCCGCGGCGGCCGGGGCGAAGGTTTGGCAGCCCTTCGCGCTCTCGCAGTTTGTCGACAACGATGGTCGCTATGAGTGCACCATCGTTGAAAAGGGCACGCGACATTCCCAGGTTTTGCGGTCGCAACTCATCGTTGCCGCGCACGGTTCCTGGGAGTCTGGCCCGCTGCCGACCCAGGACTTGCGCCGGCCATCGCGCCCGTCGGATCTGTTCGGCTTCAAAGCCAGATTCATTGGCGGCGCGCTGCCGCAGGATCTGATGCCATTGCTCGCTTTTCCGGGCGGCTATGGCGGCATGGTGCTCACGGACGGTGGTCGTGTCAGCCTCTCGTGCTGCATTCGTCGCGATCAGCTCGAGGACTGTCGTCGTAAGTGGCCTGACGTACGCGCCGGCGAAGCCGTTCTCTTGCATATCGAGTCGTCTTGCATGGGGGTTGCGCTGGCGTTGGCTGCGGCGAAACTGGACGGTGTCTGGCTGTCGTCCGGGCCGCTACGGACGGGAATTCGCACCTTCGGGCGCAATGGCATCTTCGCGGTTGGCAACGCGGCCGCCGAGGCGCATCCCATTGTCGCCGAAGGCATCAGCATCGCGATTCAATCAGCGGCGTTGTTGTGCGAGCAATTGATCGCCCACCCGGAACTAAGGTCCGCTCAGGCCGGTTCAGCCCACGTGCTCAAGGCCGTCCGGGACGAATACGCGCGAGCCTGGCGCGACAATTTTTCACGACGCCTATTCGTGGCGGCTGCATTTGCGCACCTCTTCATGCGGCCTGTTTCCACACGCATCGCAGCCACCTTGCTGGAACATTTCCCAAAGCTTCTTACCGAGGGTGCCCGATGGACCGGCAAAGCGGAGCGATTGCGCAGCACGCGCTCATTCGCTAGGCCAACGTCGTGAGCACCATGCGCAATGTCATCGGCTGGTTGCGGGAACGGCGAATCCCCCGTCACCGACACTTCGAAAGGCAGATCGACCCGCCTCCGGTATAAGGTTGGTAGTCCCCGAGCAGCGGAGGTCGGGGAGTCATGAGGCGTCCCGTGCTAACGATCGTCGCAACAGTCGTTCTTACGCTTCTGGGGACGCTTATCGTCCTCAATCTGCGGGCCGAGAAGAAGATCGGCGTGCGGCCGGTGCATCTGTATTCGGTCGACGACCCGCAATTCGCTCGCTCCATGAGCCTACTGCTCGGGCCGCCATTGCTGGAGGGCAACCGGGTCGAAACGCTGATCAACGGCGACCGCATCTTCCCTTCAATGCTGCAGGCGATTTCGAGTGCCAGGGAAACGATCGACTTCGAAACCTATATCTACTGGTCCGGTGATGTCGGTCGGCAATTTGCGGAAGCGCTGGCCGACCGCGCGCGCGCTGGAGTCAAGGTCCAGGTCCTGGTTGACTGGGTCGGCAGCCAGAAGATGGACAACGACTCGATCGAACTGATGAAACGGGCGGGTGTCGACTTTCGCAAATATCGACCGCTGCGCTGGTACAACCTGGCGAGGGTCAACAACCGGACCCACCGCAAATTGCTCATCGTCGACGGTCGTACCGGATTCACCGGCGGCGTCGGAATCGCGGACGAATGGGCCGGCGACGCTCAGGATCGGAAGCACTGGCGCGACAATCAATACCGGATCGAAGGGCCCGCAGCGGCGCAGATGCAAGCCGCGTTCATGGACAACTGGACCAAGGTCAGCGGCTCGGTGCTGCACGGCAACGTCTATTTCCCGGTGCTGCAGAACGCCGGAACAATGGCGGCGCAGGTGTTTCAAAGCTCAAGCCAGGGTGGTGCCGAGAGCATGCACCTGATGTATCTGCTGTCGATCGCCGCCGCGACGCGCACGATCGATCTCGCAATGGCGTACTTTGTGCCTGACGCAATCACGACTGAAGCGCTGGTCGCCGCCATGAAGCGCGGGGTGAAGTTGCGGCTGATCCTGCCGAACGAGCACACTGATGCCGATCTTGTCCGCCGCGCATCACGCGCCGGCTGGGGGCCGCTGTTACAGGCAGGCGCGCTGATTTACGAGTATCAGCCGACGCTCTATCACGTGAAACTACTGGTGGTCGATGGCCTGTGGTCTTCGGTCGGCTCGACCAACTTTGACAGTCGCTCGTTCCGCTTGAACGACGAGGCCAATCTGAATGTGTTTGACGCGGAGTTCGCGCGTACACAGACCGCAACGTTCGAGGCGGACCTGAAGAGGGCGCGGCGCATCACCTACGAAGAGTGGGAAGCACGCCCCTGGAACGAGAAGGTGATGGAATGGACGGCCGCGCTGTTTTCCTCGCAACTGTGAGATAGGAGTGACGCAGAAGACTGGTCAGCCGCGCAGGCGTCGATAGGCGCTCAAGTGTCTGAGAGCCCGCTTGCCGTCACCCTGCTGTTCGTACAGGCGCGCGGCATTGAAATGCGCGTCGGCCAGGGCGGGGTCGAGCCGGAGACAAGTCTCGTAGCTTGCAAGCGCGTCGCTCAATCGCCCCTGGTCCTCCAGCGCAATGGCGCGATTGAAGTACAGCAGCGCGTGGTCCGGAAATCGACGAATCGCTTCGTCGTACAGCTCGACGGCTTCGCCGCAGCGCTCCGCTTCGCACAGAAGGGCGCCCAGATTGATGAAGGCGTCGGCATAGTCCGGATCCAGCTCGAGAGCTCTTCGATAGGCGGCTTCAGCGGCCGGCTTGTCGGAGGACTCGAGCGCCGCGCCGCGCCTGAATGCGCTTTCCGGGCTCTCGCCGGGCGGCCGCTTCCGGTCCGGCGCGCGCTGCAGGAACGTCACGCTTCCGCTTGCCGGCGCGAGCTCGAAATCCATCACGAGCTGGCCCGAGTCGGGCTGCCATTGCGACCGGCCATCGCGCACGGTGACTTCAGTGCCCACCGCGCTGATCCTCAGTCCGGTCATCGGCAACTCGGCCGGCAGCTTGTCTCTCAACCGGCGCAGCGAACTCAGGATCTTGCGCGGCGGGACATGCGCGGCCTGCAACTCGAACGCGGTGCGTAGCAGCACCATGTCCTGAAAGCTGAAGCGGTACTCATTGCGCGGCCCGCGAGTCGGCGTCACGAATCCGGCGCCGATGAGTCCGGTAATGACCGCCCGCGACAGTCCGAGCAGGTCCTGGGTGCTGCGAATGGTGAATGTGCTGGTCGATAGTTGGCGCGTCACTTCTTCGCCCGGACGCGCGCCGGAGCCGCGGGTTCGACGGCTGCTGGCGCGCGTTTGACCCCTTTGCGGTCCTTTGGCGCCTGAACTGGCGCCGCTTCGGCCGCTGCACGGGCGGGTGCGCCTTTCTTGCCCGCAGTGCGCGACAGGCTTGCACGCAACGCCTCGACCAGGTCGATCACCTGCGCGCCGGCGCCGGTTTCGACGCGTTCTGCCGCAACGATGTGCTGGCCCGCGATCTTGGCGTCGATGGCGGCGAGAATGCGTTTCTTCTCTTCGTCTTCGAACATCGTCGGGTCGTAGGTATCGCGCGAAATCTGATCAATCAGCTGGATCGCGAGCTTCAGTTCGGCGTCCGAGACGGTCACTTTCTCGATCCCCAGCTCCTTCATGGAACGAACTTCGTCGGCGTAGAGCAGCTGCTGTAGCACCAGACCGTCGTCGGCCGCACGCACCTGCACCACGTACTGCTTCGCTTTCCACGACCATTTGGCCAGGGCGCAGCGCCCGCTCTCACGCATCGCTTCCAGCAGCAGGTTGTAGGGCTTGGCGCCGCGCTTGTCCGGGGCGAGGTAATACGCCTTGTCGTAGAAGATCGGGTCGATCGCGGTCGCCGGGATGAACGCGACGATGTCGATTGTCTGGCTCGGGCTTTCCTGCAGCGCCTTCAGCTCGTCCGGCTCGAAGATGACAAAGCGATCCTTCTCGAACTCGTAGCCCTTGACCATCTCGGCGCGCTCGACGACCTTCTGGTCCTTTTCGGAGACGTATTGCTGCTTGAGCCGCGATCCGTCCTTGGCCAGCATGTTGAACCGCACCGTTGCGGCGCTTTCCGTCGCCGAGTAGAGCTTCACCGGAATCGACACAAGTCCAAACGAAAGCGACAGCGAGGCGATTGAGCGGGCAGCCATACGGACTCCTATGAGATCGTCCCGGGAGGGCCGGCGCCTGTGCACGGCGGACCGGCAGCATAAGGGCAGGGGCGCCGGGTTGTCACCCGCGTGGTTGCGCAGCCGCCGGGCGCCTGAATCCCAGCGCCTTCATCGCGGCGGTCAGCGTCTGTTTCGAATTCCAGTAGTCGGTCCACGGATCAGACTGCTGGAAGCTCAGATATTCGCGTGCCGTGGCGATGGTCCACTGCGCCCCGTTCTTGAGGCCCGTCAGCTGATCCCAGGAAATGGGCATCGACACGCCAAGCCCGGGCCGCGCACGCGCCGAGAATGCCGCCGCAGTGGTTTGTGCGTGGCCGTTGCGCAGGTAGTCGACGAAGATGCGGCCAAGCCGATTGGCGGCGCCGCTGCGGGCGACGAAGCGCTGCGGAATCGTGTTCGCCAGATGTTGCACGATCGCCTGCGAAAATGCCTTGACGATTTCATAGTCGAGCCGCGCCGCCAGCGGCACCACCACGTGCAGACCTTTCCCGCCGCTGGTCTTGAGCCAGCTTTCCAACTGTAGTTCCGTCAGCAGAGCGCGCGTAAGCACTGCGCCTTCCTGCACGGCGGCCCAACCGACGCCTTCGCCGGGATCGAGGTCAAAGATCATGCGATCCGGTCGGTCGATGTTGCGTGTCGTCGAGTTCCAGGTGTGAAACTCGACCGTGTTCATCTGCGCCGCCGCCAGCAGCGCCTCGGCACTGTCGATGCCGATCAGGCCCGTGTGGCCCGGCCACAGGGCGGGGTCGAGTTCGACCAATCCAGGAATCCGCACTTCGAGATGTTTCTGGAAGAAGAGTTCGCCGGCGACGCCCTCGGGCGCGCGCACCAGCGACACGGGCCGGCCCCGCAGATGCGGCAGGATCCGTTCCGCAATGGTCTCGTAGTAGCGCACCAGCGCCAGCTTGGTCAGCCCGGTCGAGGGGTCGATGACGCGGTCCGGGTTCGTGACCTTGATGCTGGTGGTCGACTGTGCGGCGGCTGCTCGATTGCCGGCCTCGGCTGCCGATCGATGCTTGCGTCTCTTCACGCGCCACCGACTTGGCGGGCGTATCAAGTCGCAGCCCCTGAAACACGGCGTGGCGCACGCGGCCGTCGGGCGTCCACTCCGTAAACGAAACCTCCGCAACAAGTGCGGGCTTGACCCAGCGCTCCTTACCGGCGCTACGGCGTGACCAGCGCCCGGGTTGGATGGTCTGCGCATCGAAGTGCGGGCGATCGACTTCGAGCTTTACGAGGCGCTTGTAGAGCTCCTGGCCGGTCCTGGAATTCCAGCCCGTGCCGACATTTCCGGCGTATTTCAGCGTCTTGCCGTCGTAGTAGCCGAGCAGCAGGCTGCCGACCTCGCCGTGCGACCCGGCACGCGGAGTGAAACCGCAGATGACAAATTCCTGCCGCGCGCTGGACTTCAGCTTGAGCCAGGTCTCGGTGCGCCCCGACACGTAAGGGGCGTCGGGACGTTTCAGCATGATCCCTTCCAGCTGCATCTGGCGCGCGGCCACGAGCATCTGCGCCGGCGGCGCGTCGAAGCTCTGACTCAGATGGACGCGCGGCGCTCGGTCTGGCTTCGACCAGCTGGCGCAGCAGCGCGCGCCGCTCGCGCAGCGGCACCTGGCGCAGATCGCGACCCTTGAAGTAGGGCAGGTCGAAGACGAAATACTGAATATCGCTCTCGGTGCCGGCATCGATGGCGTTTTGCAGTGCGTTGAAGTCGGGCACGCCCGTTTTGTTCAGAACGACGATCTCGCCGTCGAGCCAGCCGGACTCGAGGTCCAGTGCGTCGATGGCGGCCGCGAGGCTACGCATCTTCGCGGTCCAGTCGTGGCCTCCGCGCGTAACGAGCCGTACGCTGCCGGCTTCAATACGTGCCATCAGACGGTAGCCGTCGAACTTCGTCTCGACGATCCAGTCGCCGGCCGGCGCCGCGCTCACCGGCGTCGCCAGTTGCGGCTCGAGTTTCGCGGGCAGCGGCGAGGCGACGGCCGCAGCTAAGGTCGGGAACTCGCTCCGCACTGCCGGGAGCACGTCCGGCTTTCAGCGGCGGTGATCGAGGGTCGCGCTCCTCCACAAGTCCGAGCGGCTTGGCGACGACGCTGTCGGGCAGTGCGGTGATGACGTCGTACTCGGCCAACGGGCGTGCCCACTCGTCGCGCTTCTTGAACAGCATCCACCGGTCCTGCTTGTCGCCGGGCTTTGCGATTCGAACAAGCTCCCACAGCCCGGCCAGCTTCTCGCCATGCAACCTGAAGAGCAGCTTGCCTTTGCGCATGCCCTCGCTGGCATCGCCGACCGGCTCCCAGGTGCCACGATCCCAGGTGATGACGGTCCCGGCGCCATACTGCTTCGGCGGAATCGTGCCCTCGAAGCGTGCGTATTCGAGCGGATGGTCCTCCACGTGGATGGCCATCTGCATCTTCTTGGGGTCGTACGACGGCCCTTTGGGAACTGCCCAGCTCAGCAGCACGCCGTCGAGTTCGAGCCGGAAGTCATAGTGCAGGCGACTCGCCCAGTGCTTCTGGACGACGAAGGACAGCGGCTTGGTGCGCTTGCGTGCTCGCTTGGCGGCCACCCCGGTGGGCTCGGGCGTTACCGCGAAGTTGCGCTTCTGCTGGTAACGAGCCAGAGGGACCGTGCGTCGCGTCGAAGAGTCTGGCATGGCTCAAGAAGGATGCCACAGGGAGGTGACGGCGCTCCGTTGATTCGCTCTCCGGACCGTGCACGCTCCGGTTGGGCGCGGAGCAACCCACTTCGTCGCTTCGCATTAGGCAGCTCGCCTCGCGGCTTTCCTGGCGGTCGATGTCTTGGCTTTCGTTGACTTGGACTTGGCGGAGTTTGCAGTGCTCGCCCCACTGGCGCGGGTGCGGCCTTGGGCAAGGCTTTGCTTCAGCAGTTCGGTCAGGTCAACGACATTGGCTCCCGTGGGCCGCGCGGGGAGTTCCTCGAGCGGAGTGACCTGCTTCGTCTTGCCGGCGCGCGCGCGTTGGGCCGCCAGCTTGTGGATCGCCGCGGTGAACGTGTCGCGGTAGGCCTCGGGCTTCCACGGGCCGGTCATTTGCGCAATCAGGCGGCTCGCCATGTTGAGTTCTGCCGGCTTCAGGCCTGGGCCCGTCTTGCCGTCAGCGGGCAGCTTCAGGGCGCTTCTGGATCGGAGTTCGTTGGCCCATCGAATGGTGTTGAGCAGCAGCGCGTTCCCATCGGGAATGAGCGCTGCGAGGTGCTCCTTGTTGTGCATGACGATGCGCGCCACCCCGATCACACCTTCAGCCTCCATCGCTTCACGCAGCAGGGCGTAGACCTTCTCGCCCTTGGCAAGCGGCTCCAGGTAGTACGGCGTGTCGAGAAGCGTGAAGGGAATCTCGGTGGCCTTGACGAAGACATTAATGTCGATCGATTGGGTCGACTTGGGGTAGGCCGCCTTGATCTCCTCGTCGCTGAGGATCACGTATTCGCCGTTGTCCTGTTTGATTCCCTTGACGATGTTGGCGCGGTCGATTTCCTTGCCGGTGCGCTTGTTGATGCGCTTGTAGCCGACCGGATCCATCGAGCGCTTGTCCAGCCAGTCGAAGTCGATATCGATCGACTCGGACGCCGGGTAGAGCGCCACCGGCACATAGACGAGGCCGAAGCTGATGGCGCCTTTCCAGATGGCACGGGGCATATGCACTCCCTATGAGCGAGGCGACGGTACGGAGCTTCCGGGTCAACCGATCAGCAAGGCGCTTGCCTATACGCAACCCTTGGCGGCACGAACTTTAGCCCGGCCATTGGGTCGCAGCTGGCATCGTACTTTTCGCCTCTGCGAGCGCCGAGCTCCGTAACCGGGTGGCCCGTAATGTCCGACGACGAGAAGCAAACCGCCTCGACAGACCGGTCGACCACACCGTTGACCGCGATCGGGCTCCGATCGCGCATCGCCCCGTGTCCGATAGTGAGCTGGCGCAGCGCGCCGCTGAACTGGTGGAACTGGCCCCGGACAACACCGGCTTCTGGGACGCGCATGTCCACGGGCTCTTCCTTGGTGCGCGTTGCGTCCGCTCGAGCCTGCTCCGGACAGACTAGTACGTGTGGCCCAAGACATGGGGGTTGCTGCAGTTTCTGCACGACAGGTCGACGACTTGAGTCGACTTGCGCCTGCGGACGTGGCTCTCCATGCCCCGCGCGGGATAACACGGAAAGGAGTCGCAATGAATTGGGACCGGATTGAAGGCAACTGGAAAAACTTCAAAGGCAAGATGAAGGAGCAGTGGGGCAAGCTGACCGACGACGACTTCGATATCGCCGCGGGCAAGCGCGACCAGCTCTCTGGCCGGATCCAGGAGCGCTACGGCATCGCCAAGGACGACGCAGATCGGCAGATCACCGAATGGGCCGATCGGATGCGTGACGACACGCGCGTCTAAGGCAGCAACGCGAGTATTAATACTATGCCGCGCGGGCCTTCGGGCCCGCGCGGCATTCTCGCGTTGACGGTTCCGAGAAGCGCGCAAAGAGCTCGATGTTCTCGAGCGATCGCTTCCCGTTGACGCTAAGGGCGAATCGACGCTTCGGAGAACAGCGAGCAAGGCGTCGCTTGCGCCACCGGCGGCGGCTCCAGGGTCAGCGCAGCGACGCCAATTGCGCGGCCAGTGACTCGATCTCGGTGTTGCTGAGGTCGGCAAGGAGCGGATCCGGCTTTGCGACAGTTCCGTGCGACCGCGTGCCGCTCCGCATCAGCTGCAACGACCAGGCGGTGTAACCGGCCTTTTGCCCGGCGAGCCGTGCCGCACCGGCGTTCGTTCCTTGCAACGCCGGACCGTGGCAGTCGGCACATCGCAAGCGATCGGCCAATGCGCGGCCGGCATCGCTGCCGGACGATGGCGCTGCGCGCGGGGGCAGCTGTGCCGCATAGTGTTCGGCGAGGTCATTGGCATCCTGCTCGCTCAACTCCGTGGCAAGGTTCACCATCACCGGGGCAGTGCGCTTGCGCTCGCGGAAGGCTCGCCACTGCGCAATGAAGTAGGCCTTCGGCTGCCCTTCGAGCAGCGGCACGATGGAGTGGATCGTTTCCGTGGACGAGTGGCAGGATACGCAGCGCGCCGCGGCAAGCTGTGCGCCGGCTGCCGCGTCGCCGGCCGCCGTGCCGTGCGCGACCAGCAGGCAGGCCGACAGCGCAGCGGCTGCAGCTGCGTGCCGAGCACGATCAGCGATCACGTCGCGTTCTTCCGGGTCGAATCGAACATGAGCGCGATCGCTTGTTCTTCGGTCAACTGAGCGCCTTCTGCGGCAGACTGCTGCGCGAGTGCGGTTCCCAATGCCGCTTGCACGTGCGTCATGACTCGATCGCGTGTGTCCGTAATGAAAGGCGGCACAAGGCGCCTAGTACGCTGCACCTCGACGTCGAAAAATCCGATCAGCATGGCGGCATTGGTCTCCGACCCTGGCTGCTGCGCGTGCAGTAGCGCTACGTATGGCACCAACGAAGCCACCATCTGCGTGCGTTGCAGGTACGGGATCACGGCTCTGCTGAGGGCGAGCGCTGGTTCCCGATCACCACGCAGCGCATACGCGTTGGCTAAGAATTGCTGGGCACTGCCGATACCATAGGGTGCGTTGATGCGGCGAAACGTGTCGATCGCAGCCTGAAGAACGGGTATCGCTTCGTCGACGTGACCGAGCGCGCAGCCGTACCATGCAGCGGTCGAGAGCGCCATCTGCTCGCCCATTTCAAGTCCACTCTGGCGGTAAATCGCAGCTTGGCGTTCGGCCCAAGGACGGGCGCCTGCATAGTCTCCCAGGTAAGCTAAGTGCCGTGCGTGCGCGAGCGCCAATGCCGCCCTTTGACGAGAAGGCGCATCATCGTCGATCAGGGCGTCGGCTTCGGCCAGAGCGGCCGCACGATGCTGCGACTCGCCGCGATGAGCGCCCACCATCACCGTCCAAATCAGACAATCAATCAATCTGAACGTGTCGCCCAACGAGCGGAACAGCTCCGTGGCACGCAAAGCGGCGACGAAGCACTCTTGCGGACCACCAAGGTAACCGAGGTGCGCGAGCGCCAGGTTGAATCGCGCCTCCACTTCAAGGTCCAGTCCCGCGGGAAGCGGCAACAGGCGCATGCCACAGTCGATGCCTTCGTTCATCAATTCATAGTTCATCCATAGCCGCCGGCTGTTGGCAAACAGCGCGCACGCGAGACCCCGAGTGTCCACTGCGGCGGCAGCCCAATCGAGGGCGGCACGCAGGTTGTCGAGCTCGGCGCTGTGGCGCTTCTGGTCTTCGTCGCCCCACCTCCAATGCCCGGACTCGACGTGCTGCACAAACGCAAGCATCGCATCGGCATGCCTGCGCAATAGGTGCGGCGTTTCGCTTGCCGCAGCGAGCTGCTCGAGTGCGAACGCGCGCGTTGTCTCCAACAGCCGGTACCGCGGTGCTTCGCCGCCGTCGGCAACCACCAACGACTTGTCGACGAGATGACCGAGGAGATCCAGCACAGTCCACCGGTCAAGGCGTTCGTCGGCTGCAACCGCCTGCGCCAACTCAAGGGAGAAGCCGCCGACAAACACGCCGACCCGGCGGAACACTGCTCGCTCTTCAGCGGACAGCAATTGATGGCTCCACTCGAGGGTCGCTCGCAGCGTTTGATGGCGGCGCAGCACCGAACGCGTACCCCCGGTCAAGACGTTGAAGCGCTCGTCGAGTCGCGCCCGCAGACCATCAATGCCGAGCAATCGGACGCGCGCCGCCGCCAATTCAATCGCGAGTGGCATACCGTCAAGCCGACGACAAATGTCTGCAATCGTCACGAGTTGCGCGCTCGTCGGCTGCAGCCGCGGATCGGCTGCTCGAGCGCGCGCGACGAACAGCGCGACGGCGGCCGGTGTTTCGGTGGCGCTGTCGCTTGCCAAGCCGCTCAACCGATAGACATGCTCCGCAGGCAGGCGCAATGGCTCCTGGCTGGTTACCATTACGCGCAGGTCTGGTACGTCGGCGAGCAGAGCACGCACACTGTCAGCGGCAGCATCCAGTACGTGCTCGCAGTTATCCAGGACCAAAAGCGAGCGTCCGTGGCGCAGCAATGCACAGACGGTTTGCAGGACAGGCCGATCATCGCCGCCGCTAACGCCGAGCACTTGACCGATTGCCGCCGGAACTGCTGCGCTGTCGCTTAACTGCGAGAGCTCGACCCACCACATGCTGCCGCCAAAGTGCTCACGCGCGGCAACGGCAAGTGCCTGTGCCAGTCGCGTCTTGCCGATACCTCCGGCGCCGACGATTGACACCAGCGCGTGTTGCCGTAGCAAATCACTGACCGCTAGCAGGTCCTCGGCACGACCGTACAGCGGCTCAGGAAGCGTCGCTGTTTTCGATGCCACCGATGGAACTGGTGCGGCGGCGTCGTTAAACGACGAAGTAACGCTTGCGGTAAAACGATAGCCGCGCCCCGGAATCGTCGCAATCGTCTGCGGCCCCAGCAGCTTGCGCAGCGCCGAGATGTGCACCTGCAGGTTGTTTTCTTCGACGACGACGTCCGGCCAGACCAGCTCGAATAGCTCGTTCTTGCCGACCGCACGGTCGCGCCGCTCTACCAGAGCTACCAGTACGTCGAACGCGCGCGCACCAAGCCGGGCGGGCACTTCCTCGATTAGCAAGCGGCGCTGAGCTAAATCCAAGCGCGCTGCGCCAAAACGAATTTCTGGAGTGGCGGTTTCCATCGACGGCTTCCGGCCCGAGTGCTCAAGCTTAATCGCCTGCACCGCCCTCGACACGCTGCAATTAAGAACGATTAAGGCCGGTCAGGGCGCGGCTTAAAGACCTGAATGCGGTTCAGGCCCGACGATTCGTCCATCGTCAACTCATGACCCCAGGAGACACCAATGAACCGCAAATCCGTAACCGAACGCATCGCCCTGATCACGCTTGCCGCGCTTGCTTCGACCAGCACGTTCGCCCTGATGGTGCTCGGACCCATGGCCAGCAGCGGCGGACTCGCCTGAATCAATTGTCTGCTGTCGGCGCAAGAGCGCAGCCCATCTACAGACTGGTCACGCCGAACCACGTCCAAATGTTCGAAGCATAGGAGTGCAAATGAAAAAATTACTTGGTTTGTCCCCCATCGCTGTCTGCGGCGCGCTCCTGTGGGCCTTCGTCGCTTTCCCTGCCCGTGCCGAATTCAAATGCGATGGGCGTCAACTGTCGCGGGTGGACGCCACCGCCTGCGCCCATGCAACGAAAGGTCCGGACTCACTGCGGCGCTTCGTCACACGCACGCAGAAGATCTATGGACTGCAGATGCGCGACTACGTGCGCTTCGTCGGCGATGAGCCGAAGGTGCCGCCCGCGCAGGCCGCGCAAGAAACGACGCGGGAATCAGTCGCTGGCGTCGCACGTCCATCGCGCTGAGCATACGGCGCATTGGAACGCTGCGCGGTCCTGGGCGGCAAGATCGCCGTGCCATCCGGATGTCCAAGTGCTTCATCTGGGGCACAGACGATCAGGCGGCGGGTAGCAATCAACTCAAAAAGGAACACACGATGAAGACGATGTGGGCCGGCGCTGCGCTGACACTGATTTTCGGTTCGGCCAATTTCCCGACTGACGCCGACGCCCAGCAGTTCTCGGTGAAGCCGCTCGCCGAAAAGAAGCTCTCGCACCTGCCGGCGGGGCCGCTCTATTGGCGCGTTGAAGCCGTCCCGAGCGTGGAGCAGGCGAAAGCCGCCGAAAGCCCGACGGCGTTCGTGGTCGAAGTCGCTGGAAAGGTCTGGCTGCTGACGCTCGCTGCGCCCGGCGGATCCACCGCCGGTGCGGCCAAGGTCGCCGAGATCGGCCCGGTTCCACCGCTCGATGCGCCCGAGTACCTGCTGCGCGTCAACCTCGGCAGCGGTCCGCCGGGCGCGAAGACGCCGGTGCACACGCATCCGGGCTCGGAAAGCTTTTACGTGGTGACCGGCCGGCTCGGCCAGAAGACGCCGAAAGGTGAGCGTCAGGTGGACGCTGGCGATACGCTGAGCGGCAAGGGCGCTGACATCCCGATGGAAGTATCCAGCGTCGGCACGGCCGACCTTCAGGCGCTGGTGATGTTCGTCGTCGACGCAACCCGGCCGTTCTCATCACACGCAACGATCAAGTAGCGCGACGCGGCGGTCGCGAGCTACTGGCCGAAGGCAGTATCCAGCCGTACTGACCCGCCGACAGCGGCAATCCCAGTGAATTTTCGTAGTTGGGCTGCTGCAATGCTCCGTCGCGCGTCGGTTGCGATGCGGATGCAATGCGATCACCGTTTGGACAACAAGAAAAAGGAGATCGCCATGTTCCGTAAACTCACCACTCCCGCTGCCGCATTCCTAGCGGCTTTTCTTGTATCCCGAAGGAGGTCGTCGCGGCCGTAGGTTCTAGCCGTAACTTGCTTAAAACCAAGATCCGAACGACGCCGCGAGCAGCGCCCGCACCCAGTGGCTCTCGAAACTCTTCACATGAACCGTGCGATATCGGCCGTTCTGGGCCAGGCCGCGCGCATCGGTTGCGGTCGGTCTTGGCGCGCATGCGGCCAGCGTGGCGGCGGTCTCGCGCGCCTCCAGGCAGATCACCTCAAAGCCTGCCTTCTGCAAGCGAATAAGGGCATGTAGCTCCGCTTCCGGGTGCGTCTGCGTCAGTGGCTTGCTCTGATTGGCCACGTAGTGCCGTTCTCCATTTACGCCGAGCAAGGAGTCAGGAAGCGAACCATATGTTCTTCGTCGAGAACACGACCATCAACCTGCATGGCACGCGGTTCGATCCCATATGGAACAAAGCCCGCCGAAACGTAGAGCGATCGGGCCGCCTCTCCGTCGACAGCAGCGAACGTCAGCTTTGAGGCAGTTTAGAGGGTCGCGGGGGATGTCAGTTAGTGGCCGGATGCGGCGGTCCCAGTAGTCCGCAATCGGGCGGGGGAGTGGACCTCAGCGGGATAATGTCAACAAGCGGGAGGAGGGCGCTTCAAGTCCGCTGTACCTCGATAGCAGTCAGTTGACTAGCTCGGTACGACTTCGCCTGCCGGCCACAACCGGACGAATTCACCCGTTGGCCGATTCGCCCGAAAGCCGCCCTTCGCAACAGACCTGACTGAGATACCTTGAGCGCTCCGATCCAAGGGCGACGTATACCCGGCCTTGCAACTCCACGCCGAGATGAGATCGACTACATCTACGGAAAATTTCCGTGTCGCACTGTCCTTGCATAGGCTTGATCGAGCAGTCGGAGGTATTTAGCCAGGAAAGCTGCTCCTATTCGCCCTCTTGTTCTGACGTAGTCTTGGAAGTCTTCTCTTAAAGCGTTGTTGACTGTACGCATGTTTGTGCCGCCGGCCTGAGCGCCCTTTATGGCAACGTCGCAAACCTTCCAGATCAGATCGTCTGAGGCACGGTCTCCATAGAGCCATCTCGCCGTCGGCATGACAACACCATAGATGCGGTTCCTCTTGTCGAGGTGTTCTTGGGCGGGTAGACCAAGCAGTTCTCGAGACGTGGCGAGCGCGGCTAGCGCGCAATGGGTCACGGCAACCAGATCTTGCCGGGAGTGAAACTTTCTCCCAGATTTCACACACGTTTCCACGGAGCTGACCGCGTAGGCAGCCGCGGCGACGAGCAACATACTCTCAGGTTCCGCGCGCAACCCCGCTGCATCCGCTTTTCCGAGCTTCTTCGAAACAATTGCGAATAGGTCTGCTTCGAAGACGTCCTTCGTGAAGCGCAGCTCCTGCGTCCTTTCTCGCCTGTCAAATATCCGCAACACCTCGGATTCTCCGTCGATGGATGGCCACGATTTACTTGGCGTTGTCGGTTGGCGAGCCCTTGGTTTGCGTCCCTTGCTGGGATGATTGCGTTCACGCTTCTCCACCGGCGTAGTGGAAGCTCAACTATCTCGGAAGGTTCAAGACGGATTGGCGAGAAAAGCAGCTTGTTTGGAGAGGATTTCCGCATGAAGTCGGCTGAATTCGTCCTACGCCGGCCAATTGCAATGGTATGGACGCCCCCACTCACGACGGCATCGATGTGCCAGAGTGGAAGTATCAGCAACCACTGAACTGAGGGGAGCGTCCACCATGAAGATTACGACGATCGGCGTTGATCTGGCGAAGAACGTGTTTCAGCTGCACGGTGTCGACGCGCACGGCAATACCGTGCTGCGCAAGCAGCTGCGGCGCGAGCAGATGACGCTGTTCTTTGCCAACTTGCCGCCGTGCCTGATCGGCATGGAAGCGTGTGGCAGCGCGCATCATTGGGCGCGCACCCTGCAGGGTCAGGGTCACACCGTGCGGTTGATGGCCTCGCAGTTCGTCAAGCCGTACGTCAAGACCAACAAGAACGATGCGGCTGATGCCGAAGCCATCTGCGAAGCGGTGGCGCGGCCCAATATGCGCTTCGTGCCGATCAAGAGCGTCGAGCAGCAAAGCGTGCTGGCAGTGCACCGGGTGCGGCAGGGATTGGTGCGAGCCCGAACCGGGCAGGCCAATCAGATTCGCGGGCTGCTGGCTGAATTCGGCTTCGTGGTACCGACCGGACTGTTTCATGTCCGGCAGCGAGTGCCGCTGCTGCTTGAGCGTTTTGCAGATAGCTTACCGCTGGCGTTTCGGCAGCTGATCGAGCGGCTGCTCAGTCATCTGCGCGATCTGCATCAGCAGGTCAACGAGCTCGAAGCGCAGATCAAGGCCTGGCATCACAGCAGTGAGCTCAGCCGCCGGCTCGAGAAGATTCCCGGCATTGGCCCGCTGACGGCGAGCGCTCTGGTGGCTTCAATCGCCGATGCGCGCAGCTTTGCCAACGGCCGCCAGTTATCCGCATGGCATTCGACGTGCTTATCGCCGGACGGGCCGTAGGCGGCCAAAACCGTACCCAGAGAAAGTGCTGCAGACCTCCCCGTTTGCGGACCTCCGGGTCGAGGAAGACAATCCTGTGTGTGGAGTCGTTTCCACTCCCCGACCCTCATGAAACCCTTGTCCTTCGCTCTGTTGGTAACGCTGGCCGCAGGACCGATCGCTGCCCGAGCGCACGATGGTCCGACGGCTCTGCCGCAAACGGCAGACAGCCTCGACACTCCGTCGCTGGTACTTACGTCGCAAGGTGTTCGGCGCCAAGCGCCAACACCGGTCAGCGGCAAATCCAGCCCGCCGCAGTCGGACGTAGGACAACGGGTCTGGTCGCCGGTGCGGTCCACGCTGTTGGAGCTGGTCGGCGCCATTGCCTGTACATCTATGTTTGCGCTGCGTCCCGATACCCAAGGCACCGACCCCGCTGCCTCGGCCGGGCGGTGAGTCAGGGCGCAGCAAGGTCTGCAAGTCCCCCGACGACTGTTCATGGTGGATGTATCCGTAACCCTGAACATCGCACGCTGTTCAGCAGAGCCCGGCCAGTAGCCCCCGTCGCCAGTAGTCCCTTAGAGTTCGCAAGTGCGGACATAAATCGCGTTATGGACTTACGGGTCGTCTGACGGGTTGGGCGCGTGAAACACTTCATCTTTGACTTCTCCGAGGGAAGCCGAGAACAGGCCGCCTCTTTTCTCCGCGCGGGAATGTGGGCGCTCGGACAGGAAGAGCGTCATTGCAACTCGCTTGTTCCCGGCGATCTGATCCTGATCCATGTCGCCAGGCCCCGGTGCGAGTTCATCGGCCGTGCCGAACTTGCGACCGCCTTCCGCGACTGGACAGCTTCGAAGTCCGAGGCGTGCCCTGACGGTCGGCCAAGCGGCGTGTTATTGAGTGACGTCGAAGAATGGCCTCATGCCGTGGCGCTGGATGTCGCTGTGCACCGGATCGATCCGACAGCGTCGAACCCATACGTTCAGCGGAACGCAGCAGGCTTCCGATCGGGCATCGTACTGATTACTGCCGAGGAATACGCCACCGTCGTGGCTCTCAGCCGCGAAGCTCGGCAGACATAGTCGACTGTCGGCCAGAATCGGTCGCTACCAGGAATCGTCCAGAGCGCCTATTGGCGGACCGAAGCCTCTAGGGTCACAATTTCCAGTCCATACTAAGGCATGGAGGTGCGCGGGCATGCCAACCACGATTCGGTTCGTCAGTTTGTCTGCCTTCTTTGGTGTGCTGCTTGTCGCCGTTGCACCCGCTTCTGCGCAGCTCTACAAGTGGGTCGATGCCAATGGTGTCGTCAACTATGGCGACTGGCCTCCGGATGGTGTCAAGTTGCAGGCTGTCGGCGGCGGCACTGTCAGTTCGGTGTCGTACCGAGCACTAGTGGCCTCGTCTGCGCGCGCGCCGGAGGCGTCACGCAGCGCCTCGCGTACAGCCGGTTCAGGCGTCAAGGTGCGCACTGAAAACTCACGGTCGACAACAGAGGCCACGCCCTCTGACCCCAATATCGTCGACACCTATGCCCCCTACTACGAGTACGGTCGAAGACCGGCCGCGGCGGTGGTAGCAGCCGAGCGGCGGCCAGTTGATGTGCAGG
Organism: uncultured beta proteobacterium; assembly: GCA_963712485.1. GTDB lineage: Bacteria > Pseudomonadota > Gammaproteobacteria > Burkholderiales > Burkholderiaceae_F > JALORV01. Next base: position 29,798 of record CAVQID010000027.1, read on the forward strand.
TCGCCAGGCCCATGTTGCCGATCGACCCTGGAATTGCAGACATGCCGCTGCGTCCGCGCAGATGACGAACTGAGCGCATGCACGGCGTGAGTCGGCCAATTACGGACCTAGCGGGGTAGTAGGAGAACTGGCTAGAAGCCGCCTCGGGTGGCGCGCAGAATCCGAGGTCAAGACAACAGCCAGGAGGTCTCGCCGTGCCAACCGTTCAATACCCAGGGGTCTACGTAACAGAAGTGGAAGCAGGCGTGCATCCCATCGAAGGCGTCCCGACGTCGACGGCGGCTCTGATTGGACCTGACTGTCTTGCAATTCTCCGGGCGCGGATCGAGCGTCTGCCGCCTCGTTGGACGGATGCCAACAGGACTGACCCTGGGATCGCTTTGTTGGAACTGATGGCCTGGATCTCCGAGAGCCTGTTGTACCGCGGTGGCCGCATCCCCGATCGAGGTACACGAGCCTTGTCGAGAGTTGCGGCCGCCTCGCTGCAGTCGCTGCAAGGATGTCGCTTACCAAAGGGGAGCGCACTGAAGCGAGTCGAAGGGTTTGCGGCGCAGGTAGGAACCGATCAGGTTGGCCGCAAACGTCGACAACGCCGCCAGACCGACAACAACGGTTGACGGCCAAAACCGGCTGTGCAGAACCAACCTCCACTGTGCGGCGTAGCGGACATTGCGGTCACCAGGGAGGCGTCCGCAAGCTCGCACATTGCGCAAACGGCGGCCGGGTAGCAACATATCTAGGGAGGATGTTGGACGCAGATAATGCGAGCGCTTGCGATCGCCACCTCGGTTCTCTTCCTTACCGCTCCGGCCGTGGGTTCTTCCCAGAACGCTGACTTGAAGGTCGTCCTGCGAGACTTGCCCGGCGAAGGGACGCCATCATTGGTCTTCACGCGGCAGGGAGCAGAACGACTTGCTGCTCCGAGGCGCAGCGAGGATATGCAGCAACTTGCCTTCGACCTTGAGGTTCCAGCTTGGTCACGTGGCAAAGCATGGGCCTTGTATTACGCCACCCTGATTGCGTGTGGTGCGATGGGCTCCGCCTGCGCTTCGGTGACGGAGGCTTCGACAACCTCCCCGACCCCGCCGGGCCGTGAACCTTGGCGACTCATAGGCTGCAAGACGCCTCCTGATTGCGAGGACGCCCGCTCGGCGACTCGTGATCTTCAGCTGCCGAAGTAGGAGCGAAGGCTAGACCGACTGCGGCCACTTGCAGACATTCCTACACGCTGGTCGAATTGCCCTTAAGCGGACTTGTACGTACGAGGAATGGGCGAGCTACGGGCCTCAGCAATAGCTGCTGGATCGGACGAACAGGTTGTTGAACTGCTCGGAGAGCAGTTGCAGAAGCGCTTGCCGAGCCGAACTGATCCGCAGTGGAGGAACGCACATGCGCCAGCTACTGCGGTATTTCGCGCTCGCCCTTCCCTTGTGTGCAATAGGCCAAGCATTCGGCGCCGAGCAGAAGCAGACACTGTGCGAGAAGTTTGCACAGCACGGTGCATCCGGAAGAAGCAATGTGGTTGACGAATGTGCTAGCTGAAGTACGGTCTACCGCACGAGGGTGTTTGACGTTGTTGCGGGGCGGCTCGTTTGTCTTTGCATGCTCTCTGCCGAAAGATGCAACTGTCTGAACCGCGGGCTGTACGCGTGCTTTCCTCTCGCGGCAAATAGGCGGCACGTCCCTTCATGACGGCAAATTCAACGGCGTTCTGTCCGGGATAGCCGCAAAGCTCAGGCCGCCGTGAATGTGGCCGCCACCCCCGGAGCCGGCCCGCTCGATTCCCGTGCCAGCAGCGCGATCGGCAGGTCTCGCGTCACCGGTCCGACTGCCTCCCCGAGCATGCCCAGAAGCAGCTCGCCCGCGTTCCATCCCACTTCCTCCATGGGGAAGTGCACGGTGGTGAGCTCGGGCGAAGTCACGCGCGCCAGCGGCATGTCGTCGAAGCCCGTGATCGACAGGTCCGCAGGCACCGCGATGCGCCTGATTCGCGCCTCGTGCAGTGCGCCGAGCGCGAGCACGTCATTGCCGCAGATGATCGCAGTCGGCGGTTGCGCCGAATGCATCAGTTGGATGAGGCCTTCGGCGCCGCCCTCCAGGGAATAGGGGCGCTGTGTCACCCGATCGTCGGGAAGCTTCATGCCGGCTTCCTCGAGCGCCTCGCGCACGCCCGCCAGACGGTCCCGGGCGCGGTCGTTGCCGGAGACCAGGCCCGCGACCATGGCGATGCGACGGTGTCCGAGCGCGAGCAGGTGGCGCGCGACGAGGCGCCCGGCCTCGCGGTTGTCGAAGCCCACGGTCGGGCGCCGGCCCTTCGCGCTGCTCCAGGTGAAGACGTGCGGCACCGCGCTCGCGCGAAGCCGCGCGAGCGTCGCCCGCGAATGCTCCTGGCCCACGAGCACCACCCCGTCGACGCCGCGGCTGAGCATAGCCTCCAAGGCGCGCGTCTCGGCCGCGGGATTGAACTCGTGGCAGGAAACCAGCAGCACGTAGCCTGAGCGCTCGAGGCGCCGCTCGAGGCTCATCGTGCTCACCGCGTAGATGGCGTTGTCCAGCGTGGGCAGGATCGAGCCCACGGTGCGGGTCTTGCGCGTGGAGAGGGCGCGCGCCACCCCATTGGAGACATAGCCCAGGTCGCGCATGGCGGTGCGCACGCGGGCGATGGTGGCGGGTGAGAGTCTTGCTGGGCATCGAGAGGGCGCGCGATGCGGTCGCCTTGTGCACGCCCGCCCGCCGCGCGACGTCTGCCAGCGTCGCCTTGCCCGGCGCCTTGCGGCTCGCCATCAGCATCCCGGCAGCGATGCCCGCCCGGGCGTGGGCAGCACGTTCATCTCGCTTTTCGCATCGAAGAGGTGCAGCCGCGCGGGGTCGAACGAGAGCCACGCGCGCTGCCCCATGCCGATCGCGAGGTCGGCATCGACGATCGCCGACAACATGCGGCCCGCGCACGAGACGTCCACCATCTTCTCGGGGCCGAGGAGCTGCACCATCTGCACCTCGCCTTCGAGCGCGCCCTGCACGGGCGAAAGCGCGAGCGCGATGTCCTGCGGCCGGATGCCGGCCACCATGTCGGCTCCCAGCGCCGCGTTCGCGAACCGGTTCATGCTCGCGACGGGCAACACGAGCGGTGCCTCCCCCGAAGCGCGCAGCCGCCCGGCGGCCGCCGCCACGCCGCGCAGGAAGTTCATCGGCGGACTGCCGATGAAGCCCGCGACGAACAGGTTGGCCGGGTGCCCGTAGACCTCCTCGGGGGTCGCGAACTGCTGCACGGTGCCGGCGTGCATCACCGCGATGCGATCGGACATCGTCATCGCCTCGAGCTGGTCGTGGGTGACGTAGACGGTGGTGGTCTCCAGCGCGCGGTGCACACGCTTCAATTCGCCGCGCATCGTGACGCGCAGCTTTGCGTCGAGGTTGGACAGGGGCTCGTCGAGGAGGAAAAGCCACGGCCGGCGCACCATGGCGCGTCCGAGCGCCACGCGCTGCCGCTGGCCGCCGGAGAGCTCGCGCGGCTTCCTCTCCAGCAGGTGGTCGATCTCCAGCACGCGGGCGGCCTCGTGCACGCGCCGCCGGGTCTCTTCGACGGGCGTCCGCCGCACGCGCAGCCCGTAGGCAATGTTGTGGAACACGTCCATGTTCGGATAGAGCGCGTAGTTCTGGAACACCATCGCGATGTCGCGCGCCCCTGGCGACAGGTGGCCGATGGCGCGATCGCCGTGCCAGATCTCGCCCGAGGTGGGCGTCTCCAGGCCCGAGAGGATGCGCAGCAGCGTGGTCTTGCCGCAGCCGCTCGGCCCCACGAGCGTGATGAACTCGCGCTCGCTGAATTCCAGGCTCACGGCGCGCAGCACCTCGGTCTTGCCGAAGCGCTTGGTGATGTTGTCGATCCGGATCGTCACGTCAGCCCTTCACGGCGCCGGCGCCGAAACCGGCCACGAGGTGGCGCTGCAGCAGCATGAAGAGGACCGCCATCGGCACCGTCATCAGCACGGCGGAGGCCATCATCAGCCCCCAGTCGACGTGAACGCCCTCGAAGAAGAGCATCACCCCGACGGTGAGGGGGTAGTGCTCCACGGTGTTCATGAAGACCCGCGCGAAGAGGTAGTCGTTCCACGACACGATCATCGAGAAGATCGCCGCCGCGATGATGCCCGGCAGGGCCGAGGGCAGGACGACCTCCCAGAAGACGCGCAGCCGGCTCGCCCCGTCGATGAGGGCCGCCTCCTCCAGCTCCACCGGGATCGCCGCGGAAGAACGCCCACAGCAACCACATGCAGAAGGGCAGCGTCGTGGACACGTATCCCAGAGTGAGGCTCCAGAGCGAGTCAGTGAGGCCGAGGTTGGTCATGACGATGAAGAGGGGGAAGACCAGGATGATCGACGGCACCATGTAGCCGAGCAGGCTGAAGTACGGCACCGCCATGCGGTAGCGATAGCGGAAGCGCGTGACGCTGTACGCGGCGAGCGTGCTGATCACGATGCTGATGATGGTGCTGCCGACGCTCACCAGCACGCTGTTGCCGAACCAGCCGAGGAAGTACTGGGGCGGTGCGGTGCTGGGCTGGTAGTCGGCCGAGCCGCCGCCGAAGTACTGCGACTTGCCGGTGAGCAGGTGGCGGTAGTTCTCCAGGGTGGGAGCATGCGGGATCATCGTCGGCGGGGCCGAGAGCTCCTGTTTGGGCTTGAGCGAGGTCGACAGCGCCCACATGAGGGGAAAGCAGATGACGAGCGTGATCGCGACCAGCGCCGCGTAGGCCGCCGCGAGGCCGGCCCAGCGGATCGCGCCGCACGCGCTGCATCGGAGTCATGCGTCCTCCCGGAAACGGAAGAGGCGGATATAGAGGATGCTGCCGAGGAAGAGCATCGCCATCATGATCACGCCCGTGGCCGCACCCGCGCCCATGCGCAGGTTGGCGATCGACTGCTCGAACGAATAGATCGCGAGGTTGTAGGTCGAGGTGCCCGGGCCGCCGCGCGTGAGGAGGTAGATCTCCTCGAACTTGTTGAACGTCCAGATGGTGCGGAACACCACCACCACCGCCAGCACCTCGGCCAGCTGCGGCAGCGTGATGTCGGTGAAGCGGCGCAGCACGCCCGCGCCGTCCACGCGCGCGGCGTCGTAGAGCTCGGTGGGCACCGTCTGGAGTCGCGCGAGCACGCAGATGGTCACGAACGGCGTGTACTTCCAGACGTTCAGCATGATGGTCGACAGCATTGCCATGTCCGGGGTGGACAGCCAGTAGATGTTCGCGTCGATCAGACCGGCGCCGCGCAGCACCTGGTTCACGATGCCGATCTCGGGGTTCAGCATCCACTGCCAGCAGAGCGCGATCACCACGGTCGGCACGATGTAGGGAAAGAGCAGCAGCCCGCGGAAGATCGAGATCCCGCGCAGCGGCAGGTGCAGCAGCAGCGCGAGCCCCACGCCGATCACCGTCTGCAGGACGATGGACGTGAAGGTCCAGTACGCCGCATTGCCCATCGACGACCAGAACAGCGGGTCGCGCAGCACGGTCTCGAAGTTGGCGAGGGCCGCGAAGCGCTGCGCGTCCGGGTTGAGCGGATCGATGTAGTAGAAGGCCATCCGGACGCTCTCCAGCACCGGATAGACCATGAACACCAGCGCCGCGACGACGAAGGGCGCGATGAAGGCGAGGCCGATGCGGTTGTCCGCCGACCGCCAGTGCGCCGGTTTCTGCATGGGAAGGGCGCGCCGGCGGCGAAGGGCCGCCGGCGCCGGGCCTCAGATGACCAGCGAGAAGTGCTCCTTGCGCACGGATTCGAGCTCCTTCGCGCCCCACTTGGCGGCGTCGGCGGGCTTCATGTTGTCGATCACCACCTTCTGCACGGTCTGCGCGAGAATGGCGCGCCCGTGGACGATGCCCGCCAGCGGGTTCACGCCGGCCAGGAGTTCGTTTGCGGTGCTGCTCGAGTACTTGAGCGAGTCCACGTAGTAGGTGTTGATGGTGCGCTTCTTGGTCTCGTAGAACGGGTGGGTCTGCAGCGCCGGATCCGCCGCGACGTCCTTGTAGACCGGCGACACGTTCGGCACCAGCGAATGGCAGTAGCGCACCGGCCAGACCTTGGAGGTCTGGTAGTACGCGAGCGCGGCCTTCACCTCCTTGATGTACGGGTTGTTCGCCTTGGGGATGCACCAGCCCTGGAAGTCGTTCCAGTTCGAGCGGTTGCCCGTCTTCGGGTGGCGCGCGTGGTTGTAGGACTCGAGGTTCTTGAAGATCTCCTTGTTCTCGTCCCAGACGCGGCCGTACGGGCGGCCCCAGTAGAACGCCATCGCTGCCTTGCCGGTCGCAATGGAGTCGACCACCTCGAGGAAGCTGTTGCCGACCGCCCCCTTGGGCATGTAGGGCAGCAGCGCTTTCACGTACTCGAGAGCCTCGACCGTGGCGGGGCTGTCGAACACGACCTCGAACTGCTTCGAGGCGTCGAACATGCGCCCGCCCGCGCTGTGCAGCAGCGCGGCGAAGTGGTAGTCGGTGCACAGGTTGCGGCCGAGCGCGAGCGAGATGCCCGCCGTGTCCTTCTTCTTCTCGGTGATCGTCTGCGCGGCCTTGAGCAGGTCGTTCCAGTCCCACTTGTCGGGATCGCCCAGCCCGAGCTCGTTCACGATGTCCTGGCGGACGATCAGCAGGTGCGGCTGGTGGTGCGCGGGCAGCACGTACTGCTTGCCCTTCCACGCGCCCCAGTATTCCCACTTCGCCCCGTCGATCAGGCGGTTCTTGCCGACCTTCGCGACCACGTCGTCGAGCGGCTCGAGCAGGCCCTGCGCCATCAGCTGCATCGCGATCGGGGACTCGACGCTGATGCAGTTGGCGGGCCGGCGCGCGGCGAGGTCGGTCATGAGCTTCACGTACACGCTGTCCCAGGAAAGCGACTCGATCTGGAACTTGAGCCCCGGCGCGGACTTCGCGGCCCATTCGTTCATCCCGTCGACGGCCACGCCGCCGTAGGGCCCCGGCTCGCCCCAGACGCGCACCGTGCCGGTGGCCGACGACTTCGCCTGGGCAAAGGCGGGCAGCGCGGGCGCGAGCGTGCCCGCGGCGGCGCCGCCGGCAAGCACGGAAAGGTCTTCGAGGAACTTGCGGCGTGAGCGTCCTGCGTTGTTGTCGTCCATTCCTGTCCTCCTCATTTGGCTGCGTTAGGCGTAGCGCTCGGTGCGTACGTCGGCGGTGAACTTGTGGGCCATCATTCCCTCGGCTTCGCAGATGCGCGAGATGATGGGGGCAATGCGGTGGCTCGCTTTCGGCGTGAGGCGCTGATAGGTCACGGTCTTGATGAATTTGCCCACCCAGAGGCCCCCCGTGTAGCGCCCGGCGCCAGCGGTGGGAAGCGTGTGGTTGGTGCCCACGCCCTTGTCCCCGTAGGCCACCGTGCTCTCCTCGCCCACGAAGAGGCTGCCGTAGTTGCGCAGCCGCTCGAGGTAGTAGTCGTTACGCCGGGTCTGCACCTCGAGGTGCTCGGGCGCGTAGCGGTCGCTGATCGCGATCGCCTCCTCGTCGTCTTTCGCCACGATCGACCTCGCCGTGATCGCGCCACGCGGCCTCGGCCATGGCGCGGGTGGGGAGGGCGGGCAGCTGACGCTCGACCTCCTTCATCACGGCTTCGCCCAGCGTGCGCGATGTAGTGACCAGCCATGCCGGGCTGTCGGGCCCATGCTCGGCTTGTCCCAGCAGGTCGGTCGCGACGAGCGCGGCGTCCGCCGAATCGTCGGCGATGACGAGAATCTCGGTGGGCCCAGCGAGCAGGTCGATGCCGACGGTGCCGAAGAGCTGGCGCTTGGCCTCGGCGACGAAGGGGTTGCCCGCGCCGGTGACCATGTCGACCGCGGGCATGCCGAGGCAGCCGTAGGCCATGGCGGCGAACGCCTGTACGCCGCCCAGGTGGTAGATCTCGTCGGCCCCCGACGTGTGCAGCGCATAGAGGGTATGGGGATACATGCCGCTCGCGTCGCGCGGCGGGGCGCAGGCGACGATGTGCTTCACGCCGGCCACGCGTGCAGTGCCCACGCTCATGATCGCGGAGCTGATGAGCGGATACTTGCCCCCCGGGACGTAGCAGCCCGCCGCTCGATACCGGAATGTGCTTGTGGCCAAGCGTGACCCCGTCGGCGATCTCGGTCTCGAGCGACCCCATGCGTGTCGAGCTGGCGCTTGGCGAACCCGGTCACCTGCCGAAGGCAGTACTCGAAGTCCTGCTTGAAGGTCTCGGGCAGCTTCGCGGCGACCGAGCGGATCTCGTCGTCGGTGGCGCGGAAGTCGCTTCGCTCCCACTTGTCCAGCTCCCGTGCGTATTGCCGTATCGCCTCGTCGCGCTCGGCGCGATCCGGTCCAGCATGGCGCGCACCGTGTTCTCGAGCGTGCGCCGGTCCTGCGGCGCTTGGGGTTTCGCCTTCTTCAGGTATTCGGCCATCGCGTCTCCTCGGTGTGCAACCGGTTGCACCGTAGGCGCAGCCGGGGTGGCGTGCAATGCGCGCCGCAGCAAATGCGCGTCGCGGCCGCCCAGGAGCTCAGCCATCGCTGGGCGATCTTGTCGGTGAACGGGGGCTTAAGGCGCCGAAGGACCAACGAGAATGCAAATGATCGGTGGGAGTAGGGACGACGCACCGGATTGCTGAGCGGGCTGCCGGCCGAAATGCGCGGCAAGGCCTTCGATGGCCGCCACGCTGAACGGCGGGCTCATTTGGCGTCCTCGAGCTTGCGCGGCGATCGTCGCGATATGCGCGCAGCGCCATGACCAGATAGTCCTTGTCCTGACCGCGGATGCGCGGGACCGCTGCGTTGGCCCGGCCGGCCGCACCGCCATGGCAGCGGTCGCACAGAAACGCGGCGCAGCCACCTTACAGTGCAGAACGACCAAGTATCGCTACGGTGCTTCCGGCCAACTGCTGCCGTTCGGTTGCACCGCACGATTTGCCTGACAGCGGACGCTTTTCTGCGACCCGCCCGGGCCTAGATTGCGTACATGGCAAAGGCGCTGGCGCTAGATCACGTGCAGGTTGCAATGCCGCGTGGTGAAGAAGCGGCAGCGCGAGCCTTCTACGGGCGAGCCCTTGGACTGACCGAGATCCCAAAGCCAGATTCGTTGGCGGCGCGAGGAGGCCTGTGGTTCCAGTGCGGACCTCAGCAATTGCACCTCGGCGTGGAGGATGACTTCCGTCCTGCCAAGAAGGCACACCCGGGATTCGTAGTAGACAATCTTGAGGCGATCGCCAAGGAGCTTCAGTCCGAGGGCTATCGAGTTGTCCGTGATTCGGTGCAGCTCGAAGGAGGCCGAAGGATCTTTACGGAAGATCCCTTCGGCAATCGAGTAGAGCTGACTCAGCAAGACGTCAAGGCATGAGTCGGCCATTAGCTGGCATTTGCAGGACAGGCTCAGTTCGCCTGGAGGCGGTCGTCTGCTATGACCTCCTAGCCGAACGTTCAACCTCGCGTTTAATGACTGCCCTGACACCCCGCCGAGAGGCCGGGCAATACCCCATGAAGATCGACGAACTATCCGGCGCCGCCGCAGCGACAGAGGGCGCCGGTACGAACGCTGGCGCTAGGTCATTCGCAGCACTCGGAGACGCCTTGCCCTTGAATACGAACCGCCGGCGCGCATCGTGGTAAGCCGGGTCGCGGCCGAAGAAGTTGGTCCACATTCTCTTCAGTTCCTCGGCGCGATAGTCGGAGAGCGGCTTGAAACGTTCGTCGGCGATGCGTCGCTCGTGCTTATCGCGCAGTTGACGCCAGAAACACGGATGGCGCGCCAGTTCGTTCGCCCGGAGTGTCAGCTCGCGCTCGAAATCCTCGACGCTCTCGCCGAAAGCATCGTCGAGGAGTCCGATCGCCTTGGCGTAGCGGGTGCCGATGGGCTGCAGACTCTCCGTGAGCAGTAGGGCGAGGTCATTGCCCACCCGCCGCGGCAAGGAGTAGGTCCAATACTCCGAGCCGTAGAGCATTCCCATGCCCTTGTAGTGCGGATTGAGCACCACGCCGCGGCGCGCGTACACGTAGTCGGCCGCGAGCGCGAGCATCGCACCACCCGCGCCCGCATTGCCGCGCAGCGCAGCGACGACAAGGTGCGAGTTCGTGTGCAGGATCTCCCGCACTAGATCGTTGATCGCGATGATGTTGTGCCATGACTCGCGGGCTGGACTGGCGGCTGCCTCGATCGCGTTGAGGTCGATTCCGTTCGAGAAAAAATCCTCTCCGCCCAGCAGCGCGATCACCCGGGTCGGGCGTCCGCGTGCAAACAGAAAGGCGTCGCGCAGCCGAACGCACTGTTCGGTGCTCATCGCACCGTTGTAGAAATCGAAGTGCAGATAGCCGACTTGATCCCGCTCCGCGTAGCGAATCTCGCGGTAAGTCTTGTGGTCGACCGTTGCCGCGATCGGGAGCGTGGACGTCTGAATGCCTTGCACTCGGCGGCCCAGCACCTGAACCGCGGGCAGCTTGATGCCGGCAACCCCGTCCTTGTCCTTCGACTTCAGATGGGTGATCCAGACGGCGCCGTCAATTGTGCCGCGACAAATCGCGCCGTGCCTTTGGGCCAGGACCTCGCCCGGCGCGCCGTGCCAACGCTCCTCCTCGTGGGCGCCGTAGAGGAAATACGGCTGACCCATCGAGGCATCGAGCACGCCCGGTGCACTGTCGGCAGCGCGGATCTTCCGTACGATGATCGCGGTCGTATCGCGGGTCCAATCGACTTCACGGTCGCTCTGACGCATCGGCGGCCGCAGTTGGCCGCGCACATCCGGCCGGGCGTAGTCGAGAGGCTCCGGCTGAAATTGTCTCGACTCGAAGCGCGCCACGGCCTCGAGCACTGCACGCACTGCGGCCTCGGTGACCTCGTGCCGGTACAGACTGCTTTTCGTGCTTGGCGGATCCTCGAGGGCAAAGGTGTGCGACGCCCAGATCGGCCCCGCGTCCATCTCGGCCGCGGCCTGCACGATGGTTACACCCCAGCAAGCCTCACCCGTCGCGATCGCCCAATCGAGCGATGAAGGTCCGCGATCACCCTTGACGCCCGGATGGACGATCAGGCAAGTGTGGCGGGCCCAAATGATCTTCGGGATCGCGACCTTGAGCATGGGCGCGATGATGAGTTCAGGTGCGTGTACTTCAACGGCGCTCAGCATGGCTTCGTCACTCGTGGCCAAGGCGACCGAAACGGCATGACCTTGCTCTTTGAGCTCAATCAGAAGCCGCTGGCTGAGGCTGTTGTGCGCCGACGTGATGAACAGGATCCTCATCGAACCGGCGCCTGCGTTGCGTTGAAAACTTGCAGTTTCATGTGCCTACTCCCAAACTGCCTTGGTGACAGCAGATGGGAGCAGGCTAGGTGCGCATTGCGTGAAGCAAATCCGCACTCGCACCTGGATTTGGTGTGGCGCTACTTAGTTTCCGCTGTTTGTCGAATATTCGACAACTTGAGGTACTCGCCGCGCTCCGAGGAAACCCCATCAGGAACCCCGAAAACTGTCGGCTCGAACCGGGCGCAAGTGGTCGAAGCCGAGGTGGAACAGATAACCGTAGAGCGCGTAGACCAGTGTGAGGCCGATCTCCGCGCCCAAGGCATGCAGCCAGTCCAACGGGGTCAGAGCGACCATCATCGGCCAGGTCACGATGAGCGCTGTCACCTCGTTCCCGATCGTGTGCAACACGCGCAGGCGATGCGGGCGCTCGCTGGCCACACGGCCGGTGCAGCGGACCTCGATCAGGTCGAAGACCGTGTTGTACAGCGCCGACCAGCACATCATCGTGACCGCCAGCGCGGTCAGCACAATGATTGACTTGCCCAGCGATGGCCCGGCGAAGTGAGCGAACAGCGGGCTCACGATCACGATGCCCAGCGCCTCGAACCAGAGCGTCTGGATCAGGCGCTCGCGCCGGCTGCGGATCGCACCGTGCGGCTGTGCGGCGCGTGACGTCGCGGCCCTGACCATCATGTCGTTCCTCGCCTCGATCATTGGAGAGTTGCGGCTCTTGTCGATCGATGGACGGAACGTGTCTGCGGTGCAAGTCTGGACAGCAGAGGCGAAGCAATGTCTGGCTCGGCATCGCCTGTCAGCGGCGACGCGCTGCATGCGCGGTGCCCCAACGCGCAGTTCGCTGCCTCGGCGCGACATCGCAGCGCCGACCGGACCGACTCGGCGAGGCGCAGGATGTTCACCGGCAGCAGCACCACGTGCAGCAGCAGCACCGGGCTGATTTCGGCCAGAGCGCCATACGCGATGAACGCGATGTTGCTGGCGATCGCCACCACGCGCAGCGACAGCATGTCGCGCATGCAGAAGGTCGCCAGCACCAGCAGTGATGCGAGGTAGCCGACTGGTTCGTAGGCGTTCATGGGCTGCGTCGCCTCACACTACGGCAGGATCCGCGCTTGTCCGTAACCGGTGCGCGTTCCGTTCCTGGCGAAATCGCCGACAACGATCTTGTAGTCGGGCTGCACCGCGACGTTCTCGCCACTTCGCGATTGCCATGACGTTCATGACGAGCTCCTTCGAATGGTTCGGATGGGCCGGTCGCGGCGCGGACGAAGCCGGGCGACTTCGCGTGGGTCCATGAGCAGGACGTACGAGGCGCGAGTTACGCTGGAACCGTTTGCAGTAGCCAAACTGCTCCTGCCGAGTACCCATTTTTGGGTTGCCACTGCAGCGTCGCAGTGGAAAAACCATGGAGAGCAGGCTAGGCGTGCGCTGCGCGGAGCGAATCCGCACTCGCACGCAGAATTGACGTCGCGCTACCTAGTTTTCTGCGAATTGCAGAAGATTCGACAACTTGAGCACCCCCTGCGCGCGATGATGACGCTATCTGCGCTTCGAACTAACAACCGGTGGTGAAGTAGCCGTGCACGTTCCAGATGAACAGGTTGTGGCCGGGCAAGCCGTCTACAGCAAACGCCTTCTTCGGGTCTACGATGTCGTGGTGCTCGGTGTTTCGAATCGCTTCATATGGAAGTGCCCTACGCAACGACTCGAGCAGCATTACAACCAGCACATCACGGCGAATCATCTGGATGTCGGCGTCGGCACAGGCTACTTCCTTGATCGCTGCCGCTTGCCGTCGCAGTCACCGCGCATCGCGTTGATGGACCTCAACCAGAACGCGCTGGAGTTTGCCTCTCAGCGAATCGCAAGCTACAAGCCCGAAACGTATCGCCGAAATGTCCTGGAGCCGATCTCCATCGATGCGGCCAGGTTTGACTCGGTGGGAATCAACTACTTACTGCATTGCGTTCCGGGTCCCATCGAATCCAAGGCGGTGGCTCTCGATCACCTCAAGGCACTGATGAACCCCAATGCGGTTCTTTTCGGTTCGACGCTGCTTCAGAACGGCGTTGCACGGAATTGGTTGGCGACGCGACTCATGGACACCTACAACACCAAGGGAATCTTCTCTAACCGGCATGATGACCTCGACGGATTGAAGCGTGCGCTTGATCGGCGATTCCGTGATGTCTCAGTCGAAGTGGTGGGCTGCGCAGCCCTGTTCTCGGGTCGCGTTTAGAAGCGTCGCGCTACCTAGTTTTCTGCGGTTTGCCGAAGATTCGACAACTTGAGCATGGCCTGCGCGCGCGATGTGACGTCGAGTTTCGCCAGCACGTTGGCAACGTGATGTTCGACCGTGCGTTCCGATCGATGCAATCGACCCGCGATCGCGGCGTTCGACAGGCCCTGGCACAGCAACTCGGCGACTTCGTTCTCGCGCCGCGTGAAGCCGAAGGCGTGATTGCGCGCATGCGCGTACGGGCCGCGTTCGATGCCGCGGACTCCGAGCGCGCGCAGCCGATTGCGCATGACGCGCGGCGGGGCGCTCCGCACCGAGAGCCGTGAAGCGGTTCAGTGCCGTACGCATTTGTTCTTCATCGCCGAAGGCAAGAACCAGTGCGCACTCGTACGGATTGTTCAAGCGCTCCCATTCGGCGGCCGCCGCGGCACGATCGCCGGCCAGCTCGTGCGCGCAGGCGGGCAACAGGTCGCCTTCGAATCGCGGAGGCGTCGCTCCCAGGCGCGCGAGCCACACCAGCAGCGGTCCGGCGAGCCGGCCGTCGCGCGCTGCGAGCGCGTCCGCCAATCCGATCCGGGCCACTTCACGCGCCGCCTCGTGATCACCGCGCAGCCATGCGGCCTCGACGCACGCGGCGGCAATCGCCGGTGGTTTGTATTCGACCTGCAGGGTGTGCAGCTTCGTCTGCACGTCGCACCAGAATTCCTCGACATCGCCTTCGAGCGCAGCCAGTCCGCGGGCTGCCGCCGGCAGCTCCCCACGCCTCATCTGCTGCCGGCGCAGCGCGTATTCGCAGGTCGCACGCACGAGCGTCGATGTGTTGGGCGCCGCGGCGCATAGCGCGTACTCCTGTTCGCCCTGGTCCCAGCGGCCGAGGCTCACGAGTGAATACGCGCAGCGACAGCGCAGGCTCAAGGCATAGCCGTCGAAATCGCGCGCCTCGCAGAACGCGATACCGCGCCGACCGACCTCGAGCGCAAATGCGTGATCGTGGTGATTGACGGCGCCGGTCTGCAGGCTGATGTAGATGTCGGCTGCCAGGTCCTCGAAACGTCCGTCGATGGCCAGCGCCAGCGCCTGTTCCAGCTGCGCGCGGGCCTCCCCGGAGTGGGACTTGTACAGCTGTGCGGTGCCGTGGCGATTCAGTGCCAGCGCCAGCGCGGCGGTATCCGAGCTGGCCTGTGCCAGCCGCAGGGCGCGTGCGCCCCAATCGATCGCCTCGTCGTACTTGGACAGCAGGCAAAGCACATGCGACAGGCTCGCGTAGGCCTTGGCCAGTTCGCCGCTCGGACCCAACGGCTCGAGCACCTCGACGGCCGCCTGTGCGTAGCGCAGGTATTCGGTCTTGCTGCCGGTCGACTGGCGGTGGAGCACGCCGAGCAGGCGCAGATTGACGCCTTCATGTTGACGGTCGCCGGCGCCACGCCTCAGTGCCAGCGCCTCCTGCCGTAACTCGATCGCTTCCTGCAGTGCACCGGTCTTCTGCGACTCGCTGGCCGCTGCCTCGAGCAGCGCGGCGCGCGCTTCCGTGTTGATGCGGGTGCTCGCCGCGAGTGCGCGCCGGTACAAGGCCGCCGCTTCGCGATGCGAACCGAGGCGTGCAGCTTCCTCCGCCGCGCGCGGCGCGAGCGCGGCGACGTCTTCGTGCCGGTTGGCTCCGATCGCGTGGTGCACTTCGCGCGCCAGGCCGTCGTGAACAATGCCCTCACTTCGCAATACGTCGAATACTTGCGCGTGCAGCTCGGCGCGTCGATCCTGCGGCAGCTCGGTTTCTATGCACTGGCGCGCGATCTCGTGCCGGAACGCGACCCAGCCCGCCTCGGCACGCAGTACGCCGCTGCCGTGGGCTTCACGCACCGCTGGGTCCGCGCCCGGAATCACCGCGTCGACCACAGCGCGCTCCAGTCGGCCGGGCTCGATCGCTACCAGTTCGACCACGCGTCGCGCGGCTGGACCGAGCCGCCCGAAACGTGCCAGCACGGCATCTCGCACCGAAGCGGGCACGGTTTCGCCGGGTGCTGCCAACAGTTCGTTGACGTAAAGCGGATTGCCCCCGGTCAGCCGATGCAGAGCGCCGGCATCGCGGCCAGCCGCGCGTGCGAGCTTTTCGACCGCATCGCGCGACAGCGGCGCAAGCGCCACGCGCCGTGTGATGGCCGCCGGCAGGTCGCCGAGCACGCGCCGCAGCGGATGGTCGAGACCGAGCTCGTCGTCGCGCAGCGTGACCACCAGCAGCGCCCGCGTGCTGTCGATGCGCCGACCGAGATACTTGATGAAGTCGAGCGTCGCTTCGTCGGCCCAGTGCGCGTCCTCGATCACCAGTACGGCCGGACGGGGTCGTTCGCGCAGGAATGCGAGAAACGCGGGGAACAAGCCGTTGTAGGTGTGGCCTGCATGCACCTGCGCTGCCAATCCCGGCGGCAGCGCCGATGCGATGTCGGCGATCGGACCGAGCGGCCGCGGCGTGAAGAGCGCCTCGCACGCGCCCCGGTAGATTTCGGCCTGGCCGCGCCGCACTTCGAGAAAGCGGCGCACCAGCGAAGTCTTGCCGACGCCCGCCTCGCCGACCACCAGTACACACGCGCCGACGCCGTGTCCGATCAAGGCGTCAAGCGCGGCCGACAGTTGCTGCAGCTGACTCTCGCGCTCGAGCAGTTCCACAAGTCCCCAGGCAAAACGCGTCCGGATCCAGCGGCCTGTGACAGTCGGTTCGCGCAGGCTCGCAGGGCGCTCCCGGATTGACTGTTACATGCCACTAGACCTCGCTTCTTAGCAGAGCGCTCGCGGCGGCGGAATGACTTGATTCCGGCTCACACGCCGGCGAACGCGCTTGACGCAAACGCGCATCGCCCAGCTGAACGCCGGAAGCCAAAGGCATCGACCGAGGCTGCTAATGCCCCTCTTTGGGTCAGTGCGATCAGCTCTCCGCGCGATTTGACATGGAACTTGTCGAGAATTCCGGCCACGTGATGCTCCACCGTGCGCTCCGAGCGGTGCAGCCGCGCCGCAATGGCCGCGTTCGAGTGACCCTGCACCACCAGTTCGAAGATCTCGCGTTCCCGCCGCGTGAGCCCGAGCGGATCGGAGCGGGAGCCGATGTACGGCCCGCGCCGAAGTCCAAGCGCGCCGAGCTTGCGCAGGCGGCGGCGCGTTATGTCGGCCGCGGGCCTGGCACCGAGCGACTCGAAGCGATCGAACGCGGCGCGCAGTGCGGCTTCATCGCCGGCGAGCAAGGCGAGCGCCTGCTCGTACACGCAGCCGAGTTCGCCCCAGGCATCCGCCGCTGCCTGCCACTTGCCCTCGATTTCGAGTCGATAAGGCAACGCGATCGCCGTCTGCAGCGGCGGCAATTTCGCGCCGCAACGAGGCAGCCAGACGAGCAGCGCTCCCAGCTGCGACGGCTCACCGCTTTCGATCGCGTGCGGCAAGGCCGCAGTGATGATGTGCTCGGCCGCCTCCAGGTCCCCGCGCAACCAGGCCGCCTCGGCGCACAACAACGCGACCGAGGCCGGTCGCATCTCGGTCTGCGCGGCGGTGCCGAGCGCGCGCAGTTCTTGCCACTCGGCGGCATCGTTTGTTGTGCCCACCAGCGCACGCAAGCGCGCCCACAAGAAGCGCACCGTGTTGCGCTCGCGCGGCAGCAGCGCCGGCATCGCGTCGAGCCGTTCGAGTTCCTCAGCGGCATCGCGCCAGCGGCCGACGTCGAACCAACCAAGAAGCCGCCGCAGATAAAGCGCCGCGACGATGAAGTCGAGGTCGCGGCCCAACGCGAAAGCAAGCCCCTGTTCGGCGTAGTTCAGCAGGCGTCGATAGTCGTGGTTGACCAGCGCCATACCGGCGAGGTTCACGTACGCGAGCGCGACCTTCTGATCGAGACCGTGCTGCTGCGCCAGCGCCAGGCTGCGTTCCAGTTTCGCCAGCGCACCTTCCTCGTACTTGAGCGAGAGCTCGACCGAGCCGCAGATGTTCAGCGCGTACGCCAGCGTCTCGGGTTCGGCCACCTGCTCGGCCAGGGCCAGCGCGCGCCGGCCCCACTGCAGCGCATCGGCCGCGCGCGCGCGCACCGTCAGCACCGCGGCCATGTCGGCGCAGGCCCATGCGAGTTCACGGCCCGGTGGCATCTGCTCGAGCAGTTCGACCGCCTGCTGCGCATAGTCGAGCGCTTCGGGCCTGGTAATACGCAGGGTGGCCAGCCGCGAAAGATTCCATCCTTGTGCACGCAGGTCGCCGCTCGCACGATGCAATTCGAGCGCTTGTTCGCGCGCTGCGGCGGCGTCGTCGAGTGCCTGGATCAAACCGCACTCGACAGCGCGCGCTTCCAGGATCTCGGCCAGCGCCTGAGGCGCAAGTCTGTTCGCATGCCGCAGCGCCAGGCCGTACAGAGCGGCTGCGTCGCGATGCGCCGAAGCAGCCGCGGCGTCGCGCGCGGCCCGAGGTGCGAGGTCGACGACCGCATCGACAAGACCGGCCTGCTCGGCATGATGCACGCGTCGCGCCAGCAGCGCCGCAGCATCCACGCGGCGACCCAGGGCCGCGAAGACCTGGGCATGCAACACGCGGCGCTGCTCGGGCGGCAACGATTGCTCGATGCAGACGCGCGCCAGGTCGTGCCGGAAGCGCAGCGATTCCCTGTCACCGATGAGCACGCCGCGCTCCAGACATTCGTCCAGACTGCCGTCGATCGCAATCGCGCCCGGCCCGTGAAGTTCCTCGAGCAAGTCGCGCTCGATCTGATGGGGCACTACGCTCGCCTGTTGCGCCAGCGCACGAGCGGCCGGCGTCAGTCCTCCCAGCCGCGCCAGCACGGCGTCGCGCACCGAGAGCGGCACCCCACTGCCGTCGCCGGCCAGGACTTCAGTGACGAAGAACGGATTGCCACCGGTGACGCGATACAGGTCGTGCGGTGAAGGCCCGGCGTGTCCGACCATCTGCGTCACCGCATCTTCCGACAGCGGCGCGAGCATGATCCGATGCGTACTCGCACTCGGAAGGCTGCCCAGCACTTGTCGCAACGGATGTGCGAGTGCGAGTTCGTCGTCGCGGTACGTCAGCACCAGGGCCGCACCCACGCCATCCAGGCGCCGGCCGACGTAGCGCACCAGATCGAGCGTCGCGGCGTCGGCCCAGTGCAAGTCTTCGAACACGAGCAGCGGTGATCGACTGGCGCAGCCAATCGAGAAATGCCGGGAAAAGGCCGTTGTACGTGTGGCCCGCGTGCAGTGCCTGGCCCAGCGACGGCGGGAGCCGCCCAGCGAGATCGACGAGCGGCCCGAGCGGTCGCGGGGTGAACATCGCATCGCAGCGGGCGACCAATGTGCGTACTTGGGCGTCTTGTTGGCGCACGAATCGACCGACCACGGCGCTCTTGCCAATACCGGCCTCGCCGGCAACGAGTACGCAGCTCCCGTGGCCGCGCCCAGCGTCCGCGATTGCCGCGTTCAGCGTCGCGAGCGCGTCCTCACGCTCCAGCAGCAGTGCCTCACGTCGCTTCGGCAAGGGTCCAACAGGGGCGACGCCAACGACACCCGGCGGTTTTTGCGTTCGAACAGTTGCGGCGATCTTCACCATGCCTTCTGGCTCCAGACACCGATTGTCGGCCGCGCGGGCGGCCTGATGAATCGCAACATTTAGGAGCGAACCAGACTAAAACTACACGCATCCGACTTGGCTTGCTGGAGCCGTCAGGGGCGTCGGCGGTTCGGTGCTGACCTCGAGACGCGCGAACGCTCGTGAGCTAGGTACGGTAACGGCCGCTTCCATGACGGCCAGTTGCGTCTGTTCTCGGCGATCCCTGATGGCGGCTAAGGGGTCCGGGTACTGCCAGTGATCTCGCTGGCCCAGCCGAACGGTTGCGTCAGTGGGATGGCCCTTCTAGGCTACTGTTGCGGTCCAATCGGAGGCATGTCCCATGAAATCCTTTCTTACACCTATCCTTGTTGCGCTTGCCCTGGTCATCGCCCCGGTAGCCTCCCAGGCTGATGTACACGTCCTGCTCGCCCAAGCCAAGTCGGCTCCGATCGACATCAACCGCGCCAAGGCAGACGAATTAATGACGCTGAAGGGTATTGGCGAGGCGCGCGCCGCCGCCATCATCAAGGGGCGACCGTATGCGCGTAAGGACGAGCTCGTTCAGAAAAAAATCATCCCCGAGTCCGTCTATAACGAGATCAAGGATCAGATCGTCGCCAAGCAATGACGTCAGGGCGTCGTCCGCAAGGGCGTCGCCGTCGTAGCGTTGCGCTTCGCTTCTCGGAACGCCCACGGCGCCACCGGAGCCGGATCGCGCCAGAGTCCTCCCTTGGTGGCTTTCGCCTCGGCCTCAGCCTTCTCATAGGTCGAACGACGTTCGGGCGGCAGTTCGTTGGCGTACCGCGTGAAGCACCAAGCGAAGCCGCGCTGTATCTGCTCTAAACCGATGTCGACGCCGTCGACGACCACCTGGCAAACATGGCGGCCATATCTGTCGACCTTTGAGCAGTGCGCCGTGACTTGCCGACCCTTGGCCAAGTCATCCAGCGACTGGCGCGCACGTAGGCTGTAGGGCTGGGTGCGTTCGGGCGCATCGATGCCGTCGATACGGACTCGATGCTGCGTCTTATCGACCAGCAGAGTCAGCGTGTCGCCGTCAGCAATCGCGACAACCTTGCCGGTGAGATCGACCGCCGCCGCTGCCAGCGGAGAAAACAGCAGCACGGCGACGAGCGCCGCGGAAGGGCTCATCGAGAGGCCGAACGCAGGTCAAATCGAGACTGCATGCAACAAGACTTGGTCAGCAACGCAGCTCGTATTTCCGATCGACCAGCTTTCGGCGCCGCTCCTTTAATTCCTCCATCCGCGGGATGGTTCCACCTTGCCTGGCTTCGGAGTCAATCCACGCAATCGCGTCCTCAAGTCGCTTGCACTCGCCGAAATGTGCAGACCCCTCCGACGACGCTTGCGCAGGCGGCGCGACTGGCTGGGGCGGCGCCGCCATTTTCTTCGACGGAGGCGATGAGCTCGGCGATTCGTAGCCTCGCGTCGGCATCGCGTCAACGAGCTTGCCACCCGCACAAGGTGAATTGGCGTAAGTCACCTTGCCCTTTGACTCGCATCGGTAGATCGCCGGGCCGTGGGCAGGCGATCTGGCGGCAGGCGGTGATGGCGTTTGGATGGGCGGAGTAGCGACCGAGGGCTTCTGTACCGGATGCGTCTCGACGATGGCAGACCCTTGTCGAAGCACGAAGTAAAGGCCGCCGCCAGTGATCGCGACGACGGCGACGAGCGAGAGCGCAAAGCCGCGACTTTCCATACCGAAAGCCTAATGGGTCAGCCGTGGCCAAGGACGCGCAAAATTGGGCGCCGACAGTCGTGGAATTGGCGATTTCACGGAGCCGCCTGAGCATTGCGGGGTGGCGCCAAGTCATCGCAGGTCCCGACACTAACGTTGCTCCCCGACGGTCCCCCCGAAGCTCCGCGACAGGGGCGCCCTCATCAGATCCTCCTGAGCAGGCCAGAGCATGACTCGGCACGCCCTGCACGCGACGAACTCAGTGACATAGGGCTTCTTCCCGGCGCGCTGGATGACGACACGCTCGCACCTGTGGTGGCCGCAGGAGGGGCACTGGAAGCGCTGAGGGCGGGTCATTGGGGCCGTACTGTGTTTTCATACAGTATATGCCTCGGCACCGCGCCTGGGACGGCTGACCACAAGCCGAATGCGTCGTGGTCGGAGCGGAATACGCCGAGCAACGTTAAGGAACTGAAACGCTCAACAGGAGAAGAGTCGCAGGCGGATCAACTGGCGGACTGACGAGCATGGGTCGGGAGCAGCCCGATTGGCGCGGGGCTTGGCGGAGCGGTTCTCCGCCGTCGGTCGATAAATGCTGCTGACGGCGACTGTCGACCCTAGACGGTCCTCAGTGAAGACCAACAGCAGCCGGCGGTTGATCTAGGAACCTGACATCCACGCTAACAATGCGTGGCGATCCTACGCGGATCTAGGCGCGCACCGACGGCTTGCTGGCCCCGCTCCCGCTAAGAATGCTTATCGCTTCGCCGATTGTCGGCGGGCCACCGCGACAAGGGTAAGAAGCCCCAGTCCTATCAGGCCGAGTGTGCCGGGTTCCGGTACGGTCACAACCGTGCGACCGCGCAAATCGAGCGAGCCGGCCAGGCACCAATCGCCGACGCTGGGCGTTGCCGTGAGACAGCTGTCGCCCAGCGGGCCCGCCAAGTCGAACGGGTTTAACACGAAGTTGTTCGCCGAACTGGTGAAGGCGATGTCTGCGAAAGCGCCGGTGAAGGTCGGGATCATGTTGGAGTCGAGATATGCGGCAACGCTCGCAAGCCCTGGGCCGCCCAGATCTACGGACAGCAACCCCGCGCCGGTGACAGAAATCGTTGCGCCGGTGAGCGTCTCGGTGTCCCTGTTATCCGCCACGAGTCCGGCGGCCGTGGGATCGACGCCATTCTCGCCGTCGAGCGCGACCCAGTCTGTGAGCCCCGAGATGTACGCGAGGTTCGCGACAGAGTCCTGGCCGAGCAGATTGATCGCCGGCGCGCCGCTGTAGTAGACCTGCACGGTGGTGCCGCTGAAGTACAGGTCGTTGCCCACGACTGCGGGTGAGACGGAGCTAATTGTGCTGTTGGCGATGAAGTACAGCGAGCAGTTCGCAGTGCCATCGGCGCAGTAGGTCGAGTCGCCGTTGATCGTCGTTATGAAGCCATACGACTGCGAGGGGTCGCCTGGCGACGCTGCGAATGTCGAGGCGACCGTCCCCACCTCGAAGTGGGACGTGAGGCCCAGCGCCCCGAAGTCGATGCCCCCGATGATGACGGCGCTGGTCGGCGTCGTCGCGAAAGAGGCACATGTCGCAACCGCGATCGGAGCAAGTTTCTTGAGCATGTCCATGATGGCCCTTTCCGCTGCCGCTACAGCTTTCATGATTTAGGGGCAGAAGCCCGCCAAGACCACGTCGCAGGTAATAGCAAGGGTCGTGCAAACGAACGGAAGCCATTGAATTCACTTACTTGTTGCGGTGCGCCCATCGGACTCAGGGAATCGACTGTAAGAACGTCCGACAGCAGTAACTCGCCGGAGCACCCGGGACAACGCAATCGGGATGTGAATCAGGTGCTTAGTTCGCTGCCGGCGGCCTCACGCTCGGCTGCGACCTCGAAGTAACCGTCGCTTGGTGGAAGACCATCTGTGCCATGGCCTTCGACTTCGGCCAAACGGAAGCCCTAAGTGCTGCTTCTCATCCCGGCCGGGACTCAAAGGGTATGAACGAGGTCGATCAGATGTCTGCGCAATTGACCAGACAGCTCAAGCAACACGGAGCGCACGTTCATAAGCAGCCCCCACACTTCGCCCGGATTCAAATGCCAAAAACAGTCGAGTCAGTGTAGTCAGTGCGTGTACGGAGTGCGAGGGGCACCAAATCGCACTCTAGTTTGCGAAGGTCGATCGACCAGATAGCTCGCGCAGACGACGGCAACGCAATGGAGGCAACGCAGGTCTACACTGATCCGCAGTCCGCAGCGCGTCCAGTTCGCTGCTGATTCCGGTGAACAGGGTGGGGCCCGGCTGCGGCCGGATTGGCAATTCCGCTCGATTTCCGCGAACCCTCGCTGGCGAAAGGGTTTGCTGTCGTAACTGTGGACGTCCGGCCTTCCGGCGGCAGCAACGGTGCTTACAGCGCCTCGTTTAATCCAGTCATCCCGTGGTAGCGGAGCCCTGATACAAGAGCGCTAGCAGCGCGACTTCATTGACTCACCTGTTTTTGCCGAAGCTCATATTTGGACGGCGCATTGGTCCGTTTTCCTTGAGAATTCGCGCACGATGGAACTCGAGCGCCAAAACCTCAGACGCGTCGTCTTGACGCTGCCCCAGATGTTCCTGCGCCTCTTGGTCAGGGCCATCAAGGGGTTCCTCATTGCGCTGGGCGTCCTCGTGGTGTTGAGCGTGGCGGGCTATCTCGGGTTCGAATCCATCATTGAGGCGCTTGATTCGCGCTATCCGGAACAGATCGACGCCTATCTGGACATCGACCGGAACACGATCTCGCGATTGCACGACCCGGCCTACTTCGCCGCACAATCAGCCATTGTTTCTGAGGACGAACGAACGGTCGCATGCATATCCTCGGCCGAACACCGCATCCTCATTAATGACCCCGCCGAGATCCCGCGATTCTTCACCATGGCGATACTCGCATCCGAAGACAAGAACTTCTTCGCGCATGAGGGAATTGACAAGGGCGCAATAGTGCGCGCGCTGGCGAAGCGCATCCTGCAGGAAAGTCGCTCAGGCGCATCGACGCTGGAGATGCAGATCGCCAGACATCTGCGCGGCGGTACCGGACGCCCATCGACCGAACACGAGAAGACCGTCGATATCGTCATGGCGCTTCGGATCGGACGTGAGTTTTCGAAGGACGAGTTGCTCCTCAAGTACGTCAACATGCCGTACTTCGGTCGAGGACAGTACGGGATCGAAGCGGCCAGTCGTGCCTACTTCGGCAGGCCCGCCAAAGATCTTGCCCTGCACCAGGCAGCGTTCATCGTAGCTCTCATCAACAGGCCGGCACTTCCTGATCGCGCATTTGCGACCGATCCGCTGCTCAGAACGCGCGAAGAGATCCGCGACGCGAATTGGGCAGCAGCTGTACGCGGTACCACGCGGGTACTTGACCTGATGTTGGATCAGACCGTGATCACTGAGGTGGAATACGCACGCGCGGCGAAGCGCGTTGCACAGACCCTGCGCAAGGAAGTTGTTCCACCGGGTACCAGCTGTGGCATGCAAGACTACTTTCTCGAGCGGGTGCGAGTCCTCTACAAGGATCGTTTCCCGATCACCAAAGGCGGACTCACGATCTCGATCACGCGCGATGACGGACTTCAAGACGTCCTCGCCAAGGCCGTTGAACTGACGCTTCGCACATATCTGGCTCGTCACCCAAACGACAGTGATCAGCTGCGCGCTGGAGCTTTCGCGGTCGACTTCACAGGCGACGTCCTGGCTGAAGTGGGCAATGTGAACTTCAATCAACGAAAGTACGATGTGATCGCGACCGGCTGGCGTCAACCGGGGTCGACTTTCAAGGTCTTCACTTATGGCGGCTTGGTTGAGCGGCTCACCAACGACGTACTCGCCACCATGCCGCGGCGAGCGACGGTCGAAGAGATCGCCGCAAATGTGCTCGAGCGCTGCGCGGTGCTCGATGAGCCCGTCTACGTGTCTCTTGGTCGCGGGCGGGGCGTCAAGAAAATCGAGAACTTTCATTCCCGATCGGAACCGGAATACCGAGGAGACGTCACTTGCCGAGTCGCCTTGGGGGAGTCCCGGAACGCCGCCGCAGTACGTGCTGGAGCGCGCGCTGGAATCAAGAATGTGATTGATCTCACGTATCGCCTGGGAATGCCGTGGGACGCGAAGCACGCCCTTCAGCCGTACCCGACAACCGCTATCGGCGCATCCGAAGTCAATCCGCTGTCGATGGCGTCGACCGCCGCTTTCGTGAACGGCGGATTTCGCGTCACGCCGCGGTTTGCGAACGATGTCTGCCGCGATGGCAAGTCGCTTCTTTACAAGGATGCTGAAGATCGGCCGCGTGCGTGTGACACAAAGGGCGAGACTCGTCCTGTGCAGGAGCGAGTTATTCATCCTGCCGTGTCCGCAGCGATGATTGAACTCCTGAAGAGCCCGCTCGATATGGGAACTGGCACGGCGGCCGCGCTCAGGAGGGGGACTGTTCCCGGAATGGATCCGTTGGGTAACGAGATCTGGAGGTTGACACCCGACGATAGGAAAAGGCGAAGTCTCGCCTTTGCTGTTGAAAAGGCTGGCGAGATCGCGGGCAAGACCGGTACGGCAACCAATGCCGACGGGAAGACCTCGGACGTGTGGCTGATCTTGTGGGTTCCTGGCCCGCCGGAGCGTCCGGAGCGAGGCGTGGTGCTTGGGTTCTGGATGGGAAAGGATTCAAAAGTTCACTCATTGGGCGAGCGCGGCTCGACCGGTGGCCCGGGCTTTGCGGAATCCGGCGGCCGCAATTGGGTCCATTCAGCGTCAATCGTGCTTGCGTTCTTACAGAAGGAACGCGGGCTGCTGAGGCCAGGAAACAAGTTTCAGCCGATCATTCGCGACGATGTGCTTGAGAAGTTCGAAGCGAGGGAACAAACGTGCTGGCAGCCAGTGCGGAAAACACTCCCAGACCCGAAGCCCGATGTGATCATTGATACAGCGGAGCCAAACGACGGTGAAGCCGTCCGCATGGAACTGGATACCCCGGCTAGGTCGCCAAGTCTGGGTGACGCCCCAGAAAGTGGGTGATGTTCGACCGCTCAGCAGTCCCGCCCGCCAGCTCACATGACGCGCCGGCCGTTTCCAAACAGGACACCTGTAATCGTGTGCCCCACCGTTGCACGTCCTGATCCGGCACGTGCCCTTCAACGCAAGATCCATCTCTTGCCTCTCAGGTCGCCTATCGAAATCGGTCGTGCAATCGAATGGCCGCTACTGAGATTCGCTGAACGGAGGAAGTCGATTTCTTGCAGACATCCCGCTCTCCCAAGAACGGACGCTGCAACATGCTCCTGGAAGCGGACGCCTAACGCTTAAGCTAAGTCGCGCTAATTGGAGCTGTCATGACACGCACGCGATTTCGAACGCTGACGATCATCGTGTGCATTTTCGATGTTGCGGCATGGGTCTTGGTCGCCTTTGCGATTTCATGTCACCGGATCGGATCCCGCCACCGATCGGCGAGAGCAGCAGGCTGAAAGCCGGATAGAGCACACTCTGCGGCGATCGGTATGCCGAGCGCGTTGTAGCCGAAGGCGAAGAGCAGGTTCTGCCGGATGTTGCGCATCGTGGCGTGCGACAGCTTGATCGCGCGCGCGACTCCCCTCAGATCGCCTTTCACGAGCGTCACTCCCGCGCTCTCCGTCGCCACGTCGGTCCGGGTGCCCATGGCGATCCCGAGAGGTCGGCCTGCGCCAGCGACGGCGCGCCATCGATGTCGTCGCCGGCCACGGCGACCTTGCGTCCTTCGGCTTGCAGCCGCTTCACGTTCTTCGCCTTGTCCTCGGGGAGCAGCTCGCCGACTGCCTCGTCGATGCCGAGCTGGCGAGCACGAGCCTTCGTGCGAGAGCGGACCACGCCGCCAGATCCCTCGGGATGGCCTTGATCCGTTTCTTGTGGAACGGGCCGCATTCTGGGACTATTGCGCACCGCTCTTCCGGCGCCTGGAGTTGGCATGAACGAAGTCCTGCAAACAATCGCCCACGCACCCACCACCACGCGTGACCGCAACCGCGTTTTGCGCAACACCTACTGGCTGCTTGCGCTGTCGATGGTTCCCACGGTCCTCGGCGCATGGCTTGGCATCACGACGGGCATCACCCGTGTCCTGACGCCGGGCATCAGCCTGATCGTGTTCCTGGCGGGCGCCTACGGGTTCATGTTCGCGATTCACAAGACGAAGGATTCGGCTGCTGGCGTGTTCGTGCTGCTCGGCTTCACCTTCTTCATGGGCCTGATGCTTTCGCGTCTGCTCGGTTCGGTGCTCGGGCTCGCCAATGGCGCGAGCCTGATCATGGTGGCCTTTGCAGGCACGAGCGCCGTTTTCGTGGGCATGGCGTCGCTCTCGACGGTCATCAAGCGTGACCTCAGCGCGCTCGGTAAATGGCTTTTCATCGGCGCGATCATGCTGCTCGTCGCGATGATCGCCAACTTCTTCATCCAGTCGACGCCGCTGATGCTGACGCTGATGGTGCTGGCGATCGGCATCTTCTCCGCTTTCATCCTTTATGACCTGAAGCGGGTCCGCGACGGCGAAGAGACGAACTACATCACCGCGACGTTGGGCGTCTACTTGTCGCTCTACAACATCTTCCAGAGTCTGCTCGCGCTGCTTGGAATTTTTGGCGGCGAACGCGAGTAGAGCACGACGTCCAACCGGCACGTCGACGCCCGTAAAGAAAACGCCGCACGGAATCGTCGGTGCGGCGTTGTTTTTGGGGATGCCTGGCTGAACCCGGCGTCTCCTCCGCGGCGTCTCTTCCGCGGCGGCGGCTTGCTTGACTACTCGGAGTCCGCCTTCTTCAGATCTTCCTTGAGATCGCCGTAGGTAGCTTGGGCTTTGCCACCGGTCTTCTCCGCCTTGCCCTTAATGGTTGTCTCGGGGTCATCCAGGGCCTTGCCGGTTTCTTCCTTCACCTTGCCTTTCACTTGGTCAACTCGACCCTTAACCTGATCCTTGTTCATGGTTTCTCCACTCATGGGATTCATTCCCAATCGGTAGCAAAGCAACTGATGTGCCTCGTGCGAGCAGGGGGCGCATCGACGTGCGACCTGCCACAATCGTCGGCCCGTGAGAACCGTGCACTGCGCCCCGGCGGCCACGCCCGCGACACACTGCCTGAAACATGCAAGCGCTGATTGCCCTCATCGAGCAGTACGGCCTGGCGCTCGTCTTCGCCAACGTCCTGCTGCTGCAACTGGGAGCGCCGCTGCCGGCATACCCCACGCTGATTGCGGTCGGCGCGCTGGCGGCATCCGGGGTCTATCCGCCGGCGCTAGTGGTGGCTGTGGCCGTTGTTGCCAGTTTGATTGCGGATCTGGTCTGGTATTTCGTCGGCCAGCGCGTGGGACGCCGTGCGCTCAGCCTGATGTGTCGGTTGTCGCTGTCACCGGACAGCTGCGTTCGACAGAGCGAATCGATCTACGAGCGCTTCGGACCGCCGTCGCTGATGGTGGCCAAATTCATCCCCGGGTATGCGGCGATTGCGACCTCTATGGCCGGCATCGTGCGCACGCGGCGCGTCGCGTTCGTGCTCTTCGACGCGATAGGCGCTGCGTTGTGGGCCGGAGTCGGCGTTGCGCTCGGATGGATCTTTCGTGATGCGGTTGCCGACGTGCTGGCGATCCTGGAGCAGGCCGGGCGCGTCGGCCTGCTGCTGCTCGCGGCCGGACTGGTTCTGTTCATCGCCGCGAAGGCGTGGAAGCGCTATCAGTTTCGCCAGCAGCTGAAACTTCCGCGGGTCAGCGTGGAAGAACTGAACGAAATGATCGAGTCCGGTCAGCGCCCACTCGTGATTGACGTGCGCGTGGCGGGCAGCCACGCCGAGTCCAGAATCCCCGGCGCACTGTGGATCGATAGCAAGGCGATCGATAGCGGCGCGCAGAAACTCCCCACGTCGGACGAGGTCATCGTCTATTGCGCCTGTCCGAACGACGCCACCGCGGTACTTGTCGCCAAACGGCTGATGAATCACGGGTTCTCGCGGGTGCGCGCACTTGACGGAGGCATCGATGCCTGGACGTCGGCCGGCTATGCGGTAGAAGGTCGCGACACGTCCGACAACCGATCGCGCCCCGCCGCATAGTCGATAGCGCGCGTGCCGGGATGGCCAGCGGGGCGCGAGTCGCGCCGCTGCGAGATCCGCTCTTGCGTGCGCCATTTCGGGCGACCGCCGGCCCGGCCGCGCGCGAATTCAGGTAACTGCTAGGCTTTACCGGTCCTTATCGCCGCCGCGGTGGTGAAACTGGTAGACACAGCGGACTTAAAATCCGCCGCAAGCGCAAGCAAGCATGCCGGTTCGATTCCGGCCCGCGGCACCAGAAAAATGAAAGTCTTCAACCTCAGTTGCGACAACGAACACGCGTTCGAGGGCTGGTTCGCCTCGGCCGAGGAGTTCGATCGCCAGCAGGAATCGCAGCTGGTCGAGTGTCCGGTATGCGGTAGTCACAGCGTGCGCAAGCTGCTGTCCGCACCGCGGATCAATCTCGGCGCCGTGGCGCCGCCGGTCAAGCAGGAAGTGACGATGCCGAATGACCCGGCAATGCAGTCGCTGATGCTGCAAATGGCGCAGCACATCCGCGCCCATACCGAAGATGTCGGCGAGCAGTTTCCGGAAGAGGCGCGTCGCATTCACTACGACGAGGCGCCGAAGCGCTCGATCCGCGGCCTCGCGTCGCGCGAGCAGGCCGCGGAGCTGGCGGACGAGGGCATCGACGTGCTGCCGGTGCCCTTCGGCAACCTGCTGAAGAATTCGGTCCAGTAGTCCAGTAGTCCGTGCGCTCAGTGCTTGGCGTACTGCGTCTTGCCGAACAGCGTCTC
Organism: uncultured beta proteobacterium; assembly: GCA_963712485.1. Lineage (GTDB taxonomy): Bacteria > Pseudomonadota > Gammaproteobacteria > Burkholderiales > Burkholderiaceae_F > JALORV01. The sequence goes on from CAVQID010000027.1 coordinate 59,415, forward strand.
CTTGTCCTTGTCGCTCATCTGCGGCTTGCGCCGGTCGGCCAGCACCTTGAGGCCGCGCTGCACGGCCGGTCGCGCGTCGATCGCCTCGTACCAGCGCTTCACGTTCGGAAAGTCGGCGAGATCGACGCCCTGGTTGGCATGCGAGCGCGTCCACGGAAAGGTCGCGATGTCGGCGATCGAGTAGTCGCCGGCGAGGTACTCCGCTTCGCCGAGCCGTCGGTCCATCACGCCGTAGAGCCGCTTCGCCTCGTTGGTGTAGCGGTTGATCGGCGTACTCGATCTTCTCCGGCGCGTAGATGCGGAAGTGATGCGCCTGGCCGAGCATCGGGCCGACGCCGCCCATCTGGAACATCAGCCACTGCAGCGCGGCGTACTTGCCGCGCACGTCGTCCGGCAGGAACTTGCCCGGTCTTGCCGGCGAGGTAGATCAGGATCGCGCCGGACTCGAACAGCGAGATCGGCTTGCCGTCGGGCCCGTCGTGATCGACGATCGCCGGGATCTTGTTGTTCGGGCTGATCTTCAGGAACTCCGGCTTGAACTGGTCGCCGGCGCCGATGTCGACGGCATGCACCGTGTACGGCAGCCCGCACTCCTCGAGCATGATGTGAATCTTGTGGCCGTTCGGCGTCGGCCAGGTGTAGAGGTCGATCATCGTGATCCTCAGGGTCGCGGGGGCAGGGGAACGTGCTTGGCGATCTCGATCTTCGCGATCGCGTTGCGGTGGACTTCGTCCGGGCCGTCGGCAAGGCGCAGCGTGCGCGCGAGCGTGTAGGCATAGGCGAGCGGGAAGTCGTCGCACACGCCGCCGCCGCCGTGCGCCTGGATCGCCCAGTCGAGCACGGTGCAGGCCACGTTGGGCGCGACGACCTTGATCATCGCGATCTCGGCCTTCGCGGCCTTGTTGCCGACGGTGTCCATCATGTACGCGGCCTTCAGCGTCAGCAGCCGCGCCTGGTCGATCATGCAGCGCGCCTCGGCGATGCGCTCCTGCCAGACGGTCTGGCGCGCGACCGGGCCGCCGAACGCGACGCGGCTCGCAAGCCGCTTGCACATCAGTTCGAGCGCGCGTTCCGCCAGCCCGATCGAGCGCATGCAGTGGTGGATGCGGCCCGGCCCGAGGCGGCCCTGTGCGATCTCGAAGCCGCGCCCTTCGCCGAGCAGGATGTTCGAAAGCGGGCACGCGCACGTTCGTCGAACAGCGTCTCCATGTGGCCGTGCGGCGCGTCGTCGTAGCCGAACACGTTGAGCGGACGCAGCGACCTTCACGCCCGGCGCGTCGGCGGGCACCAGGATCATCGACTGCTGCTCGTGCGGCGGCGCGTCGGGTCGGTCTTGCCCATCACGATGTAGATCTTGCAGCGCGGGTCGCCGGCGCCCGAGGTCCACCACTTGCGGCCGTTGATCACGTAGCTGTCGCCGTCGCGCCGGATCGACGTCTGGATGTTGGTCGCGTCCGACGACGCCACCTCGGGTTCGGTCATCGCGAAGGCAGAGCGGATCTCGCCGGCGAGCAGCGGCTCGAGCCACTGCTCCTTCTGCTCCGGCGTGCCGTAGCGCTCGATCGTTTCCATGTTGCCGGTGTCGGGCGCCGAGCAGTTGAACACTTCGGACGCCCACGGCACGCGGCCCATGATCTCGGCCAGCGGCGCGTACTCGAGGTTCGTCAGCCCCGCGCCGTGCGGCGAATCCGGCAGGAACAGGTTCCACAGCCCGGCCGCGCGTGCCTTCGGCTTCAGTTCCTCGACGATCCGCGTCGGCGTCCAGCGCGCGCCGCGCGCGGGTGTTCTCCTCGACCTCGTCGTGGAAGCGCTGCTCGTTCGGATAGACATGCTCCTGCATGAACGCGTCGACGCGGTCGCGCAGGTCCTGGACCTTTGTGAGTAGTCGAAATGCATCGTTGTGCTCCTCCTGCGGTCGAGGATAGCGCAGCAGGGTTGTTGCGCGTGCGCGGCGGCGCGTAGAGTCCGCCGCGGGAGGAGTCATGAAGGCGATCCAGTGCGTCGAGTGGGGCGGGCCGGAGAAGCTGGTGCTGGCGGAAGTTGCCGCTGCCGGAGACCGAAGCCGGGCGAGGTCCGCGTGCGCGTCGCCGCGGCCGGCGTCAACTTTCCCGGACGCGCTGATCGTGCAGAAGAAGTACCAGGTGCAGCCGCCGCTGCCGTTCACGCCGGGCACCGAGGTGGCCGGCACGGTCGACACGGTCGGCGAGGGCGTGCGGCACCTTAAGGTCGGCGACCGCGTCGGTCGCCTTCGTCGGCCTCGGCGGTTTTGCCGAGTACGTGTGCGCGCCGGCAGCGATGACGGCGCCGCTGCCGCCGGGCGTCACGACCGAGGCCGCGGCCGCGTTCACGCTGACCTATGCGACTTCGCACCACGCGCTGTTCGACCGCGGCTCAGTTGAAGCCCGGCGAGACGCTGCTCGTGCTCGGTGCGGGCGGCGGCGTCGGCCTGGCCGCGGTCGAACTGGGCAAGATCGCCGGTGCGCGGGTCATCGCGATCGCCTCGAGCGACGAAAAGCTCGACGCGGCGCGCGCGCACGGTGCCGACGCCGCGATCAACTACGGCGCCGGCGATCTGCGCGAGCAGCTGAAGGAGGCGACCGGCGGAAAAGGCGTCGACGTGGTCTACGACCCGGTCGGCGGCCGCCACACCGAGGCCGCGCTGCGCATCGCTGGCGTGGCGCGGGCGCCTGCTGGTGGTCGGCTTCGCGGACGGCGAGATCCCGCAGATCCCGGCGAACCTGCTGCTGATCAAGGGTGTGTCGGCGGTCGGCGTGTTCTGGGGCGAGTTCGCCACGCGCGAGCCGCAGGCGAACCAGACGATGCTGACCGAACTCTTCGGCTGGCTCGCCGAGGGCAGGCTGCGGCCGCACGTGTCGCGCCGCTACCCGCTGGCGGACGCGCCGCAGCGCGCTCGAGGCGTCTGCTGGCACGGCGCGCGGTCGGCAAGCTCGGTGCATCGAGCCGTGGGCTTGACATCCGGTAACGATTTGGTTACGGTAACCCAATGGTTACCAATGATCATTGTTCCGTCTCGGCGGGAGCACGGCCGTGAAGTCAGCCGCCGTGCTGTCGGCGCTGGCCGACCCGACCCGCGAGAGCATCGTGCGCGCTGCTGATCGATGGCGAACAGTCGGTCGGCGAGATCGCCGAACGTCTGCCGGTCAGCCGCCCGGCGGTCTCCAAGCACCTGCGCGTGCTGGAGCAGGCGCGGTCGTGGCCGCGCGCAGCGAGGGCACCCGCAACTGTCTATGCGCTCGCGCCCGGAGGCGCTGGCGACAGCTGCGCGACGAGCTCGACACGCATGTGGGAACGCGCGCTGGCCCGCTACGCGCTGGTCGCCAACAACCGCAAGAGGAGGCCGCAAGTGAACGCCGCGGTCGCGCCTGCGCCGGTCGTCAAGCGCCTGCGCGTGCAGGCTCGAGCCGGCCGCCGCGTTCGACCTGTTCACGCGCGAACTGTCGCGTTGGTGGCCGCTCGCGACGCATTCGTGCATGGGCGACGAGGCTGTGAACGTCGTGATCGAACCGTGCGTCGGCGGGCAGGTGGTCGAGCACGCGCGGGATGGCCGCCAGGCGCCGTGGGGCACGGTCCTGGCATGGGACCCGCCGCATCGTTTCGCGATGACATGGCATCCGATGTCGGACCCGGCGAAGGCGACCCGCGTGGAAATCTCGTTCACCGCAGCCGCGGACGGCGGATCGGATCTGCAACTGGTGCACGCGGGCTGGGACAAGCGTGGTGTCGACGCCGAACTGTGGCGCGACCGCTACGACGGCGGGTGGGGTCCTGTGCTCGACCGCTATGCGAAGGCCGCAAACCAATGACGACGATGGAGGCGTGCTGATGAGTCGATTGATGACAGTGGCGATGGCGATCGCGTTGGTTTCGCATCCAGGCAGGCGTCGGAGCTCTCGCGGCCGAGCGCGCCATCGAGAAAGCGGTCGTGGTCGATGCGACGCTCGACCAGGCCTGGGAAGCTGGACCACGCGCGACGGCATCGTCGGCTTCTTCGCGCCCGACGCAAAGATCGAGCCGCGCGTCGGCGGCGCGTTCGCAGATCTACTTCGACCCGCTGCGCCGCGCCGGGCATGAAGGGCGCCGACGACATGCGCTATCATGGCGCTGCAGCCGAAGAGGATGCTGTCGTTCGACTGGAACGCGCCGCCGCAGCCTGCCGCGAGGCGCGCGCGCAGCGGACGTTCGTCATCGTGCGCTTCGAGCCGCGTCGGCGACAAGCAGACGCGCGTCACGCTGCACCACACCGGCTGGGGCGACGGCGGCGAGTGGGACAAGGCCTATGCCTACTTCGACCGTGCCTGGGGCAACGTGCTCGCGAACCTGAAGAAGCGCTTCGACCAGGGACCATTCGACTGGACCGACTGGCTCGAACCAGCTGCGCAAGATGCACGAACAGGCGGCGCAGAAGAAGTAGTGCGGGCGCACGGAAGATGGATAAAGACGTCGGGCTGACAGAAGCAGCCAAGCTCGTGATTCCGGCGCGCGAGCGGGATCTCGGCGGTTTCCGTGTCGGTCGCGTGCTGCCTCATGCGAAGCAACGCATGGTCGGCCCGTTCATCTTTTTCGACCATCTCGGTCCGCTGCAGCTGGCGGCACCGGTGCCGCGCACCGCTGACGTCCGGCCGCATCCGCACATCGGCCTGTCGACGGTGACGTACCTCTTTGCAGGCGAGATGACGCACCGGGATTCGCTTGGCATAGAACAGGTGATTCATCCGGGCGAGGTGAACTGGATGACAGCAGGCCGCGGCATCAGTCACTCGGAACGCTTCGATGGCATGCGCGAGCGTGGCGGCCCGCTGCACGGACTGCAGGCCTGGGTCGCGCTGCCCGACGCGCACGAAGAGGACGACCCGTCGTTCGAACACTATGGGCGCGACCGGATCCCGAGCATCCAACTCGCCGGATGCACTGGACGGCTTATCGCCGGCGCGGCGTTCGGCGCGAAGAGCGCGGTGAAGACCCATTCCCCGCTCTTTTACGCGCACCTGGACCTGCAGGCCGGTTCCCGTGTCGAAGTGCCGGGCGGCTATCCGGAACGCGCCGCGTACGTCGTCAGCGGTGCGATAGCGATCGATGGCGTGGCGTACGGCGCCAAGACGATGATCGTGTTCGGAACTGCGGCGTCGCCGATCCTCAAGGCCAGTGAAGCATCGACCGTGATGACCCTCGGTGGCGAAGCCGTCGGTGAAAGGCATATCTGGTGGAACTTCGTGTCATCCCGCCGTGAACGTATCGAACAGGCCAAGCTCGACTGGACGCAGGGCAGGATCGCATTGCCTCCCGCCGACGCAGAGGAATCGATTCCGCTGCCCGAGGGCACTTAGCGCGTCCTGCATCGCCGCGTTCTGGCAGTGCCCGTCGCAGAAGGCGTGCCCGGTATCGCGGGTATAGCGCTTGCCTTGACCCTTCTCACAGGGTGTTTGTCGCCCCTTGAGAACGTCGCGCTTACACAGGAGATCCCACATGCTGCGCAAACTGCTTGTAACGGCCGCACTGTTCGTTTCCATGGGAGCCGTGGTCGGCTGCAACACGATCCACGGTGCCGGCAAGGACGTGGAACGCGGTGGCGAGAAGCTTCAGGAGGCCGCGAAGGACACACAGAAGAAGATGTAAGCGTTGTCTGTAACCTGCGGCCGGGTGCGCTTCAGAGCGTAAGCGCCATCTTTCGTAGCAGTGCGCCCGGTACGCGGCTCGTCTGTACCGAGCGCTGGCCGTACGTTCCGTTGTTGAGGATCCACTGCGGGCTGGTCGGTCAGCGCCTCGAGGTTCTCGCCGAGCATGCGGTACAGCGTGTCGTCCCAGCGCATCACGTTCACCGGCGCCACGATGCGGCCACCTTCCACCCAGAACGTGGCGAAGCGCGTCATGCCGGTGACCCGGCCGTTCGGCGCGGTCGGAGAAGTTCAGGTAGTGCAGGTTGCCGACGTAGACACCGGTGTCGAGCGCGGCGAGCGCCTGTGCGTCGGGCAAGCGAGCCCGGCGCCGACCGCCATCGCCGACATGCCTTCGTCGTCGTCGGCACCGTTGGCTCGCGATGCCGTACTCGGCGCCAGTGCGCGGGCTGACCATGCTGCCGCATGCGCGGCCATCGCGCACGAGGTCGACTATGCGCGGGCTTGGTGAATCCGACCTCGTCGAAGCGCCGGTGCGAGTCCGCCGGCGGTGTCTTCGGCAGATCGCAGCATCGCTGACAGCGCGGCCTGCCCGTCGACCAGCTTCTGGATGCAGCTCTGCTTGGTGCGCTGCGCCTTCTCCGAGACGCCGCCCCAGTTGAGCATCCACAGCAGTTCGTCGAGCGCTGCCGGCGCCAGGTAGGCGCGGTACTCGCCCGGTCGATAGCGTGCGCGCCGGCTTGCCCAGGTGCTCGAGCTGGTCGCGCGCCGTCAGTGATGCGACGGCCGAGCTCGGCGCGGTCCCAGGTGCTGCCCGACCACGCGCACTTCACCGCCTTGTCGCCGGAGTGGTAGAGCGACCAGTCGAGCAGGAAGGCGTCGACCGCGTGCCAGTGGCGCGCGCCGAGCGAACTGGCGAAGCCGCGCATGATCGGGCCGCTGCGCCAGCATGCCGACAAGGTCGGTGCCGCGCGCCGCTTCGATGATGTTCTCGATCGCCTGCGTCGGCGCTCGGCAGTGCGCCCCGCTCGACGCGCTCGGAGCGGCTCGACTTGCGGTCGAGTAAAGCAGGTAGGGATCTTCGGGCAAGCTGCGGCAGTTCGGCGCGCAGCGACTGCAAGGCGGCGGCCAGTCGTTCCGCGGTCCTGTGCCGGCTCGCCGCTCAGCGTGAGTGTCCGCCTCGTTCCGGCGTCGTCCTTCGATCAGGGCGAGGCTGAGCTGCGCCTGCCGCACGGTCATCGGCTGGCGCACCTGCGCGTGGTTGAAGCGGACGAAGTCCGTGACTTCGCCGCTGAAGTTGAGCAGCAGCACCTCGCTGCCCTCGCAGGCCGGCGAAGGCGTGGTCGGCGAGCGCGAAGAACAGCTCCTTCAGTCATTGCTCCGCGCCGAAGACGTCGACGCCGCTGAAGCGGCATGCGGGACTCGCATGGCCGACGCGTATGGCCTGGTTGGGCTCGCCCTTGCCGCAGTACGGCGTGCCCATGATCTCGACCGTATCCGGCCGACCGACCATCGCCAGCGAGCGCCAGAAGTCGCGGCTCACGCCACGGTAGTTGGGGTCGCGCACCACCTCGGCCAGCTTGCCGTCGCGGATCATCTGTCCCCATTCGCAGCCGAACTGGAACTTGTTGCGTGAGTCGTCGATCGACCAGGAGCGATTGGTCTTCATCAGCACGCCGTGCTCGGTCGCGGCGATCATCTCGTCGAGCGAGCTCGCCGCCCGGCTCGACGTTCAGGTTGCTCATGCGGTCGATCGGCGGCCGGTTCCAGGCGCAGGCGCGCGTGGTGGCCACGCCGGCTAGCGATGGCGTGCTGCGTTGCGCGCGCTGCAGCGACGATGTGCCGCCCAAGCGGACGCAGCAGCAGGCCGTCCCGGATCAGGTATGTGCGTTCCGCGTCTGTCCCTTCGTCGTCGAACGGCGAAGCTCGCGAACTCCGTCGCCGCGCGTCGGGTCGTAGGTGACGTTGAGCAGCGGCGAGCCGTACTGGAAGGTGCCGAACATGTCGAGCGTCACGAAGCTCGTGCCGGCGTAGTTGCGCTCGTCGCCGAGGATGCGGTCGAGCTCGAGCGGATGGCCGATCGACTCGTGGATCTGCAGCATCATCTGGTCGGGCATCAGCACGATGTCCATGCGGCCGCTGGGGCAGTTCGGCGCGGCCAGCAGTTGCAGCGCTTCTTCGGCGGTCGGCGCGTCCGCTGCCGATGAAGCCGGAGCGCTCGATGACCTCGAGCCCGCCCTGCTGGCAGTAGCCGTTGTAGCGCCCGCCCCAGGAGCGCGTCTGCGTCACGCCGTCGGCGTGCGCGACGACGTGCAGGCTGGGGATGGTGAAGTCGAAGTCCTGCAGCGCCGCGTCGTCCGCCGGCTGTCGGCCGTGATCAGCATCTGCTGCGTGCTGACGGTCCAGAGGCTCGCCTGCCAGTCGACGATGCGATCGGACAGCCTGCAGGCCTGCGATTCGCGCATCAGCAGGTCGAAGCGATCGGCCTTGCGTCCACAGCCATCGGCTGCGCCGTCGGCGACGGCATAGCGGCCATCGGGCCGAGGCAGCTGCGGCGGGCTGCCGGCGAAGACGCTGCGACCGCGCGCGAGCCGCGCCCATTCGGCTGCGCGTTGCAGCGCCCACCGCACGCCGTCGTCGGACAGATCGCTGGTGGCTGCGTAGCCGATGCCGTCGCCGTCGATGACGGTGACCATCGCGCCGTGGTCGATCGACGCGCGCACCGGCTCGGGCCTGTCCTGACGCACGCTGATGGATTCGGAGCGTTCCTCCACCACCCGCAATGAGCAGTAGTCGGCCGCAGGCGCGAGCCCGCGAAAGCGTGCAGCGAGGGATTCGGGTCGAAGGGCATGAAATGGCGTGGAGATTTGACGCGATTGATCGGTATGGCGTGGGGGCCGGTTCTCGGGCCGGGATAGTAAGGGGCCGACTTGCCCTAGCGCTAGAGCGGTCGAAACAGTGCGTGAGCGGCGGCGGGAGGATCCGAGTTGTGGTCGCCATAACAGCTATTCGTAGTGCAGGCGGGCGGGGAGAAGCTGCGAATCCGCAATCGATCGGAAAACCTTACAGGTGCGATTATCGAAAACGATGGCGGCATTGATTTTGTTCAGTATTTTGCATGTGGCGCATAACGTGCTTGGTTTGCCCGCTGGCTGGGGAGCCTTCGATTGCGGCTGCAACCGAAAACTATTCGAAAATGGGGTGCGGTATGAATGGGGAGACTCGATGCGCGCGTGCTAAGCGTGCGCCGCGGTGGCTGGCCGCCGTCCTGATCGCCGCGACTTCAGCAGCGCAGGCCGCGCCTTTCACCGCCTACATCGATCAGTTCAGGATCAATCGTAACGACAACCTGTTCTTCATCGATGACTTCAGCGACGGCATTCCGCCGCCGTCTGCGTTGCCGGACCAACGCACGTATTTTGTCCAGGGCAGCTTCGCCGGGGGCGAATCGGGAGGAAGGCTGCGCATCGGCGGTGACGGATATACGCCGACGCAAAACGCTCTCGGGCAGCCCTTCTTGCACAACTCCGCGACGCTGCTGACCAACAATAGTTCGGCCGACACGACGAATGGCCTGAAGCGCAACTTCGCGTTCGAGGTCCTGGGCTGGTTTGACTACGTCGCGCCGGCGAGAGGGGAAAGCTATGGCATCCGCTTGACCGATGGCGCCCAGAACGACGTCGTGGACCTGCGGGTGTCGTGGTCCACCGTTCTCGATGCAGCGGTTGTGAGCTTTTTCAGGCAGGACTTTGTGCTGGGTACGCGGACGCTGCTGCAGGAAGTTGCGTTGCCGTCAGCATACGAAGGCCAGATTGGCCTCGGACTGCTGCACAACAACCCGAACGACGATGTCATTTCCGCGGCGTTCTGCCTTGGCGGGGTCGCCACCTGCAGCGACGATCAGAACGTGCAATTCCTGTCGACGACGACCTCGATATTCAATGACGAGTTGTGGACGCGAGCCGACTTTCGTGCCGTCACCTCGGTGCCGGAACCGGCCACCCTGGCGATGCTGGCATTCGGCCTGGTCGGACTCGGCTTTTCGCACCGCCGCAGCAAGTAAGTCGCGCAAGCATCCTTCTCCGCAAGGTCGGGTGCGCTGGTCAGTCGACGACGCGTCGGCGCAGCGCCTTCACCTGGCCGCGCTGCACTTTGGACTCAACGCGCTTGCGCCTGGAGGTCGCGGTGGGGCGCGTGGCCCGGCGGGCCCTTGGGATCTCGGCTGCCACATCGATGATGTCGCGCAGCCGTTGTAGCGCGTCGGCCCGGTTCTTCTCCAGGCTGCGATAGCTCTGTGCCTTGATGACGATGACCCCCTCATCGCTGATCCGCTGATCGCGACGGGCCAGCAGTCGCTGCTTGAGTTCGTCCGGCAGCGATGATGTCCTGACATCAAATCTCAGGTGCGCCGCATTGGAGACCTTGTTTACGTTCTGCCCGCCCGCGCCCTGCGCGCGTATGGCCTGCAGCTCGATCTCTTGTTCGTCCAGGGTATAGGCGATGGTCGGCATGGGGAGAGCTTAGAGCTTCGTGATGCATCGGCGCACAATGCCTCGGCCATGGCCCTGAAACCCGAGGAAATCGAGCTGATTGCTGCGCGAACCCTGGCGCACTACGACCAGCGCGCGCAGGAGTTCTGGGAAGGCACGCGCGACCACGATGTCAGCCAGAACATCGCTGCGCTGCTGCAGTACATCGAGGCGCCGGCTCCGGTTGAAATTCTGGACTTCGGGTGCGGCCCCGGACGCGACCTCAGGACATTCGTGGATCTCGGCCATCGCCCCACCGGCCTCGAAGGTTCGGCACGACTGGCGAAAATGGCCCGGACCTACAGCGGCTGTGAAGTGCTGGAACAGAATTTCCTGCACCTGAATCTACCGGACGCGCACTTCGACGGCGTATTCGCCAACGCGGCGCTGTTTCACGTTCCGCGCCAGGAGTTGCCTCGCGTCCTGCGCCAGCTCTACGCGACGCTCAAGCCGCGTGGCGTGCTGTTCAGCTCCAACCCCCGCGGCGAAGGGCAGGAGGGTTGGAGTGACAATCGTTACGGCGCCTTTCATGATTGGGATGGCTGGCGCGACTACGTCAAGGATGCAGGTTTCATCGAACTCAGCCACTACTATCGGCCGCCGGGCTTGCCGCGGAGCCAGCAGCCCTGGCTCGCGAGCGTCTGGCGGAAGACCTGACAGGGAGTACGGTCGCCGGCGATTTCGCGCCGGGTGCAGCGGCTTTGCGGTAGCGCGTTCTTACACGCCGCCGTCATCACGACTGGCTGCAATGATCCGCGTCATGTCGAGAGGATTTCTTACACGACAGAATCGATTCGACGGCGAATCACGCCGCAGCGGGAGGGGCCTTGAAGATCAGGACAGCCGCAGTCGCGATGGCTGGTGCGCTTTTATGCGCACTGTCATTCGCCGCCCCCGTTGACAAGCCGCTCACGACCCGTGATGCCGCGTTGCAGTCCCGCAACGACGGCCAAGGCACGACGACGTATTGGGGGGAGGGGGCGAGCTATGAAATCGTACGGCCCGGAATGACGGTGTTCTTCCTTCGCCGCGACGACGGCGCGACGGTGCCGCCGATGATTCGCGTCGCCTACGTGGGCAACGTCTGGATCAATGCCCGCAGCGTGACGTTCACCGTCGGCGAACGGGTCTACGGACCCTTCGCCGACATCTACGACCGTCCAACCCGCGTCGAGGCAGGGCCGTCGCTGTTCGTCGAGTCGCTGCTGTTCAGCGTCGACACGGATGAGAAGTGGCGGATGCTCGAGGGTATCGGCGAGGCCGACGAGCTCGGCCGTCCGGTCGTCGTCGTGATCGATGGTGAGACGCGCTACGGGATTGAGCTCGATCCGGCCAGCAAGCGTGCGACGGGCAACGTGATCCGTGGTTTCCGCGAGGTCAAGCGATCGCGGTGACCGGCGGCTTCAGACGCGCTCGGCGGTGAGATCAGTCGGCGCCCTCAGAGCTTCGCCTGGTGCGCACCGGCAACAGCGTTGCCACGAGGGCGATGACGGCCGCGCCGGCCAGTACCAGAAGCGCACGGTCCCACGCCGCGGCCGTCTGTCCGGCAGCCTGACCCTGGTCCAGCACCCAGCCGACCAGAGGCTGCAGGATGCCGGCGCCGAGGAAGATGCCGGTGTTGACGACCGATGTCGCGATTCCCGAGTACTGCGGCGGGTTGGCTTCCTTGGCGATCGTCCACGACAGCGTGAAGCCGGGTATCAGCAGCCCCATCAGCAGGAACCATCCCAGCGTGGCCCATTGCGGCCAGTCGACATGCGCGATCCAAGGTAGCCACGACAGCGTGTAAAGCAGCACGGCGGCGCGCATCAAGCCGCGCCGGCTGCCGAGCCGGTCGGAAATCATGCCGATGGCGATCGAACCGAACGCGACCCCCAGCAGTAAGAGGCTCGAGTGCTGCGCGGCGACGACGCGGGACATGCCGTGCACCTGCTGCAGATACGGCACGGCCCACAGCCCGGCGAAGGCCAGGAAGCTGCCGGCGACGCCGAGATTGACGACGAATGGCGGCCAGGTGGCGCGGTTGGCAAGGACGCGCGCCAACGCGGTCAGCCACGGCACGTGGCCGATCGTCGGGGCCGGCGCATTGATCGCTGCGAAGCCGAGTTCCTCCGGCCGATCGCGCACGCGCAGCCAGGTCGCGATCGCGAGCAGCGCCGAAAGTATCGCGAGTCCGATGAACACCGTGCGCCAGGAGGTCTGCGTCACGATCCACGCGAGCGGCGCGCCCGCCACGACCGCGCCGAGATTGCCGGCGAACATCGTTACTCCGGCCAGCGTCGCGAACCGTTGTGGTGTGAACCACACGGCCGAAAGCTTAAGCACTGCGATGAATGCAACAGAAACGCCGATGCCGACCAGCGTGCGGCCGACGGCCGCGACTTCCCACACGGGGGCCAGCGCGAAGAGCAGTGATCCTGCGGCAGCGATCGCCGAGCCCGCGGCGAGAATCTTGCGGGGTCCCAGCGTGTCGGCCAGCACGCCGACCGGAATCTGCAGGACCGTATAGACATAGAAGTAAGTCGCCGCGAGGGTGCCGAGGACCGTGCTGCTGATGTCGAAGGCGCGCGTGAGCTCGCCGGCGATCGCGGCCGGCGCAGTGCGATGGAAGAACGACAGCACGAAGCTCGCCAGCGCCAGGCCGAAGACGACGCGACGGGCACCGGCGAGCGAGCGCACGACTCGATCCAGCGGCGCTATTGCGTCGGGGCGGTGCGGAAGTAGCGCGGCTCGTTGAAGAGCGAGGAGATCTCGACGCGCTTGACTTCGGGATGGTCGGGTACGGCGAAGAGCACCGGTGTGATGACTTCCTCGAAGAGGCCGCGCAGGCTGCGCGCTCCGGACTTGTACTCGATCGCCAGGTCGGCGATCTCCTCGAACGCGCGCTCGGCCACGACGAGTTCGACCCCTTCGTTCTTCAGGATCGCCTGAAACTGGCGATAGATGCAGTTGCGCGGCTCCGTCATGATCCGCACCAGCATGTCGCGCGACAGGTCCTGAAAGCGCGCGACTATGGCGAGCCGTCCCGTGAACTCCGGGATCAGGCCGAATTCCACCAGGTCGGTCGGCTTCACGCGCGCATTCAGCCGGGTCGAGGATGCGCTGGTTGTCATCGCTCGAGGTGGCGACGAAACCATAGCCGTGGCTGTGCGACATGATTTCGTCGAGCCCGACGAACGCGCCGCCGCAGATGAAGAGCACGTTCGTCGTGTCGAGGTACTGGCCGCTGCGCAGCCGCACCGGGGCGCCTTCCATGATCTTCAGCATCGCGTGCTGCACGCTTTCGCCCGAAGTTCCGCGGCCCTGCGCATCACTGATCGCGCGCAGCTTGTCGATCTCGTCGATGAAAACGATGCCCTGCTGCGTCCGCGCCAGGTCACCTTCGGCCTTGTCGTGCAGGCGTTCGAGGATGGCTTCGATCTCGTCGTTGACATAGCGCGACTGCGCCAGCGACGTGGCATCGGCGGTGACGAAAGGCACCTTCAGCAGCCGGGCAAGCGACTCGCAGACCAGCGTCTTGCCGGTTCCGGTGGGCCCGACCAGCAGCACGTTGCTCTTGGTGATCTCCACGCCTTCTTCCTGGGAACGCGCGATCTTCTTGTAGTGCGCGTACACCGCGACCGCGAGCGACGCGCTTGGCCTCGTCCTGGCCGACTACGTATTGGTCGAGATGCGCGACGATGGCGCTCGGGGTCAGGCGACTATCGAGCAGGGCTCATGTGTCGGCTACGTGACTCAGGAGCGCTGAGCGTAGCGCCATCCGAGTCCGGCCAGCGTGCGGGCGTTCTCGCCCGACTGCAGTGCGTTGTTCGACGAGGCGAGCCCTTCGGTGGCCCGCTTGTAGACCCCCTGCAGGATCGCAGCGATGCGGAACAGGTTGTAGGCGAGGTAGAAGTTCCAGTTCTCGATCGCGCGGCGGCCGGTGCGCTCCACGTAGCGGCGGATGTACTCCGATTCTTCCGGAATGCCGAGGGCGGCGTGATCGAGGCCGGCAATGCCGCGGAATGCGCCGGGCGGGATATGCCAGCTCATGCAGTGGTACGAGAAGTCGGCGAGCGGGTGCCCCAGCGTCGAGAGCTCCCAGTCGAGGATCGCGATGATGCGCGGCTCGCTCGGGTGGAAGATCAGGTTGTCCATGCGATAGTCGCCGTGCACGATGGTGGTTTCGTCGCCCGGCGGGATGTGGGCCGGCAACCAGTCGATCAGTCGGTTCATCGCGTCAACGGGTTCGGTTTCGGACGCGCGATACTGCTTGCTCCAGCGTCCGATCTGGCGCTCGAAATAGTTGCCCGCCTTGCCGTAATCAGAAAGGCCGGCCCGCTCGATATCGACCGTGTGCAGGCGTGCGATGACGCGGTTCATCTCGTCGTAGATCGCACTGCGCTCCGCGTTTGAGACGCCCGGCAGCGACTGCTCCCAGAAAATGCGGCCCTCGACATGCTCCATCAGGTAGAACGCGCGTCCGATCACGCTCTCGTCTTCGACCAGCAGCAACGTCCAGGGCACCGGAATGCCCTGTGACGCGAGCGCCCGCATCACGTGGAACTCGCGCTCGATCGCGTGGGCCGAGGGCAGCAGTTTGGCCGCGGGCCCCGGTTTGCTGCGCATCACGTACCTGGCGGTGGACGTCGACAGCAGATAGGTGGGGTTCGATTGCCCGCCCTGGAATTGCTGCACTTCAAGCGGTCCGCGGAACTCCGGCAGGTGGCGTTCCAGATGCGCCTGCAGGCTTGCCGTATCGAAAGCATGCCGTGGGGTGACTGCCCCGAGCTGATTCATGCGGGATCTCCAAGATCGCTGCGTTGCTGGCGCAGCTTCAGGTACTTCTCGAGCAGGTGTTCCATCGTCGACAGCCTCGTCGTCGTCTGCAGCGTGTCGATCGGGCAGAAATTGACGATACGCACGACACTGGTCGCCGGGCCGTTTCCGACATCGATGATATTCAGGCAGCCGGTGTCCTGCGCGAGCCCGCCGAGGAAGACGGACTGGCCGGTGAGAAACCACGACAGCAGCCCGCGGTTAACACCGCCATGCAGCACCATCAGCGCCGTGTCCCAGTCCTTCAGGGCCAGCAGCCGCTGCAACGCGGGTAGCGTCCGATCGAGCAGCGCGCCAATCGTCTCGCCGTCGAGAAACTGCGTTTCCCGCGGAACCGGACCTTCGAAGGCGCCGATGAATGCCTCGCGCAGCTTCGCGTCCGGAATGCTTGCGAGGTGTCCGGGCTTAATTTCCTGAAGTTCGGGCCAGTGCTCGGTCAGCGGCGCGACGTTCGCGGCAGACAGCACGTGCTCGGCGGTCTGCCGGGTACGCAGCAGCCCGCTGGTAATGGCGCGGTCGATGCGCACCCCGGCCGCCGCGAGCGCCGACCCCATGGCCCGCGCCTGCTCGATCCCGGCCGGCGTCAGTGGCACCTCGTCCGGCGGCAGCGGGCGGCCATCCGTGGCGAAGTAGTCGACCGCGCCATGGCGCATCAGCAGCAGTCGACGTCGCTCGATCATGCGGACTCCCTGACGATCTTTCGCGCAAGCAGGTCGCTGATTTCGGTGGCGGCGAGGCCAAGTTCGGCAAGCAGTGCACGTGTGTGCTGTCCCGCGCGCGGCGCCGGGGCCGGGAGCAGGTCGTGACCCGACACATGAGCCAGCGGGCCAACTTCGGTCACCGCGCCACGGCGAAAGACGACGCCACGCGCTTGCGCCTGATCATGCGCCAGCGCTTCCGCCGGCGTCAGTACCGACGTCACGCAGGCATCAACATCGGCGAACACGCGGATCCAGTGTGCGAGCGCCTGGCTGCGAATCCGATCAGCGACCCGCATGATCGTCTGCTGCGCGGCCGAGGAGCCGGGTACTTCGCCGTAGGCCCAGTGCCGCGCACGCAGATCGTCGAGGCCTGCGGCCGCGCAGAACGTCTGCCAGAACTTTAGCTCCAGCGCACCGACGGCAAGATGGCGATCATCGGCGGTTGCATAGACGCGATAGCAGGCGGCGCCGCCGGTCAGCAGCGTGCTGCCCGCCACGGGAGTCGAGCCCGCATCCAGCTCGGCGTGCGGGAAGTAGTGGTGCACCAGCAGCGCTTCGGTCATCGCGACGTCGACCCAGCGTCCCTGTCCGGTGCGCTGAGCGCCCAGCAGCGCGATGAGCAGTGCCGACAGCCCGGCGAGCGCGCCGCCCAGAAGATCGCCGAGTTGAAGGTTCGGCACGGCCGGATCGCCGCTCGAGCGGATCTGTTCGAGTACGCCACTGGTGGCGATGTAGTTGATGTCGTGCCCGGCCTTCTGGGACAGCGGACCGGTCTGGCCGTACCCGGAGATCGAGCACAGCACCAGTCTCGGATTGCGCTCGTGCAGCACGTCCCAGCCCAGCCCGAGCCGCTCCAGAACGCCTGGCCGGAAACTTTCGACGACGGCATCGGCGCGCCCGGCAAGCTCGAGCAGCAGTTCGCGGCCACGCGCCTGCTTCAGATCGATGGCGATCGAACGCTTGCCGCGATTGGCCGCTTCGAAGGCCGGATTGACCAGTGCACCCTCGGCGTTGGGCACCTGCGGCGCGAAATCACGCATGTAGTCGCCATCACCGGTGTCCTCGATCTTGATGACATCCGCGCCGTAGTCGGCAAGATGCATCGTCGCCGCCGGTCCGGGCAGCAGCCGCGTCAGGTCGAGGATGCGAAGTCCGGTCAGCGGAGCAGTCATTGGGGCGCTCACGCGATCGCCTCCAGCTCGGTCGTGATCGTGATCCAGCTCGCCTCGAGTTCCTCGACGCGCCCCGCGAGTTCACCGCGACGCTTCAGCGTTGCCGCGACATGGTCGTCGTTGCCCGAGTGGTAGAAGTCCGGATCCGAGAGCTGCGCATCGAGTTCACGCAATTCATGCGATACGCGTGTCAGTTCGTCCTCGAGCCGCTTCAGCTTGTTCTGCAGCGGCCGGCGCGAATCGGCAATGCGTTGCCGCGCGGCGGCCTCCTGTTTGCGTTGCGCCCGTCGATTCGGCGTGTCTTCTGCAGCGCCACCATCGGTCCGGTCACGGCGGCTCGCCAGCACCAGCGCGGCGTAATCGTCGAGGTCGCCGTCGAAAGCTGCGACGCGGCCATCGTGTACCAGCCAGAGCTGGTCGCAGGCGGCGCGCAGCAGGTGGCGGTCGTGCGAGACCAGCAGCAGCGCACCTTCATAGGACGACAGCGCCATCGTCAGGGCTTCGCGCGTTTCCATGTCGAGATGATTGGTCGGTTCGTCGAGCAGCAGCAGGTTGGGGCGCTGCCATGCGATCAGTGCCAGAGCGCAGCGCGCCTTCTCGCCGCCCGACATCGGGCCCAGCGGCGTCGTCGCCATCTCGCCCGGAAAGCGATAGTTGCCGAGGAAGTCGCGCAGTTCCTGTTCGCGTGCCTCGGGCGCCAGGCGGCGCAGGTGCGCGAGTCGGCGTCTCATCAGCGCGCAGCTGGTCGAGCTGGTGCTGCGCGAAGTAGCCGATTGCCAGCCCCTGGCCGCGCAGCAGTTCGCCGGAGAGCGGGACCAGCTCACGCGCAACCGCCTTCACCAGCGTCGACTTGCCCGCACCGTTGACCCCGAGGATGCCGATGCGGTCACCGGCACGCACGGAGAGTCTGATTCCCGAGAGCACGGTGCGATTGCCGTAACCGAGCGCCAGGTTGTCGGCATCGAGCAGGCGCTCGGGTACACGCACCGGCTCGGGAAACTCGAAGCGCCATTCGCGTCGTGCACGCACCGGCTCGATGACGGTCAACCGCTCCAGCATCTTGAGGCGGCTCTGCGCCTGCCGCGCCTTCGTCGCCTGTGCACGGAAACGGTCGACGAACTGCTGCAGATGCGCCGCGGTTCGCGCATAGGCCCTGGCCGCAGCATCCTGCTGCTTCTGCTGTTCCAGCCACGCAAGCTCGAAGGCGGTGTAGTCGCCCGAGTAACGCCGGATGGTGCCCAGATCGACGTGCCAGACGGTCTCGACAATGCGGTCGAGGAACTCGCGGTCGTGCGAGATCACCAGCACCGTGGCCGGCTGACGTCGCAGCCAGGCTTCGAGCCAGACCACCGAATCCAGGTCGAGATGGTTGGTCGGCTCATCCAGCAGCAGCAATTCGGCAGGTCGCAGCAGCGCGCGCGCCAGTGCCAGCCGGTTGCGCCACCCGCCGGAGAAGGCAGTCACCGGACGCGCTGCATCGGCCGACGAAAAGCCGAGGCCGTGCATCACGGTCTGCGCCGAAGCAACGATTGCGCCTTCGTTGAGCTCAGCCAGCGCGGCGTGGGCGTGGGCCAGCCGCATTTCGTCGTGGCTGGCTTCGGCGGCCGCCAGTTCCTCCCGGGCGGCCATCAGCGGCGCGTGGCCCGCCAGCACGTAGTCGAGCGCCGGCTGCGCGCCGCCCTCGATATCCTGTGCGACGTGGGCAACGCGCTGCGGCTTCGGTGCCTCGATCGTGCCGGCTTCGACACCGAGGTCGCCGAGGACCGCTGCGAAAAGGCTCGACTTGCCGCAGCCGTTCGCGCCAACGAGTCCGATGCGCTCACCCGGCCGGGCGATCAACGAGACGCCTTTGTACAGCGTGCGGGCACCGCGCGCGATCGCGACGTCGATCAGCCTGAGCATCGGTGAATCTGACCCTGGTGCGTCACCGGTAGCAGTGAAGTGCCTGCGACGGTGTCGGACCTAGGGCAGCTCCTCCTGCCGTGCAAGAAACACCATGTCGTCACCGGCGCTGGTGGTGAGCCAGGTGAGCGGCAGGTCGCTGAAGGCCTTTTCCGCTGCCGCGCGGCCATCACCCACCTCGACAATCAGCATGCCGCCGCGCTTCAGGTGACCGCGTGCCTGACGCACGAGCGTCTTGACGAAATTCATGCCGTCGATGCCGCCGGCGAGCGCGAGTTTGGGCTCGTGCATGTACTCGGCGGGCAGCTTTGCCATCGCCGCGTCCGTGACATACGGAGGATTGCACACGATCAGGTCGTAGCGCTTGGTGCCCAGGGCCGAGAACAGGTCGGACTTGACCGGACTGACGCGTTGCTCGAGCTGGTAGTCCGCCACGTTGCGCCGCGCGACCTGCAGCGCGTCGGCCGAGATGTCGGCGGCGTCGACCTTGGCATTCGGAAAGACATCGGCGGCCATGATGGCCAGGCAGCCGGAGCCGGTGCACATGTCGAGCACGTCGCCGACCGCGGCGGGATCCTTGATCCAGGGAGTGAGGCCTTCGTCGAGCAGCTCGCCAATGAACGAGCGCGGAACGATGACGCGCTCATCGACGTAGAACTTGTAGCCGCGCAGCCAGGCTTCGTTCAGCAGGTAGGCGGCCGGCAGCCGTTTCTTCACCCGCCGGTCGATGACCTGCAGCAGGTCGTTGATCTCGGCGTGGGTCAGATAGGCGTCGGCGAAGAACTCCAGACGTTCGAGAGGCAGCTTCAGCGTGCGCATCACGATGTAGGCGGCTTCCTCGAACGCGTCAGCCTGGCCGTGACCGAACGAAAGCTGGGTCTCGTTGAAGCGGGTTACGGCATAGCGCAGCACATCGCGCAAGGTGCGCAGGTTGGCCTGTGCGTCGATCAGCGTCGTCATTGTCTTTCTTTGGGCGGGAGCAGGCGCTCGAGCGTGCCGAGGTAGATGTTCTTCAGCGGCTCGAGATCGGCGATCGCGATTTCCTCGTCGATCTTGTGGATGGTCGCATTCGGCGGGCCGAACTCGATGACTTGCGGGCAGAACGTGGCAATGAAACGGCCGTCCGATGTACCGCCGGTCGTCGAAAGGTCCGGGCTGAGGCCGGTGACGGACTTGATCGCGGCACTGATCGCCTCCGACAGAGAGCCGCGCGGTGTCAGGAACGGCGATGCGCCGAGCGTCCATTGCACGGCGCCTTCGACTGCATGCTGGCCGAGGATGCGCTCGACCCGCTGCTGCAGCGAGGCGGCGGTGGACGCCGGCGCAAAGCGGAAATTGAAGTCAACGGCGCAGGTTCCCGGGATGACGTTGCCCGCACCGGTGCCGGCATGGATGTTCGAAACCTGGAAGGTCGTCGGCGGGAAGAACTCGTCGCCGTCGTCCCACACGGTGGCCGACAACTCTGCGAGTGCCGGTGCGACGATGTGCACCGGATTGCGGGCCAGATGCGGGTAGGCCACGTGACCCTGCACGCCCTCGACCGTCAGGCGGCCGGACAGTGAGCCGCGCCGCCCGTTCTTGATGGTGTCGCCCAGGCGTTCGACCGATGTCGGCTCGCCGACGATGCAGAAGTCCAGCTTCTCGCCGCGCGCGCGCAGCGCTTCGACCACGCGCGTGGTGCCATCGGTGGCCGGGCCTTCCTCGTCGGAGGTAAGCAGCAGGGCGATCGACCCCGAATGGTCCGGACAGGAACGCACGAATTCCTCGGCGGCGATGACGAAGGCCGCGATCGAACTCTTCATGTCCGACGCCCCCCGGCCATACAGTTTCCCGTCGCGGGTCGTTGGCCTAAACGGATCCGAGTGCCATTGCTCGAGCGGCCCGGTGGGCACGACGTCCGTGTGTCCGGCAAACACGAAGATCGGGGCGCTGGTGCCACGCCGGATCCACGCGTTGGTCACGCCGTTGCCGGCGATCGTTTCGGACTTGAAGCCCGACGCCGCCAGCCGCGAGGCGAGCATCGACTGGCAGCCGCCGTCATCCGGGGTGACGGAAGGCCGTGCGATCAGGTCGTGGACGAGTTGAAGGGTGGGGCTCATGCGGGCGCCGGCACGCATCACCGGCGTGCAAGGCGCGCCGATTGTAACGGCAGGCCTGCGTCGCTGAACCGATGCTAGATGTTCAGTGTGAACTCGGAGAACGAGGCGTCGGAGCTTTCGTCCCTGCGTTCCTTCTGCATCTGGGCGCGTGCCTTACCGGCATTGTTGATGAACCAGAGCAGGTTGTTCTGTGAGTCGGCCGCGGAAAGCGCGTCCTCGCGCGTGATCTGGTCGCCCTGAATCAGCGTGTACAGGCTCTGCTCGAAAGAGATGCTCTCCGGCGCCAGGCTCTGTTCCATCGCCTCCTTGATCGCCTGCACGTCGCCGCGCTCGATCAGGTCGGCGATGTGGCGTGTGTTCATCAGCACTTCCACTGACGGCACGCGCCCGCCGCGCTTGGAGCGGACCAGCCGCTGGGAAACGATTGCCTTCATCGCCACCGACATGTCCTGGAACAGCGCCTGGCGCGTTTCCGGAGGATAGAAGCTGATCACGCGGTTCAGTGCATGGGAGCTGTTCGTCGCATGCAGCGTGGCCACGACCAGGTGGCCCGACATCGCATAGGCGAGCGCGGCGCTCATCGTGTCGCGGTCGCGGATCTCGCCGATGAAAATGACGTCGGGTGCCTGTCGCATCGCACTGCGCAACGCCGCCTGCAGCGTCCGTGCGTCGGAACCGATCTCACGCTGGTTGATGATCGACTTCTTGTTGCGGAACAGGAATTCGATCGGATCCTCGAACGTCAGCATGTGCCCGGTCACCAGTTCGTTGCGGTGGTCGAGCATCGAGGCGATCGTCGTCGACTTTCCGGAACCGGCGGCGCCGACCACGAGGATCATGCCGCGGCGCTCCATGATGAGGTCCTTGAGGACCTCCGGCAGGTGCAGCGCGTCCAGCTTCGGGATGTCGTGCGGAATGAAGCGGATGACCGCGGAAATCGAGCCCCGCTGCAGGAACGCCGACAAGCGGAAGCTGCCGATGCCCTGGACCGGCAGGCCGATGTTCAACTCGCGCGAGTCTTCGAGTTCGCGGAAATGGGCGTCGGTCAGGCGCTCCGCCAGCAGCGACACGATCGACTGCGGCGCGAGCCGCTCCTGGTTGATCGGCACGCAGACGCCGTTGATCTTGATCGTGATCGGCGAGCCAACCGACAGGAAAAGGTCAGACGCCGACTTTTCGGCCATCAGGCCAAACAGGCGCTCGAGCGACATGGGCGTAGACGACATGGAAGCCTCGTGCTTGATAGACGCAGAGCATAAGGCTCGCGACGGGTGATTGCGAATCCGTCCGATCGGATGAAAAGAGGGCGGAACTGGGTCTGTCGTAGGCACCGCGCGCAGCGGCGGAACGTGCTTGCGCCACGAACCACCTTTCCGGGGGCCTGACCGAGCCGGGAGTCGCCCGGCGGCGAGTGACTTTCTTTGCTTCGCCCAAGAAAGTCACCAAAGAAATCAAAGATTCGGCGAGGCTAACGTCGCGAAGCGACGTTAAGCGCAGGGACCGGAGCCAAAGGCGACCGCACGAGGCTGGCCTTCGGCTTGCCTTGCGCTGCAGGGCGTCAGCGGGCCGTGCGCCAAACTCGCCCGATCGCGGCTGCGCCGCGCCACGGGCTCAGACACGCGCCCGGCACTACTCCGCTGCCGTCGCGCACCGCTGCGGCGTCCCCGAGCGGACTCACCCCGTCGCCATGCCAGCGTTACTTTGGTTACTTTCTTGGGCAAGACAAAGAAAGTAACGGGCCGCGCGGCCCTGAAGCGCGAGGTGGAAGGCAGAAAGTGCCCGCCGCGTAGCGGGACTCAGCGGCCTACGTCCCTACGTCCGCAATAGCTCGTTGATGCTGGTCTTGGCGCGCGTCTTCGCATCGACCTGCTTGACGATGACGGCGCAGTACAGGTTGCACTCGCGCGACGGCAGCGATCCGGCTACCACGACCGAGCCGGCAGGGACGCGGCCGTAGCTGATTTCGCCGGTCTCGCGGTTGAAGATCTTGGTGCTCTGGCCGATGAAGACGCCCATGCCGAGCACGGCGTTCTCTTCGACGATCACACCCTCGACGACTTCCGACCGGGCGCCGATGAAGCAGTTGTCCTCGATGATCGTCGGATTTGCCTGCAACGGCTCGAGCACCCCGCCGATGCCGACGCCTCCGGACAGGTGAACGTTCTTGCCGATCTGCGCGCAGGAGCCGACCGTGGCCCAGGTGTCGACCATCGTGCCCTCGTCGACGTAGGCGCCGATGTTCACGTACGACGGCATCAGCACGACGTTCTTCGCGATGAAGCTGCCGCGGCGCGCGACCGCGGGTGGAACGACCCGCACACCGGTGGCACGCATGTGGTCGGCGTCGAGGTGCGAGAACTTCGGTTCGACCTTGTCGAAGAAGCCGAGTTCGCCCGCATGCATCAGCCGGTTGTCGTTGAGTCTGAACGACAGCAGCACGGCCTTCTTCAGCCACTGATGCGTGACCCACTCGTCGCCACGTTTCTCGGCCACGCGCACGCGACCTGCGTTCAGGTCGGAAATTGCGTGGTCGACGGCATCTCTCACGGCCGCCGGCGCGGACGCAGAAGAAAGTGTCGTGCGCTGTTCCCACGCATCGTTGATCGTTTGCTCGAGCGACATGGAGGTGTCTCGCTGGGTCAGAGTTGCAGGGAGGCGATGCGATCGGCCGCTTCGGCAACCTCGGCCGGTTCGGCGACGAGCGCGATGCGCACGAACCCGGTACCCGGGCTGATGCCGTCGACGTCGCGCGACAGGTAACTGCCGGGGAGCACCGTGACGTTCTTCTCCGCGTAGAGGCGGCGGGCCAGTTCGGTGTCGTCGATCGGCGAGCGCGCCCAGAGGTAGAAGGCGGCGTCTGGAAGCTCGCACGGCAGCCGGCGCGCGATGACGGGTGCGGCCTGCGCGAACTTCTGCGCGTAAAGGCGGCGGTTCTCGACGACATGGCCTTCGTCACGCCACGCCGCGATGCTGGCGATCTGCACCGGCTGACTCATCGCCGCCCCATGGTAGGTGCGATAGAGCAGGAATTTGCGCAGCGCCTCCGCGTCGCCAGCGACGAACCCGGAGCGCATCCCCGGCACATTCGAGCGTTTGGACAGCGACGAGAACACGACAATGCGCTCGAAGCCATCGCGCCCGGCCCGCGCGGCGGCCGTCAGCGCGCCGAGCGGCGGCGACGCTTCATCGAAGTAGATCTCGGAATAGCACTCGTCGGAAGCGATGATGAAGTCGTGCCGATCGGCGAGCTCGAAGAGGTCTGCCCATTCGGACTGCGTGACGACGCGCCCGGTCGGGTTGCCGGGCGAACAGACGTAGACCAGCTGCACCGCGGCCCATTCGGAAGCGGTCAGCCGCTCGAATTCCATGCGGAATCCGTTCGCCGGTGTGGTCGGAAGGTAGATCGGCCGTGCGCCCGCCAGTAGTGCCGCGCCCTCGTAGATCTGATAGAAGGGATTGGGCGACACCACCGCCGCCGGTCGCGTGCGATCGACCACGGCCTGTGCGAACGAGAAAAGCCCCTCGCGCGAACCGGCCACCGGCAGCACCTGCGTTCCGGGATCGATTTGCTTGAGGTCATACCGACGCTTGGCCCAGTCGGCAAAGGCCTCGCGCAACGCCGGCAGGCCGGCCGTCAGCGGGTAGCTGGCGACACTCGGCAGCGCCCGCGCGTAGGCCTCGAGAATGAACGGTGGCGTCGGATGTCTGGGCTCGCCGATCGACAGGTTGATCGGCGCCAGCGCTGCCGGCGGCGTCAGGTCGGAAAAGAGCTTCCTGAGCCGTTCGAACGGGTACGGATGGAGCCGGTCGAGATCCGGATTCATGAGCGGCCGGGGCTTGTGGGTCCGCCTTCGATGCCGGCGGCGACGAGTTCGACGTAGGGTAATGGTTTCCAGCCCCGCTTGCGGTGCTCCGCCACCACGGTCGTAAACAGGCCGCCACGCACGTACCACCGGGCCGCCAGGCGCATGAAGCGAGGTTTGAGCGCCGCGACGAGGTCGTCGACGATGCGGTTGGTGACGGCTTCGTGGAAGGCACCCTCGTTCCGGTACGACCACATATAGAGCTTCAGCGCCTTCAATTCGACATTGCGCTTGTCCGGCACGTAATCGAGCAGCAGCGTGGCGAAATCCGGCTGGCCGGTGAGCGGACACAGGCACGTGAACTCCGGGACCTCGATGTGGACGAGGTAATCGCGCTGCGGCGCCGGATTCGCAAAGGTTTCAAGCGTCTTGCTGGGACGAGTGGCCATGGTCGCTGCCGACGGTCGCGTGCGCGCGGGATGCCGCAGCGAACAGGGACTGCGCTGTTATTATACGAACGCGATTTTTCATCCCCGCGCGTTCTCGGACGGCCCCATCGGTGTCTCCGGTCGGCGTCCGGGCACGACTCTCACCACTTCCCGCTCACACACACGTGCGTCTACGGCAGATCAAGCTCGCCGGGTTCAAGTCATTCATCGATCCGACACCGATCGATGTCCCCGGCAGTCTCGTCGGTGTCGTCGGCCCCAACGGCTGCGGCAAGTCCAACGTGATCGACGCCGTGCGCTGGGTGCTCGGCGAGAGCAAGGCCGCCGAACTGCGTGGCGAGTCGATGCAGGACGTGATCTTCAATGGCTCCGTCAACCGCAAGCCGGCCGGCCGCGCCAGCGTCGAGCTGGTGTTCGACAACGCCGATGGCCGCATCGGTGGCGCCTGGGGCCAGTATGCCGAGATCTCCGTCAAGCGCGTGCTGACGCGCGACGGCACCTCGAGTTACTACATCAACAACCAGAACGTGCGGCGCCGTGACGTGCACGACATGTTCCTCGGTACCGGCCTAGGCCCGCGCGCCTACGCGATCATCGGGCAGGGAATGATTTCCCGCATCGTCGAGGCGCGTCCGGAAGAGCTGCGGATCTTTCTCGAGGAAGCGGCCGGCATATCGAAGTACAAGGAACGTCGGCGCGAGACTGAGAACCGCCTCGCCGACACGCGCGACAACCTGGTGCGGGTCGAAGACATCCTGCGCGAGCTCGACGCCCAGATCGTGCGACTCGAACAGCAGGCCGAAGTCGCGGCACGCTACCGTGACATGCACACCGCCCACGACGAGCAGCAACAGCTGCTGTGGCTGACGCGTCGACGCGAGGCCGAGGCCGAACGCGAGAAGGTCGCCCGCGACGTCGAAGCCCGCAGCACCGCGCTGGAAGCGCATACCGCCGAACTGCGGGCCGCCGAGCGCGAACTTGAAGAGGTGCGCACCGGCCACTACGGCGCCAGCGATGCGGTGCACGAGGCGCAGGGCGCACTGTTCCAGGTGAATGCCGAGGTCTCCCGCCTCGAGTCCGAGATCCGCATGATCGTCGAAGGCCGCAGCCGGCTGATGACGCAGATCGAAACGCTGAAGGCGACGCGCGCACGCCGGGTCGACGAACGCAGCGAACTGCTGGCCCGTGCGGCCGGCCTGGTGCAGACGATCGAGGAGGCGACCCTCAGGCTGGCGCAATCGCAGACCGCCTGTGTCGAGCACGAAGGTGCATTGCCTGCGCTTGAAGAGGCGTATCAGGCCGCACGTGAAGCGATGACGGCAGCCCGTGCCCAGGCCGCATTGACAGAGCAGGCGATTGACGCGGCCGGGGTCGAGCAGCGCAACGTCGATCGCCAGCTGGCCGTACTGCAGCAGCGGCGCGAGCGGCTGGCTGAAGAGCGCGCGTCGATCGGCTCGCCGGACGAGGAGAAGCTTACCGGGTTGCGCGAGGAAGTTCAGCGGCTCGAAGCGCAGCTTGCCGAGCACACCGATGCACAGGCCGGCGCCGAGGAACGCGTCAGCACGGCGACGGCCGCGCGGCAGCAGCAGGGGGATCAGCGCACCAGCGCGCAGGAAGCGCTGACGCGTATCGAGGCCCGACTGGCCGCGCTGCGCCAGGTGCAGGCGAGCGTGGAGGCGGACACGCGGCTCGATCCTTGGCTGACGGCGCAGGGACTCGACACGCTGCCGCGCCTGTTCCGCAAACTGACGGTCGAGCAGGGATGGGAAACGGCGTTCGAGGCCGTGCTGCGAGAACGGGTCGAAAGCGTTGAAGTCGGGCGTCTTGACACGATCGGTGGGCTCGCCGCAAGTGCGCCCCCGGCTCGCGTGGCATTCTTTTCGACGACCGGCGCGGTCGCACGCGAAGGCGGACATATGCCGGGGTTTGCACGCCTGTCCGACCGCGTGCGCGGGCACGACGCGGCACTGACGGCGGTACTGACCGACTGGCTCGCCAATGTCTTCGTCGCGCCCGACCTGGGCACGGCACTGGCCGCTCGCGACCAGTTGCCGGCCGGCGGTCAGTTCGTCGTGCGCGATGGCCACATGGTGTCGCGCTACGGCGTGCGCTTCTTCGCCGCGGATGACGAAAAGTCCGGGCTGCTCGCGCGGCGCCTCGAGATCGAAAACCTCGACAAGGACATCCGGGCGCAGCGGCTCATCGTCGAGGAACGGACCGCCACGCTGGCACGCACCGAATCGCTGCTGCGTGAAGCGCAGGAGCAGCTCAGTTCCAGCCGGCGCGAGGCGGACCGCGCGCGCGCCAGCCTGCACACGACACAGCTCGAAGCCGTTCGTCTCGGCGAACTGATCGAGCGGGTCAGGCACCGCAGCGGTCAGATCGAGGCTGAGCTTAGCGAGATCGAAACCCACGAGCAGGAGCTGCGTGGACTGCGCGACGACGCCGACAATCGCTTCCAGGCGCTCGACTCCGAACTCGCGACACGGCAGGAAGCCGTCGAGGCGGCACGCCTGCGCTACGAGCAGGCCGACCAGACGCTCCGATCGGCGCGCGATGAGCAACGCGCGCTCGAGAACGCACACCAGCAGGTCGAATTCGCGCTCACTTCCAATCGCGAGCGCGAGCGCGATGTGACCCATGCCGCCGAAGTGGCCGCCGCCGATGCCGAGCGCCTCGAAGCTGACGTGGCGGCAGCTACGGGGGAACTGGCACGGCTTGATGACGGTGCCGCACGCGCGGGCCTTGATGGCTGGCTCGGCAAGCGCGCCGCGGCCGAGGAAGCGCTGCGGCAGGCGCGCAGCCGGCTCGATGAGCTCGCCCAGCAGCTGCGGGCGACCGACGAGCGCCGACTGACGCTCGAGCGCGACCTCGAGCCGCGCCGCCAGAAGATCACCGAGTTGCAGCTGAAGGAGCAGGCAGCGCGCCTGGCGGCCGAGCAGTTCGCGTTACAGCTGACAGAGGTGAAGGCCGATGAGGCGGCGCTGGCCGAAAAGCTGACCGCCGGCGTGAAGGCCAACACGCTGCAGGCGGAGATCGCCCGGCTGGCGCAGGAGATTGCGGCGCTGGGTGCAGTCAACATGGCGGCGCTCGAAGAACTGACGACTTCGCGCGAACGCAAGTCCTTCCTCGATGCGCAGTCGACCGACCTCAGATCCGCCATCACCACGCTCGAGGATGCGATTCGCAAGATCGACCGCGAGACCCGCGAGATGCTTCAGCAGACGTTCGACCAGGTCAACACACACTTCGGCCAGCTGTTCCCGAAGCTCTTCGGCGGTGGCGAGGCGCGGCTCATCATGACGGGCGAGGAGATCCTCGACGCCGGTGTGCAGGTGATGGCGCAGCCGCCGGGCAAGCGCAACAGTACGATCCATCTGCTGTCCGGCGGCGAAAAAGCATTGACCGCGACTGCGCTGGTCTTTGCGCTGTTCAAGCTCAATCCCGCGCCGTTCTGCCTGCTGGACGAGGTCGACGCGCCGCTCGACGATGCCAACACCGATCGCTTCTGCCGGCTGGTCGAGTCGATGACCGACAACACCCAGTTCCTGTTCATCACGCATAACAAGATCGCGATGGAGATGGCGCAGCAGCTGATCGGGGTGACGATGCAGGAGCAGGGTGTTTCGCGCATCGTCGCGGTCGACATCGAAGGCGCGGTGCGACTGACCGCCGAGGCGGCGTAGGCGCGATGACGGACTTGCACTGGGCGCTGCTCGGGATTGCCGGCGTCCTGCTGCTGGCGATCTGGCTCTATGGCCTGTGGCAGGAGCGTCGCGCGGTCGCCCGCCTCGACGCGGCGCTGCGTCCTGGTGTCGGCGACCCGCTCGTCGAGATCCGTCCGACGCCGACCACAGCCACATCCTCCGCGCGACGCATCGAGCCGCGACTCGATGAGCCCCTGGCCGGGGCAGCGCCGGAGACGATCAGGCAGGCGTCAGCGGCAGCGGTCCCCGCTGCCGCTGACGAAACGCTCGAGGAATCCGCGGCGCACAGCGACGAGCTGATCATCGATCGTGTGGAACCGTCGGCCTATGCGCTCCCGGATGGCTGGGCCGAAGACCCTCTTCTCGATTTCGTCATCGAGCTCCGGTGTACGCATGCGATCGATGGTGTATCCGCTCTCGAGGCCCGCAGCCAGCTTGACCGCCTGCAACTGTTGCTGCCCACTCACCTCGCGGTGTGGGACGCCAAGTCGCAGCAGTGGACCGCTCCCGATCGCTTCGGTTTCTATTCGGATTTGCTCGTGGCGGTGCAAATGGCTCATCGCAAGGGCGCGCTTGGCGAGATCGACGCGACGCGATTCGTCTCAACGACGCAGCAGATCGCGCTGGCGGTGGATGCCGATTTCGATGCCCCTGATGTGCCGCGGCTTGTCGCGCAGGCCGCGGAGCTGGACCAGTTGTGCGCCCGCTTCGACGTGCAGATCACGCTGACCGTCGGCGCTGCGGAGAGCCCCTGGACGGCGAACATCGTTCAGTCGGCGCTCGGCGCGCTGGGCTTTGCGCCGGTGGCGGCGGGCCGGTGGGAATTGCGCGAGGGTGAGGGACTCGTCCTCGTCGTGACCGCGGCCGCGTTGCCCGCGGAAAGGCTCGCGGTGACGATCGATGTGCCCTTGGTGCGTCCGGAAAGTTCGCCGCTGGCGCGGCAGTATGCGATTGCGGACCAGCTGGCGACGCGTTTGAATGGTCATGTGGTCGACGACAACGGGCGCCCGGTGCAACGCGAGGCGCACTTCGCCGTCGCCGCCCAACTGGCTGGGCTGTACGAACAGATGCACGCGGCCGGCATCGCTGCGGGTTCCGGGCGCGCGCGGCGACTGTATGCGGCCTAGTCATGGAACGGTCCGCGCGGCCTGAGTTCCGTTCGCCTGCGCGGCAACTCTGAGATGCCCCCGGCAAAGCGAGATTCCGCGATCGACCGAGTTCGGCAACTGCGTGAGCAGATTGCGCGCGCTGACTACGAGTACTACGTGCTCGCCGCGCCGACGCTGCCCGACGCGGAATATGACCGGATCTTTCGTGAACTGCAGGCGCTCGAAGCGTCGCATCCCGGGCTGGTAACACCCGACTCGCCGACGCAACGCGTTGCCGGCGCCTTGCGGTCCGATCTGCCGAAAATCCGCCACGCGGTTCCCATGCTGTCGATCCGGACCGAGACCGATGCCGGGCCGAACGGCGCGCGCGCGTTCGACGCCCGTATCCGTCGCGAACTCGGACTGACCGAGAGCGACCCTGATGTCGAGTATTCAGCGGAACTGAAGTTTGACGGCCTGGCCGTGAATCTGCGGTACGAGGACGGCGTACTGGTTCGGGCCGCGACGCGCGGCGATGGCGAGGAGGGCGAGGACGTGACGCCGAACGCCCGCACGATACGGGCGATCCCGCTGAGGTTGAGCGGGGTGCGGGCAGCGGTGCTTGAGGTGCGCGGCGAAGTGTTCCTGCGGAGGCGCGAGTTCGAGCTCGTCAACGAACGCCAGCGCGAGGCCGGTGAAAAGGTCTTCGTGAATCCGCGCAACGCCGCAGCCGGCTTTCTGCGGCAGCTGGATGCCAGGGCCACGGCGAGCCGGCCACTGTCCTTCTATGCGTACGGTCTCGGCGAAGTCGCCGGATGGCGCACGCCGCCGACGCACAGCGGCGTGCTCGACGCGCTGGCTGCGATGGGCGTGCCGGTGGCGTCCGATCGACGGGTCGCGCTCGGCGCCGAAGCGCTGGTGGCGTATCACGGCGAGATCGCGGCGCGGCGCGACCAGTTGCCGTTCGATATCGATGGCGTCGTCTACAAGGTCAACCGGCTCGACCTGCAGCGCGAACTCGGTTTCGTGTCGCGCGAGCCGCGCTGGGCGGTCGCGCACAAGTACCCGGCCCAGGAAGAGCTCACGCAGGTGACCGGAATCGACGTCCAGGTCGGGCGGACCGGAAAGATCACGCCGGTCGCGCGGCTCGCCCCGGTCTTCGTCGGTGGCGTGACTGTCAGCAATGCCACGCTGCACAACGAGGACTACATTCGCAGCCTCGGCCTGATGATCGGCGACACCGTCATCGTGCGCCGCGCCGGCGATGTCATCCCGCAGGTGGTCTCGGTACTGCCGGATCGCCGGCCCAAGGTCGCGCGCGCCTTTGCGATGCCCGCGGCCTGCCCGGTGTGCGGCTCCAGCGTTGCGCGCGAGGAAGGCGAAAAGGATCTGCGCTGTACCGGCGGGCTCTTCTGTCCCGCGCAGCGCAAGCAGGCGCTGCTGCACTTCGCCGGGCGCCGAGCGCTTGACATCGAAGGCCTGGGAGACAAGCTGGTCGAGCAGCTGGTTGACGAAGGGCTGGTGAAGACGCCGGCGGATCTCTTCAAGCTCGGACTCGGATCCATCGCCGGACTCGAGCGCATGGCGGACAAATCGGCGCGCAACCTGATGTCGGCGCTCGAGCGCGCTCGCAGCACATCGCTCGAGCGTTTCATCTACGCCCTCGGGATACGCCATGTCGGCGAGTCGACCGCGCGCGACCTCGCGCGGCACTTCGGATCGATGGGCAAATTGATGGATGCTTCGGAGGACGAGTTGCTGCAGGTGAGCGACGTCGGTCCTGTCGTGGCCGCGTCGATCGCGCGCTTCTTCGCCGAACCGCACAATCGGCAGGTGGTCGAGCAGCTGCGCGCCGCGGGAGTGCACTGGAGCGAGGAAAGCGCGCCGCGTCGTCCGGCGGGTGCGCTGGCGGGCAAGACCCTGGTGCTTACCGGTACGCTTCCGCACTGGAGCCGCGACGAAGCGCGTGAC
This sequence comes from uncultured beta proteobacterium, assembly GCA_963712485.1. Classification (GTDB taxonomy): domain Bacteria; phylum Pseudomonadota; class Gammaproteobacteria; order Burkholderiales; family Burkholderiaceae_F; genus JALORV01. Next base: position 91,287 of record CAVQID010000027.1, read on the forward strand.
CGGATCGAGGCGGCCGGCGGCAAAGTCGCGAGTTCCGTGTCAAAGAAGACCGATTACGTCGTGGCCGGTACCGAGGCCGGCAGCAAGCTCGACAAGGCCGTCGAGCTGGGGGTGACCGTCATTGATGAGGCCCGATTGAAAACCATGCTGGAAGACTGATGTACGCAATCATTGGTGGCAGCGGCCTGGCGAAATTGTCGGCCCTCGAAGCGCCCCGGCGGCAGGTCATGCGCACACCGTACGGCGAGCCGTCGGGTGCACTCACGTTCGGCCGGTTTGCCGGTACCGAGGTTGTGTTCCTCGCGCGCCACGGCTACGGGCACACGCTGGCTCCGCACGAGATCAACTATCGCGCGAACCTGTGGGCGCTGCGTGAACTGAAGGCGGAGGGCGTGCTTTCGGTGGCGACCGTCGGCGGAATACGTGACGACATCGGTCCCGGCGCGCTTGTCGTTCCGGACCAGATCATCGATTACACGCACAGCCGCAAATCCACGTTCTTCGAAGGCTCGGAGATGCCGGTGATCCATGTCGATTTCACCGAGCCGTATACGCCGGCGCTGCGGCAACGACTGCTGCAGGCCGCAGCCTCGTGCGGCGAGCCGGTGATTGACGGCGGTGTTTACGCGTGCACCCAGGGCCCGCGACTGGAGACGGCGGCCGAAATCGAGCGCATCGCCCGGGACGGCGGCGACCTGGTGGGCATGACGGGCATGCCGGAAGCGGCGCTCGCGCGCGAAGCGGAACTGGCCTATGCCACGCTGGGCGTCGTCGTGAACCACGCGGCGGGTCGCGGCGACAGCCGGCACGCAATAAAGCTGGATGAGCTCGAAGAAGTGATGCGCGCGACGATGACGCGTGCCGTGCGTATCTTGGCGGCGTTTTTCGGAACCGAGAAGTGATTCGCGAGATCCTGCGCATGGGTGACCCGCGCCTGCTGCGCGTTGCCGAGCCCGTGCGCGACTTCGGCACCACGGAACTGCGCACGCTGGTGGCCGACATGTTCGACACGATGCACGCGGCCAACGGAGCCGGACTGGCAGCGCCGCAGATCGGCGTTGCACTGCGCGTGGTGATCTTCGGCTATGCAGACCCGGCCATGCGCAATCCACGCTACCCCGATGCCGATCCGGTTCCGCAGACGATCCTTCTCAACCCGCAGCTCGAGCCGCTGTCCGACGCGACGGAAGAGGGGTGGGAGGGATGCCTGTCCGTTCCCGGGCTTCGTGGCATCGTCGATCGCTACAGTCACCTCAGGTACCGCGGGTTCGACCTCGAGGGCAGGCCGATCGAACGCGTCGCCGACGGATTTCATGCACGGGTAGTGCAGCACGAGTGCGATCACCTCGATGGCGTGCTCTACCCGATGCGCGTGCGTGACTTCACGCGCTTCGGCTACACGGAAGTGCTGTTTCCGGAGTTTTCCGACCAGCCCGACGACTGAACCGCGCCGTTACGGCGCCAGGGCCAGCAGCAGGTCCTGCTCGATGTCGAGTTGACTGCGCGCGTCGTCCAGTTCCGGACCGGACACCAGGAAAACGTCCTCCGCGCGCTCGCCGAGCGTGAGTACTTTCGCCGAGTGTACGTTAAGGCCGTGCTGCGTCAGAACACGCGCGATCGAATAGAGCAGGCCGAGCCGGTCGGTCGCGGTGACGGACAGCAGGTAACGCGATCCGCGCTCGTCCGGTTGCAGCCGGACTTCGGGCGTGACCGGAAAATGGCGTGACTGACGCGACATCCGCCCTTTTGCCGGCACCGGCAGCTCGTGGCGCTTGGCAATCCACTCGGCCAGCTCGTGTTCGACCTGAGCCAGCAGTTCCCGGTAATGCGGCGAACGGCCGTTGTCGGTGACCAGGAAGGTGTCGAGCGCGTAGCCGTGCCGGGTCGTGTGGATGCGCGCGTCAAGGATGCTCAGATTGCGGCTGTCGAAATAGCCGCAGACGCGGGCGAACAGGTCCTTCTGGTCGCGCACGTAGATCAGCACCTCGGCGCCTTCACCGATCCGCGCCAGGCGCGCGCGCACGACCGGCTTGTCGGTCTCGACGCGGGAAAACAGTGATCGCGTGTGCCAGGCGATGTCCTGCGCGCTGTGCCGCAGGAAGTAGACGACATCAAGCTGCGCCCACAGCGCTTCTCTGGCACTGTCGGTGAGCCCGTAAAGCCGCAGGATGCGCAGCGCTTCTTCCTTGCGGCCGTCGAGGACGGCCATCGACGACACGCTGCCGCCGCCGAGCAGCCGGCGAGTGGAGCGGAACAGGTCCTCGAGCAGCTTGCCCTTCCAGGCGTTCCAGACCTTCGGACTGGTGCCGCGGATGTCGGCGACGGTCAGCAGGTAAAGCGCGACCAGGACGCGGTCGTTCTTCACCAGCGCTGCGAAGCGACGAATCACTGCCTCGTCGGCGAGATCCTGCTTCTGCGCGACCTGCGACATCGACAGGTGATGCACGACCAGAAAGACGACCAGACCCGTGTCGTCTGCGGACAGGCCGTGTTCGCGGCAGAAGCGTCTCAGCGTCGCGGGCGCCGAGCGTGCTGTGATCGCCACCGCGGCCCTTCGCGATGTCATGGAACAGTGCGGCGATGTACAGCAGCCAGGGCTTGTCGAAGTCGGTGATCAGCTGGCTGCACAACGGGTATTCATGCGCGTGCTCGGCCAGCGCGAAGCGCCGCAGGTTGCGCAGCACCTGCAGGATGTGCTGGTCCACCGTGTAGACGTGGAAAAGGTCATGCTGCATCTGGCCGACGATGCGGCGGAACACCGGCAGATAGCGGCCCAGCACCGACAACTGGTTCATTCGTCGCAGTTCGTGCAGCACGCCCTTCGGCTGCTGCAGTATCGCGAGGAAGGTCGCGCGGTTGCGCGGATCGCGACGGTAGCGTGCATCGATCTTCACGCGCGCATGCCACAGCGCGCGCATCAGCGGCGCCGACATGCCGCGCAGTTCCTGGTGCTGTGCCATCAGCAGGAACGCGCGCAGGATGCCGTTCGGGTCGCTGTCCAGTGCGTCGGGTGCGCGCAGGTCGAGCAGTTCACTGCGTGTGACGAATGTCTCGTCGAGCGGCTCGGCCGCCTCGTCGGCACCGTGCAGCAGCCGAAGTTCGATGTTCTGCAGCACCTGCGTATTCATCTGCGTGACCGCCTTGGCCGACCAGTAGTAGCGCTGCATCAGTACTTCACTGGCGCGACGCGCGGCGGTGGCGCGGTAGCCGGCATGCTCGGCGACGGCATGCTGAACGTCGAACACCAGCCGGTCTTCGCGCCGGCCCGTGACCAGGTGCAGCCAGGCGCGGATTTCCTTCAGCCGTCGCTCACTGCGCCGAATCAGCCCGGCCTCCTCGGCCGTGATCAGGCCGTTGCGCGCAAGCTCGGTCCAGCGCGTGCCGTAGCCGGTGGCCCGCGCAATCCACAGCAACACGTGCAGGTCCCGCAGCCCGCCAGGGCTTTCCTTGACATTGGGCTCGAGGCTGTACGGCGACTCGTTGTACTTGGTGTAGCGCTGGCGTTGTTCGAGAACTTTCGAGCGAAAGTAGGCCTGGCGGTCGAGCGTCTCGACGATGGCGCGCTGGAAGCGCCGGAAGAGCGGCCTTGGACCGGCGATGAGGCGCGCCTCGAGCAGCGAAGTCAGCACGGTCACATCCGCGCGGGCCTCGTGCTGACATTCCCCGACCGTGCGGACACTGTGGCCGACGGTGAAGCCGAAGTCCCAGAGGCGGCTCACCAGAGTCTCGATCTGCGCGCGTTCGGCGTCGGTGGGATCGTGCTCTAGCAGGATGAGGACGTCGACATCGGAGTGCGGAAACAGCTCGCCGCGTCCGTAGCCACCTACCGCGACCAGCGCCGCGTGCTGTTCGAGGCCGGTGCTCCGGGCCAGCTGCCGCAGCACGCGATCGGTGGAGCGCGACAGGCCCTTGAGCAGCCCTTCGACCGGCCCTGCGGACTGGAAGCGGGCAACCAGTGCATCACGCTCCAGTCGCAGGCTGTCCCGCAGCTGGAGGCCGACGTCGTTCATCGGATCACGCGGTGGCAGGCTCGGGCGCGGGCGTTCCGTCCCACGCGCCGGCGACGAATCGCGGCGGCGCGGGCGTGGCTGCAGACCGGGTAAGCACTTCGTACCCCGTGTCGGTCACCAGCACCGTGTGCTCCCACTGCGCGGACAGGCTGTGGTCCTTGGTGACGATGGTCCAGCCGTCGGCCAGTTCCTTGATCTCGCGACGGCCGGCGTTGATCATGGGCTCGACGGTGAATGTCATTCCGGCACTGAGCTTCTCGAGCGTGCCGGGCTTGCCGTAGTGCAGGATCTGCGGCTCCTCGTGGAACTTGCGTCCGATACCGTGGCCGCAGAACTCGCGCACGACGCTATAGCCGTGCTTTTCGGCGTGGGTCTGGATCGCGTGGCCGATGTCGCCGATCGTCGCTCCCGGGCGCACCTGCTCGATGCCGAGCCACATGCAGTCGTAGGTGACTTCGGAGAGCCTGCGGGCGGCAATGGAGGGCTCGCCGACGTAATACATGCGGCTCGTATCGCCGTGGTAGCCGTCCTTGATGACCGTCACGTCGATGTTGACCACGTCGCCGTTCTTCAAGACCCGGTCGCCGGGAATCCCGTGGCAGACCTGATGATTGACGGACGTGCAGATCGCCTTGGGAAACGGCCGGTAACCCGGCGGGGCATAGTTCAGCGGCGCCGGGATCGTCCCCTGCACGTTGGTCATGTACTCGTGGCACAGCCGGTCCAGTTCGCCGGTCGTGACCCCCGGCTTCACGAACGGCGCGATGTAGTCGAGGACTTCTGCGGCCAGCCGACCGGCGTGCCGCATCGCGTCGATGTCGGCGGGCGTCTTGATCACGATGGTCATAGGGGGGCTCGGTTCGGGCGGCTTGAGCGAAGCGGTCTCAGGTGGCTATAATATCGGGCTGCCTGGCGCTTTGAAAATCAAAAGCTTAGGCAAGTTCGCGAACGCAAGGAAAGTGCCCTCAAGGCCTTTCGCGGTGCGTGGGCTTGCCGGCCACGTTTTCAGGGGCCCGAAGGACCGCAGATGCGGTCGATCCGGCCATCCCGCAATGGGCAGAAATCGCGCGCACCGCCACCAAGGTGCAATCCGGGCTCCTAGCGGAACCGGGCTGCGTCGGCGGATGTGCTGGACCCAACCTTGGAGAGCTCCAATCATGTCAGTGACCATGCGTCAAATGCTGGAGGCCGGCGTTCATTTCGGCCACCAGACGCGTTTCTGGAACCCGAAGATGGCGCCGTACATCTTCGGTCATCGCAACAAGATCCACATCATCAATCTCGAGCGCACGCTCGACCAGTTCAACGACGCGACGCGCTTCGTGCGCCAGCTGGCGGCCAACCGCGGCACGCTGCTGCTCGTCGGCACCAAGCGCCAGGCTCGCGAGATCATCGTCGAGGAAGCCCAGCGCTGCGGGATGCCGTTCGTCGACCAGCGCTGGCTCGGCGGCATGCTGACCAATTTCAAAACGGTCAAGGTCTCAATCAAGCGGCTCAAGGAAATGGAGCAGATCATTGCCGACAACGGCACCGAGCGCATGACCAAGAAGGAAGCTCTCGACTTCGCCCGTGAAGTCGAGAAGCTCAACAAGTCGATCGGCGGCATCAAGGACATGAATGCGCTGCCGGATGCGCTCTTCGTCATCGACGTCGGTTATCACAAGATCGCCGTCCAGGAAGCGGCCAAGCTCGGCATTCCGGTGGTCGCCGTGGTCGATACCAATCACTCGCCTGAGGGCGTGTCCTACGTGATTCCGGGCAACGACGACTCCAGCCGTGCCGTGCGTCTGTATGCGCGCGGCATCGCCGACGCCGTGCTCGAAGGCAAGGCGGCGGCGCTGCAGGGCGTGGTGCAGGCGGTTGCCGCCGGCGGCGACGAGGAATTCGTCGAGGTCAGCGAAGGACAGGTGTAACTCGCACGGCGCACAGCGACGAGAAAGGGGCGCAAGCCCCTTTTTTCGGCCGGCAAGATCAACGAAATTGCGGGAGCAGTTAATGGCGGAAATCACCGCAGCGATGGTGAAGGAACTGCGCGAGAAGACCGACGCGCCGATGATGGAATGCAAGAAGGCGCTCGCCGAGGCCGGCGGCGACCTGGCGAAAGCCGAGGAGATCCTTCGGGTCAAGCTCGGCAACAAGGCGAGCAAGGCCGCAGCCCGAATCGCCGCTGAAGGCGTGGTCGCAGTTCATATCGATGGCAAGGTGGGCGCGATCATCGAAGTGAACTCGGAGACGGACTTCGTCGCGAAAAACGACGATTTCCTGAGATTTGCCAAGGATCTGGCGGCGCTGGTGGCGAGCAGAAACCCGCCCGACGTCGCGGCGCTGTCCGCGTTGCCGCTGGCCGGCGGCACCGTCGAGACGGTCCGCACCGCGCTGGTGGGCAAGATCGGCGAGAACATGGCGATCCGCCGCTTCTCGCGCATCGAGGCGGTGGGGTCGCTGGCGAGTTACGTTCACGGCGGCAGCAAGATCGGTGTGTTGCTCGACATCAGTGGTGCGGACGTGGAACTCGCCAAGGACGTCGCGATGCACATCGCTGCGAGCAAGCCCAAGTCGCTGGACGCAAGCGGCGTCTCTGCCGACCTGCTGGATGCCGAGCGCCGCATCGCGATCGAGAAGGCACGCGAGGCCGGCAAGCCGGAAGCCATGCTCGCGAAGATTGCCGAGGGCACGGTCCAGAAGTTCCTGAAGGAAGTGACCCTGCTCGGTCAGGTGTTCGTGAAGGCCGACGACGGCAAGCAGACGATCGAACAGTTGCTGAAGGCGAAAGGCGCGACGGTGAACCGGTTCGCGCTCTACGTCGTCGGCGAGGGCATCGAGAAGAAGCAGAGCGATTTCGCCGCCGAGGTCGCGGCGCAGGCGGCGGCCGCGCGCGGCTGATCGACGGGGGCGCGATGACACAGACCTCTGCCACGCCCGCGTATCGCCGAGTCCTGCTGAAGCTGTCGGGCGAGGCGCTGATGGGCGACGATGCCTTCGGCATCAATCGCCCGACGGTTGAAGCGATGGTTGCCGACATCGGCGAAGTCGTGAAGCTGGGTGTGGAAGTTGCGATCGTCATCGGCGGCGGCAACATCTTTCGCGGTGTTGCACTCGGAGCGGGTGGGATGGACCGTGCGACGGCCGACTACATGGGCATGATGGCGACCATCATGAATGCCATGGCACTGCAGGACGCGATGCGTCGCGCGGGAATCGAGGCGCGGGTGCAGTCGGCGCTGAATATCGAGCAGGTCGTGGAGCCGTACATAAGGCCCAAGGCGCTGCGCTATCTCGAGGAAGGCCGGGTCGTGATCTTCGCGGCCGGGACCGGGAATCCCTTTTTCACGACGGATACGGCCGCCGCGCTGCGTGGCTCCGAGGTCGGTGCGCAGATCGTCCTGAAGGCCACGAAGGTCGATGGCGTGTATTCGGCCGATCCGAAGAAGGATCCGCAGGCGACGCGCTACTCGACGATCACCTTCGATGAGGCGCTCGGACGCAACCTGCAGATCATGGATGCGACGGCGTTCGCGCTGTGTCGCGACCAGCGTCTGCCGATCAAGGTATTCAATATCACGAAGCCGGGCGCGCTGAAGCGTGTGGTTCTCGGCGAGGACGAGGGAACACTGGTCCATGTCTGACCGTTGAAAGGCAAGGAGAGAGCCGGATGAACATCGGAGAAATCCAGAAGGCGACGGAACAGAAGATGCAGAAGTCGGTCGATGCGCTGCGCGCCGACCTGTCGAAGATCCGTACGGGCCGTGCCCATACCGGGTTGCTCGATCACATCCAGGTGGATTATTACGGATCGATGGTGCCGCTGGCCCAGGTGGCGCAGGTTGGGCTCGGCGATGCACGGACGATCACGGTGCAGCCGTGGGAGAAGAAGATGGTTCCGGTCGTCGAAAAGGCGATCCGCGACTCCGACCTCGGCCTTAATCCGGCAACGAGTGGCGACGTCGTCCGCGTGCCGATGCCACTTCTGACTGAGCAACGGCGCAAGGAGCTCGTGAAGGTGGTCAAGCATGAGGGCGAAGCCGCGAAGGTGGCGGTGCGCAACCTGCGGCGCGATGCCAACCACCAAGTCAAGGAACTTCTGAAGGCAAAGACAATCTCTGAGGATGACGATCGGCGTGCCGAGGACTTCATCCAGAAGCTGACCGACCGTTTCGTCATCGAGGTGGATCGGCTCGTCGCAGAGAAGGAAAAAGAGGTGCTGACCGTCTAGTCCGGTCGGCAATTGCAGCCTGTGAACGGCGACCAACGTTCTTATGTGCCCCCCGCTTCGGCGCGGCCGCGCCACGTCGCGATCATCATGGACGGGAACGGCCGCTGGGCGGTATCGCGCGGCATGCCCCGCGTCGCTGGGCACAACCGCGGTGTGGAAGCCGTGCGGACGACGCTCGGTGCCTGCGGCGAACGCGGCATCGAATACCTGACACTTTTCGCGTTCAGTTCGGAAAACTGGCGTCGCCCGGCCGATGAGGTGTCGACGCTGATGCGACTCTTCATGGTCGCGCTGCAGCGGGAGATCGACAAGCTGGTCGAACTCGGCGTGCGAATGCGGGTCGTCGGCGAGACCTTTGCGTTCGGGCCGGAGCTCCGCCGGCTGATCGCGGACTCGGAACGGCGCACCGAGCACAATACGCGACTGCACCTCACCATCTGCGCAAACTACGGCGGTCGCTGGGACATCGCGCAGGCGGCGCAGCGTGCGGCGCGCGAACAGGTCCAGGCTGGCGTCAGCGAGTTGCGCATTGATGACAAGGCGATCGAACAGCGCCTGGCACTCGCCTTTGCGCCGGATCCGGATTTGCTGATACGCACCGGCGGTGAACGCCGCGTCAGCAACTTCCTGCTCTGGCAACTGGCGTATGCCGAGCTCTACTTCAGCGACGTGCTGTGGCCGGATTTCGACGCAGCCGAACTCGACACGGCCCTGAACTGGTACGCGGGCCGCCAGCGACGCTTCGGCATGACCGGCGAGCAGGTCGAAGCCGAGCCGTCGATCCCCGACGCCGCCTGAGGGCCGCTGCGTGCTGAAGCAGCGCGTCTTCACCGCCGTTGTACTCGTGCTGGCGCTGCTTGCGGCACTTGCCTGGTCGCCGCTGGCGTTTGCGACGCTGGTCACGATAGCGCTGGCGATCGCCCAGGCGGAGTGGCTGAAGCTTTCCGGCTGGAAGTTCGGCGCTGCGCTCGCCGCATCGCTCGCTCTCGGCGCGCTGCTGATGGCGGCGCTGGTTGTGATGCCTGCCTTCGTCGATGCGGCAACGGTTCCGCTTGCTGCGCTGGCTACCGTGGTATGGGTGGTGCTTGGCGCCGTGCTGCTCCGATCCGAACGGCGGGGCGTCGTGAAGATCGCTGCGGGCGTTTCGGTGCCCCTCGCGTTTGTCCTGACGGTCGCGGCGTGGTGCGCGGTGATGCTGTTTCTTCGCGCCGGCGCGATCACGTTGCTGTCAGTGCTCTTTGTCGTCTGGCTGGCCGATACGGCCGCGTACTTCGCGGGTCGCGCATTCGGCCGGACGAAGCTCGCGCCTCACATTAGCCCAGGCAAGACCTGGGCCGGTGTCTGGGGCGCGATGATTGCCGTCATCGTCGTGGCGCTGCTGGCATGGAAGTTCTGGCCCTCGGCACCGCTCTACACGAACCGTTTGCTCGACTCGCTGGGAGTCGCGACTGCGGTGCTGATGTTCGCTGCGCTCGTTGCCGTTTCCATCGTCGGCGATCTCTTCGAGAGCCTGGTCAAGCGCCAGGCCGGCGCGAAGGACAGCGGTCACCTTCTTCCGGGACATGGCGGGTTCTATGACCGGATCGACGCGATGCTGGCAATGCTTCCCCCGGCGGCGCTGTTCTGGCGATGGGCGAACTGATGCGTAACGTCACGGTGCTCGGTGCCACCGGTTCCATCGGCAGCAGTGCGCTCGATGTCATCGCGCGCCATCCCGACCGCTATCGCGTCCATGCGCTGACGGCTCAGTCGAGCGTCGACGCGCTCGCGGACCTGGCTGCACGGTTCACGCCGTCGGTGGCCGTGATCGGCGATCCGGCGCTTGAACGTGCGCTGCGTGATGCGCTGCATGCGCGCGGCTGCACGTCGCAAGCCCGTGCCGGCGCCGAGGCGCTGACGCAGGTTGCGGCAGCCGAAGACGTGGACACGGTGCTCGCCGCCATCGTCGGTGCGGCCGGGCTCATGCCGACGCTCGCTGCGGCGCGGGCCGGTAAGCGCCTGCTGCTGGCGAACAAGGAAGCGATTGTCTGCGCCGGCAGCCTGCTGATGGCGGCGATCCGCGATGCGCAGGGCGAACTATTGCCGGTCGACAGCGAGCACAACGCCATCCATCAATGTCTGGCCGGTGCCAGCCGCGAGCAGCGCGGTGTCGCGCGGCTGGTGCTGACGGCTTCGGGCGGACCTTTCCTCAAGCGGCAGGATCTGGATGCGGTCACGCCGGACGAGGCCTGCGCTCACCCGAACTGGGTCATGGGCCGCAAGATTTCAGTGGACTCCGCGACACTGATGAACAAGGGCCTCGAAGTCATCGAAGCGAGCTGGCTGTTCGGGATCCCGGCAGACCGCATCGATGTGGTCATCCATCCGCAGAGCGTGATCCATTCGATGGTCGAGTTTCCGGATGGCTCGGTACTTGCCCAGATGGGCTCGCCCGACATGCGCACTCCGCTGGCTTATGCGCTGGCCTGGCCCGACCGCGTGGAAAGCGGCGCCAAGCGGCTTGATTTCACGCGCGTTGGAGCGCTGACGTTCGAGGCACCAGACCGGCAGCGCTTTCCGTGCCTGGGCTATGCCTACGCGGCGCTGCGGGCGGGTGGCGCTGCCAGCGCGGTGCTGAACGCCGCCAACGAATTCGCGGTCGAGGCCTTTCTGCAGCGGCGCTTGCCGTTCGTGCAGATCGCGCCGACGATAGAGCGCGTGCTCGACCAGTATCAGCCGGCGGCGCCGAACAGCGTCGACGACGTTCTCGAGATCGACCGGCAGGCGCGTGAGCGAGCGGCTCGTGCTGTGGCCATGTACGCCTGAGGAGCCTGATGAATCTGCTGACCACGATCCTTGCATTCCTCGTCACCCTCGGGGTGCTGATCGTCATTCATGAACTGGGACACTTCTGGGTTGCGCGCTGGTGCGGCGTGAAAGTCCTCCGGTTCTCGATCGGCTTCGGTCGGCCGATTGCGCGCTGGATCCGCGGCCCGGATCGCACCGAGTGGGTGATCGCCGCGCTGCCTTTCGGCGGCTATGTGCGCATGCTTGACGAACGCGATCCCGAGGCGGGGCCCGTTGCCGCCGCTGACATCCCGCGTGCGTTCAACAAGCAGTCGGTTGCGAAGCGGTTCGCCATCGTACTGGCCGGGCCCGTGGCCAACCTGCTGCTGGCGATCCTTGTCTACTGGTTGCTCAATGTCATCGGCGTCTTCGAGCCGCGCGCGACGCTGGGCGCACCGCCGGCCGCAACGGCGGCGGCCCGGGCCGGCTTCGAGGCGGGCGACACGATCACCGAGGTCGACGGGGAAGGCGTGCGGTCGTGGAACGAACTGCGCTGGCTGCTGTTGCAGAAGTCGGTGGCAGACAAGCCGATTTCGATGGAGGTGGAGAGTGCGGACCAGCGCCGGCGCACGCTGACGCTGGAGCCCGGCGGACTGACCGCGGCTGATCTCGAGTCCGACATCATCGCGCGCCTCGGGATCGTCCCGTACATCGGCCCGCCGCGAATAAATCGTCTCGCTGACGACAGCGTGGCCGCGCTCGCGGGGTTGCGGGCAGGCGACACGGTGATCGAGGTGAACGGTGCCAAGGTGACGTCGGCCCGCGATCTGATCGAACGCATCCGTGCTTCCGCCGGCAAATCGATGGAACTTGGCGTCGACCGCTCCGGTGAGTTCGTGCGCATCGACATCACGCCGGCGCGCATCAATGACGAGCAGGGCAGGGCGATCGGGCGCATCGGTGCCGAGTTGAGCGACCGGCCACCCCTGATCAAGGTGCAGTACGGCCCGGTGGAAAGTATTGGACTGGCCACGGCAAAGACCTGGGACACGGCGATCTTCTCGGTCAAGATGCTCGGCAAGATGATCACCGGCGAAGCGTCCTGGAGGAATCTCTCCGGACCGGTGACGATCGCGGACTACGCCGGCCAGACCGCACGCATCGGACTCGCGCCGTTCCTCAACTTCCTCGCACTGGTCTCGATCAGCCTCGCGGTACTAAACCTGCTGCCGATTCCGATGCTCGATGGAGGGCACCTACTGTATTATCTGATCGAGATTCTCAAGGGCAGCCCGCCGGCAGATTGGGTCATGGAGTGGGGCCAGCGCGTCGGGGTGGCGTTACTGGGCCTGCTGACCATGCTGGCGCTATATAACGACCTAATGCGGCTGCTCTCCTGACCCAACATGACGGGATACTGAGTTGGAGCGCCGCGTGTCAAAAAGGCGCAGCGCCGGTGTAGCGTTGCGCCGCGTCGCAGCGGCTGTCATTGCCGCGCACTGCATCAGCGCCCAAGCGCAGGAATTCGTCGTCCGCGACATCCGCGTGGAGGGCATCCAGCGCACCGAGGCAGGGACTGTCTTCACCTACCTGCCGATTCGCGTCGGCGATCGCTTCGATCCGGAACGCGGTTCCCAGGCGATACGCGCGCTCTATGCGAGCGGGCTTTTCAAGGACGTCCGGCTCGAGGTCGACGGCGACGTGCTCGTCGTCATCGTCGACGAACGGCCGGCGATCGCGACGATCGATCTCACCGGCGTCAAGGAGTTCGAGAAAGACCAGGTCATCAAGTCATTGCGTGACGTGGGCCTGGCCGACGGACGCATCTACGACCGTGCATTGCTCGAACGCGCCGAGCAGGAACTGCGGCGCCAGTACCTGTCCCGCGGCCTCTACGGCGTCGAGATCAAGACGACGGTCACGCCGATCGAGCGCAACCGCGTCAATATCTCGATCGCGGTCGAAGAGGGCGACATTTCCAAGATCCGGACCATCGAGTTCACCGGCAATTCGCTCTTCAGCGACAGCACGCTGCGCCGGCAGATGGAACTGTCGACGCCGAACTGGATCTCCTGGTACACCAAGCGCGATCAGTATTCGAGGCAGAAGCTCGGCGCCGACCTGGAAACCATCCGCTCCTACTACCTGAACCGCGGCTACCTCGACTTCCGTATCGATTCGGTCAACGTCTCGATCACGCCGGACAAGAAGGACATCTCGGTCACGATCAACGTGTTCGAAGGCGAGCGCTACACCGTGTCCGGCGTCAAGCTGGGTGGCGAACTCCTGGGGCTCGACGAGGAACTCCTGCCGCTGATCACGGTGAAACCCGGGGACGTGTACAACGCCGAGCAGGTCAATGCGATCGGCAAGGCGGTGACCGACCGCATGAGCACGCTGGGGTACGCGTTCGCTTCGGCAAACCCGGTACCGGATGCCAACCGCGAAACCCGGGAAGTGGCGTTCACCATCCTCGTCGACCCCGGTCGACGCGTCTACGTTCGCCGCGTGAACATCGGTGGCAACACGCGCACCAAGGACGAGGTGATTCGACGCGAACTGAGGCAATTCGAAGCCGGATGGTTCGATGCTGACCGCGTCCGGCTTTCCAAGGAACGCCTCGACCGGCTCGGATATTTCGAGACGGTGACGATCGATACGCCGGCCGTGCCGACGGCGCCAGACCAGGTCGATGTCAATGTGACGGTGAAGGAACGGGCCACCGGCAATATCCAGCTGGGCGCGGGCTATTCCAGTTCCGAAGGCCTGGTGCTGACGGCCGGGCTGTCGCAGCAGAACCTGTTCGGCACCGGCAACGCGGTGTCGTTCGAAGTCAACACGAGCCAATCGAACACCGTCTTCGCGATCACGCACACCGACCCCTTCATCACACCGGACGGCATCAGTCGCACGATCGAGCTGTACTACCGCAACTCGAACCTCGCGGAACTCGGCCTTTCGAGCGTCGGCTTCTCGACGCGCGGCGCTGGGCTGGTCTACGGCATTCCGATCACGGAGTACGACCGCATCTTTCTCGGGTTGCGCTACGAGGGCACGACGATTGACCTGACGGCGGCGTCGCCCCCGCGTTACATCGAGTACGTGCAGGACTTCGGCGAGTCGTCGGACGCACTGGCACTGACCGCGGGCTGGTCGAGTGACAGCCGTGACAGCCTGCTGGTGCCGACCCGCGGCCGCTTCCAGCGGGCCTTCGGCGAGGTTGCGCTGCCGGTGCTCGACCTCGAGTACTACCGCCTGACGTATCAGTTTCAGCAGTTCTTCCCGGTAACGAACTTCATTACGTTCGCCTTCAATACCGAACTCGGTTACGGCAACGGCTATGGTGACAAGCCGTATCCGTTCTTCAAGAACTTCTATGTCGGCGGCATCGGCAGCGTGCGCGGCTTCGATGCCGCCTCACTGGGCCCCCGTGACATCTACGGTGATCCGCTCGGCGGCACGCGGCGCTTCAACGCGACCTTCGAGACGCTGTTCCCCATCCCGGGTGCCGATCGCACGTTGCGGATCGCGACCTTCGTGGACATGGGCCAGGTATGGGGGCCGGGCTGCAACGGCGTCTACACCATCCCGCTCAATACGAACCCGGCGGACGTGGCTGCGAACCCTGCCGCGTTTTGCGACGGACCTTTTTACGGTGACAGCGGCGGCGTCGATGTCGGGCTGATCCGCTACTCGGCCGGTATCGGGCTGGCGTGGATTTCTCCGCTCGGCCCGCTGCGCCTGTCCTATGCGTACCCGTTGAATTCCAAGCCGTGGGATCGCATCCAGCGCTTCCAGTTCCAGATCGGTGCGGGCTTCTGATGTGGCAGAATTCCACGCTTCAATGCAGGCAGGAAAACCTATGACCCAGTGGCTCTCGGCAGCGGCCGTGGCTGCGCTGCTCGTTGCGGCGCCGCTCGCCTACGCGCAGGACCTTAAGGTCGGCGTCGTCAATTCGGATCGCCTGCTGCGCGACTCGCAGCCGGCGCGCGCGGCGATGCAGAAGCTCGAGGCCGAGTTTTCCAAGCGTGACAAGGAACTGCAAGACATGGGCGCCCGGCTCAAGTCATCCGCCGAGCGCTTCGAGAAGGATGGCCCGGTGATGTCGGAGACCGACCGGGTCCGCCGTCAGCGCGAACTTGCCGAAGCGGACCGCGAGTTTCAACGCAAGCAGCGCGAATTCCGCGAGGACTTCAACCAGCGCCGCAACGAGGAACTCCAAGGCCTGCTCGAACGCACCAATCGCATCATCCGTCAGATCGCGGAGCAGGAGAAGTTCGACCTCATCGTCCAGGAGGCCGTCTACTTCAACCCCCGCATCGATATGACGGAGCGGGTACTGCGCGCGCTCAACAACGCCAAGTAGCGTCGATGACCTCCGGCGGCCTGTCGCTGGTCGAGCTGACAGCCGCCATTGACGCGCGCACGGACGGCCGGCTGCGTGCCGTCGTCAGCGGTGATGCCAACCGCCGTGTCACGTCGGTTGCTCCGCTCGCCTCGGCACGTTCATCCGACCTCGCCTTCCTGGCCAATCCGCGCTATCGGCGCGAGGCCCAGGCGTCCGGCGCCGGCGCGATCGTCGTCAGCCCGAAGGACGCTGAAGCGCTGAAGAGCGGTGCGACTCGCGCAGGCTCCCTGATGGTCGTGGATGCGCCGTACGCGTTCTTCGCTCACGCCACGAAACTGCTGCATCCTGAAGCCGCGGTCGTGCCCGGAATACACGCGGGCGCACATGTCGGCAACGGGGCCCTGGTCGATCCCGCTGCTGCAGTGGCCGCGGGTGCCTACATTGGTGACGATGCCCGGGTCGGCGCCGGCGCGATCATCGATGCCGGGGCCCATGTCGGTTCACGCGTCGTGCTTGGTGCCGGCACGCGACTCTACCCGCGCGCCGTCATCCTCGACGACTGCGTGGTCGGCGCGCGCTGCATCGTTCACAGCGGTGCCGTAATTGGAGCTGACGGCTTCGGCTTCGCGCCGCTGGACGGCCAATGGATCAAGATCCCGCAACTGGGGCGCGTCGTCCTCGGCGACGACGTGGAAGTCGGTGCGAATACGACAATCGACCGCGGCACGATGGGCGACACGGTGGTTGAATCCGGCGTGAAGCTCGACAACCAGATCCAGATCGGTCACAACTGCTTTGTCGGCGCCAACACCGTCATCGCCGGGTGCGTCGGAATCGCCGGCAGCGCGCACATCGGACGAAACTGCATGATCGGCGGGGCCGCCGGCATCGCCGGCCATCTGTCGATCGCCGATGGCTGCATCATCGGCCCGGCGACCGTCGTCTCAGGTTCCATAGAAACCGCCGGACACTACACGGGATTCTTCCCGATCATGAAGAATCGTGACTGGGAAAGGGCGGCTGCCATCATCCGGCAGCTGGACGAGCTGCGGCGGCGCGTGCGCGAGCTTGAGGGCGTGCGCCGGGGAGACCAGAAGTGAAGATGGACATCAACGACATCCTGAAGCTGATGCCGCACCGGTATCCGTTCCTGCTCGTCGATCGCGTGCTCGAGCTCGAACCGGGCGTGCGCATTTCGGCGATCAAGAACGTCACGGCCAACGAGCCGTTCTTCCAGGGACACTTTCCCGAGCATCCGGTGATGCCGGGCGTACTGATGATCGAAGCCCTCGCCCAGGCGGCGGCGGTGCTGACCTACGTGACACTGAAGACGTCCTATCCCGAAGGGACGCTGTTCTACTTCGCCGGCATCGACGGGGCTCGTTTCAAGCGACCCGTAGGCCCCGGCGACCAGCTGCGCCTCGAGGTGACGATGGACCGCGTGAAACGCGGCGTCGGCAAGTTCACCGGGCGTGCGCTGGTTGATGGCGAACTGGTCTGCGAGACCGAAATGATGTGCGCCCTTCGTAACGAGAAGGAAGCGCCGTAGTGCGGAAGGTCCATCCCACTGCACTGGTCGATCCGGCCGCAGAACTGGCCGAGGACGTCGAGGTCGGCCCCTACTGCGTTGTCGGCCCGAACGTCCGACTCGGCACGGGTACCGTTCTGCTGGCCCATGTGGTGGTGGACGGCCGCACGACGATCGGGCGTGCGAACCGGTTCTTTCCTTACTGCTCGATCGGTGGAGCGCCGCAGGACAAGAAGTACGGCGGCGAAGACACCGAGCTCGTGATCGGCGACGGCAACACGGTCCGCGAGTGCTGCACGATCAGCCTCGGTACCACCCAGGGCGGCGGCGTCACACGGATCGGCAACGACAACTGGATCATGGCCTACGCGCATATCGCGCATGACTGCCTGGTCGGCGATCACACGATCCTGGCCAACAACGCAACGCTGGCCGGGCATGTCACGCTGGGCGACTGGGCGATTCTGGGAGGCATGTCGGCGGTCCACCAGTTCTGCTTGGTCGGTACGCACGCGATGGCCGGCGGCGGGTCAATCGTGCTGCGCGACGTCCCCCCTTATGTGATCTGCAGCGGTAATCCGGCCGAGCCTCACGGCATCAATACCGAGGGCCTGAAACGGCGCGGCTTCGAAGCCGAAACCATCAACGCCTTGCGGCGTGCCTACAAGACGCTGTACCGGGAAAGCCTGACCACGGCTGAGGCGATCGCGGCGCTCGAGTCGTCGACCGCAGGGTCGCCGGCGGCGTCGGACGCGGTCGCGAGGTTTCGGGACTTCGTACAGAAATCGCAGCGCGGCATCATCCGCTGATGCAGCCGCCGGGCACCGTGTGTTTGTCGCCGGCGAGGCTTCGGGCGATCTGCTTGCCGCAGGAGTCATCACGCATCTGCATCGCCTTGCTCCTGAACTCCGTTGTGCCGGTGTCGGTGGCGACCGCATGATCGCTGCCGGTTTCGACGCCTGGGCCCACGTGCGCGAACTCTCGGTCCGGGGTTACGTCGAGGTCCTGCGGCACCTGCCAAGGCTGCTCCGGCTGCGCAGTTCACTCGCAAGGCGGCTGACGCGAGCAGCCGCCCGCGGTCTTTGTCGGCGTTGACGCACCGGACTTCAACCTCGGTCTCGAAGAGAAGCTGCGGGGCCGAGGCATCCGCGTCGTGCATTTCATCAGCCCGTCGATCTGGGCGTGGCGCGCCGAACGCATCGAGCAGATCCGTCGCGCGGTCGATCGCATGCTGCTGGTGTTCCCGTTCGAACAGAAGATCTACGATGACGCGGGCATCGACGCGACCTACGTCGGCCACCCGCTGGCGAGCATGATTCCTCTGGTGCCCGATGCCGCTGCCGCACGTGCGCGGCTCGGCCTGCCGACCGAGCGGGCCGATCGTTGCCGTGCTCCCGGGTTCCAGAGCCGATGAGATCAGTCATAACGCTCCGATCTTCTTCGCCGCGATGGTCGAGCTGCTTCGACGTGAGCCCGGCTTGCGCTTCGTCGTGCCTGCAGCGGACGCGCAGCTCAAGGCATCGCTGCAGGGGCTGCAGCGGGCACATCCTGACCTGGCGACGGCGATGACGATCATCGACGGCCGCTCGCACGACTGCCTGGAAGCGGCCGACGTGGTGCTGGTCGCCAGTGGCACCGCGACGCTCGAGACCGCGCTCTACAAGCGGCCGATGGTCATCGCCTACAGGATGCCGGCACTGTCGGCCTGGCTGATGCGGCGCAAAGGGAGGATTCCCTACGTCGGCTTGCCGAACATCCTGTCAGGGGAGTTCGTTGTTCCCGAGTTCCTCCAGGAACAGGCCACGCCGCAAGCGCTGGCTTCCGCCTTGCAGTCGCAGCTGCATGACCCGGATTGCGTGCCCGGCTTGAACAGCGCTTTACCGTGATGCACGAGGAGCTCAGACGCGATACCGCGGCGCTGGCAGCCCAGGCGATCGTCGAGGTCGCGCGCCGATGACCTCGAAGCGTTCTGCGGTCAACCTGGACCTTTTCGAGCAGGCAGCGCGCCAGAGCGGGCGCGTCTGCGGCATCGACGAGGCCGGCAGAGGTCCGCTGGCCGGGCCCGTGATGGCCGCTGCCGTCATCCTCGACCCGGGGCGTCGCATCCAGGGACTGGCAGACTCGAAGGTGCTGAGCCCGGAGCGTCGCGAGGAATTGGCGGCGCGAATCCGCGAACGGGCAATCGCCTACGCGGTGGCGGAGGCCAGCGTCGACGAGATCGACAGCTCAACATCCTGCAGGCGACACTGCTGGCGATGCGTCGGGCGGTCGAGCGGTTGCAGGTGCCGGCCGAGTACGCGCTCGTCGACGGCAACCAGATGCCGCGGCTGCCGATCCCCGGCCGCCCGATCGTTGCCGGCGATGCGATCGAACGCTGCATTTCCGCGGCGTCGATCCTGGCGAAGACGGCGCGCGACGCGCTGATGCGCGAGTTCGATGCGCAGCACCCGGGCTATGGCTTCGCGCAGCACATGGGCTACGCCACGCCGGAGCACCTGAGCTGCCTGCAGCGACTCGGCCCGTGCTGCCTGCATCGCCGCAGCTTCGCGCCGGTGCGCGAGCTCTCGGCTCGACAACCGCCTCGGTGCATGCGCATCACCTCGCCCGATAACCCGCTGGTGCGCCGTCTGCGCCGCATGGCCGAGTCGCCGCGCGCCTGCCGCGAGGCGGGCCGTTCGATCGCTGAAGGCGTTCATCTGGTCGAAAGCGCGCTGCTGCGCGCGTGTGCCGATCAGCACCGTCGTCATCAGCGAGGCCGCCAGGCTGAGGCGCGCAACCTGGCCGACCGCGTGGCGGTCGCCGGCGGGAATTCGCGGTCGAACTCGCGCCGGCGCTGTACGACTCGATCGCGCCGGTCGAGCACGGCGCCGGGCGTGCTGGCGGAGATCGGGATCGCACCGCGGACGTTGCCGGAGGCGCAGCGCGACGATGCGGTCTACCTGGACGGCGTACAGGATCCGGGCAATGTCGGCACGATGCTGCGTACGGCCGCGGCCGCCGGCGTGCGCCATGTCGCCTCGGCCCGGGCTCGGCCTATCTCTGGGCGCCGAAGGTGCTGCGCGCGGCGATGGGCGCGCACTTCGCGCTCTCGATCTACGAAGATGTTGCGGCCGAGCAGCTGGTCGGCGCCTTTGTCGGGCAACGCCTTGCGGCCGATGCGAGCGGCGAGGAGACGCTCTATTCGGCGGAGTGGGGCAGCGGCCCGACCGTCTGGCTGTTCGGCTCGGAGGGCCGCGGGCTCAGTCCGGCACGGCCGCGCTCGCGCAGCGCCGGCTGCGCATTCCGATAGACCCGGCAGTCGAATCGCTGAACGTCGCTGCGGCCGCGGCCGTCTGCCTCTTCGAACAGCGCCGGCGCCGCGGCTGAACCACGCAGCGATGCGCACTCCTTCAGAACGACCGGCGGTCGAGCCGGACCTCCTGCATGATCGTCGCGGCGATCTCCTCGATCGACTTGGTCGTCGACGAGAGCCAGCGGATGCCTTCGCGCCTCATCATCGCGCTCGGCCTGCGTCGACTTCGTAGCGGCAGTTCTCCAGCGACGGCGTAGCGGCTGTTCGGCCGGCGCTCGTGGCGCACTTCGGACAGGCGCTCCGGCGCGATCGACAGGCCGAAGAGCTTGCCCTTGTACGACGGCAGGGCCTCGGGCAGCTGGCCGCGCTCGAAGTCCTCGGGGATCAGCGGATAGTTGGCCGCCTTCACGCCGTACTGCATCGCGAGGTACAGGCTGCGTCGGCGTCTTGCCGCGAGCGCGACACGCCGACCAGGATCACGTCGGCATCTCCAGTCCCTTGGCCGACTGGCCGTCGTCGTGCGCCAGCGCGAAGTTGATCGCCTCGATGCGGTTCTTGTAGTCCTCGCGAGTTCACCGCGATGTTGTGCGAGCGGCCGATCGTGTGCGTCGACTTCAGGCCGAGCTCGCGCTCGAGCGGCTCGACGAAGGTCTCGAACATCTCGATGACGAAGGCCTGCGGTGGCGCCGCGCAGCTCCGCGGCGACACGTCGGGTTCACCAGCGTCGAGAACACGATGGCGCGCTTGCCGTCGCGCTGCACCGGCCTCGTTGATGCGCACCGCCGCCTCGCGCGCCTTGTCGGCGGAGTCGATGAACGGCAGCCGCTGCGGCCGATAACGCAGGTCGCCGAACTGCGTCAGCACGCTGTGGCCGAGGGTCTCGGCGGTGATGCCGGTGCCGTCGGAGACGAAGAACACGGTGCGGTCGAACGGCCGCGGGCTGTCGGGCATAAAGTCCTCGCTGATGCGGCGCAGTATGACGAATGGAGCCGCTCGGTAGAATCGACGGATTCTAGTCACACGAAGACTCTGAGGAGAGCGCATGCAACGCGGCCATACGTCGTCCCGTTCGGCCAGCTCCGCATGACCGACGTGGAGTCGGTCGGCGGCAAGAACGCCTCGCTGGGCGAGATGCTGAGCCAGCTCTCGGCGGCCGGGGTGCGGGTGCCCGGACGGTTTCGCGACCACGGCGCAGGCCTTTCGCGTCTTCCTCGACGCCGGCGGACTGCGGCAGCGCATCGCGGAGCGCATTGACGCGCTCGAATGTCGACGATGTCGCGGCGCTCGCGAAGATGCGGCGCCGAGATCCGCGCCTGGATCGTCGACACGCCATTTCCGCTGCAGAGCTTGAGAAGAGATTAGTATCGCATTATCAAGTACTTGTAGAAGAATCCTCAAGTGATATCATCATTCGCGGTGCGCTCCAGCGCAACCGCCGAAGACCTGCCCGATGCCTCGTTCGCCGGCCAGCAGGAGACCTTTCTGAACGTCGCGCGGCATCGAGGCGGTGCTGGACCGCATCCGCCATGTCTTCGCCTCGCTCTACAACGACCGCGCCATCGCCTACCGGGTGCACAAGGGCTTCGCGCACGCCGACGTCGCGCTGTCGGCCGGCGTGCAGCGCATGGTGCGCAGCGACCGCGGGGCGAGCCGGCGTGATGTTCACGATGGACACCGAATCGGGCTTTCGCGACGTCGTGTTCATCACCTCGAGCTACGGCCTGGGCGAGACGGTGGTGCAGGGCGCGGTCAACCCGGACGAGTTCTACGTCCACAAGCCGATGCTGGCCGCGGGCAAGCACCCGATCATCCGCCGTCGCTCGGCTCCAAGCTGCATCAAGATGGAGTTCGATCCGGCGAGCGGCGTCGGGCGGCATCGGTGCGCACCGTCGACGTGGCGGAGGCCGAGCGCCACCGTTTCTCGCTGACCGACGCCGACGTGCTCGAACTGGCGCGTACGCGGCTGCCGATCGAGCAGCACTACGGCCGGCCGATGGACATCGAGTGGGGCAAGGACGGGCTCGACGGCAGCCTCTACATCCTGCAGGCGCGTCCCGAGACGGTGAAGTCGCGAGGCCAGCGCCGAGACGCAGCAGCGCTTCAGGCTGAACGGGCAAGGGCACGCTGCTGGCGACCGGGCGCGCGATCGGCCAGAAGATCGGCGTCGGCCCGGTCCGCAATCATGCGCGACGCCTCGAAGATGGACGCGCGTGCAGCAGGGCGACGTGCTGGTCACCGACATGACCGATCCCAACTGGGAGCCGGTGATGAAGCGGGCCGCGGCCATCGTCACCAATCGCGGCGGGCGCACCTGCCACGCGGCGATCATCGCGCGCGAGCTCGGCATTCCGGCGGTGGTCGGCTGCGGCGACGCGACCGACGTGCTGCCCGACGGCACGACGGTCACCGTGTCCTGCGCCGAGGGCGACACCGGCAACGTCTACGCCGGCAGCGCTCGACATGGAGGTCGAGACCGTCGAGCAGGGCGAGCTGCCGAAGATCCCGGTGAAGATCATGATGAACATCGGCAATCCGCAGCTGGCGTTCGATTTCCAGTCGCTGCCGAACGCCGGCGTCGGCCTGGCGCGGCTCGAGTTCATCATCAACAACAACATCGGCGTGCACCCCAAGGCGGTGCTCGACTATCCGAACATCGACGCCGAACTCAAGACGGCGGTCGAGCGACTCGCGGCCGGCTACGACTCGACCGCGCGCGTTCTTCGAGGCGAAGCTCGCCGAGGGCATCGCGACGATCGGCGCGGCGTTCTGGCCCAAGCCGGTGATCGTGCGCATGTCGGACTTCAAGAGCAACGAGTACAAGAAGCTGATCGGCGGCTCGCGCTACGAGCCCGACGAAGAGAACCCGATGCTCGGCTTCCGCGGCGCGGCGCGCTACATCGCCGAGTCGTTCCGCGAGTGCTTCAGATGGAAGCGGCCGCGCTCGAAGCGCGTGCGCGACGAGATGGGCCTGACCAACGTCGAGATCATGGTGCCCGTTCGTGCGCACGCTGCCGAGGCGAAGCGCGTCACCGAACTGCTGGCCGAAAACGGCCTGAAGCGCGGCAGCGGCGCGACAACGGCACGGTGGCCTGCGCCTCATCATGATGTGCGAGGTGCCCGTCGAACGCGGTGCTGGCCGACGAGTTCCTCGACTACTTCGACGGCTTCTCGATCGGCTCGAACGACCTGACGCAGCTGACGCTCGGCCTCGACCGCGACTCGGGCCTGGTGGCCGAAGGCTTCGACGAGCGCGACCCGGCGGTCAAGGCGCTGCTGTCGCAGGCGATCCGGCCTGCCGTGCACGCGGCAAGTACATCGGCATCTGCGGGCAGGGCCCATCGGACCACGCCGACTTCGCCGAGTGGCTGATGGAGCAGGGCATCGAGTCGATCTCGCTGAACCCGGACACCGTGGTGTCGACCTGGCAACGGCTGGCGAAAGGCGCGTGAGGAACGCCCGGCCAATCGGCTGCCGTCCATCGGCGGCGCATGATCGGTGCGCTTGAATTGAAATACCGCGACCCGCAGCTAACGCGGCACGGAGGGAGCGCCATGGACACGTTACATCGGGTGGTTCGTCATCGCCTTCGGCCTGCTGGTCGCCGAACTGCTGACCGGCACGTTCTATCTGCTGGTGATCTGCGGTGGCGCTGGCGTCGCCGGGTTGGCCGCGCTCGCCGGCGCGCCGCTCGCGCTGCAGCTCGTCGTCGCCGCGGCCATCGGCATCGGCGGCACGCATCTGGCTGCGCTCGACGCCGCTTCGGCAAGCGACTGCACGAGCGCGGCGACGATCAGGGTCCAGAACATGGACATCGGCCAGTCGCTGCGCGTCGACAACTGGACGCCAGGCCCGCACGGCGCGCGCGAAGTACCGCGGCGCCGTCTGGGACGTGGAACTCGCGCCGGGCGAGCAGCCTGCGAGCGGCGAGTTCGTCATCCGCGAAATCCACGCCAACCGGCTGATCGTGGCGCGCCAAGCCGCGCTAGGAGACTGCAATGCCGATTCCGTTCATCGACGGCGTGTCGCTGATCGCCATCGTCATCCTTGTCGTCGCCGTGACGTTCATCGTCAAGGCGGTCAAGGTCGTGCCGCAGCAGAACGCGTGGGTCGTCGAGCGCCTGGGCAAGTTCCACGCGACGCTGCAGCCCGGCCTGAACATCGTGATCCCGTTCATCGACCGGATCGCCTACAAGCACAGCCTGAAGGAGGTCCCGCTCGACACGCCGAGCCAGGTCTGCATCACCAAGGACAACACGCAGCTGCAGGTCGACGGCGTGCTGTACTTCCAGGTGACCGATCCGCAGCGCGCCTCGTACGGCGCCAGCAACTACATCCTCGCGATCACCCAGCTGTCGCAGACGACGCTGCGCTCGGTGATCGGCAAGCTGGAACTCGACAAGACCTTCGAAGAGCGGGAATTCATCAACCACAGCGTCGTGACGGCGATCGACGAAGCCGCGATGAACTGGGGCGTCAAGGTGCTGCGCTACGAGATCAAGGACATCACGCCGCCCAATGCGATCCTGCACGCGATGCAGGCGCAGATCACCGCGGAGCGCGAGAAGCGTGCGCTGATCGCATCATCCGAAGGCCGCAAGCAGGAGCAGATCAACATCGCCACCGGCGAGCGCGAAGCGGAGATCGCGCGGTCCGAGGGTGAGAAGCAGGCGCAGATCAACATTGCGCAGGGCGAAGCGGGCGCGGTACTGGCCGTCGCCGAAGCCACTGCGCGTGCAATCCAGATGGTTGCCGAATCCATTCGCCAGCCGGGCGGCATGGAGGCCGTGAACCTGCGCGTGGCCGACCGCTACGTCGACGCGTTCGGAAATCTGGCGAAGACCAACAACACCCTGATCATTCCGGCCAATCTGGCCGACGTCGGCGGCCTGATCGCCGCGGCAATGTCGGTCATCAAGAGCCAGAGGACCTAGCGTCGCTCGTGTACGCGACGCGCTACGCGCGTCGCACGTGCACTCGCTCCGGTTACGGCGCCGCTTTGCGGCGCCGCTCAACACTGATCAGTCGGCTGCGCTCCGGAGCGGCCGCGCGCTCCGCCGAGCATAAAGGCACGGCACTCCCCCGCCCCTCGCCGAGCGAGGGGAGTGCGCTCCCCACCCGGCCCGCTCTTCCGTGAGGGGCGGGTGCGAAGCAAGCAGTTGAAGGGGCAATCTTCGCAGTCGGCTGTTGCCCCTTTCCCGCTTGGCGGGAAAGGGAGCAGGGATCGGGTGCCAGCACACCCGCCCTCTCGGAGGGCGGGCAGGGTGGGAGCCGTGCCGATGATGATCGGCGGAGCGCGCGGCCGCTCCGGAGCGCAGCCGACAAACTAGGATTGAGCGGCGCTGCGAAGCAGCGGCATAGCCGGAGCGAGCGCACGTGCGACCGCGAAGCCGGTCGCGTACGTGAGCGACGCCAGCTCACAGCTGATAGTCCATCGCCAGTCGTGACTGCAGGTCGCGGGCGATCCGGAACGCCTCCTTGAGCGACCGCCGGTCCAGCTTGTTCAGCGTGTTCGGGTCGATTCGATTCGGTTCATCGTGGGACGCCAACGAATCGACGCCCGCCTGATGTGCAAGCCGGATGCGCTGAATCAGGAAGAACGCGGCCAGCATCGACAGTGTTTCATCGGTCGGCAGCGCACCGACCGAGCCGGCAGCACGAAGGCGGTCCGCGGTATTCGTCTGCGGCAGCGCGTGAGCCAGCGAATAGACGCGTGCCGCATCGACGAAGGGGCGCACGCCGTACATCTTCAGGTTGATCGTACCCGGCGTATTGGGCGGGCCTTCGGTGATGAAGTCGCGCCAGCGGGCCAGCGGTGGCTTCGCCTGCAGCGCGTTTTCCGCCATCAGGCGTAGGAAGTTCGGCCGCTTGCGGGTCACGTCGAGGAACCACCGGCGCAGATCCGACGCCAGCCGCGCATCTCCATATAACGCGCGGAAATCGAAACATATCGCCGCATCGAGCAGAGCCTTCGGGTCCGAGTTGGCAAGCCAGCCTTCGAGCTTGGACTTCCATTCCGCCATCGACAGGCAAAGTTCCGGATTCGAAGCCATTACGTTGCCCTTGCAAAGCGGAAAGCCGCAGGC
Organism: uncultured beta proteobacterium; assembly: GCA_963712485.1. GTDB lineage: Bacteria > Pseudomonadota > Gammaproteobacteria > Burkholderiales > Burkholderiaceae_F > JALORV01. Next base: position 117,527 of record CAVQID010000027.1, read on the forward strand.
GTCGAGCGCCTCGTTGACCTCGCGCGCAAAAGGCAGAAGGCGCTCGCGCACGGCGGCGGACGTCGTGTCGTCGTGTGCGACGAATGCGATCCCGTTGTCCTGGTCGGTGGCGAAGGTCTGCTCCAGCCGGCCCTCGCTGCCGAAGGCCAGCCAGCACCAGCCGATACGCTCCCAGCTGTGGCGCTTGCGCGCGAGTTCGATGATTCGCTCGCAGATCCGGTCGTTCAGCACGGACACGAAGAGGGTCAGCTGCTCGGCCGCGACTCCCTGTGCGAGCAGAATCCGCGTCAGTTGCCGCACCCGTTCGGCCAGGGCGGCCAAGGTCGGGACGTCGCGTGCGAGGCGGGTTTCCATCGTCAGCTCGCCCAGGCCGAGGCGCTGCAGCGAAAACAGCTCCCTTTCCGAAACCACGCCGACCAGCTGTTCGTCCCGATTCACGAGCACGTGGCGGATACCGTGCTCGATCATCAACAATGCAGCTTCGTACGAGGGCGTATGGTCGGGCAGCGACAGCGGCTCTCTCGACATTGCATCGGTGACCGGCGCGTCGAGTTGCTGCTGCAACGTCGCGCGCACCAGGTCGCGCTCGGTGAAGATCCCGGTCGGATGCTGGCTGCCGTCGACGACGACGATCGCACCGACCTGTTCTTCGTGCATACGCCGGACCGCCGTGCGGACCGTATCCGTTTCACTGCAGACCAGAGGCGCGCCGCGTATGAGACTGCGCAGCGGCTGCGCCAGGGTCCGCTGCTCGCCGGCAAGCCGGCGGTCCGGCTTGCCCAGTTGGAGTCGAAACGAACTCGGCCATCGTGGCGTTCCGGCTCAATACTCAAGGCGCGCAAGGTAACTTGCGCGGGATGCATCGAGCGCCTGCGCCAGCGTGACGATCCCGCGTTCGGCGAGCAGTGGCAGCAGGCGCAGGAAGACTTCCGCGGTCACCAGCGCGTCGCCGAGCGCGGTGTGGCGTCCGATCACGCGCACGCCGACCCGCTCGGCGATGGTGTCGAGATCGTGGTTGTCCATGCTCGGGTGCACCACCGCCGACAGCAGAAGCGTGTCGAGCACTGGCTGACCAAACTGCACACCGGCCGACAGTCTCCTTCAGCTCGAGGAAGCGCATGTCGAACGCGGCGTTGTGCGCCACCAGTACGGTGTCTTCGCAGAAGCGGTGGAAGCGTGGCAGCACCTGTTCGATCGGCGGCTCATTGAGCAACTGGCGCGCGTCGATGCCGTGCACGGCAGTCGAATCGCGGCTGATCGATCGACGCGGGTTGACCAGCTGCTCGAACACTTCCTGCTTCAGCAGGCGGCCATTGACGATGCGAACCGCGCCCAGCGAGATGATTTCATCACCCGCCGACGGCTCCAGTCCTGTGGTTTCGGTATCGAACACGGTGTAAGAGAGCTCGGAGAGCCGGCGTTCGGCAAGCGCCCCGGCGGTGTCGATGCGATCGAACAGGTCGAAGTCGTAGAACTCGGGCCGACTTTCCGCCGTGCTTGCCTTGTACGAGAGCGCGGCGGCGGCTTCGCCGCGCGGCAGCAGAAGACGGAAGCGCGAGATCTGCCGGATCTTGTCGACCTGCAACCATGCCTCGGCGCCGTGGCGTTCGAGCACATCGCGCAGGGACAGCGGAGTCTCCTCGGTTCCGATGCGCATCGGTTCGCCTTCCCACAGCGAGAGCGCGTCACTGCTGACGATGGCGCCCGTCCATATGAGATCCACCTCGGCAAAGCTGCCGCCACTGCCGGCGCGCAGCCAGAACCCGCGGATCGTGTAGTCGCCGGCGAGCCTTGCGGCCAGAAAAGTCATCGCCTGCACGATCGAATAGCTGTCCACGCGTACCCACAGGTCGGAGTCGGCGTCCTCGACAGGCACCGGCAGCTGCAGTACGTCGCCGATGCGCCGCTGCACGACTGCCAGCAGGTCGACCGCGCGTATGTCCTCCAGGGTCAGGCTGCCCTTCAATGCGTCGGCGTACTCGCGCAGGGCCGTGTTGAGCCGCTCGGTCAGCACCTGCGACTCGGCAACGGCAATGTCGACGAACTGTGTGCGCTGGTCGACCGGCATGTCCGGATACGCCGCGAGGTTCTCGGCAGCGGCGCGCAGGTTGGCCGCCGGCGCACGCATGCCGGTCGCGAGCGACTGCAACATACGCAGACGCTTGGCTTCGCGGCCGACCAGGCCGCTGACGTCGTCGAAGGTGAATACCATGCCGGCGACGTGCCGCTGCGCGCCGAGAAACGGTGCCACCTGCACGCGCAGCAGCGCCCCATTGGCGACCGACACGACGAATCGCGCATGCGGTCGCTCGACGTGATCCAGCTGCTGCTGAATCATGTCCAGCGCATGCGCCACCTGATTGCGATCGAGCAATGCGAGTACCGAGCGCCCGAGTCCAAGGGGCTTGTAATCCCCGCGCGCCGCGCCGCCGACGAACGGAGCCAGCAGAGCCATCGCCTGCGGGTTGTACAGCAGGATGCGCCCGTCGGCGTTGCACACCAGCACGCCCTGCGAAAGCTCCGACATCAGGGCCGCAAATCGGTCGCGTTCCTCCTCGACGCGTGCCCGGGCCTCGGCGCTGCGCTGATCGAGATCGTGCTCGACTCGATGGTAGGCGTCGGCCAGCTGGTTGATGGCGGACGCGACGTCGGCCAGTTCCGGTGCATCCGCTGCGGCGACACGAAAACCGCGCTCAGCCGCCAGCAGGCTGCGTGACTGTTCGGCAAGCTGGCGCGCCGCGAGCGCATACCGGCGAAACAGCCAGTGCGCTGCCATGCTGGCGACCACCAGCAGGATCGTCGTTCCGAACGCGAGCATTGGCGCGGAGTCACTCGCGAGCGTGCCGAGGACGGGCCGATATTCAGCTCCCGCCGCCAGATAGAGGAGGAATGCTCCGGTAGCGAGCACGACGAACACGCCGACGCAGGCCGCCAGTATCCAGAGCCAGACACCGCGCCAGGGTTTCATGGGGACGACTTTGCCCCCGGTTCGAACAGCCCGTTGATCGTAGCCACCAGTTCTTGCGTGGAAAAAGGCTTCGTGATGTAGAGGTCGGCCCCGAGCGACAGCCCCTTGCTGACTTCGGCCTCGCTGCCCTTGGCCGATAGCATCACGATCTTGGTTGAGGCCAGCTCGGGACGCTCGCGCATTCTCTGGCAGACCTCGAAGCCGCTCTTGATCGGCATCATCACATCCATGAGAACGACGTCCGGCCGATAGGCATCGACCTGCTCCAGCGCCTCGGCTCCATTGGTCGCCAGTCGCACGTCGTAGCCGCTCCGCTTCAGGAGGAACTCGAGTGCCGTGACGATGTTCGGTTCATCATCGACGATGAGCACTTTGCGCGGCGCTTCACTCATGACTGCCCCTTAATCTTGTAACGACACTTTACGCAGTGCTGCTGCCGAGCGCTTGCCCCAGGTTTCGGGCCGGGCGTCAGGCGGCTGCAAGAGCGGCTGTCGCAGCCAGCGGCAGTGTGAAGGAAAAACACGCGCCGGCACCAGCTTCGCTTTCGACCCAGATGCGACCGCCAAAATGCTCGATGATCTGGCGGCTTATATTCAGTCCCAGGCCCGTGCCCGGCGGCTTCGCAACAAGCGCGTCGCCGCCCTGCCAGAACTTGTCGAAGATGAGGGCCTGATCCTCGCGGCGCACCCCCGGCCCGTTGTCGCGTACGTCAATGCGCAACTCGCCGTCGAGCACACGCAGTGCCACGTCGACCCGGCCGTGGCCCTCGGGACTGAACTTCAATGCGTTGGACAGCAGGTTCATCAACACCTGGATCAGGCGGTCGACGTCGACTTCGACCGGCGGCGTGTGCTCCGGCAGGTGCGCCTCGAGCTGGACGCCTTTTTCCTTGAATACCTGGCTCATCCGGGACAGGCTGTCGGCGACGACCTCGCGCACGTCGACTCGGGTCATCTGCCAGTCAGCGCGGCCGGAGGCGATCTTCGCCAGGTCAAGCACCTGATTGATCAGCCGGGTCAGCCGCTCGGTCTCGCGGGTGATGATGCCGAGAAACTCCATGCGCTGGTCGACATCCACATTGGGATCGCCCAGCAGGATCTCGGAAAACGCGCGGATCGAGGTCAGCGGCGTGCGCAATTCGTGGGTTACCGTCGAGATGAAGTCGTCCTTCAGGCGGTCGAGTTCCTTCAGCCGCTCGTTGGCCGCCCGCAGCTCTGCGGTGGCCGCCTCCAGTTCGCTCGACTTCTGCTCCAGGCGATGGCTGTAGACAACCACCTGCGACGCTTCGTCGAGAATCGCGTTGACCTCTTCCAGCGTCAGCGCCTCTTCCTTGACCGCGGACGCGATCATGATGCGCGCGGAAGCCGAGCCGATTGCGCCGGCCAGCTGGGTTTCGATGTAATGAACGAACTCGGCGTCGGCCGTCATTTCGTCGTCGGGCCAGGTCAGGCCACGCGCGCGCGCGTAATCGGCAAACACGGTGTCAGCGGCGGTGCTGCCGACGAAGCGGGACAACACGGCATACAGTTCGCGTGCCGACGCCGTACCGCGCCAGAAGCGCGCGCCACCGGCTTCGTGCTTGAAGACATCGACGAAAACGCTCGCCTGCCGCTGCTCGGCCGCCGACTGCGTACCGGCCAGCGAAACGCCGACATACAGGCCGATGTTGGCGATCATGCTCCAGATCATCGCGTGCGTGATCTGGTCCAGACCCGTCAGTCCGAACAGTGCAAGCGGCCTGAGCAGTTCGATGCTGAACGGGCCGTCTTCGAGAAAAGAGATCGGCAGCCAGCCCGAGCGGGCCAGCGCGGGTAACAGCAGCGTATACAGCCACACGAGAAACCCGGACGCCAATCCGGCAAGCGCTCCGCGCCGTGTGGCGCCTTTCCAGAATATCCCGCCGATCACAGCCGGTGCGAACTGAGCCACGGCCGCGAATGAAATCAGGCCGATCGACACCAGTGCATAGGCCTCGCCGGCCAGGCGGAAGTACAGGTACCCGAGCAGCAACACCAGCACGATGACGCCGCGCCGGATTCCGAGAATCAGGCCGGTCAGGTCGGGCCTCGCAGCCAGACCGCAACCGCCGCAGGCGCAGCAAGATCGGCATCAGCAAGTCGTTGCAGACCATCGTCGACAAGGCGATGGTTTCGACGATCACCATGCCGGTCGCCGCGGACAGTCCGCCGATGAACACCAGCAGCGCCAGAAGCTCCTGCTGCTCGACCATCGGCAACGTCAGCACGTAGGTGTCGGCATCGACGTTTCCGCCCGGAAAGTGCAGCCGGCCGCCAAACGCGATCGGCAGCACGAAAATGTTGATGGCCAGCATGTAGGCTGGGAAACACCCAGATTGCCTTCTTCAGGTGTCTTTCATCGACGTTCTCGATCACCGCGACCTGGAACTGGCGCGGCAGGAACATGATCGCCAGCATCGACAGGATGGTCAGCCATACCCAGCTCGCATAGCCGCCCGCAACGCACTTCCAGCGGAGTGAGCAACTGTGCGATCTTCGGTACTGCAGCCGCACGATCGAACAAGTCGCCGAAGCCATCGTAGATGCCCCACGTCACGAAGGCGCCAACCGCGAGGAACGCGAGCAGCTTGACCAGCGACTCGAACGCGATCGCGGTCACCATCCCCGGATGGTGTTCGGCGGCGTCGAGATGACGGGTGCCGAAGGCAATCGTGAACAGCGCCAGGATCAGTGCGACCCACAAGGCGGTGTCCTGCAGCAGCGGGACCGCGCCGAGCTTGTCCGGCATCACGATCTCGGGATACTGCACGAGGATCGTGAAGCTGTTGGAGATCGCCTTCAGTTGCAGCGAGATGTACGGCACGATGCCGACCACCGCGATGATCGTGACTACGCCCCCGAGCAGCGCGCTCTTGCCGTAACGCGAGGCGACGAAATCTGCCAGCGACGTGATGCGGTTTTGCTTGGAGATGCGCAGGATCTTGCGCAGCACCAGCCACCACAGGGCGATCATCAGAGTCGGCCCGATGTAGATCGGCAGAAACCCGACGCCATCGCTGGCAGCGCGTCCGACGCTGCCGTAAAACGTCCAGGCGGTCGCATAGACGGCGAGCGACAGACTGTAGACATAGGGACTGGCTATGACCGGCCGGCCGCTGTCGGCGCGCTTGTCGGCGTAATACGCAATGGCGAAAAGCAGCCCGAGGTAGGCGAACGAGGTGACGACAATGACGCTGCCCTGAAGCATGCTCGCGCCTAGTCGTCGCGTTCCACAGCGCGCGCCATCAGCACGATCAGCACTATCCAGGCGCCAAAGATCCAGGCGTACAGCGCCGGAATGCCGAAGAAGGTTGTCGGTCGGTTAAAAAGCGCCAGGATCGGGTAGTTGAACAGCAGGCAGCCCAGCATGCACAGACCGACCAGGCGAGCGGTTCGACGTCCCGGCTTCAGCATGATGCCTCCTTGGCGGGCAACCGGCACGCCGTATAAGTACGGTAAGTGGTGCTGCGCGGCGCTGTCAAACCTTGACCAACCGCGACGACCATCGATGCGTGGACCGCAGGTGCCGCGGCCCGCTTCACTTCGGCTGCGCCGACGCCTAGCGGTTGCGGTGCCTGTGCAGCCGTTGCTGCTCTCGTTTCCAATCCTTCGCCTGCTCGGGAACGCGCTTTTGGCTCCGGCGCGCGGCCGTGGGCCGCTTCACGTCGGCTGCGCCGACATGAGCCTGTGCCGAAAACGGGCCGCTATCGACTTCGCTTCTTGAGGAGTCTGCCCTGTTCGCGCTTCCATTCCTTGTCCTGCTGGTCGGCCCGCTTTTCAAACTGACGCTTGCCCTTCGCCAGGCCCACCTCGAGCTTGATCCGGCCCTTGCTGTAGTGCAGGTCGAGTGGCACGAGGGCGTAGCCGGCGCGCTCGACCTTGCCGATCAGCTTGCGGATCTCGTCCGCGTTGAGCAGCAGCTTGCGGGTGCGCGTCGGATCGGGATTGATGTGCGTTGACGCTGTCGGCAGCGGGCTGATGTGCCCGTTCAGCAGGAACAGTTCGCCGCGGCGGATGACGACATAGGCTTCGTTGAGTTGCGCACGTCCGGCGCGGATCGCCTTGACCTCCCAGCCTTCAAGGACGAGACCGGCCTCGTACCGATCCTCGATGAAGTAATCATGCTGGGCCTTCTTGTTCTGGACGATGGCCACTGCGGGCTGCCTGTGCGACGTGAATACAATCCGCGTTTATATCTCACAAGGGCCTGCTCACACCAAATGCGGGTGTGCGAACGCGAATGGCGGGATGCAGAGCGAGGCGCTGCGAGCGCCCTTGGCGTGCAGCCAACAAGCGAAGCAGCAACGACGCACTGCGCCCGCCCTTCGCGTTCCCGAAGGTTGGGCCGAAATGCGGCGGCTGCTTTGTCGGGTGGCTTGCGAAGGGGCACCACCCTTCGCAGCGCCGCCCTTCGCGCATCCATCCGCAATGCGGGCCAGCGCATCACCCGCATTGGGTGTGAGTAGGCCTGGCCATGCCGCGCGTCGAACGGTCCGTCCTCGTCCATTACGGCGCCGAGCAGATGTTCGATCTGGTGGCCGATGTCGAGGGCTATCCCGAGTTCCTGCCGTGGTGCAGCGGTGCACAGGTAACACCGGATCGCGGTGGCGGCCTGGACGCGAGCGTCGACATCGATTACCGCGGCATCCGCTCGCGCTTCACGACGCGCAACCAGATGCGCTATCCGGAGCAGATCCGCATGGCGCTGGTGGACGGGCCGTTTCGGTCGCTCGAGGGCACCTGGCACTTCCACGCGCTGCGTCCGGGCGCCTGCAAGGTGCAACTGAGCCTGCATTACCAGTTCGCAAGCGGGCTGCTGAGCCGCGCGGTTGCGCCCGTGTTCGACTTCATCGCCAATTCGATGATTGATTCCTTCGCCGAGCGCGCCGAGTCGATCTATGGACCAAGCGAGTGATCGTCACCGTCGTCTACGCGGGCGCTCGTGACCGTCATGTACTGACGGTCGATGTCGAACCCGACTCGACCGTCGAACAGGCGATTATTGCCTCCGGCCTGCTGGCACTCGAGCCGCAACTCGATCCTGGCTGTCTGAAGGTCGGTATCTGGAATCGTGCCACGAGCCTCGATGTCGTGGCACGCGCCGGCGACCGTATCGAGGTCTACAGGCCCTTGCAGCTTGATCCGAAAGAGGCGCGCCGCATCCGCGCCGAGGTCCGGAGGCGGCGTCGGCCGGCGACCGCCGGCTAGCCGCAGGTCGACTGGACGATCTTCCGCGCGCGTTCGGCTTCCGCGGCGCGCTGGGAATCGTCGAGGAACTCGCGGTTGCCCGAAGCGTCGGTGCGGGCGATACGCTGGCCTTCCTCGACTGCTTTCAGGTACCCCTTCGCACGTTCGCACTCCGTCGCCTTGGCTGCAGCCTTGGCCTGTTCCTCGTTGGCTTTTTTCTCGGCGTCCGCGCGCTCCTGCTGCCGTTTGCGGAACTCCATTTCCTGCTCCGCCATCGTTTTCGGAGCATTCGAGGCGGCCGCCTTGCTGTCGGCCGGCGGCTTCGTCCCCGTATCTGCACCCGTTCCCGCACCGGTCTGCCCAGGCGGCAGTACCGTCTGTGCGTTACTCGGCTGGCGCACGATGCGGTCCGACTTCACACCGGACGGCGGCGGACGGTCGGAATAGACGACCCGGCCGTTGTCGTCCTTCCAGGCCCATTGGGCCGCGGCCGGGCCGGCAACAGGCCGCTGCGGCCAGCGCCAGCGCCGCCAAAAGCATCAGGCGCCGCAAGAGTTTCGATTCGGACATAGGTTCTCCTCTGGCGGGAATTGTCCAACGCTTGAATAGCTCGGAGCAAGTCGAATGGCGGGTGAACTCGCCCCCAGTTCCGCGCTAAGCCTGCTTACCCGGAGAAATCGGCCAAAAACCGGGCCCGGTATACTCCGCTTTTGCGTCATGAGGACAACAATGCGGTTGGTTCAGAAGGCGCTCACCTTCGATGACGTGCTGCTCGTCCCCGCCTACTCGGCGGTCCTCCCCCGCGACGTCCAGCTCACTACCCAGCTCTCCCGCAACATTCCCCTGAACATTCCGCTGGTCGCGGCCGCCATGGATACGGTGACCGAGGCGCGTCTCGCGATCGCGCTGGCGCAGGAAGGCGGTATCGGCATCGTCCACAAGAACATGCCGCCGGCGAAGCAGGCCGCCGAGGTGCTGAAGGTCAAGCGCCACGAGGCCGGCGTGCTGCGCGACCCGATCACGCTGACGCAGAACATGACGGTGCGCGATGCGATCGAGTTGCAGCGCGCCCACAAGATCTCGGGCCTGCCGGTGGTCGACGGCAAGAAGATCGTCGGCATCGTGACCAACCGCGACCTGCGCTTCGAGACCCGGCTCGACGCTCCGATCCGCGAGATCATGACGCCGCGCTCGCGCCTGGTGACCGTGCGCGAAGGCGCGAGCCTGGAAGAAGCCAAGGCACTGATGCACAAGCACCGGCTTGAGCGCGTGCTCGTGATCAACGGCGAGGATGAGCTGCGCGGGCTGGTTACGGTCAAGGACATCACGAAGGCGACCGAGCATCCCAATGCCGCCAAGGACCACCTTGGCAAGTTGCGCGTCGGCGGTGCCATCAGCACCGGCGACGACTCGGAAGAGCGCGCGGAGTTGATGGTCAAGGCCGGCATCGACGTGCTCATCGTCGATACGGCGCACGGGCACCACCAGGGCGTGCTGGACCGCGTGCGCTGGGTGAAGAAGAACTTTCCCGATGTCGATGTGGTCGGCGGCAACGTCGCTACCGCCGCGGCGGCGCGTGCGCTGGTCGACGCCGGCGCCGATGCGGTGAAGGTCGGTATCGGTCCCGGTTCCATCTGCACGACGCGGATCGTTGCGGGTGTCGGTGTGCCGCAGATCACTGCGGTGTCCGATGTCGCGGCGGCGCTGGCCGGTTCCGGCGTGCCACTGATCGCCGACGGGGGAATCCGCTACTCGGGCGACGTCTCCAAGGCACTGGCCGCAGGTGCGTACACCGTGATGATGGGCGGAATGTTCGCGGGTACCGAAGAAGCCCCCGGCGAAGTGATCCTCTACCAGGGACGCTCGTACAAGAGTTACCGGGGCATGGGCAGCCTCGGCGCGATGACGGAAGGATCGGCCGAGCGCTATTTCCAGGACAACGACGCCAACGTCGACAAGTTCGTGCCGGAAGGAATCGAGGGCATGGTTCCGTACAAGGGCAGCGTGCTCGCGATCATCTTCCAGATGACGGGCGGTCTGCGCTCCAGCATGGGCTACTGCGGATGCAACTCGATCGAGCAGATGCGCACCCGCGCCGAGTTTGTCGAGATCACGTCGGCCGGCATGCGCGAGTCGCATGTGCACGACGTTCGCATCACCAAAGAAGCGCCCAACTACCGCCTCGAGACCTGAGGGTCCGTTTCGTGACGATTGTCCAGTCGCCCGCCAGGTTCCGCCCGGCGGGTCCTCGCCGCATCTCCATCTCACCGGATCGGCCGTATCGCGGTCGCGCCCCATGAACCACGACAAGATCCTCATCCTCGACTTCGGATCGCAGGTCACGCAGCTGATTGCGCGCCGCATCCGCGAAGCCAGCGTCTATTGCGAAATTCATCCGGCCGACGTCGACGACGCCTTTGTGCGCGCGTTCAATCCTAAGGGTGTCGTGCTGTCCGGCAGCCACATGTCGGCGTACGAGGAGTCAACGGATCAGGCACCCGCGGCGGTCTATGCGCTGGGAGTTCCGGTGCTGGGCATCTGCTACGGCATGCAGACGATGGCCCATCAGCTGGGCGGAAAGGTCGAAGGCGGCCATGCGCGCGAGTTCGGTCATGCCGAAGTTCGCGCGCGCGGTCATACGCGGCTGCTCGAGGGGATCGAGGATCACCGCAGCCCGGAAGGCCACGGACTGCTGAACGTCTGGATGAGTCACGGCGACAAAGTGGTCGAAATGCCTCCCGGTTTTAAGCTGATGGCCTCGACCGAGGCCTGCCCGATCGCCGGCATGGCCGACGAGACGCGCCGGCTTTACGGCGTGCAGTTCCATCTGGAAGTCACGCACACGCTGCAGGGCGAAGCAATCCTGCGCCGGTTCGTGCTCGACATCTGCGGCTGCCGGGCCGACTGGGTCATGGGCGACCATGTCGGCGAGGCGGTCGAGAAGATCCGCGCCGCGGTCGGCACGGACGAGGTCATCCTCGGACTGTCGGGCGGAGTCGATTCCTCGGTTGCCGCTGCGCTGATTCACCGCGCGATCGGCAACCAGCTGACCTGCGTCTTTGTGGACACCGGGCTGTTGCGGCTGGGCGAGGGCAGGCAGGTGGTCGAGACGTTCCAGCAGCACATGGGAATGAAGTTGATCCATATCGACGCGACGGCGCGCTTCATGGGGGCGCTTACCGGCGTCGCGGACCCGGAGGCGAAGCGCAAGATCATCGGCCGCGAGTTCGTCCACGTTTTCCAGGAAGAGGCCGCAAAGCTGCCGAACGCGAAGTGGCTGGCGCAGGGCACGATCTACCCGGACGTCATCGAGTCGGCGGGTGCGAAGACGAAGAAGGCGATGACGATAAAGAGTCATCACAATGTTGGCGGCCTGCCCGAGACCTTGCACCTGAAGCTGCTCGAACCTTTGCGCGATCTTTTCAAGGACGAGGTTCGCAACCTAGGGCTGGCACTCGGACTGCCGCGCGACATGATCTTCAGGCACCCGTTCCCCGGGCCCGGTCTCGGTGTACGCATCCTCGGGGAGGTCAAGCAGGACTACGCCGACCTGCTGCGCCGCGCCGATGCGATCTTCATCGAGGAACTGCGCTCTTCAGGGTGGTACGACCGTACCAGCCAGGCTTTCGCAGTCTTCCTACCGGTGAAAAGTGTCGGCGTCATGGGTGACGGGCGAACCTACGAATGGGTCGTATCGCTGCGCGCGGTCCAGACGACGGACTTCATGACGGCGCACTGGGCGCATCTGCCGCACGAGTTGCTTGGCCGCGTGTCCAATCGCATCATCAACGAAGTGCGTGGCATCAATCGCGTCGTCTACGACATCAGCGGCAAGCCTCCCGCAACGATAGAGTGGGAGTAGGGCGCTCGCGCTTGCGTTGGACTAGCGACACGCGGTTGGCTGGTGATTGCCCGCTGGCACCGCCACACACATTCAGGGTCCGAAGTGCGCGGAATCTCAACCTGCATCACAATACAAGCCGTTTCCGGGACGGCGGGTCGTCGGCCGGCAGTAGCAACGTCAAGACCTTGCTGAGCACCAGGGACGAGCAAACGACCCTTCGCACAATAATTCGAACACTTCGCAGGCAGGTTCACATGACACCTCCAGACACCGAACTCGAACGGCGCATCGCTTCCCGCCTGCTGGACGTCCTGATCCGCGCCGGGCTCATCGTGGCGCTGGCTCTGCTCTGCTACCGGATCTTCTCGCCCTTCCTGACCCTGATGGTCTGGGCACTGATCCTGGCCGTCACGCTGTACCCGCTGCACCAGATGCTCGCGGCAAGGATGGGCGGCAGGCAGGGCTGGTCGGCGACCGTGCTGACTCTCCTCGGCGTCGTGTTGATCGTCGCGCCAACTGCCGTGTTGATGAGTTCGCTCGGCGACTCGGTGCAGCAGCTGATCACCGACGTGCAGAACAACACGCTGCAAATTCCGCCGCCGCGCGACGGCGTCGCTGAATGGCCGCTGGTCGGAGAGAGGGTGCATGCGCTCTGGTCCAAGGCCCATGCCGACCTTCCTGCGCTGATGCAGAGCATGCAGCCACAGATCGGCGACATCGCCAAGTCGGCATTGGCGTTCGTCGCCGGCATCGGCGTCGGGCTGCTGGCGTTCGTCGGCTCCTTCATCATCGCCGGGATCATCATGGCCTTCGGCCAGGACGGCAGTCGCGCCAGCGTGGCGATCTTCTCGCGTATCGTCGGCCCGGCGCGCGGCCCGGAGTTCACCAAGCTGTCGACCGCAACCATCCGCGCCGTCGCGGCCGGCGTCCTCGGCGTGGCCCTGATCCAGGCCATCATCGTCGGGCTTTGCCTGCTGCTCGCCAGCATTCCCTTCGCCGGTGTCCTCGCGGTCATCGTCCTCGTCCTTGGCATCGCCCAGGTGCCGGCATTGCTGGTCACCCTGCCGGCGATTGCCTACATCTGGACCACCGGTGACTACGGCACTGGCGAAGCAACCGTCTACACGATCCTGCTCTTTGTCGCCGGCATGGCCGACAACGTGCTCAAGCCGCTGATGCTCGGACGCGGCGTCGATGCGCCGATGCCGGTGATCCTGATCGGAGCGCTCGGCGGCATGGCTGTCTCCGGCATCCTTGGGATGTTTGTCGGCGCAACGCTGCTCGCCCTCGGCTACCAGATCTTCATGGGCTGGGTGCACACCGACCCGGATGCCCTTATCGGCAAGGAAAAGAGCAAGAAGCCGGCCGCCGGTTGAGCCAATGCGCACCACTACGCCGCGGAGCAGG
>CAVQID010000028.1:0-5115 GCA_963712485.1 uncultured beta proteobacterium
CAAAGCGGTCCTCGCGAATTGCCGAAAGCTGACGCTGTTGGCGTTCCCGATAGCAGACGTGCGGGGCGACAACCTAGATTGACTTTACGCCAAGCTGCTGTTCGAGCCGTTTCAAAGGCTCCTTGAAATACGGGCTGACTCGCGGCTGCTCGGTGAAAGCACGCTTTGCCTTTGCAGCGTACTCCGCAGCAAGCGCGCTTTGTCCGACCGCGAGGGCGCATAGCCCCGCCAAAGAGCGCAGCCGCGCGAGTTCAGGACTGTTCGAACTTACGTATGTACTCATTGTCCTTTCAGCAGTTTGTAACGAATTGAGTCCGCTCTGATGTTCCCCAGCCGCACACCGCAACTCTCCTTCAACTGCATCCCAGTAGTACCAACTTCGGTCAGCAGGCCGGTCTCGCTCTCTTTTGACAACATCTTCAAATGCGTTCAGTGCAGCACGCACATTCCCTGCGTTCAGGTGTACTTCGACTCGGGCATAGGGAACGATGATGCTGTACCCCGCAAGTTTGTCGCCTTGCTCCTCCTCGAAAGAAGGCGCGACCGAAAGGAAGTCCAGCGCTTCCTTGTGTCGACCCTGCATGCTTAGATTTGTTGAGACGTGGAACCAATCGAACGCAGCAAACGGAATGTGCGCTGCGCCGCTCCGCCGTCGCATCTCAAGTCTCTCCTCCACTAATACTTGCGCTGCCTCGTGCTGTCCGAGTCCCATTCGGCACATTCCCTCCGAGGCCGCGTACTCGAATTGGTCTAGCAGACTATGTGGAGACGCCCTGAGAATCGGAATACTTGACTCGATCAGCGGCGCCGCCCGCTCATACTCGCCGTAACGGCAATTGATCCTTGCCTTAATCAAGTCGACATGCGCGATGACTTCTGCGGGGACTGCGGAGGACTGCCGCGCAAGAAAGGCCGACGCCCGTTCAAGGACTTGGACGGTCTCTGGATAGGCAGCGAAATCCCATCTCAAATTCTCGTTGCTGGAGGTAGGCCGTCGCGCGAGTTGCTCGAATCAGAAAGACGCCGCCCATCCGCTCCAGCGTGTCCAGTGCGGCACGGCCAACGATTCGGCCCTCGTTTCCCCGCTGTCGGTTTATCAGGGCCTCCGCCAGATTGAGCCGCATCTCAACGGCCGCCGTCGAATTGGGCCCCTCTGCCCGCACAGCCTCTTCGATGGCCGCTTTGTACAAAGGCAGAGCGTCTTCGAATCTGTTCTGCCTCGCAACAAGACTTGCTCTCGTGTAAGCAAGCCAGGCGCTTGCCGCAGAGTCCTTGCTTTTCGTTCGCTCGACGAGCTCACTTCCGGATGCGACACTACGTCGGGCCTGATCCAGCTTTCCGTTCCGAAGTTGTGCTCTCGCAAGCAGCGCCAACGCCTCGACCAAGAGTACGTCGTTGCTTCGTAGCAGGTCCGCCGCCTGTTGCGCGTACTTTTCGGCATCATCGATGCGTCGGGCCGACAATGAGGCCTCGGCAAGGAGCATCAGCGACCGCGCAATTTGGCCCTCGCTTGCGTGCTGATCTCGCAACGCGTTGAGTTGCCGAGTGGCGAACTCGTTTGCCAAGGTGTGTTGCCCCAGGTCGACGTAAACCCGACTGACAGCGCCATAGAGGTCCGCCTTGAGCGCGGGCTGCTTGTCGAAGCGCGCCTCAATGAGCTTGGCGCCGCGATCCAGCAGCATCGCCTGCGTGGGTCGCGAGGCTGCGCCATCCATGAAAAGGGGCTGACTCGCATCCACCCGAAACAGCTCGGCGACGAATGCAGTCGCGACGCGCGCGCGTTCGGCCTCTTCTGCTGCCCTTAGCCCTTGCAGGAGCGCGGCCGTACCTCCTATCAGCGCGACAACGAGAACCGCCGACACCGCCGTCACCGGCACTTTGTGCCGGATAACTGCCTTCCGCATTCGGTACCACGCACTGTCGGGCCGTGCCTCAATCGCGTGCCCGTCAAGGTAGCGCTGGATGTCGGCCGCCAGGGCCTCCGCCGTTTGGTAACGCTCGTTTGGATTGCGCTTAATGGCCTTGCCGACGATGGCATCCAGGTCGCCGCGCAACTGACGCGAGGGACGGACTTCGTCGACGCGACTGCTCGGCGCAGGTGCATCACCCGCAAGGATCGCGTCCTCCAGGGCGCCCGAGGTCTTGCGCGTCGAGGTGTAAGGCAATGTGCCGGTCAGCAGTTCGTAAAGCATGACGCCCAACGCGTAGATGTCGGCGGTCACACCGATTGGGCGGCCGGAAATGTGCTCCGGCGCGGCGTAGCTCAGCGTCAGCACGCGCCCCTGTTCCTGCGTCAGATCGGAGGCCGCGGTGTCATCGAGCAGTTTGGCGATGCCGAAGTCGAGCAGGTGCGGCTGGCCGGACGCATCCACCAGCACATTGCTCGGCTTCAGGTCGCGGTGCAGCACTAGCCGGCCATGCGCATAGGCCACCGCCTGCGCCACCAGAACGAAGAGCTTCAGCTTGGCCCGTAGCTCGAGCGCGCGCTCGCGGCAGTAGACGTCGATGGGTTGGCCATCGATGAATTCCATCGCGATGTAGGGACGACCATGTTCATCCACGCCGGCGTCGTACAGCCGCGCGATGTTGGGGTGCTCGAGCAGCGCGCCTATGTCGCGTTCGCGCGCCATACGCTTGGCGAGACCCGCCGACCAGGTTAGGCGCGGCAGCTTGAGCGCCAGCCGCCGCTTGAAGGCACCATCGGCGCGGTCGGCCAGCCACACACTGCCCATGCCGCCGCGGCCGATCTCGCGCACCAGCACGTAAGGACCGACGCGCTCACCGGCCAGGGCCACGGCATCGTCTGGATCGACCGCGGGCAACTTGGGCAGCAGTGCGGTGTCGGAACTCTCCGCCTGCTGCAGCATGCCGCGCAGGCGCTGCGCCGCCTCCGGCCTGGAACGCTCCAGCTCACCAAGCCATGCCTCGCGCCCGGCCGGGTCAAGTTCCAGCACCTCGTCCAGTAGGCGACTGAGTTCAGAGACTTCTTCAGGACGTAACGGCATGGTCAGCCCTTGTTGCGCTCGCTCCTACGTCCCCAGACGATGGCGCTCGCCTAAACCGGACATCGCCGTCGCCGGTCAGCTCTGTCAGCATGGCGGCCAGCAGCAGCCGCGCTTTGTCCCAGTCGCGCCGCACGGTGCGTTCGGTCAGATCGAGCGCCTCGGCGATCTCGACCTCGGTGTAGCCGCCGAAGTAGCGCATCTCGACTACCCGCGCCAGCCTTGGCTCGGCCTGCGCCAGCACATCGAGCGCCTCGTTGACGCGGAGGAGGTCCTCGCTGTCGCCGTCGGTTGTCATCGAGCAGCTGGGTATGCAGCGTCAGGCGCTCGGCCCCGCCGCCGCGCCGCTCGGCCTGCCGTTCGCGCACCGAATCGATGATGACCGAGCGCATCACGCTGGAGGCGTAGGCGAAGAACGCCCGTCGGTCCTCGGCCCGCAGCTGACCGCCGTTGACGAACTTCAGGTAGGACTCGTGCACCAGCGCCGTGGTGTCCAGCACCGTGTTGCGGCCGCCGTCGCGTAGCCGCGCACGCGCGAGCTTCTTCAGTTCCGGATAGGCGGCGGCGAAAAGATCGTCCTGCGCCCCGCCTCGCCGTCCTTCACGCGACGGATCAGCTGTGTCAGCTCGGTCATTTCGGCAATCCCCCGAGGCGCCCGCGGCGTCAAGCAGATTCAACGGCAAGACAGGGTGGCGCGCAAGCAGTGAATCGCATGCGCCGTCTACGGCCCGGAAGCGCTCTAGGAACGGTTTCCGGAGTTCGCAGGCGGGCGGATGTCCGGTTTTGGCGACGCCCGTCGTCCGTAAGGACAGGAGTGCCGGACAACGATCGCGGCAGCCGCCGCACCGGCACTCCGAGCTTGATCGCCAACGCTCTGTTCAGGAGGTCCCCATGAACTGCCAAGAACACATCCGTCCGCCTGGCCTTCGCAGTCGCTTCCGCGCTCACGACCGCGGTCACGCTCGGCTCCGTGCTCGCGCTGGCCGAGCACTACAACGAGGCGGCGCAGTGGGCCACGGCCCGCCCGGTCGTGGTCGCGCAACGCTGAATCCTGTACAGGAGACGACCGTCGCCCCATCGCGGTAGCGAGGCATGGCGAGAGCGGCTCAGATCGATCATCCTGCTTTGAATCGGATCACAGTTGGCTTCTTCCACCCTGAAAGGAAGGGTTTCAAATGGTCCATCGCAAATCCATGCTTTCGATAGCGGCGGCTGTCACGTTGTCCGGCCTCGTCGCGCCTGTCTCCGCACAGGTCGTCATCGACCTCCCGGCCGACGTCGCCTGTCCCGGGTTCCCGTTGAGGGTGGAGCTCTACACCACCGAGGGCCATCTGATGGGCCGGGTGTTCATCGACAAGAACGGCAACCCGGTGCGCATCTTGCAGGCCGGCCAGAACTTTCCGGTCAAGTTCACCAACCTGACGACCGGCTCAACCTACAGCGTCAAAGCCGAGGGCACGGTCCTCAGCGTGACCTTGAATCCCGATGGCTCCGAAACGGTTGTGATGACCGGGCACACCCTGATCTCTTGGACGGTGTCCGATCCGCCGGACGCGGCTCCGGCGCCGGCAACGATTCGCTATGTCGGGCGTCTGGTGATGAAGGTGTCCAACGGCAATGTGCTGACTGTTCCGGCGTTCACCGGCAAGAAGACGGACATCTGCGCCGCCTTGTCGTGACCGCAGTCGACGGGTCGGGCTCTGGCAAAGCTCGAAGTACGCAGGAGCCCGAACCGCCGTCGAGCAATACAAGACTCGACGCTCAACGGTCCGCTTCCGGGCTCATCAGGCAGCACCCGGTAAAGGCAGTTCCTAGCCGACTCGAGACTGCCAGCGAGCTTTCCCCCGCCACCATGAAGTCGCCAGCTGGCGTCTTCATTGCGCAAAACGCACTGACGAGATCTACAGGCGACCCGGCATCCGCTCGCGCAGGGCAGCGGCGTACTCGGTGACGGCAGTCGCGTAGAAGTAGCTGCGGTTGTAATTAAGGATCGCGCTGAAATTGACCGTGCCGATGCGGTAGTCGCGACCGGGCTCTCCGTCGCGCACCAGAGGCAGGTCGATCAGCAACACGGGGGTGTCGAGCGACACAGGAAGGTCGCCGGCGACACCCG
>CAVQID010000029.1:0-6470 GCA_963712485.1 uncultured beta proteobacterium
TTTTTGAACGCTCCAAACTAATCCTCCCCTCCATTTTTGACTAACAGGCCGGTTCGTAAGGCGAATCGCCGATGCGACCGTTCCGAGGGATGATTAGTTGAGCCGGCAGTCCTCGCGGCTTGAACAGGGCTCATTAGTTGGGAACTGTCGCGGTCCTGCATTGCGTGCAAGTGAGGCTGGAGTGAGGCAAGCAAACCTGAAGCGAATCGATGCCTGGCGGGCCAAGCGCGAGGACTGTCCACGATCAGTTAACAGACTGCCCCTAGCGCGGCCTCGCCCCTAAGTCAGTTGCGGAATGGCCAGATCGGGGAATCCGCTCGGCTACCTGGCGGTCTTTGCTGCCCGACTTCGCGGCGACTTCGCCTGGGCAGTCTTGCGGCGGGCCTTGCCCGAGGTCTTTCGACCAGGACTTGCAGGCCCTGCCGTTATCGCTTTCTGCAGTGCATCCATCCGGCCGAGAATCTCGGTCATTGCCTTCGACTGCGCCAAGACTTGGCCTTGGGCGGCGGCAAGGGAGCCTTCAAGGCCCGCAACCTGGCGCTGTGCTTCCATCAGCTGCGCCCCACTCGCCGCAATCCGAGCCTCTTGCTCCGTCAGCCTTGTCGCGAGCGCATCCCGTTCGGCCTCAAGACGCTTCACAACCCGCGCCCCGCGCTGCCGCTCCTGATCAATCTCGAGTAATGCCCGCTGCTCGGCTGACCTCGCGCGTTCCTCGGCAGTCGCCAGCGCATCGCGGACAATCTTCAAATCGGACGTAAACGCGGCGCGCGCTTCAGCTGATGCCGCCTGCGCGGCTTCGAGGGCGTGGGAGAGTCGTTGGTTCTCGTCTCCAGCGGCCTGTCGATCACGGTCAAGTTGATCAAGGCTATCCGCAAGTTCTCGAAGATTGGCCGTCAACTGAGCCGCGGCGGCTTCGGTCCGAGCCGACCTTTCTGCCGCCGCCGTTGCTTCAGACTTCGCATGCTGCGCTTCCAGCTGAGCCTCGGTCAGTTGAACCTCGAGCTCGGAGCGAACCGCCGCCAGTTCCTGTGAGGCCTGGTCGCACGCGGCGCCCCATAGCTGAACCAGCATTTCTGCCCCTACCTTTTGCAAAGGCTCAGGCAGGCCGGGATGGTCAAGTCGGAGTTGGCTGACCTTGCGGAGGTCCTGCCAGAACCGAGCGAGCACGCTGGCGGCGGTGGACATGCTCCCCTTACCGACCAGCTGATGCAGTCGATTGGCCGTCGGCGTAATGCCGTACTTGAAGAACAAAAGCCCGGCTACCGAGCGGTAAAGCGACTTCGTATCCGTCGCTTCGTTGCG
Source organism: uncultured beta proteobacterium (assembly GCA_963712485.1). GTDB lineage: Bacteria > Pseudomonadota > Gammaproteobacteria > Burkholderiales > Burkholderiaceae_F > JALORV01. The sequence continues at coordinate 1,303 of CAVQID010000029.1, forward strand.
CAGACGCTCGATCTCGGCGGCAATGTCGCCGGATCTTTCGCTCGATTGTTGAGGATCTCCTGACATATAGAAATTATGCAGTAAATATGTAAATACCTACCACCCTCTTCCACTTTCTTGACATTATGGTTATAGTGTCAATAATCTGAATCGGCTCGAGACTTCGACTGCTCGAGTGTTCGACCATGGCTGCGAACGAACATCCGATGCCTGCTCGGCGCGCAGTTCCGCTGGAGTTCTCGGCCTGCCCTCTGGCGATCGACGGATCCACCGGCTCCAATCGATCGCTCGCCTCCGCACCGGCAGATCGCAGCGGACAACGACGTCGACGCGCTCAAGGCCTTCCTGGCTCGCTACGCCGACACCAAGACGACGTTCGAGAACTACCGCAAGGAGGTCGAACGGCTGTTCCTGTGGTCGACGCGGCCAACTCGGCAAGCCGCTCTCATCCCTGACCCACGAGGATCTGCTGGCCTACCAGCGTTTCCTAGCTGACCCGCAGCCGCGAGCACGGTGGGTGAACGCAAGCCGGAAAGCAGGCCCGCGGTCATCCCGACTGGCGACCCTTCTCGGGACCCCTCTCCCCTTCGAGTCAGCGCCAGGCGTTCGTGATCCTGAACGTCATGTTCTCGTGGCTGGTGAACGCCGGGTACTTGGCGGGCAATCCGCTGTCTCTCAGTCGACAGCGTTCTCGACGAGACCGCGCCGCGCGTCACGCGCTTCCTGGACGACGAACTCTGGTCGTGCGTGAAGCAGACGATCGACCGCATGCCGCGGGAGACCGAGCGGCAGCGCGCTCACTACTTCCGAACGCGGTGGCTGTTCACCCTGCTCTATCTCGGCGGACTTCGAATCTCTGAAGTGTGCGAGAACACGATGGGCGCGTTCTTCGCGCGCCGCGATCGGGACGGTGAGGAACGTTGGTGGCTCGAGGTCGTCGGCAAGGGCGACAAGACTAGGCTGGTCCCTGCGACCGCCGAACTCATGGTCGAACTGGCCCGCTATCGGCGTGAGTCTGGCCTTGCGCCGACGCCATTACCAGGGGAACAGACGCCGCTGGTGTTGCCGATCGGAAAGTCCCGCAAGCCGCTGACCCGGGCGGCACTGCACTTGATCCTGAAGGACGTCTTCAGCCGTGCGTCAGATGAGCTTCGTCAGCGAGGCGATGAGTACGCCGCACGCGCCGATCAACTCGCCCGTGCCTCCGCGCACTGGCTTCGACATACGGCGGGCTCCAGGATGGCGGACGGGGCGCTGGACCTTCGGTACGTCAGAGACAACCTCGGGCATGAGTCGCTGAAGACGACCAGCCAGTATCTGCATTCGGACGACGACCGTCGTCACAAAGAGACCGAACAGAAGCACCGAATCGACTGGTGACCGCCGATTGCCGCCGCTACAAGTCGGCACTACAGCCCGGAGCCGGATTCCCTTTGCCCCACGCGAGCCTGAGCGGCAGCTCTCAAGTATGCGCAGCCGCTGTTGCTGCTCGCTCTTATGGACTCATGACCTCCCATCCGCGACATCCGTTGCAAGTACTGAATCGTCAAGAAGCCGAGGCTTGGTCCGATGCAGGGCCGGGTAGCGCGGCGTGGGATGCTCGCCAAAACAAACCGAGGGCCGCGTGAAGTTGAACAACCCAAGCCTCTGGACTGCAATCACGTTCTTCGTCGCGTCAGGCATGCAATTGGGCGGATATCAGTCAAAGGAAGTCGCCTACATGCTGTTCGCCGTCAGCGGCGTCCTGTTCCTGTACAGCGCCGCGTTGACTTTATTGCTCCCCGGCGGCGCTGGCGCCAAGTGGCACGCCTTAAGGGCGTTGATGTTCGGTGGCAAGTTGCCATTGCACGTTGCGTCTCAAGTTGCGTACGAGGCGGCGCGCAAGCATGGGACGCTTTTGGGCTCACGCCGCGGAGAGACTTTGGCACTGATAACTCGCAGAGTGGCGTCCTTGATTACGTTGCGACGTACTTCGGCATGCACGTTCCGATCATCGGCAAGCGTCCACCGAGCGCCCACGATGAAGTCATCGACATGAAGCAAGCTGGCAAGGGCACGTTCAAGGGTGGCGCGCTGCGGCTTGAGATGAACGACGGACACACCGTGTTCACCGATCTTCGTGTCGCCGCTAAGGATGTGAAGCTCATTGTCAAGAAAATGAGCGAGAAGGTATTTCCTGAGGGAACCGTCTGACAGGAGTACAGGGCGCTTGCCGTTGACGAAAGCGCCTCCCTGCGTCGAAAGTGAAGTGCTCCCCACGGTGCAGTGCTTGCTGGCGAACGATGACTTCAACGGGGTGACACTCCTGCTGGTGTGCTGACTCATCAATCAGCGGTGCCCTTAGCCACAAGGCCCTGAGACCAAGAGCTGAGACACTTATGCGCAGTTCTTCCAGGCTGCCGAGTCCAGCCGGGATGCCACCGTGAGCAGGGGTGCGGCGAACTGATGGCATCAGGACACTTCTCGACAAACTGCTCCCGGAGCTAGATTGGAGTCCTAGCCCCTTGCCCTTACTCCTTCGTCTGCCCGTTGTCATTGCGTCGTATCCTCACTTGCTGCGCCTCGACTCTGCCTGCTCATTCGCCGCTACCGATGAATCGTCGGCGGAATTTCCACCGAGACGCGCCCTAAATCTCGGCTCTGGTTTCGGTGAGGCGCTGCGAACATCGCGAGCAAGCCTACTTGATGGATGCGGACCCAATGTGCGAACCGCCTCTGCTATATCTGCTGCCACTTATACCCGCGGGCACGAGACTGCTCCTCTGCATCTGGTGGAGGAACTTGATGTCGAAGCAGTTGCCCGAGGCGGCTCAGGAGCGCGATTTGCATCGGGCGACGATCCTCGGGCTCGCTGGGTTTAGCTTCACCGCTGTGGCGGCTTTGTCTGTACTTGATGCAACGGCGAAGCCGGGCTACCAACTGACGATCTGGTATGTCCTCGTAAGCTTCATCGCTTTGTCAAGCGCACTCAATCTCCAAGGTACTAAGTCTTCGCGTTGGCAGAATCAATTAGCAACTGCATTAATAGAGATGGGGGTTCTAGCGCTCCTCCTTTCGCTCGTCTCGCTAATCTGCTCTGCGAGGCTCGACACTTGGTTCAAGTTTCTAGCGGGATTCACGGCCCTTGCGCCGTGGGCAATTGATCATCTTTCAAAGCTGAAACTAGATGCGAGGTACTTTCGCTTGCTAGATCAAGTCAACCATAGTGATGAGGCAGCGGCCGAGGCACGGAGGCACGCATGAAGTCCACGAAGTCACTGAAGAGAACGGCCGCGAAGAAATCAAGGAAAGCATCGCGAGTTGCTGCTGAGTCCGGTGGCGCGGTTCGCGTACGAAAGGCGAAAAAGGCTGTGAAAGCCTACACCGCGAGAACAATTGGGACCTACTTGCGATGCGCAACTCATGGAGTTGCTTATCCTCGAGGAGAGTCCTGTCCCCTTTGCACTTAACTCATGTCGCCGCGCGGCGGCCCAATTACCCCACATTCGGTCGCGCGGACGGATGTCATGTCAGCCAGCCGCAATGGTCTGCTAGATGCAGCGCCGCAGTTGACATTATCCCGCTGAGGTCCACACCCCTGCCCCATTGCGGACTCCGGGACCACCGCATTCGGCCAGAACCTGCCAATTACATCGTGCCTTCAATCGTCCCGATACCGGACGCTTTGATGCGGCTTGGACGGCTGGCGGGTCGCTAGTTGAATGCCGCATTCGAGTAGATCGCGAGCGCGGTCGGGCCGTAAGTGGCCAGCTTAGTGGTGCTGCCATAGCTGACCGCCATTCGCCCCGCACCGATGGGCGTGACGCGCAGGGCTGGCGTCGATACGAATATGGTCCCGGTATCGAATCCGGCCAACCAACTCGCCACGCGGCTACGCGTCGGCAAGTCGAAGACAAACAACTCATGACCTGTGGACGCCGCCGGTGCGGCGCAGACGAGTCGGCTGCGGCTTGGCAGTACGCCGCAGACCGACGCCCCTGGAACGTCGAACAGGAAAGCTAGGGTCGCCGCGTCGTAAATGCGCCCTTGTGCCAGGACTCCGCCGCTGACGTACTGCGGAACATCGGGAGTACTCGAGCCTGGAATCGCGCCCGTAGCCAGCACGACCTCGGGTCCACTCGCGCTAATTCGCACGCGTTGAAGGTCGTTTGCCCGCGAAATCAGTTCAGCGTCGTCACTGCGGACCGTGAGTGCCTTGGCGACGTAGGGGTGCCGAGGAATCTGGACCCATTGCGTTCCCCACTGGGCGTTGCGCAAACTACCGATAGCGTCCGGATCACTGCTATTCGACACCAGTTGCACGTAGGCCAAGGAGTCATCGGTGCGCGACGCCGCCACAGCCGCGACCTTGGCATTCGACGCGGTCGGGGCGGGAACCGTCAGATCGACGGCTTTCGCCGACAGATTGACACGCGACACGGACCCGCCCGCAGTCGTGAAGTACAGATACTGAGCCTGCGCGGACAGGCTCAGCGTGCCCTGCACCGGTTCGACGGGTGCATAGACCGGCGGGTCGGACGGAGCCACGAGGTCCTGGACTTGGCCGCTGACAGCAGCAACTGCAACAATTTTGGGCGGAAGCGTCGAATCGTTGCCGACGACCGCATAGAGGGATTGCCGCGTCGAATCAAACACCAGATCCGAATGCCAGAGGCTGATCGTCCTGGTCGGCATCAGCCGGGCAGGCGTGCCGTCGTCGTCGCCACCGCTGCCGCCACAGGCGCCAAGGGCTATGACAAGACAACTGCCCACAAGGAGGCCAAGATTGCTTCGCATACTCAACGAACCAATAATTTGCCTGAGCGGAACTTTAACAAGAACCTTTGAAGGCACCAGGGTAGGCGCGAGTCGGCCACAAGCCGCCCCTGACCTTGGCCACCCAGTTCGCCTTTTAGCGGCCATCCAGACACCCGGTCAGAATGCTTCTAAGAAGCGGACATAGGCGAACCCGCTCTTTGAGAAGTCTGAACGTCACGTCGATTTACTTAGTGAAGCGAACGCACCCCCAAAGAAGTGCGCCGTGAACTCAGTGATTCACCTTGCACAATCCTGGCTTTCCGCCTTGCGACCGGTTTCAACGGACACCAGCGGATTCACCGCTTCCGCAGTTGGCGTCGCCACGCTGACGTGAAAGCGCCCTCGGCGGGCGCCAGCGGCCAGCGAACTAG
>CAVQID010000030.1:0-9395 GCA_963712485.1 uncultured beta proteobacterium
GCCGGCTCATGACTCGAGCGTCTCAAGGGGTAACGGCGTGAAGTAACGTAATTCCTTCACTCGATGCCCACCTAGCTCGAAGTACTTCTCAGAGTCGGGATCCTCGGTCATACCGACTCGGCTGTAGAACCGGACCGCCCGGGCATTGTCACGCATGACCCATAGGCTCGCCTCCCGATACCCGTATTGAGCCATCGCCCGCATAGCCTCCATCAAGAGGCCCCGCCCCACTCCGAGGGACCAAGCCGCAGGGGCAACGTAGATGGCCCAGACTTCTCCGCGGTCGGCCGGCGCCCCCTCGTCTCGCGAGGAGCCGAAGGCAACCCAGCCGGCGACCACTCCGGCAACCTTCGCCACCAGGACAACTGGCGAGCCGCGAGTTACGGCTTCCTGCCACATGGTCTCCCGCTGATCTACGGAGAGCGCAGCGAGGAACTCGTCACTCAAGATGCCGACGTACGCCGCACGCCAAGCATCTACGTGGATCTGCGCTACGGAACGACAGTCTGCTAGGGAGGCCGGGACGATGTCTAAGTTCGCCATCAACTAAGCATCACACGCCCGTCCGCTATCGGGCAAGTCAGCCCGCTCTCGCAAGCGGCGGGTCGCCGCCGTCTTGCGACTATCACGTGATGTTCGATGAACTGCAGTCAGGCTTCCGTAGGAGGCCGTTGCGTTTGCAGTTCGTAGCCGCGACCGTCTAGGCGCGCCTTAGGTAGCTCTCGAAGACGCCCACATGCACCAGCGCTGGATCGGACGAGTCCGGCCAGAGGTCCTGACTGCGGAATTGCACATCGTATGTCGGCTCGTCCTGCGCCTCGATCCCATGCGCGTGTGCGTCCGGGAATGGGTAGGCCGGTGATACTCCGACAACGACGCCGTGCTTTCCTCTGATGTAGCCCGGCATCCGGACGTGACCGGGAACATAGTCCTCCCGCACTTGCACCTGGTCACCCGGTTTGAAGTGCTCGCGGGTGACGACGTTGGTGCGCCCCTGTGCACCTGGCGTGGCGAGGGGAAATGCACCTTGCGCGCGCCTTTCAAGTTCCTCGCGCGTCACGAGGCCCTTTTCGACGCACAGGCTTGCCATCCCTGTCAGCGAGCGTTCGTAGTAGCTCGCTGAAAGATAATGGCGCGGCTCCATGCGCTCAATCGCGTAGCGGTACTCGTCCATATTGAAGATCCCGCACCGCACGGCAAAGGCGTAAAGCGAATTGGCCCGCACCTCCCACTCGGCGTGAAAAGCCGAGGCATTTAGCGTGTAGCGCACTTCGCCAAAGCCTTGTTTGCCGCCAAGGTCATGCATTCCATCCATGGCACCCCCCATTACAGTCGTGCGACGCCGATCATCGAATCGCGCGTGACGATCGATACCAGTTTGTCTTCCGGCCATCCAATGGTCTCAGGCGGCTGCATCGGCAGCACCATGTAGCGGGTATCCGCTGTCGTGTCCCACACGCGGATCTCTATTGCCGGCGGCAAGTCGAGTCCCATTTCCTTGAGCACCGTCCGGGACTCGCGCACGATGCGCGATCGGTACTCGAAATCCTTGTACCAGTCGGGTGGCAAGCCGATGATCGTGAACGCGGTGCACGAGCACAGCGAGCAGCAGATGACGTTGTGAACCGATGCTGTGTTTTCCAGCACGACCAGGTGCCTGTGGTGCTTGGGCATCGGGAGCCCGAGCTCGGTGACCGCGGCTCGACCGTCCGCCAGTAGTCGCGCGCGAAAGGCGGGATCGATCCATGCGCGGGCAACAACGCGCGCGCCGTTCTTCGGCACCCATTCTTCCTGCGCCAGATGGTCAAGATCCTGGACCCCGGCACTGGCATTCAGGCCGTGCTCGTCGAGCACAGCCTGAATGGCCTTGACGCGGTCTTGGATGGACGCGGTGCGCTGGAAGCCTTGCTTGGGACTGGCTGGTTCCATGATGCCTCCGATGTGCCGGGTCTATCGCCGGGGATGAGCACTTGGCCCACCGCAAGCGCCGATTCTCGACGACTTGAGTAGTGTCCGCCAGTGGCGGGTTAGGCGCCGCCCGGAGAGATCGAGGCGGCCGCTTTCGGGCGAAGTACCGGGCGCAGCGATACGGCAGCTTCTGGCCGAGCCCTGTCTTAGCCCCCGAGAAAGCTAAGCCGCCGCTCGCAGGGTGAAGTCCACGTGGACCGCTTCGTATGGGAACTCAAAGGCTCCGGATTCCGTGCGATTGAGCACCCCCGCATTCAGAAGCGCATGAACGTCCGTATGGACTCCCTTCACGTCGCGGCCGACACGCCGCGCGATCTCTCGCAGAGCGAGCGGCCCGGCGCCGGTCATCGCCTCCAGTACCGCCCAGCGATTGGGAGTAAGAATTCGCCACATAAGTGCGTGCGAAGCAAAATTCAGTCGTGGCCCGCCTTGCGAGCGCCCCGAAAACGCGCCTGCGAGTCGCTCCCGCACCTGCGCCTTTGTTCCGACCCCAATCGTCACCGTAGCCACTGTCACTCCTTTACCCGGGCTACATCCGCCCAGAAATCCGCCTGCAATTTGTCGAGCGATGTGAACTCGTACGGCCGCTCACGTTTGCCGACATGCCGATGGTCACCCTTGCCAGCCTCGTTGTCGTATCGCACTACGCAATTGCCACGAAGCACATACGCCAAGCGGTACTTGAAGCGGTGCTCACAGCCTTCCAATGGACGATCCAATCGCCACACAACCAGCTCGACGAAGGCCTCTTCCTCAAGAGTCAGGCGCTCGTCCAGCAATGGCGTAGCTCGCATGTTGTAAATCATGCCAACATTGAATGATGTTGTCAACGCTTACAACACAGTCCGTTCGAGGCAGGCTCCTCTGAAGGGCGTGCCAGGTCGTCGGTCCGCCTATGTCGGGTTTGCGGCCACGAAACAGCTCGGAAACGTCCGCTCCTGGGCGAACCAGGCTCAAGGTGCCCAGGTCAGCTCGTGGCCGAGCACCGCCTACCCAGCCTACTCGGACGATGGATTGCTTTCGGAGCGCCGATTCACTGATCCTTCTTCGACTGGCCCCAGGATGATCAAGCCACCGGGCATGACGCGTCCGTGGACTCTCAGGGTCGAACGCTCAGCAGTCGTCTCCGTCATCTCGTGCATGCGCGTGTATAGGGTCAGGGCGGGGATCGAATTCGCCAGGCGAATGGCATCCGAATCGGGATCGTGCGACTTCAGCGTCTGCAAGTTCACTTCGCTTCGGATTACTTCCAGCGTCTTGGCGTCGAGGCGCCGGACAGTCGTGTAAACGTACACAGCAATATAACTGCGCGAGCCATGCTCGCGGCCGTCCGGCGAGACGACGCGCTCCCGCATCGCGAAGAACCTGCTCGCCGGGTGGTCCTCCATCTCCGAAGTAGGCATCTCATGGATGTAGATCCCGGCACCGCCCAGGCCCGGCGCCATGCCTTCCACCGGGTTGTACCGGGACATCGGAGTCATGATGAGAATCTCGTCCCAAGTCGCCCGCTCGGGCATGGAACGAACACGATCGAGGGCAACCTCCAGTGCCCGATCGCTGAACAGACTTCTTCCATACAGCTCGCTGCTCGGCACGTTAACGGCGAAGTAGAAGCGCCGGCTGTTGGGCTCGGCCGCCGCCACACCCGCATCCATACCACGCAGGGCCATCAGGTCGAGCGTGCTTGTCTTGAGGTGCAAGTACTGGCGACGGTACGGCTCAATGTTCGAGCCCACTGATGGCTTCAGGCTGACGTGTTGCACCTCGGTGCCTATCGCCGATATCAGTGCATAGATCTTGGGACGAACCGTGCTGGTCGGGGCTGAGGAGTCGCTCGCCGACACTGGCCCGCCGCAAACCAATCCCAGCGCAGCCAAGGCAGCAGCATGGCGCAACGCGGCCCCCGTCCGCCGACAGGTTGCGGCGCAGTTCAGTGTCAGCATCTAGCGCGCGTCGACCAAGATGTCGAATCCGTCCTCTTTAGGGTCAATCTTCTTCTAGAAAGGCATGACCGATGCTGGCCGCGTGCTGTCGAGTGACTCGGCAGTGCTGTCATAGCTCAGGGACGTGTGATCTGTGAGTTCCAGCATCGGACAGCCAGCGCCAGACACGCTCAGCGTTGGTCGAGACCTCAGCATCGAAGTTGTACTGCTTCGACATCAGTAGCCCATTGGTCTCGACCAGTAGACCGGGCTCAAGCTGCAGTCTGGGTTCGTCCGACGCGCGGCTCACCACGCGCCAGGGCGTCAGATGCTTCGCCAGCAGTTGGGCAAGCACAAGGTTGTGCGACGAAACGAGCACCAGGCAACGCTTAGCGAGAAAGCTCAGCAGCCCCGCCGCCGCCGCAGTCGACTCGTCGTTGTTCGTTCCGCGAAACGGCTCATCGATAAGGATGACGACGTCCTCGCCAGCAGCGGCAACACGAGCCAGTTCCTCTGCGCGAGCGAGCTCAGCCATGTAAAGACTGACACCGTCTGCAAGACTGTCCTCGTTCAGGAGACTGGAATACACCGGTGCCTGCGGCAAGCGCGGCGCTCGCCGCATAGCAGAACCCGAATGAACGGGCCGACATCAGGTTCAAGCCGATCGCTCGTAGCAAGGTGCTCTTGCCTATCCCGTTCTGGCCGCTGATAAAGGCACCCGAGTCGCGCAGCTCCATCGACAGAGGAACTGCCGATGGAAGCAATGGATTGACTGACTTGACCAGCGTTAGGTCCTTGCCGATGCAGGCTTTCGGCCAGCAGAACGTTTGTACCGTTGCCAAGTGCTCAATCAGGCAAACGTCCGCCTCGAAGGTGGCGATTGCCTGGTAGACGTCCAAGAGCTCGGCCCGGCTCCTTTCAATGATGGCGGCCTGTCGCTGGAGCTGCAGAAAGTCATGCAACGCGACCAGGTTCAAGTACTGCACGACTCCGGGAACGTAGGCGATCCAGCCAGGCGAGAACTTGGAGATGAGTGCGTTCAGGTTTTCTTGTTGACTTTCGACGTCATCGAGCAGTGGTGTCCGATATCTTCGCTGCAACTCGACCAGGGCCAGACCGCAGCGCAATACTTCCAGCAGTGCCGCTCTCTGCGCCTGCCATTTCGCGATGGCACCGTAAAAGTGCAAGTGGACCGCCGCTCCCAGCAGCAAACATCCGACCAACGCGCCGAGTGCCAGCAGCCAGAATTGCGTGAAGAGCAGCAACACGGCGGCACCTGACACGTAGGGCAATACGCCCAGCCGTGTCGTCCACCCCCTCGCAGCAAGCGGCGCGCTCCGGAAGAGTTCCGTGATATCGGTTTCGATACAGCGAAGCGTGAAGCGGACGCGCTGTGTCGTCTCTGTGCCTGGACTCTGCCCCCGCTCGACGAGTGCGCGGACGCGATCCGACCTGGCACCGGTGCGCAGGCGATGGAAAAGCACTTGGCGACCAAGAATGCTGGAACTCTCAGCAACCAGTCGAAGGTATCGTTTAACTTCGAGATCGCGCCATGTAGCGTCATCAATCCGTCGACAGCTACTTTGATTGACAACGGTATCGAAGCCTGCAACTTCCGACTCACTGAACCAGTCGTAGTCGACCGGCTTCGGCGGTTGCCTTCCGATGAATTCGGATAGCACTCGCACTAACCTGCACACTGCTGCTGACGATGCGATCGAAATTGTTGGCGGTCACAGTGTGGATGCCCGAGCCCTACGTCTGCTTTGTGCCATTCTGGCCTGATTGGGATCTATGTCCGCTGCGAGGCATTTTGACGGGGTGTGGGGATGTCGGCTAGTTGTGAAGTTCCAATAGGTTGTTTCTGTTCACTCGGACTGAGTTTGGGAGACTGGAGGTTCTCTACGCCTACCGGTTTCTCAGGAGCTCAGCCGAATGAACACTCACAAGAATGCCCGACTGACGTACGCACGTCGAATCGAGATGGTCAGGGACGTCGTTGATCGAGGGATGACGCCGTGCGCGGCGGCCGCCGCGCACGGCGTGAGCGCGCCGACCGGTCGCAAGTGGCTGGGCCGATACCTGGTTCAGGGCGAGGCCGGTCTGGCCGACCGCTCCTCGCGGCCGCTGCGCAGCCCGCGTTCGATCGCGCCGGGCCGGGCGCTGGCCATCATGGAGTTGCGCCGCCGGCGCCTGACGCAGGCGCGCATCGCGCAAGCCCTGGGCGTTTCCGGCAGCACCGTCAGCCGAGTGCTGGCCCGTGCCGGCCTGTCGAAGCTGCGCGATCTGGCGCCGGCCGAGCCGGTCATCCGCTACGAGCGCGAAGCTCCCGGGGAACTGCTGCACATCGACATCAAGAAGCTCGGCCGCATCGAGCGACCCAGCCACCGCGTCACCGGCAATCGACGCGATACCGCCAGCGGGGCCGGCTGGGAGTTCCTGTTCGTGGCGATCGATGACCACGCGCGCGTCGGCTTCACCGACATGCACCCCGACGAGCGGGCCGGCAGCGCGACTCAGTTCCTGCGCAACGCCGTGGCCTACTACCGCTCGCTCGGCATCTCGATCCGCCGTGTGCTCACCGACAACGGCGGTGCCTTCCACTCCACCGCCTTCACTCAAGCCTGCAGGACCCTGGACATCCAGCAGCGCTTCACCCGCGCCTACCGTCCGCAGACCAACGGCAAGGCCGAACGCTTCATCCAATCCGCCCTGCGTGAATGGGCCTACGCCTTCACTTACCAAAACTCGCAGCAGCGTAGCGACGCGCTCGACGACTGGATCCACCACTACAACTGGCATCGCCCTCACCAGGGCATCGGAGGTCTCCCACCCATGTCCCGACTCAGCACTTCAAGAAACAACCTCTTGACGCTTCACAGCTAGTGGGCGAACTGGGCGGCGCCGGTCAATGGCAGGAGATGGCCGATTTCGCGCATAAGCAGGGATTGAGGCGATTGGGATTCGATCAGTGTGTGCGCCCAATCCGACAAGCGGCACGAAACTGTAGCCGCATTGAGACACCCTCAAGCGCCGGCCGTATTGACGATCATTCATCGATCGCTAGCATCCCGACTGCGCCTCAATTCAAACTGCATAAGAGAGAGCGGAGGAAATCGTGGGGGATACACGTGTGCAGATGCCGCAACGCGGCCTGCTTGGCGCGGTTGTTCTAATCGCTTCTCTCAGCCTCGTCAGCTGCGGTGGGGGCGGCGGATCCTCAGCGCCCATTGCACCGCCTCCGGCTGCACCGCCCAGTCCGCCGGTCATTTCAAGCCAGCCGCAAGCGCAATCTGTTGGTGCAGGTACCAATGCAACGTTCTCGGTAACTTCTCCGAATGCGACCGCCTACCAATGGGAGCGTGCCGCTGACGGGGCAACGTATTTCGCCATAGCCGGTGCCACCGGAGCGACGCTCGTAATCCCACAAACTGCGTTGATTGATAGCGGCACGCAGTATCGAGTGCTTGTCTCAAACAACCTCGGTTCGTTGACCAGTTCACCGGCATCACTGACGGTGCGTCCCAACCTGCGCTTGCTTGCCGGTTCGCTTGGGGGCGCAGGCTATCTCGACGGACAAGGGGCCGCCGCGCGTTTCGACTTCACGCGTGGCTCCGCGGTCGACGCCATGGGCAATGTCTTCGTCCCGGACTCCGAAAACCAGGTCATTCGTCGCATTACACCGAACGGCGCGGTAACCACGTTCGCGGGCACGCCGGGCGTGAGAGGACGAGTCGACGGCCCGCTGGCCTCCGCCCAGATGGGCTTTCCCCGATCCACGGCGTTTGATTCCGCTGGCGCGCTGTGGTTTGTCGACCAGCGCACGTGCTATCTGCGCAAGATTTCGGGTGGCGTGGTGACCAGTTTCGCTCGACTCGTGCTTGCCGGAGGACAGTGCACGCTCGAGTCATTGACTTTTGGTCCGAACTCGCATGACCCGGCGGAATTAGCGATCAGTCCGGCCGGTGACATCTACGTATCGGATCGACTGCGCAACATCATTCTGCGGGTGGACACCACAGGCAACGTATCGCTCTTTGCAGGCAATCCCATGCTGCCCGGAGAGGCCGACGGTCCGCGACAACTTGCCAGCTTCCGGTCGCCGAGGGGACTGGCGTTCGATGGAGTTGGCAATCTCTACGTTGCGGAGTCCAGCAACGCAACGATTCGGCGCATCGACCTGTCAGGGGATGTGACCACCATCGCCGGCGCCGCGCAGCAAAGAGCTCACCTCGACGGCGTTGGGACCGCCGCGCGGCTGGCGATGCCCGTAGGATTGACGCTCGCTAACAGCCAGACGCTGGCCATAACCGACACGGCGTCTCACACGGTCCGGCTCCTCGATCTGTCGACGCTCACGCTGACAACGATTGCCGGCAACCCGCTGGTCGCCGGGACCGCCGACGGTTCGGGCACTGCGGCGGCGTTTAACACTCCGTATGGCATCTCCAGCAATGGCGCGGGTGTTCTGTACGTTAGCGATTCCATCAACAACACTGTGCGTCGCGTCACGCTGGCAGGTGTCGTTACGACGCTGGCCGGACAGCTCATGCCGACCGGATTTGCCGATGGCACCGGACCTAATGCCCGCTTCGGCGGGACCGTCCCGCTGGCGGCCGACGCGAACGGCAACGTCTATCTCTCCGACAGCCACACCATCAGGAAAGTAACCCCGGGTGGCGTCGTTACAACCATCGCCGGCAGTCCAGGTCAGCCAGGATTTCTCGATGGAACCGGAAGTGTCGCGCGATTCAATCAGCCGGCTTATCTCGCCGTTGACGACGCCGGCAACGTGATCGTTGCAGACTCGAGCAATCACGCCGTTAGGAAGGTAACGCCGACCGGAGTTGTCACGACGGTTGCGGGGGGCTGCTCGGCCGAGGCTACGCTAATGGTCCGGCGTCGACCGCGCAGTTTGACGGTCCGGCTGCCGTCGCGCTGGATACGGCCGGCAGCATCTATGTGGCGGATGAATTCAACTGTGTGATCCGTAAAATCACAACTAATGGGGTGGTGGGAACCCTGGCGGGAGCCGGACCCGCCAACTGTGCATCAGTCGACGGCGCGCAGCCTTTTGCGAGTACCTCGAATCCGAGACTGCTGGTTGCAACGGGTGTTGATGAGGTGATCTTTGTGGAGCTCATGGCAACCCAGCTTCGACGAGCCCGCGGTGACGGCAGCATCCAAGTGGTCGCTGGCAACGGCGCAGACGGGAACACCGATGGCCAAGGCGTCCAAGCCTACTTCACCACCATTGGAGCGATGGCAAGGGACGGAGCGGGGAACATCTACGTTGCCGACGCCAGGGGTCACTCTGTGCGACTCGTTCGACCCAATTTCGCGGTCAGCACGCTGCTGCGCAATCCTCCGGCGAATACCGTGCTGGGTGATCCGCCGTCGTTGCGCGCTCCCCTTGGCATTGCGGTATTGCCGAACAATGCACTCGCCATCTCGACGGAGGCGGCAATCGTGATTGAATAGATCTGGCGGACGGCGGATGCGTGC
>CAVQID010000031.1:0-37439 GCA_963712485.1 uncultured beta proteobacterium
GGAACAGCGCGTGTTCAGCGCCCTCCAGCACGAACTTGCCGCTCGTTACGCGAACGTCTGAGAACCGGCCGGCGTTCACGAGGCCGCGCCGGAGGCGATGCACACCGCAGCGTGCACCCCCGCCGGCATCGGAAGGACCCTCAGCACCCATCCTGGCCGCGCCGCCCAGGCGCGGCGTCGCCCTCGATCCTCAACTGCCCATCCACGTCCACGATGGTCAGCCGCCTCGGGTCGATCGACAGCCCCGCGCCGATGGCCTTGAGCACGCTCTCCTTGAGCGTCCACAGGCGGTAGAAGTTCGCGGCCTGGTCACGATCGTCGAGTCGATGGTGACGGTCGAGTTCCACGGGCGACATGAACTGGGCCACCGGCCAGTCGTTCATCGCACGCGCCGACTCGACGTCGATGCCGACCGGTCGATCCCCGACGACGCAGGCGAGCCACTCGGCGGAATGGCTCATGTTGAAGTGCACGCCCGGATGGTCGGCCAGAGTCGGCTTGCCCGACAGCGATACCGATATCGTCGACGAGTCCAGGTCGATCCCGCACTCCTCGCGCAGTACGTCGCGCAGCAGTGCCTCCGACGCGAGGCACCGTACGGCATCGGCGACGAGGCGGAAGCGCTCCGCCCTCGCCCGTCGGGCCGCGCTCGCGTCCTGTCGCCCACCGCTCGAGCGCGCGCGCGTCGTTCACCGACACCTCGACGACATCGACGCGCGCATTCGCGTGGCCGAGACGGATGACACGGTGTGACAACACGCCGTCCATGGGTGGGTGCCCGAGCGATCGCCGCCCGTGGTTCCTCGATCACTCGCGACGAGCCGGCGGCGATGTCTCTCTCAGGCTTCGCGGGCGCATGTCGAGCCAGGTGCGCTCGATGTGCTCGAGACACGCCTCGCGTGACCCGCTCACGCCGGCGTCGAGCCAGCCCGGAGCCAGGTCGCGTTCCAGCGGCCAGATCGAGTACTGCCCTTCATCGTTGACGACGACGCGGAACGTCTCGGCTGCTTCGGTCATGTCGTGTGGTCTCCGGTGCGCGCGGGTGCAATCACTGGCTGCGGCCTGCGGCTACCGCCGTGGCCGACCGACCGCTCGGCACCCGCTGCCGGCAGCAGCGCCTCGCCGCACCGCGGCGAGCATGGCGGGCAAGGCCGCGTGCAGGAAGAAGTGTCCGCCCGCGAACCGTCGGGCCGTGAAGGGGCCGCTCGTTTCCTCGGCCCAGGCGTTCAGGTCGGCGGCCGGCACGGTCGCATCGCTCCTGCCGCCGAAGGCCGTGATCGGACACGTCAGCCTCCTGCGGCGGCGATAACGGTAGGTCTCGCACACCGCGAAGTCGGCCCGAAGGGTGGGCGCCAGCAGTTCCGTCAATTCCCGGCTCGCCAGCACGTCGGCCGGCGTGCCTCCCAGCCGCTGAAGGGCATCGGCCCAGCCCGCGTCCGGCACGTCGCGCAACGCGGGCAGTCGCCGCTCGCGCCGTGGCGCGCCCGCGCCCGACACGAACAGGTGCATGGGCACGGGACGCGCGTCGCGGCCTCAGGCAATGCGCGAGCTCGAAGCACACGAGCGCGCCCATGCTGTGGCCGAAGCAGGCAAACGGCTTGTCGAGGGCGGGCGTCATCGCGTCGGCCAGCGCCTCGACGAGCGGGTCCATGCGGGTGAACGGCGCTTCGGCGAGGCGCGAGGCGCGGCCCGGCAACTGAATCGCGCACACCTCGACGAGGGGCGCCAGGTGCTCGGGCCAGGACGCAAACGAGGAGGCAGCCCCGCCGCCATGCGGAACACAGAACAGGCGCACGCGCGCCTCGGGTCTGCGCCGGAGGGTGACGAGCCAGGGATTCACAGGCGATCGCGGTTGCCGAGCATCGCTCGCAGCGTGTCGGGAATCACGAGGGCTCCGGCGGGCGTGCGTGTGGCGCGGAACCGTGTCCGGTCAACACGGGGAATGGCCGGTGCTGTCGAGATCGCGTCCTGCATCGCGGCATCGGCCACCGCTGCGGCAAACCCGGCGACGGATGGCGACGTGAACAGCGTGCGCAACGGCACGTCCACGTGCAGCGCGTCTCGCACGCGCGCCACGATCTGCGTGGCCAGCAGCGAGTGCCCGCCGAGGTCGAAGAAGCTGTCGTCCCTGTCCGATGCCGTCGACGCGCAGGACCGATCCGAAGATGCGGGCAATCGCCTGTTCGGCCGGTGTCTCGGGCGGGGTGCCCGGCGCCCCGGCGCCGAATCGCGCGTCGTCCGGGGCTGGCAGCGCGCGCCGATCGACCTTGCCGTTCGGTGTCAGGGGCACTTCGCCGATCGTCACGAACACCGACGGCACCAGGTATCCCGGGGCGCGTCCCTGCATGAAGGCCCGCAAGTCCGAGGCCGTCACGCTCCTCCCTGCGCGCGGCGCGACGTACGCCACGAGGCGCTTGTCGCCGTGGTGGTCGGCGCACACCACGACGGCGTCGTGCACCGCCGGATGGTCGCGCAGCATCACCTCGACCTCGCCGAGCTCGACCCGGTAGCCGCGGATCTTCACCTGCTGATCGCGCCGGCCCACGAACTCGATGGCGCCCCCGGGCAGGTAGCGTCCGATGTCGCCGGTGCGATAGAGGCGACCTCCGGCCCGCGGCAGAACGGGTCGGGCACGAAGCGCTCGGCCGTGAGGCCCGGGCGGCGCCAGTAGCCGCGGGCCAGCCCGTCGCCACCGATGTGGATCTCACCCGGTACGCCAGGGGGCACGGGCTCGAGGTGGCGATCCAGCAGGTACAGCTGCGTGTTGCTCAACGGCGCGCCGATCGGGATCGTCGACGCCCCGGCCGGGACGTCCTCGACGAGGTGCCACGACGCGTAGGTCGTGCTCTCGGTGGGGCCGTACATGTGGAGCAGTCGCTTCGGGCGGCCCGGCGCGAAGCACTCGGCGCACACTGCCCGGATCGGGCGCCTCGCCTCCGAACAGCACGCATCGCAGGGTGGCAAAGGCGTCTGGGATCGTGGCCGCCACCTGGTTCAACAGCGCGGTGGTCAGGAACAGCACGGTGATGCCCGACCTGCGCACCTCGTCGGCGAGACGCTCGGGCGCGATCATCCGCTCCCTGGGCACGACCACCAGCGTGGCGCCGTGGACCAAGGTGCCCCACACCTCGAAGGTGGCGGCATCGAACGACGGGTTCGACGCCATCGCCACGCGATCGGTGCGGTCGATCGACAGGTAGCTGGCGTTGCACACCGTCCGGGCGATGCCTCGGTGCGTCACCGCAACGCCCTTCGGCGTGCCGGTCGAGCCCGACGTGTAGATGATGTAGGCGAGGCTGTCACTGCCCGGAAGGTCCGCAGGCCGGTCGCGGCGGCGTCGCGCTCACCACCGCCGGCGTCCTCCTCGTCGAGGAGCACGATCGCGACGTCAACGTCGGGCACCACGGGCACGAAGCGTCGCTCGCGTCAGCAGGACGCCGATCCCGCTGTCGCGCATCATGAACGCGAGCCGCTCGGCGGGGTACTCGGGATCGAGCGGCACGTAGGCGCCGCCGGCCTTCAGGATCGCGAGCATGCCGACCACGATGCCGACCGAGCGCTCCATCATGAGGCCCACCGGAACCTCGGCGGTCACGCCGCGGGCGCGCAACGTCGCCGCCAGCCGTGCGGCCCGCTCGTCCAGTTCCACGTAGCTGATGCGCTCGCCCGGCGCGATCACGGCGCAGGCGTCCGGCGACTCGGCCGCATGCCTGGCAACCATCGCGTCGAGGCGAACGTCGCGTGGAAACGAGATCGCCGTGGCGTTCCAGTCGTCGAGAATCGTCCGGCGCTCGGCCTCGCTGGTGAGGGGCATGCGTGAGACCGGGATGTCGCGATGCGCCATCGCCCAGTCGAGCACGCGTTCGAAGTGCTGGAGCAGCCGCGCGATCATCCCCTCGTCGAACAGATCGGTGCTGTAGTCGGCTTGCACGCGCGCCGTCCGGCCATCGTCCCAGACGTGAACGCTCAGGTCGAACTTCGCGGCGCCCTCCTCGGTCGCCGGCTCGTGGTCGGCCGCCTCGTCGTGCGCACCGTCCGAGTCGGTCTCGGGTGCGGCACCCGCGGGCGGCTGCTCGCTGGTGAACTGGAACGACACCTGGAAGAGCGGGTTGCGACTGAGGTCACGCTGGGGGTGCAGCGCATCCACCAGCATCTCGAAGGGCACGTCCTGGTTCGCGTAGGCGTCCACGCACGTGGTGCGCACGCGTTGAAGCAGTTCCCCGAACGAGGGATCGTCCGACAGATCGACCCGGAGCACGAGCGTGTTGACGAAGAACCCGATCAGGCCCTCGGTCTCGGCCCGGTTTCGACCGGCCACGGGCGTGCCGATCATGACGTCGGTCTGATCGGCGTAGCGCCACAACAGGACCGCGAACGCGGCCAGTCGTCAGCATGAACGGCGTGACGCCTTCGATGCGGCTCGACGTCCTCAGGGCGTGCGTCAGCTCCGCGCTCAGCCGGCGCCACTGGGTGGCGCCCCGATAGGTCGGTTCCGGCGGCCGTGCGCGCACCGTGGGAAGGTCGAGCGTGGCGGGTGCGCCACCCAGTTGCGTCTTCCAGTACGCCAGTTGCGTTTCGAGCACGCCCTCCTGCAGGAACTCGCGCTGCCAGACCGCGTAGTCGGCGTACTGCACGGGCAGCTCTGGCAACGCTCGCGGGCCGCCCGCTGATCGCGCTGGCGCACAGCGCGCGCAGTTCCCGCTCGAAGATCGCGAGCGACCACGCATCAGAGACGATGTGGTGCATGCAGAGCAGGAGCGACGTCTCACCGTGACCGTCGCGCAGGTAGGTCGCGCGCAGCAACGGTCCCGCGGCCAGATCGAAGGGCCGCCGTGCCACGTCTGCGATGATCCGCCCGACTTCGGCCGCGCGCTCGTCAACGGGCAGGGCGCCGAGGTCGACGACCGGAAGCGCGATGTCGACCCGATCGGCGATGACCTGGAAGGGCTGGCCGCCTCGAGCCACGAACGTCGTGCGAAGGGCTTCGTGCCGGCGCACGATCTCGTCGAGGCTGCGCTTGACGACGTCGGGGGTCATCCACTCGTCGAGCGCGATCGACTCGAACACGTTGTAGGTGTGACCGCCCGGTGCCATCTGGTCGAGGAACCAGAGCCCCTGCTGCGCGAGCGAGAGCGGCACCTCGCCAGCGGGCCGCGGAACGCGGCGAATCGCGCCGGGCGACAACGGCAGGCCCTTCTCGCGCATCAGGCGCGCGAGCAGCTCACGGCGGGCAGGCGACAGCCCGTTGATGCGCGCGGTGAGATCCGTCATCGACGCCCCTCGTTGTCGTGGCCGCCCGCATCGCGCGTCAACCACGCCTGGAGTTCCTCTTCCGACAGGCTCTCGATCAGGTCGAGCGTGTCTGCCAGGCCGTCGGCTCCGGCCGCAGCGCGCCCCAGGGCGTCGTCGACGTACTCCGCGAGGCCTCCGACGGTGGGTTGCTCGAACAGCAGCCGCAGCCCGAGCTCCACCGGGAACGCGTCGCGCAGGCGCGATACCACCTGGAGCGCGAGCAGCGAGTGCCCGCCGAGCGCGAAGAAGTCGTCGGTCGACGCCGATGGGTGAGATCCCGAGCAACTCCGTCCAGATCCGGGCGATCCTGGCCTCGGTGTCGTTGCGAGGCGCGATGAACTCGTTGCCGAGCGCCGGCCTCGAGTACACCGACGCGTCGGTGTCGCCCCGCGGAATGCTGTCGTCGGCAGCGGGATCGGTGGCTCGTGATGGCGGATGGCTCGTCCGCGGCGGCGCGCAGGTCGGTTCTCGACACCGCGACCTGGGCCAGCCCGCGACCGATCACGCGGGTCGTGGCGATGGCCCCCTCGGCAGGCGGGATGCCGCGCGCAAGGCTCTCGGCGCGCTGCGATTCCATGTCTCGCGGCACCACCGTGTTGACGGCCATGCCCACGTCCTGCCACGTGTCCCAGTTCACGGACGTCACGTGCCGGCCGTCCCTGGCGACGAGCTGTGTCGCAAAGGCGTCGAGGAACGCGTTGGCCGCGCAGTAGTCGGCTTGTCCCGCACCTCCGTGCAGCGACGTGAGCGACGAGCCCAGGACCATGAAGTCGAGCGGCACTGCCTCGAGGACGCGATCGAGGACGATGGCCCCGAGGGCCTTTGGCCGCAGGACGTGCACGGCGTCGGCAGGTGTGTGGAACTGGATCATGCGGCCACCGGCGACTCCCGCACAGTGCACGACGCCGTTGATCGTCCCGAAGCGCGCAAGCGTTCGATCGACGACCGCGCGCATCGCGTCGGCGTCGGCCACGTCGGCAACCTCGACGACGACCTCCGCTCCGGCGCGCTCGAGCTCGCGCAGCGCTCGAATGCGCTGGCTGGTCGCATCGTCGATTGTCCTCGGCGAGGAGGGCGTCCCACGTCGCCCTCGGTGGGAACGGCCGGCGCCCAACGAGCACGAGGCGCGCACGGTGCGTGCGGGCGAGATGCTCGGCGAGCGTGAATCCGATGCCACCCATGCCGCCGGTGATCAGGTAGACGCCGCGATCGCGGATCGCCGACGTCTCGCGCGGCTCGAGCCTGACCGGCTCGATCGCCTCGGTCCAGCGGTGCCGTCCGCGAAGCGCGACGGCTGCCTCGCTGACATCGGCGAGCACCTCGGCGCAGCAGGGATTCGACGAGCGCGTGTGGCCCGGTGCTGGTCACTGGCGGGCCATTCCACGTCCACGTGCCGGCACGAGACGCCCGGGATACTCGTCGGGGATCACCCGGCAGGGGCCCAGCACGGTGGCCTTGGCGGGTGTCAGCGTCGCGGTTTCGCCGAGATCGTGCACGTGATTCGACACGACGATGATGCGTGCAGACGATCTCGCGACCGCCTCACCGAGCGCCTGCGCGAGCGCGACAAGGGAGCTGAAGCCGAGTTCGAGCTGCTCGGTCGAACTCGGCCTCGCTCATCCGTCAGCCGCCGCGGCCTCCGTGACCGTCCAGCAGTGGATGATCGTGTCGGCGACCCACGAACGGGTGGCGAGGTCGGCCAGGACGGCACCGACATCGGCTCGCGCGCCAGGGCGCGCCGAGAACGACAGGTCGGAGTGCCGCACGAAGGCGTGCCCCGCCGTCACGGTCGCCACCTCGATGCCCTCGGCAGTGGCGGCGCGGGCGACCGCGTCGCTCAGACCGCAGGCATCCGCGAACACCAGCCAGCGGTGTTGGCGCGCCGGCACCTGGGAAGGACCATGGACGGCGCCGTGCTCCGCCACGTGGGCACGTAGAACCAGTCGGCAATGTCGGACGCCAACGGCTGATCGTGCTCGTCGCCGCCAGCGGCGTCCACGACTTCGTCCGACGCCGGGATCGACCCAGTATCGCTGACGTTCGAACGGGTACGTGGGCAGCGGCGTGCGCCGCCGAGGTGCGTGCCGATGGAACGCCTTCCAGTCAACCTCGATGCCCGACGCCCACAACTGGCCGAGCGCGTCGAGCAGGCACGCGTCATCCGAGATGCCGTCGCGCGCGCCCGGCAGCGAGGCGACGATCGTCGCGTTGGCCGTGAGACCCGGCTGCTGCCTGGCCAGGCCGCACAGCGCACGGCCCGGGCCGACCTCGAGCAGCGCCCGGTGATCGGCCAGCACCGACGCCAGCCCCTCGCTGAATCTGACCGGCTCTCGCAGGTGCCGGGCCCAGTAGTCGGGATCGGTGGCCTCGGCCGCGGTGATCCAGCGGCCGGTGACGTTCGAGACGAACGGGATGGTGGGCGGGCGCAGCGCGACCGACCCGACCATGTCGCGGAAGCGGTCGAGGACGGGCGCCATCGACGCCGAGTGGAACGCGTGCGACGTGCGCAGCCGCTGGCACGCCACGCCTGCGCGGCCGAGCCGCGCCTCGAGCGCGGCGATCGCCTCGAACGTCCCAGCGGCCACCGAACTCGCCGGCCCGTTCACGGCCGCCAGCGACACGTCGGGATCGAGGAACGTGGCCAGCTCGCGTTCCGACAGGGCGACGGCGAGCATGGCGCCCCCGGGGGCCTGCTGCATCAACCGCCCGCGCGCGGCGACCACGGCGAGCGCGTCGTCGAGCGTGAAGACTCCGGCCAGGCATGCGGCCACGTACTCGCCGATGCTGTGCCCGAGCATGACCTGCGGAGTCAGTCCCCATTCCTGCCACAGGCGCGCCAGGGCGTACTCGACTGCGAAGATCGCCGGCTGCGCAAGCGCGGTGTCGTCGAGGCGCGCGGCCACGACGTCGGCGCTGCCCGACGCGGGATAGATGACGTCCAGGATGTCGAAGCCGAGGTGCGGCTGGAGCATCTGCGCGCAGCGCTGCATCTCCTCGCGAAACGTCGGCTCGCACCGATAGATGCCCGCAGCCATGTGGACGTGCTGCGTGCCCTGGCCGGGGAACAGGAAGGCGAGCCGTCGCACGGCCGCGCGCGTCGATGCGGCGTCGGGGCCCGTCGATCGGCCGAGCACGGCGACGGCCTCGTCGCGGTCGCGACAGACCAGCGCGCGACGGTGAGGCCACGCCGATCGACCCGCCTGCAGGGTGAACGCCGACGTCTGCGAGGTCGGTGTCGGCATGCCGCGACGAGGTGGTCGTGCAGGCGCTGGCACATCGCGTCGAGCGCGGCGGGCGACTTCGCCGACAGCGTGAGGAGCTGGGCGTCGCGATGCGACGGGTGGCGCGGCGATCGACGGCGCCTGCTCGATGACGACGTGGGCGTTCGTGCCGCCGATGCCAAACGAGCTGACGCCGGCCCGCCGCGGCCACGGGTCTGACGGCCAGGCCGACAGCCGGTCGTTCACCACGAACGGGCTGTTGGCGAAGTCGATCTTCGGATTGGGTTGGTCGAAGTGCAGGCTCGGGGGGATCGTGGCGTGCTCGACCGCGAGCACAGCCTTGATGAGCCCCGCGACCCCGGCGGCCGTATCGAGGTGGCCCACGTTGCCCTTGACCGAGCCGAGGGCGCAGAACCCTGTGTCTGGCGTGCCCAGGCGAAACGCCTGCGTGAGCGCGGCCACCTCGATCGGGTCGCCGAGGTCGGTCGCGGTGCCGTGGGCCTCGATGTAGGCCACCGTGCGCGGATCGACGCCCCCGGCGGCCTGCGCCATGGCGATCACCTGGGCTTGCCCCTCGACGCTCGGCGCCGTGTAGCCCACCTTGAGCGCGCCGTCGTTGTTCACGGCGGCGCCCTTGATGACGGCGTGAATGCAGTCGCCGTCGGCAAGCGCGTCGGCCAGGCGCTTGAGGGCGACGAGTCCCACGCCGTTGCCACCAACGGTGCCGCGCGCCTCGGCATCGAAGGGACGGCAATGCCCGTCGGGCGAGAGGATCCCGCCCTCCTGGAACGTGTACCCGGCACCTTGCGGCAGGGCGATCCTGACGCCGCCCGCCAGCGCCAGGTCGCACTGGTAGGACAGCAGGCTCTGGCAGGCGACGACGACGGCGACGAGCGACGTGGAGCACGCCGTCTGCACGGCCATGCTGGGTCCCCTCAGGTTCAGCTTGTACGACACGAAGGTCGGGATGCTGTCCTTGTCGTTGCCGAGCATGATCTGGTACTCGCCGACGCTCCTGATCAGGTGCGGCGACGAGTACGCATTGGCGAGGTAGCTGCTCATCGCCGCGCCCGCGTACACGCCGACCAGGCCCGGGCACGCGTCGGGGGCGTAGCCTGCGTGTTCGAGGCACTCCCACGCGCACTCGAGGAACACGCGTTGTTGCGGATCGAGCGATTCGGCCTCGCGCGGGTTGATCCCGAAGAAGGCCGCGTCGAAGAGGTCGGCGTGCGCGAGCACGCCGCCGGCCCTGACGTACCCGGGATCGGCGAGCATCGCGGCGTCGGCTCCAGACGCCAGCGCCTCCTCGTCGGTGAACCTCGCGATCGACTCCACGCCCTGAACGAGGTTGTTCCAGAACGCCTCGATATCGCCGGCGCCAGGAAAGCGACCGCTCATGCCGACGATGGCGATGTCGGCCGACCCGTCGATCTCGATCGTGTCGCTCATCGAGTCCGCGCCTCGGTCTGCACGGCCTGGCGCCGCCGAACGGCATCCCGCTGTCTCTGCCCACGCACCGTCGCGGCCGACGCATCGGGAATCGTCGCGTGCATCGCCTCGGGCACCACGGCCGACACGGATGCCCGGCGACGGTCCAGGTGTTCGGCCAACGACCTGATGGTGGGATACCTGAACATGTCGACCATCGTCAGCTCGCCGGGGAAGTGCTCGTCGAGCCGGCCGCGCACGCGCACGAGCGTGAGCGAGTGCCCGCCGAGATCGAAGAAGTTGGCGTGCACGCTCGGGTGCCGATGTCTGGAACACCTCCTGCCAGAGCGACGAGACGACCTGCTCGGTCGGGGTGCTCGGCGCGACGTGGGTGGCGCGGTCGCCCGACGGTGCCGCGACGACCAACGCCTGCAAGGCCGCGCGATCGACCTTGCCCTGCGTCGTTGTCGGAAGCGCGCCGAGCGGAACGATGGCGCCAGGCACCATGTAGTCGGGCAGGCGGGCTCGCAGGATCGAGTCGAGGCCGTCACTGGACCATGCCTCGGGACGATCGACGACGACGAACGCGACCAGGCGTGCGCTGTCGCCGGGGCTGGCGAGGGTGAGGACGACGGCCCCCTTCACGCCGGAGCACGCGAGGAGCACGGCTTCGATCTCCCCGAGTTCGATGCGGTAGCCGCGCACCTTGACCTGCCCGTCGCCACGCCCGAGGTACTCGAGTGCGCCGTTCGGGAGCTGTCGCACGATGTCGCCGGTGCGATAGAGGCGGGATCCGGCGACGCCGCTGAATGGGTCGGGCACGAACCGCTCGGCGGTGAGGGCCGGGACGTCGAAGGTAGCCGCGCGCCAGCCCTTCGCCACCGACGTAGAGCTCGCCGGCCACGCCGTGTGGCACCGGAGACATGTGACGGTCGAGGACGTAGAGCCGGGCGTTGCCGATGGCATGGCCGATCGACACCTCGCCCGACGTCGGCACGACGTCGGCCGTGGCGGTGAGGTCGGCGATGGTCGCGACGATGGTGACCTCGGTCGGACCGTACCCCTGCATGAGTCGCACCGACGCCGGGATCGTCCGGTGCCACATCGCCAGCCGATCGGGCAGCATGCGCTCTCCCCCGACGATGACGAGTCGCAGGGAGGGTGGCAGGCGTCCAGCCCGCGTCCCGATGTCCCAGACGAGTTCGTGCCAGAACGCCGTCGGCAGGTCGAGGACGGTGACGCGCCACTCGTCACACTTGGCAAGCAGCGCCCCGATCGACGTGGCCATCGCCTGGGTACGCAGGCAGAGCGTGGCGCCGCTCGCGAAGCACCCGAAGATCTCCTCTGCGGCGGTGTCGAAGCTCAGCGACGCGAACTGCAGGATGCGGTCGTCGGACCGCAGGCCGTACTCGGCCACGGCGCTCGTCGCGAAGTTGACGAGCGATCGGTGCTCGATCATCACGCCCTTCGGCGACCCCGACGACCCCGACGTGTAGATGACGTAGGCCAGATTGTGGGGCGTCGCGCTTCGTTCGGGCGCCGACGTCGGCTCGGACGCGATCTCGTGTGCGTCGCGATCGAGACAGATCACCGGCACCGCCGTCCCCGCCATGCGATCGACCAGGCGCGCCTCGGTGAGCACGATGCCGACACCGGCGTCCTCCACGACGAACGACAGGCGTTCGCGCGGGATATGCCGGGTCGAGGGGCACATAGGCTCCGCCGGCCTTCAGCACCGCCAGCAGCGCCGTCAGCATGGCCGGGGTCCGCTCGACGAAGAGGCCGACACGCGACTCCGGGCCGACGCCGGCGCGCCTGAGGAAGTGCGCCAGCTGATTGGCCCGCGCCTCGAGCTCGCCGTAGGTGAGCGTGCCCTCGAGACTGATCACCGCCAGGCGGTCGGGCGCGCGCGCGGCGTGACGCTCGAACAGCTCGTGGCCGCACAGGCTCGTCAGGGAACGCCCGACGCGTCTCGTTCCAGCGGGTGACGAGGGCGGACTGCGCTCGTCGGCGCGAGGAGCGACACGCGGGAGCGATCATCAATCATCCGGAAGTGGCCATCGTCGGTGTCAACCGGATCGTCGAGCGGCCCGTGTTCATGGACGGTGCCGTGGTAGCGCGCAAGCTGATGAACCTCTCGTCGTCGTTCGATCATCGGGTCGTCGACGGCCACCATGCGGCCGAGTTCATCCAGCGCGTGCGGCGCTTGCTCGAAGTGCCCGCAGCCTTGTTCATTCCCCACGCAAAGAAGTGATACAGCAGCGCGGCGCACGTTGCTCGCTGGCCGCGACTGAAGAGGAACGGTGACGCTTCGACCGGCGTAAGGGTCACCCGGCGCAGCGCGTTTGCGCTATCTGCGATGTCACCATTTCGCCTTTGCTGCATCCGCGGGCCATCCGGCAAATGGTCCGGCAAGCGAGCGACCGCCTGAAGCGGACTTCTCTATGTCGAGATTCTTGACAGTGACGATGAAACGTCGATGGGGCAAACGGGGAAGTAGTTCGCGGATGTCGCGGGATCCCCTGCTGTCACAGCGTTTCTTTCATTGAGCATCGGCGATCCGCGCATATCGATACCGGCCTAGATCTCACCGGTTCCGATCTTGTCGGCTACTCTGCCAACGTTCGGGGGGACGTCAGGAAGTCGAGCCTGCAAGTACGGGCGCCGTCGCGCCTCTTCGAATTGTCGGCCACATTTACATGTCTGCCCTACAAATCCGCAAGCTAGTCGCGCCATCATTGATTTTTCACGCCTATTTAAAGGCGGCGCGAACGTTGCTTGGTTGTTCCAAGTCCTCGAAACTCTTCCATTGGAGTTCTAGATGAAGCGACTCCTACTGTTGTGTGGCATGGTCCTCTCGCTGACGGCCGGCCAAGCATCTGCAAGTATTATGTACACGTTCTCCGGAGTGACGTTCGACGACGGCGGGACCCTTACGGGGACGTTCACTACGAACGATGCAATCAACGCCCTGGTCGATTTCGACATCACAACATCAGCCGGGGTAGGGATCGGCTTCAATTACACGCCTGCGACCGCCGCAAGCGGTTCGACCTCTCTGCCCTTCATTCTTGTGTTTACCGCCCCTCTGGGTGACGTCCTTCAAGTGACATTCAATGGCGGTCTGACCGCGCTTGGCGCGCCGATCTTGATCGGAACATTCGATAGTTTCGAACAGACAAGCCCTACCCGACGAGACATCACCGCAGGATCGGCTGTCGTTGCTGCAGTGCCCGAGCCTTCGACGATCGCCTTGCTCGGCATGGGTGTACTGGGCATGCTGGCCTTCGTCCGAAGGCGTCGCGGATAACGGAGTTCCCGCCGGCCGCCTGCACGGCTTTCCGTGGCGACCCGCGCTAAGGCGAGCCGCACCGGGCCGTGCTACTGCTTGACAAAGACCCAAGGCCATCCCCGAGCCCTCCGGCCTTCTGCTTCTGGCCATCGGCGTCATGGTCTGCTCGGTTGCCGACGCAGCGGGGCAAGTAAGGGTCACCGGTCGTCAACCACGAAGTAGGGCGCTCACGGTCAGTGCCGCGGTGACGAGAGCTGCCTCACCTATTTTCGCTGCCGCCGTAGATCACCCGCCCGCCCTTGATCGTTGCTCGTACGTCGCTGAAGCCAACGACGTCGGTCGCGGGATCAGTACCCAGCACCACGAGGTCCGCCTCCATCCCCGGCGCGATGCGTCCCTTCCGCTCGCGTTGTCCGAAGCGTCCGGCGGGTGCAGTAGTCAGGCTGGCCAGGATCTGACGCCAATCCAGGCCCGCGCGCGCCATCAGCTCGAACTCAAGCCGGGTGTCGAAGTGATCGATATAGCCCGCGTCGGTCCCGAACAGCACGGTGCCACCCGCCGCCGCGAACACCTTCACCTGCTGCGTGGCGTCGGCGATGAAGCGCGCGATGACCTGATCGGGCGCAGCCTCGCGACGCAATTCGGCTTCGAACAGGGTCAAGGTAGGCACCAAGGCAAGATCCGCTGCGCGCAGACGCTGCACCAGCGCAGCATCCCAGGGCCCCGAAAACGGGGTGGTGTGGGCGAGCACGTCCACGCCGCTCGTCAGTGACACTTCCAGCCCGGCCATGTCGCTGGGATGGGCAAACGCCGGCTTGCCGGCGCGATGGGCTTCGGCCACCACCGCACGGGCGATATCGATGTCCATTGGCAACACTGCGACCTCGCCACCGACGATCGCCCCGGCGAATAGCTTGACCCCATCGGCGCCCGAATCGAGTTGCTGTCGCGCCCGCGCTCGAGCCTGATCCGGGTTGGCGACCTCGGCACTCGGTGCCCCAATCTCTTTCAGCAGGGCGCGCACGTATACCGGCGTGCCGTCCTTGGGAAAGAACGGTGCGTCCACGGTGAGGATCGTCGGTCCGGTGACCTCGCCGGCGTCGATCCGCCGACGCAACGCTCGTGCGCTGCCATTGAGTGATGCAATGTCGAACACCGTCGTGAAGCCCCACCGCGTAAGCATCGTGGCGAGCGCCGCATCCAGTTCCGACGCCGGGCGGGTGGCTGCCTCGCGCAGCGGCAGCGCCAGGATATGTACATGGCTGTTCCAGAACCCGGCGGTGACAAACTTGCCCTTGCCATCGATCACCGTCACCCCGGCGGGTACCGTGATCGTCGCCGATTGGCCGATCTCCGCGATGCGACCGTCGCGCACGAGCACCGTGCCGCGTTCGATCGGCGCTGCATCGGGTGCGGGATAGACGCGGGCATCGACGATGGCTAAGTCCGCAGCCACCGCCGGCCAGGCACAGGCCACACACAACGCAATTGCCGAATACATTGCCTTAAGCATGGAAGGCTCGATGGTGCAGGTTGAAGATCTGGTCACGACGCCCGGCCGCGCCGTCAAATGAGGCTCGATCCCAAATGGCACTCCTTCAGCGCCGCCTTGTGCTCGATATCGATCGATAACCTCGACTGCGCGAACACTTCCTGCGTCTCATCAGAGTTCTCAGCCTCCATCGCGTTGGCAGCGGCTCTCGGTAGGTGAGACGTCGCTGCGTGCGCCATGGGGCAATTCTCATTCGTGGCTGCGATGCCCGCAACTGGCCGATCCGGAGCAGCGGAGGAATCCGCCTCACAGCAGGCGCCGCTGCGAATCTCTGGCGGTCGAGCAGAGTAGTTGCACGACACGAAGCGCCCAGCACTCGGACTCCTGTGCGGCCCATCAATCACGTGGTCCGCGGGACGCATTTTCGCCGGCGTGGCGCCATAATGCTTCCCATCCCGGCACGCGCAGTCAGGCAGCGCTGCCGTCGGCTTCTAAAAGTTGATTGCTTCCGTGGAAGACCCGCAACTGCAGCCATTGCCCGCTCGGCCGAGAAGCTCGCTGCTCGCCCGGGTGCTCGGCTGGCTTCTACTCGTGCTGTTTCTGGCGGCGGTCGGCGCGGCCTTGCTGGCCGGGTTGACGGCATTCCTGATCTTTTTCGTGCTGCTGATCCCGGTTCTGCTGCTGTTGCTGGCGGTAGCGCTGACAGGACGAGGCACGGTCAGCATTCGCGTACGTGGTACGGCGCGCAAGCCCGACACCAAGCCTGACGGTGACGTTGTCCAGCTCAGGCACGACCGCTAGCGCGTTGGCGGCTCACGGCAGCGGCAGCTCTACCAGACGGGCCGATTGCGAGAAGGCAGAGATCTGGCACGACGCGGACCCAGCGAGAACGACGGTCCGACCGTCACAGCGAGAGGGTGTCCGACCTCACATCGATGCTTGAAGAGCCGATCCTTCGACCGGTCACTGTCGTCCGCGCCGAATGACGTCAAACCTCAGCCCGCTCGATCCTTCGCCGCGACCCGTCGTCTTGCTGCGCCCGATCCACAGCAGCGCGCGCCCCTGCGCGTCGCGTGCGTAGTTGAAGGCTCGCTTGAGCTCGATCCCATCACGCGGCACTTCCTCCTCGGCGATGCGCAGGTAGTCTGCATCCACGGCCGCATTCGGGTCCATACGAAGAAGGGCGCCGCGCGGATGGAACATGAACCCCTGCAACCGGTTGTCGGGCGAACCTTGCTCGGGCTTTTCTTCGACGAATGGCGCCGCGCGCAGCCTCTCGATGAAGGCCTTGTAGTCGGCGTTGCGCGGATGGTTCAGGCGTTCGGGTGTGACCTGGTAATGTTGGGTGACGACACCGCGTTGCAGTTCGATCGACCAGTTCGCCGGCGTCGCACCGGCCTTCTTGACCGGCAGGAACGGGATCCAGTGCGCTGCCACCGGCGTTTGCAGGGTGTAGTGCAGCGGTGCACCGCCCGGGGGCGGGACAGCGTTTGGAGGAGGACGCAGCTGCTGGTTGGTCGACAGTCGATTGCTCTCGAACTTGCGATCGAGCGGTTCGCCCGACGTGCCCTGAACGCGCTTCTCGATACCCCACACCATGTTGGCCATTTCGTCGCGCATCATCAGTACGTGTTCAAGCGGCGCGCCTTCGAGCGATTTCAGCGAAGGACACAGGTACAGGATGTCGTTGAGGCGCGGGCGGGGAACGAGCGGGCTGGTGCCGACACTCATCTCGTACATCGTCCACTGCGTGCCGTTGGGGTTGGTTGCCGGCGGGATCTTCACGGTGATGCCGAAGTTGTCGAGCACGTCGAGCCGGGCGACGCGGTACAGCGCGTTCACCGGCAGGGTGACCGGCAAGGTGAACCAGTCGTTGCCGAACACCAGCGCGTACTCGATAACCGCCAGCCGCGCCAGGTCGTTCTTGGCCGCCGCCAGCATGCCGAAGCTGACGCGGCCGTCTTCGAATTCCCAGTAGCGATCGGCGGGCATGCCGGGATAGCGCGCAATCGCCGGCATCGGCGGCCGCTTGGGCTCGACTTCGATCAACTGTACGTTCGGCCCCGCCTGCGCCTGAGCGGCGTTGACCGTGAACGTGTGCCAGTCGAGGCGGCCATCGGTGTATTCATCGGCGTCGAGCTTCAGCAACGGTGCTGTCCCGTCGGCCTGAAGCGAGAACGCATACTCGAGCCGCTGCGGATTCCAGAACGCGCTGGCACCGGGTGCGCTGCCCTCAAGTGCGAACTCCTGCAGCCACGCAATCCATCGGGTCGCGACGCCGCGAAAAGCCGCGAGTTGTCCGCCGGCAAGTCCGAGGCCGGTGCCGAAGGCATCGAGTGCGGCGTCGTTCCCGATCATCGGTCGCAGTTGGGCAGCAATACCGAACGCATCGACAGCCCTGCCGTCCAGCAGTGCATTCCAGACAAAGCCGGCGTTGTCGGCCGACGGATCCTGCGGCGCGTCGATCACTGCCGGATGGCTTGCCAGCAGCTGTGCGATCGCGCCCGTGAGTCCGCCGGCTCGCAGCAGTCGCATCAAATGCTGGCCCGCCTGGGCGTTGAGCTTGGGGTGAACGAGCAGCACCTGCTCGCGCTCGACCAGCGCCTCGATCGGTGCCGCGCCATCGATTGCCTGCGCCGGCGCGCTGCCGCCGGCGAGCGAGGTGACGGGCACACCTTCGATGCGCAGGTCGGCTTCGATCGGGCTGCCTGCATCCTCGCCCTGAAACTCGTTGAACTGCCATTGGCGCGCAAGCATCCATAGCGGATCGGCGACGCGCGCCTGCAGCGCTTCCGTCACGTCGTCGCTGGTCGGCAGCGGCTCGAGCCGCGACCAGGTGGTGGCCGAGGGATCGGGCTTGGCGATGGATGCCGCGATCGACTCCAGGCCGATGGCTTTTGCGGAAACTCGGTAGACGCCCATCGTGTGCTCACTCGAAAGGGACCAACGTGCCGGCAGCCATCGTCATGAAACTCGTCTCGCTCGCCTGGCCGCCGGCCGCGCGCAGCACCGAGAGGTTCTTCGCAATCATCTTCGAGAAGTCGACCGACGGCACGTCGCGCTTGAAATTGTTGGACAGGTAGATGCCCGGCAGCACCAGTCCGAGCCCGGTCAGGTCCTGCGGCCGCACCGCACGCAAGCGCGTGAGCGCCATGGTTTCGTTGACGGTGGCGAGCAGCGCGTCGAGGGTCCAGTTGGCGGCGCTCGGGTCGGCCGGGACGGCCAGCAACAGAGTCTGCGGCGGCCGTGCGCCAGGTGCGTCGAAGTGGAAACCGAGCCCCGTCGTCTCGTGGTCCGCCGGTATGGTTTCCGACCATTCATCGATGAAGAGGCCCGCCAGGGTGTCGCCCGCAGCGACGCCGGCCAATGCGGCCGGTGCATGGGCGATGACGGCCACCGTCCCGCGCAAGTCCTGCTTCGGCGCCGGTGGCAGGGCGCCCCAGCGCGCGGTGGCGTCGCGAGGAAACTGCAGCAGCTTGCAGTCGTCCGGCGCACCGCTCTGACCGATCGCCTCGGCCGCTGTCAAGACGTCGCTCAACAGTCCCACACCTTCGCGCACACAGCCGAGCTTCGGCAACCAGCCAGCGATGACGAATTCGTCACCGCCCAATAACGTCGCGCGATCGCCGAGCGTGGCGGCCGCGTCGGATGCGTAGGCACCCAACGTGAAGAGCGGCAGGACCGGAAAGGCCTTGCCGAGAATTGCGGCGATGCGGTCGAGTGCAGCTTGCGCCTGTCTCGCAAAACTCTCCGTGGCGACCGGTGCCGGTGCAGCGTCGAGCCGCGCTTGCACTTCCGCAAGCAAGGATTTGGCTCGAGCATGCGCGAGCTCCAGCGTGTCGTTCGGAGTCGACGCGTTCGCCTTCGCCGGCTCCGCCGGCCACGCGCTCACTCGCCAATGCACTGCGCCACCCCAGCACGCGCGCCTGGGCCAGTGCCGCGTGCAGATCGGACAGCAACGCTGCGCGCGCCGGCGACTCCGCTGCCAGGCTGACGAAGCCTTGTTCGTCGAGGGGCACTGCGGCGACCGCTGCGGCCAGTGAGGCGATCGCCGCCTGCGCCGGAGTTTCCGCCACTTGCATTCGGGCCACGAGGTCTGGCAGGTCGACGCCGGCGAACTCACCATCACGCAGCGTCGCCTCGGTTTCAATGCCATCTTCGGCGCGCACCATGTCCATGCGCCGCAACGCACGCGCTTTGCCGATCAGCCGCCGCAGCAGCCAGGCAAACGATTCGAACGCCACCAGGCCGTGCTTGCCGGGCTGCAGCGAGTGCGCCAGCAGTACGACGGCCTGATGCTCCGGCACCGCATCGGACAGTGCCGCGGCCTCGGCGGCCAGCGCCGCACCGATGCGCTCCTGCAGTTCGCTCTGGCCGCCGCGCTGTTGTGCCTCGCTGCCGAGCACGAGCGCGAGTGGCGACAGATCAAGCTCGTCCAGCCCCACTTCGAGTGTCACGCCGGAGTCGGCCCATGACACGATCTTCGGCGGCACGGAGTCGTCGAGCACCGCGTTCATCACCCTGGCGCCGAAGACGTAGTCGGCCGGGTCGCCGAGCAGGCGAGCGAGCCATGCATTCAAGCGGGGCTCAACCTGCGCGGCCAGGTCGTTGTTGGCAATGCCGGCCCAGGGGCCGAGCGCGACCGACTGCAACGCGACGACCACGCGCTGGGTGTAGCCGCGCGTGCTGTGCGGCGTATCGATGGCGCGCGCTTCCGGCGGGCGCTGCTGCTTGTCGAGCGACTGCATGGCGGCTCCCGCGCCATCCATATTGCCGCCGGCGACCTGGAACACGCTCTCGGCGATCATGAGGTCGCTGACAGAATCCATCTGGTCCAGCAGATCGTCGATGATCCGTGCGATCGCGGCTTGTTCGGCCGCGGCCAGTGCCAGCGGCGGATCGGTCGATGCCAGGATCGGACCGATACCGCTGGCACGGTACTCGGCAATCAGGCGCACGCCATCGATGACGTTGCGGGCCGAAATCGCTTCCTTCGCTTCGTCGCCGGCCTTGTCGCCGGCCGGCATCAGCGGAAATGCGCGCCGCAGTTCGAGGATGTGCTGCGACAGCGCGGCGTCGCGCAGGGCGCGCTCGAAGCGGTAACCGAGCAGTGCGGCCATCGACTGTCCGTTAGCGACGCCCTCGAGCAGCCGCCGCGCGCGCTTGACACGATGCGAACGCAGGTCGATATCGAAGGCGCCCGCGGCCGACTGGCGGTTGGCGACGTGGGCGCTGCGCAGGATCGCGGCGGTGGCTGCCTGCTGTAGCGACGGGGCATGCACATAGCCAAAACTGTCGGCCGACTGGTCGGCGGGCCGCACCGAGTCGGGCAGCAGGTCTTCGACCACGCCGAAGGCACCGATATGCAGCCCTTCAGGGGCGCTTTCGCGCATTTCGTCGAGGCGCTTGGTGGCGAGCGACGTGATCCACGCGTCGAGCCGATGCGAGTACAGGTCGAGCGTGGTCCGCAACGCGTGGCCCAGTTCCCCAGCGGTTCGATCCTTGAGAAAGTCAAGGCTGTCGCCGAACTTCGCGATGTTCTTCAACTGCTCCGGCCAGTTAATCACGGCCTGGCCGAAGTGACTGCCAATATATTGCTCGACCGACGCGGCGTCGCCGATCGTTCCCTGCAGCTTGAGGCCAAGAACGCCATTGGCATGGCCGAGGTCGAACTGGTCTCCGATCGGCGTGGCGACGTCGACGCCGACGTACTCCGCCGGGCGCAGTCGCTTGGCCTCGGTCTTCATCGCTGCACTCAGGGTCGTGCGCTCCAGGACATGCTTCAAGAAGAGCCCGCGACCCGACTGCAGCACCTCTTCATCCGCCGCAAAGGCGAGCATGGCTGCGAGCAGCGAGTCGGCGTCCTGCATCGCGGTGATCGCGGCCCGGACCTGGTTCGTCGGCTGCGCGAGCAGCTCACGCAGCGTGGCGATGTAGTTGGGAGTCAGTGCGCGATCGTCGGCAATTTCCTGCTTGGGATGCTCCGGGTCGCGTTGCACCCAGGGCACGGCGTCGAGCGAGTGCGGCTTCGGCCGAACGGCACAAGTTGCTAGGAATGGCGCCTGCGTCGAGAACGGCTGCTTGCCGAGCAGACTTTGAATGAGCAGGGTGGCGAACAGCCCCTGCCAGGCGGCGAAAGGCTCGATGTCCGGGTAATTCTTGACCGCCGCCGGGCCGGCCACCTGCCAGAAGCGCTTGGCGAGCGCCCACGGCTGCATCGCCAGGACCTGATGCAGGCTTTCGGCCTTGGGATCGCGCAGCGTCGGGACAGTCGCCAGCGCCAACTCCCAGTGATTGCGAAACCAACCGATCGCTTCGAACAACTCGCGTTCGATCGGCGAATTGCCCTTGGGCTTGTAGGACCGTGCGCAGACCGGCAGCATCCCGTACGGCGTCTTGCCGACGCGCAGCGCCGACAACGGACCGCTGGCGCGCAGGAAGCGCACGCCGAAGGCTCTCAACTGCTCGATCGCCGCGTCTTCGATCAGCGTCTGGCCGCTATCGATCGGGTTCCAGAAGAATCGCAGCGTGTAGCCCAGCGTCGCATTCCACAACGCGTTGAGCATGTGGCCAGCGCTCGCGCCTTCGAGCAGCTCGGCGCCGGCGACCAGTCCCGCGTCGAAGCCGGATTTCGGTAGCCCCAGCAGCAACTGCAGCCGTGCGCCTGCGCTGGCCAGTTCGTCGGCGGCGGCCGCGGAGGCGGCCTCGGCCTGCGCCGGATTGAGTGCGGCGACGATGTCCGCACCGTTGCCCGCATACCCCGCCCGCACGCTCGCGGTGTTGTTGGTTGGCGTGCCTTGCGCGACGAACTTGAGGCCGTCGGCATGCAGGTGGTTGTCGAAGAGCGACGCAACGAGTGCGGCCGCACTCGCGGGCGTCTGCGTCCAATCGACACCGAGCACGACCAGGCGCTCGACGCCCTGCGACATCTGCGCCCCCACGCGCAGATCGGAGGGGTTGACGGTGATCGCCATGCCGGCGGCTTCGGCCGCGGCGTAGTCGACCATCCAGGCGCGGTCGTCGGCAAAGGGGTTGAAGGTCGCCGGATCCTGCCCTTCAGCCAACAGCGGATCGAACAGGGGTGACAGTGGCAGCTGATCCGCCACCACCGCGCCCCATTTGCGGAAGACTTCCTGGCCGTTGCGCAGGCCGATGGCGACAAAACGCTCCGGAAGCGCCTGAGCGACCACTGCGCGCGACTGCGTGGCCGATTTCGGGATCGCGGCATCATCGAACGTGGGCTCGTCCTCGGTTTCGAACAGGTCGGCGTTGGTCGGCGTGGTCGTCTGCACCACGTACGCCGCCCGTGACGGCCCGAAGATCCGCGCAATCTGAAGCCATGGCGACTCGGCGTCGGAGGGCACGGCAAAGCGCTGCATCCAGTAACGCTTGCCTTCCTCGATCTCGGCCGGTGTCAGACCCGGATCGTGTGAGAAGCCGTGCAGCGTGTCGGGATAGATGCGGATCATCAGGCGCGTGGTGGTGTCGTTGTAGCGCGTCTGCACCGCCACCGGCATCAGCAACACCGGGTGCGTGGTCGCGAGCGCCTGCACCATGGCGGCCGGGTCGCGCCGACCGCGCAGCCGTTCCGACAGGTTGCGTATCGATGCGAGCGACTCGCGCGCCCTGGCGTCCGCCGCGCGCGCCGTCGCGGCGAACCGCGCCGCCTGTTCCTGCTGGCGTGCGAGCGTGCGCGCGTCGGCCCCGGCGCGGTGCAGGCGGGCGAGCTCGGCCTGGACCTGTTCGTGCTGTGCGCTCGCCTCGCGCTGCGCGCTGCGCTGCTGCGCCATTTGCGCGCGCGCTTTGTCGATCGCACTGAGGTTCAGTTTCAGCAACGGCATGTTGGCGCCTCCTCAGGTCGCAAGGTCGTCGCCGACGTAGTACGCGCGGAACGGCTCTTGAAGCAGTGCCTTGGCGATGTCGGCAGCGGTTGCATCGGCGGCCAGCGTCGGAAACGACGCAAAGGGCTTGTCGGGCGGGTTGATGATCGAGGCGATGCTGAAGTTCACCCCGGCCTGCACCTGGACGTGTGACCACGACAGCGCCTTGTAGGCGTTGTATCCGCTTGCGAGCAGCGCGCTGTTC
Organism: uncultured beta proteobacterium; assembly: GCA_963712485.1. GTDB lineage: Bacteria > Pseudomonadota > Gammaproteobacteria > Burkholderiales > Burkholderiaceae_F > JALORV01. Next base: position 22,811 of record CAVQID010000031.1, read on the forward strand.
GGCCTGGCCATCTCTACCAGCGCCGACTTCAACGCCGATCGTTGCAGCGGCTTGGTTCCCTGCGGCTGATTAGGCACGGGAACGTCGACGTCAAAGCCAAAGCGGGGCTCACTCATCTGCTCTTCGAGCACGAAACACCAGTCACCGACGTCTTCGCGGTCGATATCGAAGCCGAAGAAAGTGATGTCGGGTGGAATCACGCCTTCGAATACCGGGAGCTGGATCGCTCCTGCCGCAGGATTGCCCAGGCCATCTTTCTGCAGCTGTGTGTGGTTCGGACTGGCGGGATCGGGGTCAGCCGGCGTGGTGCGCTTTTTCCACGCATAAACCGCCGTGTTCGGGTAACGGCGCAGCAGTTGTCCGCGCACCAGCAGTGCGATCCGATTCGGATCGGTCATGTTGGGATCGGTGCGCAGGCCCAGCGGCTGGGACTTCCACAGGTGCATCGGCTCCATGTCGTCGTGCCGAAGTCGCCAGAAGCGCTGGAACGGCGTGCCGCGCAGATCCGTCGGAAAACCGCGCCACAGCAGTTCGCGGTTCATCTCGTAATTCGCGCCGGCCATCAGGGCGTCGATGAAGAACTGGTTGACCTGGACCAGCATGATCAGGTCCTGCGGCAGATCATCGACGCCGGGCATGAACGCGTTGCGGTCGTACGCGACGAGATCGGCGTAAAGCGGCTTGCGCAGGTGCGGCCACGCCATGACGCGGTCGAAGAGCCTGGGAATCATGAAGCGCAGGTCGCCGAGTGCGTTCTTGGCGAGATAGGGCGCAACGTGCGGCATGGCCGTGCCGAGCGCGGCTTCGGCGATCGACACCGTGCTCGCCAGCCGCGCAGGCAGCGTCAGCGCAGGGTCGGTGCGCGCGCGCACGATGACGGCCGCCTGCGCCATCGGAAAATCGATCACTTGCACTTCGACTCGGCTCGCGACGAACGCGTCGCGCCACGTCGCCTGGATACCCTGCGTCGCGACCGAAAAGCGGTTGAGCACCTCGCGGTTACGCAGGGCCGGCGGAAAGGTGATGCTGATCACCGGCGGCTTCGCGCCGCCCGGCTTGCGGTGCTCGAACTCGAGATTCGCATCGAGCGTGAAAGCCGGAGCCGTTTCGCCTCCCGCGGCCACCAGCGCGTTGGGCGGCAGGGCCGCGATCAGTCCGCCCGACTCGAACTCGCGTGCCGTGCCGACGGCCACCTGGCCGACCCGCATCCCCGCCAGTGCCGTTATCGCGCGTACGTCCCGACTGCCGCCCTTAAGCGGGAGGGCGCCTCCGGTAGCGTCGAAGCGGCCCACCACACGATCGACCGTGAAGCCGCCGTTGCGCGCGTCCAGCCGCATCGAACTGACTTGCAGCTGCGCGGTGGCGCGGATCGATTCGACCAGGAATCCTTCGACATCGCGCGCACCGAGCTTCTCCATCTGCGCGGCGATCACGCCCCAGTCACTGGCCTTGATCGCCGGCGACTGCGAGGCCAGCAGTCCGAAGCGGCTGACGTGAATGTCGGTGAACACGCCCATGTGCTGGCCGACGCGGATCTTCAGCTCCGGCGCGCCCTTCGCGGCGAGGGTCTTGGTCGCCACCTTGCCGCTCGCGAGCGCCTTCGTGACTTGTCCGACGGTGTAGCGCGCGCCGGGCAGACCGACCTTGCGCAGGTCGATGGCGGCGTTGGCGGCGCCGCCGAGCGCGAGGCCCTCGAGCATCCGGCTGCCGACGATGCCGTCGGGCATGAAGGCGTTGACGGCGAAGGCGGCGGGCTTGGTCGAGGCCTTCGCCATCGTCGCCAGGTACTGTGTGCTGACGGCGGGCAGCGAAGCGGTCGACTGGTTGAGTCGCGCTGCGACGCGTAGCGCGCGATTGCCGGGGCTTGCCACGCGGCGCAGCGCGGCGTCGAGCAGCGCGCCCGGCATGCTCGAACGATCGATGCGGCCGCCCAGCGAGGCGATCTGCCCATTGATGCGAAACGTCTGGGCGGCGGTCCCGAACGCCTCGATGCGTGGCAATGCGGGTCCGAAGACTTGCATCAAACGCTCTGGCGGCAACACGTCGAAGTGCTTGCGTTTCAGCGCCCCCAGCGCTTCGATCGCCAGACGCGTGAGGTTGAATTTCATCTCCGCGGCGAGAATCTCGCCGATCTGATCCCAGCAGGCGTCGACGTAGTCCTCCTGGTTCTTGCGCACAACTTCTGCACCGTAGCCGGCCGCGCCGCGATAGCGCGGATGCAGATTGAGATCGGCGAGCCAATGCTTGCCGAGCTTCGGTGCGTTCGCGGGTCCGACGCCGGCGCGGTAGACCTGATGGCGTTGCGCGTGCCAGCCGCCTACCATCGGCGGCTTGACTTCGATGCGTCGTCCCGCGGCGTTGGTGGCGCCATCGCCAACGGGATTGACGACCTGATCCTGCGGCGTGTTGACGATGATCTCGAGGCTCTCGGCCTGGGTCGCAGGAGGCGGCGCCCCGGGATCGAAGCTGATCGGCACCAACGCGCCTTCCATCGTCGTGACCAGACCGGGTGTAGGCCCGTTGAGCAAATCATCGACCGACATCGGGATCGTACCGACCGCCGCGAGTTGCGCCTCGACGGGCGTGCCCTTGTACGAACCGGGCGTACGAAGGCGCCGCGCCAGCGATTCGAAGTCGCCCTTGGGGCTGGTCGAAAACTCCCAGTGGTAATAGACCGGCAGCACGACGTCCTCGGCGACGGCCTTGTTCCAGGCCGGTGCCAGCGTGGTCATGGCGTCGGCGTTCTCGTCGGGCACGAGGCCCAGGCCGCGAAGTCGCCCGGGCATGAACGCAGGCACGACGCAGGCCACGTAATCGCTGCGCTCCTTCAGGCGCCGCGGACAGACCAGTCGCGAGACGTTGCTCGCCGGCTTGCCCTGCAGGTCCGCCTGTATCTGTGCGGCATTGTCGTTGACCAGTTGCGCATGGGCCCATGACCACGAGTCCTTGAGGTCGGGCAATTCGGCGGCGACGTCGGCCGCCTTGATGCGCACCGACGGCAACAGCGCGCCGGGTGCCATGCGCGGCAATCCGGTCCTTGTTACGTCGAGCACCACCAGCACCAGCCAGGGGCGCAATCGGCGGTCGCCCTGCGCGCTGGCGGGCGTCAGCATCCAGACGAACTCGGGCGGATCGAAGTCGACGATCGCGAGGTAGTTCGGCTCGAAGTTGCGCGCTTGCGGTTTCGGATCGGTGCGCACGACGAGGCGCGTGTCGATGCCGATGACGTCGCCCGGGCCGTGCAGCCGCAGTTGCAGCGGCGCGATCGCCTCGCCGTCGTGCGGCGCGACCAGCTTGACGCCGATGGTGGCCGCACCGCGCGCAGCCAGCGCTGCGCCGTCGCCGAGATTATCTTCGGTGTCGAGGGCCACCGCGAGCCCGCGACGAACCCACGGCAGGAACTGGTACGCAATTGGCATCGCCGGTCCCCTTTAGAACGACATCTCGAACGCTTCGACCACATGAACGCCGGGGCCTGCGGCAGTGGCGACGTCCTGCGCCGTCCAGAACGACTGCGCGGCACGGCCGGCCAGTGTGGCGCCGGTCATCGTTCCCGCACCTGAATCGAGGGTCTGCAGCGGCGGCGGATTGACCTTGACCTTCACTTCGGTCTCGGGCCGCAGTTTCGAGCGGGTTCGCAGTTCCGATCGGCCGGCGGCGCCCATATCGAGTGCCCAGGCCGCATGCGCCACGGTATGAAGGCCGGCGAGGGCGATGAGGCTCGGCTCCGCCGGCGTCGACAGGTTGACTTCCTCGTAGTCGAACTTCTCGGCCACCGCAGGCCCGAACAGGAAGTCCTTCTGGCCGACTTCGAATCCCGATTCGAAGCGATCGAACGAGGGCTTGCCGAGCAAGTCGTCTTCGTTGAGATCGACGAACTGCGCAATCGGGAAATTGTCGTCGAGCCTGCGATCGGCGGGCTTGGTGATCGCGCCGAACGTGAGGTCGCCGATCGCAATCTGCTTTTCACCCTCGATGCCGTCCGAGCCCAGCTTGGTCAGCGCCTTCGCGAGGGGCATGCGCTTCTGCACGAACTGCAGCAGCCCGTTCGGATGCGCAAGCAGTCCGGGGGCAGGGGGAAGCTTGATCAGCGTGACGAAGCCGTCGTTGGCGACCGGCAGGACAGCCGACCAGTTGACCGGCGTGCCCTTGTCGTCCTGCGCCTCGAGCTCCAGTCGCAGCTCGTCGACCAGCCGCAGCTTCCGCACCGGCGTTGCGCGGTCTTCGCCCCAGGTCTCGTCGACGTGGAAACTGAAGTCCGGCAGTGGCCACGGCGTGTGTATCGTCGCCTTGCCGATGATGTGCCAGCGTCCCGGGCCCGCGAGCAGACCGTAGATGTCGACGCTCGCGAAGTCGATGCCGAAGACCTCGACGCCGGCCCAGATGTGGATGTCGACCTCGAAGCGGAATTTCGGAACGATGTAGATGATCGCGTTGAACTCGAAGCCGCCCTCGAACGCAGCAATGCCGACATCGCCCCACACCCGCATCGCCGAGCCGCCCTGCACGGTGGCCGAAGTCACCGCGAAGTAGCCCTCGAAGCGCATGCCGACGATGCCGATCGAGAACTCGGCGCCGACGCGCTGGAACGGCGCCGGAATGTCCGGAGGAATGTCGGTGAACCGGGGGTGGAAGCCGCCGGCGCTGATCAGGAAGCTCGGACGGTCGCCGAACAGTGCGCGGAACGCAAACTGGCCGGTGAGCGAGATGAAGAGCACGCGCGAGTCGCGCAGCAAACCGTCGAACCAGATCTTGAGCGGGTCGAACACAACGCCGCCGGCGATATCCATCTGCAGGTACAAAAGCGCCAGCGATTTGTCGACCAGCGGCGGCAACTGAACGATCACCTGCCCGACGATCACGAGCTGGCTCGCCTCGATCAGTACGCCCAAGCGCGCCGTGACCAGGCTCGGCGTTCCCCATCCGAGCTCGAGCATCGGCCCGATGACAAACCCGCCCGGACTGAACGGGAAGATCGTGCGCAGCTGATTGATGATCTGCGGCGCGTTGGCGATCGGGTTCTGTGGGAAGAGGAAGCTGTCGAGCGAGCCGGTCGAAAGCCCCGAGCTCAATGCCTGCGTATCGATCGTGTGCTGCACGCCGAGCAGTCCGCCGATTCCGGTCATCGTGAAGCCGAAACCGAGCTGGATCGGAGGCAGTTGCGCCGTAATGATCAGCAGCAGCGACCAGCCACCGGGGTTCTTGGTCGACAAGAGCCCGATCGCCTTGACACCGATCTGCATCAGCTTGATGTCGAGGATGCCGCCGTATTCGCCCCGGTCGGGATCGAACAGCAGGAAACCGCCGCCCTTGATGACGCCGGCATCGATCGACAGGCCGGCGCCGGACGGCGGCTTCAAGCCCCAGGACGCGAGCGGACTGCCGGCACCCAGCATATTGCCGAGGTTCAGCTTGGTGCCGAGGCGATCGATCGAGCCTGCAAACGGGCCGATGGCGACCTGAAACGAACCTGCGATCTCGATGTCGATCTGGTTGAGATTCGGTCCCTTGATCAGGTCGAAATAAAGAAACGGAATCTGGACCGGGCTGTTGGGTATCTTCTCGAGCGGGATCGTCGCCTTGAGCCCGGTACCGTCCTTCAGGCGCAGGCCCGCCGCGTCGGCGATGAGGCCGAAGCTCAGGCGTACGTCGATCGCATCACCCATGACCGCCGACAGCAGCGAATCGGCGCCGATCTTCAGTACCAGCTTGCTGTCCTTCAGGTCGAAAACCACCTGTGGCGCGTTGTTCTTCAACACGATGCCGCCCGACAACTCGCCGATCGAAAAGTGCGTCCCGCTCGTCGAGCCGAGCACCAGCGGGTTCGCGCTGCTCTTGCGCGCGAACGTGATGCCGATGTCGACCCCGCCGCTGAGGTCGGGCTTTGGAATGGAGGGGGGCAAAGGCACGAGCGTGGGTACGCTGAACTGCGCGCGAAAGCCCGCGCCCGCGGAAAACTGCAGCTCGAAGGCATCGCCGGCCGCCTGCTGCGTTTCCAGCTTGCTCGCTAGCTCCAGGAACAAGCGCGTCTCGGCGCCGGTGATGATGCCCAGCGCGAGATCCAGTTTCTTCGAGTTGTCGTCGCTGCGCGCCAGACTGAAGGTCTTGTGCTGGCTTGCCGGGGGCAGCGCGATCGGCAGCGGTGGCGGCAGCACGGGCAGGCCGTCCGTGTCGAACGACCGATCGAGGAGGGTGCCGACCGCCATGATCGCGAGTCCGAGAATCATCTGCGGTTCGGCGACCTGCGCGTCGCTCAGGCCCGGATTGTTCTTCAGCAGCAGCACCAGCTTGCGCGCCGGCGGTTTGCTGTCGGGCTCGTCGGCATCGCCGGAAAGGATCAGCAGCAACTTCGCGATCGAGTAGGCGGACGGCGGTTTGCCGGGATCGGCTCCGATCAGCCGGTCGATCTGCTGGATCACCTTCGAGAGGTCGGCAAGGCCGACCGCGCCGGAGTCGATGGCGGAAAGCACCTCGCCAAGCGTACGGAGTGCCGCGAGCGTTTCGCCGGTAATCATGGTGGCGACCGCCAACGAGCGCGCTTCGGCGCGAGTGGCGGCGAAGGAGCCCGGATCAATTGTCGCTGCGGTCTCGTCGAGCTGAAGGCCAAGCTTCGTGCGCAGGACGTCCGTCAGCGTGGCGGACAGATTGACCGGAGGGTCCGACGGGAGTTCGGATTGCAGCCGCGTAACCGCGTCCTGGAACCACTTGAACGCGCGCAGGAAGACCTTGTCCGACGTACCCGCCATGACTGCTCCTCCGCAGGGATGCGCTTGGCAGCGTTCCCGTGACGCGCGGCGGATTTCCCATTTCTTCTTGACGCACGCCGCGACGCGACGAGCCTACAGGCTGTTTTTTTCGGTTGCCATCGCCTAATGTGGGAGAGCCTCCCCAATCGCCGTGACGCAGCCTCCGGTCGCGGGGCGGCGTACGGATTTCATCCCCGCAATAGAACTTGCGATCGGTGGTTCGAAAGACCGCTGGCATGCTCGAACGTCAGCGGAGAGTGCGCAGTGTGCTCTCCCAAGATTATGGGAAGCCCCGAACGCCTGGGGAAGGCGTCACGATCGAGCGAGCCTGCACAGGAGGCCGGGGTTGCCGCGGCCGACTGCGGGCGCGGTAACGGTCGGCGCGGCTCGGCAACGTGAACTTTACTTGCCCGTTCGTGACGCCGCTTCCCGAAAGTTCTGAGTCGCCGGCAGAAGCAGTTCCGTTCTGCCGGTTCTGCCGTCGGCGACTTCGAGGACGGCAGGAAATTGCCTTTCGATATGCGCGCCGCGATGCCGGGAAAGGCAGCGCCGCTCACGCGCTACCGACTTAGCGATGTCTCGATTGCATTCGCCGCGAGCAACGCGCTGGGCCGCGGCTTGTTCGCGCGCGCTCCCTCGCGCATGTCCTCGCAAAGAACAAGGCGGTAACCGGTGCGCGATACAGACTGGATGCGCAGCTGAACGAAGCCTTGACGGCGCAGTCGGGCGCGCAGCCGGCTGATCGCGGTATTGAGCGCGCGCGACAGTGCTTCCGATCGTCCGAGTGCCTGGAGCATCGCATCGCGCGACACCGGCCGTCCGCGCGCAGCCGCCAGCAGGTTGAGGATCACGAGCTCGCTGCCGCAGACGTCAATGCGTTGCTCGCACCAGGTGACGCGGTGACGCGCCGGATCGATCCTGAGCGGGCCGTACTCCGACGCATGCTGGACCGGCACCGCTCGCTCCTCGACCAGTCGATCGAGCCGTCTCAGGTGCGCGAGCAGCAGCCGGGGCGACAGGGGCTGGGCAGCCACGGCATCGGCACCGGCCTCGAGCGCGACGATCTGATCGACGTCGTCGACGAAGCGGCGCGTCAGCAGCAGCGGTGCGTCGGTGACCTGGCGCAGGAGGCCGACGACTTCCGCCGGCGAGTGGCGGACCTGATCCAGATCGATCGCCAGGGCGTGGTAGCGGACGCGCCGGGCGAGCGCGATGGCGGCGCCGATGTCGGTGACGAACTCAACCCGACAGTCTTCGCGCTCCAGCACCTCCCGGTCCTGGTAGACGCGGCTCGCGGTAGTCAACATAAGGATCTTCATGAAAGGCTCCTGCAAAGACCCCGACCGCCGTGCGGGCGCCGCCCGCCGCACGAGCGTGCGTCGGCGGTCTAGTGGCCGCCATATCGCACGCATCACGACTCATGGTCACTCCGTTGAAAGTGAATGTATATGCAGCTTTGTGCGCAAAAAAAGGTCAATGTCTCGCTGCCCGCGACATCGACAGTAAAACCCTGTTCAGTTCCTTCACCTCACGGCCTGCCATGCGGGAGACATCGGCCTGCGCCGCTTCCCACAGGGGCATCGCCTTCGCGAAGGCGCGCCTGCCCTTGGCGGACGCGTGGATCTCGCGCTCCCTTCGGTCCGAACCGGCGAACATCGTCACCAGCGCATCCCGTTCGAGGATGCGCAGGTTGCGCGTCAATGTCGTCGCATCCATGGCAATGGCGTGCGCCAGTGCGTTGACCGTGCTGCCGGGAAGGGCGATCACCGCCCACAGGACCGCGAGCTGGCTCGCGCGCAGGCCCGAGGGCCTCAGATGCTCGTCGTAGACCGACGTCACCGCGCGGGCCGCCATGCGGACATTGCCGCACAGGCACTCGAAGCCGCGTGGTCCGTGTGTGGCCAAGGCTTTCATGTTTGTGCCAAATGAATGTACATGCATGTACTTTAGGCCAAATGACTGCCGCTGTCACTGTCCTCGTGCCGCAAGGCGGCGTCATGAGCCCGCCCGCAACCGCAGCGCGTAGCCGCGCCCGCGGGCAACGACAATGCTGACGTGGTTCGCGGCAACGGCCTCCAGCCGCTGACGCAGCCGGAAAACAACCAGATCGACCGCAGCCGGGGTGATCTGTGACGCGATGCTGTCCGCGACCCGGAAGTCGGGGCGCTCGACGATGCGGCCGCCGTGCTGCATCAACACGGTGAGGACATCCGCTTCGCGGGGTGAAAGCGCGACTTCGCGTTCGCGGTAGCTCAGCACGCGCCGGGTCCGGTCGATCACGAGTCCATGCACCTGCAGCGCGTCCGGCGCCAGTTCGCTCGTCCGCACCGGACGGCGAATCAGCGCGCGCGCCCGTGCCACCACCAGCCGGGCGTCGAGGCTCGCCGTCCACACGTCATCGAATCCGGACTCCAGCGCGACGATCTGCTCGCCGATGTCGTGCCGGGCGTCGGCAAGAAGCACATACGGACCCGGCCACAGGGGCACGAATCCGCGCAGCAGCGTCAGCGCTCGGGCATCGGGTAGATCGTCGGCGATCAGCACCAGGCGGGGACACTGTTCGCGCAGCACGTGCAGCGCCGGACCAATCTCATGCGCATGCAGCACCGCATAACGCAGCTGCAGCTGGGCCAGTGCAGGCTCCCCGGCGACGCCGGACGAGTCGCGCACCAGCAAAACCGTTTCAGGCGGCGGCGTGCTCATCGCATCGATGTTGCACTGATTTCAATCCATCGCACGATCGGCCGCGCGACACCGCTGCGTCGACGCAACACGCGTGAAACCTTTGTGACAAAACGTGCGGTGCTCATTAGATGTAGATACAGCAAATGTTACTAATCCCCCTGCGGCTGACCCTGCACCGGCCGCGCCGGCACAGTTGGATCAACACTGGGGAGATGAGATGACACACCGTTACACGCGCGTTGCCGCCGCAGTGGTTGCGGCGATGGGTGCCTTTTCCGCAAGCAGGGACGCGTCGGCGCAGCAGGGCGCGGCCCCGGCGGCGACGTCCCCCTCGCCGCAGCAACTGGAGCGGGTGGAGATCACCGGCTCCAGCATCAAGCGCATCGACGGCTGAGACTGCATTGCCGGTGCAGGTAATCACCGCGCGAGGACATCGCGCGTACCGGCGTGACGTCGAGCGAGCAGCTGCTGCGCACGATCAGCGCGGTGGATGCGGCGGGTATCACGGTGTCCGCCAACAACGCGGGGCTGAATACCGGTGGCCTTTCAACCGCGTCGCTGCGCGGCCTCGGCTCGCGTCGCACGCTGGTGCTGATCAACGGCCGTCGCATCGCGCCGTACGGCAGTGTCGGCGACTCGGCCTCGGTCGACGTCAACAACATCCCGGTCGCCGCGATCGAACGTGTCGAGGTGCTGAAGGACGGTGCCTCGGCGGTCTACGGCTCCGACGCGATCGCCGGCGTCATCAACTTCATCCTGCGGCGCGAGTACACCGGCGCCGGGCTGAGCGCCGAGTACGGGCAATCGACCTCGGGCGGCGGCAAGGTCTACAACGTGACCGGCACCTACGGGTTCGGCAGCCTTGAAAAGGACCGCTTCAACGTCAGCCTGCTGGCCACATACCAGAAGACCGACGCGATCTACGGCGCGGATCGCGATTACGCCAAGTCGGGCATCAACGTATCGCCCGACTCGGCGTCGGACGTGAACACCGACACGACCTCGGGCAACACGTTTCCCGCCAACATCGCGACGCAGGCCGGACAGACGATCGGCAATCCGCTGGCCGGCAGTTGCGGACCCATTAGCGTCAGCAGTCCATTTTTCAGTCCCAATGTGTGTCGGTACGACCCGTCGCCGTTCGTGACGCTGCTGCCGGAAGCGGAAAGCTGGAGCCTGATGGCCGCGGGACGCTATGCGATTTCCAGCACGATGGAAGCGTTCGCTGAGCTCTCGTACACGCACCGCGACATCTTCACGCAGATCCAGCCGGTGCCGCTGTCGGACCAGTTCGCGCTGCCGCCGAACCATCCGTTGTTCGCCGTCTCCCCCTACAACGGCGCCAATACCTTCCTGCTGCCGACGACCAGCCCGTATTACCCCGCCGCCTACATCGCCTCGCGCGGCTTCAGCGCGACCGAGCCGGTTCTGGCCCGCTATCGCGCGCAGGAGAGCGGCCTGCGGCAGACGCGCGACATTGCCGAAACGCCGCGCTTCGCGATCGGGCTGACCGGCGAGGCGGCGGGGTGGGACTACAACGCGTCATACCTGTACACCAGCAGCAAGCTCACCGAGAGCGTCGAAGGCGGATTTCCGCAGCTGACCAAGATCCTGCCGCTGCTCAACTCCGGCCTGGTGAATCCGTTCGGTCCCAGCGCGCCGGACATCCAGGCGCAGATACTGGCAGCCAATTTCAACGGCGACACCTACGTCAACAAGTCCTCGCTGCAAAGTCTTCAGGCTTCGGCCAGCAAGGAGCTGATGCAGCTGTCGGCCGGCCCGTTGGCGGTTGCACTCGGCGGTGAAGTGCGCAGGGAAGGCTACAACGCGCAGCCGTCGCAGCTGCTGATCGAGGGCGACGTCTCGGGATACGGCGGCAACCAGGCGCCGGTCGATGTCTCGCGCAATGTGTATTCAATCTACGGCGAGATCAACGCACCCGTAATCACGTCGCTGGAACTCGGCGCCGCGATCCGCTACGACAGCTACGAGGGCACCGGCGGCAAGACGACGGGTCGCGTCACGGGGCGCTGGACGCCGACCGATGGCGTGCTGCTGCGCGGATCGGCCGGCACGGGCTTCCGTGCGCCCAGCCTGTCGGATCTTTATTCGACGCAGACGCAGAGCGTCTCGACCAACGGCGTCAGCGATCCGCTGCGGTGTCCGACCACCAACAGCTCGATCGACTGCGCGACGCAGTTCGCCACGACGATCGGCGGCAATCCGAACCTGGAGCCGGAAACCTCGACCAACTACACGCTCGGCATCATCCTCGAGCCCACGCCGACACTTTCTGTCGGAGTCGACGCCTGGTGGATCGACATCAAGGAGGGCATCCTGGTCGGTGGGGTTTCAGTGCAGACGATCCTTTCGGACCTGAGCCAGTGGGGCTCGCTGGTCACGCGCGGCCCCGTGCAACCGGCTTTCCCGGGTCTGCCCGGTCCGATCACCAACATTCAGCAGACCAACATCAACCAGGGCACGATCAACGTCCAGGGCTACGACCTCAACTTCAAGTGGCGCGCCGCACAGAACGAATTCGGACTGTGGACCGTCGGCCTCAACGGCACGTACTACGCCAAGTACGACATCGAACTGCCCGACGGCACGACCGAAAAGGCGGTCGGCACGTGGAACGCGAACATCCCCGGTCCGGTGCCGCGCTGGAAGCAGTACCTGGCGCTCAATTGGCAACGGGGTCCATGGAGCGCCACCCTGGCGCAGCGCTACCAGTCCGGGTACCGTGACGTCCCCGGCAACGCGAGCGATTTCGCCAATGGAGTCACCGATGTTCCGCCTGAGCCGCACAAGGTCTCGTCGTACCAGACATGGGACCTGCAGGGCAGCTGGGCCGGGTACAAGGGGCTGGTGCTCACGCTGGGAGTGCGCAACCTGTTCGACGAAGACCCGCCGTACACCAACGTCGGTGCTGCCGGCAGCCAATTCCAGGCCGGCTATGACATCTCGTATGTCGATGTCCACGACCGCTTCATATACGGCCGTATCGGTTACACGTTCAAGTGATGCGTGATCATGCGGGCATGCGAGGGGCGCGTCGCTTCGTCGGCGGGCTCGGACTGATGGCTGCCCTGCTCGCGGCCCCGCCGGCAACGGCGGGACCCTGCGATACGCCGGAGCACCGCGCCTTCGACTTCTGGCTGGGACACTGGGACGTGTACACGCCGGACGGCAAGCTGCGCGGCACCAACGAGATCGTGCGCGGCTACGGCGGCTGTGTCCTGCACGAGCGCTACACCACCGGGCCCAAGTACAGCGGAGAGAGTCTCAACATCTACGACGCGCAGCGGCGCGTGTGGCACCAGACGTGGGTCGACACCGGCGGCACGCTGCTGCTGCTCGAAGGCGGCCCGCGCGACGGATCGATGGTGCTGGAGGGACAGACGCTGGACGGCGAGGGCAAGCCGGTCGCACACCGGATCACATGGACACCCGCGACCGACGGCTCGGTGCGTCAGCACTGGGAGACGCGCAAAGGCGACGGAACCTGGGCGACCGCTTTCGACGGGCGCTACCGTCGTAGGACTCCTTAGCCCGGCCGGATCCGCAGGCGCACACGGCTGTCGTTACGCCGGCCGCGGCTACGCTTCGCGTGGCGCCCGCGGACCCTCTCAACTGTTCGTCCTTCGAGTTGCAGAACGCGCGCGGTAGTGACTAACTACGACGGACATTACGGTCTGCACCCAACCGGTGGTTCAATGCGTGCGGACCTCGAAAAGTCTCCACGCCAATCGTGCGCTAAAGTCTCCTTGAATCCGGGTGGCATCGCTACGGCCATCTGCAACAGCGCCAACAATTTCCGGGATCCCCGATGACTATATTCAACTTCAGCGCCGGCCCTGCGGTGCTGCCGAAGGAAGTTCTACAGCGCGCGGCCGAGGAGATGCTCGACTGGCGCGGCAGCGGCATGTCGGTGATGGAGATGAGCCATCGCGGTCCCGAGTTCATCGAGATCGCGGCGACGGCGGAAGCCGATCTGCGCTCGCTGATGGCGGTCGGCGACGATTACAAGATCCTGTTCCTGCAAGGTGGCGCGATCGGCGAGAACGCGATCGTGCCGATGAACCTGCTCGGTGATAAAAAGACGATCGATTTCATCAACACCGGAGAGTGGTCGAAGAAGTCGATCAAGGAGGCAAAGAAGTACGCGCAGGTCAACATCGCCGCGTCATCAGAGGACCAGAACTTCTCCTACGTACCGAAGCGGGAAGGCTGGAAGCTCTCGGACAACGCGGCTTACGTTCACGTCTGCACCAACGAGACCATCGGCGGAGTCGAGTACCACTGGATTCCGGACGTGGGCGCCACGCCGCTGGTCGCCGACATGTCGTCTCACATCCTGTCGCGTCCGATCGACGTCTCGAAGTACGGCGTGATCTACGGCGGCGCGCAGAAGAACGTCGGCCCGGCGGGGCTGACGCTGGTCATCGTGCGCAAGGATCTGCTGGATCGCGCGCTGCTGATCACGCCGTCGGCCTTCCACTGGAAGGAGCAGGCCGAGGCGGATTCAATGCTGAACACACCGCCGACCTACGCCATTTACATCGCCGGGCTGGTATTCAAGTGGCTGCTGGCGCAGGGCGGACTGACAGCCATCGAGCAGAAGAACGTCGCAAAGGCAACGCTGCTGTACGAAACGCTCGACGCCAGCAGCTTCTACTCGAACCCGGTCCGCAAGGAGGACCGTTCGCGCATGAACGTGCCGTTCAAGCTGCGCGACGAAGCACTCGACGCGGCATTTCTCAAGGGCGCGCAGCAGCGCGGACTGCTGCAGCTCAAGGGCCACCGGTCGGTCGGCGGTATGCGCGCATCGATCTACAACGCGATGCCGATCGAGGGAGTGCAGGCCCTGGTTGACTACCTGCGCGAATTCGAGCGCAGCCATGGATAACCGATGACACGCTTCCGGATCCAGGCACTCAACAATATCTCGGCCAAGGGGCTCGAGCGCTTTCCGCCCGATCGCTACACGGTCGCCAAAGAGCTCGACCGGCCCGATGCGATCCTGGTCCGGTCGCACGACATGCATGGGATGCCGCTCGCCGCGAGCGTCAAGGCGATTGCGCGGGCGGGCACGGGTACCAACAACATCCCGGTCGCTGAGATGTCGCGGCGCGGCCTGCCGGTCTTCAATGCGCCGGGCGCCAACGCCAACGCCGTCAAGGAACTCGTTCTCGCGG
>CAVQID010000032.1:0-16377 GCA_963712485.1 uncultured beta proteobacterium
CACTGCTGATCAGCGCGCGCAACCTTGTGCCTGCACTGCAGTTCGTGTCCGGGCTGCCGCCGGGGGCGCAGGACTTCGAAGCGCGTGTCGAGGAAGGAAAGAAGCAGTTCGCGGGCATCGAATTGCCGTACGCGTGCTCGGAATCGTCGGGCTCGGCGCCATTGGCGCGCTGGTCGCCGACACCGCATTCAAGCTCGGCATGAAAGTCATCGGCTACGACCCCGAGATCACGGTCGACGCCGCATGGCGCCTGCACTCCGGCGTTCGCAAGGCCAACTCCATCGAGGACTTGCTCAAGCAGTCGGACTTCGTCTCGCTGCACGTTCCGCTGGTTCCGGCGACGCGCGGACTGGTCGACGCGCGCAGGCTCGCGGCGATGCGCCCGGGCGGCGTGCTGCTCAACTTCGCACGCGATGCCATCGTCGACGAGGCAGCCGTCGTCGAGGCGTTGCGGTCGGGCCGCCTCAAGGCCTATCTGTCCGATTTCCCGTCGCCGGCGCTCGCGGGCGTGGCGGGGGCGATCGCGTTGCCCCACCTGGGCGCTTCGACAGCCGAGGCCGAGGAAAACTGCGCGGTCATGGTCGTCGAACAGCTGCGCGAGTTTCTCGAAAACGGCGCCATCAGCAACGCAGTCAATTTCCCCAACGTCGAGATGGCGCGCGAATCTGATCACCGCATCGGCATCGCCAATGCCAACGTGCCGAACATGCTCGGCCAGATTTCGACCGCGATGGCCAACGCCGGCCTCAATATCCACAACATGGTCAACAAGTCGCGCGGCGAGATGGCGTACACGCTGGTCGATGTCGACAGCCCGGTGCCGCAAGCCGCGATCGATGCGATCGCAGCCATCGACGGTGTGTTATCAGTGCGGTCCGTGCCCGCGGATGCGAATCGGTCGGAAGACCCGCCCGCTAAGCGCGATGTCACCGCGTAATCGAAGCGGGTAGAGACGAGCAGAAGCGCCAACCTGCGGATACGCACTGAACGCACGGCAGCGACGTGTAATGCGCTAGCGATGCGAAGTTGCTGCAGCAGTCGGCGCTTCTTCACTCTCAGCCTCGCGAACTCAAGGGTCGCACCTTGGCGGCACGAGTGTCGACGCGCTTTACAAACTGGCCGCGCGTTTGAGACTCCCCTAATCTAACCTGCTGATTTGGCAAGCGGTATGCCGCGCGGCACGCGTCTTGCGGGCGGCCCAGTTCGCATTCGGTTCGAGGAAGAGAACACCAACTCGGGGGCTCCCTTAATGACCACCACGCTACGAACTGCACTCACCCGCCATGCGGTCGGCTTCTGCGTCGCCCTAGGAATGATGGGTTCGAGCCATGCCGCTCTGCTGGGGCCTACCCCTTATCTCGGCACTGCAGACAGCCCCTTCTCGCCGTTCGCAGGCTTCAGCTATTTCCATCTCGAAGATTTCGAAGATGGGTTGTTCAATGTTCCCGGCGTGTCCGCTGCGGGAAGTGGATTGTGCATCGCCGGTACGACCTGCTTTGTCAACTCGGGAATAATCGACTCAGTCGAGAATGGTCAGGCAGGACATGATCACTGGGCGAGCGGCTCGGTCACGTACACCTTCGACGCCGGAGTTCTGGGTGCGCTGCCCAATGCGGTAGGCATTGTGTGGACCGATGGGGTTAACCCGATCACTTTCGAGGCATTCGACGAGTTCGGCAACTCTCTCGGCACCGTCGTGGGCGCGCATGCAGACGGCAACTTCGCAGGTGGTACTGACGAAGACCGCTTTTACGGTGTGACGCATTCGGGCGGAATTTCGAGGATCGTCATCAGCGACCCGAGCGGCATTGAAGTGGATCACTTGCAGTACGGTCTGCGAGACACTCTAGTCGTGCCCGAACCCACCACCCTCGCGCTGCTCGCCTTCGGCTTCGCCGCGCTCGGCTTTTCTCGCCGCCTCAACTCGCGCTGAGAAGCGGGTCGCTTTGCGCATCAAGAGACCTTCCGATCGATTGCAGCTACGGCGGCGTCGTGGCCGTCCTGACACCCGGTGGTCGGCTCGACTCGAGCGCGCCGGGAGTGTCACCTAATTGGTACGTGTAACCACGATTCGACGCGCGGCCACTGCATCGCTGAAGACCAGGTCAAACGATCCGCCCGGCGGAAGGGAAGTCGTGTCGAATGATGCGGAAGGGCCGCTTGAGTTGACACCCAGTACCCGGCGCGAGCCATCGCTGGCGATATGAAATGCGCTCAAAAATGGCAGCGCTTCGGCATTCCAGCGTACCGTCAATTGGCCTGAAGCCTCGCTCCATCGGAACGCGAGTGCAGCTCTCAAATTGCCGGCATTGAGGACCGGTAGCGGCCGCGCGGTATCGAAGACTTCCACGCTGGCCACCTCGCCAGGGTCGGCCATCGCGACCACAAAGTGAGAACTGCCTGCCTGTGCGTCGGCGATCACCGCCGGGGTGAAGAACGCCGATTGCGTCGCCCCGGACGTGGTTTTGACACGTAGCTCGTGACTGCCCCGCGCCTGCGGCGTTACCGCCACTGGCAGGACGGCTGCGGGCGAGAAACTGACACCGGCCGCACTGATCTCGCCGCTCAACTGCAGATACCCATCGACGGGTGCCAGCGACTTGGCGTTCGCACTGGATACGGTGTACCGCTCCAGATAGTCCTGCACAGCGTCGTGGTTGTAGTCCGACAGAAAATTTCCGTTGCAGTATCCCATTACGTCTGTCATGCGCTGGCTCCCATAGAACGGCCCCAGCAGCAATGCGGTGGCGTCGTCGTAGAGCGCCACATCAGCCAAGGTACCGCCCGCATAGGGGAATGCGGGGTCTGCGTCCGTCACCGAACCACACGGCGCGTGCAGCCGTGAGAGGTTATGGCCGACTTCATGGGTCATCACGTTGGTCCATGCATTGAAACCGATTCCGAATGGATCCGTCGTCACGACCAGATAGGATGCATCGAAGCCGACGGAGGCCATGTAACCATTGGTCATGGGATTCAGGTTGTTGACATACCCGATCCCGGAAGTACTGTCCGCGCGAACGCTGCCAGCCACGACGCCGTAATACAGCTTGTCAGGCGCCTCGGCCAAACGCAGATTGTTGAGTGTCCGCAGCGCGTTGGACCAGCCGGACCTAGATAGCGGCGCCATGCCTGGCATCGAGATGGCGGCCCGTGTATCAACCGTAAGCGACGCGGGAGCGATCGGAAGCACGCGGGCCAACTGCGACCTGGCAACCACCGGGGACGGCATCGCTGGCGCAACGTCGTTTATGACGACGGGAACCATGACCACTTCGAGAGCGCTCGGCGGCGCCACCGCCGGAGTGACCACGATTTGCGAAGGCGCGGCCCCACCGACGACGACTCGCAGCGTGAGCCCGGCACGGATCCAGGGTTCCGGCAGCCGCACCGAAAACGCAGTAGCGCGATCAAATGGATTGGTCGACTGCGGGATCGTGGCCGGACCGGTCAACGGCAACGGGCCGAACGATTCGGCGCCGATCTGTGCAGTCACGGTCACCGGCGGGCTCGCCGTTCCGGCGGCTGTCGACTGCATGTTGACGCGAAGCAGCGCAGCGTTGCCCGGAATCAGGCGAAGTCGGTTGTCCGAACTGGAGCGCATGAAGCGCTGACCAATTTCGATGCCAGTCACTGTCAGGGTCGGCGAATACGCTCCCGCGGTGACGGGCTCTCCGTTGGCCACGTCAAGTACCACCGCGCCTACGGCGCTGGACGGACCCTCGAGCACCACCATCGTGTCGCTTTGCGACACGATGGTGGCGGGGCTCATGCCGATCGACGCGCCTGTCACGCGCAACAGCGCGGTCCCGTTGACGGTCAGTCGCACGGTGGAACCACTGACTGCCACGCTGAATCCGGTCACCCGCACAGCGGGCAGCACCATAAAAACCGGCCCTTCGACCACCTCATAGGGGCTCGATACGCGAACTGCACCGCTTGCGGCACCGGCCGGCACCCGAACCGAGACCTCGGTCTCAGAGCGAGCCACTACAGTGGAAGACGCCGTTCCGAAGCTGGCCGACGTTGCCGCGGAAAGTCCGCTTCCCGATAGCCGCACCAGCAGACCCGACGACCCGGTCGCCGGCGATATGCTGGCGACGCTCATCGGGAAATAGACCTCGACGATCACTTTCGTCGGCACTTCGTATCTGTCGACCACCAAAGCCAGGTTGCCCGTCACGCGCTGGAGGGGCGCCTGGAGCGTGACGCCGCCTGAAGAGCGCGACAGCACCGTCAGCGTCACACCATCGACGACAAACGACTGAACGCGATCCAGGTTTGTCCCCGTTAGCGCGAAGCTAGCCCCGGGCAACAGTTTCAGGGTCAGTCCGCCGCTTACGCTGCTGACGGTGGGCGTCGTGATTTCAATCGTGACCGGCGATTCCAGACTGAATCCTTTGCCGATCATCGCGATCTGCCCGCTCACGGCTGCCGGCGGAATGGTCACGCTGATCGTGTCGGGTCCGGTCCTTGTGAAGGACACGGGCTCCGCACCGGCGAATCGGATCTGCTGCACGGCATCGAGTCCGATGCCGGTGATCACGACGCTGTTACCCACGAAGGCGCTCGCAGGCGCCACCGAAGCCAGCGCCGGCATCAGCACCTGCAGCGTTTGACCACTCGTGACAGTGAAATCAGCCCCTTCAACCTGTACCGGCGCGCTGGTTGCGGTGGCGGGCAGCATGAACGTCAGCTGCTCATCGCTGCTGCTCGCGGGCGCGACGCTGCCAGCACCCACGCGCACGTTTGTCACGCCGGCCAGGCCGCTTCCCGACACCGTGACGGCGCTCCCGATCAACGCCTGAGTTGGCGCGATGCTTACCACTTTCACCACGGCCTCCGGCTGGCCGACCGGCGCAGTCGCGGCCCCACCGCCGCCGCCGCAGGCAGAGGCCACCAATGTCAACGCCGCAATGGCGACGACCCTAAACGTGGACTGGCCCGAATGGACCCGTGCAATTGGATGGACAGACATGTATGCGCACTCCGCCCGAGAGTCGTGTCATCGCCATGGCGCCGGTGGACGCTCGACACGCGGGCGGTGCAGAGACTGGCGATCGGCGGTTCGGTAAGTGCATGGATACCTGCAAGCATTGAATCGCTATCGCGAAAAGTGCCTACGAAACGTCGTCGAACTCGGCTTACCAAGAGGCCAGCAATGCCTTAACAAGGCAGCGGGTGACCCGCGCGTTGCAGCTTGGCGACCGCCGTTCGACATGCGCGGAAGGCCACCACGTGTGTGAGCGGGCCGCCTGATCAGGGGTTAACCAGGGGAGTTGGCCTTCGGTATGGGATTTCGGTTCGGGGCAGCACACGTTCACCCGCACCGCCCATTGTGGCGTCGGCCGGACCGTGCATTGCGACGGAAGAGCCGCTAGAAGATTCTTGCGCCGGCCTACACCGGCCATAGCGGCGGCCGACCGAGATTCGCCTGACAGCGGACGTTCCGGATGGCGGGAAGCCGGGAAAGTCGCTTAAGCGGACGGCCTGAACTTGTCGCGCAAGGCCTGCGTGGCAGCGCGAAACAGGCCAAGGTCGCTGCCAACCGCTACAAAGTCCGCACCCCATTCGATATAGCGCCGCGCATCGGCCTCGACAGGCGCGAGGATTCCACTCGCCTTGCCGGCGACGCGAGCGCGTTCGAAGATGTGTCCGATCGCCTGTTGCACTTCGGAATGCGCGGCATTGCCCAGGTGTCCCATCGCAGCCGCGAGGTCCGATGGCCCGACGAAGACGCCGTCGATGCCGTCGACCGCTGCAATGGTATCCACCGCGGCAAGTCCAGCGGCGCTTTCGATCTGGACCATGACGGCGATGTTCTCGTTCACCCGCTTCAGGTAGTCGGACACAGTCCCGTAGCGGTTGTGTCGTTGCGAGACTGACACGCCGCGTACGCCGTCAGGCGGGTAGCGCGTGGCCGCGACCGCGCTACGCGCCTCATCGGCAGACTCGACGAACGGAATGAGAAGATTGTAGAAGCCCGCATCGAGCAGTCGCTTGATGACGACCGTGTCGTTCCACGGCGGTCTCACCACTGGGGCGCTGACACTATCTTTCAGCGCCATCAGTTGAGGGATGAGCGACGTCACGTCATTCGGTGCGTGCTCGGCGTCGAGCAGCAGCCAGTCAAACCCTGCCAAACCCAGCACCTCGGTGGTGACGGGATTGGCAAGCGAGCACCAGCAGCCGATCAAGGGTTGGCGCGCGAGCAGCGCCTCGCGAAAGCTGTTGGGTATGCCGGTGTACGGTGCGTTCGAAGACATGGCTGTCTCACTCCTGGAATGCTTCCTCGCGCTTCTTTCGCAGCGCCGGGAGCAGCACGATGATGAAGGCGATGGCGGAGATGGCGAGCAACGTTGCGCTGATGGGGCGAGTAAAGAAAACCGTCGCGCTGCCACTCTTCATCAGCAGTGCGCGTCGCAGGTATTCCTCCATCATCGGTCCAAGTATGAAGCCCAGCATCATCGGCGCCGGCTCGCAATCAAGCTTGCGGAACGCGTAGCCCAGAATTCCGAAGAGCGCCATCAGGTACACGTCGAACTGGGCGTTTGCCAGGCTGAATACGCCGATCGCACAGAACACGAGAATCGCCGGGAAGAGCAGGTGATACGGAACCGAGATCATCTTCACCCAGAGGCCGATCAGCGGCAGGTTGAGCACCAGCAGGAACAGATTTCCGATCCACATCGACACGACGAGACCCCAGAACAGGGCGGGTTGCTCGGACATCACGCCCGGCCCGGGCTGGATGCCGTGCATGATCAGCGCGCCGATCATCAGCGCCATCACCGGGTTCGACGGAATGCCGAGGGTGAGCATCGGAATGAAGGACGCCTGCGCGCCGGCGTTGTTGGCCGACTCCGGCCCGGCGACACCCTCGATCGCGCCTTTGCCGAACTCGGCCGAGTGCCGCGACACCTTCTTCTCCAGCGAGTACGCGGCAAACGACGAGAGCATCGCCCCGCCGCCCGGGAGGATGCCGAGGAACGACCCCAGCATCGTGCCGCGAAGTACCGGTGCCACCATGCGCTTGAAGTCCTCGCGCGACGGCATCAGATCAGTGACCTTCTTCAGCGCGAGCGTGCGCGGAGATTCGTCCTCTAGGTTGGCGATGATCTCGCCGAGGCCGAAGACGCCCATCGCGACGACGACGAAGCTCACGCCGTCGAGCAGTTCCGGTCTGTCGAACGAAAAGCGGGCCGTGCCCGAGTTGACGTCGGTGCCGATCAGCCCCAGCAACAGGCCGAGCACGATCATTCCGATCGCGTGCAAGAGCGAGCCGCTGGCCAGCACGATCGAGGCGACCAGGCCCAGCACCATCAGCGAGAAATAATCTGCCGGACCGAACTGAAGAGCGATCTCCGAAAGCGGCGGTGCCGCGAGCGCGATCATGAACGTGCAGACCGTGCCGGCGAAGAACGAGCTGAGGGCAGCAGTGGCCAGCGCCACGCCGGCGCGCCCCTTGCGCGCCATCTGGTAGCCGTCCAATGCCGTCACGACCGATGACGACTCGCCCGGCAGATTAACGAGAATCGCGGTGGTCGAGCCGCCGTACTGGGCACCGTAGAAGATGCCCGCGAGCATGATGAGCGCGGTAACTGGCGGCAGGCCAAATGTCACCGGTAGCAGCATCGCGATGGTCGCGACGGGGCCCAAGCCCGGTAGCACGCCAATGGCAGTGCCTAGGAACACCCCGACGAGGCAGTAAAAGACGTTGCCCCAGCTCGCCGCCGTTGAGAAGCCAAGCGCCAGATGGGAGAGCAGTTCCACGGCCAGGTCTTACCCAATGAACCAGGGGCCGAGCAGCGGGACGGGCAGGCCGAGTCCCTTGACGAACACCAGGGCACAGAAGGCGATGAGTACCAGCATCAGTGCGCCGGCGCGCCACTCGATGCGGAATCGCGAGCTGGCCGATGCGCCGACGAGAATAAGAGCGACGAGCGCGGGAACGAGTCCCCCCGGGCGCAACAACAGCCCGAACAGTACTGTTCCCGCCGTCACGAGGGTCGCGCCCTTCCACGCAACCGCGCCGATCGGCTTGCCATCACGGAAGAACGCTCGGACGAGGGATGCAATGCCGATCAGCAGCAGCAGGGCACCCAATGCGGTCGGGAAATATCCCGGACCCATGCGCGACGCAGTGCCCATACCGTAGTCCCGCGCCATCAGGAGCGCCGCCATGCCGAAGGCCGCGTACAGCAGGCCCGCAGCAAAGTCCTTCTGGCTGCGGATGCGGAGCGACATCGGATCTCCCTTCGGCGCGCCCCGACTCTGTCGGCCCGGTCGCCGTTGTCAATGCGTTATCGAACCAGGCAGGGACGCTTGCGATCGAACTTCCAGCCCGGTATCAGGTATTGCATCGCCACGGCGTCGTCCCGCGCACCGAGGCCGTGCTCCAGGTACAGGCGGTGCGCACGCTCGACCTCGCCTTCGTCGAGCTCGATGCCAAGCCCCGGCTTCTCGGGAAGCGCGATGCGGCCGCCCTCGATGCGTAGCGGTTTGCGCGTCAGACGCTGCCCGTCCTGCCAGATCCAGTGCGTGTCGATCGCGGTGATCGGGTCTGGCGCGGCCGCCGCCACGTGCGTGAACATGGCGAGTGAAACGTCGAAGTGATTGTTCGAGTGCGAGCCCCAGGTCAGACCCCAGTCGCTGCACAGCTGGGCCACACGCACCGAACCCTGCATTGTCCAGAAGTGTGGGTCGGCCAACGGAATGTCGACCGCATGCAGATGCAGCGCGTGTGCCAGCTCGCGCCAGTCGGTGGCGATCATGTTGGTCGCAGTAGGTAAACCCGTCGCGCGCCGAAACTCGGCCATCACCTCGCGGCCCGAATAGCCATTCTCGGCGCCGCATGGATCTTCCGCATAAGCGAGCACGCCGTGCAGATCGCGGCACAGGTGGATCGCCTCGGCCAGTGACCACGCGCCATTCGGGTCAAGTGTGACGCGCGCCTTCGGGAATCGTTCGGACAGCGCCCTCACAGCCTCGACTTCGGTTTGCCCGCTGAACACGCCTCCCTTGAGCTTGAAGTCGGCGAAGCCATAGCGAGTGTGCGCGGCCTCGGCCAGGCGTACGACCGCCTCAGGCGTCACGGCGGGTTCATGGCGCAGGCGCAGCCAATCGTCGTCAGTTGTGGGCGCCTCGACATAGGGCAGGGCAGTCTTGCGCCGGTCACCGACATAGAAAAGGTACCCGAGCACCGGCACCTCGTTACGCTGCACCCCGTTGCCGAGGAGCGCCGCCACCGGCACTTCAAGATGCTGCCCGAGCAGGTCGAGTAGCGCGGACTCAAGTGCGGTCACCGCGTGCACGGTGGTACGCAGGTCGAAGGTCTGCTCCCCGCGGCCGCCCGCGTCACGATTGGCAAAGCGTCGGCGCACTTCATTGAGCACCGTATGGACGTCGCCGATCGAACGGCCGACGACGATCGGCCGCGCGTCCTCGAGCGTCCTGCGGATGTTCTCGCCGCCCGGCACCTCGCCCACACCGGTGTGACCGGCGCTGTCGGTCACAACAACAAGGTTGCGGGTGAAAAATGGACCATGCGCGCCACTCAGGTTGAGCAGCATGCTGTCGCGCCCCGCGACCGGGATCACGCGCATGACGGCGACCTTGGGCGCTCCACGCACGGCACTCACCGGCGATGCTCCGTCCTCCATGGCACCGGTCGCCGGCTTATTCAAGGGTGATCTTGCCGACCTCGATCACCTGTTTCCAGCGCTCGAGTTCCTTCGCCTGGAAGGCCGCCATTTGCTCCGGCGTGTTGGCGACGATCTCGAAGCCGAGGTCCTCCATCCGCTTTCGTGTCTCGGGGTCATTCAGCGCCGCGACGATGGATTCGTTGAGTTTCTTCTTCACGTCGGCGGGCAGGCCTTTCGGTCCCGCAACAGCCTGCCATGAGTAGACGTCCACACCTTGCACGCCGGCCTCGGTCAAGGTTGGCACCTGCGGCAGCTGCGGCGAACGCTTTTCGCTGGTGATGGCGAGCGCCTTGAGCTTGCCCGCCTTGATGTGACCAATGACTGCGTTGATGTTCTGGAACGACACGTCGGCATGTCCTGCCAGCAGATCGGTAATGGCCGGCGCGCCGCCCTTGTACGGGACGTGGATCCCGCTGGTGCCGGTCTTCTGCCAGAAGAGTGCGGCGGTCAGGTGATCCGACGAGCCGGCACCGGACGTCGCGAAGGTGATCTTTTCAGGCTGCTTCTTCAGCAGCGCGATGAATTCCGCCACCGAACTGGCCGGAAAGTCGGGGCGGGTCACCAACACGTTGGGCGCACGCACCGCGACCGTGATCGGATCGAGATCCTTGACCGGGTCGTAGGGCAGCTTCTTCTGAATAAACGGGTTCACCGCATAGACGCCGATCGACGCCACCAGGAACGTGTAGCCGTCGGGCGCCGCATTCTTCACCGCGGTGGCGCCAATCGCGCCCGTGGCGCCGGCCCGATTGTCGACCACGAACGGCTGGCCGAGCTTCGCTTGCAGGTGCGGCGCGATGGCACGGGCCACCATGTCGGTCGAGCCGCCCGGCGGGAACGGCACGATGATCGTGACGGGCTTCTCCGGGTACACGGCGAACGCCGGGGTAAGGAACAGGCCGAGCAACGCCACCGCGAGGGCGCGCAACGATGACTTCATGGTGTGTCTCCTGAGACGGGTTACCCGCCGTCGGCGCTCTTGAGGCGCATGTGTCCGAGCCGGGAATCGACGCAGCCTAGGCGTACCCGAGATGTACGTCCAATATATTATTTGGCTTCCTGTGATTCATCATCGATATCACCGACCCAGGGGCATCAGATGGAACTGAGATCTCTGCGGTATTTCGTCGTGCTCGCCGAAGAGCTGCACTTCGGAAGAGCCGCCCGCCGGCTCGCCATCACGCAACCTCCACTGTCGATCGCGATTCGAAATCTTGAAAACGAAATTGAAGTGCAGCTGCTCGTGCGTGATCGGCGGCGGGTGTCGCTGACAGAGGCCGGACGAGCGTTCCTGGATCAGGCGCGAGCCGCGCTCGCGCGGGTCTCGGACGCCGTCGAAACCGCACGGGCTGCGAGCCGCGGCGAAGTCGGCCGACTCGCCATCGGGTTCATGTCGGCGAGCATCTACACCGTGCTGCCGCTTGCGCTGCGCGAGTTCGCGTCGACCCATCCTGGCGTGCGACTCGAACTGCGCGAACTCACGCTGCCGCAGCAGTTCGCAGCGCTGGAAAAAGGCGACATCCATGTCGGCTTCATCCGGCCTCAGCCGATGGAGGCCGAGTTCTCGTCGGTCGTCCTGATGCACGAGCCACTTGTGGTCGCGCTCCCTTCCGGCCACCCCCTCACGAAGAAACGTCGCGTTCGCGCCCAGGCGCTGGTCCGCGAGCCGTTCGTGATGTTCCAGCGCGCACCCGGGCTGGTCTTGCATGACATCGTGCTGCGTTTCTGCCTGCAGCAGGGTTTCACGCCCCGCGTGGTGCAGGAGGCGAGCCAGACACACGCCGTGGTTGGCCTCGTCTCTGCGGGAATCGGCGTTGCGCTTGTGCCCTCGTCCGCTCAGGAGATCCGGCTGAGGGGCGTCGAGTTGCGGCCGCTGGCCGAGCGCCCGCCGCAGGTTGGCACCGCCCTTGCGTGGCGTGGCGACGACAGTTCACCCGCGCTGAAGGCGTTCATCGCCACAACGAAGATCGTTGCGCGTCGCAGGCACGCCGCCCGAATCTAAGCGACAAACCTCGCGTGCGCTTTGTGATCCCGTCGGATTACGCGCCGAGTGATCAGTTGCCCAACGATGGGGCGCCTGCGCAAGTAGTCAGTTTTGCATGCCTTTCTCGCCAACGGCTCGCTGGAACTCTGCCCCAGACGCGGTGCGGCCGTGAACGCCGGCGATATGATCGATCATCGAGGCCTCTTTCCTTCACCTTACGGACGAAGCTGATCGTCGACTCCTGCGGCGGTCCGACTGGCGAGTCGATGTAGGGGAGGAAGAAGAGATCGCCCTGGAACACGATGCGGTCCTTCGGCAGGTATGCGATCAGCAATTCGCGCGCATGCGGGTTGGGTCCGACGTCGATCAACTCGACCACCCGGTCGCCGTCAGTGAAGGTCCGTTGGCCGCCGTCGACGAACACGAACTCGGGCTTGCGCGGATTCTTCGCCAGCCGATCGTTTTGCGGCGCGGCCGCCATCATCTCGAGCGTTGTGCGGTTGCCCTGCGTCGTGACAATCGTCGCGCCCTCGGCGATGAAGCTGCGCAGACCGCCGATGTGGTCGCCGTGGTGGTGGGTCACCGCGACATAGCGGACCGGTTTGCCGGGAATCGTTTCCTTGATCCGCTGGATGACTTTGTCGGCACCTTCGCTCGAACCGGGAGCCTCGACCACGAAGACGTAATCCTTGAATTCGATGGCCATCGTGTTCTGGTTCTGGCCCGCGACGTTGTGAATGACGAAGACGCCAGCCGCCAGCTTTTCGACATGGGCCTTCTGGACCAGCGGCACTGGCGGTACTTTCGTGAAATTCTCAGCCACAAAGTCGAATCTCTTTGCGGCGCCTGCCACATTGAAATCGGCTTTCACCTTGTACTTGGCGACGACATCGCCGGCGAACCGCCATGTCCAGATCTGCGGAACCTGCAGGCTCCCGGCCTTCGCGTAGTCGGAGAACATGATCTCGGACGCCTGCTGACCGCGCAGCGGATCGGTGAACACGAGCTCGTACTTCGACAGGAACGAAGTGCGGGCATCGATGTACAGCGCGACCTGCTGCGTGTCCGCCATCACGAAGGTGACGACGTGCTGCTTGCGTCCGTCCATGGAGTCTTCGCCGAGGTAGCGCAGCGAATTGGCGTTGTCGAGCGCCTGCCGCAGGATCAGGTTCGGCAGGCGCCGGTAGTACTGGACGAACTGCTGCTGGCTCGTCTGTTCCGCTGGAATGGGGGTCGCGGTGCGGGCGCGATGGTCATACGCCGTTCCTTCGCCCCCCTTGATGACGACGGTGTTGTGTCCCTCAAAACCTGCGCCGGTGGCGCGTTGTTCGAGGAAGAGCCGGTTCTCTTTCAAGTCGAGCACGAGCGACTCGAAAAACGTTCCCGCCTGAAATGGCGGCGACGCAGTCGGCATCTGCAGGCGCGGCCAGGTCTCGCCCTGCAACTGCAGCGTCAGCGTTTCGATGCCGCGCAGCGCATCGGCGCCACCGATCGCCACGACCGCCGCATCGATCACATTGCGCGCCTTCACCTGAGAGCGCGCCGTCAGCGTTTCCGCCTTCGGAGCGGCGATTGCGAGGCCTGACAACAACAGCAGGACGAACCAGACAGGCTTGAGCACGGCGGTCTCCCCATGGGACTGATCGAGTGACTCTAGGACCGCCGGCCAGAGCGCGGACCGTCAAGTGACGAGTCGGCACCATGCAGGACGAAACGGCCCACTGGTCGACGAAGTCGTCGGTGGCGACGAACTGTCCAGCTCCGCTGGTCAGTCAGGAGATGAGCCGACGACGATCCCGCCGGGCGGATCGAAGCCGAAGTTAAAGCACGCCGCACGCAGGCAAGCCTCGCAGGTTGGCCACCAAATCTGCGCCGAAGGCGCGCGCGAAGGCCAGGCCAGGTACGAGTGAGGCCGCGCCGATCAAGGTGCGAAAGGGCGAGGAGGGCGCTGCCGCACTCTCCGGCGGCGAGCCGCGCATCGCGAATGGATTAGGCGTTTCCGGCTATCGCCGCGCGGAGCCAACGCGCGGCCAGCGCCGCAATCGCCCGGTCCGCCAGCCCTTCGTCAGCCAAGATGCTCCAAGTGCTGAAGCGGGTCGCCAGCGTAGCGCTCGCCTTTAGCGCAATGCGCTGGTTGCGCTCGACATGCCAGTTGGCGAGGAGTGCATCCCGATACAGCTTGAGATACGCCTCGAACCCCGCCATAGCCTTCTCGAGTGCCGTCACTTCCTTTACATCACGGTATGCCGCCGACCACATCGCGCGCGTCTGTCGGTAGTAGCGATACAGCGCAAGCAGCAGTCTTTGCGCGGACTGATCCGGACTCTCCCCCGCCGCCGTCGGTAACGGAGCCGGCGGCGGGTTTTGCTCAAGCCAAGTAGATGTGCAGGCGCGGAAGAGTGTCGCCTCGTCGGGAAAGTGGCGGTACACCGTCAGCCGCTGCACGCCGGCCCGCTGTGCGATCGCGCTGATCGTCGTATTGCGCGGGCCGAGTTCCTCGTGCAGCGCCATTGTCGCCGCGAGAATCCGGGCGCGCGTCAGTTCTTGCCCGTCGGCTCGCTTGCGCAGCGTGTACGCACGCTTCGGGGTGGACATGGTCGACATCGAGCGATCCTTGTTTCTGGTCCGCATTGCATTTTCAGTGATCATACGCGTTTATCGAATACTTGACAGTTCTTTCGGAGGCGGTTACGCTTTCTTTCACTGAACATCACTGTTCACTGTTTATTCACCCGACCTCGGAGCTTCCCAAATGCAAGCACCACAGATGTTTGAACCACGACGGATCGCCGCCGATACCTGGCTTCTGGAGTCCTGGCTGCCCGTCCCTGGTTTCGGAGTCATTCCCGCCAATGCCTTCGTCATTCGTTCCCGCGAGCCGGTGCTCGTCGACACTGGCCTCGCCGCTCTGCGCGGCGACTTCATGAGCGCCCTGGTCCAGGTGCTCGATCCGGCCGACATTCGATGGATCTGGCTGACGCACACGGATCCCGACCATGTCGGCAGCCTGGCAGCGGTTCTCGAAGCCGCGCCGAGGGCGCGCCTAGTTACGACATTTCTCGGAATGGCGAAGCTCGGCCTGCTCGGCTTTCCTCAAGACCGCGCTTACCTGCTCAATCCGGGCCAGCGGCTCGAGGTCGGCGACCGAAGCCTGACCGCACTCGTTCCGCCGACGTTCGATGCGCCCGAGACCACCGGTCTGTTCGACAGTTGCAGCCGCGCGCTCTTCAGTGCCGATTCGTTTGGTGCCGTGGTTGCTGCGCGAGCCGAGACCGCCACGCAGCTTGGAATGCGGGACTTGCGCGACGGGATGAGCCTGTGGACGAGCGTCGATGCTCCGTGGCTGATGCAGATCGATCGCACTAGCCTCGCGCGTTCGCTGGATCGCTTGCGTGAATGGCAACCTGAGCACGTATTCAGCAGTCACCTGCCGCCGGCAAGCGGGATGAACGAAGCCCTTGTGCAGTGCCTTGTCAGTGCCGCCGACGCCCCGGCCTTCGTGGGACCTGACCAGCGCGCGCTGGAAGAGATGATGGGCTTGCCGCTGGCAGCGGCGGCATAGCGCACTGGCGAAACCGCTTCGCCTCATTGAACGGGTCGGCGCGACAGGGTCGACGCGCAAGGCCGACACGCAGTGGACCGGAACAATCGGTTGAGCGCGAGCGAGAAACGTTGAAGCTATGACTCGGATCCCGGGCACCGAAGCGAGCGATATCTGCGACCTTCCGCCGCTCGCGGCGGAACACTGCAGTTTTGAAGTCATCGGTGACTTCGAGCCGAATTGAGCCGCGGGGTCAGGTCGAGCGACTGTGACCTAATCCGAATCTTGGCTTTGCGGGCTGAAATTTGGGTGCGCGGCACGGAATCGACGCACGGTGGGTTGCGCAGATACCGCAAAATGCCACCGTGCACACTCCGTCCGGTCTTGGCCAGCAGCACGTGAACCTACTCCGCCGAAACCCGGCGCCGTCACCCCTTGGCTTCAGCCTGGTCGAGTTGATGGTCGTCGTCGGAATCATCGCCATCTTGGCCCTGATGGCTGTTCCAAGTTATCGCGACAAGTACATCCGCGAGCAGGTCGTTGAGGCGATGCGGCTGACCGACATCGCCAAGGCGCCAGTCGCCACTGCGTGGGCCGCCACCAGGACATTGCCCGACAACAACGCCGCGGCGGGCTTACCCACGCCTGAAAAGATCGTCAGCAACTACGTCAAGTCGCTGACGATCGAAGCCGGTGCTATCCACGTGGAGTTTGGCAATCAAGCCAACGGCGCGCTGCGCGGAATGATCTTGAGCCTGCGCCCAGCGGTAGTCGAAGATGCCCCCATCGTGCCCGTGGCCTGGGTCTGCGGCTTCGCCGCGGTGCCGGAGAAGATGACTGTGACGGCGGCCAACCGGACGAACGTTCCCAAAGGCTGGCTGCCGCTCAACTGCCGCTAAACGCTGCGTCCGGTAAGTTGCAGGACTCGCGCATTCCGTCCGGCGTCTGCTCTAAAGGCGCGCGCAACGTTGGCGGGGGAGCAGGGCCGCACCCTCTGCTGCTAGCGATCATGGAAAAGATTTAAATTCAGTGGCTTATTGACTTCACTTGATGTGAACTATGAGGTCGAAGAGGAGTTAAGTCGGAAGCGAGTGACAAGCCGCCCTGCGCCTCAGGGCGAAGAGTCCGTCGCGCTAACTCGCCAGATT
>CAVQID010000033.1:0-10405 GCA_963712485.1 uncultured beta proteobacterium
AGTCCGCCCTAAAGCTGACGCGTTCCCAGTGCCGTAATCCGATCAACCTGCGACGTTTGTACGACAGGTCCGAATCCTTCATTGCACTTTCAATTGCTACGCCACGCGTGTTGTCGCAACGGCGCGCGCGTCTACTTTCGCAGACATTACGACGGCCAGCAGGGAGACATCAGATGGCTACCTTTCATCGGATCTACGAGCGGAATGTTTGAAATTGGCGATCGCTTCTTTCGGCCTCGCTGACGTGATAAACCTCGATTCCCCTTGCGGGCACCGTTCTCACATCACCGGCGGGGCGCTTTGTACACGTTGATGTGCGCCGCAATGCAAAGCCACCGACCGTCTTGCTTGTGCCAGATGTCGGTGTAGCGGCTCACGCCTGTGCGACCGTCCTTAAGCACGTACGCGTTCTCGCCATGGATGAGCGCGACGTCGTGAAAGCGCCGCACTGAAACCTTGTCGACCGGAAACGAGCGCATCGTAGTGGCATAGGTAGGCTGCGCAAATCGTGACAGGGCCGCTGAACGGTCCCAGAGTGCACCGTCGCCCGAGATCATCACGTAGTCCGGTGCCAGGTGCGCGCCGAACCAAGCCACATCGGCGTCGCGGAATGCCTTCACGTAGCTGTCGTTCAGCAGCGGCAACAATATCGCGTCGTTGGCAGCCGGGTCGTGTCCTTTCCAGGGCGCGGTGGCGGGCGGGTTAGCGCTGCGGGCCTCTACCGCGACGCCATCAGCGAGTCGCGTGTTCTGCACGCTCACCAGCCGCCAGGCCGTGCCGCTCCAGACGTGCACGTCGGTGTAGCGCACGAGAGCCAGCCTGCCGGCCGCGTCGGGCGACGAGAAAACGCCGTGCACGACCGCAACGGGACCAAACAGACGCACCCGCATGTCTTCGTTGAATGCGGCCGGCAGCGGTGGACGTCGGCGCGTGTGCGCTACGAACTCGGCGCGCCCGCGCAACGAGCCGTCGGTGTTGATTAGCAGGAAGTCCTCATGGGTCAACGCCTCCATCAGATCACCGCTCACATCGATGGCGGCGTTAACGAAGCGATGGTTGATGGCGCGCAGCTGCGTTTCGGCGATATCGCCCGTTGGTACAGGCTGGGCCGCGCCACCGACAAGACCGGAGAGCACGAACAACGCGGGAAGGGATGATTGGGCCAAGGCAATCTCCTCGATGTGCGAGGAGACGAGGCTAGGCAGTAGCGAGCTCCGGCGCTGCCACGATCCTGCGCAGTTCGCGCACTGCGGTGCCGCGCGCATCGCCCCGCAACTGCTGCGGCGTGCGCCCAAAGAGCGCACGAAACTTAGCCGTGAAGTGGCTGTGGCTGGCGAAGCCGGCGTCCAACGCGATCTCGGTGAGGCCAGCGTCGGAATCGAGCACGGCATCCAGTGCACGGGCCAGCCGCGAGCGCAGTACGTACTGGTACAGGGAGCTGCCTTCTTCGGCACGAAACACATGCGCCAGGTGGCCTGGCGAGACGCAGGCGAGACCGGACAGATCACCGAGCGTCCACTTGCGCTCGGGATCGATGGCGATCGCTTCCTTGACGGCTTCCACCTGGCGCCGGCGGCGCGGCGCGCCGTCGCGCAACGGCGTTCGGCCGCGCGACGGCTTTCTCGCGGCGTGCAGCGCGGCCGCCAGCAGGCAGATGCCGCGTTCCTCCACATCCAGCGCGTCGATCGCGCCGCGCTCGAGACGGCTCCAGAGCAGGCTGCGCGCCAGCATCGTTCGCGGCTCGAGCAGCGCGTGGCTGGCGAAGACCGAAGGATCGAAGCCGTCACGTGCAAGAGCAGCCGGCAGGGCTTGTGCCAGCGCCTC
Organism: uncultured beta proteobacterium; assembly: GCA_963712485.1. GTDB lineage: Bacteria > Pseudomonadota > Gammaproteobacteria > Burkholderiales > Burkholderiaceae_F > JALORV01. The sequence goes on from CAVQID010000033.1 coordinate 1,825, forward strand.
GCCGGAGAACCGCAGCACCAGGCACCGGTCGCCGATGCAGCCAGGAAAGCTGAGTCGATAGGGCGTGCCGGCCGAGATGAACAACGCGTGGTTCGGTGTGGCGATGACGTGCCGGCGCGGCCCGTCGTGCCAGGCAAACATGCCCGCCAGCGTCAACGCCAGCTCATTGGAATCGGACACCTCGATCTCGCCGCACGCGCTCGACACCGGGCGCACGGCCACGTAGCCGACCTGCAGCAGATCACCGTCGAACAAGGTGCGCCGCACCGGCGATGCTTGGCGTTCGTGGTTCATCACGCTGCCAGCGCCTCGTAGCCAGGCGAGCACGGCGGCGACTGACGTGCAAGCGCCATGATTTGGGCCAGTTGCACCCGTGCGGCACGGCATCCTGCCTCAAACAGATACGGCATCGCGCGAGTCTCCCACAGGCCTACGTGCCGATCCAGTGCCAGTTCAATCTCTACCACCTGCTGTCCAGCGTTGCGCGCAGCGTCAACGCGGGCTTGTTGCAGGTTGTTGATGAGCGCCGTGCTCGCCTGCGCCACGAGGCGCGAAGCGCGGTCGATGCGCCGCGGCATGACCCCTTTGAAGCCCAGCGCGACCACCACTGTGGCATCGGATGCGACGGAGATGGGCAGCGGATCGGACACCACACCGTCGACCAGCCTACGCCCGTCGATTTCGACACTCGGGAACACCAGCGGCACAGCGACGCTGGCGCGCACCGCCTGCGTCAATGCCCCGTGGCGCAGCACCACCCGCTTGCCACTCCTGGCGTCGGTGGCGACGATCCTCAGCGGTGTGGGCAAGTCCTCCAGCCGCCAGTCGCCAAACGCGCGCCGGATGCGCTGCGCGATGCGCCGATCGTCACGCAATGCGAAGCCGGCATCGAAACCAAACAGCTTTGGCGCCACGAGTTGTGCGTAGGCGGGCCAACGGTGCTGCTGTGTCAGCTCGGCCGACCAGAGGGACGTCGCGGCTTGCAGCGCCTCGCGGCTTGTCATGCCCATCGCGATCGTCGCGCCGAACAGCGCGCCCGAACTGCAACCAACAATCAGATCGGGCCGCAGGCCCTCGGCGGCAAGTACTTCGGCGATGCCGACGGCGGCGATGCTGCGCACCCCACCGCTACCGAGTACCAGGGCCAAGCGCGGTGGTGAAATGGATTCGATAGACACGCTGTTTCTCCTCAACATTGCAGTCGATGAGACTAGGTCGTCCGTGGGAGACGCGCTGTCACGATCCTGCGCAATGCGCAAACCCCAGTGCAACGCAAGGGTCCGAATAGCGGGGCTTAGCCGGACAGCCGTTGCGATTCGGCAGACTAAAGCCTTGAGCGTCACTTCAGCGTCGACTCCGAACCCCGTGCAGAGTCCGCTGTGGGTGGCGTTGGGCCTCTGGCTCGATATGCTTAGCTCGGCCAATTGCCGCCGCTCGCGGCATCGCTCAGAATGAATCAAAAGCAGACGTTTGCGGGCGACCCCGGACGGCACGATTCATGACAACGCAGTACTACACCGCATCCAGCCTGGATGGTTTCATCGCGACAGCAGACGATTCGCTCGACTGGCTGTTTCAATTGGGTGACGTGAACGATACCGGCTACCCCGAGTTCATCCGGGACGTGGGCGCACTGGCCATGGGGTCGACGACATACCAATGGATGCTGCTTCACGTCATCAACACCGGCAGCGGGTCGACGGGCACGTGGCCCTATCAGCAACCATGCTGGGTGTTTTCGAGCCGAGAACTTCCCGGCGTCGATTCAGCGGACATCCGGTTTGTCCGTGGAGACGTCCGTCCTGTGCACGAGGAGATGCAAGCGGCCGCGGGAAGGAAGAACATCTGGCTCGTGGGGGGTGGTGACCTCGTTGGCCAGTTTTTTGATGCCGGCCTACTCGATGAACTCATCGTTCAGGTCTGCTCCGTGACGCTTGGCGCGGGCAAGCCTCTGCTGCCGCGTTTCATCGCCTTTCCGCCGCTTCGCCTGACGTCGGCACGCGCCATTGGGTCAGGCTTCGCGGAATTGCGATACAAAGTCTCTCCGAGCAACTAACAGAACTCGCGAGCCTGACCAGGACACTCCCGTGCCGATTTCGGCCACGAGCATCGGTAATCGGGCTGACCAGCGTGTAGGGGTCGAGCTCTCCATAGACTCGCAGGACACCCACCCTGCGAAGGAGAGATCGCGATGAACGTACTTCACCGGTATCGATGTATCACTGCGTTCCGTGTCGATCTGCGTGGTCGACGAAGCGGGTGTGGTGCAGTACGAAGGCAAGATCCCCGCCGAGGTGGATCTGATCGTAGCCAGCCTGCGCCGGCTCAGCCTCGACATCAAGCAGGTCGGTCTCGAGGCTGGCACCCTCACGCAGTACCTGACGTATGGCTTGCAGAAGGCGGGCTTCGAGGTGATCTGCCTGGAGGCGCGCCAGACGGCGGCGACGCTGGCCGCGATGCGCAACAAGACCGATCGCAACGACGCCCGCGGCCTGGCGCAGATCCTGCGCAGCGGCTGGTACCGGACCGTTCACGTCAAGAGCCTCGAGAGCCATCAGGTGCGGGCGCTGCTCGCCAGCCGCAAGGCGATTCTCACCAAGTGCGTCGATCTGCAAAACGAGCTGCGCGGCTTGCTGAAGATCTTCGGTGTGCACCTGGCATCGCGCGTCGGCCACGGCAGTTTCGACGAAGCGGTGCGTGGTGTGATTGTGTCGGAGCCGCTGCTGGCACGCGCGCTGGTGCCGTTGCTCGATGCCCGCACGGTGCTCTACAAGACCTACCTGAAGCTCGACAACGCGGTGAAGGCTGTCGTGCGCACCGATCGGGTCTGTCAGCGGCTGATGACGGTGCCCGGCGTCGGGCCGGTCACCTCGCTCACCTTCAAGGCCGGCGTCGACGATGTCGATCGTTTCCGCTCGTCACGCACGGTGGCGGCGCACTTCGGGCTGACGCCACGCCGCTACCAGTCGGGCGAGACCGACAACCCGGGGCGCATCTCCAAGGCCGGCGATCGTGACGTGCGCATGGCGCTGTACACCGCTGCGCACGCCCTCATGACCCGCTCCGACGCCTGGTCGACGCTGAAGGCCTGGGGGCTAGGACTGGCCAAGGTCCGTGGCCATCGGCGCGCCGTCGTTGCGGTGGCCCGCAAGCTGGCGGTGATCTTGCACCGGATGTGGGTCGACGGCACCGACTTCCGGGCGGCACGGCTGCAGGAGGCCGCATGAACTGAGCCTCGCCTACGACCCACTGATTTGTTTCTGTGTTGACCGTGTGGACGATGGTCCTGGATGAAGCCGCAAAAGTCGGCTGCGCTTCGAGCGCGACCGTAAGCATGGCTCGTCCGACTGATCCGACCAATGCCTGCAGCGTGCCAGCACCACCGCGCCCGACTGCGTAGAGAAGCGTGACCCACACACCAACCGGACCTAAACTTCTAACCAACCGGAGCTTCGACCCTTGACAACAACGCCCGATTAGAGAAGCTGCCGGATGCCGTTATCTCCTGAATCTCCTGAAACCGGACGTTTGACGGCGCGTCGAAGAAGGTTGCCGACGCTACCGCGCTCTTCACATTACGCATCAAAAATGATACTATTCGCGACGTGACTCGCAGCCTACCCACGCTCTCGGTTCGGTTTTATAGGGAAGGATCCGGCGCCGAGCCCGTTCGTAGCTGGCTGAAGTCCTTGACAGCCGAGGAGCGGCGCGAAATCGGCACTGACATCAAGACCGTCCAGTTCGGGTGGCCGCTGGGCATGCCTGTGGTCGACCATGTCGACGGCCGGATCTGGGAAGTTCGAACGCGGCTCGCTACCCGGCTGGCAAGAGTTCTGTTTGTCCTGGAAGGCAGCGAAATGATTCTGTTGCACGGGTTCATCAAGAAAGAGCGCACGACACCCAAGCCCGACCTGGACTTGGCGCGTCAGCGCCTGAAGAAGTTACGGAGCGCACCATGAAACGCAATCCTCACGTCGGTTCCGACTTTGACGACTTCCTCCGGGAGGAAGGCTTTCTTGACGAAGTTCAGGCGGTCGCGGTCAAGCGCGTTCTGACCTTTCAGCTTGAGCGGGGAATGAAGGCGAAGCAGCTGACCAAGACAGCCATGGCCAAGCGGATGGGAACGACCCGCGCCCAGCTGGATCGCCTGCTTGACCCTGACAATCCGTCGGCGACCCTGGCGACGCTGGTGAAAGCGGCCAATGCGGTGGGCAAGCGCGTGAAGATCTCCCTCGTCAACGCCTGAAGACGGGTGCGACATACTGAACTGGCGCTCCCGGCCATGACCAGCCCTTGAGGTCACTTGCCTAGTTGTCCCGAAACCGGCCATTCTTCGCAATGGCCAGCGTGGTGACAAATTCGTCTTCTGTTCTCGTCCGAGCTTTGATCGCCTATTCCGCGCATGAGCACCAGGAGGGTTCGGCCACGCGGGTGAGTGTCACGCTGACGCCGCATTCGTGCACCGTCGAGGACGACGGACGCGGTATGGGGCTCGACCGCGACGGTTATGTCAGCGGGTTGCTGGAGCAACTCACGGCGCGGCAAGGCGAAGTTGCATTGCACGGCATTGGGCTCGCAATCCTGGCCATGTCCTCGCCGCTTCTAACCATCGAGTCACGGCGAGCCGGTCGACGGTTCACGCAGACCTATTCGTGGGGCCAGGCGGACGGCCCGGTACGCAGTGAGCCGGCCGACGAAGCCACTGGGACACGCGTCGCGTTCAGCCTGTCGAGCGAATCGCCTGCGATTGACGAAGCCGAGGTCCTCGAGCAGGTTCAAATCTGGCGTGCCGCTCATCCGAACTTGCGATTAGAAGTTTGGGTAGTGCCGTAGCGGCCGGTCATTGAGTTGCGACGCACGATTGGCGCCAAAACAAGCTTCCTCAAGCTCGCCAAACCGATAAGTGAAGAAAAGCAAGGGTGTCACGATGCCGCACGTCACTGTCGAAGTCCGGATGCAGTACACCCAGGAAGACGAGAGTCGCCTACTGGAGCAGGTACACGAGGCCCTCTCCGAGTCGGTTGGCGCTGTTTGAGGGGCGCGCTGCGAGCGCCTGATTGTTCACGAACCACATCGCTTCAGTTGCCCCGTCTCGAAGACGCACCCAGAGAAGTGGACTGTCATTACGATCGAGTCGTTTCCGGGACGCCCTGCCGAAAGCAAGCGAGCCCTCTACAAGAGCATCGTTGCCCGTCTGCAGTCATTCGAGCAGATTGCCTAAACGGACTGTCCGCTGAACGTGGGTAACTTCAGTTTCCAGCATTGCGTGCGACGCATATCCTGCATAAAACGCAGCATGGCGCTGGATGACTAACTTCGGACGCGCATTGTCATGGCGAAGGCGCTGGCGCCGAATACCAGCCCACCTTGCCGGTTGCGAGTGCCGGACCGCGTGGCGCGGACACATCCGCAAACTTGGCAAGTCGAGATCAGCGTCGCTGGTGCTGACAGACCGGCGCATGCAACGAAGGCAGCCAATCCCAGGGCAGCGCTTCGAAGCAGCGCTCTGTAGCGGGGCGTTGCGGCCAGTAGCGAAAGTCCGCCGTCGCATTCAGAATGGCCGCAAAGCCGACGAGCCTACGGCCGTGCACATCAATCCCGACCACTTCCTAGGGACCGCTGCCGGGCGAGTGACGACGCCTGAGCGGAACGCCGAGGCCTGGAAGCAATGCTATGAGCTCTTGGATGCCACTTTGCAGAGTTCGGATGTAGTGACCAAGGTCTACGTACTGATCGGTCCGCAGGGTTCCGGCAAGAGCACGTGGGCCAGGCGCAAGAATATCGAAGAGCCACATTCGATCTTCTTCGATGCAATTCTCGTGAAACGGTCCGAACGCAGTCCGATCCTTGTAAGGGTTCGAGAGCGAGGCGTTCCTGCTGTAGCCGTTTGGTTCCGAACGTCTCTCGCAGATTGCCTCGCCCGGAACTCTGCTCGGCCGACTGATGAGATTGCCGCAGAGCAAGGAATTAGAAACGTCTACTCGGCCGTCGAGCCGCCGTCGCACTCGGAGGGCTTCACAGAGGTAATTGAAGTCGGTCACATTAGCGACTGAGTCTCAGGGCGGTCAGAAGCAGAAGTTGGCGTGCCGCGCTCAAACAGCCCCATTGCGGCCTTCGCGACCTGGGGGGAAACTTTCGTCTTCGAAATGGGGAGCTGGGCTGTGATGAGGTTCCTAGCCATCGTCTGTTTGGCCATTCTTGTTCCAACGCCACTGGTCAGCGCGGCACAGGACTTTGACACAAAGGCCGCTCTTCGTTCATTGCCGAGCGAGACGACGGCGTCCCTTGTGCTGACACCGCAGGGCGCCGAGCGCCTGGCGCCTCCAGCGCGTAGCGAAGGTCAGCTGTCACTGCAACCCGAGTGGGAAACTCCGGGACACTCCCGCGCGCTGTCGCTCGCGCTACGGCTAGCCGCGGAAATCGCCTGGTTAGCAATGGGAGCAAGTTATGAGCTGATGCCACCCGTTCCGACAGCGGTCATTCCACCGGGTAGTAGCTCCTGGTGGCGGGTCGGCTGCAAGTTGCCCGAGGACTGTGGGTGGCCTCGGAACCCCGGCGACTAGCGGGCAGGATGGCCGGCAGGCGGCCAGCTGCTGTCATCCGCCATGCGGGCGAGAATCGCCTGAAAGCGGACGCATTTGGGGCTGACGAATAGTGATCATCCACCCGCGAACGCGTCGCGGGTCGAAGTGGTAGCGGGGAGCAAAAGGGCACATGGCTACTACCGATGCGACGACGGGGAACTCGCGTATCTTCATCAGCTACCGCCGCGAAGACAGCGACATCTGGGTCGGACGACTCGCCGACGAGCTGCGCAAGCACTTTCCCGCCCAGCGAATCTTCGTGGACATCGCGAGCATCGATCCCGGTGCCGACTTCGTAACGGCGCTAGAACAAGCACTCGCGAGCGCTGCGGCGATGCTCGTCGTCATCGGTCCTCGATGGCTGTCCGCCACAGACCGGCAGGGCCGAAAGCGCCTGGACAGCCCCAGCGATTTCGTGCGCCAAGAGATTGCCGAGAGTTTGCGCCGTGCTGGCGTGCGCGTCTTCCCGCTGCTCGTAAATGGCGCCGATATGCCGGCCGACGAGGACTTGGCAGAGCCCTTGAAGCCATTGGCTCGGCGGCAAGCATTCGAGCTTACGGTCCGTCACTGGGCCAATGACGTCGCTCAGTTTGTTGTCGTCCTGAAGGGAGTGCCGGGCCTTTCTGACAGCGGTGCTAGTGAGGGAGCCGAAGCGACCGCTCAGTTGCGGGCAGAGCAAGAGGCGCAACGCCGCGAAGCGGAGCGCGCGGCGAAGGAGGAGGCGCAGCTCGCGGCTGCAAAGGAGGCTAGGAGAAGTTCCGACGAGGAGACTCGGCGCAAGGAGGCGGATGCGCATCGCAGCCCCGAAGGAGAGGCCCAGCGTAGGGCTGCTGAGGAGGCTGTTCCGCCCGGCGCCGAGTCATCGCATGCGCCGCAGCCGGTCCTCCGGAAAGTAGTCGCGATCGGCGGCATCATCGGAGTCACCGCGCTCGCGGTCTTCTTCATCGGAAGAAGCCCGGATGCGCCGGTGGCGTCTGTGACGTCACCGGCTTCCAGCTCGCCTATCGCGCTGCCGGCTCCAAAGCCCGTGCGTGACGAGACGACCAAGAGTCCCGTTGCCGGTGCGCAGAATCAGGCCGAGTACGACAAGCAGAAGGCTTCCGTCGGCGGTAAGGAATACCGCGTCCGTCACATCCTGGTTGAAACCCAGTCCGATGCCGTTGGAATCATCGAGCAGCTGAAAAAAGGGGCCAAGTTCGAAGAGCTTGCCAAGAAGTCCATGGACATCGGTTCCGTGGCCAACGGCGGAGATCTCGGCTGGGAAGCACCCGATGCCTACGTGAAGCCGTTCGCCGAAGCCATCTTGAAGCTCAAGAAGGGCGAAGTGACGGAAGCGCCGGTCCAGACGCCGTTTGGCTGGCACGTGATCCGCCTCGACGACGTGCGCGACATCCAGTCCGGCGTCCAGACCGGGCGAGACCAGGCCGAATCGAGTTCAGCAGCACGCATCTCTACGAGCGCGAATGTCCTTTCCGCTAACGCGCTATATCGCGAGTTTCAGAACAACCCAGTCGACGCCGGCAAACGCTACGTCGGGAAGGCAGTGGCGCTGGAAGGCCTCCGCGGAGAGATGATCTTGATGTCCGACGGCGTGCAGGCAGCAGTGCACATCGTCGACAGAAGCCGACCAAATGCCCTCGTTCTTATGTTTTCTGATCGCAACCGGTTGAAGGGTATCAATCAAGGGCAAAGATTTCGCTTCAAATGTATGGTGCGGAAGTATGAGTACTCGATTGTTTGGATGGACGATTGCTCAATCGACCACTGACTGACTCGGCGAGCTTGCGCGGCCTACCATTCGGCACGGTGGCGCGTCGGGCATTTTTCGCTGCAGGATCGGCCGGTCGCCGACAATCGAACAGAAGAGGGTCGGGCAAAGAACCGCCGCGTGGAGGTCGTGAAGCGCTAGCACACAGTGCTCCGACCGAGTTCGTACGCTGGTCTCAACCCGGCCAATTGCGGCCCTAGGCCGCGCAGGTGACAACTACCCCAAAGCA
>CAVQID010000034.1:0-4473 GCA_963712485.1 uncultured beta proteobacterium
TGTATAGCGTGAGCCGTTTCGTTCCGGCGAAGTAACAAAACCTTTCACACGGAACTCGATCAAGGCGGTCGCTGCGCGCGCGACCGCCTCGTCCGTTGGCCCACGGGTTCGGCGACGCGTCCGTCTTTGGTCGTTTTGACCTCGACTCGGCGTGGCCGCAAATAGGAAAGTTGGATGACCTAGCCAAACGGCAGCTGCTGGCCGAAGGAGGCCCTTGTCAGCCCTTGGAGCGGCGGAACACGACTCTGCCGAGGGCCACGTCATCTGGGCGAAATCACGATTGCACTAGCCCAATCCGCCAAGATAGTCCGCCGGCATCGCAATGTCACGCACCTCACGGGACAATGCGAGCCAACTATCCGCGTTGAGGGGCGGTCTCCGCGACGACGCGTTCGAGGCGGGCCTCGGATTTGAGCATGGCGGGCCTCGCAAGGGCTCGAGGGAGCGAACCACCGCAGGCTGCGTGAGGCGCGCACCGCTGCCAATGGCGTCGCGGGGCCGGGCGGCCGGGGTCCTTCGGCGCGAGCGCCGCCGGCGGCTCGGTGACCCGCGGCGCGACCCTGGCTCGTGATACACCGCCCCTCGCGCAGCACCCCGCAGGCGCCCTCCTCCGCGCCCGATCCCCGCGCACGCGCGCGCACGAACTTCCCTTGAGGAACGGCTTCGCAGGGCCGCTGGTTGCGGCAGCCGCGTGATTCGCGGGGGCGGTGTGTCTCACGAACGACGGGCGTGGGCCGCTACGCCGGTGCCACGCTGGCGCAGTCGAACGGCGAGGACCACGAGCGGAAGCGCGCAACGCGTGACGCTCGGTTGCGGGTACCCGGACGAACCATCGTCGTGCGACGGCGGCTTCACCAGGCTTCCTTCCGAGAAGCGGTCATTAACGCGTACCGGGGCCGGTGCGCGCTGTCGGGGCTGCCAGAACCGTTGCTGCTTGACCCCGCACACATCGGGGCCGATCGAGATGATTAATTCGGACAACCAGTCGTGCCAAACGGCATGCCGTTATCGAAGATCCATCCCGCCGCCTTCGACTCACATTTAATCGGCATAGATCCCGACTACAAACTCCACGTCTCGTCCCGTTACTCGGCCAATTAGACGGGCCAATGCTCGATGCATTGAAGCGATTGCATGGGGAAAGCATTCACATGCCGATGCGCACCCGCGATAGGCCGGATCGCAACCGGCTCACCCTAAGATTCGATCGATTTCTGGAGGCGGCCTAGCTGGACAATTGCAAGCGCCGACGCATACGCCGCTGCCCGTCCTCTCGACCATCGCAACCGGCCATCAGCTGTCGTGGACCGACACCGACTGAACGACCGCTTCAGCCTGAGTGCTGCCCTTCGATCTTGCGCTCCCGAAAGTCACCTGCTGCAGAAAGCTGAAGTTGGTGTCTCTCGTTGCGAGTGACAGGTTCACCTCGGAACTTGACGTTCGCGGCTGAAGGCCGTTCGAAGGTCAGCTGCCAACGGCGACGAACTCACGCAGCCGACCCTAGGCGGAAGTTGGCGATCGCCGAAAGCAGACATGCGATCGCAAGGGGCGAACCAAACCACAGTCCGTCCCGTCCTTGACCGCTTATTTCAAGTCCATGCAGTTGGCGTAGTAGGTCACCGTCGCCGGCCAGTCGGAGAAGATGCCGAGGATCTTCACTTCACGTGCCAGCACATCGAGCGCCTTGTACATATCGCTGTCCTTCTTGATCGCTTTGCCCTGCGGGTCGAAGTCGAAGTAGAAGCCCGCCTTCGACGCTCCCTGGCGGAGGTCGGCGCGCTCGAAGGTCCAGGTGATAATGTCGAATCCCATCGCCTTCAGGTCCTTCGCGAGCTTGGAAGGCACGATGCGGTCGTTCGCATCAAGCGCGAGCAGTGCGGGCATCGCCGGGGCGATGATGCGCACACCGCGCTTCTTCAACATCTTGAAGTACTCCATCCTGTCCATCGTGTCATACGGAGGCTGGATGATGATGTCGTTCACCGGGTCGGTGGCGTTGAAGTCGAGCAGGTAGACCGCCTGCTTTCCGTACGGCGTCTTGTCGATCCAGTACAGCACGTCTTCCACATTGAACGACTGCGGCCATGCATCGCGCGGCTTGACGTCCTGCTTGTCCAGAACGTCGGCGTACGCCTGCGCGTAATTCTGCTGTGGCGTCTTGTTCGTTGGCTCCTTGAAGACCTCCTCGATGCGCTTCTTGCCAGTGGCGGGATCCACCACGCTTTCCTTCAACTCGGGTGTGTGCTTGACACCAAGCCGCTTGTTGAGTTCGATGCTTTCCCTAAACGTCATCAGCGTGCCACGGCCGGTGTACAGCTCGGTGCGCCATGGCGCGGTGCCGCCGAGGAACTCGGCGGGCGTGCGCGCGTTGGGATTGGACGCGTCCATCTTCCCGGTGAGCGTCCTGAACTCCGCGAGGGTAAGGTCAGAAGTGCGGCACTCGGCACTGGCTGGCGTGAGTCGGTTGCCGGCGGCGTCGAAGGTCGCGGGCGTGAACTTCTTGGTGCATTTCTCGGCGAGCGGCGTGACAAGGATGTTAGTCGTGGTGTGGAGATCATTCTCAGCATGGCGGCATACCAACTGGCCGTCCCTCGTGAACGTGACGTCGCACTCGACAATGCCGGCACCCTGCCGCGCTCCTCCCTCGTACGACTCCTGGGTGTGCTCGGGGAACTGCAGCGCCGCGCCGCGGTGTCCGATGGAGAAGTCCGTGCGACGGAACGGCCCGTCCGTGCATTGCATCAGCCGGTGCTTCAGCGGGCCTTCATCCATGCCCTGAATCAGGTAGAACGGCCTGGGTCCAAGTTGGATTGAATCGCCGTCCTTGTGGCCGTTTTGATGGCGGCGATTGTCGTCGGCTGCATTGACCGCCGTGACGACGCCGGACAGCATTGCGAACGCAGTCGTCAGTCCGACGGCGCAAACGATGTGGCGCATGGATTCCTCCAGTGGAGGCGGCTTGGTGCCTCCCGTGTTGATCAGTCCGCGTCTCGGCGGCTATATTGATTTTACGAACTGGACACGGCCGCCGCGTGACGGCTATATGGGCGGGCGCCCTCCCGCGAGTCGCGAAACGCGGGATTGACCACATGGGCGATGCGTCGTTTTTCCCTGGGACTCACGGTCCGCAGATTTGAAAAAAGCGCATCGAGAATGGCCCGAGCCGGGTACGACCGCTTACAGGACGTTCGCACCCGGTCGAGTAATGGCAGCTACTGGCCGGCAGTGTGAGTTCGCAACCGCGCCGGGAAGCTGTCTTTCGATACGAGAGCCTGGCCGGCCAAGGGCACTCTTCGCTGCCATCGGGAAGTCACGCTCCCGGCCACGAGCCGACCTTGACGCGAGCTTCCCGATTGTCCTCAAAGCGGACAGAATGGCCCGCAGCCAAAGGAGGCTTCGTGTGATCAGCTATCGGGAAGCGACGCGGGACGATTTGCGGTCGATCTGCGTGCTGGGGCAGGAAGTGAATGCCCTTCATCACTCGGCTTGGCCAGACGTGTTTGCTCCCTCTGGCGATCCCACTCGAGACGAAGCCTTGTGGTCCGAGGCGATCGGGCAGGAAAGCGCGACAGCGTTCGTCGCTGAGGCCGCGGGCGAAGTCATCGGCTTTGTGAACATCAGCTTCGTTTCGAGGGATCCAAGCCCTCTGCTTCAACCGGTCTCGTTTGCGCGGGTGGGGTCAGTTGGAGTTGCTGGTGTGCACCGCGGCCGCGGAATTGGAAAGGAGTTGATGCGTCAGGCGGAGGCGTGGGCGGCCTCTCGGGGCGCACGACACATTGTCTTGAACGTGTGGGCGTTCAATGAGCGAGCAGTCGATTTGTACCGTGAGCTCGGCTATGAGATTCGCTCCTACGCCATGGGCAAACGGCTGGCGAGCTAGCGGCCAGAACCCGACGTTGGCGAAGTCCCCGCGGCTTGCCATGAAGCGGACATGCGAGCAATTCTCGGCTCGGCCCTAGCAGGCCTAATGGTCGGCCTATGCTGACCGCTTGCGACAGGGGGCCGACCTAGCCCGGCGCGACCCGCCGGCGAGAGCCGCATGCGCCGCCGCCAGCCGCGCCACCGGCACCCGATACGGGGAGCAGCTCACATAGTCGAGCCCGATGATGTGGCAGAAGGCAATGCTCGCCGGATCGCCGCCATGCTCGCCGCAGATCCCGGTGTCGAGCTGCGGCCGCCGCTTGCGGCCGCGCGCAACGGCCATCTCCATCAACGTGCCGACGCCGCTCTGGTCGAGCGTGGCAAACGGGTTGCGCTGCAGGATGCCCTTGCTCAGGTACTCGGTCAAAAAGCCGGTCTCGGCGTCGTCGCGCGAGATGCCGAAGGTGGTCTGCGTGAGATCGTTGGTGCCGAAGGAGAAGAACTCCGCGTACTCGGCGAGGCGCTCGGCCACCAGCGCCGCGCGCGGCACCTCGATCATGGTGCCGAACTGGTAGGCAACCCGCAGGCGTTGCTCTTTGAGCACCTGCTTCG
>CAVQID010000035.1:0-10436 GCA_963712485.1 uncultured beta proteobacterium
AGGCAAGTGTCATGAGCACATGATCAAGTTGATCGCGCGCACGCTCGATCTGGTCACGAACTTTGTCTGCTTCCAAGAGCCGCCTGAGTTCGGTGTTTTCATGTTCTAGAGCTTCAATCTCTGACCTCATTGTCGCCGCTGGCTCGTCCATGTGTCTGGAGCAAAGCGCTGCCTCGCGGATCAGCGCATCCCGCTCCGCCGCAAGCAGTCGGAGTTCATTGTGGAGATCAGTTTCGGCGGCGGCGCGGCCGTCCGGGCTGCCGTACCAGAGTAACTTCAAGCTCCAGGCAGGCGCGGTTTGGAGACGTAGCCATTGCTTCAGTTGCGCAGGCGTTACTCCCAAAGCATTCGCGGCCGGCTTCAGTCCGCCGCAAATTCGAACAAGGTACTCAAGGTCGTCAGGGGATAGACTTGGCGCTGTGTACATGGGCCTCCGAGTTCGGTGAGCGCATGGGCCCACTCGTCACATTCGAAAGGTATCCCGTACGAACACCGTTTCAAGGCCTGACTTCTGAGGCGTACGTCAGTCTCGCAACAATGAGAGGTCCATCATCATCAACATTGCGTCAATGGGCGACTCCACGAAGCCGAAGTGCTCGTAGAAGTTGAGTCTTCTGTTGCTCGTCATCGCGGCTTTCTTTCTACTAGGCAGGTCACCGAGACTGCTCGGGCGTCTGCGAGACATAGACGCTTGCGGACGACACCCGATCCGGCACAGCCCCTTTTAAAGTCAAACTGTCCCGCGCGGTCGAAGAGTTGTAGCGCGTCAGCCCACCGCGGCCCTCGTCCGTTTCGCCCGAACCGGGAGGAGGTGGTTTTTTTTGCAGGGATCACTGCAGCTGCGGAATCCGCAATACGGTTTTCTGGTCGCCTGTCGTCAATCCGGTCTACGTCAAATCCCGGCTTGAAATCAGCGGCAGCTTTTAGACGTTCCCGACGGCGGCCACGGTCACGATCTGCCGATCGGGTCAATGGCGGCTTTCAGCGTCAAATCGACGGCCGCTTTCGGAAACTAAGGAGGGCGGCTAAGGGTCGAAAGCTCGCTTTGCCGCCCTCCCCGTTAGTTGACATTACGCCCCGAAGGCCAACTCCCCTGCCCTGCAACATGTGCATTGACGTCAGCTAACAGGACGGAGCGGACATCTCGCGACGCGCTTTAGTACACGGAACGCGACCCCTTGCTGCCATTGGCTATCCCCGAAAACTGTCGTACTTAGTCGGCCTGACAGCGGCCATTTGACACCTAGTCCAAATTCGACCTGAGGCGAAGATGGCAAGCGGAGGATGGCGGACGCGCCAAGACCATCCACCCGCAGACCGGGTCATAAGGAAGCCGCGGCCCTTCTGCACGGGCTCGTTCACGCACGCGAGGCGCGGTCGAACGGTGTACCGGACTCATGGCGACCTAGCTCCGCGTTCGCAGTGCGGCAGCGACTCGCAATTGACCGTGTGCACGCACCGACACTCGGGCGGGTTCGGGCTGCCGAAGTGTTGACAGCCCCGTCATACACCTTACGGCCTACCTAAGGCGCCCCCGCCTCATGCCTGCCGCGGTTCCGATCAGCCCGAGCAGAACCAACGTCAGTGAGGCCGGCTCGGGAACTTCGGTAATGGACGCAAAGAAGCCTCCGCGTACCCAGTTCCTGTCCTGGAAGAGAGACCCGAACACGTTAAAGGTCTGCCCGCCGATGGCCACACCATCATCAAAGTAGGTGAACGAGGCCACCAGGTCGGAGGAGTTGAGGTCGGGCCGCTCCAGCGTCAAGCCAATCGCATCGGCAGCCGAGGGGGGGGCAAACAACCTGGACGCTAGGGTTGTGATCGTCTGGGCATCGAAGTCCTGGTAAGAAAACCGGATGATGTCCTGGCCCAATGACTCGCTGTACTGCACCTGGAGATCCCATTCGTTCCGCTTTGGAGCAGAGGCCCCCCCCCCGTCGTGCATAAAGAGTCCGTAACCGGAATAGCGTGGACCGGTTTGAGGCACCAAGTCGAAGAGGCCAGAGACGCTAAAGGTGTCGACCATCTTCAACCCGCTGACCAGGTTGTTCGGATCGGTGTTGGTCAGCAGCAGAGCCGAAAGCGTTCGGTTTAGCGTGCCGTTGGCGTTGGCAATCAGAGCACCGTCGGCCGTATTGATGCGCAGTCGACCCTGCGATTCGGAGTTGGCCGCAAAATTGCCGGGAACGCCATAGGCCGCCATTGTGCCGTTGGAAAAGTTAGGTGCGCTGGGCGGGGGCGCCCCGTCACTGAAAGTGTCAAGAAAGATCTGCGTGCCGTTTTTGACAACTGCGAAGTCGTAGATGTCCACAACGACCGCCGAAGCGGGCAGCGAAGCAATGGTCAAACTCAACGCGCAAAGCGTGAGCAGCGGACGCATGGGGAGTCTCCGGAAAGGTGGGACGGCTGCTTCGATCCGTCTGGGACCCGAGGAAAGCAAGTGCTAAGCCACCCTACGCAGGGCCATGTAAACAATCGGTTATTCCATAGACCACTGCAGCCGCGAACACTCGACCGTAAGAAGGGCCGACACTTTCACACACCTTCACGGAAGTCGATGGGGACTAAGCTTCACGCCTGAGTGATGGAGCCTTCGTACTCGCAGTTGTTGTCTGCTTTGCGGTCAACTGAGAGATCGGTTGCAAGTTCGGGTTTTGGCCGGAATGGAGTTCCCAGGATTTGGTGGACAGTGATGGCGAGCATGTCTTGCCTGAAAGGAGACCACCATGTCCCCCAAGCGAAGCGCTGGCCGAGTCCGGGACACCTACAGGTTCATTGAGGCGCATCAGAAGCAACACAGCGTCGAGGTGATGTGCCGAGTCCTTGGGGTCGCTCGCAGCGGTTATTACGAGTGGCTTCGAGAGCCCGTTTCGAAGCGGGGCCAGGAGGATGCAAGGCTGCTCAGGTTGATCCGGGCGTCATTCAACGCCAGCCACGGCATCTACGGGGCCCCACGCGTCTTTCTTGACCTTCGTGAAGCCGGGGAGACATGCAGCAAACATCGAGTGGCGCGTCTCATGCGTGAGAACGGATTGCGAGCGTTGCACGGCTATCGAACCCGGCGCGTATCGATCGGCAAGCCGTCGGTTTTGATTCCGAACCTGCTTCAGCGGCAGTTCACGGTCACGCGCCCGAACAAGGCGTGGGTTACCGACATCACTTACATCCGAACATGGCAAGGCTGGCTTTACCTGGCCGTGGTGATGGGTCTGTTCTCCCGCAAGATCATCGGCTGGTCGACGAGTCCGACGATCCATCGCGAGCTCGTTCTGGATGCCGTTCTAACGGCGGTCCGACGTCGTCGTCCGAAAGACACCTTGATTCATTCGGATCAGGGCACGCAATACGGAAGCGATGCCTGGAAGCGCTTCTGCAAGTCGAACCATCTCGAACCGAGCATGAGCCGCAAAGGGAACTGCTGGGACAATGCAGTCGCCGAATCGTTCTTCGGAAGCTTGAAGAAGGAACGGATCAAGAAACACATCTACAAGGACCGCGATCTTGCGAACGCGGATATCGCTGACTACATCGAAGCCTTCTACAATCGAACCCGTCGTCACAGCCATCTTGGCGGCGTCAGCCCGGATGAGTTTGAGGTCGCTGCTCGGCGGCGTCGCGACCGTGTCCACTGAATCCTGGGAACTCCACATTGAGTCTATCGAGCCGCGGGCCTAACGCGATCCGTAGCGGAAGTTGCAAGCGGCGAAAGGCGGATCTTTGGTCGTGCTAGCGGTGGCCGTTCGACGTATAGAAGAGAGAACGCGGCAGCTATGACCGCGTCCACCCTCAAGCGACCTCGTCAGTTGGTCGTCTCTTCGCAACGACTTCCCTATTTCACCCGTTCATAGGTGATGACGGCCCGAGCCATCCGGTCGTCCGGGCGGGCTGCCCAAGCCGTCACTTCCTGAAGTCGGTTTCCGGTGATTCGAAACGAGCGGGTTTGGTCCGTTCCTACCCAGGCGGGGTTCGCAGATACGTCCACCGTCGTGATCCACTTGTCACCCTCCACGCGATATGCGCCCGTGTAGGCCACCAACGTAATGAACAAGCCCGCGCGATCCTGCTCCGTGGCCGGGGCCTTTCGCCCCTCTGCCGTGATCAGCACTGCCATGCGTCCTTCGGGAAGGAAGAGGATGTAGCCCGTCGGAGCCTTCCCCATGGGGTATTCGCGCTCGCCCGCGGATTGATACTCCCGCTCGAATGAAACCAGTCGCCAATTCCCAACAAGGACGTCTCTTGGGGCGGCAAAACTCGCTGCCATTGCGACCAGCAGAACCGACGCCACTACTAGCCATTTAAACTTAGTCATGCTGCCTCTCTTTGAAGTCTCAGTCAGAACCGTCGGCGGAAGTCACCAACTCCCCTCTATCAGGCTGGCGGTCCATTGAGGCGACGTATTGACCTTCGTCAGTGCACTCGGATCTGTGCCTGCTCTGGGGGCAGTTAAGCGACTGCGCGGGACGGCAGCTCCTGGCCGACTGCGGGCTCACTGTCTGCCCGCAAGAGATCCCGTGGACCATAGCCTGGGGCTTAGGTCAATTCAAACGCCACTCCACCGGCCCGGTCGTCATCCAGGGCGGCGCCTGTCGCCAAGAGGTGCGCTGTTCTTTCTTCCCCTAGTGAACTAGTGATCACCGTCAGGATCTTCTCTCGCAGCCTTGCCAGGTAAGGGTACGGTTGCTCCCCCGTTCGTGCCCAGGCCGCATCAGTGTGTCCAAGCACAAGTGCAGCCCGTTCGAATTTTTCCTGGCGAGTCGCGACCAAGGCCATGCCGGTCGTCGCGCCTGGATCTCTGTCAGCCATGGCTGGCCACACGGCCGGTGCAGCGGACCTCGATCAGGCCGAAGGCCGTGTTGTGCAGCGCCGACCAGCACATCATCGTGACCGCCAGCGCGGTCAGCACAATGAGCGACCTGCCCAGCGACGGGCCCGCGAAGTGAGCGAACAGCGGGCTCACGATCACGATTCCCAGCGCCTCGAACCAGAGCGTCTGGATCAGGCGTTCGCGCCGGCTGCGGATTGCGCCGTACGGGCGCGCGGCGGGTGACGTCGCGGTCATCACCATCATGTCGTTCCTCGCCTCGATCATTGGAGAGTTGCTGCTTTTGTCGAGTGCCGGACGGAGCGTGTCGGCGGCGGGATTCTGGAAAGCAGAGGCGAGGCGACGGCGGGTTCGGCGTCGTCCGTCAGCGGCGGCGCGCTGCAGGTGCGGTGGCTCGGCGCGCCGTTCGCTGCCTCAACGCGACAACGCAACACCGACCGGACCGACTCGGCCAGGCGCAGCATGTTCACCGGCAGCAGCACCACGTGCAACAGCAGCACCGGGCTGATTTCGGCCAGAGCGCCATACGCGATGAACGCGATGTTGCTGGCGATCGCCACTACACGCAGTGACACCATGTCGCGCATGCTGAAAGTCGCCAGCACCAGGAGCGATGCGAGGTAGCCGATCGGTTCGTAAGCGCTCATGGCGACCTCGCCTCGGCCACTAGGGCAGGATCCGCACGAGCCCGTAGCCGGTGCTCGTGCCGTTCCTGGCGAAACCGCCGACAACGATCTTGCCGTCCGGCTGCACCGCTACGTTCTCGGCGCCGTCGAACGAGCCGAAGAAGTCGGTCGTCAGCTTGCCGGCGGAGCCGAAGCTCGCATCGGGTGCGCCGTTGGCGGCAAAGCGCGCTACCGCGAAGTCGGGGTTGATCCGGTTCGAGCTCTGCCCGGCGACGACGATCCTGCCGTCGGCCTGCACCAGCACCGCGCGGGCGAAGTCGTCCTCGATGCTGAAGGCCGCTGTCGCCAGCCCACTGCTGCCGAAGCTCAGCTCGATGGCGCCATTGCCGCCGAGACGCATCACGGCGAAGGCGCTCCTGCCGCCGACTGGCGCGCTGCCGGCAATGACGATCCGGCCATCGGCCTGCAAGGCCAGAGCCTCGCCCAGGGCCAGGTTGGCCAGCGTCAGCCTGCCCACTGTGCCGAAGCTGTTGTCGGGGTTGCCGATGGCGTCGTAGCGCGCCAGGCCCGCGTGGCCGAGCACCGGCGAAGAGCCGAGCGTAAGCGCCCCCGACAGCAGGATCGCACCGTCCGGCTGCACGACGATGTTCTGCGCGATATCGATGGCACCGCCAATGTCGGTCGTCAGCTTGCCGCCGCTCCCGAAGCTGCCGTCGGGCGCGCCCGTGCTGTCGTAGCGCGCGACGGCGAAGTCGGTCGAGATGCCGCTCGCCGGTGCAGCGCTGCCCGCCGCGATGATCTTGCCGTCGCCCTGGATCGCGAGCGCGAACGCGCGGTCGGTCTGGCCATTGAAGTCGGTCGTGACCTTGCCGCCGTTGCCAAAGCTCAGGTCGGGGCTGCCGTCGGCGTTGAAGCGCGCGAGTGCGAAGTCGAAGTTGAACTGGTTGTTCGACGTGCGCCCGACCACCGCGTTGCCGGCGACGACGATCTTGCCGTCGGCCTGGATCGCCACCGCACGCGCTTCGTCGGACGAGCCGACACCCACGTCGAACGTGACCAGGCCACCGGTGCCGAAGCCCGCATCGAGGCTGCCGTCGGTGTTGTAGCGCGCGAGCACGAAGTCGCTGCCCGAGCCGCCGACCATCACGATCTTGCCGTCGCTCTGCAACGCCATCGCGGTGTCGTCGCCGCCGAACGCGGTGCTGACCTTGCCGCCGCCGCCGAAGGTGGCGTCGAGCGAGCCGTTCGCGGGCGGCGTGACGCAGTCGACGGCGACGTCAGTGACGTCGGCGCCGCTGGCCGTGCCGCTGCCGCGGGTCACGGTGCAGACCTGCGCCGGATTGCTCGGCTGCGTTTCGATCGCGACGTTGTAGGTGAGGCCGAACGGCAGCCGCTGCACGAAGGTGAACGGACCGTTGCCCACCGCAAGCGTCTCGGCGGTCGTGACCTGGCGCAGCACCAGCCCGCTGCCGGTCAGCCCGGTGACGGTGCCACCGACCAAGATCGACGTGGGCAACACCCGGCCGTCGTCGAGGATCGTGACCGTGGTGTTGGCCTGGCCGATCAAGGCACAGCCGGTGGGCGCACTGAGCGTCAGGTTGAAGCTCTTGTCGCCTTCGGCTTCGGAGCTGTAGATCAGCGGCACCTGCACGACGCGTGGCGCCACGTCGCCGTGCTTGAAGACAACGGTGGTATTGACAGCCTCGTAGTCGAGCCCTGCCGCTGCGCTGCCGTTGCTCGTGGCCACGGTGGCGCTCACCTCGCCGGTGCTGCCGCCGGACCGAGCCACGAAAATCGTTGCACCCGCGCCGGCCACCGCTTCGCCGATGAACTGCTCGGGTGCCAGGAAGGTCAGGGCGCCGGGTTTGGCATCGCTCGCACAACCCGAGGTGGCGTTCGGGTCGGGCTCGGGCGGTGGATCGATCGCTTCGAGCCCTTCGGTGATGATCTGCATGTCGCCGCTGATCTGCGTCGGGTCGCGGAAAAAGGCGCCGAGGTAGGCGAACTCCGCCCTGCGCCGGTTGTGCACGAACTCGAGCGCACTGACGTCCAGCGTGAACTCGGTGTTCCGGGGGACTGCGGACAGATCCACTTCGATCGTCAACGGCTGCTTGAGCACGAGCCGGGCATGCTTACCGCCGTCGCCATCGACGTCGTCGTTGCGATCGAAATTTGTCCTCGCGCCACAGTGTGCTCGTCGGCACAGCCGGGCCCGTAGGGGGTTCTGTAGGGTGACTCCGGCGTCGTCAGTCTCCAGTGCCCGCGCCCAGCCTGCGAGGCTTGCCAAGCCCTCGCCGAAGAAAAAGATAGCGGGAACGGTCGAAACGCTGCCCCGATAGACGTGCACCACAAATTGCAGATGCGAATACATCGGCCCATCGCACAGGAAACGCTGCGGATCGGTCGCGGCCACGCCGCACAGCGCGAGGATCGGGTGCCGGCGGAGTCGAACGCCTCGATGCGGACCTGAGTCACTGTTCAGTCGGCAACTTGGCGTTGTTTTCGGCACGCTTGATATAGCGCTGCTCCTGGCCCAGGAGCACGAGGTTACCGACCGGCCGGTCCAGCGCGCGTGCCACCGGTGTCGGGCGCTTCGCCCGAGACCGGAATAGCTGCCACCACCCTTGGCGCTGGGAAAAGATGGCGTCCGGTCGCGGTGAACTCGCGCGGCAGGAGGGGCGGGACTCCGGCGCGCTCGGGTCGAGCATCGTCGCCGGCCCGAAGTCCGTAGGTCCGTTCGAGCACGCCGCCCGCCCTCGTCCGTCTTCGTCGGCGGAGGGGGTTCGATGACCGCGCCATCGAGCGTGAACTCCCATGACCTGCGGCAGAAGCGGAGGGCCGCACCCGTCCTTTTCGATTGGCGGAGGCGGCTCGCTAGCCACGATTTCGTGCGAGAAGCTCGGTCACTTGGCACGCTGAGCTTGCCGCCACTGACGGTGGCGCCGGCGATGGCGGCCCATCCGGTGTCTCGCCGCATTGGTCTTGTAGAACACCGGGCTCATACCGACGGGCACCAACGCCGGGTCGAACGGAATCGTCATCGTGACCGGGACCTTGAAGACGATGCCATGCGGCGTGAATGCGAACATCGCTCCGAACGCCAAACCACGCCGGTGGGCAGGCTGGGGTGACCCACCCGGAAGTCTGTCTCGATGGTGATCGTGGTGTCGGTGGCCGCCGCGCCGGCCGGGATCACCACGCTTGCACCGTTCGGTCCGATCACCGTGCCGCCTGCGGGACCGATGACCGCGGACACCGGTGGCGCGCCGCCGCCACTGCCGCCGCCACTGCCTCCGCCTGCATCTCCGTCCCCGCTCCCTCCGCACGCAGTCAGCGTGAGCAAAAGCAGAAGGGTTCCGGTCCACTTCGCGAATGCTGTGACGTTCATGACGAGCTCCTTCGCATGGTTCGAATGGGCCTGTCGCGGCGCGGACGAAACCGAGCCACTTCGCGCAGGTCCATAAGCAGGACGTACGAGGCGCGAGTCGCGCTGGAACCGTTCGCAGTACCCAAATTGCGCCTCCCCGCGGTCGCCTCGAAGCCGGCGAGCTTTTCCATCAGGCCGCCGACCTGGGTGCCGCTCCCGTCCGTGCGGTGACGACGCTGCGGGTGATCCCGTGCTGGCACTTCTCGAGTACCGGCTGAAGGTCCAGTCGCGCACCGGGTCATTGCGTTGTAGCGGCGGGATAGGATCGATTCGTCGCCGTCGTCGCCGCCGCCGCAGGCGGTGAGCGCGATGAGCAGCACGGCGGCTCCGGACTGAGTGCGATGCAGTAGGGAGGCTCATGACGTGCTCCTTCGAGGGGCAGTTTGAAAGTGAGGGTGTGGCCAGTCACAGCCGGCTCCATGGATCGCACTCGACATCGGCGATGCGCTTGCCGACCAGGTCGGCCTGAGCAGCAGGTAGGCGAAGGTCGCACCGGGCGCGAGCGCGACGACGCTCAGACGGCCGTCGCTGCCGATACCCGTCAGTACGCGGTCGCTGGTCTGACGCCGCTGACCGGCTGACGCGTCGGTCTCTGCATGGCCGTCTCCACAATCACGACAACCTGGTGCACTAGCCGACCACCTTGCCGGCCCGGCAAAGCGCCGTCGAGCGGACCGCTGCATTCGTTCGCGGCGGCGATCACGCCGCGAGGCGCTGCTTCCAGCTTGACCAGGCAGAGTATGTTGTCGTGGAGAAGGCGCGCCACGGTGCTGGCACCGATTGAGCCGACCTCGGCGACTGCGATGTCGGCATGGACGTCGGAGCCGCGAACCGTCACGCCCTGAAGGTCGATTCGCGTGACTCGTTCGATGGCCAGCTTGTCGCGTGGCAGCCTGGCCTGCACCGCAAGGTGGCTGTGACTGCCGGTGGGATTCTTTCTTTCACCGATAGCGCCCAACTGCACGGCGGCAGCGCGGCCGCGGAAGTAGTCGACGCCGTCGAAGTGAAAGTGATCCTCGCGAACCGAGGCAACATCGCCCACCTGCAACTCCAGTCATATCGATGACTGGAGTCTGGTTCGGCGGACGTTGTGCAAACAGCGTGGGCGGTACGTGTTTTCTTGCTGCGCAGTACTTCATTTTGGCGGGAAAGCCCGGCGCGCTCCACCGCCTCGCTGCGGCTGGCAACACCGAGCTTGCCGAGGAGCGCCGCGACATGGTTCTCGACCGTGCACTCGGAGCGATGCAGCCGCTCGGCGATCTCGCGGTTCGAGCCGTTGCGCCAGCAGTTGGAGCACTTGTCGTTCACACGCATGCATTTCCAACGGATCAAGCACGAGTGCGAGTGTCTCGTCCGCGTGGCACATTGCGCACACCTAGCGCACGCAGACGGCGGCGTGCGATGCGCGCGGCAGGCGCAGCGCCCAGCTCATCGAGCAGGGCGAGCGCCTGGCGCAGATCGGCGGCATCGCCGCCGAGCAGCGCGAGCGCCTGCTGGTAGCTGCAGCCGATGGCGGCCCAGGCCAGCGCCACGCCACGCACATCGCCATCGAGTTCGAGCC
>CAVQID010000036.1:0-148016 GCA_963712485.1 uncultured beta proteobacterium
ACGTCATATTCGGCCAGTTTGCGCGCTCGGCGGCAAAGCGCTTCTGTTAGATGTGGATCGTCTTGCGGGAAATACCCGTGACGCGCTCGATCTCCCTCTGGCTGGCCGCCGCGGCCAGCAGCGTCCATACGGTCGTTTGCAAATGCGGCTTCAAGACGTTCAACTCCGACT
The DNA here is from genome assembly GCA_963712485.1 of uncultured beta proteobacterium. Classification (GTDB taxonomy): domain Bacteria; phylum Pseudomonadota; class Gammaproteobacteria; order Burkholderiales; family Burkholderiaceae_F; genus JALORV01. The sequence goes on from CAVQID010000036.1 coordinate 172, forward strand.
CCCCTCGCACTAGGGGAAAGAAGGTAACGTCTTGCCAGTCCCGGCAGGCCGCCCCGACCGCGGCGTTCAGCCGGTCAGTGCGACCCGATCAGGGGGTAGTTTGGGTGGCCACAAGTGGGGAAGTTTGGGTGGCCGCCGCCGGGGGCACTATTGCTCACTCCGGTTCTGTGTGGCGGTTCACTATCTTCCGATGACTCGGCGTTGCACATACCTCAAGTAGCTCCTTGCATCTCCAAGGAGTGCTCTCGGTTTCAAAAGACGAAACCTGCGGCGTACACCGAGGCATCTGATAATTTGTCCGGATTCCGCAAGATTGAAAGCATCAGCGGAAGCCGTAGCCTGTGCAAGTATGAAGAATGCCGCCCGATGCTCTGCGGCAATGGTCTGCATGACCTCGAGTCCGTGGGTGGCCAAAGGACGTTCACGGTCGTGATACTTCACGGCGACACCGAGCTCGGAATCTTCGACATGAAAACGAGTCCGTGGAGTTGGATCCCAGTAGACGGGTCCCATGAACAGGATCTGACCCCATAGGTAGCTGTCTTCACCCCATAAACACCGATCACGAGATCGTAGAAACCACCAGCCCTGCGGAATGCTGATCGGCGCACGATCGTCGAACTCGAGTGCAAGCCATAGAGAGCGTTCTTCATCCGACGAGGGTCTGCTTCCGCAGTTGGCGGCGGCAAAAGTGCTGGAGACGAGGTCAGCAGAGATACTTGGTCTTTGACGTGGTGTGCGAATGCACCGGTGTCATAGCTGCAGGCATAGGCAACTGCTTCCGGATGTCGCTCGAGTGCGGCAAGCCCAGCCATCAGGAAGCCCGGTTGCCACTCGTCATCTGCATCAAGAAAAGAGAGGAGATCAGCCCTCGCTTGAGATGCACCGACGTTCCTGGCACTCCCCGGGCCGGCATTGGCCTGCTGGATCAGCGTAATGCGCTCATCGGTGATCGCCTTGACTACTTCGGCAGAGCCGTCTGTGCTTCCGTCATCCACCACGATGATCTGGATCTCCGGAATTCCTTGTGCAATCACAGAACGAATCGCCCGCTGAATCGTGGCCTGCTTGTTGTAGAGAGGAATGACGATTGAAATTTGTAGAGGGTCGATCAAATCTCAGGCTCCGTGAAATTTTTACTGTTCGATCCGTTCGTTGTCTGACATGACCCATCCATTTCATATCCTCGTAGCGTGCAGCATAAGACCTGCGAAGCCCACCAGGCCGATCACGAAAAAACGGCCCATCCAGACGAACGCTGATTGGTGGACCGGGCACAACCGGTGAGGCCGGCAGTAGCAAGGGCCATCCTGAAAACTCGGCCATCAATTTCCTGGCTGGCCAGTCATCCCGCCGGCCCATGCAATCAGCTATGTTCCCAGTGCTGTTCCACCATCACACATCCAGTGTTCGGATCAGCCGAATGCACCGACCCGAAGAAAACCGAGTTATCAACAGTGAAGTAAAGCGCATTGGGTATCAAGTCGGATTCCTTTCCGTCGGCCATTGCTTGCAACGCAACCCTGTATCTTCCCATCGTGAGAGGTATGTTTGGTATCGTACATTTTAAGGAACCTGCATCGCTCAGAGCAGGATTGCAGCCTGACAGCCAAGGGTTCAATTGAAAAATCTTGACGCCGTACTGATCGAGTACCGAACCTCGTATCAGTTTGGACGCAACGGGAGATGAACAGAGGTAATCGACCTCGATCGATATTGGGCGTCCGGCCGTGATGGTCGTCGAAGGTTGTCCGTGATGATCCAAAATCCGCGCAGAAGAGATCGTCAACGGCCCCGATTGTCTTCTTTCCGGATTGTCAGACGAAAATCCATTGACTACCTCCATCATGCTGCGGAGGTAGCGGGCAATGACAGAGGGTGTTAAGTCATCGTCCACGACCTGCCCAGATCGAAGGGCGATCGCTCTCGGGCAGAGCGCCTGAATCGCCCCCATGTTATGGCTTACGAACAACACCGTGCGACCATGACCGGCCACGTCCTGCATCTTCCCCAGGCACTTCTTCTGAAATTCGGCGTCGCCTACGGCCAGCACTTCGTCGACGATGAGCACCTCGGGCTCGAGATGGGCCGCGACCGAGAAGGCGAGCCTCACCTTCATCCCCGATGAATAGCGTTTGACGGGCGTATCCAGAAAGCGCTCCACGCCCGAAAATTCAACGATCTCTTCGAACTTGCGATCGATCTCCCTTTTCCGCATGCCGAGAATCGTACCGTTCATGTACACGTTCTCGCGTCCCGTCAACTCCGGATGGAAACCCGTACCGACCTCCAGCAGGCTCGACACACGACCGCGGAGCGTGATGCGACCTTCCGTCGGCTCGGTGATGCGTGAGAGGATCTTGAGCAAAGTCGAGTAGTGTTGGTATCTAGGACTTAGGTTACCGATGTGCCTCACAAACGCGTTGGCCCGAATCGTTTGGAAATTACCTCTCCTATCCGAATTCTTCCAATCGAGACCAAGCCCGGCGACGCCTTGGGCTACCGCTACGACGGCCTCGTCTTTCTGCACTTTGGGGCGATACGTGCTTACAAGGGACTTGATCTCCTTCTAGACGCGTTTTCTGCGACGCGAGTCCGCTCCAAGTGCCTTCTCGTTGCTGGCCGTTATGCTGCGCTGAGACAGCAAGGCAGCCGGCTTGACCGCATCCGCCTCGCATTGCTCAAGCGCACTTCGAAAACCGTTCGATTCGACCTGCGGATGATCCCGGATGACGAGGTCCATTTCTACTTCAACGCCGCGGACATCGTGGTCCTCTCACATCGAGACGGACTGAATTCGGGCGTTGCAGTACTCGGAATGGGTTTCTCGAGAGTCGTGGTCGGGCCGGACTGTGGGTGCATACGACACGTGCTTGGCGCTGGGGAAAATGTCATTTACGAGCCGGGGAACGTAAAGGCGCTTGCTAGTGCTATGGAGCAAGCGGCAACTATGGATTACTCGTCAGCAGGGCAGCGAAACAGATCCGTCGTCGAACACTGGAAGTGGAGCGCGACTGTCGCCGCCATCGCAGACCATTTGCCGAGAGCGGCTACGCGGTCGGCATGAAAGGTTTGTCAAGCAGCCCGAGCTGGCGGTGACGCATCATTCGCAGGCGATGTCGATTTATTGAATCAGTCACATAGAAGAGTCGGCACTACTGAACGAGTCAGATTCTGCAAAGAATCTCGACACATTGCCTGCGCGTACTGGCAGCGGGAACCCGGACGTGGGGCAGACAGCGAGTGATCGGAGTCCTTGTCGGCCTGACGCTGATGGAAGTCGGTTGTCAGACAGCGACACGCTTACGGTCTGGGACGGCGACATTACAACAACGATTGAGGACGCGCGCGCCAACGGCGTTGCATTGTCCAGGGCGGTCACTCAGTCTGCGTGCGTATCGTTCCCATCAGCGGTGGGCCGGCCAAGGGCCTAGCAGATGATTGAACGGGGACCAGGACGGGGACCGTCCGGCCTGACAACCCAAATCGTTGCCCGTTTCGGCCCGCTAAGTCTTTGAATTTTTGGCTCCCCGACCTGGACTCGAACCAGGGACCTGCGGATTAACAGTCCGTCGCTCTACCAACTGAGCTATCGGGGAAGAAAAGAAGCGGGCGATTATAGCGGGGCGTTAGAGCACCGCAAAAATCATGCGGTCTCTTTGAGTACGGTGGCGATCGCACCCGCGACGTAGTCGACGTTCTTGGAGTTGAGCGCCGCGACGCACACGCGTCCACTCGATACGGCATAGATCGCGAACTCGTCGCGCAGGCGCTGGACCTGCTCGGCGGAGAGTCCCGAATACGAAAACATGCCGTTCTGGCGCTCGATGAACGAGAAGTCCCCTTTGACCTTGCGTGCGGCAAGCCCCTCGACGAGGCATCGTCGCATCGTCTTGATGCGCGCTCGCATTTCGGCGAGTTCCGCTTCCCATTCGGCGCGCAGTTCGGGCGTGTTCAGAATCGTGGCGACGACCATGCCCCCGTGTGTCGGCGGCGTCGAATAGTTGGCGCGGATGACGCGCTTCAACTGGCTGAGCACGCGGGCGGATTCGTCCTGGCTCTGGTCGACGATCGTCAGCGCGCCGACCCGCTCGCCGTAAAACGAGAAGCTCTTCGAGAACGAACTCGACACGAGGAACGTGATGCCCGACTCTGCAAAGAGCCGGACCGCGAGGCTGTCTTCTTCGATGCCGGTGCCGAAGCCCTGGTAGGCGATGTCGAGAAAGGGCACCAGTTCTCGGTTCCTGACAATTTCGATCACCTGTGGCCACTGTGCTGCCGTCAGGTCGACCCCGGTGGGGTTGTGGCAGCAGGCGTGCAGCACGACAACCGTGCGTGGCGGCAGGGCGCGAAGCCCTTCGACCATCGCGCTGAAGTTGAGGCCGTGCGTCTTGGCGTCGTAGTACGGATAGGTTGTGACCTGGAACCCGGCGCTCTCGAAGATCGCGCGGTGGTTCTCCCAACTCGGCTCGCTGATCGCCACTTTCGAACCGGGCAGCAGACGGCGCAGCAGGTCGGCGCCAATACGCAGTCCGCCCGTCCCGCCCAGCGCCTGTGCGGTGATCACCCGACCTTCGGTGACTAGGGTCGACGCGCTTCCGAGCAGCATTTGTTGCACGGCCGTGTCGTACGCGGCAATGCCCTCGATCGGTAGATAGCCGCGTGGCGTCGGCGAGGCCGCCCGTCGCCGTTCGGCCTCGGCGACCGCCCGCATGACCGGAATCCGTCCGTCCTCCGAGAGGTAGACGCCGACGCCGAGGTTGACTTTTTCCGGGCGCGCATCGTGCGCGAAGCCTTCGGTGAGGCCCAGGATCGGATCCCGGGGAACGAGCTCGACATTCGCAAACAATGATGACGACATGGTTATGCAGACCGCTCGGCGGCCAATTTCTGTTATGAATCAGTAAGTTATGTTTGTAATCTGATCTGGCTTATGCAGAGCAAGCGTAGAGATCGATGATTTGCGAAGCCAGAAGACGCTCGCATGCGGCCAATTCTGGGCGCGCCGCTCGGAATTCTTCTCAATTACTGTCTAACTGCTTGATTTTGCTTGGGCATCCCGTCTCGCCGCAGTGCACGAGGTATAGGCTTTTTTGCACCGCGATGCTAGCATTTACGCTTCGCCAGACGCTATTGCAGTGCAAAAAAAACGTGTTTCTCTCGTTTCCCAACAGCCCGTTTCAATTGCATCAGCCGTTCGAGCCGGCAGGTGATCAGCCTGAGGCTATCGAAAAGCTCTCGCAAGGCCTCGGCGATGGCCTGGCGTTTCAGACACTGTTGGGTGTGACGGGATCAGGCAAGACGTTCACGATGGCGAATGCCATTGCGCGCGCCGGCTGCCCCACGTTGGTGCTCGCACCCAACAAGACGCTCGCCGCGCAGCTGTATTCGGAGATGCGCGAGTTCTTCCCGAACAACGCGGTCGAATACTTCGTCTCGTACTACGACTACTACCAGCCCGAGGCCTACGTTCCCTCGCGCGATCTGTACATCGAGAAGGACTCGTCGATCAACGAGCACATCGAGCAGATGCGCCTGTCGGCAACGAAGTCATTGCTCGAGCGGCGTGACGTGGTGATTGTCGCGACGGTCTCTGCCATCTATGGCATCGGTGATCCGTCCGACTACCACTCGATGGTGCTGACCGTTCGCCACAAGGACCGGCTGAGCCAGCGCGACATCATCGTCCGGCTGACGCAGATGCAGTACAAGCGCAGCGAACTGGAATTTTCCCGCGGCACGTTTCGCGTGCGCGGAGACACGATCGACATCTTCCCGGCCGAGCACGCCGAACTCGCCGTTCGCATCGATCTGTACGACGACGAGGTCGATTCGATCCAGCTTTTCGACCCGCTGACGGGGCGTGTGCGGCAGAAGATTCCGCGCTTTACGTTGTATCCGTCGTCGCACTACGTGACGCCGCGCGACAACGTGCTGCGTGCTCTGGAGGGCATCAAGGCCGAGCTCAAGGAGCGCATCGATCATTTCGTGGCGAATGGAAAGCTGGTCGAGGCGCAGCGCATCGAGCAGCGCACCCGCTTCGATATGGAGATGCTCAACGAGCTGGGCTTCTGCAAGGGCATCGAGAACTACACGCGTCACATTTCGGGTGCCGCTCCGGGCGAGCCGCCGCCGACGCTGGTCGATTACCTGCCGGCGGACGCGCTGCTGATCATCGACGAGTCGCACGTCACGGTCCCGCAGCTCGGCGGCATGTACCGGGGCGACCGGGCGCGCAAGGAAACGCTGGTCGAGTTCGGCTTTCGCCTGCCTTCGGCGCTCGACAACCGGCCGCTGCGCTTCGACGAGTTCGAACGCAAGATGCGCCGCTGCATCTTCGTAAGTGCGACACCGGCGGACTACGAGATGCAGCACTCCTCGCAGGTCGTCGAGCAGGTGGTGCGACCCACCGGGCTGATTGATCCGGCCGTCGAGGTCCGCCCGGCGCGTACGCAGGTCGACGACGTGCTTTCCGAGATCGCCGTGCGGGTGGCGCGCAAGGAGCGCGTGCTGATCACGACGCTGACGAAGCGCATGGCCGAAGACCTTACCGAGTTCCTGTCGGAGCACGGCGTCAAGGTCCGCTACCTGCATTCGGATGTCGACACGGTGGAACGCGTCGAAATCATCCGTGACCTGCGCAACGGCACCTTCGATGTGATCGTCGGCATCAACCTGCTGCGCGAAGGCCTCGACCTGCCGGAGGTGTCGCTGGTCGCGATTCTCGATGCGGACAAGGAAGGCTTTCTGCGCTCGGAGCGGTCGTTGATCCAGACGATCGGCCGCGCCGCCCGCAACCTCAATGGCGGCGCCATCCTGTATGCGGACGTCATGACCGATTCGATGCGGCGTGCGCTCGAGGAGACGGCGCGCCGGCGTGGACGCCAGGAAGCGTTCAATACCCTGCACGGCATCGTTCCGCGCGGCGTGATCAAGGAAGTGCGCGAAATGATCGACGGTGTCTACGACGCGACCTCGCAGCGCGAAGGACGCAAGGTCGCCGCCGCGACTGCCGAGTACGAAGTCATGTCAGAAAAGCAGGTCTCCAGGGAGATCAAGCGCCTGGAAAAACTCATGTTCGAGCACGCGAAGAATCTGGAGTTCGAGAAGGCCGCGCGCGTGCGCGACCAGCTTGCGCTCCTCAAGGAGCAGGTTTTCGGGGCGGGCGGGGCGACCAATGTGGTGCCGCTGGTTCCGGGAGAAAGGGCGGCTTGAGGTCGGCGAAAGGCGCCGCAAATGCCGCAAACGTAACGTGGATTTGTGCCGGAGCCGAACTTTTGCCGGCTTCGTCAGTCTGCCGGTAGTGCTGTCGTCCGGCTGCCGTGCTGGTGCGTTGTGAAGAATTAGGGAAAGGGCGTGGCCTGTAGTGGGTTACGCAGTCAACAAAATAGGGCGGTGAACCTGCCCACCGGGGAAAGGTGAACGAGGCAATGACCAAGATCCTATTTGTTTGCATGGGCAATATCTGCCGCTCGCCCACGGCGGAAGGGGTGTTCCGCAAGATGGTGGCAGACGCCGGCCTGGAAGACAGCGTTCAGATCGCGTCGGCCGGCACGCACGCGTACCACGTCGGTGAGCCGGCGGACGTTCGCGCCCAGCAGGCTGCGCGCAAGCGGGGTTACGACATTGGCGAGTTCCGTGCGCGCCAGATCACGCAGGACGACTTCCGGGACTACGACCTGATACTTGCGATGGACTGGGAGAACCTGTCGTTGCTGCAGCAACAGTGCCCGCGCGGCCACAAGCACAAGATGCATCTGCTGATGCGATTCGCCGGGGAATTCGACGCGGCGACGGTTCCCGATCCGTACTACGGCGGTCCCGAGGGGTTCGGCACCGTGCTCGACTATGTCGAGGACGCCTGCCAGGGCCTGCTCGAGGTCGTCCGCAAGCGGGCAACGATGTACGCCGCGGCCTGATTCCATCCCCGGTCGGTCCGGTCAACGAGGCGCTTCGGCGCCTCGTTTCGTTTTCCGGAAGTCGCCCGGGCATTGCCGCGGAGGTCGGCTCGCTATGCGCCGCGTAAGCTGATTGCACTATGGATCATTCCGTCGTCCTCGACTTCTGGTTCGGCATCGACGAGGGCCAGCCGCGCGAGGTACGCGAATTCTGGTTTCGCAAGTCGGAGGAGACCGACAACGAGATCCGGACCCGGTTTGGCGAGGCGGTGGGCGAGGCGCTGGCGGGTAATCTGGAACATTGGGCGGCAACGCCGCGCGGCGCGCTCGGCCTGATCCTGCTGCTCGATCAATTCACCCGCAACATCTTCCGTGCAACGCCGCGGGCATTCGCGGGCGACGAGGCGGCACTGGCCCATGCCCGGCGCCTCGTCTATACGGGTCTCGACCGCCGGCTCGCCCCCGTTGAGCGTTGGTTCGTCTATCTGCCGTACGAGCACTCGGAGCAGCTGATCGACCAGTACGAATCGCTGCGGCTTTATCGCGTGCTGGCCGCGTCGGGTGCGCCGGAGCCCCTCGAGTGGGCACAGAAGCACTTCGACGTGATCCGTCGTTTCGGCCGCTTCCCTCATCGCAATGAGATCCTCGGCAGGGAGTCGACCATCGAAGAGGTGGAGTTCCTGCGCCAGCCCGGCTCGCGCTTCTAACGCGACGGGACGGCGATCAGGTTGGCGGCCGGACGCCTCGCTAGAATCGCCCGACTTCGCCTCCCGTGCCCGACGCGATCCACTTCATGAACTCAGCCTGCATTCTGACGCTCGACACGGCCACCGAGGTTTGCTCCGTGGCCCTGCTGAAGAACGGTGAGCTCAGCGGGCGCAGCGAGCGTGTCGGCCAACGTCACTCCGAGCGCGCGTTGCCGATGATCGATGAACTCTTGAAGGAGCAGGGCACGGCGCTCCGGGACCTCGACTACCTCTGCTTCGGCGCAGGGCCGGGTTCCTTCACCGGGCTGCGCATCGCCTGTGGTCTGGTCCAGGGGCTGGCGTGGGGCGCCGGAAAGGCGGTCATTCCGGTGGGCAACCTGCGCGCACTGGCGCATCGCGTGCTGGCGCAGAACACAGACGTCGACACCGTGCTTTGCGCCATCGATGCACGCATGCACGAGGCGTACTGCGCGGTGTATCGGCGCGGCACCGATCTCGTCGAACTGCAGCCGCCTGCGCTCGCGGTACCCGGTCAGCTGTCGCGCCTGGCCGGCGACGTGGATGCGGTGGCAGGCAATGCGCTTGCCGTCTTTCCGGACGCCTGGCCGACCGTTGCCGGACAGGCCCGCTTTCCCGACGCCAGCGCCGATGCCTGCGATATCGCCCGCGTCGCCTCGTCTCCCGCAATGCTCGCGCTGGCGGTGGCACCGCATCTGGCGGCGCCGCTTTACGTTCGCGACCATGTGGCATCGACAACGGCCGAGCGCCGCGCGCGGGCGGCGCTCGCATGAGCGCCCTGCTGCAGCCCTCGGCAGAGCGCTATGCGCCGATGCGCACCGACGACCTCGACGACGTCGTCCAGGCGGAGCGGGAGATCTACCCGTTTCCATGGACCCACGGGAACTTTGCCGACTCTCTGCGTTCCGGCTACAGCTGCTGGGTGCTGCGCGACGCCGGCGGCGAACTGCAGGCGTATGCGGTCGTCATGCTTGCGCTCGACGAGGCGCACCTGCTCAACCTGAGCGTTGCGCGGAATTTCCAGCGCAGCGGGCTGGGCTGGCGCACGCTCGAGTGGATCGCCGACGTCTCGCGGGGACACGGCGCGCGCACGATGCTGCTGGAGGTCCGGCCGAGCAATCCCGCCGCAATCCGCCTGTACGAGCGCTACGGCTTCCAGCGCATCGGCATACGGCGCGGCTACTACCCGGCGGCCGAATGTCGCGAGGACGCAATCGTCATGCGGGTGTCGCTGTGACGCTCGACGCGCGACGCGCACGGATGTGGTCGGCGATGGGCCTGGGCCCCGTGTGGACGCTGCGCAGCGAGGGTGGGCCAGGGCCCGAGTCCACGCGTGCCGAGCGGATTGCCGGCATGGACTGGGACGAACTCGAGCGGGCGGTGGCAGCGTGCAGCGCGTGCGAACTGCACCGGACGCGCACGCAGACCGTCTTTGGTGTCGGACATCGTGCCGCCGAATGGATGCTGGTCGGCGAGGCGCCTGGCGCGGAAGAAGACGCGCGTGGCGAACCCTTTGTCGGGCAGGCCGGCCGTCTGCTCGACAACATGCTCGCGGCAGTAGGGTTGTCCCGCGCGGGTGCGACGCCGCAGTCGGTCTATATCGCCAACGTGCTGAAGTGCCGCCCACCGGGCAACCGCAATCCCGAGCCCGACGAAGTGCGTGAGTGCGATCCCTTTCTCAAGCGGCAGATCGAGCTCGTGAATCCGAAGCTCATCCTGGTGATGGGTCGTTTCGCCGCGCAGTCGCTGCTCGGCACCGACGCCAGCATCGCCAGCCTGCGTGGAAAGGTTCATCACATCGAGGTGGCCGGGCGTCGCTTGCCGGTGGTGGTCACCTACCACCCGGCTTATCTGCTGCGCAATCTCGCCGACAAGGCGAAGTCGTGGGCCGACCTCTGTCTCGCGCGCGACGTTGCCGCCGGCAGTCGCTAGCGCTGTGCCTCGCCGATCAGCGCGACCGAGTCGAACTGGCGCTGGTTATAACGGTGTCGCAGCAGGACCAGGATCATCGACAATGCGACGAAGAGCCCGAAAAGCATCATCACGGCCTGGATCGACAGGTTCATCCAGACGAGCAGCGCGTAGACGCCCAGCATCACGAGGATGCTGAGGTTCTCGTTGAAGTTCTGCACCGCGATCGAGTGGCCGGCGGACAACAGGACATGGCCGCGATGCTGCAGCAGCGCATTCATCGGCACGACGAAGTAGCCCGCCAGCGCGCCGATGACGACCAGGATCGCGCACGCGATGATGATGAAATAGCTGGCCGCGAATGAACCGAGCTGGACGGACCCCGCCGGCGCCACCGCGCGGCTGTAGAACGCCGACACCGCGACGATCAGGCCCATCGCAATACCGACGGGCAGCACTCCGAGCGATCGCTTGAGCGACACGCTGGCCGCGGCGTAGACGGCACCGACTGCGATGCCGACCGCCACGATCGCCTGAAGGATGGCGGCCCGACTCAGGTCCAGGCCGAGCACCTGTTCGGCCCACTTGAGGACGATGAACTGCAGCGTCGCGCCGGCACCCCAGAAGAGCGTGGTCACCGCAAGGGAAATCTGGCCAAGCTTGTCGCGCCAGAGCACCGTGCAACAGTGGGCGAACCCGACCAGCAGCTTCCAAGGATGAACGTGCTGCTTCGCGTAACGCGCCCCGGTGTCCGGAATCAGCAGATTGATCAGGGCCGCCAGCACGTAGATGCAGGCAATGACCGCTATCGCGGATTCGGCCGGGTGATCGATTTCCAGGTCGACGAGCGGCATGTCGAGCGAGAACAGCCACGCGGCGATGTTGGGGCTGATCAGCACGCCGCCGAGCAGGAAGCCGAGGATGATCGAAGTGACCGTCAGTCCTTCGATCCAGCCATTGGCAATGACCAGTTTTTCCGGCGGCAGCAGTTCGGTGACGATGCCGTACTTCGCCGGCGAGTACGCGGCTGCGCCGAAGCCCACGACCGCGTAAGCGAGCAAAGGATGCATGCCGATGAACATCATCACGCAGCCACCGACCTTGATCGCGTTGGTGATGAGCATGACGCGCCCCTTGGGGAACGAGTCGGCGAAGGCGCCCACAAAGGCGGCGAGCAGGACGTACGAGATGACGAAGAAGAGCTTCAGCATCGGCGTCATCCAGCTGGCCGCGCCCATTTCACGCAGCAGCGCGATCGCCGTGATCAGAAGTGCGTTATCCGCAAGCGACGAGCAGAACTGCGCCGCCATGATCGTGTAGAAGCCGCGATTCACGGATCGGTGCCTGCGTACGGGGCGGGTGCTGGAGGCAAGGAGCGAATGGCGCAGCCGATGAGAGCACGTGGCACTGGGCGCGGCGTTATAACACGCGTACCTGTCGCGGGCGCGGCCGACGGCTCGCTATGCTACGCACGTACATCCGCTCCTGTCGCGCCACGTGCCTCGTCCAATTCGCGCCCTCATCGATCTCGCCGCGATGCGACACAACCTCGCCCGCGCGCGTAGCCGCGCCGCCGGACGCAAGGTGTGGGCGGTCATCAAGGCCAACGCCTACGGCCATGGCATCGAACGCGCGGTGACAGGCTTCGCTGACGCCGATGGACTCGCTCTGATCGACTTCGAGGAGGCGCACCGAGTCCGCGCGGCCGGCTGGACCAAGCCCGTCCTGATGCTTGAAGGCTTCTTCGAACCGGGCGATCTGCAACTGTGCCGCGAACTCGACCTGACCGCGGTGGTGCATGACGCGGATCAGGCGCGCATGCTGCAGCTGGCCGCGCCCGGCCCGCAGATCGGCGTGTACATCAAGGCCAACACCGGAATGAACCGGCTCGGCTTCGAACCTGCGCAGCTCGCCGAGATCCATGGCCGGCTCGACAGCACGCCGGCGGCGCGCATCGACGGTCTGTCGATGCACTTCGCCAATTCGGATCGCAGCGATCCCGCGGAGGGTCCGGTGTCGATGAACGAACAGCTGCAGCGCTTCGAGGCGGCGTGTCGTGGCTTGCACGCGAACCGTTGCATTTCCAATTCGGCGGCGCTGTTTCTGCATTCGCCGCTCGACGAAGCGTGGGTGCGCCCCGGTATTGCGCTGTATGGAGCGACCCCGGCCGCCGTACAAACGGCGGCGAAGCTGGGCCTGCGTCCGGTCATGACACTGTCGACGCAACTGATCGCCGTGCGTACCGTCGACGCCGGCGAGGCCGTCGGCTACGGCTCACGCTTCGTCGCGACCCGGCCGACCCGTATCGGCGTGGTCGCGTGTGGCTATGCCGACGGCTACCCGCGCCATGCGCCCGATGGAACGCCGGTCGCGGTGGCTGGAGTCATCGTGCCGATGGCCGGACGCGTATCGATGGATATGATCACCGTCGATCTCACGATGGCGCCCCAGGCCCACGTCGGCAGTGCGGTCGAACTGTGGGGTTCGCAGGTGCCAGATCGACGACGTTGCCGAGCGCTGCGGCACGGTGGGCTATGAACTGATGTGCGCGCTCGCGCCGCGCGTGCCGGTGGCGGCGGTCAACTGAAATGGCGAAGGTGCGCACCCAGTACGTCTGCGCCGAATGCGGCGGCACCAGCCTGAAATGGCAGGGACAGTGCCCGCACTGCAACGCGTGGAACTCGCTGTCCGAGAGCCGTGTCGAGCCCGCGAGCGAGCATCGCTACGCGGCGCTGACGCCCACTGCGCCGGTGCAGTCGCTGGGCGAAGTGCAGGCGCGGGAGATGCCCAGGCTGTCGAGCGGGGTGGAGGAGTTCGATCGGGTCCTGGGTGGCGGATTTGTCGAGGGCGGCGTCGTCCTCATCGGCGGTGATCCGGGCATCGGCAAGTCGACGTTGCTGTTGCAGTCGCTTGCCGCGCTGTCGGCCCGTACCCCGGTGCTCTATGTCAGCGGAGAAGAGTCGCCGGCGCAGGTCGCGTTGCGAGCACGCCGCCTCGGCGTCGACGCAGGCAAGGTGCGCCTGCTCTCCGAAATCGCGCTCGACCGTGTCGTCGCGACCATCCGCGAGGAGAAGCCCGCGGTCGTGGTCATCGATTCGATCCAGACCGTGTACACCAGCGAACTGGCGTCCGCGCCGGGCTCGGTGGCCCAGGTGCGCGAGTGCGCGGCGCACCTGACGCGGCTTGCCAAGCAGTCCGGATTCATCCTGATCATGATTGGCCACGTGACGAAAGAGGGCGCTCTTGCCGGACCGCGCGTGCTCGAGCACATCGTCGACACGGTGCTGTACTTCGAAGGAGACACGCACTCGTCGTTCCGCCTGATCCGCGCCGTGAAGAACCGCTTCGGCGCGGTCAACGAACTCGGCGTGTTCGCGATGACCGATCGTGGCCTCAAGGGAGTCAGCAATCCGTCCGCGCTATTTCTGTCGCAGCACGGACCGGACGGCCATGGCGGGGAGGTACCGGGCTCCTGCGTGCTGGTCACGCAGGAAGGCACGCGCCCGTTGCTGGTCGAGATCCAGGCCCTCGTCGACACTGCCCATGTGCCCAACCCGCGACGCCTGAGCGTCGGCCTCGATCCGCAGCGCCTGGCGATGCTGCTCGCGGTGCTGCACCGACATGCCGGAATCGCCGCCTTCGACCAGGACGTCTTCGTCAATGCCGTCGGCGGCGTGCGCATTGCCGAGCCGGCCGCGGACCTGGCTGTGCTGCTGGCGATCGTGTCATCGATGCGCAACCGGTCGTTGCCCCGCGGGCTCATCGCCTTCGGCGAGGTCGGGCTGGCGGGCGAGATCCGTCCGGCTCCGCGCGGCCAGGAGCGCCTGCGCGAGGCGGCAAAGCTCGGCTTCTCAATTGCGCTGATTCCGCGCGCAAACGCGCCGAAGCACGCGATCGAAGGACTTGAGATCGTCGCGGTCGACCGGCTCGAACAGGCGCTGGAGCGCGTGCGCGGTTGAATCAGGCCGCGGCAGCGGCCGGGCCCAGCACCCAGTCGGCTGCGGCATTCCCGGAGCGCACCGCGGTCTCCAGCGTGCACGGGTACTCCGATGCCGTCCAATCGCCCGCAAGTGCCAGGCGTCGCAGGCCGGTGGCCTGCGACGGTCGCTCCAGCTCGGGCACACAGGCAAGTGTCGCGCGTCGCTCGATGATCGCGCGCGCCGCGCGCGGCGCCGGCAGGCCATAGACGTCGGTCATCTGGATCGCCGCGGCGCCACACAGGGCCTCCAGCGTCGGCTCCTCGTGAATGCCGCCCGTGCTGATGACGACGGCGACAACGCCGCGATTCGCCGCGTCGAGCGCGCCGCGGTTGAAGGCCCACTGGCCGTAGTGGCGGCGCGCCGGCGCTTCGACGAGCGCGTGGAACAGCGCCGGCAGTCGCGGCTCGTCGGCAGCGTACTTCAGATAGACCGTGGTGATCGGTTCGTAAGTGAAGCGCTCGATCAGTCGCAGCTGTTGCCGAAGCGCATCGCCGTGGAGGCCGAACACCCGTTGCAGCTGTGCGGCCGGCGCGGCATACACGACCGCATCGACGTCCAGCGAGATGTGATCGCCGTCGGCGCGTATCGCAAGCGTCCAGCCGCGTTCGGAGCATCGCGCCAGATCGACGCGGTGATTGCGCAGGACGTCACTGCCCTGGCGATGCAGTTGTCGCTCTACCGCGTCGGGCAGCGCCGCGGAGAGGTCGGAGCGGGGCAGCCACATTTCCGACGCACTCGCCGCGGCACCCAGGCTGTCGCGCAGAACGGTCGCGACCGCCTGTGCCGATGCCCGGTCGAGCGGCGTGTTGAGCGCGGCGAGCGTCAACGGCCGCCACAAGAGGTCGATGAGCCGCGCCGACTGGCCCTGTTGCCGCAGCCACTCGTTCGCCGGTCGATCGGGCGCGACGGTCCAGGCCTGGCCACGCGCGCGCGGAACGAAGGCGGCGAGCGCGGCGCGATCGGACCATGACAGTCCCCGCGCCGTCAGCACGGCCGCGAGCAGGTGCCACGGCGCGGGCAACCGCGCCGCGCTGATGCCCGTGCCGTCCGGATAGCGCAGCTCGAACGGCCGGCGCTCGAATGCCGTGTCCAGCGGCACACCGACTTCGTGCAGCAACGCGGCGATCGCGGTGTAGGCGCCGATCAGCAGATGCTGGCCGTTATCGAGGGTGTGGCGCTGGCCGTCGAGCACAAGCTCGAGCCGACGCGCGCGGCCGCCCAGTTCAGCTGCTGGCTTCCAGCAGAACCACGCGGTGTCCCGCACGCGCGCAGGTGGCTGCCGCAGCGCAGCCGGCCCATCCGGCGCCAATCACGGCTACCCGGAGCGGATCGGTCACGCGGCCACCCAGGTCTTCCACGCGAGCCAGAGCTTGCGCAGCGGGGTGAGGGCGATGCGCTGATGCAGCACGCGAAAGTGATCGCGTTCGATCTCGTCCAGCAGCGTCGCGTAGATGGCTCCCATGATGAGCCCGGTGCGCTGCGCCTTGCGATCCTCCGCCGGCAGCAGGTCGAGTGCTTCGCGATAGAGCGTCCGCGCACGCTGCGTCTGAAACTGCATCAGCGGCTCAAAGCCATCGACGTAGCGCGCGTTCAGCAGGTCGGCCGCTTTCACGCCGAACCGCTGCAGCTCGTCGAGGGGCAGATAGATGCGTCCCCGGCGCGCATCGTCGCCGACGTCGCGGATGATGTTGATCAGCTGCAGTGCGAGCCCCAGCCGACTCGCGTAGTCCAGCGTCGCCGCGTTGCGGTAACCGAAGATCGATGCCGACATCTCGCCGACCACGCCCGCGACCAGGTGGGCATAGCGGCGCAGCGCGGCGAAGTCGAGGTAGCGGTTCTGACGCAGATCCATTTCCATGCCGTCGAGGACTGCAGCGAGCCGCTCGCGAGTCAGGCCGAACGCGCCGTCGATGAACGGCGCCAGTGCCCGGGTGACTGGATGGTTGGGCTGCCCCATGAACAGAGCGCCGATCTCGCTGCGCCACCACGCGAGCTTCGCCTCGGCGACCGAACTTTCGCTGATTTCGTCGACGACGTCGTCGACCTCGCGACAGTAGGCGTAGACCGCTGTGATCGCGCGTCGACGCTCCGGCGGCAGGAACAGAAACGAGTAGTAGAAGCTGGAACCGCTGGCGGCCGCTTTCTGCTGGCAGTACTCGTCCGGAGTCATCGCGATGCCTGCGGCGGTCGACAGATAGCCGGCCAGCGCCCCGACACTGCGACGGCGCGGCAGCAGCGCGAAGCGCGATCGCTTGGGTCGGGCTCGCGGTCTTTGTCGTCGATCATTGGGGACAGGTTTTGCGCGTCCGGCGTCCGGACACGCCGATCGGTCAGGTCGGCGCGCCCTGCAGGCTGCGCCAGCCCATCAGCAGCCAGTCGCGCGCGGCCAGTATCGGCCGGCGGTGGAACACGTCGCCGGCAGACGCTTCGATGCGCTCGAGGATGCGCAGTCCGCCCTGCACGACCAGTCGCAATTCGAAACCCGACGCGTCCGGGCAGTACGCGGGTCAGCGGGGCGCCGAAGTTCAGCGACCGTCGGGCGCGGTCGACTTCGAAGTTCATCAGGGCGGTCCAGCGCTCGTCGAGCCGCTGCGCCGGCGATCTGCGCCTCATTCACGCCAAAGCGCAGCAGGTCCTCGCGCGGCAGGTAGACGCGCCCCTTGTCCCAGTCGAGCGCCACGTCCTGCCAGAAGTTCGTCAACTGCAGGCCGGTGCAGATCGCATCGGACCACGCGATCGCCGGAGCATCGGTGCGGCGATAGAGCGCGAGCAGCAGGCGGCCGATCGGGTCGGCCGAACGGCGGCAGTAGTCGAGCAGTTCGTCGTAGTCGCGTAGCGCGTCGTCGAGACGTCCTGCTCGAACGCGGCCAGCAGGTCGCGGAGCGGCTGCAACGGCAGCCCGTGCTCGCCGACGGCGCGCGCCAGATCCGGCCACGCGCCGGGCTCGCCGCGCTCGACCGCGTCGATCGCGGTCCGCAGAGTGCCGAGCTGGCGCAGTCGCTCGGCGGGCAGCGCGTCGCCCTCGTCAGCGATGTCGTCCGCAGTGCGCGCGAAGCGATAGATCGCGCGGATCGCCGGGCGCAGTGCCGGCGGCGCAGCAGCGACGCGACCGGGAAGTTTTCGTAGTGACCGACGCCCATGCGATCGACGCTATCACAGCGCACTCGGGCGAAGTGCGGTCAGGGCATTCCGCTAGAATTCGCCGCTCGTTCCGCGTCGGGTAGTCCACGCGGTCGCGGCGCGAAGGTGGCGAAATTGGTAGACGCACCAGGTTTAGGTCCTGACGCCTTCACCGGCGTGGGGGTTCGAGTCCCCCCCTTCGCACCAACTCGATCCTGACCCGCCGCAACGCATGCGGCTCATCTAGAAGAACCAGACGATGCAACAGACCGTGGAGAACCTCGGCGCGCTTGAGCGCCGGATCGACCTGACCGTTCCGGCGGCGACGATCGACAAGGAAGTGCAGACGCGACTGGCCAAGCTTGCACGCACCGTGAAGCTGCCCGGCTTCCGGCCCGGCAAGGTGCCGATCAAGATGGTCGCGGCCACGTACGGCGCCCAGGTCCAGGCCGAGGTCATGAACGACAAGGTCGGCGAGGCCTTCAGTTCGGCGGTGACCGCCGGCAAGCTGCGTGTCGCCGGCACGCCGAGGCTCGAGCCGCGGACGGTCGAGGGTTCGACCAGGATCTCGCGTTTTCGGCGACGTTCGAGGTCTACCCGGAGATCGCGGTCGGCGACCTGACCGGCGTCGAGGTGCAGCGGGCGGTCTGCCCGGTCGGCGATGCGGAAGTCGACCGCACGCTCGAGATCATGCGCAAGCAGCGCGCCACGTACGAAGATGTCGTCGCGCGGGCCGCGGCCGGCGACGTGGTCGTGGTCGACTTCAAGGGCACGCTCGACGGCGACGCCGTTCGATGGCGGCAGCGCCACCGACTTCCCGTTCACCGTCGGGCAGGGCCGGATGCTTCCCGAGTTCGAGGCTGCGGTGGTCGGCATGGCCGCCGGCGCGATCCAAGACCTTTCCGCTGACCTTTCCGGCGGACTACACGTCCACCGACCTGCCGGGCAAGACTGCCAGTTCGAGGTCACCATGAAGAAGGTGCAGCAGCCGGTGCTGCCGCCGCTCGACGCGGAGTTCGCCAAGTCGCTCGGCATCGCGGACGGTGATCTCGCGAAGATGCGGGCCGAGATCAAGGCCAACCTGGAGCGCGAGGTGGCATCGCGCCTCCGGGCGCGCACCAAGGACAGCGTGATGACGGCGCTGCTGACCGTCGCGTCCTTCGAGGTGCCCAAGTCGCTCGTCGAGGCGGACAAGCAGCGACTTGCCGAGATGGCGCGCCGCGACCTGACGGCGCGCGGCGTCGCGCAGCGACAAGGCGCCGTTGCCGCTCGAGCTCTTCCAGCCGCAGGCCGAGCGCCGGGTCCGGCTCGGGCTGCTCGTCGGCGAGGTCGTGCGGACGAACGGACTGCAGCCGCGCCCGGACCAGATCCGCAAGCTGGTCGAGGAGATGGCGCAGAGCTACGAGAGGCCGCAGGAAGTCATCAACTGGTACCTGTCCGACCGCAAGCGACTCGCCGAACTCGAAGACGATCGCGCTCGAGGACAATGTGACACCTGGGTGCTGGAGCGGGCCAAGGTCGTCGACACGCACGGTGGCATTCGACGAACTGATGGGCCACACGCGCGCTGAGCGTTGACCACGAGGGAGCAAGGATGAAAAGCCACATAGTCACGCCATGGCCCGGCGCTCGAGCCGCAGGCGCTCGGCATGGTGCCGATCGTCATCGAGCAGAGCGGCCGCGGCGAGCGCGCCTACGACATCTATTCGCGGCTGCTGCGCGACCGCGTCGTGTTCATGGTCGGGCCGGTCAACGACCAGACCGCCAACCTCGTCGTGGCCCAGCTGCTGTTCCTCGAATCGGAGAACCCGGACAAGGACATCTCGCTGTACATCAACTCGCCCGGCGGTTCGGTCTACGCCGGTCTGGCGATCTTCGACACGATGCAGTTCATCAAGCCCGACGTCTCGACCATCTGCGTCGGCATGGCGGCCAGCATGGGCGCGTTCCTGCTCGCGGCCGGCGCGAAGGGCAAGCGCTACTCGCTGCCCAACTCGCGCATCATGATCCACCAGCCGTCGGGCGGCGCGCAGGGCCAGGCGGCGGACATCGAGATCCACGCCCAGGAGATCCTCGATCTGCGCGAGCGCCTGAACCGGATCCTGGCCGAGCGCACCGGCCAGCCGGTCGAGAAGATCGCGAAGGACACCGACCGCGACAACTTCATGTCCGCAGAGGATGCCGTAAGCTACGGACTCGTCGACAAGATCTTTGTCAAACGCGGCGAACGCCGTAGGCGACGGCCAGCGGAGAAGTCCCGCGCTTATGTCGGACAAGAAGGGTTCGAGCGAAAAGCTCCTGTACTGCTCCTTCTGCGGCAAGAGCCAGCACGAGGTCAAGAAGCTGATCGCCGGCCCGTCGGTGTTCATCTGCGACGAGTGCATCGACCTCTGCAACGACATCATCCGCGACGAGACGACGGCGGACACCGCTGCCGGGGGGCGAAGTCCGACCTGCCGACCCCGCACGAAATCGGCTCGATCCTCGACCAGTACGTGATCGGCCAGGACAAGGCCAAGCGCATCCTGTCGGTCGCCGTCTACAACCACTACAAGCGCCTGAAGCACCTCGGCACCAAGGATGACGTCGAACTCGCGAAGAGCAACATCCTGCTGATCGGGCCGACCGGCTCGGGCAAGACGCTGCTGGCGCAGACGCTGGCGCGGCTGCTGAACGTCCCCTTCGTGATCGCCGACGCCACGACGCTGACCGAGGCGGGATACGTCGGCGAGGACGTCGAGAACATCATCCAGAAGCTGCTGCAGAACTGCAATTACGAGGTCGAGAAGGCGCAGCACGGCATCGTCTACATCGACGAGATCGACAAGATCTCGCGCAAGAGCGACAACCCGTCGATCACCCGCGACGTCTCGGGCGAAGGCGTGCAGCAGGCGCTGCTGAAGCTGATCGAGGGCACCATCGCCTCGGTGCCGCCGCAGGGCGGGCGCAAGCACCCGAACCAGGACTTCGTGCAGATCGACACGACGAACATCCTGTTCGTCTGCGGCGGCGCGTTCGACGGCGTCGAGAAGATCATCCGCAGCCGTTCCGAGAAGAGCGGCATCGGATTTGGCGCGACGGTGACGAGCGCCAGCGACCGCTCCGTCGGCGACCTGCTGCGCGACGTCGAGCCCGAGGACCTGATCAAGTTCGGCCTGATCCCGGAGCTCGTCGGCCGCCTGCCGGTGGTCGCCACGCTCGACGAACTGAGCGAAGATGCGCTGGTCGAGATCCTGGTCGCACCGAAGAACGCGCTGATCAAGCAGTTCCAGCGGCTGTTCCAGATGGAAGGCGTCGAACTGGAGGTGCGGCCCGATGCGCTGCGGGCGATCGCGCGCAAGGCGATCAAGCGCAAGACCGGTGCCCGCGGCCTGCGTTCGATCGTCGAGGGCGTCCTGCTCGACGTGATGTACGACCTGCCGAGCACCAAGAACGTCGTCAAGGTCGTCGTCGACGAGAACACCATCGGCGGCGGCAAGCCGCTGCTGATGTACGCCGACCAGCCGAAGGTCGCCGGCGCTCCACGCTAGGCGGACGCCGTCGGGCGCCCTGCGGGCCGCGACGAGCGCCGTCGCGTGCTAGATTGAAATCCGCTGAAGGTTCACCGGGCTTGCTTTACCCCTGCCCGGACCCATATGGCTCGCTGAACCTTCCAAATTTGAGGGAACCATCCCTATGTCCACACTGATCCTGCCGCCGGAACGCATCACGCTGCCGTTGCTGCCGTTGCGCGACGTCGTGGTATTTCCGCACATGGTGATTCCGCTGTTCGTCGGGCGTCCGAAATCGATCAAGGCGCTCGAGGCGGCGATGGAGGCCGGCAAGAGCATCATGCTCGTCGCGCAGAAGAACGCCGCCAAGGATGAACCGACTGCCGAGGACATCTACGAGATCGGCTGTGTCGCCAATATCCTGCAGATGCTGAAGCTGCCCGATGGCACCGTGAAGGTGCTGGTCGAAGGCGCGCAGCGTGCCCGCATCGAGCGCATCGAGGAGGGCGCGAGCCACTTCACCGCCGATGTGGTGCCCATCGTCCCTGACCTGCAGCCCACGGCCGAAGTCGAGGCGCTGCGCCGTGCGATCGTCAGCCAGTTCGACCAGTACGTGAAGCTGAACAAGAAGATCCCGGCGGAGATCCTGACCTCGATCGCCGGCATCGATGAGGCCGGTCGCCTGGCGGACACGATCGCTGCGCACCTGCCGCTCAAGCTCGAGCAGAAGCAGAAGATCCTCGAGATGCAGGGGCTCAACGAGCGCCTCGAGCATCTGCTGGCCCAGCTCGAGACCGAGATCGACATCCTGCAGGTCGAAAAGCGCATCCGTGGCCGCGTCAAGCGCCAGATGGAGAAGAGCCAGCGCGAGTACTACCTGAACGAGCAGGTCAAGGCGATCCAGAAGGAACTGGGCGAAGGCGAGGAGGGCGCCGACCTCGAGGAGCTCGAGAAGAAGATCCGCGCTGCGCGCATGCCGAAGGCCGCGCGCGACAAGGCGCACTCGGAGCTGAAGAAACTCAAGCTGATGTCACCGATGTCGGCCGAGGCGACCGTCGTCCGTAACTATCTCGACACGCTGGTCGGCCTGCCATGGAAGAAGCGCAGCCGCATCAACAACGACCTGACCAACGCCGAGAAGGTGTTGAACGACGACCACTACGGTCTTGAGAAGGTAAAAGACCGCATCCTCGAGTACCTCGCCGTGCAGCAGCGCGTCGACAAGGTCAAGGCGCCGATCCTGTGCCTGGTCGGGCCCTCCGGGCGTCGGCAAGACCTCGCTCGGCCAGTCGGTCGCGCGCGCGACCAACCGCAAGTTCATCCGCATGGCGCTGGGCGGCGTGCGCGACGAGGCCGAGATCCGCGGCCATCGCCGTACCTACATCGGTTCGATGCCCGGGCAAGATCCTGCAGAACCTCGGCAAGGCCGGAGTGCGCAATCCGCTGTTCCTGCTCGACGAAGTCGACAAGATGGGCATGGACTTCCGTGGCGACCCCGCCTCGGCGCTGCTCGAAGTGCTCGACCCGGAGCAGAACCACACGTTCCAGGACCACTACGTCGAGGTCGACTTCGACCTGTCGGACGTGATGTTCGTCGCCACCAGCAACACGATGAACATTCCACCGGCACTGCTGGATCGCATGGAAGTGATCCGGCTGTCGGGCTACACGGAAGAGGAAAAGGTCCACATCGCGCTGCAGCACCTGCTGCCGAAGCAGATGAAGACGAACGGGCTGAAGTCCGGCGAACTGGCGGTCGCCGAGAGCGCGATTCGCGACATCATCCGTTACTACACGCGCGAAGCGGGCGTGCGCTCGCTCGAGCGCGAGATCAGCAAGATCTGCCGCAAGGTGGTCAAGCAACTGCTGCTGAAGAAGCAGGACCGCAAGGTGCAGGTGTCGGCGAAGAACCTGGACAAGTTCCTCGGCGTGCGGCGCTACAACTTCGGCGTGGCCGAGAAGGAAAACCAGGTGGGCCAGGTGACCGGCCTCGCATGGACCGAGGTCGGCGGCGACCTGCTGACGATCGAAGTGGCGACCATGCCGGGCAAGGGCAATGTGCAGCGCACCGGCTCGCTCGGCGATGTCATGAAGGAATCCGTCGAGGCGGCACGTTCCGTGGTGCGCGCGCGCGCGCGGCGACTCGGTCTGCGCGACGAGCTTTTCGAGAAGACCGACTTGCATGTGCACTTCCCTGAAGGTGCGACGCCGAAGGACGGTCCGTCCGCCGGGATCGCGATCACGACCTCGATGGTGTCGGCGCTGAGCGGTATTCCGGTGCGTGCCGACGTCGCGATGACGGGTGAGATCACGCTGCGCGGCGAAGTACTGGCCATCGGCGGGCTCAAGGAAAAGCTGCTGGCAGCGCATCGCGGCGGCATCAAGACGGTCCTGATCCCGGAGGAAAATGTCAAAGATCTCGCGGAGATCCCCGACAACGTGAAGAACCGTCTTGAGATCGTGCCGGTCAAGTGGATCGACAAGGTCCTCGAGGTGGCACTCGAGCGCCAGCCCGTGCCTCTCACCGATGAGGAAGCCGCCGCAACTCCGCCGAAGCCGGTGGATGCCGGCGCCAGCGCAGAGGTCGTCAAGCACTGAAGCGACTGCAGTGTGCACCCGCAACGCGGGTGCACACTGCGCATCACTTCGCCCAGAGCAAAAAAATCGTTTGCTTGCGCTTGACACTCCCATAGCAGCGCGGTTGAATAGCCTTCCAAATTTTTCCACGCGCGTTTCCGGCCGATACAAAACAAAATACTCGCTGCGACGGCCGCCTTGCGCAGAAATCCGAGACCAGTTGACAGAGGGGGTTTACGTGAACAAGACAGAACTGATCGACCACATCGCCAAACAAGCGGACATCTCCAAAGCCGCGGCGGGTCGGGCCCTCGAAGCGATCGTCGCCGGTATCCGGACCAGCCTGAAGAAGGGCAATTCCGTGACGCTGGTCGGCTTCGGGACCTTCACGGTCGGCAAGCGCGCTGCGCGCACTGGGCGTAATCCTCGAACCGGCGACTCGATCAAGATCAAGGCTGCCAAGGTTCCGAAGTTCCGTCCTGGCAAGGCGCTGAAAGATTCGCTAAACTAGCCGGCTTCGCAGCGAGGTAGCCGCCGCGGCTTTCGGAGCAACGCGTTGCTTCGTGAGTGGTGAGGACGCGCGGGTGCTTAGCTCAGTTGGTAGAGCGGCGCCCTTACAAGGCGTAGGTCGGGAGTTCGAGCCTCTCAGCACCCACCATCAAGCGACGTGGTGAAGCCTGCGAAATTATTGCCCGGGGAGTGGTAGTTCAGTTGGTTAGAATACCGGCCTGTCACGCCGGGGGTCGCGGGTTCGAGTCCCGTCCACTCCGCCACACGACGAAGGCGAACGAGAGTTCGCCTTTTTTGTTGCTAAGTCCCTGACGACCGAGACCCATCATGTTTGATTCGATCCGCTCGCATCGCCGCTGGCTGATGTTCTTCATGCTGGTGCTCATCTTCCCGTCGTTCGTCTTCTTCGGGATCCAGGGCTACAACAGCTTCGTGTCGGGCGAGGGTGCGCTGGCGACCGTCGACGGTGTGCCGATAACGCAGCAGGATTTCGATATTGCGCAGCGCGACCGCGTCGAGCGGCTGCGACAGCAGTTCGGGCCCGATTTCGATCCCAAGGTGCTGGACACGCAGGAAGGTCGCGCCGCCATCCTCGACGGGCTGCTGATCGACCGTGCGCTGACGCGCGAAGTGGAGCAGGGTAGCGTCGTCGTGAGCAACGATCGCCTGCGGCAGGTGATAGCCAATGTCCCGGCGTTTCAGGAAGACAACAAGTTCAGCATCGAGCGCTACAGGGCCTTCGTCGCCGCGCAGGGCATGACCGAACCGCAGTTCGAAGAACGCGTGCGCGCCGACCTGCGCAAGCAGCTGCTGGTAAACGCCGTTCTCGAATCGACGCTGGTGCCCGCGCAGGTCGCCGATCGCATCGACCGGGTACTGCTCGATCAGCGCGAAGTGCGGATTCTTCCGGTCCGCGCGGATGCCTACCTGGCCAAGGTCACCATCACCGATGCACAGGTCACGGAGTTCTATGACAAGCACCAGAAGGACTTCGAGACTCCTGAGAGCGTCAAGGTCGAGTACCTCGTGCTGAACGCCGATGCCATTGCCGGGCAGGCCGCGGTGGCCGAGGCCGACGTCAAGGCGTATTACGACCAGAACCAGGGGCGCTACGGTACCGAGGAGCAGCGCCGCGCAAGCCACATCCTCATTACGCCGGAGGGGAGCGACAAGGCCGCCGCGCGCAAGAAGGCTGAAGGCATCCTCGCGTCACTGAAGTCGAACCCCGGTGATTTTGCGAAGATCGCGAAGGAGCAGTCCAAGGACCCGGGCTCCGCCGCGCAGGGTGGTGACCTGGGCTTCTTCGGCAAGGGCATGATGGTCAAGCCGTTCGAAGACACTGCGTTCACGCTGAAGGC
Source organism: uncultured beta proteobacterium (assembly GCA_963712485.1). Lineage (GTDB taxonomy): Bacteria > Pseudomonadota > Gammaproteobacteria > Burkholderiales > Burkholderiaceae_F > JALORV01. Next base: position 25,742 of record CAVQID010000036.1, read on the forward strand.
GGGCGAAACGAGCGAAGTGGTCGAAACCGACTTTGGCTACCACATCATCCGCGTTACGGAAATCAAGCCGGCGCAGGTGAAGCCGCTCGCCGACGTGCGCGCGGAAATCGAGAAGGAACTGCGCACGCAGCAGGCGCAGAAGCGTTTCGCCGAAGCGGCCGAGCAGTTCACGAACCTGGTCTACGAGCAGGCTGACTCACTGCAGCCGGCCGCCGAAAAACTGGGACTGAAGGTCGCGACGCAGGACAACCTGACGCGCAGCGGACTGCCGGCAGCAGCGAACCAGCCGCAGGTATTCACGCCTCGTGTGGTCGAGGCCCTGTTCGCCGAAGACGCGCTGAAGAACCGGCGCAACACCCAGGCGATCGAGATTGCTGCGAACACGCTGGTGTCCGCGCGCGTCGTCGACTATCGCGCGGCGGCTGTTCGACCGTTCGAGGAGGTCAAGTCCGTCATCCGCCAGCGCCTCGAGCGCGAAGAGGCGGCGAAGCTGGCCCGCAAGGCCGGCGAGGAGAAGCTGGTCGAACTCCGGAAGCAGCCGTCCGAGACGGGATTCTCTCCGCCGCTGACGGTGTCGCGTCGGGCACCGCAAGGCATGCCGCCCAGTCTTCTGAACGAAGTGCTGCGCACGCCGACCGACAAGCTTCCCACGTTCGTCGGCGCCGACGTCGAGGGCGCCGGTTACCTGATCGCGCAGGTGCTCTCGGCCAAGGAAGGCGCGGCCCAGGACGCCGCGCAGCGTGAGGCCGAGCGCCGTGCGCTCGCGCGGCAGTTTGCAGCGGCCGACGAAATCGCCTTTGCGGAGGGGCTGCGGGCGCGCCACAAGGCCAAGGTGCTGAAGCCCGAGTTCCAGCGCGAAGCGGCCAAGAGTACGGCTGTCGAGGGCAAAGCCGCGACCAAGTGAGGCGCGGACTGGTGGTTACGCCAGCAGCGCGTCCGCGGCGGCCGCATACGCCGTCGCGGCCTCCGAAACGATCGGCATGACGCGAGCCGAGTCGAGTTGGCTGAAGTTGCGCGCAATCGACTTCTCGTAGGCGGGGTCGTAGTGCTCGAGCAGCAACTGCTCGACCATCTGGTCCCAGTCGTTCGACTCGGCCAGTGCCTTCCAGCGATTGATCCGTTCGTGGCCATGCAGCGCTACCAGGCATTCGAGCTGGGTCATCAGTGCGGACGGGTTCGCTTCAAAGTGCGCGTATTCGTCGCGCAGCAGCCGGATGCGCACGTCACGCGCCACCTGCAGGCGGATGCAGGGTGAAGCGCGCATGGCCGCGAGCAGCGCGTCGGGCACGCGCAGGCTGCCGACCCTGCGGCTTTCAGATTCGACGAATATCGGGCGCGTCGGATCGAAGCGGCGCAACCGGTCCCAGATCAGCGATTCGAAGTGCTTCTGCCCCGGCTGCGGTTGTGACGGCAATCCGCCCAGCACGGAACCCTTGTGGCAGGCCAGTGCTTCCAGGTCGAGCACCTGCGCGCCTGCGGCGCCGAGGTGCTGCAGCAGCCGGCTCTTGCCACTGCCCGTGGCGCCGCAGATCACCTGGAATGTAAGGCGTTCGGGCAATGCCTCGAGCTCCTTCATGATTGCGCGACGGTATTCGCGGTAGCCGCCCTTGAGCTGTGCCGCACGCCAGCCGACGCGCGCGAGGATATGCGTCATCGCACCGCTGCGGTTGCCGCCGCGCCAGCAATACACGAGCGGCTGCCAGTCCCTCGGCTTGTCCGCGAAGCGGCGTTCGATGTGTTCGGCGATGTTGCGGGCCACCAGCGCCGCGCCACGGCGACGCGCCTCGAAGGACGACTGCTGCCGATCCATCGTGCCGACTTCCGCGCGTTGCAGGTCCGAGAGCACCGGACAGTTGATGGCACCGGGAACGTGATCCTCCGCGAATTCGCTTTCGCTGCGCACGTCGACGACGGTGTCGTACCGGTCCAGGTTGCGCAGCGCGTCGGTGGCTTCGACGAGCCCGTGTTCGGGCCTCATCGGGACTTGGCGGCGCTGGTCCGCAACAGGGGTTGCAGGTGCGGCCAGACATTGTCCAGCATGCGCGGCTGCGCCGACTGGCTCGGATGAATGCGGTCGGCCTGGAAGTAGTCGAGCGACTCCGCGAAGCCGTCGAGCAGGAACGGCGCCAGCGGAGCACGCAGCTCGCGCGCGACCGACGCGAAGGAATCGAAGAAGCGCTCCGAGTAGTCGCGGCCGTAGTTGGGCGGCACGCGCACGCCAACCAGCAGCACGGCGGCACCCGCCGTCTGCGCCGCCTTCGTCATCGCGGCCAGGTTGTCGCGCATCGCTGCGAGTGGCAGGCCGCGCAGTCCATCGTTGGCGCCGAGTTCCAGGATCACGACAGTCGGCCTGTGCTGCTTCAGCAATGCGGGTAAACGAGTGCGGCCGCCGCTGGTGGTTTCACCGCTGATGCTGGCATTGACGACCGTATAATCCAGACGACGGTTGCGCAGGCGCTCGGAGAGCAACTGAACCCATCCGGCGCCTCGCGGCAGCCCGTATTCCGCCGAGAGACTGTCCCCCACAACCAGTATTACCGGACGCGTGCTGGCGTCCTGCGGCACCGCCGTGCCCTGCGCGAAGGCCATGCCGACGCCGCCCGCAGCGGCAAGCGCCGGAATCAGCGTGCAAAGGGCGTGAAGAAATGTTCTGCGCGAGACAGAGGAGCAGGTGACGAACATCGCGGTGGAGGCGCAAGGCCTCGGCAAGGTCGTGCAGGATGCCACAGGCAGCCTGACGATCCTCGATGATATCAATCTGGCCATCGGCGCCGGCGAGACGGTGGCGGTCGTTGGCGCTTCCGGGTCGGGCAAGTCCACGCTGCTCGGACTGCTCGCGGGCCTCGATGTTCCGACCTCAGGGAAGGTGCGCATCTTCGACGAAGACCTGTTCAGCCTGGACGAAGACGGCCGGGCCGCCCTGCGTGCGCGTTCGATCGGATTTGTGTTCCAGTCGTTCCAGTTGCTGCCGCACCTGACCGCGCTCGAAAATGTGCTGCTTCCTCTCGAACTGACCGGGCGCGCGCCCGAAGGCGAGGAACCGGTTGCTGCCGCACGGGGGCTGCTCGCGCGCGTCGGGCTTGGCGAGCGACTCGCGCACTATCCGAAGTATCTGAGCGGCGGCGAGCAGCAGCGCGTTGCGTTAGCGCGCGCCTTCGTCCTGCGGCCGCCGTTGCTGCTGGCGGACGAACCGACCGGCAGCCTTGATGCGCGCACCGGTGAAGCCGTCATCGACCTGATGTTCGAATTGAATCTCGAACGCGGGTCGACGCTCGTGCTGGTCACTCACGATGCGGGAATCGCAAGTCGCTGCGCACGCCGCATCGAGCTCGCTGCCGGGCGCGTGCTCACGCAGTGATGCCGGCGCGCAGCCGGCGCAGGATCTCGGCCGCACGCGGGGCCACATCCCCGGCCACGAGGCCGACATCGGTTCCGTCTTCGGCCGCGCGGCCGTGCAGCCAGGTGGCGCCGACTGCGGTGTCCCACGGCCTGAACCCTTGTGCGAGGAACGCGCCGAGCATCCCCGCAAGCACGTCACCGGTGCCCGCCGTCGCCAGCGCGGGCGAGCCGGTCGGGTTGATCGCGTAAGAGCCATCGGCGCGCGCGATGACGCTGCCTGCACCTTTGAGTATCACGATCGCGCTGAACTTCTGCGCAAGTCGCTGAGCGGAGCTGACGCGATCGCGCTGCACTTCGGCGGCGGCGATCCCCAGCAGACGCGCGGCCTCCAGCGGATGCGGTGTCAGCAGCGTCGGCTCGGTGCGATGCCGAAGTCGCTCGCCGAGATCGGCGTCGGCGGCGAGCAGGTTCAGCGCATCGGCATCGGCAACCAGCGCGCAGTCCCGCTCGAGTGCGGCCGCCATCCGCGCTCGCGCAACTTGGTCGAGCCCGAGGCCGCAGCCGACAACGATGGCCTGTAACCCGTGCACCTCGTCCAGGCTGCGGAACATCAGCTCCGGTTGCACCGGGTCGACGCGAAACTCGGGCGCACCAATCGCGTCGACGTAGACGCGACCGGCTCCGAGCCGCAGCGCGGCGCGTCCGCCCAGCAGCGCCGCGCCGACCATGCCGCGGCCGCCGCCGATGACAAGCACATTGCCGTAAGTGCCCTTGTGCGTGTCGCGGCGCCGCGCGCGCGTCAACGGGGCCAGATCGGCCGCGTCGGTGAGCGTGCCGGCGCCGGCGGCCGCTGCCGTGCCGATCGGCTCGACGACGACGCTGCCGGCTGCATCGACCCCGGCAGCGGTATGCAGGCCGGGCTTGTCGCCGATGAAGGTGACCGTCGCGGAAGCAAGGACTCCCGGGACGTCGCCGACCCAGGCGCCGGTGTCGGCATTCAGCCCGCTGGGCACATCGATGGCGACGACAGACGGATGCTGGTTGAGCCACGCCGCCGCGGCGAGGAATTCACCAGCGAGTGCGCGCGTCAGGCCGATACCGAACATCGCGTCGACGGCGACATCGAAACGGGACTCGGACGGCAGTGCCGTCAGGACCCGGCCGCCCGCTGCGTTCCAGCGGTCCAGTGCGCTACTTGCGTCCGGCGTCATCGGTCGGTCGGCGCCGAGCAGCACGCCGACGACTTCGAAGCCGCGCTCCTTGAGTTCCGCAGCGACGACGAAGCCGTCGCCGCCGTTGTTGCCCGGTCCGCAGACGATGCAGACCGACCCCGTGGCATCTGTCCGCTGCGTCGCGATCCACTCGGCGGCGGCACGTCCGGCGCGTGCCATCAGCGCACCGGCGGGCAATTGCGCCTGCGCTGCCTGCTCGAATGCCCGCAGTTCGTCGACGCGGTAAAGGAAGGTGCCCATCGCTGTGTGACTGTTTGAGCCAAAGGCTAGGCGGCGGCGCCGCGCAGGTACCTGTCCAGCGTCAAGCCCTCGAGATCGATCGCCGGTGTTCTGCCCGCAATCACGTCGGCCAGCACGCATGCGGAACCCACCGCCATGACCCAGCCGCTCGAACCGTGGCCCGTGTTCAGGAACAGGTTGCCGATCGGCGTGCGGCCGAGAACCGGGGGGCCGTCGGGAAGCATCGGCCGCACTCCGACCCAGAACTTGCCCTGGCGGTAGCTCGCCGCATAGGGGAACCAGTCCTGCGCGACCTTCAGCAGCGTTCGCAGTGCGCTTTCGCGCAGCGCGGTGCCGCGCGTTCCGAGCTCTGCGGTGCCGGCCACGCGCATGCGGTTGCCCATGCGCGTAATGGCGACCTTGTAGGTCTCGTCCATGATGCTGAGGAAGGGCGCGTGCTCGAAGGCCGTGATCGCCGCCGTTGCCGAATAGCCCTTCACCGCGATCAGCGGCAGGCGAATGCCGATACGTTCGAGCAGCGCGCCGCTGTCGATACCGCCGGCCATCACGTAGGCGTCGGCACGGACCGGACCTGCGCTCGTCTGCGCGCACTCCACCCTGCCCGGCGCCATGTCGAAACCGAGCACGTCGACGCCGAAGCGAAAATCGACGCCGTCCCGCAACGCGATGTCCTTCAGCTGGTGCGCAAAGTAAGCGCAGTTGCCGGTCTCATCGTCGGGCAGGTGAAGGCCGCCGGCCAGTTCGGTGGCCGGGTACAGCGCCGGCTCCAGCGTCCGGCACTGCGTCGCATCCAGCAGCGTGTTGCGAACCCCGAGTTCGCCGAGCAGCGTACGCGTCGTCGCCGAGGCCTCGACTTCGCGCTCGGTGCGGAAGAGCTGCAGGTAGCCGGTCGCCTGCTCGTAGTCGATGGCGAGCTGCGTGCGCAGCGCGCGCAGCTCGTTCTGGCTGTAGAACGCCAGGCGCTGCATTCGCGATCGGTTGCGGCGGTAGCGCTCGGCATTGCACTCGCCGAGCCAGCGCCGGATCCATCCCCAGAGGGCGGGGCTCAGCGTTGGCCGGAACACGACCGGGGATTCCGCGCGCAGCAGGTACGCCAGCACCTTCTTCGGCATTCCGGGTGAAGCCCAGGGTCCGACATAGCCGGGCGCCATCACGCCGGCATTGGCAAAGCTGGCCTCCTGCGCGACGCCGGAGCGGCGTTCCATCACGATGACGTCGAAGCCTGCGCGACGGAGGGCATGGGCAGTGCAGACGCCGATGATGCCGGCACCCACGACAACGACGCGCATCGAGTGGTCTTCTTCGCAATTTGGCGGCGCGGATTGTAGCCGCGCGCGACGGAACCTGCGCCTAGAACTTCATCTTCGACGGCAGGTAGCTCACGATTTGCGGGAAGAACCAGATCAGCAGCACCGCGATCACCATCATCAGGAAGTAGGGCGCAGCGGCCACCGCGATCGTGTTGATCTGGCGCTTGGTCATGCCCTGCAGCACGAAGAGATTGAATCCGACCGGCGGCGTGATCTGTGCCATCTCGACGACCACGACGATGAAGATGCCGAACCACAGCAGGTCGATCCGTGCCGCCTGCAGCGTCGGCAGCAACACCGCCATCGTCAGCACCACCATCGAGATGCCGTCGAGGAAGCAGCCGAGCACGATGAAGAAGACCGTCAGCAGCACGATCAGCCCGAAAGGTGACAGCTGCAGCGCGCCGATCGACTCGGCCAGCTGCCGCGGCAGGCCGATGAAGCCCATCGACAGCGACAGGAAGGCCGAGCCGGCGAGGATGAGCGCGATCATGCAGTACAGGCGCGTCGCCGCCATCAGCGAGTCGCGGAACGTTGCCCACGTCAGCGTGCGCTGCGCCGCCGACAGGATCAGCGCGCCGACGACGCCGAGCGCCGCCGCTTCGGTCGCCGTGGCGATGCCGAGGTAAATCGAGCCCAGCACCACCAGGATCAGGGCGACCACCGGGATCAGATGGCGCGATTCGGCCAGCTTCTGCGCAAAGCTCATGCGGATGTCGGCCGGCGGGATCAGGTCGCGGTGCCGCAGCGCCCAGAACACCGTGTAGCCCATGAAGAGTGCGGCCAGCATCAGGCCGGGGATGACGCCCGCGATGAAAAGCTTGCCGATCGAGACATCGGCCGCCACGCCGTAGACGATCATGATGATCGACGGCGGGATCAGCAGCCCGAGCGTGCCGGCGCCGGCCAGCGATCCGAGGGAGATCTGCTCTGGATAACCGCGCTGCTTCAGTTCGGGCAACGTGATCTTGCCGACCGTCGCGCAGGTCGCGGCCGACGAGCCGGACACCGCCGCGAAGATCGTGCAGCCGATGATGTTGGTGTGCAGCAGCCGCCCCGGCAGCCACTGCAGCCACGGTGCGAGGCCGCGGAACAGGCCTTCCGAAAGGCGCGTCTTCAGCAGGATCTCGCCCATCCACACGAACAGCGGCAGCGCGGTCAGCGTCCAGCTCGACAGCGATCCCCAGACCGTCAGTGCGAGCGCATCGCCACCCGGCCGGGTGGTGAAGAGCTCCATGCCGAGCCAGGCAACACCGAGCACGGCAATGCCGACCCAGACGCCGGCGCCGAGGATGACGAAGAGCGCGACGATCAGCAGCAGCGCGATCAGGGTTCCCATCGGGCTCACTCGACGTGCGCGGTTTCGTCGGTGCCGGGCGCGAGCTGGCCGGTCCGCAGCGTGAGCAGGAGTTGCTCGGCAAACGCGAGCGCCAGGCCAAAGAGGCCGATGGCCATCGACAGCTGCGGAATCCACAGCGGCGTTGCGTCGACGTTCTGCGAAATGTCGTCGAAGGTGTACGAGCCCCACACCAGCTTCGCCGCGAAGTAGGCGAAGTACGCCGACAACAGCGTCGCGACGACCAGGCAGATCACCTCCATCCAGTAGCGCGTACGGCCCTTCAGTCGATGCAGGATGAGGCCAACGCGGATGTGGTCGCCGCGCCGCAACGCGTACGGCATCGCCAGGAACGATCCCGCGGCCAGGCAATAGCCGGCATACGCGTCGAGACCCGCCATCGAAAATCCCAGTTCGCGTCCGGCAATGCCGACGACCTGCACCGCGAGCGTCAGGAAAATGAAGAGGGCGCCCAACGCACCCAGCAGCGTGTAGAACGGATCGAGATGCGTGCGCATCGGGCGGCGCGGAAAGGAAAAGGCCGCCTCGCGGCGGCCTGTCGTCTTACTTGCGGAACGTCGTGATGATCGACTGTCCGTCCGCGCCCGACTTGGCGAGCCACTCGGTGAGCATCGTATCGCCCATTTTGGCGAGCTCCGCCTTGAACGCGGCGTTCGGTTCGTACACCGTCATCTTGTTCGCCTTCAGTGTCGTCAGCGATTCGCCGGTGTATTCGCGCATGCGCTTCCAGCCGCGCTCTTCGGCGGCTTTGGCGGCGGCGACGACCGCGTCCTGCGTCGCCTTGTCGAGCTTGTCGAACTCCTTCTGGTTGACGATGACCATGTTCTTCGGCAGCCACGCGTCGGCGGTCGCGAAGTGGGTCAGGCTCTCCCAGACCTTGGAATCGACGCCGGTGGCGCCCGACGACATGAACGAATCGACCACGCCGGTGGCGAGCGCCTGCGACAATTCAGCGGCCTGGATCGTCAGTGGCTGCGCGCCGACCATCGCGGCGATGCGTGTCGTCGCCGGGTTGTAGGCGCGCCACTTCAGGCCCTTCATGTCGGCGACCGAATTCAGCTGCTTCTTCGTGTAGATGCCCTGCGGTGGCCATGCCACGGCGTAAAGCACCTTGATGCCCTGAGCGTTCAGGATCTTCTCGACTACCGGCCGCTGCGCCTGCCAGAGCTTCCACGACGCATCGAAACCGGTCGCAACGAAGGGCACGGCGTCAGCGCCGAACACCGGGTTCTCGTTTTCCAGCAGGCTCATCAGCACTTCACCAATCTGGGCCTGGCCGGTCTGCACCGCGCGCTTGATCTCGGGGGCCTTGAAGAGCGAGCCGCCGGCATGCACGGTGATGTTGAGCTTGCCGTTGGTCGCCTTGGCCACGTCGGCAGCGAACTGCGTCAGATTCTGGGTGTGCGGGTTACCGGCGGGGTAGCCGGCAGGCAGGTCCCACTTGGTCTGGGCAGCCGCAGGTAGACCGAAGGCCAGCGCGGCCGCAGCGACCGTGGTGCCGATAAACAGCGAACGTCGTTTCATAGTCTCCTCGTGTCGGGTCTGCGCGGCGGGACGGATGGCTGTGTCAACATATCCGGGTCACTGCCGGCCGAAGACGGGCCGGAAACGTCTTATCGCCGCGCGTCGCGAAGCATACAAGCACCGGCGCCCCTTCGGAGAGCCGCATGAGCGAAGCCCTGCAGCCCGGATCGTGGGAGTTCTGGATCGACCGCGGCGGTACCTTTACCGACATCGTCGCGCGGCATCCCGACGGGTCACTCGTCACGCACAAGCTGCTGTCGGACAATCCGGAGCAGTATCGCGACGCCGCGGTCGCCGGTATCCGCCACCTGCTCGGCGTCGCCGCCGGTGCACCGATCCCGACCGAACGCATCGCCGCGGTCAAGATGGGTACCACGGTGGCGACCAATGCGCTGCTCGAGCGCAAGGGCGAGCCGACGGTGCTCGTCATCACGCGCGGGTTTCGCGATGCGCTGCGCATCGCCTACCAGAACCGGCCGCGCCTGTTCGAACGCCAGATCGTGCTGCCGGAGCTGCTTTATGCCCGGGTCATCGAGGCCGACGAGCGCACCGGCGCGCACGGCGAGGTGCTGCAGCCGCTCGACGGCGTGGCGCTGCGCAGCGCACTGCGCGAGGCGTACGACGCCGGACTGCGCTCGTGCGCGATCGTCTTCATGCACGGTTATCGCTACGCCGCGCATGAGCAGGCCGCCGCGCAGATCGCGCGCGAAACCGGCTTTCCGCAGGTCTCCGTCTCGCACGAGGTGAGCCCACTGATGAAGCTGGTGGCGCGCGGCGACACCACGGTCGTCGATGCGTACCTGTCGCCCATCTTGCGCCGCTACGTCGAGCAGGTGGCGGAAGACATGCCGGGCGCGCGCCTGCTCTTCATGCAGAGCAACGGCGGCCTGACTGACGCCTGGCGTTTCCAGGGTAAGGACGCGATCCTGTCGGGCCCGGCCGGCGGCATCGTCGGCATGGCCCGGGCCAGCAAACACGCTGGGTTCGGGCACGTCATCGGCTTCGACATGGGCGGCACGTCGACCGACGTTTCGCACTATGCCGGCGAGTACGAGCGTGAGTTCGAGACTCTTGTTGCCGGCGTGCGCATGCGGGCGCCGATGATGAGTATCCACACCGTGGCGGCGGGGGGCGGCTCGATCCTGCACTTCGATGGCGCGCGCTTGCGCGTCGGGCCGGATTCGGCCGGTGCCAACCCGGGTCCGGCCTGCTACCGGCGCGGCGGGCCACTGGCGGTGACGGATGCCAATGTGATGCTCGGTCGCGTCCAGCCGGAGTTCTTTCCGCACGTGTTCGGCCCGCGCGGCGACGCGCCGCTCGACCGCGAGGTCGTTCGCCGCCGATTCACGGAACTGGCGCAGCGCATTGAAGACGCAACGGGCCGCCGTCAGACCGCAGAACAGGTGGCTGCCGGGTTCGTCGAAATCGCCGTCGGCAACATGGCCGAGGCGATCAAGCGCATCTCGGTGCAACGCGGCCACGACGTGACCCGATACACGCTCACCGTATTCGGCGGAGCCGGCGGCCAGCATGCCTGCGCGGTGGCTGACGCGCTGGCGATGTCAACGGTATTCGCCCATCCGCTCGCGGGCGTGCTGTCCGCATACGGCATGGGCCTCGCCGACCAGACGGCGATGCGCGAGATGACGATCGAGCGTCCGCTCGGTGAAGAGGCGCTGCCGTTGCTGGAGGAAAGCCTGGAAAAACTGGCGGCGCAGGCCTCGGCATCGCTGCAGGAACAGGGCGTGGCGAAGGCCAGGATCGAACTGATGCCGCGTGCGCACCTGAAGTACGAGGGCACGGACACCGCGCTTGCGGTGGCGTTCGGGATCGGTGGAAGCGATGAAGGAACAGTTCGACGCCGCCTATCGACAGCGTTTTTCGTTCCTGATGCCCGATCGTCGCCTTATCGTGGAGACCTTGTCGGTCGAAGCCATCGGCGCCGGCGAAGCCACGGCTGCCGCCTCGGCGCAGCGCGCGCCACGCACCGGCGCGCTTGCGGCCGCGACGACCGTGCAGGCCTATTTCGATGGAGGCTGGCAGGCGACGCCGCTGTACCGGCGCGACGACACCCGTCCCGGCGATCGCATCGACGGGCCGGCCATCGTTGCCGAGGCCAATGCGACGACCGTGGTCGAGCCCGGATGGCAGGCCGAGGTCACGCCACTCGACCACCTGGTCCTCCGGCGCATCGCGCCACGCGCCGTGCGCCGCGCGATCGGCACGACGGTCGACCCGGTGATGCTCGAGATCTTCAACAACCTCTTCATGTCGATTGCCGAACAGATGGGTCTGCGGCTGCAGAACACCGCCTACTCGGTCAACATCAAGGAGCGGCTCGATTTCTCGTGTGCACTATTCGACGCCGACGGCAACCTCATCGCCAATGCCCCGCACATGCCGGTGCACCTGGGCTCGATGAGTGAGTCGATCAAGACCGTCATGCGCGAGAACGCCGGGAAAATGGTTCCGGGCGATGCCTACGTCATCAACGATCCTTATCACGGCGGCACGCACCTGCCCGACGTGACCGTCATCACCCCGGTCTTCGGGCGTGACGGCGGGCAGATCCTGTTCTATGTCGGTTCGCGCGGCCACCACGCGGACATCGGCGGCATCACCCCGGGCTCGATGCCGCCGTTTTCGTCGACGCTCGACGAGGAAGGGGTGCGCTTCATCAACTTCAAGTTGATCGAAGGGCAGGGCGCCGGGCGTCCGGGACGCTTTCGCGAGGCCGAACTCATGGCGCTGCTCACCGGCGGGCAGCATCCGGCGCGCAATCCGGCGCAGAACGTCGCCGACCTGCGCGCCCAGATCGCGGCCAACGAGAAGGGTCGCGAGGAACTGCTGCGCATGGTCGAGCAGTTCGGGCTCGACGTCGTGCAGGCCTATATGAGGCATGTGCAGGACAACGCCGAAGAGTCGGTGCGGCGTGTCATCACGAGACTCACCGACGGCCAGTTCGAATACCTTCTCGACAACGGCGCGGTGATCCACGTGCGGGTCAGCGTCGATCGCGAGCGGCGCGCGGCGACCATCGACTTCACCGGGACCTCCGCACAACTGCCGAACAACTTCAACGCGCCGAGTGCGGTGTGCGTCGCTGCGGTCCTCTACGTGTTCCGCACGCTGGTCGATGACGTGATTCCCCTCAACGCCGGCTGCCTGAAGCCGCTCGACATCATCATCCCGGGCGGCTCGATGCTGAACCCGGATTACCCCGCCGCCGTAGTCGCCGGCAACGTCGAGACTTCGTCGTGCATCACCAATGCGCTTTATGGTGCGCTGGGCGTGATGGCATCCGCGCAGGGAACGATGAACAATTTCACGTTCGGCAATGAGCGCTACCAGTACTACGAGACCATCTCCGGAGGTTCGGGCGCGGGGATACGTGATCTGACGTCCGCCGACGAAGGCTTCGACGGGACCGACGTCGTGCAGACGCACATGACCAATTCGCGACTCACGGATCCCGAAGTGCTTGAGTTCCGTTACCCGGTCCTGCTCGAGAGCTACGCGATCCGTCCCGGATCGGGCGGCGCCGGCCGCTGGCATGGCGGCAACGGCGGCACGCGCCGCGTGCGCTTTCTCGAGCAGATGACCGCGTCGATCCTCGCGAACAACCGCTCGATCGCGCCGTTCGGCATGGCAGGCGGCATGGCCGGTGCGCACGGCCGCAACTGGGTCGAACGAGTCGACGGCAGCCGTGAGGAACTGCCGCATATCGGCTCGGCCGAGATGGCTCCGGGCGACGTGTTCGTCATCGAGACGCCGGGCGGCGGGGGCTTCGGCAAACCCGGAGAGAACTTGAGTCCCAAATAGCGTGATCGGGGCGCCGATTTCACCCCAAGGACGGGGGATGCGCTCCCCATAATCGTCGCAGCTCCCGACGCTGCACGATGAACGCACCCGACCGCCTAGGACTGCCCGACGCGCTTGCCACGCTGTCGATCTGCTATGCGCCGCTGATCGACAAGCATCGGCGCGCGATCGGAACGCGGCTGACGATGGTGTCCGCGCGCGCGCCTGGCTACCTGCCGGTGGGTCACATCCTCGAACAACTGAACGAAATCTGGCCGGACGCGGACGCGTCGGTGCTGATTGCGCCACTCGACGCCACGTTCGACGATTCGTTGCTCACTTGGAACGCGCCGCCCAACGCGCTGCTCGAAGTGCCGACGATTGCGCTGCGCGACCCGGAGATGCAGCGCCTGGTGCAACGCGCGTATCGACGCGGTGTCCGCATGGTGCTGCGCGGACGACCGGACGTTCCGCTTCCGCCCGCACTGACCGCCTGCTTCGAGTACTCGCTGATTCACATGAGCGAAGACCGGCGTCGCCTGAAGGACGGCCGGACGCGACCGGCACCGCCGAACGCGGTGCGGCGCATGCCGTTCGTGACCACCGGCGTGCGTCGCGTCGTCGACCTTGACGAGGCCTACCAGCGCGGCGCGATGGCGAGCGTCGGCTGGCCGATCGACGACGCGGACCAGAAACCGAATTGCCGCCTGCGACCCGACCAGGCCAACCTGATGGATCTTCTGCGTGTCGCGAGCGAAGGCACCGACACGACGCCGATCGCGCATCGCATCCGCCGTGACCCGGTACTCGCCTTCAAGCTGCTGCGCATGGTGAACTCCGGAGCCTTCGAGGCCGGCGCCCCGGTGGCGTCGATCCAGCGCGCGATCCAGGTCCTGGGTCATGAAAAGACGCTGCGCTGGCTGTCGCTGTCGCTCGAGTCGGCCGGTGAGCATGTCAACGCGCTGCCGCTGATGCGCGCGGCCACCCTGCGCGGCCTGTTCCTCGAACAGCTTGCCCGCACGGTGCCGGGCCTGGACGAGGATGCCCGTGACGAGTTGTTTGTCACCGGCGCGTTCTCGCTGCTAGACCGCATCACTGGAGCGCCGATTCCCCGATTGATGGGCCCGGTCGCGATGGGCGGCAACGTCACCGAGGCGATCGTGCACAAGCGCGGGCCCTATGCGCCCTACCTTGGACTGATCGAGGCGATCGAACGCAGTGACCCGATGGCCATTCGACGGCATGTCGATGCGCTGTCGATCCAGATCTTCGATTGCAACCAGGCATTGCTGCGTGCGCTGGCCACGACGCAGAAGCTCGACGCCGAGCAGGAAGAGCGATCCGAGGAAATGGTGTTCGCGCCGGTATAATCCGCCCGCCGATCACGCCTGACGCGCGCGTCCTGCGCGTCCTCCTCGTCGATGACCCCACACGGTAGGACCTACTCGCTCGCCGGGCCGGGCGCGCTGTCCGCTTTTCGTGCAGCGCGACTGCTGCAGCGACTGCAGACAGTCGATGCGAGTGTGGCGTCAGTGTCGGCGCAGTACGTGCACTTCGTGCATGCGACACGTGCTCTCGACGACGGCGAACAGGCCCGTCTGGCGGCGCTGCTGGACTACGGCGATGCGCCGCAGGGCACCGGCGAAGGCACAAGCTTCCTCGTGGTGCCGCGCCTCGGCACGATTTCACCCTGGGCCAGCAAGGCGACCGACATCGCGCACAACACCGGGCTCGCGGCGATTCAGCGCATCGAGCGCGGCACCCGCTATTCGGTGGTCCTGAAGCGCGGCGTGTTTTCCCGCACCCTCGATGCCGAAATGCTGGACCGGATCGCGGCGTTACTTCACGACCGGATGACCGAGAGCGTCATCGATCCGGCCATCGACCCGGCGCAGCTTTTCATCGAACTCGACGGCAGACCGTTGCAGACCGTGGCGGTGCTGGCCCGTGGACGATCGGCCCTCGAGGATGCCAATCGCGGGCTCGGGCTCGCGCTGTCGGACGACGAGATTGACTACCTCGTCGATGTGTTCACGCGGCTGGCACGCGACCCGACCGACGTCGAGCTGATGATGTTCGCACAGGCGAACTCGGAGCACTGCCGCCACAAGATCTTCAATGCCCGCTGGACCATCGACGGCGTCGACCAGCCGGAAACGCTGTTCGGAATGATCCGCGCGACGCACGCTGCCGCTCCCCGGGGCACGGTGATCGCCTACAACGACAATGCCGCCGTGCTCGAAGGCTGGCCTGTCAGCCGGTTCTATCCGCGCAGCGGCTACCGCGGCACTGATGGCGGCGGCGCCATCGCGGTCGACTACGCCGCCGGTGACGAACTGACGCATACGCTCTTCAAGGTCGAGACGCACAATCATCCGACGGCAATATCGCCGTTCCCCGGAGCATCGACCGGCGCCGGCGGTGAAATCCGCGACGAGGGCGCGACCGGCCGAGGCGCCAAGCCGAAAGCGGGCCTGTGCGGCTTTTCGGTCTCGAACCTGCGCATTCCGGGCATGCCGCTGGCGTGGGAAAGCGACCGTGACGTAACGCTGGGTGGCTCCGCTGGTGAGAGTGACTTCGGCTACCCGGGCCGAATCGCTGATGCACTGGCGATCATGATCGAGGGACCGATCGGTGCGGCGGCGTTCAACAACGAGTTCGGCCGGCCGAACCTTCTCGGTTATTTCCGCGCCTACCAGCAGAACGTTGCCGGCCGCCGCTACGGCTACCACAAGCCGATCATGATCGCCGGCGGCATCGGCAACATCCGCGACGACCAGGTTCGAAAGCTCGATCTGCCGCCCGGAACACTGCTGGTGCAGCTTGGCGGTCCGGGAATGCGCATCGGACTTGGCGGCGGCGCCGCCTCCAGTATGGGTGCCGGCACGAATACCGAGTCGCTCGACTTCGATTCGGTCCAGCGCGGCAACCCGGAGATGCAGCGGCGCGCGCAGGAAGTGATCGATCGGTGCTGGGCGCTGGGCGACGGCAATCCGGTGCTATCGATCCACGACGTCGGCGCCGGGGGCCTGTCGAACGCGCTGCCGGAACTCGCCGACCAGTCAAACCGCGGCGCGCGCATCGATCTGGGCAAGATCCCGGTCGAGGAGAGCGGCATGAGTCCGCTCGAGATCTGGTGCAATGAATCGCAGGAGCGCTATGCGCTGGCCGTTGCGCCCGATCGGCTGCCGGCCTTCGAATTCATCTGCCGTCGTGAACGTGCGCAGTATGCGGTCGTCGGCCGCGTCGCCGAAGACGGCAACCTGGTGGTCGCGCGGGACGGCGAGGTCCCGGTGGTCGACATGCCGATGAACGCGCTGCTCGGCAGGCCGCCACGCATGCACCGCAACGTCGAGCGTTCGGCAATGGCACTGCCGCCCTTCGAGACCGCGGGGCTGTCGATCGAGAAGTGTGCGCTCGATGTGCTGCGGCACCCGACCGTCGCCAGCAAGTCGTTCCTGGTCACGATCGGTGACCGTACCGTCGGCGGCATGAACTCGCGCGACCCGATGGTGGGCCCGTGGCAGGTCCCGGTGGCGGATTGCGCGGTCACGCTGATGAGTTTCGACGGCTACGCGGGCGAGGCGATGGCGATGGGTGAACGCACCCCGCTGGCGGTCATCGATGCCGCGGCAGCGTCGCGAATCGCGATCGGCGAGGCAATCACCAACGTCGCCGCGGCCGACGTCGAACTGGCAGACGTCAAGCTGTCCTGCAACTGGATGGCCGCCTGCGGCCAGCCCGGTGAGGACGCGCGGCTCTATGACGCGGTGAAGGCGGCGAGCGAACTGTGCCAGCAGCTGGGCATCAGCGTGCCGGTCGGCAAGGACTCCTTGTCGATGAAGACCGCGTGGCGTGATGACGATGTCGAAAAGCTAGTCGCCGCGCCGGTCTCGCTTGATCGCCAGTGCGGCTGCGCGTGTGACGGACGTACGGCGCTCGCTGACACCGCAGCTGGTTGCCGATGTGGACACGTTGCTGGTGCAGGTTGACCTGGGGGCCGGTCGCAACCGCATGGGCGGATCGATCCTGGCGCAGGTCACGCAGCAGATCGGCAACGAGGTGCCCGACGTCGACGATCCGGCGCGTCTGATTGCCTTCGCAGGGGCGGTGCGCGAGTTGCAGCGTGCCGGCCGTCTTCTTGCCTATCACGACCGTTCCGACGGCGGCCTGTTCGCCGCACTGGCCGAGATGGCGTTTGCCGGCCACTGCGGCGTGACGGTGAACCTCGATGTGATCGCGGTCGATCCGGTCGCCTCCGACTGGGGCGACTTCAAGATTCGTCCTGAGCAGGTGAGTGTCCGGCGCAACGAGATGATGCTGAAGGCGCTCTTCACCGAGGAGCTGGGCGCGGTGCTGCAGATTCGCGCGGCGGACAAGTCGGTCGTCATGGATCTGCTGCGCAGTGCCGGACTGGGTGCGGTGAGCCAGATCATCGGCAAGCCGAATCTGCGGGACGTCGTCGAGTTCTGGTGCGATGCCAAGCCGGTCTTTGGACGCGCACGCGCGGAGTTGCAGAAGGTCTGGAGCGAGACCTCCTGGCGCATTGCACGCCTGCGTGACAATCCGGAGTGTGCCGACGCCGAGCTCGCAGTGGCGACGGATGCGGACGACCGCGGGCTTTCGATGTCACTGTCGTTCGATCCGGCGGAGGACATCGCCGCACCGTACGTCGCCACGGGCGCCCGTCCACGCATAGCGATCCTGCGCGAGCAGGGCGTCAACAGCCAGACCGAAATGGCCTATGCGTTCCATCGCGCGGGCTTCGCTTCGGTCGACGTGCACATGACCGACCTGATCGACGGCCGCCAGTCGCTCGAGGACTTCAAGGGGCTGGTGGCGTGCGGCGGCTTTTCGTACGGCGACGTGCTGGGCGCGGGCGGCGGCTGGGCGAAGACGATCCTGCACAACCCGCGGCTCGCGGCAATGTTCGTCGAATTCTTCGGCCGCGCTGACAGCTTCGCGCTCGGCGTCTGCAACGGCTGCCAGATGATGAGCCACCTGCGCCCGATCATTCCGGGCGCGCACGACTGGCCGCGCTTCGAGCGCAACGCCTCCGAGCAGTTCGAGGGCCGCCTGGTCCAGGTGGAAATAGCGCCGTCGCCGTCGATCTTCTTCGCCGGCATGGCGGGCAGCCGCGCGCCGATCGCCAACGCGCATGGCGAGGGACGGGCCGTGTTCACATCGACTGCAGCCCAGCGCGCCGCGCTGGTGGCGATGCGCTACGTCGACTCGCACGGTGCGGCGACGGAGCGCTATCCCTACAACCCCAACGGTTCGGTGGGCGGCATCACCGGCGTGACGACCGCGGACGGCCGTTTCACGATCGTGATGCCCCATCCGGAGCGCGTCTTCCGCACCGTGCAGATGTCGTGGCAGCCGCCGCAACTCGGCGAGGATTCGCCGTGGATGCGGATGTTCCGCAATGCGCGGGGCTGGATCGGCTAGCCCGGCGCGCGTTGGGCGCTCACTCTAGCGTGGCGCAGTTCCGGCACGGCCAGCCTTGGTCACTTCGGCAACAACTTCCGTCGTGATGTCGTAGGCGGGGTCCGAATACACGAGGCTGCCCTTGTCGTAGAGCAGGGTGCCACCCTTGCGGCGAACCACTTCGCCGGCGGTCTTGCTGATTTCGCCGAGGATCTGCGCGCGAAACTTCTGAGCGCGCTGCTGCAACTCGTTCTGGGTCTTCATCATCAGCTGCTGGCCTTCGGCCTGCTTGACCTGAAGTTCCTGGCCGGTCTTCTGCCCCTCGGCGCGAATCGCATCGCGCTGCGACGCGGCCAGCGTCGGATCGTCAAAGCGCGCCTGTATCTCCTTCAGCTTGTCGGCAAGCGCCCGGACCTCGCGCTCGAGCTTCTTCAGTTGCTCGGTGGCCTTCTGTTCTTCGGCTTTCAGCGCGTTGCTCTGCGCCTGGGTCTGCGGATGCGCCTCGAAGACCCTACCCATGTCGACGACGAACACCTTCGGCGCGGGCTGGGCCATCGCGTAAAGGGGGAGGCAGGTGAGGGCAGCAACTAGCAGGCGGTGCATCGATTTCATCGTAACTCCGGTTTCGTTGAACCCGAGAGCGTACCGCTTTGCGGGGGACAGCCGGTCAGCGACCGGCGGCGCGTCCTGGAGGAGGCGCTCCAGCGCCGCTTAAGGGCGTCCGATGCCGCGCAGACGACGGGTAAGTCACATCCCGTGAATAGGCCATCAATGGTTCTAAAACGCAGCCGATTGCCTGGCGCGCGACTACTTTGTCGGGGCCGGTGCTCCCTGAGGAAACACGGGTATCCCGTCGGGGATTGAAACCCACGAACGCTTGGACTGGGTCCAGATGTGACGCTGGATCTTCGGCCACTCCGGATCGTCGAGGGTGCCGACCGCGACGGCTCTCAGGCCCGGTCGTATCTGCACGCTATGGGTGACCGTCGTGCCACAGTGTGGGCAGAACTGCATTCGAAGCCACCTTCCGGTTTCATCGGAACGATGTTCATACTCGGTGAGCTCGCCCTGCAGAATCGTGACGTTGCTTTCGTCGAAATAAGCGATCGTCCCGAACGCGCTGCCGAGGCGGCGCTGACAGTAGCGGCAATGGCAGATCTGGCAGATCTGCGGACTTCCGCGCACCTGATAGCGGACAGCGCCGCAGGCGCAACCGCCTTGATGCAGTTCGTTCATCGGTTCCCCGTTGGCTCGTGTCGTACCCATCATTCACGCAAAGCCGCGGAGCGTCCGCCGCGTTTGCGTGCTGGCGTTCGCCCTCCGATCGATGGGCTGCGTGTCCTGGCGTCATCGTCGGCTTCGGTGCGCAGCCAGCTCAGGAACGCTTCAACCGGTGCGGGCGGAGCCGCGCTACCGACGACGACGTGAAAGCGGCCGAAGTGTGCCACCGCGGCCTCGCCCAAAGGAGCCACGAGGAGTTTTTCCCGCAAGTGGCTGGCCAGATGCGGCCACCGACCGACGGCGATCCCCGCGCCGGACATGGCCGCAGCAATCACCTGGTCATAGTGCGAAAAACGCAGATAACCCGCTGGCTTCAAGCCGCGAATCTTCATCGCATCCATCCAAAGTTGCCAGTCGTACCACGGGCGCCCGTTCCTAACGGTTTCGAGATCGAGGAGCACATGCTTTGCCAGATCCGCCGTCGACTCCAGCAGCGAAGCCGGCTGCTGCATCAGGGCCGGAGAGCAGACGGGGAAGGTTTCGTAGTCGAAGATCCAGTCGCCCGGAGGAAAACGGGTGCCATGCGGCGCATGGCGGATGGCAACGTCAATGTGTTCGCGGGCCATATCGAGATTGTCGTTGCTGGCGACCAGACGGAGGCGGATGTCAGGATGACGGCGCGCGAACGCGGGTAGGCGCGGCCCCAGCCACAATGACGCAAACGGTACTGTGGTGGTGATGGACAGCGAACGTGCTGCACCGGCCACCTGCTCGGTCGTTGCATCGATCAGCGCCAGGGCCTCGTCCGTCGCGCGATAAAGCTGCTCCCCCGCTTGCGTCAGCCTCAGCGTCCGGTTCACTCGCGTGAACAGCGGCACGCCCAGTTGTCCCTCAAGGGACTTCACTTCGTGACTGACGGCGGACTGCGTCACGCACAGCTCACGTGCCGCGAGCGTGAAGCTCAAGTGACGCGCTGCCGCGCGGAAGCCCCGCAGCAGGTCCAGCGACAACCGGGGAGTCCGCTGTCGTCTCACTCGCTCGACCTATTCCGCCCGTTGCACATCGCAACAGCGCCTGCTCGTCGTGGCCGAGCGGCGATTACGGCGTCCGGGTGCTCATTGCGTGTGACCGCGTTTTCCCTCAG
Organism: uncultured beta proteobacterium; assembly: GCA_963712485.1. Classification (GTDB taxonomy): domain Bacteria; phylum Pseudomonadota; class Gammaproteobacteria; order Burkholderiales; family Burkholderiaceae_F; genus JALORV01. The sequence goes on from CAVQID010000036.1 coordinate 46,337, forward strand.
GTTCAGAAATAGAACACGGCGTCGGAAGCGCTCAAGCCAGTGCATCGAGTTCTGCCAGATCCACGCTGCACCACTGGCGCTCTTCGTCTGAAACGAGGTCCAGCTGGCGCCGCGCTTCCGCGCGGTTTGCGTCGCTGCCGAACCGATCGCCGGCATTCCACTGTGCCATCGCCAACACGGCCAGGCCGAAGAACTGTTCGAACGGCGAAGCACCACTGCGCCGGCATATCGAGATGCATCGCTGGGCGCTGGCGATCGCATCGTGAGCCAGTCCCGCCTGCAACTGGGAGCGGGCAAGCCGGTATTCGGCGCGCTCTTCCTCGAGCCACGTGCCTGCCTGCTTCCAGTACTTGAGGCCGGCCGCGGCTGCGGCAAGCATCGCCTCCGTCTGCACTTCGTCGCGATCTAGCTTGCCTTCAAGCACCGCCGCCAGGTTGTTGCCCGCCACTGCCAGCGACCTGATGGCCGGGGAACCTGCGGGCAGGCCGACCACGGCTGCGTCCAACGCGCGCTGATACGCATCGATCGCCTTCTGCAACTCGTCGCGTGCCGCGAATGCCGATGCGACCGTCGCCAGGGCCGACACCCGGCCGTCGACCGACAGCGAGTCGAGCGCCGCAGCGTCGCCCGACGCAAATCGCATCGTCGCCACGGCCTGCTCGATTGGCAGGTCCGCGTCCGGACTCGCATCGAACGCCGGTACGTTGCGCAACTGCGCAAGCAGTTCCTCGCCGCGCCGCCACTGGCCCAGGTGCTCGCCGTAGACGTGGACGACGAGGCGCACGTAGGGCGCGAACTCCTGGCTCGACCGGATCAATCCGATGGAGCCGGCCAGGCGTTCGGCCACTTCCTGCGGGCGGTCGCCGTGGTCAGACCAGGCGGTCTTCAGAAACTCGTCAATGCCTGTGCTCATGTCTGCCCAGCATCCGCAGTATCCGATCGAGCGCAATTTTGCAGGCTGGGCGGGACGGCTGCAATCGGTCCGCGCCCGGCCACTTCACCCTGAAACCGACCAAGCCGGGCACGCACTTTGCGTCGCGTTGATGTCAGATGCCGCGGAGCAAATCATGAAATCAATGACCTGCCGGGAACTAGGCGGACCATGCACTCAAGAGCTCATGGCCGAGACATGGGAAGAAATGGTGAAGGCCATGACTCGACATGTGCTGGAGAAGCATCCGCAGACCGCGAAGGCTATGGAGAGACTGCACAACGAAGACCCGAATCAATGGGGACGAGAAATGAAGCCGAAGTGGGACGCGAAGCCGGAGAGCTGATGCCGGTCGGCGCGCAAGAGCACTCTTCACGTGGCCTGCTGCCGAATGGCTTGAGCGCCCCGTGTCACCTATCGAATGGACTCAACTACCGGTGTCGACCCCGAAGCCGCCTTCGGCGTCTGCTGAAAGCGACCATGTTCTGTATTCGGCAATCGGACATGTTCGCCGGTAGGACCGCGCGCGGCGGCGTCAGCGTTTGAGCTACAGCCGCGTGCGCGAGCCATAAGCCCGTCGATTACGAATCGAACATGAGGGCGATCGCTCTCTCTTCGGGCAAACGGGCGCCGGCGGCCGCAGACTGCTGCGCAAGTGCGGTTCCGAGCTTCGCTTGCACGAGCGCCATAACCCGATCGCGCGTGTCTGTTACGAACGGCGGCACAAGTCGCTGGGTACGCCTCACCTCGACGTCGAAAAATCCGATCAACATGGCGGCGTCTTCCTCGGATCCGGGCTGCTGGGCGTGCAACAGCGCCACAAATGGCACTAACGTAGCCACCATCTGCGTGCGTTGCAGGTAGGGGATCACCTCTCTGCCCAGGGAAAGCGATGAGTCCCGATCGCCGCGCAGCGCGTACGCGTTCGCCAGGAATTGCTGGCAGCCGCCGACACCATAGGGTGCGTTGATGCGTCGAAACGTGGCGATTGCAGCCTGAAGGACAGGTATCGCTTCGTCGACGTAACCGAGCGCGCAGCCGTACCAGGCAGCCGTTGAAAGCGCCATCTGCTCGCCCATTTCGAGTCCACTCTGGCGATAGATCGCAGCCTGCCGTTCGGCCCAGGGACGGGCGCCCGCATAGTCTCCCAAGTAAGCCAAGTGCCGCGCATGCGCGAGCGCCAGGGCTGCCCTTTGGCGAGACGGCGCATCGTCGTCGATCAGCGCGTCGGCTTCCGCCAGAGCGGCCGCACGATGCTGCGATTCGCCCCGATGTGCTCCTACCATCACCGTCCAAATCAGACTATCAATCAACCTGAAAGTGTCCCCCATCGAGCGGAAAAGTTCCGTGGCACGCAAAGCGGCGACGTAGCACTCGTGCGGACCGCCGAGGTAACCGAGGTGTGCGAGCGCCAGGTTGAATCGCGCCTCCACTTCAACGTCCAGTCCTGCGGGCAGCGGCATCAGGCGCTTGCCACAGGCGATGCCCTCGTTCATCAATTCATAGTTCAACCATAGCCGCCGGCTGTTGGCAAAGAGCGCGCACGCGACAGGACGAGTGTCCGCCGCAGCGGCGCACCAGTCGAGGGCGGCACGCACGTTGTCGAGTTCGGCGTCCTGACGCGTCTGATCTTCTGCGCTCCACCGCCAATATCCGGCCTCGACGTGCCGCACAAACTCAAGCATCGCATCGGCATGTCTGCGCAACAGCTGCCGGGTTTCGCCTGCGGCGGCAAGCTGCTCGAGTGCGAACGCGCGCGTCGTTTCCAGCAGCCGGTAGCGCGGCTCTTCGCCGCCGTCGGCAACGACCAGGGACTTGTCAACAAGATGGCCCAGCAGGTCCAGTACTGTCCACCGGTCAAGGCGTTCGTCGGCAGCGACCGCCTGCGCCAGCTCGAGGGAAAAGCCGCCCACGAATACGCCGAGCCGGCGAAACACGGCCCGCTCTTCGTTGGACAACAATTGATGGCTCCACTCGAGGGTCGCCCGAAGCGTTTGGTGGCGACGCAGCACTGATCGCGTACCGCCGGTCAAGACATTGAAGCGTTCGTCGAGTCGCGCCCGCAAGCCGTCGATGCCGAGCAGTCGAACGCGCGCTGCCGCCAATTCAATCGCGAGCGGCATGCCGTCAAGGCGACGACAAATGTCTGCGATCGTCACGAGTTGTGCGCTCGTCGGCTGCAGCCGCGGATCGGCCGCTCGAGCGCGCGCGACGAACAGTGCGACAGCGGCCGGTGTTTCGGTAGTGCTGTCGCTTGCCAAGCCGCTCAACCGATAGACATGCTCCGCAGGCAGGCGCAACGGCTCCTGGCTGGTCACCATTACGCGCAGGTCTGGGACGTCGGCGAGCAGCGCACGCACACTGTCCGCGGCAGCATCCAGCACGTGCTCGCAGTTATCCAGGACCAATAGCGAGCGTCCGTGGCGCAGCAATGCACTGACGGTTTGCAGCACGGGCCGATCATCGCTGCCGCTAACGCCGAGCACCTGACCGATTGCCGCGGGTACTGCCGCGCTGTCGCTCAGCTGCGAGAGCTCGACCCACCACGTGCCGCCGGCAAAGTGCTCACGCGCGGCGCCGGCAAGTGCTTGTGCCAGTCGCGTCTTGCCGATACCCCCGGCGCCGACGATCGACACCAGCGCGTGTTCCCGTAGCAGGTCACTGACCGCTAGCAGGTCCTCGGCACGACCGAACAGCGGCTCCGGCGGCGTTGCTGCTTTGGATGCCACCGATGGAACTGGTGCGGACGCGTCGTTGAGCGAACTCACGCTCGCGGTAAAGCGATAGCCGCGCCCCGGAATTGTCGCGATGGTCTGTGGCCCCAGCAGCTTGCGCAGTGCCGAGATGTGCACTTGAAGGTTGTTCTCTTCCACGACGATGTCCGGCCAGACCAGCTCGAATAGCTCGTTCTTACCGACTACACGGTCGCGCCGCTCTACCAGGGCTACCAGCACGTCGAACGCGCGCGCACCAAGCCGCGCGGGCACTTCGCCGACTAGCAAGCGGCGCTTAGCTAAATCCAGGCGCGCTGTGCCAAAACGAATGTCTGGAGTGGCGATTTCCATCGACGGCCTCCGCTCCGGGTGCTCAAGCTTAGTCGCCTGCCGGACGTCGACACGCTGCAATTCAGAACGATTAAGACTGGTCAGGGTGCAGCCCAACGACCTGAATGCGGTTAAGGCCCGACGATTCGTCCATCGTCAAATCTCCCCAGGAAGCCACCAATGAACCGCAAATCCGTGACCGAACGCTTCGCCCTGATCATGCTTGCCACGCTTGCTTCGACCAGCACGTTCCTCCTGATGGTGCTGGGCCCCATGGCCAGCAGCGGCGGACTCGCCTGAAATATCTGCTGTCGGCGCAACAGCGCAGCCCATACACAGACTGGTCGCATGCCGAACCACGTCCAATGTTCGAAGAACGGGAGTGCAAATGAAAAACTTACTCCGCTTGTCCCCCATCGCTGTCTGCGGCGCAGTCCTGTCGGCCGCCGTCGCTTTACCTGCCCGTGCCGAATTCAAATGCGACGGGCGTCAACTGTCGCGAGTGGACGCCATCGCCTGCGCCCATGCCGCGCAAGGTCCGGACTCGTTACGGCGCTTCGTCACACGTACCCAAAAGATCTACGGACTGCAGATGCGCGACTACGCGCGCTTCGTTGGTGATGAGCCGAAGGCGGCGCCCGCGCAGGCCACGCATGCAACTCCACGTGATTCAGTCGCCGGCGTGGCACGTCCGTAGCACTGAGCATAGTCGGCGCGCGAGCATCGCTGCGCCGTCCGGGCAGCAAGACCGACAGGCATCCGGACGTCCAAATGGTTCATCTTGGGCACAGATGATCAGTCGGCGGGTAACAATCGACCCCATAAGGATTAAACAATGAAGACAATGTGGGCCGGCGCTGCGCTGGCATTGGCAGTCGGTCTGGTCAATTTCCCGAATGACGCTGACGCCCAGCAGTTCTCGGTGAAACCGCTCGCCGAAAAGAAGCTCCGGCAGCTGCCGCCGGGGCCGCTCTATTGGCGCGTTGAAACCGTATCGAGCGTGGAGCAGGCGAAAGCCGCCGAAAGACCAACCGCTTTCGTGGTCGAAGTCGCGGGAAAGGTCTGGCTGCTGACGCTCGCTGCGCCCGGCGGATCCACCGCCGGTGCGGCTAAGCTCGCCGAGATTGGCCCGGTGCCACGGCTCGATGCGCCCGAGTACCTGTTGCGCGTCAACCTCGGCAGCGGCCCGCCGGGCGCAAAGACGCCGGTGCACACGCATCCTGGATCGGAAAGCTTTTACGTCGTGACCGGCCGGCTCGGCCAGAAGACGCCGCAGGGCGAGAGTCAGGTGGACGCTGGCGGTACGATGAGCGGCAAGGGCGCTGACATCCCGATGGAAGTGGCCAGCGTCGGCACCGCCGACCTTCAAGCGCTGGTGATGTTCGTCGTCGATGCAACCCGGCCGTTCTCATCCCACGCAACGATCAAGTAGCGCGACGTGGCGGTCGCGCGCTGAGGCGGCCGCAGCCCGACGTTTGTAAACCTAAGGCGCTTCAAGGCCACTTTGCTTCGCCGCAGCACGAGTCACTCCAGCAAGCCACTTACGAATCCGCGCGATCCAATCTCACACCGTGCCCATCGTTCCGGCCTGTCATGATTGTGGGAGCAGCAGGGCGTGCGGCCGCGTGGTCGAGGGAGACTGATGCTCACTCACCGAGCGGGCAAGCAGGGCTCGGACGAGAAGGGAAGTCTCGTTCATCCTGTTCCGGTCTCAAATGTGTCCACCTTGGGGGCAGATCAGCCCGGGCTCGGCAGTTCGGGGCGCGTTCCCCGTATCAGAGATGGAGCGCTTGCTGGCGCGGGCGCATGCGCCCGCGCCTCGCGGACAGCTTTCGCGCGTTGACGGATCACTGGTATGCGCCGTTGCTGCACGCCGGGTTCATCGTCCGACAGCCGGCCAATCGCGAGATCTCACGATGATTCATCCTCCTCCACCTCGTCCGTGCGTTGATCGGCGGGCGGCGCATCCAGCGGCAGAGCTGCCGCCAGCCGCGCCAGGTCGGTCTGGTCAGTGAGGTCCAGGCTGAGCGGCGTAATCGAGATGTAGCCCCGCTCCATCGCCCATAGATCGGTGCCGGGCTCGGTTTCCTCGATCGGCACGACGGTGAACCAGAAGTGCTTGCGGCCCATGGGATCCTCGCCGGGAACGATGCGGCCGTCGTAGTGGCGCACCGCCTGGCGGGTCCAGGTCATGCCTCGAGGGGCTGCCGGCAGGTTGACGTTGAGCAGACGGCCGGAGGTATCGACCAGCAGGGCGCGCAGCACCCGCTCGATATGCGGCTCGAGCGCGTTGAAGTCCGGCTCTTCTCCGCCCGGTGCTGTTGAGGGCGTGCTGAGCGCAATGCCGCGGATGCCGAACAGTGTTGCCTGCTTGGCTGCGGCCAGCGTGCCGGAGTGCCAGATGGCGTTGCCGAGGTTGACGCCGATATTGACGCCCGAGAGAACAACGTCGACCTGTTCCCAGTTGTGCACCCCGAGCGCGACACAGTCGGCCGGGGTCCCGTTGACTCGCCAGGCTTCGATGCCCGGGATATTCGTAGCTCGGCGGTAAGTCAACGGGCGCGACGCGGTGATCGCATGGCTGGCTGACGACTGTTCGACGTCGGGAGCAACGACGCGCACGTCACCGAAGCGCGCCGCGACACGGGCAAGCGCTGCAACGCCCGGACTGTGGATGCCATCATCGTTCGCGACTAGGATGCGCATCAGCTGCCGCCCTTTCCGCACGGTGTGGTGCTGCCGATGAAAATTGCGCTCGTCCACAACCCCACCGCCGGTAGCGGTCAAGAGGCCGACGACCTCGTCCGCCTCATCACCGAGGCCGGCCACGACGTGCGCCATCGGTCGACAGAGAAAGGCTGGGAGCAATTGTTGCGCCAGGCCGACCTTGTCGTGGCCGCTGGGGGCGATGGAACGGTGCGCAAGGTGGCGTTGGCGGCGGCAGACCACGCCTTGCCGTTCGCAACCCTGCCTATCGGCACCGCCAACAACATTGCGAAGGCCCTCGGTGTGCTTGGAGACGCACGCGAGCTGGTTGAAACCTGGTCGACATCGCCGCGATCCGAGCAGCCGTTCGACATCGGCGAGGTCGCCGCACCATGGGGCTGCGCGCGCTTTGTCGAAGGTATTGGGGGCGGACTTATAGCCGATCTGATCAGCCGCGCTGACGAGATTGCTGCGGACGCGACTCTGCTCGGTCGCGAGACGGATCGCGCGTTGTACTTGCTCTCCGAGCTGGTTCGCGAGGCGCCTGTTCGTCACTGGCGGATTGCAGCGGACGGGGAGGATCTGTCGGGCGATTACCTCGCCGTCGAGGTACTTAACATCCGCTTCGTCGGACCGAACGTGCCGCTTGCTCCCGCAGCCAGCCCCTGCGATGGTTTGCTCGATCTCGTCCTGGTGAGCGACGCTGAGCGCGAGTCGCTGCTCGCCTACCTGGAAAATCGCCTGCACTTCGCTGGCGGTCAGCTGCCTGCCTTGCGGGTCACTCAGGCGCGTGGAGTGGAAGTGGAAGCACCGGCCGGGGTACGGCTGCACCTCGACGACCGCAATTGGCCGTCCGCCCGGCCGCTCGCCAATGCAGCAGCGTTAAGCATGCGCTGCCTGGCCGGGGCAACGACGTTTGTCGGGACGCCGAGCACCATGGATTGAATCGGTTCGGGGTTGCGAGCCACCGCTCACTGTTCGTCAAGTCCTTGGACTTTCCGGAAGGTTGATCTATCCCAGTAGCCTCGCTGAAAGGCGAAGCGTCCATCCACGACGTGAAGAAACCGCAGCCTCGGAGGCCAAGCGGATCACGCCATTCGAGAATGGCCCACTCGCCATCCTCGAAAAGATTCTCGACAATGCAAACCATCGTCGCGGACGCGAAAGCAGCCACGAACATCGCGCGGATGTTCTCGCGGCCTTGTACGGGTTCATCCACGACCTGGTGATTCACGGCGTCATCGGCATAAAACGCAGCAAGGGCATCGACACCAGCGCGATTGAATGCGTCTACCCAAGCGAGCACGAGTTGACGCGGTTGCACGGGCCAAGAATGACGAGGGGAGCCGGACTGCTACTGCAGCGGCGCGGGATGTGGGCCCGGGATCGCGGGTGTCCAAAGCCACCCGCAGGTCTCCGCTGTCTTGCAGCCGACACGCTGCCAGGACTCGCTGCCCGGAGGCGTGATCGGCGTCGGGGCCGGTGGCATCGCGGTGCAGCTGGATCCCATTGCCCCGCACGCAATCGTCGTTGCCCACAGGAGGGCCAGGGATTGCGCACGGGACCAGCCCGGCGTTTCCAACTCCGACCGCAATGAAAATTGATTGTCGGCGCGCTGTTTCGTGGCTAGGCGCTCGGCACCCTGTGGTGTCAGCACTACTGACGGCGACTTTTCGCCTGGCAGCGAGCGAAGGACCGCGTGGGGATCAGCGCTCTGCGCTGAGCTGACTCCCGCGGTTGCAGCCAGAACTGCAAAACCGGCAACGGCAATGAGCTTCATCGCTCTCCAATCCACTGCCTTCGGGGAAATTCTGCCCCTGGTCTCGGATGTCCGCAATACCGGCCGACCGCAGCGCACCGTTAGAAGTCGATTCTCCAGGTTCAGCTTGCCGCCGGCGACAACGTGTGAGCGTCGCGGGCCCGGAGCCAGCGGCTCCATGCATGCGTAGCGTGTTAAATTGAAACTTGTACGCTCGTGGTCTCGCAAGCACTGTCACGCCAGACAGTCTGCCCTTCGGGGAGGGTGAGATGTCCAAGCTGTACCGGTCCAGCCACCGCGCACTGCAGGCGCGCTACGACACGGCGCGACTCGCCGATCGCATTGAAGCCACGCTGTTTCGTGAGCAGTTCACAACCGAAGATCGGGCGTTCATCGAACGTCTCGACATGTTCTTTCTCGCGACCGCGGACGCTGAAGGACGGCCAAGCTGCTCGTTCAAGGGCGGGGACCGAGGCTTCGTACGAGTCAGCGGGGCGGCAGAACTGGTGTTCCCGTGTTACGACGGCAACGGCATGTTTCTGTCCATGGGCAACGCCACCGAGAACGCCAACGTCGGCCTGCTGTTCATCGACTTCGAATCACCGAAGCGGCTGCGCGTGAACGGGACGGCGCAGCTTGTGCCGGCCGAATCGGTGTCGCCGCCTTATTTTGAAGCGCAGTTCCTTGTGCGTGTGAATGTCCGCCAGATCTTCCCGAACTGCCCGCGGTACGTGCCGAAGTTGCAGCGCGTTGAGCCTTCGCTGTTCGTTCCGCGCGCCGGCACAGTCACTCCCGTTCCCGGCTGGAAGCGCATGGACTGGGCAAAGGACGTGCTCCCCGCAGGAGATCCTGCTCGCGATACGAAGCGATCGTGACGGCGCCGATTCGGCGTCGCTACTTCCGCCCAATCGTCAATTCGAGGACAAAGCCGACGCGGCGTCAGGCCGCGTCGGAAAAGCTCGGCGCCTTCACTCGACAGCTTCAAGCTGGTCTCTTTTGGAATTTCCCGGGGGCCTCGCCAGAACAAAATGCGATGCAGCACATGACTCGGCGCGCTCGGGCGTACGATTAATCGTCGCGGGACTTCCGCACAACTTGAGGAACTCAGATGGCCTACTTCCTTGTTCAGGCGTCGTATGGCGCACCTGCGGTAGGTGCGATGGTCAAAAGCCCTCAGGATCGTGCGGCGGCAATACGGCCGCTGATGGAGAAGATGGGCGGCAAGCTGCATGGCATGTGGCTTTGTTTTGGCGAATACGACATCGTCGCGATTGCCGAGATGCCGGATGCGATGTCCGCCGCGGCATTTTCAATGGCGGTCGGTGCCAGCGGTGCGATGAGTGCCTATCGCACGACGCCGCTGCTGACAATGAATGAAGCGGTCGACGCCATGAAGAAGGCGGGCAGCTTGGGGTATCAGCCCCCGAAGTGACGTCACCGAGCGGAACGGCGGCAAAACCCTGTTCCGCTTTCGTGACTGCCGCCGACTTCCGGCGACTTCAGTTCGGCTCGCGCGGCCTGCACCGGGCTGTAACGCAAGACTGCTGTCGCGCCGCGTCCATATGGACCGCAGCGCGCTCGGAGCCGTTGCGCCGGCGGGTTTGTCTCGGAAAGGAAAGGCCCGATGCCGCGCATCGATCCAGAACGGCTGCTTTCGGACTTGCGTCGGCTGCGTGGCATTGGCGCGCAGGGACGGGGCGTGGTCAGGCCAGCGTTCAGCGCCGCCGACATGGAAGCACGGCGCTGGCTGCGCGGTCGGTACGCCGAGGCTGGACTGGAAGCGACGATCGATGGCGTTGGCAATGTGCTGGGCCACTCGCCAAAGACGGGCAAGGCGCTGCTCATCGGCTCACATTCGGATACCCAGCCCACGGGCGGCTGGTTGGATGGCGCGCTGGGCGTGATCTATGCAGTTGAAGTGGTGCGTGCACTCGCAGCCGACGCCGCGACGCGCTCGCTGCCGGTGGACGCGGTGTCATTCCAGGATGAAGAGTCTCGCTTCGTCGGCTGTCTCGGCAGCCGTTCACTGGGAGGCGCACTGACGCCGGAAATGGAGCAGGATGCCACGGACAGCCGCGGCGTGACGCTGGCGGACGCTCTACGCGAAGCAGGCCTCGCGGGTGTGCCGCGACTGCGCCTCGCCGCTGATCGCTATGTCGGCTTCATCGAGGCGCACATCGAGCAGGGTCCGCATCTGGAGGAAGGCAACAACAGGGTGGGCGTGGTGACCGGCATCGTCGGCCTGCGTGGCATCCGCTTCGTCTTTCGCGGCCAGCAGAACCATGCTGGCACGACGATGATGGCGCGCCGCCGCGATGCCGCGACGGCACTCTATGAACTGGCGCACCGCATTAACCTCGAATTCCCGAAGGTGGCGGGTGAGCGCAGCGTCTGGACCATGGGTCGCGTGCGCGTCGAGCCCAATGCGACGTCGATCGTGCCGGGCTATGCCGAACTCGATCTGCAATTCCGGGATCCCTCCGACGCCCCGCTTGATGCTTTTGAAGCGATCGTCGCGCGACTGGTATCGGAGTTGAACGCGCGGGGAGGGGTCGCCATCGAAGCTATTCCGACACGCGCGCCGATTCGTCCCACGTCAATGGCCCCTTTCCTTCAGTCGCATATAGAGGCTGCGGCGGAGCGCCACGCGCCCGGAAGGTGGGTGCGCATACCGAGCGGCGCCTTCCATGATGCCGGCATCATCTCCGCGTTCATGCCGTCGGCAATGCTGTTCATCCCTTCCATTGACGGCATCAGCCACGACTTCGCGGAGGACAGCCGAGAGGAAGACATTGTCCTCGGCTGCCAGGTTCTGGCCGACGCGGCCGCAGCGATACTCGAAGAAGCCAACGCGCGGCACTAAGCGGCGGTGTTGCGAAGGACACCGCCGCGTCAACCGGGTGCAACGCCTTTCACCGCCCAAGCCAGCGCCGCATAGGAGCGCGGACCATCCGGCTCGCCATCGATGTACGCGCGCCTCAACGCGTCGCGCAGCCGGCTCCGCTCCGCGTCGCCAAGTGTGGCGACGTACTGCGCCTGCGGCCCGTCCTTGCCCAGGTACGGTGTCCAGAAGTCTTCGAAAGAGTCGAATTCCATACGGATGCTCAAGGTTGTTTCGACGACATCGATGAATCCGGCGCTGCGCCACGCGTTGGCCAGCTCGCCCGGGCGGGTCATCGGGCGCGTGTAACTGCGTGCCCGTCGTTCATCGGCCTTCGGATCGAGCGCGGCCGCCGTGTCAAAGAACATGCGGCTGACGACGAAGCCACCGCGGGCATCCCACACGGTGGCGCCGACCACGGCTCCGGGCCGGGCGACCCGCCGCATTTCGGCAATCGCGTGGTCTGCTTGCGGTACGAAATGGAGCATCAGCATGGACAGCACGCGGTCGAAGCTCTTGTCCGGGTACGCCAGTGCGCACGCATCACCCACGTCGAACCGGACGCGCGGATCGCGGTTGTGTGCTCTGGCGTGCTGCACATAGACGTCGGCAAAGTCGACGCCCTGCACCTGCTTGAGACCGCTTCTGCGGGCCAACTCAAAGGTCAGGCTGCCGGTGCCGCAGCCCACATCGAGGACGGATTCACCGCTTGCCGTACCGACAAAGTCGAGGAACGGCCCCGCCAGTCGCCGGCTCCAGCGGCCCATTTGCTGCTCATAGCCGTCGCCGTCCGCTGCGACAAACGTCGAGGCCACCGTCATGGAGTTTCTCCCGTTGTCATCGAGCCAGCAAAGGGCCCATGCATTGGTTGTCAAAGATGGGGTTTGCCATGGCTATCAAGTCTGCAGGAAGAAACGAAGCATTTCGGCGGCAGCATTTGGCCCCCGCGGATCGGTGTACGAACCTGCGCGGTCACCGCCAAACCACGCGTGGCCGCCACCGTGCACAAGCCAGTGTTCGAGTACCACGCGGCCTGAAGCATCTCGGTGGATCGTGCGCGTGTAGGCATGGCCGTGCGGAGCCGCACCGCTTTCGGTAAGGATCTCTCCGCCACCATTGCCTGCCGAATGCACGGACTGCGCAATGACATTGGCGCCGTTACGCGGATGCACGGTCCGGTCGCGATCGCCATGAAACACGATCGTGGGTATCGCATGCGACGTTGCCGTTGGCCCGCCAGGGCGTCCGGCCGGCGCGGGCATTCCCTTCATCGCCGCGAGTGCCGAGGGCAGGTCGTGCGCGCTGCCGCAGGCGAGACCCGAGTGGATGCCAACCGCTGCGTACAGGTCGGGGTAAGTGACGCCCATCACGGCGGCCATCGCACCTCCTGCCGAGAGGCCGGCCACGTACACCTTGCGTGAATCCAGCCGATAGTGATCGACGATTTCGCGCGTCATGCCGGCGATGATTGCGGGCTCGCCGCGATCCTTGACCTGATCCTCGCGGCGGAACCAGTTCCAGCATCGCGACGCGTTGGCGCTGTTGGACTGCGCGGGGTAAAGCACGAAGCAGCTTTGCGCCTCGGCGAGCGCGTTCATGGCTGTGCCGGCGGCAAAGTCGTCTGGTGTCTGCTTGCAGCCATGCAGCATGACGATCAATGGCAGTGGCTGTCCGGTGTAGCCGGACGGGACGTACAGCTTGTAGGCGCGTTGGCCGGCAACACCTTCGTAGGTGCCGTCCTTCCAGTCGCCGGTCCGTCGCTTGTCATGTTCCGCAGTGGGAGGTCGCTCATCAACAACGGGCGCAACTGGACTTTGCTGATTAGAGCCGTCTTCGCGACTTTGCAGTTCCGCGGCGTCTGCGCGGTACGCGGGGCGGACTGCCTGCCCGCTCGGCGTCGCCTTAGGGACTTCAATGTATTCGCCTTCGATAATGTCGTCGCTTGTCGCTTGGCCGTCCGACGTCTGGCCCCCGAACGGCGCTGCGCCGGGGGTCGTGCGCGAAAGACTCGTCTGGATGAGTCTTGTCGCATCTGCCAGTCTGCCGGTACGCGTCAGTTCGGTGGCGCGGACGATGCCGGCCAGTATTCCCTTGTTCATGCTGTCCTTCCAGAATGCGCGACTGATTACCCGCTATCAGCGGATGCGGTCCGACAATGCTTCACGCACGGCAGGGCTGGCACGCAGCGCACCGAGCACCGAAATGGTTGCGATGGTCTGGGCCGCGAGCTTGGGTGGCACGTCCTCGTCGATCGACGCGAGACCGAGCACCTGAATGTGCAACTGCTCGCCAGCTTTCCGGCAGCGCTCCAGGTCATCACGAGTGAAACGCTGCAGGCCAAGGACCATCGAACGCCGCGCGACCGTCTGCTTGAGAACGTCGCCGTGTGTGGCCAGCTGATTGCGGATTGCCGTTCGAATGAAATCGGTGCGGTTGGAATAGAAACCCTCCTGAACCAGTAGGTCGATGTGGCCGAGATCCACGTAGCCGAGGTTGATCGTGATCTTCTCCGACTCCGTTTCCTTGCGTCGAACCTCACGCGAACCTACAAGCGCCATCTCTGAACCATCCATATACCATCCCGATGGATGGCACTATACACGATTGGGCGGTTCTTCCATCCCCTCCACATTGCCGGCGGATCGACGATGTTCCCGTGGCATTTCGGCGGTTCTCCTTTTTGGCTGTGTACCCAAAATCGATGATCATGAGTTTCGTTCCTCTCCGTGCGACTTCAACGTTCCTGACCTCCCTGATCGGCGTGGCCTTGCTTGCCGGCTGCGCCGGCGGCTTGGGAAAAGACGAGTGCCGTATCGCGGACTGGCACACGATCGGCTACGAAGATGGACTGCGCGGCTATCCCGCGGAGCGGATCGGCGCCCACCGGGCCGCCTGCGCAAAGCACCAGGTTGCACCGGATCTCGCTGCTTATACCGACGGCCGAGAGCGCGGCTTGCTGACGTATTGCCAGCCGAGCAACGGCTTTCGCGTCGGATTGAACGGCCGGCCCTATGCCAACGTATGCTCGGGTGCGAATGAGCCGGCGTTCGTCGACGGACTGCGGCACGGTCGGCAGATCCATGACGCCCGCGCTGAGCTGCGGGACGCGCAAAATCGATTGCGAAATGCCAGGGAAGGCCTGCTGCAGACGGAAGCCGCGCTGCAAAGTGCCGGAGCAGAGCTGGTGATGCCGGACGTCCCGACAGCACGTCGCGTGTTTCTGGCGCAGGAACTGGTCAGGCTGGCGGAGGAACGCGCAGAACTTCAGGCGCGCATCGATCGACTCAGTCTGCGTACGCGCGAACTGGTCGTCAACGTCAGGGAGCTCGAGCGGCAGAGCCCCTACGTCTTGTGACAAGGGGCAAGGCGCGCGCGGAATTCCATGGCGATGCGTTGTCCGCGCTTCACCGGACGCGCCGAGCTGTCCACTAAATCCTGACTGTCCGAATGCGGACGGGCGCCTGTCACCTTTGCTTCGCTCAAGAGCGGACTTGCGACACGATCTTCGAAACGGTTGAACGAAGGAAGTCTCGTTACGGCCGACAGGGCCGTTTGCTCAGATCGCAGGTTACCTCGTGGGCGACGTCCGGCCTTCGTAACAGCGGCATCGGCTCTAAGTTCTGCCGCTACCCGAAGCGGAACAAGCCGAATCCCGACGTCTTCTCGCGCGTGGCGCGTCCGCCTGGACAGTACACAAGGTATCCACGCTGGCTGGCGTGATAGTCGAGCACGGTGTCGCCGGCCTGGATACGGACTCGGTAACCGGGCACCGTAGCCATTGTGTACATCACGCCGGGCTGCGGACAACCGAGACTGCCATCAGGCCACGTGACGGCTTCGCTGCTGATGACCTGCAGCGCCGATACGTTCTGACCTGTCCTACGCGCGGCGTCGTCCACCGCGGCGCGGATGACCGACTGCAGGTCACTGTCGTTGGCCGCGTTGACCTGATTGGCCGGCGCCTGCACTGCATGCGATGTGGTCGAACCAGTGACAGCCAGCTCATTCGCCGTCTGGAGCGACCGCAGAGTCGCAGGATCGCCAACGCCGCTACTGAAGACGATCGCCAGGTCCACGCAGGAAATGAATGCTGTCCCGATCAGAGGCGACCTCCGCGTATTGCGTTGTCCTCGCACGACACTTGACAGGTACCGGCGGCCACGGATTGGGTGAAGCCCCTGAGTCGGGGGCTTTACGCCGAGATGCGGCAGGCTCTTCTTGATTCGATCGAGTGCCCGCCAGAGCACTCGATCGATCGTCTACGTTGGACTCACTGCGGCGCCAAGAACAGCAGCGCTTCCGTCGGCTGGGTCGCGCCGCCGCGGACACCTGCGCCACGATCGCCGTTGGTGATCAGCATCAAGCCCCGCTCCGGCGAGTTGCCAGGGAAGGGGCCGAAGTCGTACACCGCCAGCCCACTCGAATTGCTGGAGTTCCCAGCCACATCGCTGGTAACACCATAGAACCGCTCACCCAGCGGAGTGACCGTCAGGCCGGTGACCATGTCTCCGGGACCGCCATAGTAGAAGTCCTGCGCCACGACGGCCATGTTGACCTGCGTAGCCAACAGGTTTGCCGCGTTCATCCCGATCTGCTCACCGCAGATGAGCAGCACGGTGTTCCCGGTATTCGTGGAGTGCTCGGCGAAGAAGAACGCGCTGGTGGCACCCGTGGCGAGATTCAACACCCAACTTAGCTGGCGCCCGTCAGTGATCGTGCTGAGACCGGAGGCATCGCGATTGAGCACCACATAGTCGTCGACCCCGTCGCGGTTCGTATCAAGCCACACCTGATGGCTCACCGGGAGCAAGTGCTGCTGTCTTTCCCAGGTATTCACCGCGAACGCCCAGATGAAGGACGCACTCGCCGAGCAGAAGCCCGCAGGCACCGGGAACGTATTGATGCCGATCGCGCGGATGTCGGGCGTCGGCGATTGCGCCCCCAGAGCACCTTGAGGCTGGTTGGGGCTGACCGCCAGCAGCGCGTAGGCATCGTTCTGCGCGCCGCCCACGCCCGTGTTATTCAGGCCGATCGTCTGCGGGAACGCACCGGGGACGAGCGCGGTGGTCGTGGGTTGTACTCGCGCCGCCTTGCGCGGCAGCACGTGCCACGCGAGCCGGATCGGTTGCTTCCCATCGTCCAGCACCAGGTAGCCGTCGTACTCGTTCGTGGTCAGCGTGGCCGGATCGGCTCCGCTGCTGCCCGAGTTCATGAAGTTGCCGCGTAGCAGCGAGCCGTTGATCGTCAGTGTCACGTCGAAGCTGGTGAGCGTTCCTTTCCCCGGCTTGACTGAGACATTCGGCGGCGCGCTCATCGTCACCGCGCCGTTCGCAACATCATCAGCGAAGCGGAACGTCGGTGTCACCGTATAGGTGTGGGCCTTGTTGTCGAGATTGCGAATCTGCACGGTCTTGGTCATGCTCACCGTTCCGTCTGCAACGTCGACAAAGCCAAAGCTCAGCGCGCCGGCGGGTACGTCTTTGTCCCAAGCCGCGATCGGAGCGGCAACGGCACGGTTGACGCGGACCTCACCTCCGCCGATACGGGTGATCGGAGCCAGCGCGCCGGTCAACGGGTTACTGAGGATGTTGATTTCGCCGGTGTTCATCAGCAGCGCCTTGACCTCGAGCGGCGACAAGCCGTGGCCGAGTGCATTCCCGGGTGGCGTTCCCTTCGCGGTGGCCTTGGTTCCGCCATGGGCTTGCAGCACCAGCGCGGCTGAGCCCGCGATCATGGGCGCGGCACCCGACGTGCCACTGAAAGGCCCTTCGCCCGTGCCGCTGCCGGCAATCGCGGACACAGACGCACCAGGAGCGCCGATTTCCGGCTTGATCAGCGTCGTGTCTTCATGCTGCGGACCGCGCGATGAACTTCCGACGATCGACCCAGCCAACGGGATGCCGACTTTAGGATCGAACCTCACTACGGTGTTTGGCAGGCCGCTTCTCAGGCGGTTGGCAACAGCCTGGCTGACCATGTAACCGGGGATGGTGATCGGGCGGTCGCCACCGTCCCCGCCTTCAAACGGGTCACCCGGCGCGATGAGGCCAATGATGCCGATCAAGCCGCCGGCGTCGGCGACGTTTTTGACCTTCAGTGTGAAGTTGCAGTTACCCCGATTCACCAGAACGATTTTTCCCACCAGCGAGCCGGCAGGAAACGCGGCACAGCCGTCCAGATTGCCATTCGCGCCATTGGCGTATTGCAGCGGTGCCTCGATCGGTGCCGTGAGCGGTGCTGACCAGGGCTGGAAGACCGCCGGAAAATTGCCGGCGATCGACGCAGGAGCGACGATCTGCATCAACGGCAGAAACGCGGTGGGAACGGCGGTCTGCGCGACTGCCAGCGCGGTCTTCGTTGCGGCAGGCGTTCCATGGACGTAGGGCTTGTCCGATCCGTTGCCCGCCGAGGCGACCGTCAGGATGCCCAGTCCCGTGGCATTTTCGACCGCCAAGGAAAGATCGTCGTCGAAGGGCTGGCCGTAGTCGGACCCAAGCGACATGTTGATGATGTCTACCCGGTCGCTGAACTTGCCGTCGCCATTCGGGTCGGCGGCGAAATCCATGCCTTGGATCAGCGCGATGCCGGAGCAGGACGTCGAGACCGACGAGCAGACCTTGACGGCATACAGACTCGCGCCGGGCGCAACGCCGCCCTTTCCGGCGATGATGTGACCGACGTGCGTGCCGTGACCGCGGCCGGGTCCCGCATCGAGAGGATCGGGATCCGGGACTTCGGGAGGACTTCCAACTCCGCCGGTCCAGTTCGAACCCACGAAGTCGTAGCCCCCCACGACCTTCGCGGTCGGGAACGTGCCGGGCTCGATGACCTCTGGATTGTTCGCTGCGAAATCGGCGGGATTGCCGGAGCCGAAGAGGCCTGCATGGAGGTAATCGATCCCGCTGTCGAGCACGGCCACTTTGATGCCGCGGCCATCGACGCCTTTGGCTTGCACTGCGGTCGCACCAATGTATGGGACCGTCGTCGACAAGTTCAGCTGATAGTTCCCCACAGGCGCAATGCGCACCACGCGCGGATCCTTGGCCAGTGCCGGCAACGCAGCCGCATCGACTTCGATGAAGACGGCATTCATGACGGCCTGCACCTGAGCCACCACACGCGCATTCGGGTCGAGAGCGCGCACGTTCGACAAGAAAGCATCCTGCTGCGCTTTGGCGCTCCACTTGGCCTGCGCAGTGTCAGCGCCCTTGACGAACGCGCTCGCAGACGAGTCGGCGGATAGGCGGACGATGACCCGCTTTGCCCCGGAACCGCCGAGCAGGCTGCGGTCGAGAACGCTGCGCGACACGCCGCCAGCCGTGACCGGCTGAGCCAGTTTCTGCGACGCAATCGCGCTGGGCGGATTACGCGGCTCCGTCCGCACCGCTCGGTTCTGGGCGAACGCGGACCCGGCGCTGCCGAAGACGAGTGTCATCGCCACCGTCGCGTACATCAAGTGGTTTCTTGGTTTCATATTGATCCTCTCCTTGCCGACTTAGATTTGCACTTCACTACGTTCTGGGAATTCACGGAACTGACATGCGATAGATGGTCGAACAACGTGATTCAAGCGACAGCGCCAAGCACAACTCGTCGCTGCAATGCTCTCCACTTCGATTTGTTAGCCCCCTGCGTCGACCGGTGATTCACTTAGGCGCGGATCGGTCGCGCAGGATGTACTTCCAGCGGCGATCGCGCTCTTCTCGAATTGTGCGGTGGCGAAAGCTATCCCATCGACGTCGCAACGGCAACAACTTGATCGCGTCTGCACGTGATAAGGCCGAAGCCTTTGCGGATGACGCACCGCCGCACACGCCGGCGGCGGGACTCCAGCGCCTGCATTGGGCGTGGGCAGCGCGGCCCGCGACAACTTCGATCGCCAATCGGTCCCGCCGGGTTCTCGGCGGCAGCGGTGCGCGTAAGTCCAGTGCTGTTGCCTCGCACCGCGCTTTACGAACCCGATCCCGCGAAGATCGCGTTCAGGTTCGAGTCGAACTTGAAGTCGCCCAGCGTCCAACCGCTCGGAGATCGGTACAGGATAAAGTACCAGCGCAGGCCCGAACGCTCGTGTCGGCTCAGGTAGGTGAGTCGCACGAGCGAAGAGCCGGCCTTGTCCTCGCGGATGAATTCCGAACCGATGGCGGGGCCGAAGCGCTGAACGATCGTGGGCGCCTGCGCGGTGAACTGGGACACGAAGGTGTCGAACTCGGCCTGCGGAAAGGACGAATACACCCGCAGTTGCTTCCATGCGGCGTCGTAGTTGCCCGCACTGAAACTGGCCATGACTCCATCGATGGCCTTCTTCGCCTCGGCCGGTGTCGTGAATGCGATCTGCTGAGCAGCCGCCGATGCAGCGAGCAAGAGCAGACTGATACCGAGGGTGAACGAGCGCAGCATATGACTTCCCTTTCCTGATGGAGTGCGTGCTTTCCCGCATCCTTGCCGGAGACACAAAGCGCCGAGCGCCGCGGCTTCAGGACGAGCCGGAGGGCGTTGGCTCCGCAGAGTAGCTCATCGTGATCCGTCCCATGGGTCCGTGCTGCTCGAGCTGCAAACTGATCGTGACGCGTCCGGAAATCCAGCGCGCCTCTGCAGCCGGAGGTGCAAGTGATCTCGCCGGTGCCGGCCGCTCGTCGCCGTAGCGTCGCGTGGCGGAGCGGCGCAGATTCTCGAACTCGGAGGCAGCGGCGTCGATCGTGAGACTTCGGGTCGAGCGCAGCATGACCTTCTGCAAGCCGCTCTCGGTGAAGTAGAACTCGGCGTCGAAGGCCCTTTCAAGGTTTTCCACTCCGTTGGCGGTTAGCTTCAGTTCGAGCCCGTTCGCGAGCCGACGCGATTCGGCCGGCGGCAACGCGCGCGGCAGTACTGCTCGAACCTCGTCGACGGTCATTCCCGGTTCGGTCGCGTTCCAGAGAACCTGCTGCTGGGTCAACTTCAGAGTGGCGATCGCAAGCACGACGAACGGAACGATCAGCAGTACAAACCAGCGCATAGGGGTTCCCTCCATAGAACCAAAACTCGAATGGACGCCGGTATCGGCGCGCAAGCCGCGCAACAGGTACGAGCTTGCCAGCATCGGCGCGCGCGTCCGTATGCTTCCGGTGCGACAGCAGACGCCTAAGGATCCCATGGTGCGTCTTAACAAAGGCGTCCGCTGCTCGCCTCGTCGCCCGGTCCGACCGCCGGGCGGGGCATTCCCGCGCGGGCATTCCGATTGCTTCGCGCCCAGCATCGCAACGCATCCCGCTGCAACTCTTGACGCAGGTGCCTCGATGTGCCGCTCTCGTGCGTGGTTTCTCCGAAGCAGTTGCCCACTGGTCCTGGCGTTGACGACATTGGTCGCCGCCGCTCAGGTGCACGAGACTCGGGTTACCGACTCGACCCTGCGCTTGGCGGGCCTCCATGTCGAGCGGGCGACGTACTCGGGACTGAACGAGAACGATCCCACACGCCAGTCGACCGCCTTTTCCACCGTCGAGGGCCCACGCGCCGAGGTCGCCGTTTTGGGATCGGCGGTCCTGCTCGAGTTTGGCCGCATCGGACCCGATGGACGCTTCATCCGCCCGCGCCTGACGATCGGCAACCAGTCGCCGATGCTCAAGGCTTGGATGGGGGAAATTGGCCTGCCCGCAGAGCGTTGCCTGTTTCCGGCGTTCCGAGGGCGCCTCAAGCGTGACCGGGAGAGCGGAAACATCGGCGCCTCGATACTTGTCTCGGCGCGGTGCACCTTCTATTGAGGCTGCGCAGCGCGAGTTGCGCACGGCGACTCCAATGGTTGCCGTGCGCAGCGCTTGCGCTAACTGCACTTGCGACGGCGGCGCCCGCTGCGTCGCAGGAGCTTCAACTCCTTGATCTGGCGTCGGTCGCCGCCGACGTGGTACGGCGTACGAATGCGTTTCGAAGCAGCCAGGGTGTATCGCCCGTCGTTGCCGATGCCCGGCTCGCTGCGGCGGCACAGGAATTCGCGCAGTACATGGCTGCGACGGATCGCTACGGTCACGAAGCGGACGATCGAGCACCTGAGAAACGGGCACTGGCAGCGGGCTACGAGTACTGCGTCGTTGCCGAAAACCTTGCGTACCTCGTGAAGTCGACCGGCTTTACGACGGACGAACTGACGAGCCACCTGATGGCCGGATGGTTCGAGTCGGAAGGGCATCGCAAGAATCTGCTGCTGGCTGCCGTCACGGACATCGGCATCGGAATTGCGCAGAGCGAGCGCAGCCGACGCTATTACGCGGTCCAGTTGTTCGGCCGCCCGAAACGCGCGATGGTGACGGTTCGCGTCACGAACCGCACCAGGGCCCCACTTCGCTACGAGATCGACGGCGAAGACTTCAGTCTCCCGGTGCGGGCTACGCGCACGCATCAGCGCTGTACCGAGGGCAACTTGCGCATGGTTGGGCCGAACACGGGGGAGGTCGAAGTGCCGCTGCGCAACGGAGCGCAGTATCTGGCGACGCGCGACTCCTCGGGCCACGTTCACTTCGTCGTCAGATAAGCCGGCGTGCGTTCCGCGGCGCGCTTCGCGGCCCACCGTCCGGACACGAAGCCGCGACCCCGCAGAACGCTCGATGACACGTAGCGTCGAGCGGTGAGTTCGGAGTCACGCCCCGCGTCCCGAAGTTACGAACGGATAACCCCGCGGCGTAAGAAGCACTTGCACGCCGGCACCTATCTTGCCTCTCGTCGCGTTCACCGAAACGGGAGAAGGCCATGGCGAGTAGCAAGAGTGGTTCAGGAAAACGTTCAGCAAAGAAGCCGGGAGAGGCAGTCAAGCCGGCGACGTCGCCAGCGGCGCGCGGCAGCACGAGCGCCAAGGGCACGATGTCGGGCCCTTCAGCCAAGGAGGGACTGTCGCCACGGCGTGGACTAATGGAGCGGGCCGCCACCGCATTGGGCAGTGGTACCAGCAGTAAGAGCGACAGCGTACGGCGCGTTGCGGTGACGGATCGGCTGGAAGCAAAGGTCGAGGCCACCGAAGCGCTGGCCCGGGCGATGCCGGCCAATGCGACCAAGCCGGCGGAATACGCGCTGGAGGCGAGGCAGCCCGTTCCGGAAGGCGAGCATGCGGTACCGGACAACACCGATGCGACCGCGAGCACGATCAGCGAAAGCAACGAGAACGACAAGAACGGAAGCATGGCCGCCCCGGGGACAAACCCGAACGTCGGTCCCGCTCGCCAGGCACCGCGTTGATTCCGGCGGCCGGCCACTGACGACGAACCAGGGCGTTTTGATCGCCGACAACCAGAACTCGCTTCGACTCGGCACGCGCGGCCCAACGTTGATGGAGGATTTCATCCTCCGCGAGAAGATCACCCACTTTGACCATGAGCGAATTCCCGAGCGGGTTGTGCATGCGCGAGGTTCGGGGGCTCATGGGTACTTCGAGTGCACCGATGCCCTGACCGACGTCACGCGCGCGGTGCCGTTCTCGGAGATCGGCAAGCGCACACCGGTGTTCGTGCGCTTTTCGACCGTGGCCGGCGAGCGGGGCAGCGCCGACACCGTGCGCGATGTGCGCGGCTTTGCCGTCAAGTTCTATACGGACGAAGGCAACTGGGACCTCGTCGGAAACAACATGCCGGTGTTCTTCATTCAGGACGCGATGAAGTTTCCGGATCTCGTGCACTCGGTGAAGCCGGAGCCGCATCACCAGATGCCGCAGGCCGCGAGCGCCCACGACACCTTCTGGGACTTCGTCTCGCTGACGCCGGAATCGACGCACATGCTGATGTGGCACATGAGCGATCGCGCGATCCCGCGCAGCTACCGCATGATGCAGGGCTTTGGCGTGCACACCTTCCGGTTTGTCAATTCGGCGGGACAGGCGACGCTGGTCAAGTTTCACTGGACGCCGAAGCTCGGCACGCATTCGCTCGTATGGGATGAGGCGAACAAGATCATGGGTGCCGATCCGGACTTCCACCGGCGCGACCTGTGGGAAGCGATCGAAGGCGGCGAGTTTCCTGAGTGGGAACTGCAGGTGCAGCTTTTCAGCGAGGAAGAGGCGGCCCAGTGGAGCTTCGACGTGCTGGACGCGACGAAGATCGTTCCCGAGGAATTGGTGCCGCTGCGCACCGTCGGACGCATGGTCCTGGATCGGAACCCGGACAATTTCTTTGCCGAGACGGAGCAAGTGGCGTTCTGTACGCAGCACGTGATTCCGGGGATCGACTTCACCAATGATCCGCTGCTGCAGGGTCGCAACTTCTCGTACCTCGACACGCAGTTGACGCGTCTCGGGGGTCCCAACTTCACGCAGATTCCGATCAACACGCCGGTTGCGCAGGTGCACAACAACCAGCGCGACGGCTTTCATCAGCACCAAGTCAATCGCGGCCGCGCCAACTACGAACCGAACTCGCTCGGCGCAGGCTGCCCGTTCCAGGCGGGAGCCGCGGGTTTTTCCTCGTTCGCCGAGCGCCTGCTGGAGGCGAGCCGGGAGGCCGAGCCGACGAAGCTGCGAGCCAAGCCGGAGAAGTTCGCCGAGCACTACGCACAGGCCGCGCTGTTCTTCAACAGCCAGAGTCCGATCGAGCAGCAACACATCATTGACGGCTTCCGCTTCGAACTGACGCGCGTGCAGACCGAGGCGATTCGCGAACGGGTGGTCGCGCAGCTGCGCAACGCCGACGAAGGACTCGCGCGCGCCGTCGCCAACGGCCTCGGCATGGAGCTTCCCGAAGCGTTGCCTCTGATCGTGCCGAAGCCGAACGTCGAGGTCCAGCGGTCCGAAGGACTGTCGTTGCTGGCGCGACCCGGCGACGGTTCGATCGCCACGCGTCGCGTCGCGGTACTGGTCGCGAACGGCATGGACACCCGCTTCGCGACGCAACTTTACGACGAGCTCAGCAGCGCCGGAGCCTTGCCGCGCTACGTCGGGCGCCGCCTCGGGCGCATCGTGCCGGAGCGGGGTGAGCCGATTCCGGTTGAAGTCACCTTTGAAGCCGCACCGTCCGTGTTGTGGGATGCGGTCGTATTGCCGTCAGGCGAGGCAGCGGCCGACGAACTGGCGCTCGATGATCATGTCGCCGAATTCGTGATGCAACAGTGGCGCCACAACAAGGCCATGCTGGTGCCACAAACGGCCGAAGTGATCCTTCAGGTGGCGGGAATCGACCTCACCGCCGAGGTCAATGATGAGGACAGCGACTCCGACGACATGTTTCGCGCCGCAGACACGGTGGCGCCTGCTTCACGCGCCGTGCCGATCCGGCCTGTGCGCGACCCGAAGGACGAGAACACCGAATTCGAGCCGGCTCCCGGCTTGCTGCTTGTGCCGGATGACGCGCTCGCCGATGCCGTCGAGCCTTTCATGAAGCGCGTGGCGATGCATCGTTCGTTCGATCGCTTCAACGGCAACGCCATGGAGCCGCCGGCGACCGATCTGACGTCCCATACGATGCCGAGCGAGGAAGAGGCGATGCCGGCGGAGTGACGCGCTGAGATGCAACTTGCTCGCGGGTTTTCCGGAGCAGGGGGTGAAAGCCCGTCGCTGCATCCCGGTCCGACTACGTGGGCCGACTCCCGCGTGAAGCTCCGCGTGCGGTTGCCGTGGCCAAGTTCCTGAATCCCGACGCGTGCGTCGCGCTGGGCGGTGCACGGGTCCTTCGTCGTCAGGGTGCCGGCCAGATCGTCGCTGCGCTCAGTGGATCGTCAGGTCCGTCCTTTTGCAAGAAGTCGACCTGGATGCGATCGCCGGCCTTGATCTTGGAAAGGTCGTAAACGCCCTCGGCGACTTGGACGTCCGCCGTGGTTCCGTCACCCGCGCGCAGGCGCACGTTGCGGCTGTAGGAGTCGACCGAGACGACAACGAAGATGCCGGGCAACGGCGCGTAGTTGATGCCGCCCGATTGATTCCGTCTAATCGGTACATCCCCTTTGCCGGGACGCTGCGCGAACGCGACCTGTTGCAGCGAAGCGATGATCAGGGCGACACAGAAGACTTTGAACGCTTTCTTCATTTTTCCCTCCGGACAATCGCTCCGGCTGATGCGCTGATTCGAAGCGTAGACGAGCGGAGGGCGGGCCGCATAGGCGTCCGATCGACGGCTCCCGGCCGCCGCCCCCGCTTACGGCCACGGCGGGTCATGCGAGGCGTCGCCTTGCATTGCCAGCAGCTGCGGCCTATTCGACCAGTGCGCTGGCTTCGCGCCGCTCCAGGACCGGCGGCAACACCGGCGACGAGGAAGCGGCGTCAATCGCCGACATCACCTCCTCGATGACCATGTGATGGACCATGTGGCCCGCGCCGGGCACCAACGTCAGCTCGCTCTGCGGCAGTTCGCTATGCAGGCGCACCGAGTTTGCCGCGGTGTTGACATAGCGATCATCGGTACCCGCCAGGATCACGACCGGAACCCGCACGTCCTTGTAACGGCTGCGCAGCTGCGCGGCGGCGGCGATTCCGATCGCCGCTTCGGCTGCCTGCGCGCGCAATGCCAATGGCCGCAGTGACATCCATGGGGGATAGGCCAAGAACGACGGCGGCACGGGTGAGGGATCGAACACGGTCCGCGCGATCAACGGCCAGAGCAGTCGGCCGAGCCAGGGCGACACGGCGTGGCGCATGAGGGTTCCGAAAATCGGGATTGCGGGCAACGACATGACGAGCGCGTCGATGCGGGCCGAAGGAAAGTAATACCCCGACAACAGTACGAGGCTGCGGACATCTTCCGGAAACTGCAGCGCCATCGACAGGGCGACCTGGGTCCCCATAGAGTGCCCGGCGACGATGGGGCGTTCCACGCCCAGCTGGCGCAGCGCTCGATGAAGCAGGCGCGCCTGGGCGTGCGGGGTCCAGGCCGTGGTGCGCGGCCGGCTGCTATAGCCGAATCCGGGCCGGTCGAACGCGATGAGGCGGTAGCCCTGTGAGGCGCGGTCGAGCAGGCCGGACAGTTCCAGGTCGAGGATGTTGCTGCCGTTCCCGTGCAGCAGGACCACCGGCTCGCCGTCTCCACGCACGACGTAGTGCAGTCGAACGCCATCGACCTCGAGGAACTGCCCGATCGGAACATAATCGCTCTCGACCGACCTGGTCTTCGAGCGAACGCGCAGCGCCGACGCGGCCAGCCCGATCGCCGCCGCCAGCCAGAGGCCATAATGGCCACGGGAAGTGCCGTTGCGAGTCCACAAGCGCTCCATTGCCCACCTCGGCGATTCGTCCAATGGGACGGGCAGGCAAACGTGGCGCCTGCGAGTTCAGGCGCGGCTGGAAGGCGCCGCGAGGGCGCGCAACGGGCGTTGTCGATATACGGGGAGGGGAGCAGCGGCGCGAGCGGGCGCTGCCGTTGCGGCGCGCGGTCCCGTAGGGATGGCGCGAGCGAGGTGTGGACTTCGTGTCAGTGCGACAGATGGCGCCGCTGGGCGGGCGGAACTGCGTAGGCACCAACGTGCCGCACGACGTCCTTGATGCAACGATCCAGCCAGGCGATGGCGGAATCAAGCGCCGTGCCATAACCCTCGGACCGGTTGCGCCGAGCGGCAGCGGCAAGAGCAAAGCTGTCCGGAACTGAGGATTCGAAGCGGGTCATCGTTCTGGCTCCTTCACGCGACGAGAACGTCGCATACGTAAGGTATCTCCGTCTCGGTTGGCGCACAATCCGCTCGATAGGCATCTCATTTGTGCCAAAATGGCATGAATAGGTAGCAAGGAGGGCCCAACGGAATCCGGTTTCGCGATGGTGGCCTTCGTGCGCGCCGTGGAGCGCCACAGCTTCACCGCGGCCGCGCATGAACTGGGCGTCACCCCCTCGGCAGTTTCGAAGCTGGTCACCCGGCTCGAGCGCAAGCTCGGCGTGCGCCTGCTGCAGCGTTCGACGCGGAGCCTCGCGCTGACCGCCGAAGGCGAAATCTATTTCGAGCGCGTGCAGCGCATCGTCGGCGAAATCGCAGACCTCGAATCCGACGTCATGCGCTTCGCGAAGCAGCCCAAGGGACGCGTGCGGATGCGTGTCGGGACGGCATTCGCCACCTATGCGCTCGTGCCGGCCTTGCCGGAATTCGGCGCGCGGTATCCGGACATCACGCTAGATCTCGTCATCAGTGAATATGCTGTGGATCTGGTCGAGGCCGGAATCGATCTCGGAATACGCGTCGGCCCGCTCGGTGAAGCCAATCTTGCGGCGCGGCGTGTCGGCGAACTCGAGCGCGTCATTACCGCGGCGCCTTCCTATCTTGAAAGACATGGTGTTCCCCGCAAGCCCGAGGACTTGAGTCGCCACAATTGCCTGACTCTGACAGGCATCCCCGGACAGAGTGAATGGCCGTTCCGCGCTGCCGACGGAGTCCGGCTGGTACCGGTCAAGGGAAGCATCACGCTCAACAACGCCGAGACGCTGTACGAACTGGCGTTGCAGGGACTCGGCGTTATTCGGCTTTCCGACCTGATTGTCGGGCCCGCGATACGCGATGGCCGACTGGTCCCGCTGCTTCTTGACGCGCACCAACCCGAACCGTTGCCGCTGCATGCGGTCTACGCGGCCGGCAGGCGCCGTCCTCCGAAGCTGGATGCAGTCCTGCAGTTTCTCGTGGAAAAGTTTGCTTCGTCACCGTGGCGCATGACGGCGCCGAAAGTGAAAGCGCGGTCGCTGAGTCGCTCTGTGAAGCCACGCGACAACAACCGCTGAGTCGAGCGAGTTCTGGTGCTTTGCGGGACAGCCTGGGATCAATTGCCCGCGACGGCCCGCTTCCTGCGGCTCGCTCCGTGCCCGATCGACGCCGCTAACAGCGCGGCCACGATAGCGAGCTCGATCGCAGCATCGAGCAGGTAGATGCGCGAGATCGTTCCGTTGAGCACATAGACGGTATCGATGCCCGCCAGCGCGATCGCTGTACCGATCGCAAGCGAGATCACCAGTCGTTTGGCGCGACGCTGCATGACTGCGGTGAGCAGGACACCGCCGATGACAGCCAGCAGCAGACCCACCGTGTGCACGAGCCAGTCATCCGTCTTGGCACCAGTGACCGCCTCGAAGCTCGGCATGTGCAACAACGGCCAGAGGCCGGTCGCGACATACATCGCACCCTGTGCTCCCAGGATCCAGTGAGTGATGTCAGCCATGCACAGAAGCGGCAATGCCGATGCCCGACAACTGTGGGCCGGTCAGTCAGCGCTGCGCTCATCAGGTGACGACTCCCTGCGCTGCCCAGGCTCGGGCAACCAGGTTGATCGGACCTCCATCGCCGGCAAGCTGGGATTCGAGATGACTCCTGATCCGCTCGCGCGTGCCGTCGTCGAGCGAAGCAACGTAGGCGGGCGCGGGCCCGGACCGTCCGAGGAAAGGTTGCCAGTAGTCGTCGAAGTCGTTGAAGACTGTCGGCACTTCGACTGCAGTCACGCCGACCGAACGCAATCCGGCGTGCTCGAAGAGCTCAGCGAGCGGGCCCGGTTGGCAGACCGGGAAGCGCTTCGCCTCGTCAATCGCCCTCGCGTTTGCGTCGATCGCGCTTGCGGCATCCCAGAAGCGCCGCAGCATCTGCATGCCGTCCGCGTAGTCCCAGACGTAGACCGCGACGCGGCCACCGGTACGGGTCACGCGCGCCATCTCGCGGATCATCGCTGGCGGGTCGGTAACGAAGTTCAGCACGAGGCCGGACACCGCGACTTCGAATGTCGCCCACGGCCACGGCAGATGCGCGGCATCTCCCACCCTCAGCCGGACGCGCGGATCGTCGATCTGCTCCTGAGCGCGAGAGATGAACGCCTGGGATGCGTCGATCCCGTCGACCGAACGCGGTTCGCAGTGCGCAAGTATCGCGGAAGTGAGCGCGCCGGTGCCGCAGCCGACGTCGACCCACGCGCCGCGCGCGTCGGTATCCATTCCGCCGAGGAACTCGGCCGCCACGCGGCGACTCCAGCGACCGATGTAGCGCTCATAAGCCTGTCCGGAATCCCACGCATCGTTAACTGGTGCCGTCATGTCTTTGCCACGTCGAAGTGCAGCGAGGATGTTGCGCCCGGATTGGGCGCTACGGCCATCACCTGATTCGGCCGGCGTTGTTGACGCTCCGCTGGTCGGGTGACGAAGGCGCCCGCAGTGGATCGGCATAACGCTTGCTCAAGCGGCTTGCGGCGACGATGCCCGCGGGATCGAGCAGACCGCCGCACGAGCCGTGCACGTTCTGGTGAAAGCGTGAAAGCGAGGTCGTCCATGGTCACCAAGAAAGTCCGACGCTGGCTGTCGGCTGGGTCCGAGGCGCGTCTGATCGACGGGGCTGCCGTGAAGCCGGATGAAGGACTGGCGCGCCGCAATCTGCAGCGCCTCGAGAGCGCCAAGCAGTTCCTTGGGCCGCGATACCTTCTACATCCCGACAACCGAGTGCACCGGCCGTCGTGGGCGCTCCAGTAGATGCGACATCGCAGCTCCTGCAGGAGCTGCTGCTCTACGCCCTGCTGCCGCTCTGGCTCCTCGCGGGCTTCGGCGACTGGCTGTTGCATCGATGGCAACGTATTGAGGAGAAGGTGGGCTGGCGCGAGCCTGCGCTGCACGTGCTGATGGTGGCTGAGCTCGGTGTGGCAGTCGCTGCAGCGCTGCTATTGCAGATCAACGCTGCGGTGCTCGTCATTCTTCTGCTCGCAGCCATCGCGCACGAGCTCACCGTATGGACCGATCTTTCCTATGCCGCCGCCCGACGTCGCATCCCGGTCGCCGAGCAGTGGGTCCACGGCCTGCAGAACGTGCTGCCTTGGGCCGGTCTCGCAGCCCTGGCAGTGATCCATCGCGACCAGGCCATGGCGCTGATCGGTCAGGGCGACGTTGCAGCGGACTGGTCGCTCCGATTCAAGCACCAACCACTGCGTGACGTGGAACTGCTCGCCGTCTTCAGCGCAGGTCTGCTGCTGGCCGCGCTGCCGTTCCTCGCGGAACTCGTTCGCGGCGCGCGTGCCAGCCGGCGTGGCACTGCGTCATCACAGCAAGAACGATTGCCGACGTCGCAGACGCGGCGCAAGCCGTTGTCGAAGCCGATCGTCGGTTAATTCGCGGGTCGGTGACGCCGGCGGGCGAGAGGTTCAACCGCTCGGCGATTGCGGTCCCCGGTCCACCGGGACATCGAAGCTGAAGACGACCTTGGCGCGCGAATTTTCGGCGACGTTGATGCGGCGCTGCTGAGTCACCCCTTGGTGGGTGGCTTGGACGTCGTACCGGCCCGCCGCCAGATCGACGAGCAGGTAGGGCGAGGAAAGCTGCGCATCGAGGACCGCCTTGCCCTGCGCATCGCGAATCATCAATCGCGTGTCAGCGAGGTACGCGCCCGAGGTTGCCGCCACCAGCACGGTCAGCGAAAAGTCACCTGCCAGGGTCTTCATTCGCTCGGACTCGTCAAGGCCGACCCCGCCGGTGAGAAAGCGCCGGTCCTGGGCTGTACGACCCTCAACGGGCGCCTGGGCAAGCGCGAAGGGCAGACGCGCCACCAAGACGGCCGCGAGGCCTCCGGCAAGCATGCGCCGCCTGCAAGACTGAGTCATTGCCACCTCCATCGGTTTACGGAGATGCGAGCAGACAGCGTTCCTGCCATCCGCTCGAGCGTCACGCTGGCGCAGCGCAAAAAAATGAAAAAGGGGCGAGAAAATCGCCCCTGTGCGTGACGGCAGCGGGCCGACCGCCTACTGGATCTTTGCGCTCTTCGTGAGGTTCTGCACGAAAGCCTGGGCCTTCTGCTGCTGCAATGACTCGCGGATTTGCGGTGCGACCTGCTCGAGCGGAGGAAACTGCGTGTCGCGTACATCGTCGAGCCGGATCACATGCCAGCCGAACTGGGTCTGAACCGGCGTGTCGATCGTCTCGCCCTTGTTGAGTTTCTGCAGCGCATCGGAAAATGGCTTCACATAGGCGTCGGGTGCGGCCCAGTCCAGGTCACCGCCGTTGGCGGCGGACCCGGTGTCCTTCGACTTCTTCGCGAGCTCCTCGAACTTCGCGCCCTTCTTGAGCTGATCGATGATCGCCGTGGCGTCTGCCTGGTTTTCGACCAGGATATGACGGGCGCGGTATTCCTTGCTTCCGACTGCCCCCTTCTGCTTGTCGTACTCGGCCTGGACTTCGGCATCGGTGACCGGGTTCTTCGCCATCTCGTCGCGCAGCAGCGCCTGGATCAGCGTGTTCTGTCGCTGGATGTCGAGCATGAACTTGACGTCCGCCTGCTCCGGAATGCCGCGCTTGGTCGATTCCTGCAGCAGCACTTCGTTCTGGATCAGGCGTTCCTTGACCATCTTGCGCAGCTCGGGCGTGTCCTTCTGTCCCTGCTTGGTCAGTTCCTTGACCCAGGCATCTTCGCGCGCCTTCGGAATGGGCTTGTTGTTCACGACGGCGACGTTCTGGGCGAGGGCGATTCCGCTGGCCAATACCAAGGCCGCGAACAGGGCGGTGCGTTGCATGAGAATCAGTGTCCGGAAGAGTGGGAAAACGATGGCGCCGAGCCGGGTCGGATCTCGCCGGGCGCCAACAATGTCATGGCCAGCGCATGGATCTCGCGCTGCATCAAATCGGCCAAGGCATCATACACAAGGCGATGGCGCATCACTCGCGGCTGACCCGCGAATGCGGCACTCACGAGGATCATCCGGTAGTGCCCGCCGCCGCCTGCAGCGCCCGGATGTCCGGCGTGCAGCGCGCTCTCGTCGTCGATCGTGAGTTCGAGCGGATCGAGCACCGCCAAACGGCTTCGCATCGCGGCCACGATGTTCTCAAGCATCCGGAGCTTCCTTCATGTGGCGGGCGAGGTAGACACCAATGCCCAGCGTGAATGCCATCGTCAGGCCGAACAGCCCAAACAGCTTGAAGTTGACCCAGGTGTCGGTCGGCACCGAGTAGGCGACGATGAGATTGATGATTCCCATCAGCACGAAGAACCCGACCCACGCCGACAGCAGACGACTCCACACCGTTGGCGGCACGTCGAGCTGGGTGCCGAGCAGCGACTGCAACAGGTTCTTCTTCCAGAACAGATGGCCGGCAAGCAGCGCACCGCCGAACAGCCAGTAGAGGATCGTCGGTTTCCACTTGATGAACGTCTCGTCATGGAACCAGATCGTGGCGCCGCCGAAGATGACAATCACGCCGAGGCTGACCCACAGCATGGTGTCGACCTTGCGTCCGCGCGCGAGCAGCGAGCCGACCTGCAGCAGCGACGCGACGATGGCTACCGCGGTGGCGAGCAGGATCGGCGCCTGGTCGGGCGGCACGGTACCGTCGCCAACCATCCATCCCAGCGAGCTGCCGGCGAGTGCGATGGACTGTTGCGGATAGCCGCCCGCGACCTTGTAGGTCGCAAAGAACAGGATGACCGGAAGGAGGTCGAACAGCAGCTTCATCATTCCTGCGCCGCCTTCGTCGGCTCGAATGTCAACGACGCCGAGTTGATGCAGTAGCGCAGTCCGGTTGGCGGCGGTCCGTCCGGGAAGACGTGACCCAAATGCGCGTCGCAGACGTTGCAGAGGATCTCCGTACGCACCATGCCGTGGCTGTTGTCGAGCTCCTCGCGCACGTTGGCCGGGTCAAGCGCACGGAAATAGCTGGGCCAGCCACAGCCCGAATCGAACTTCGTGTCCGATTCGAACAGCGGCGTGGCGCAGCCGACACAGCGGTAGATACCGTGCTCGTGATGGTCCCAATAACGCCCGGTGAAGGGGCGCTCGGTGCCTTTCTCGCGCGTCACCGCGTACTCCATCGGCGACAGCTGCGCGCGCCACTCCGTGTCGGTCTTCGTCACTTTCTTCATCTCGGACTCTCAGGAGGAACAGGACAGGTGCAGCGACTGCGCCCAGTCGGGTGGCTCGGCGGCGTAAGCCTCGTGCTCGGGCTGCTCGTCGTACGGCCGCGCCAGGATCGCGTGCAGGCGCGCGATCTCGCTGAAGTCGCGTGGACCGTCGTCGCCACGCGCCTTGCGGATCGCGGTCTCGGCCAGGTGATTGCGCAGCACGTACTTCGGATTGACCTGATTCATGCGTGCCATGCGCTCGGTGTCGTCGCTCTGCTCCTGTGCAAGGCGCTCGCGGTACAAGGCTGCCCAGGAATCGAAAGCGGCGCGGTCGACGACGAGGTCGCGCACCGCGGCATCTTCTTCCGGCGTCGTCGCATCGCGGCGCAGCGTCGCCAGCTGGCGCCAGAAACGGGTCCAGTCGGTGCGGTTGGCGTCTAGGAGTTCAATGAGGCGATTGATCAGCGCCTCGTCCTCGCGTTGCGACGTGACGAGGCCCAGCTTGGCACGGAACACGGCGTCGATCGCGCGTGCGTATTCATCAAGATAAACGTCGATGGCCGCCTTGGTCGCATCGATGTCCTCGGTGAGCGGCACGAGCGCCTGTCCCAGCGCGTACAGATTCCAGTGGCCGATCTGCGGCTGCATGCTGTAGGCGTAGCGCCCGTGCTCGTCGCTGTGATTGCAGACGTGTCCGGCATCGAAGCCGTCGAGAAAGCCATAGGGCCCGTAGTCGATCGTCAGGCCGAGGATCGACATGTTGTCCGTGTTGAGTACGCCGTGACAGAAGCCGACGCCCTGCCACTGCGCGACGAGGCGCGCGGTTCGGCGGGCGACCTGCTCGAGCCACGCGAGGTACGGCTGCGTGGCGCTGCGCGCCTCGGGATAGAAGCGATCGATGACCAGGTCGGCCAGTTGCCTCAGTGCGTCGTGCTGTTCGGTCCAGTAGAAGTATTCGAACGAGCCGAAGCGGATGAAGCTAGGCGCCACGCGCGTGACCACCGCGGCCGTTTCGACGGTCTCGCGAAACACCGGGTAATCCGCTCCGGTCACGGCAAGCGCACGGGTCGTCGGAATGCCGAGCCCGTGCATCGCCTCCGATGCAAGAAACTCGCGGATCGACGAGCGCAGGACGGCACGGCCGTCGCCCATGCGCGAGTAAGGAGTCTTTCCGGATCCCTTCAGCTGGATCTCCCAGCGGCCGCCGTCCGGGCCGGTCACTTCCCCGAGCAGCAGCGCGCGCCCGTCGCCGAGACGCGGCACGTAGACGCCGAACTGGTGCCCCGAATAGACGGCAGCGAGCGGTTCGCTGCCTGCCAGCGGCAGGTTGCCGGTCAGCGCTTCAATGAATTGCGCATCGTCAAAGCGCGCGGGCGTCAGACCCAGGCGCGTCGCCATGCTGTCAGAGCGGGCCACGAGGTACGGCTCGGGCAGCGGCGTCGGTGCCACGCGCGTGTAGAAGAGGTCGGGCAGCCGGGCGAACGAATTGTCGAACGCCAAGCCGGCGTCGACCGCCTGCCGTTCGAAGGCCGGGTCAATTGCTCGGTCAGATGGGGTTACGCGGGCGTCCAAGATGCATGCTCCGGGAATGATTCTACGGGGCGCGATTCGGCGCTCCCGGGATTCGGTCGCCAACTTGACGCGGCCCCGCCGACTCTTGAGCATGTGGGGCTGCTGCGGGCAATACCAAGCCGCGCGGGACGGCCAGCGGCCAACACCATCCAGAGAACACCAAAGGAGACTTGCCATGCTGCAGGGCCTGATGATGCGCACGCCGTTGCTGATCTCGTCACTGATCACGCACGCGGATCGCCATCACGGCGACGTGGAGATCGTTTCACGCCGCGTCGAGGGGGACGTCCACCGCACCACCTACCGGGAATTGCACCGCCGCTCGCGGCAGCTTGCGAACGCGCTCGACAGCCTTGGACTGCGCACGAGCGAGCGCGTGGCGACGCTGGCTTGGAACGGCTATCGGCACATGGAGCTGTACTTCGCGGTTTCAGGATCCGCCGCCGTCCTGCATACCATCAACCCGCGTCTTCACCCGGAGCAGATCGCCTGGATCGTCAACCACGCCGAAGACCGCGCGATGTTCTTCGACCTGACGTTCCTGCCGCTGATCGAGGCGATCGCGCCCCACTGCAAGACCGTGCAGCACTGGGTGGTGATGACCGACCGCGCGCACATGCCGGCGACGTCAAAGCTTGCCGATCTCAAGTGCTACGAGGAGGTTCTCGGCAGCCACTCGGACCAGTACACCTGGCCCGAGTTCGACGAGAACGCCGCCTCGTCGATGTGTTACACGTCGGGTACGACGGGCAATCCCAAAGGCGTGCTCTATAGCCACCGCTCGACGGTGCTGCATACGCTGGCCGCGGCGCTGCCGGATGCGTTGAACGTGTCGGCGCGCGACGTGATCCTGCCGGTGGTGCCGATGTTCCATGTCAACGCCTGGGGTCTGCCGTATGTCGCGGCGATGACCGGATGCAAGATGGTCTTTCCGGGTCCGCATCTCGACGGCAAGTCGCTGTACGAGCTTTTCGAGGCCGAGAAAGTGACCTGCTCGGCGGGCGTGCCGACGGTATGGCAGGGCCTGCTGACTTTCGTCGAGGCCAACGGGCTGCGCTTCTCGACGATGAACCGGACGGTGATCGGTGGCTCGGCCTGCCCGCCGGCAATGATCAAGCTATTCCAGGACAAATACGGCGTCCACGTGCTGCACGCGTGGGGCATGACTGAGATGAGTCCGCTCGGGACGGCGTGCACTTTCAAGCAGAAACATCTGACGTTGCTGGCCGAGGAGCGCGTGAAACTGCAGTACAAACAGGGGCGGGTGCTCTACGGCGTCGACATGAAGATCATTGGCGACGACGGCGGTGACCTGCCGTGGGACAGCACCTCGTTCGGCGACCTGCTGGTGCGCGGACCGTGGGTGATGCGCGAGTACTACAAGGACAACGGCGGCAACCCCCTGAAACACGACAGGCAGGGCACGGACTGGTTCCCCACCGGCGATGTCGCGACGATCGATGCCGACGGTTTCATGCACATCACCGATCGCAGCAAGGACGTGATCAAGTCGGGCGGTGAATGGATCAGTTCGATCGAGATCGAGAACGTCGCGGTGTCGCACCCGGCGGTCGCGATGGCGGCGTGCATCGCGGCCAGGCATCCGAAGTGGGATGAGCGACCGCTGCTAATCGTGATGAAGAAGCCGAACGCGGAGGTCAGCAAGGAGGAGGTGCTGGCCCACTACGACGGCAAGGTGGCGAAATGGCAGGTGCCCGACGACGTTGTGTTCGTCGAAGCGATCCCGCTGGGTGCAACCGGGAAGATGTTGAAGACCAAGCTGCGCGACCAGTTCGCGGACTACAAGCTGCCTACTGCCTAACGGGCGCGTAAACCCTGACCGCACTGCGGCTTTACCGGCTTTAAGGCCGCCAGTATCCTTCGCCGCCGAATCGCCCGTTGAGTGGCGGACGTACCAAGGAGATCAATCATGATTCGACGTCAGGCGATTGCGTGGGTCGCGGCCGCCGGTTTTGTGGCGGTGGGCAGCGCTGCATTCGGGCAGGGCAAGGCCGCTCCGGCGGCGAAGGGCGCTCCAGCATCGGCGGTAGCCGCCCAGACGGTCAAGATCGCCTATGTCGACCCGCTGTCGGGCCCGTTCGCCGGCGTCGGGACCAATTTGCTGCGACATTTCCAGTTCATGACGGAACAGTTGAACGCGCAGCAGGTGGCCGGGCCGGGCGTCAAGTTCGAGATCGTGCCGTTCGACAACAAGGCTTCGCCGCAGGAAACGCTGACGCAGCTCAAGCAGGTCATCGACCAGGGCATCCGCTATGTCGTGCAGGGCCAGGGCTCCGGCGCGGCACTGGCGCTGATCGACGCGATCGAGAAGCACAACGAGCGTAATCCGACCCAGAGCATCGTGTTCCTCAACTTCGCGGCGGTCGACCCGGACCTGACGAACAGCAAGTGCAGCTTCTGGCACTTCCGCTTCGACGCGAACACCGACATGAAGATGGAGGCCTTGACCACCTACGTGAAGGATCGTCCTGAGGTCAAGAACGTGTTCCTGATCAACCAGAACTACTCGCACGGCCACCAGGTCTCGCGCGTGGCGAAGGAACTGCTGGCGACGAAGCGGCCGGACGTCAAGATCGTCGGCGACGACTTGCACCCGCTCGGGCAGGTGCGCGACTTCGCGCCGTACATCGCCAAGATGCGGGCGGCCAATGCCGACACCATCATTACCGGCAACTGGGGGCCGGACCTCGCGCTGCTGATGCGGGCCGCCCGCGATGCGGGACTCAACGCCAACTTCTATACCTACTACGCGGGTGTGATCGGCACGCCGACGGCCGTCGGTGCAGCCGGCGAGAATCGCATGCGTCAGGTGTCGTACTGGCATCCGAACATCGCGCCGAACTATCCCTTCGAGAAGGCCGCGCAGGACTTCAAGAAGCGCTTCAATGAGGAGTGGTACGCGGTGTCGACCTACACGTCGCTGATGACGCTGGCCGAAGGCATCAAGCGGGCGAAGTCGACGGACCCTCTGCGCGTCGCCTACGCGATGGAAGGCGTGAAGATGAACGCGCCGCACGGTGAAATCGAGATGCGCACGACCGACCACCAGTTGCTGCAGCCGCTGTGGGTCTCGTCGTGGACCAAGGTCGGCGGGCCGAACAAGCATGACGTCGAGAAGACCGGCTACACGTGGAAGACCGAGGCGGCGTATCCGACCTACGTGGCGTCGCAGCCGACCAGTTGCCAGATGAAGCGGCCGGCGCGGCCGCAGTAGGCGCGCCGCTCCCGATGCCGAGACCGGCCCGGACACCCGGGCCGGTTTTCTTTGTCCCGCCGTGATGCTTGAAGCGACACTCAGCCAGGCCCTGTACGGCGTCAGCTACGGACTGCTGCTGTTCATGCTGGCCGCGGGGCTCACGCTGATCTTCTCGATGATGGGCGTGCTCAACTTCGCGCACGCGAGCTTCTACATGCTCGGCGCCTACGTTGCGTATCAGTTTTCGGCGTGGTTCGGTTTCTGGTTCGCGCTCCTGGCGGCGCCGCTGCTGCTCTTCATCCTCGGGGTGCTGGTCGAGCGCTGGGGCCTGCGGCGCGTGCACAAATGGGGGCATGTGCCGGAACTGCTCTTCACCTTCGGCCTGTCGTACATCATCGTTGAACTGGTGCAGGTCATCTGGGGCCGCGCTGCCGTGCCGTACCGTGTCCCGGTTGAACTCGACGGTCCGGTCACCTGGCTGCAGGAAATCGGCATCACGTTCCCGCAGTACCGCATGTTCATGATGGCGGTGGCGGTCGGCATGCTGGCAGCCATCTGGCTGCTGCTGACGCGCACGCGCATCGGCCTCGTGATCCAGGCGGCACTGACGCATCCGCAGCAGGTGGAAGCTCTGGGCCACAACGTTCCGCGCGTCTTCATGCTGGTCTTCGGCGGCGGTTCGGCGCTCGCGGGGCTGGCCGGGGTCGTCGGTGGCAACGCGTTTGTCACCGAGCCGGCGATGGCCGGCACCGTCGGGGCGATCGTCTTCGTCGTCATTGTCGTCGGCGGCATGGGTTCGCTTGCCGGGGCATTCATCGCTGCGTTGCTGATCGGGCTGCTCGAAAGCTTTGGCAAGGTGTCCGATTTTTCGATTGTCCAGCTGCTCGCCACGATCGGCATGCCGCTCGCGCCGGATTCGACCCTCTATCCGCTGCTCGGTCTGACGCTCTCGCAGGTCGCGCCGGTGCTGCCCTATCTCGTGCTGGTCTTGATCCTGATCGTGCGGCCCAAAGGCCTGCTCGGCACGCGGGAGGACTGAGTCGTGCCCGAGCTGCGCGTGATCACATTCCGGCCGTTGAACTTCGGGCGCTGGGTCATTTGGGGATTCACCGCGTTGCTGTTCGCGCTGCTGCCGGCGTTCTTCAGCAAGGGCTTCGCGCTGACGCTGATGTCGCAGATGGGCATCATGATCGTGTTCGCGCTGAGCTACAACATGCTGCTCGGGCAGAGCGGCATGCTGAGCTTCGGCCACGCGGTGTACTCAGGTCTCGGGGCGTTCTTCGCGATGCACGCGATGAACCGAATCGCCGCCGGCAGTCTCGACTGGCCGGTGTCGCTGCTGCCGCTGATCGCCGGGCTTGCGGGTGGGTTTTTCGGCGTGATCTTCGGTTACCTGACGACGCGCAAGGCCGGCACGCCGTTCGCAATGATCACGCTGGGCATCGGCGAGATGGTGTTCGCGGCATCGCTGATGTTCCCCGGCTTCTTTGGCGGCGAGGGTGGAATTACCGGCAACCGCACGGCCGGCTCGCCGCTGCTCGGCATATCGTCGCTGACATTCGGGCCGCAGCTGCAGGTGTACTACCTGATCGCCGTGTGGTGCTTCGCCTGCATGGTGGCGATGTTCGCACTGACGCAGACGCCGCTCGGACGCATCGCCAACGCGGTGCGCGACAACCCGGAGCGGGCGGAGTTCATCGGCTACAACACGCAGCGCGTGCGCTGGCTGATGCTGATCCTCTCGGGCTTCTTCGCGGGTATCGCTGGCGGGCTCACGGCGATCAACTTCGAGATCGTCAGCGCCGAGAACGTCAGCGCCGTGCGCTCGGGTGGCGTGCTGCTGGCCGCCTTCATCGGCGGTGCTAGCTTCTTCTTCGGGCCGATTCTCGGCGCGATAGTGTTCATCTTCTTCGCGGTGGCGCTGTCGGAGTACACCAAGGCGTGGCAGCTGTACCTCGGTGTGTTCTTCGTCGCGCTCGTGATGTTCGCGCCGGGCGGGCTGGCGAGCCTGCTGCTGATGAACCTGCGCGTGATGAAGTTCGGCAAGTTCCGGCGCTTGCGTGATCCCTATGTGGGGGTGCTCCTCACCGCCCTCGTCGTGATGCTCGGCGGCGTGATGCTGGTCGAGCTGACTTACCACGTGACACTCGACACCGGCCAGGGACCGGTCGCGCACCTGTTCGGCATGCCGATGGACACCGGCGCACCCGGCCCGTGGGTGATGGCGGCCTTCGTGCTGATGTGCGGGGCCATCGCGTTCGAGTATTACCGGCGCCATTTCACGCGGCGCTGGAGCGAGATCCAGATCGAGATCGAGGACTGGATCCGGGACAACCCGTCATGACGCTCGGCGCTTGAACTCGCCGGCGTGCACAAGCGCTTCGGCAAGACCGAGATCATCCGCGGCATCGATCTCGCGATACCGGCCGGCGAACGACACGCGATCATCGGTCCCAACGGCGCCGGCAAGTCGACGCTGTTCAACCTGATCAGCGGCCGCTTTGGCGTGTCGTCGGGGACGATCCGGCTCAATGGCGATCCGATCACGAACCGCAAGCCGTTCGAGATCAACCGCATGGGACTGGCGCGCAGCTTCCAGATCACCAACATCTTCCATCGGCTGTCGGTGTTCGAGAACCTGCGCTGCGCCGTGCTGTGGTCGCTCGGCCACCGCTACGCGTTCTGGAAGAATCTGAACAAGCTGGACGACGCCGAGGAGCGCGCCGAGGAACTGCTGCAGCGGGTCGGCCTGCGGCGCCGACGGGACACGCTTGCCGGCCTGCTGACCTACGCCGAGCAGCGCGCGCTCGAGATCGGCATCACCATCGCCGGCGGCGCGAACGTGATCCTGCTCGACGAGCCGACGGCCGGCATGAGCCGCGCCGAGAGCAAGCGCGCGGTCGATCTGATCCGCGACGTCACCGAGGGCCGCACGCTGGTGATGGTCGAGCACGACATGGGCGTCGTGTTCGGCCTCGCGGACCGCATCTCGGTGGTGGTCTACGGCCAGGTGATCGCCACCGGCACGCCCGCGGAGATCCGCGGCGAATGCCGCGGTCAAGGAGGCCTATCTCGGCCAGCATGCGGAGGGAACGTGAGCGCCGAGCTGCTGCTGCGCGTCGAAAACCTGCAGGCGTACTACGGCAAGAGCCACGTGCTGCACGGCGTCGATCTTGCCGTCGGGCGCGCGGCGAGATCGTCAGCCTGCTCGGCCGCAACGGCGTCGGTCGCTCGACGACGGCCAAGGCGATCATGGGACTGGTGGACTGCACCGGCACGATCGACTTCAAGGGCCGCGACCTGACGGGGCTGAAGACCTACGAGATCGCGCATCTCGGCGTCGGCTACGTGCCGGAGAACCGCGACATCTTTCCGACGCTGACCGTCGACGAGAACCTGCAGGCTCGGGATCAAGGGCGGCACGCGCCGGCCGCTGGAGCTACGACGACATGTACCGGCTGTTCCCGCGGCTGCGCGAGCGCGCATCGCGCACGCAGGCCGGCGTGCTGTCGGGCGGCGAGCAGCAGATGCTGACGCTCGCGCGTACCATGATGGGCGATCCGGAACTCGTCATCATCGACGAGCCGACCGAGGGCCTGGCGCCGATGATCGTCGAACTGGTGGCCAACTTCCTGCGCGAGCTGAAGGAGCCGCGGCCTCTCGATCCTGCTGATCGAGCAGAAGCTCACGATCGCGATGCAGATCTCGCAGCGGGTCTACGTGATGGGGCACGGGCACATGGTCTTTCACGGCACGCCCGACGAACTCAAGCCAACCAGCTGATCCGCCAGGAGTGGCTCGAAGTCTGAGCGACTGGTGTACTTGCCGGAGTTCAGTCCCATGACCACGCACTACGAGACGCCGCGGCGAAGTCGCCGTGCTGCAGATCGACAACCCGCCGGTCAACGGCCTCGGCCATGCGACCGCGCAAGGCGCTGGTCGATGGACTCGAACGCGCGCTCGACGATCCGGTCGATCAAGGCCATCGTGATCACCGGCACCGACAAGCGTGTTCTCCGGCGGCGCCGACATCCGCGAGTTCAATACGCCGGCGGCGCTCGCGCGAGCCGAACCTGCTGCAACTGATCGACGCGGTCGAAGCGCTCGCCGAAGCCGGTGATCGCGGCGATCAACGGCGTCTGCATGGGCGGCGGCCTCGAGCTCGCGCTCGGCTGCCACTACCGCATCGCGACGCCGGACGCCACGCTGGGACTGCCCGAAGTGAAGATCGGCCTGCTGCCGGGCGCCGGCGGCACGCAGCGGCTGCCGCGCGCGGTCGGTGCGGCGGTCGCACTGCGGATGATCGTCAGCGGCGACCCGATCCGCGCCGACGGACGCGCTCGAAGCACGGTCTGGTCGAGCGCGATCGTCGAGCCGCGACACGTTCGACGGCGTGCTGCAGTTCGCGCGCGGAGGTCGCCAGGCGGAGCAAGCATCCGCGCCTGCGCGACCGCTCCGTTGCGCTGCCGCCGAGCGTCGACGCCGCGGCCTTCTTCGGCGCGGCCCGCGCCGAGGTGGCGAAGCAGACGCGCGGACTGCCGGCGCCGCTGAAGTGCGTCGACGCGGTCGAGGCGGCGGTGGCGATTGCCGTTCGAGGAAGGACTGGCGCTCGAGCGCGGCTCTTCATCGAACTCGTGCAGTCGCCGGAGTCGAAGGCGTTGCGGCACGCGTTCTTTGCCGAGCGGGCCGCGGCCAAGATTCCGGATGTGCCGGAGGACACGCCGACGCGCCCGATCCGCACCGCCGCCGTGCATCGGCTTCGGCACGATGGGCGGCGGCATCGCGATGAGCTTTGCCAACGCCGGCATCCCGGTCACGGTCTACGAAAAGGACCAGGCAGCGCTCGATCGCGGGCTGGCAATCTGCCGGCGCAACTGGGAAGCGACGGCAAAGAAAGGACGCATGACGGCCGGCGAGGTCGAACAGCGCGTGGCACTGCTGAAGCCGACGCTCGATTTCAGCGCCATCGGCAGCGCCGACATCGTCATCGAAGCCGTGTACGAGGACATGGTCGTCAAGCAGGACATCTTCGCGCGGCTCGACTGCGGTGATGAAGCGCGGCGCGATCCTCGCCACCAACACGTCGACGCTCGATGTCGACCAGATCGCCGCGGCCACGTCGCGCCCGCAGGACGTCATCGGCACGCACTTCTTCAGTCCGGCCAACGTGATGCGCCTGCTCGAAGTCGTGCGCGGCGAAGAAGACCGGCAAGGACGTGCTCGCCACGGTGATGCAGCTCGCC
The DNA here is from genome assembly GCA_963712485.1 of uncultured beta proteobacterium. Taxonomy (GTDB): domain Bacteria; phylum Pseudomonadota; class Gammaproteobacteria; order Burkholderiales; family Burkholderiaceae_F; genus JALORV01. The sequence continues at coordinate 89,392 of CAVQID010000036.1, forward strand.
AGGCGACTGAAGAAGGTGGCGGTCGTCTCGGGCGTCTGCGACGGCTTCATCGGCAACCGCATGCTCGAGCAGTACATCCGCCAGTCGCTGTTCCTCGTTGACGAGGGCGCCTCGCCGCAGCAGATCGATGCGGCGTTGACCTCGTTCGGCATGGCGATGGGACCCTTCACGATGTACGACATGGCCGGCATGGACATCGGCTATGCGATCCGCCAGCGACGCTATGTCGAGAAGCCGCACCTCACCTACAGTCGCGTCGGTGACCGCGTCGTCGAACTGGGGCGACTCGGCCAGAAGACCGGTAAAGGGCTGGTATCGCTACGAGGCCGGCAGCCGCACGCCGCTGCCGGATCCCGAGATCGACGTGCTGATCGACGAAGTACCGCGCGGAGATCGGCATGCGGCCGCGTTCCATCAGCGCCGAGGAGATCGTGCAGCGCTGCATCTACGCGCTGGTCAACGAGGGCGCAAGGATCCTGGAGGAGGGCATCGCGCTGCGCGCGAGCGACATCGATGTCGTGTACCTCGCGGGCTACGGGTTTCCGGTGGCTACGGGCGGGCCGATGTTTCACGCGCAGGCGGTCGGGCTCGACAAGGTGGCCGGCACGATGAGGCGCTTCGCCGACAACGCGCATGCGGACCGGGCGTTCTGGCAGCCGGCGCCGCTGCTCCTCGATGCCGCCGTCGCCGGGCGCTGGCCGAAGTAGGGCGATCATGGAACGCATCGCCTCACGCCGCGACCTGGCGTTCCTGCTGTACGAGTGGCTCGATGTCGAAGCCCTCACGCAGCGCCAGCGCTATGCGGCGCACTCGCGCGAGACGTTCGAGGCTGCGCTGGACACCGCCGAGAAGATCGCCACGGACCTCTTTGCGCCGCACGCGCGCAAGAGCGATCTGAACGAGCCGTACTTCGACGGCGGGCAAGTGCAACTGATCCCGGAGATCAAGCAGGCTCTCGACGCCTTCGTCGAGGCCGGCCTGATGGCGGCCGAGCACGACGAGGAGTTCGGCGGCATGCAACTGCCCGTCACCGTCGCCAAGGCGCTCTCGGCATACTTCAAGGGCGCCAACGTCGCGACCGCGAGCTATGCGCTGCTGACGGTCGGCAACGCCAACCTGCTGCTGGCCCATGGCTCGCCGTCGCAGATCGACGCCTTCGTGCGACCGGAACTTGCCGGGCGGTTCTTCGGCACGATGTGCCTGTCGGAACCGCAGGCGGGATCGTCGCTCTCCGACATCTCGACGCGCGCGGAATTCGAGCGGGAGTCGGAGCTCGGCCCGCAGTACCGCCTGACCGGCAACAAGATGTGGATATCCGCCGGCGAGCATGAACTGTCGGACAACATCGTGCACCTGGTGCTGGCGAAGATCCCGGGTGCGGACGGCAAGCCGGTGGCCGGCACCCAGGGGATCTCGCTCTTCGTCGTGCCGAAGTTCCTGGTGAGCGTCGCGGGCAACGGTGCGAATGCGCGTGCAATCGTCGGCGAACGCAATGACGTCACGCTCGCCGGCCTCAACCACAAGATGGGTTACCGCGGCACCAGCAACTGCCTGCTCAACTTCGGCGAAGGGAAGTTCGGGCCGCAGGGTCGCGCGGGGGCGATCGGCTATCTCGTCGGCGAGCCGGGGCGCGGGCTCGCGGCGATGTTCCACATGATGAACGAGGCGCGCATCGGTGTCGGCCTCGGCGCGACGATGCTCGGCTACACGGCCTACCTGCATGCACTCGACTACGCGCGCAGCCGACCGCAGGGACGGCCGATCGGCGCCGCGGGCAAGCATCCGGCACAGCCGCAGGTCCCGATCATCCAGCACGCCGACGTCAAGCGCATGCTGCTGGCGCAGAAGGCGTACGCGGAAGGCGCGCTGGCATTGATCCTGTACTGCGCGCGACTGATCGACGAGGAACGAACCGCCGCTGATGCGGCAGAGCGGAGCAATGCGACGCTGCTGCTCGACATCCTGACGCCGGTCGCGAAGAGCTGGCCGTCGCAGTGGTGCCTCGAGGGCAACGCGCTCGCGATCCAGGTGCATGGCGGCTACGGCTATACGCGCGACTACCCGGTCGAGCAGTTCTATCGGGACAATCGCCTGAACGCGATCCATGAAGGCACGCACGGCATCCAGGCGCTGGACCTGCTCGGTCGCAAGGTCGTCATGCAGGATGGCGCGGCGTTCAAGCTGCTCGGCGCGCGCATCGACAACACGATCCGCCGCGCCTCGCAGGCGCGACATCCGGATACGCAGCGCTGGGCCGCGATGCTGGGCGACCGCGTGCGTCGCGTCGTGCGTACCACGCACGCGCGTGTGGGCCGCTGGCGACCCCGCGCGCACGTTGGCGAACGCGACCCCCTACCTCGAAGCGTTCGGCCACGTCGTGCTGGCGTGGATCTGGCTCGAACAGTCGCTCGCCGCCTCGCAGCATTACCAGCGCGCACGAAGGCGACTTCTATCACGGCAAGTGGCAGGCGTGCCGTTACTTCTTCCTGTACGAACTGCCGAAGGTGGACGCGATGCTTGACCTCGTCGAGTCGCTCGACACGACGACGCTCGAGATGCAGGACGCGTGGTTTTGAGCCCGTGCCGATGATCAAGCACAGTCGTGTGGACAGTCACCGCGGCGGTCAGGCTCGAACGGCAGGGCATGGACTACGAGGCATGAGGCGACGATGTCACTGAAGCAGCTGCTGGATCTGACCGGGAAGACGGCGCTGATCACCGGCGGATCGCGCGGCCTCGGCCTGCAGATCGCCGCAGGCTACGGCGAGATGGGTGCGCGAATCGTGATTTCCGCGCGCAAGGCGGACGAACTGGAGGCCGCCTGCACCCAGCTCAAGCGCGCGGGCGTCGATGCGAGCTGGATTGCGGCCGACGCCGCCAGCGCGGCCGAGGTGGCACGGCTGTCACGGGAGGCGATCGCGCGCCTCGGCCACGTCGACATCCTCGTCAACAATGCCGGCGCCACCTGGGGCGCACCGGCCGAGGACCATCCGCTGGAGGCCTGGGACAAGGTCATGAACCTGAACATCCGCGGCGTGTTCCTGCTGACGCAGGCGGTCGGGCGCGCGCAGCATGATTCCGCGGCGCCATGGCCGCATCATCAACGTCGCTTCGATCGCCGGCCTGTTCGGCAATCCGCCGGAACTGATGAGCACGATCGCCTACAACACCAGCAAGGGCGCGCTGGTGAACTTCACGCGCGCGCTGGCGACCGAGTGGGGTCGGCACAACATCACGGTCAACGCGCTCGCGCCCGGCTTCTTCCCGTCGAAGATGACCAAGGGTGTCATCGCGCAGCTCGGCGCCGCGCACGCTGGCGCGCTTCGCGCCGCTGCAAGCGCATCGGCGACGACGAAGACCTGAAGGGCGCCGCGCTGCTGTTCGCTTCGGACGCCGGCAAGCACATCACCGGGCAGATCCTCGCCGTCGATGGCGGCGCCTCGGCATACTGATCACGTCCACGCTTCGGAACTCCTCATGCCCACCTATCGACGCATCGTGCTCGCAAGCCGCGCCCAGCGGGGCGGCGTCGTCACTCGAATTTCCGGCTCGAGGAGGCGCAGACGCCGGCGCTGCAGCCGGGCCAGATCCTGGTGCGCAATGAATGGCTGTCGCTCGATCCCGTACATGCGCGGCCGCATGAACGAAGGCCGGTCGTACGCCGCGGCGCAGGCGCTCGACGAGGTGATGGTGGGCGGCACCGCCGGCGAGGTGGTCGAGTCGCGCAATCCGCAGTTCAAGGCCGGCGACAAGGTCGTCGCGCTACCTCGGCTGGCAGGAGTACGGCGTTTCCGACGGCACCGGCGTCTACAAGGTCGACACTCGCGTCACGTTCCGCTGTCGGCCTATCTCGGTCCGGTCGGCATGCCGGGCGTGACCGCGTGGTACGGCCTGAACCAGATCATCGAGCCGAAGGACGGCGAGACGATCCTGGTGTCGGCCGCGAGCGGCGCCGTCGGCAGCGTCGTCGGCCAGCTCGCCAAGCTTGCGCGGCTGCCGCGCGGTCGGCATCGCCGGCGGCGCGGAAAAGTGCAGCTACGTCGTCGTCGAACTGGGCTTCGACGCCTGCATCGACTACAAGTCGCAGGACGTCAATCGGGCCGCTGAAGGACGCCGCGCCGCGACGGCGTCGACGGCTACTTCGAGAACGTCGGCGGCGAGATCATGGACGCGGTGCTGCCGCGTATGAACGCGTTCGGCCGCATCGCGCTGTGCGGACTGATCGCCGGCTACGACGGCAAGCCGATCCCGATCAGCAATCCCTCGTGGTTCCTGTCAGCCGACTGATGCTGCAGGGTTTCATCGTCACCGAGCACATGGAACGTGTGGCCGCAGGCGCTGAAGGAACTCGGCACCCAGGTCGCGACCGGCGGGATCAAGTACCGGGAGAGCGATCGCCAACGGCCTCGAGAACGCGCCGCAGGCCTTTCTCGGCATGCTCAAGGGCGCGAACTTCGGCAAGCAACTGGTGAAGCTCGCATGATGAATGACCTTGCCGGGCAGGTTGCGGTCATCACCGGCGCGGGCAGCGGCTCGGCCGCGAGTTCGCGCGGCTGGCGGCGCGATCGGCATGCGGCTGGTGCTGGCCGACGTGCAGCGCGACGCGCTCGACGCGACCGTGCACGAACTGCAGCAGGGCGGGCGCCGAGGTGATCGCCGAGATCGTCGACGTCGCCGAGAGTCGGCCAGGTGGCGCGCGCTGGCCGATCGCGCGTTCGCCGACATTCGGCGCCGTGCACCTGCTGATGAACAACGCGGGCGTCGGCTGCGGCGGCTACCTGTGGGAGAACACCGACAAGGACTGGCAGTGGGTGCTCGGCGTCAACCTGATGGGCGTGGTGCACGGCATCCAGCACTTCGTTCCGCGCATGCTCGACGCCAAGCGCCGCGGCGAGCCCGGCCACATCGTCAATACGGCCTCGATGGCGGGCTGGCTGTACTGCGCCGCTGATGGGCGTCTACAACGTCTCCAAGCACGCGGTCGTCGCGCTGTCGGAGACGCTGTACCACGACCTGAAGCTCGCGCAGTCGACGATCGGCGTGACGACGCTGTGCCCGGCATTCGTGCCGACCGGAATCGCCGCACTCGCATCGCGACCGGCCGCGCGACCTCGCCAACCCGGCCGCCCCGACGACGCTCGCAGCAGATCGCGCAGGCGAATTCGGAAAAGGCCGTGTCGCAGGCGGGCGCATCGGCGCGGCCGAAGTCGCGGCGATGACCTTCGACGCAGTGCGCAGCAACCGCTTCTACGTGTTCACGCATCCGCAGATCATGCCGACGGTGCGAGGCGCGTTTCGACGCGGTGCTGAGCGGCGCGCACTCCGGCCGATCCGTATCGCCGACGCGTCCGTCGACGCGCCCGCACTGCGCCCGCGGATGATCCGCACCGGGCAGTACGCCGAACTCGGCAACGGCATTCGGCTGCATTACGCGAGCTGCGGCGATCGCGGTGCGCGACCGATCATCTTCCTGCACGGGTTCCCGGAGTACTGGGGCGCCTGGGAAGACCTGTTGCCGGAGTTTGCGTCGGGCGTGGCACGCGGTCGCGCCCGACCTGCGCGGCTTCAACCTGTCGAGCCAGCCGACCGACGATCGCCGCCTATCGCGCGCGCGAGATCGTCGGCGATCTCGAGCGCTTCAGCGACGCGACTCGGATGGTCGAGCGCGTCATCGTCGTCGCGCATGACTGGGGCGGTGCCGCGGGCTGGCAATGGGCGATCGCGCATCCGCAGCGGGTGGAGCAGCCTGATCGTCCTGAATTCGCCGCATCCGATCCCGTTCGCGCGCGACCTCGTCAACGATCCCGCGCAGCAGTCGGCGAGGGCCTACATGAACTGGCTGCGCGCACCGGGGGCGGAGGGGGCGCTGCTGAAGGACGACTTGCCGGGCGCTCGAGAGCTTCTTCCTTGCGATGCAGCGCCCCGAACGACGCTGGTACACGGCGGAACGCGCGCGCGCGCTATCGCGCGGTCTGGGCACGCGGGCTGACCGGCGGACTCAACTACTACCGCGCGTCGCCGTTGTATCCGCCGACTCCGGACGCACCCGGGCCGGCCGCACTGACAGCTCGATCCCGAGCAGTTCCGCGTTCGCGTGCCGACGCTGGTGCTGTGGGGCGAGGCCGACACCGCGTTGCCCGACGAAGCTGCTCGACGGGCTGGATGAACTTGTCGACGATCTGACGATCGAACGGCTCCCGGAAGCGACGCACTGGATCGCGCACGAGGAACCGCGGCGATGTCGCTGCGGCCATCCGCGCCTTCTGCCGAGCCTCCTGATCGTCGAAATCGCACGTTCGTCGTTTCTGCCCGGCGGGCGACGCCGGGCTGGCAGAATCTTTCGAATCACCTTGATGGAGCACTCTGATGAAGCACTACCTGCGCGCCCGTTTCGTGGCCTTCGCGCTGTTGCTGGCAGCGTCGGCCGCCTTGGCGCAGACCCCGGCGCCGGCAGCGCTGCCAGCCGGCGTGACGCGCGGCCCGACCGTCGAGGGCATCACCGAGTACCGGCTGGCCAACGGCCTGCGCTTCATCCTGTTTCCGGATCCGTCCAAGCCGACCGCGACGGTCAACATCACTTACCTGGTCGGTTCGCGCCACGAGAACTACGGCGAGACCGGCATGGCGCACCTGCTCGAGCACCTGCATCTTCAAGGGCTCGAAGAACTTTCCGAAACCCGACGTGGAATTCAACCGGCGCGGATTCCGGAACAACGGCTCGACCTGGCTCGATCGCACGAACTACTTCTCGACCTTCCAGGCGAGCGACGACAACCTGAAGTGGGCGATCGACTGGTCCGCCGACGCGATGGTCAACTCGTTCATCGCGAAGAAGGATCTCGACTCCGAGATGACGGTCGTGCGCAACGAGTTCGAGATGGGCGAGAACGATCCCGTCGCGCGTGATGTTCAAGCGCAACGCAGTCGATGCTGTACGACTGGCACAACTACGGCAACTCGACGATCGGCGCGCGCTCCGACATCGAGAACGTCCGCATCGAGAACCTGCAGGCGTTCTACCGCACCTACTACCAGCCGGACAACGCGGTGCTGATCGTCGCCGGCAAGTTCGACGAAGCGAAGGTGCTCGGCTGGGTCGTCGATGCGTTCGGCCGGATCCCGAGGCCGACGCGCGCGCTGCCCGCGCAGTGGACGGTCGAGCCGACGCACGACGGCGAGCGCCAGTTCACGGTCCGCCGCAAGGGTGAAGTCCAGCTGGTGACCGTCGCCTACCGGCTGCCGAGTCTCGCTGCATCCGGACACGCTCGCGGCTGACTTGGCGGTCGACATCCTCGCGACACGCCGAACGGCCGCCTGCACAAGGCGCTGGTGCAGACCGGCAAGGCCGCGCAGGTGTTCGGCTACACGATGGGCGCGCGGATCCGGGCTTCGTGGTGTTCGGCGCCGTCGTCAAGAAGGGCGAGCCGCTCGAGCCGGTCGCGCAGACGATGATCGAGATCATCGAAGGATCGTTCGCCAAGCAGGCGGTGACCGACGCCGAGCTGCAGCGCACGCTGCAGCAGCAGAACAACGCTGTCGAACGCACCCTCGCCGACCCGCAGTCGTTCGGCGTTGGCCTTTCCGAATACATCGCGCTCGGCGACTGGCGCCTGTTCTTCTACACGCGTGATCGCCTGGCGAAGTTGTCCGCTAAGGAAGTCGAGCAGGCGGCGGCGCGCTATTTCGTGCGCGACAACCGCGTGGTCGGTTTCTTCGTCCCCGACGACAGCCCCCGTCGCGCGGAGATCCCGGCAGCGCCTGCGGCGACTGCCATTCTTGCTGACTACAAGCCATCGGCGCAGGGCCAGACGTCCGAGGCCTTCGATCCGTCGCAGGACAACATCGACCAGCGCACGCGCGTGCTGGCCTTCGGCGACCTCAAGGTTGCGTTGCTGCCGAAGAAGAACCGCGGCGAAACCGTCAACGTGCAGACCAACTTCCACTGGGGCGATGCAACGACGCTGAACGGCCGCAAGGTCGAGGGCGAGCTGGCTGGCGCGATGCTGACACGCGGCACCGACAAGCTCACGCGCCAGCAGATCGCCGACGAGATGACGCGCCTGCAGATGAGTGGAGGCCTGCTCGGGTTCCAGACGACGCGCACCCACCTGCCCGAAGCGCTGCGGCTGCTGTCGGACGTGCTGCGCAATGCAAGTTTTCCGGCGACGGAGTACGAGCAACTGCAGCGGGAGACCGTGACCGGTCTGTCGTCGCAGCTCGACAATCCGGAAACCCTGTCGCGCGACGCGCTGGCGACCCACTTCAACACCTACCCGCCCGGTGACCCGCGCTACTACACGCCACTGAAGCAGCGAATCGATGCCGTCGGCAAGACGCCGCTCGACGCCGTGCGGCGCTATCACGCCGACTTCTACGGCACGGCGCGCGGTGAGATCTCGATCGTCGGCGACTTCGACGAGAAAGCCGTCGAGTCCTTGCTCAAGGAGCAGTTCGCCGGCTGGGCTTCGAAGGCGCCGTATGCTCGCGTCGACCGCGAATACCGCGAAGTCAAGCCGGCGCGCATCATCATTGACACGCCGGACAAGGAAAACGCGATGTTTCGCGCGCGCCAGGACTTCCCGCTGCGCGACGACGACCCCGACGCGCCCGCACTGGTCATCGCCAGCGACATCCTCGGCGGCGGAAGCGGAATGTCGAATCGCCTGATGGAGCGCCTGCGGCAGAAGGACGGCCTGAGCTATGGCGTTGGCGCAGGCCTCGGCCTCGGCTCGCGCGAGCGCCTCGCCACGTTTTCGATCGGTGGCATCGCCGCGCCGCAGAACGTTGGCAAGGCCGAGCAGGCGCTTCGCGAGGAACTCGAACGGGCGCGCAGGGACGGCTTCACCGTGCTGGAGGTCGACGATGCGAAGAAGGGCATGCTTCAGTCGCGCCTGCTGAACCGCTCGCAGGATCCTGTCGTCGCAGGCGCATGGGTGAACTACCTCGACCTCGGCCGCACCTTCGCGTTCTCGAAGCAGTTCGAGGAGCGGCTGCGCGCCGTGACACCCGAGCAGGTGAATGCCGCGTTCCGCAAGTACATCGATCCGGCGAAGATGACCTTCGTCATCGCCGGCGATGCGAAAAAGGGCGTCCAGTAGTGTCGTACGTGGACTTTCGTCACCGGCTGCCGCTGCGCGTACGCTGGGCTGAAGTGGATCTGCAGGGCGTCGTATTCAACGGCCACTATCTCACTTACTGCGACGTGTGCGTCACCGAATACTGGCGCGCCATCGGTATGGCGTACCCGTCGGCGTTCCTGGAGATCGGCTCTGACCTGTTCGTGCGCAAGGCGACGCTCGAGTACCACGCGCCGGCGCTGTATGACGACGAACTGGAGATCTGCGGGCGCATCGTCCGCCTGGGCACGACGAGCCTCGTGTTCAGGGTCGAGATGTATCGGCGCGGAAACACCGCAAACTCGCTGATCGACGGCGAACTGGTCTACGTCAACACTGACGCCGCGACCAAAGCACCGCAACCGGTTCCCCAACGGCTGCGCGAGCGCATTCGCTCATTCGAAGCCACTGCACCGGAGGAGCGGGCCGAGAGATGCTGCGCATTGAACTGGGCGACTGGGAGCGCATGCGCCCGCTGGGCGGCGCCGATCCGCTTCGCCGTGTTCGTCGACGAGCAGAAGGTCCCGGTGGACATGGAAGTCGACTCCTGGGACCCGCAATCGGTGCATGCCGTGGCGTTCGATGCGCAGGGCAGCGCGGTCGGCACCGGTCGCCTGCTGCCGGACGGGCACATCGGGCGCATGGCGGTCGTCGCCACGGCGCGAGGCAGTGGCGTCGGCAGCGCGCTGTTGCGCCGCCTGATGGAGGAAGCGCGCCAGCGCGGCTACCATGCTGCGGTTCTGAGCGCACAGACCCATGCGATTGCGTTTTACCGACGCCACGGCTACGACGTCGACGGTCCTGAATACATGGATGCCGGAATTCCGCACGTCGACATGCGCTGCGCGCTGTAGTGCAGCCGCGCACGCGTCAATTCGAGTCGGGTGCCTTCAGCCGCGCCGGTCGCGATGCCGTGTCGATCATGAACTCGAAATGGCGATCCGACCACCGGTCCGGTTCGACGACGTCGAAGCTTCGCTCGAAATAACTGACCAGGCCATCCGCCCGCACGGTCAGCACCGTCGTGGCCCGCGTGCCGTAACCGTTGGCGCGGATCTGGATCGCCGACAGCGCGCGCTCCCAGTCCAGCGGGACGCCGGTCGAAGGCAGTTCGGATTCGCGCGCGAGTTCGCGGTCAGCCATCAGTTCGAGCAGGTCATCGACGCGCACGCGATTCGCAATCGAGCAGGCGAACTGCGCGACCGCGCGCGTGACTTTCGGCCATGGCGTGTCGAGGAATGCGTTAGACAGGCCATAGACGCCCGGCGCCAGCGCACGCGGCGGCGCGTCGAGCCGGTTGCTGTAGTAGTGCAGTGCGCCGGCGGGTTCGCCGCCGGTCGGCATGATGTCCCCGACCAGCAGATTGAAGCCGTTGAACATCGGTGTCCGATGCGCGTGTCGCTCGAGCCATCGGTCGATGCGCTCGGGAGTCTGCAGCGCCGCGAGGACCAGTGCACCACGCGACGGTGCATGCGGGTTGCGCTCGCTGGGTGCGCGCACGTTGGTTAACGCCGCGAGGCGTCCGCGTCGCGTAATGCCGAACCAGGTCCCGCCGGCTTCCTCGTCGTGGCCAGCCAGCAGCGAAACCGCGTGGCCCCACCACGCGGCCGGTCGCGTGCGACGCGTGTAGAACTCGTCGCGGTTGGCCGCCACGATCAGCGGGTAGTCGGGATGAGCATGCCAGGACGAAAACGATCAGGCACATGGCGTCAGAGGCGTCGGAAGCGTTCGACGCGGCGCGCAGAGGCCTGCTCGCGATCCAACCCGAGGACACCGACGCCGGCCTGCAGGCTGGCTGCGAAAAGATCGGGATTGATCACGCCTTCGTAGACCTCCATCCATGTCGGCGCGGCATCCGGTCCGACACGCTCTTCGATGCGCGCGCGGATGCCGCAATGCTCCGCCAGTTGCTGCTGCATCTGCCGAAGCAAAGGCAGTGCCGACGTCGTGTCTGCCGGCGCCGGGTAGTAGACATACCAGTTTTCGGAGTGCCCGGCTCATGCGGTCGGGTCAAACAGCGAGTAGGGCAGCGTACCGACTTCCAGGCGCGTGCCGCTGCTGCTTTCCAGGTGCAGCGAACCCGATTCCAGGCGGTCGACCGGAAGTTCGATCAACAGGTCGACTCCACCGCCGGGGGCGGTTGCAGACATGACGACAGTGCCGACGGGTTCCGGCCGCGCCGAGTGGAAGACATCGGAACCTGCCGCCGGCGGCGAGGCTCCGGCGGCATGCGCGACCTGCATGCGCCGCTTCAACTTACCAAGGTACTGGCTGCGTGCGACGATTTCTTGCCCGGGGTAGCAGCCCTTCCTGAAGCTCACGCCGCCGAGAACCTCGAGGTTGATCATCTGCGGCACGAACTTTTCCTGAGTCGCAGCAAATACCGTCGGCACCGCAGCGGCCGCTTCGCTCCACCACCACACGGCGCTGGCACGCAACGGGATCCCAAGGCGGTCCGGCAATGCCGTGGACGCGTCGACGGTCAGCAGGAAACGTTCGCCCGCCCGCGGCGCAGGCGGCATGCGGCTCGCCCGCACGCCGTCGCTGCGGATCGACGACCACGGCGCCTCGGGCACATCCAGTCCCGCAGAACGAACGGTCGCCGCGGCACCCGGACCGGCGAGTCCATAGGTGGTCTGCTGGCTGCTGGCATCGATCAGCTTCGCCTTGGACCGCAGCACGAACATCGACAGGCGCTTCATGACCGGTCCCAGGATTTCCGCCGGCAGTTGCAGCATGACCGCATCGTCGTCGCGCCACTGGTGAAACGTCGCGAGCAGGCGACCCTTCGGCGTGCAATAGCCGTTGAGCTGCAGCGCCGATTCGCTGAGGTTGGCCACGTCGTTGGTCAACTGGGTCTGCAGAAAGGAGACGGCGTCGGCGCCGTCCACGCGAATGCGCCCGAGCTCGTCCAGCCGCACCAGCACGGGTTCGTGCAGCACGGCGTCGAGCGCGGCGGCCGGCGCGGCGAAGGCGCCAAGCGAGCCAATCTCTTCCAGGTCGTCCAGCATCGTCAGTCAGGGGCGTGCCAATACGCCGATTATCATAGGTGGCGTTAGCCGCAATGTCTTATCGAATGCCGAAAACCTGGCGCGGCCGGGCGCTGACCCTTGCTACAGTAGTGGCGCTTGTCCTGGTGGCCGGCTATTTCGGCGCGCGTTGGTACGCCGAGGCGCGACCTTTGCCGATGCGTGGGGACACGGTCGAGTTCCAGGTCAAGCCCGGCGCGTCTGCACGGGGTGCGGCGCAATCGGCACGCGAAGCCGGACTCGGTGTCAACGAAGTCGCGTTTGCCGCACTGGCACGGCTGACGGGCACCGCGCAGACGCTGCGCGCGGGACGCTATCGCGTCGAGCGCGGCACCACCTTGATTCAGTTGCTGGCAAAGTTGCGCGCGGGTGATGTGATGCGCGAACGGCTGACGGTCGTCGAGGGCATTACTTTCCGTGAACTGCGGGCGCTGCTGGCAGCCACCGCGGACCTGCGCCAGGACAGCGCCGGCATGACGCCCGTGCAACTGCTGCAGGCGATCGGCGCCAAGGAATCCCACCCCGAAGGCCTGTTTGCTCCGGATACCTACGTCTACGAACCGGGCAGCAGTGACCTCGACATCTGGCGCCAGGCGTACCGGGCGCAGATGACGGCACTGCAGGAAGCCTGGGACGCGCGGCAGTCCGATCTCCCGTACGCGTCGCCGTATGAGGCATTGATCATGGCTTCGATCATCGAAAAGGAAACCGGACAGGTGTCGGAGCGGCCGATGATCGGTGGCGTGTTCGTCAATCGGCTCAAGCGGGGCATGCTGCTGCAGACCGATCCGACGATCATCTACGGCCTCGGTGAGCGCTTCGACGGCAACCTGCGCAAGCGCGATCTGATCGCCGACGGGCCCTACAACTCGTACACGCGAACGGGGCTGCCACCGACGCCGATCGCGCTGCCAGGCCGCGCGGCAATTGCCGCGGCCCTCAACCCCGCGGCGACCGATGCACTGTACTTCGTCGCTCGTGGCGACGGGACGTCACAGTTCTCGAGTTCGCTGGACGCGCACAATCGCGCGGTGGACAAATACCAGCGTGGCGGCAGCCGATGACCGGACGCGGCCGCTTCATCACGTTCGAGGGCATCGACGGCGCAGGCAAGAGCACGCAGATCGACGTCGTCGCGGAAGCGCTTCGCGCGCGCGGGGTGCCGCTCGTGATCACGCGCGAGCCGGGCGGAACAGCCCTCGGCGAGTCGCTGCGCGAACTGATCCTCAACCAGTCCATGAGTGCGGAGACGGAGACGCTGCTGCTCTTTGCTGCACGCGCGGAACATCTCGCGCTCGTGATCCGGCCGGCGCTCGCGGCCGGGCAGTGGGTGCTGTGTGATCGCTTCACCGACGCGTCCTATGCGTACCAGGCCGGTGGTCGCGGCGTGCCGCGCGAACGGATCGCGGCGCTTGAGCACTGGGTGCACGCGGGCCTGCAGCCCGATCTGACGCTGCTTTTCGACGTGCCGCCGGAAGTCGCCGCGCAGCGGCTGGCGCGCGCCCGTGCGGCGGACCGGTTCGAAGCCGAGGAGGTCGGTTTCTTCCAGGCCGTACGGCGCGAATACCTCGAGCGCGCCCGCGCCGAGCCCGCACGTTTTGTCGTCGTGGACGGTACGCGTGCGCCCGAGGCGTTGCGCACGCAACTCGCGGAACTGATGCAACAGTGGAACGGCTGACGCCTTTGCCGTGGCAGACGGCGTTGTGGGCACAGGTGGCGCGCATGCCGCAGCGCTTGCCACATGCGATCCTGCTGCACGGGGCACGCGGTATCGGCAAGCGCCACTTTGCACGCATGCTGGCCCAGGGATTGATGTGCGAGTCGCCCGACGCGCGGTTGATGGCCTGCGGCGCATGCGCCGGCTGCCTGCTGGTGGCGGCAGATAATCATCCAGACCTGCGCTGGCTCGTTCCGGAGGTCGACCAGCCGCTGCGTGAAGTGCCCGAAGGCATCGACGACGGCGCCGCGGCGCCCGGCAAGGCAACGAAGGCGAGCCGCGCGATCCTCATCGATCAGGTGCGCCAGATCAGCGAGTTCCTGTCGCTCGCGGCCCACCGTGGCGGCCGGCGCGTCGTGCTGCTGGCCCCGGCGGAAGCGCTCAACAGTGCAGCGGCCAACGCCCTGTTGAAGGTTCTCGAAGAACCGCCGACCGGCGCGATCTTCATCGCGGTGACCGACGAACTGGACGATGTGCTGCCGACCGTGCGCTCGCGCTGCGTGCTGCTGCGGGCTCCGGTGCCCACTACCGACGAGGCGCTGACCTGGCTGCGCTCCAGGGGCGTCGACGATGCCGAAGCCAAGTTGGCTGAAGCCGGAGGCGCTCCGATAGGCCTCGACAAAGAGGAGGAGGGGGACCGCGCGCTGGCGCCGGATGCCCGGGTCCGACTGTTGGAGGCGCTGGGTCGAGGAGGGCGCCTGACGCTGGCCGACGTGACGGCGGCTGTCCCGAGGGATGTCGAAGTCAGCGGAGCGATCCGTCTGTTTCAGCGCTGGGGATGGGACTTATTGGCGGAAAGGACGGCGGGTCGTCTTCGTTACTATCCCCGGCAGCAGCGTACGATCAGCGCGGTGGCACGTACTTGCGAGGCGGAGCGCCTGCTCGGCTGGCTCGGGGAGCTGACCGAAGCCCAGGCTCTTTCCGAGCACCCACTCAATGCGAAGCTGGCGGTTGAGCGTGCACTGATCGGATACATGGACGCATTCCGTCCAGTGCGGTACGGGGACAAGGGATAAGACGCCTGATGAATGATGCCGCAGTGAAACCCCCGGCCAATGGCCAACCGGCAGGCGCGCGACCCGCGGTACTGTCGCTGTCGATCAAGGAAAAGGCTGCGCTGTACGCCGCCTACATGCCGTATCTGAAAAACGGCGGCATCTTCGTTCCGACGACGCGTCAGTATCAGCTCGGTGACGACGTCTACCTGATCCTGACGCTGCTTGACGACTCGACACGCATTCCGGTGGCCGGCAAGGTGGTCTGGATCAGTCCGGCAGCCGGCGGCAACAAGACGCCGGGCATCGGTGTGCATTTTCCTGCCGACGATTCGGGCGCGATGGCGCGCAAGCGCATTGAAGATGCTCTGGGCGCAGCGTTGAAGTCGGCCCGCCCGACCCACACCCTGTAGTCTTCGCGTTGTCCTGCCGCCTGCTTGGCGGCGGCATTACCATGTTCGTCGATTCCCATTGCCATCTCTCGTTCCCTGAGCTGGCCGGCGACCTTGCCGGCGTGCTGGCGCGCATGCGCAGTGCGGGTGTCGAGGCGGCACTCAACGTCTGTACGACACTGGAGGAGTTTCCCCGCGTCCTGGCGACGGCCGAGGCGGCTGCGAACCTGTATGCGTCCGTCGGCGTCCATCCCGACTACACCGACACGCCCGAACCGACGGTCGAACTGCTGGCGCGCCTGGCAGACCACCCCAAGGTGGTCGCGATCGGTGAAACCGGGCTCGACTACTACCGCCGGTCCGAGCCCCTGGAGTGGCAGCGTGAACGTTTCCGGGTACACATCCGTGCCGCACGCGCATGCGGCAAGCCTCTGATCATTCATACGCGCGCGTCGGCCGCGGATACGCTGCGGCTGATGCGGGAGGAGGGCGCGGAGCACGCGGGCGGCGTGATGCACTGCTTCACCGAAACCGCCGACGTGGCGCGGCAGGCGATGGACCTGGGCTTTTACATCTCGTATTCAGGAATCGTCACCTTCAGGAATGCTCGCGAACTGCAGGCTGCGGCGGCCACCGTCCCGCTCGACCGCCTGCTGATCGAGACGGATGCGCCGTATCTGGCCCCGGTGCCTTACCGGGGCAGGCAGAACGAACCGTCCTACGTGCCGCACGTCGCGCACAAGCTCGCGGAACTCCACAACGTCGAATCAGATCTGATTGCGAGAGCGTCAACGGACAATTTCTATAGCTTATTCAAAGTGATGCGCGATAAAAAAGAGGTAATTTCTTAGGTGTGAGGTGCGCTGCGGTCGGTTATTCGGCGCCGGCGTCCGCACTGTCGATCGGCGCGAGCGGCGCCAGCGCCGGGCCTTCCAGTACGCGTCCGTCCGCCGCAAATCGACTGCCGTGACATGGACAGTCCCAGGACGACTCGGCCGAATTCCAGTGGACGATGCATTTGAGGTGCGTGCATACGGGCGAGATCATGATGACCGAACCGTCGGCCGCCCGATACGCCGCAACACGCTTACCGCGATGCTCGACGATGTCGCCGCTGCAGGGCTGCACCTGGTCCAGCGCCCGGCTCGAGCGGTCGGTCACATAGTCCTGCAGGAACGACTTCATCACCAGCACGTTTTCTTCGATCACGCGGGGGGCGGACTTCACCGGCGTGATGCGTCGAGCCGAATACAGCTCCGCATAGGGGTTGTCGCGTCCGACGATGGCGTCGGCGAGCAGTCGAGCCGCGAGCGTGCCGTACGTGAGACCGTCCGCCGCAAAGCCCGTCGCAATCATCGTCTCGACGCCTCGCGACGCGCCGATGTAGGGAATGAAGTCGGGTGAGTGATAGTTCTGCGCCGACCACCTGAATTGCGGCGCCAGACCAAACTGCGAACGCGCCCGCTCCTCGACGACGCGCTGTTCAGCGGCCCCGTCGTGCCGGCCGGTCTTCACTTCCTTGCCGATGACGACGAGCCAATGGCCGCGCTCCGTGACGACATGGCGTACCGAGTGGCCCTCCTCGCCGCGGCCCCAGTTGATCGCCTCGGGCACGGCCGCCGCCATCACGGCGCCGGCGACCGCGTACTCGCGATGCACCGTCATTTCGGCGTGTAGCCCGAAGATCCCCTTGGGCGTGTGCGTGGCCAGCACGACGACGGCGGCGCGCACCGCGCCGCGCCCGGTGCGAACGGTGTGCGCATCGTGGTCCACCGCAAGCGCCGGCGTGTCCTCGTAGATCCGGCAGGTGGGCGATGCGATGGATCGGGCGAGCGCGCGTACGTACGCGAGCGGGTGAAACTGTGCCTGTCCCTCGATGCGCAACACCGGGCCGACTGCATGGCGCAGTTCGCTGCCGCTCTCGAACGAGCATTCGAGGCCGAGTTCCTGCACCAGGCCAAATTCGTCCCGCAGAGGCTCGCGCGCGCCGTCGTCGACGGCGTAGATCAGCTGCGACACGCGCCGGAATCCGCAATCGGCCGGCAGGCGACGCGCGATGTTTTCGATCAGGTTCACCGCCTCGAGCCGCGACTGCACGACACGGCGTGCGCTCTCGGTACCCCAGGCGGCGCATAGCTCCCGGAGCGGGCCGACCACGCCGTACAGATTGCCGGTCGAATGGCCGGTGGTTCCCTCGCCGACTTTCAGTGCTTCCAGGACGATGACTCGCCGGCCCGCATCGGAAAGCAGCGCCGCAAGTGTGATTCCGGTGATGCCGCCGCCGACAATCACGACATCGGTTTCGGCGTCGCCACGAAGCGGTGCGAAGTCGACGGCGGCCGTGCCGGCTTGCCAAACTGGGAGGTTGTTCATCGCAAGATCCCGACCCAAGTTCCATCGGGTCGAGCAACGGCGGTGCCCGGATGCCTCGCTGAACTGCGGCGGCCGGGGCCGATCGAGGCAGCGGCGGGAATGCTGAAATTCAGGCGAAGTCGGTGGCGCGCAACCGGTAGAGCACGTGGGGTTGCAGCCGGTGGCCGGCCGTCAGGCGCGGGTGATCGAAGTCCCCGTCGGGGTCGCGGCGCATGCCGATGCGTTCCATCACCCGCCGCGAGCGCCAGTTGGCGACAGTCGTGAAGGAAACGATTTCGTGCAGGCCAATTTTTCCGAATCCGAAACCGAGTACCAGTCGCGCGGCTTCGGTCGCATAGCCTTTGCCCCAGCAGATCGATGCCATGCGCCAGCCGATCTCGACGCACGGCGTGAAGTGCGCCTCGAAGGTCGGCACCGACAGTCCGACGAAGCCGACGCAGTGGCCGTCGATATCCAGGCACCACCACCCCCAGCCACGCGACTCGAGGGCGGCCTGGGCCCGGGCGATCAGCGAGTCGCTGTCCGATCGCGAAAGCGTTGCGGGAAAGTGCTCCATCACGACCGGATCGGCGTTCAGTGCCGCAAAGCGCTCGGCGTCGCGCGCCTCCCAGCCGCGCAGAAGCACGCGCGCGCCGCGGAGTGCTGCAATGGCCATCAGACGAGGACTCCTACCAGGGCCGCCGTCGCGCAAGTCGCCAGCAGTCCCGCAAAGATCGATTTCATTCCCAGTTCGCCGAGTTCGGCGCGCCGGTCGGCGGGCAGCAGCGCGGAGAGGCCTCCGAGCATGATGCCAAGGCTGCCAAAGTTTGCGAATCCGCATAGCGCATAGGTCAGCAGCAGCCGGCTGCGCTCGGAGAGCGCTCCGGGCGGCAGGCTGGCCAGATCGACATACGCGATGAACTCGTTGAGCGCCGTCTTCTTGCCGAGAAGGGCTCCGGCCGTCAGCGCCTCCGCAGACGGAATGCCGAGCAGCCAGGCGAGCGGCGCAAAGATCCAGCCAAAGATGCGCTCGAGCGTCAGCGCGGTGCCGTTGACATCCGGCAGCAGTGCGAGCAGCCCGTTGGCCAGCGCCACCAGCGCGACGAACACGATCAGCATCGCAACGATGTTCAGCAGCAACTGCAGGCCCTCGAGCGTTCCGCGAGTCAGCGCCGCTACGGCGTTGGCGTCCTGACGGGCGAAGTCCACACTCGCATCGTCGGTCAGTTGCGGCGGAACCATGATCGCCGCGATGACGATGGCCAACGGTGTCGCCACGATGGAGGCCACCAGCAGATGGCCCAGCGCGTTGGGCACGACCGGACCGAGGAAGGTCGCGTACAGAACGAGCACGGTGCCTGCAATCGTCGCCATGCCGCAGTTCATGACGATGAAAAGCTCGCCGCGGGAAAGACGAGCCAGGTACGGCGCGATGACCAGCGGAGCCTCCACCATGCCGACGAAGACATTGGCCGCCGCGGACACGCCGACCGATCCGCCAATGCCCATCGTGCGCTTTAATACCCACGCAAACGCGCGTACGACCCGGGGCAACACGCCCCAGTGGAACAGCAGTGCCGAAAGCGCGGCGACCAGCAGCACCAGAGGCAGCGCGCGGAAGGCGAGCACGAAGTTCGCCGAGACCTGGGTAACCTCGAAGGGCGGCGGGCCTCCGCCGACATAACCGAACACGAAACTCGTCCCGGCCGTCATTGCCCGCTCGAAAACGTTGAGTGCAGCGTTCAGGCTGGCAAGCGCGGTGGCCAGGAGCGGGATCTTCAGCAGCGCGGCTGCCAGAACCGAAGCGAGCGCCACTCCGCTCGCCACGAGGCGCCATGGCACGGCACCTCGACGTTCCGAAAAGGTCCACGCCAGTGCCAGCAGCGCCGCGAGTCCGAATGCGCTTTGCAGGGTCTGCATCCGCTCCCTCCCTGGAGCGGCGACATTGGAGCACAGGCTCGACGGCAACGCAGTAAGCTGAATAGTTAAATCGTTTATGCCGTGTCGCGAATGACTCCGACTGAGATCCCCGCCGCCTTGCACGGTGCGTTCGAGCGCCAGCGCGCCAGTTATGACGTCGCGCCGTTCCCGGAATGGGAAGTGCGGCGCGACCGGCTACGCCGCCTGCAATCCTTGATCAAGGATCGCGAGGCTGAGATTGAAGCCGCGATCGATGCCGACTTCGGCGGCCGTCCGCGGACCGAGACACAGATCGCAGAGGTCTTTCCCAGCCTGGCCGAATTGAGGGTGGCGTTGCGCCAAGGCGCCAGGTGGATGAAGCCGCGCGGTGTCTGGGTGTCGAAGTGGTTCTTGCCTGCGCGGGCGCACATCCTGCCGCGACCGCTTGGCGTGGTCGGCATCATCGTGCCGTGGAACTACCCGCTGTTCCTGGCCGTCGGACCGCTCGCCGGCGCGTTGGCGGCTGGAAACCGGGCAATGGTGAAGATGTCGGAATACACCCCGGCGTTCTCCCAGCTTTTCGCCGAACTCGTCGCCAGGTCGTTCCAGCCGGACGAACTGACGGTGATCACCGGCGGGCCCGACGTGGCCGCGCAGTTTTCGGCGCTGCCATTCGACCATCTGCTGTTTACCGGCTCAACGTCGGTGGGACGGCGCGTGATGAGCGCGGCGGCACAGAACCTCACGCCCGTAACGCTCGAACTCGGCGGCAAGTCGCCGACGGTGGTCGCGCCCGGCTATCCGGTGCAGCGTGCAGCCGAGCGCATCCTGGCAGGCAAGCTGCTCAACGCCGGGCAGACCTGCATTGCGCCCGATTACGTGCTCGTGCCACGGTCGGATGTGGCGGATTTCGTCGAGGCCACGCGAGCTCAGGCGCGCCGCATGTATCCGCGCGGGATCCAGGACCCCGACTATTGCAGTGTGATCAACCAGCGGCACTACGGACGGCTGGTCGGCCACCTGGAGCAAGCCCATGCCGCCGGCACCCGCGTACAGATGCTTTTCGATGGTCCCGACCGAAACGACGAGGCCCACCGGCTGGCGCCTGCAGTCCTGATCGATCCGCCGGCGTCGCTCGACGTCATGCGCGAGGAAATCTTCGGCCCATTGCTGCCGGTGATCAGCTACGACGACATCGCGCAGGCGGTTGCATTCGTCAATGCGCAGCCGCGGCCGCTCGCGCTCTATTGGTTCGACAATGACCGGAAGCGCGCCGAATGGGCTTTGCAGCAGACCCACGTCGGTGGCGTCTGCGTGAACGAAACGCTGATGCATATCGCGCAGGAAGAGCTGCCCTTCGGCGGCGTCGGCCCGTCCGGCATGGGGCATTACCACGGCCGCTGGGGCTTCGATACGTTCAGCAAACTGACGCCGGTGTTCAAGCAGTCGCGCCTCAACGGCATGAACCTTTTCATGCCGCCGTACGGTCCGCGCGTGGCGACGATTCTGCGGTTGATGAAGCGCTTCTAGCGCAAGAAACAAATCAGGGCAGGGCAGCGAGCGGTATCACATCGACGAGTTCGCCGCTGCGAGTTTCGGCGTCCGGGCCGATGCCGATCAACGCCTCCGCTTCGCTCAGCGTCCTCAACATCGACGAGCCCTGGTGCAGCAGCGGCTCGACAGCGACACCGCCATAGCGTCGGACGAAACGCCCGCGCCGCCAGTCGACCTGTCCGGCCCGTGTGTGCGCATCCACCACGATCGGCAGTTGCAGTGTCAGCGGCGCTTCGGGGTCGGCGCCTGCAAGGCGAGCAAGCAACGGCGCGACGACCAGCTGATACATGACGTAGGCGGCAACACTGTTGCCGGGCATGCCAAACAGCCACAGCGGATGTCCGTCAATGTCCAGGCGACCACAGGCGATGCCACGGCCAGGACGCAGCGACAGCGGCAAGTATTCGATCGACGGAAAGTGCCGCACGATGTCGGCATCGCCCTGGGCCACGCCGCCAGTCGACAGCACCGCATCGAGGCGGCGTTGCGCAGCGTCAGCGAGGGCGCGCGCGAGCATTTCGGCGCGGTCGGCGACGATGCCGAGGTCGGTCGCCTGGTAGCCGGACCGTTCCAGGGCCGCAATCAACAGAGGCCGGTTGCCGTCGTATTGGCCGGCGGGTGCCGGCAGCGCCGGCGCATCGTGAAGCTCATCGCCGGTCGACAGCACTCCAACGCGCAGCCGCCGCACCAGCACCACTTGCGTAGCGCCGCAGGCGGCTGCCAGGCCGACGTCGTAGCTTTTCATGCGCCGTCCGCGTGGCAGGACCACGCTGTCACGCCGAACATGCTCGCCGCGAGGGCGCACATTCAGTCCTGCGGCCGGCGGGCTCGCGATCGTGACGAGTTCGCCCGCCACCTCGAGGTCTTCCTGCATGACGACCGCATCGGCGCCGGCCGGCATTGCTGCGCCGGTCATGATGCGAACGGCCTGGCCGGGCTGCAATTGACCGGAGAAGGCGTGGCCCGCGAGCGCGCGCCCCACGATACGCAGGCGGGTCGGCCCGATGCAGTCAATCGAACGCACCGCGTAGCCATCCATCGCCGCATTGTCGAAGGCCGGCATGTCGACACTCGCCACGATGTCGGCGCCGAGGATGCGCGCGGGTGCAGCAGTGAGCGGATAGGTTTCCAGTTCGTGCACCGCCTCGATCCTCGCGCCGACACTCGCCACCGCGCTGGCGGCGTCGACCTCGTGCTCGGTCACAGTGCACCGCCTGCGAGGACACCGACCGCATTGACGTTGCGAAACGCGATGGGATCGTCGAAATCCACAGGAACGACGTTGACCGTCGCGAGCCATCCGTGGACGGAACGTCCACCTTGATCCATGTAATCGTCGAGTGACACGACCAGCGAGGTCGACAGCATGCAGAACACCGGCTGCAGTCGACCGTCGGCCCGTGCACAAGCGGCAAGTGCGCCGCGCGCATTGATCGTGTCGGCGAGCCGCGCCACGAGTGCGCGCGGCAACTGGGGTGCGTCGCATGGCACTACCGCCACCCATGGCGTCGGCGCGTGCATGAGGCCAGCGTGAATGCCCGCCAGCGGACCGCGGACGCCTTCGGAAGCGCGGGTCGCGTCGCTTACCACCCGTGGTACCAGATTTCGATAACGATCGGCGTTACGGTTGGCGCTGATCATCACGCTGCTGACCTGAGGGCAAAGACGCCCCAGCACATGCTCGACGAGCGGCAGGCCGTGATAGTCCGCCAGTCCCTTGTCGGCGCCGCCCAGGCGCGACTCCTGCCCGCCCGCAAGGACGAGCCCGATGATGTTGGCGACGACTGCCTGCGGCACATCAGCCGCCGATGTAGGACATCTCGACCTTGGGGCGCTTGGCGGTCGCCTCGGTTCGGAGCTCCGAATAGCGGTCGCCGCGCTGTTGCCAGATCTGCGCCAGGATTGCCGCCAGGGCAGCTTCGTCGACCGGCTGCGCTTCGGCCGTCCCGCGCAACAGGCGACGCAGGTCGTAACCGCTGTCGGCAAACAGACAGAGGTAGAGCATGCCCTCGGTCGACAACCGCGCACGCGTGCAGGCGCGACAGAACGCCTGGGTCACGCTGGAAATGACACCGACCTCGCCGCTGCCATCGCGGTAGCGCCAGCGCTCGGCCACTTCACCCGCGTAGTTGGGATCGATGGCATCGAGCGGCGCCACCTCGCGGTGAATACGCTCGATGATCTCGGCCGATGGCACGACGTCGTCCATGCGCCAGCCGTTCGAACTGCCGACGTCCATGAACTCGATGAAGCGAACGATGTGGCCACTGCCGCGAAAGTGCCGTGCCATGGCGACGACCTCGCGGTCGTTCACGCCGCGCTTGACGACCATGTTGACCTTGACCGGACCGAGACCCGCAGCCGCGGCGGCGTCGATGCCGGCGAGGACGTCGGTGACGGGAAAATCGACGTCGTTCATGCGCTTGAAGACGGCATCGTCCAGGCCGTCCAGCGAAACCGTGATCCGGCGCAGCCCGGCCGCAGCCAGGTCGCGCGCCCTGCGCACCAGCAACGAACCGTTGGTGGTCAGTGCGAGATCGAGCGGACGGCCATCGCGCGTGGTCATCGTCGCAAGCATCGCGATCAGCTTGTGCAGATCCTTGCGCAGCAGCGGCTCTCCTCCGGTGAGCCGGATCTTCTCGACGCCGTTGGCGACGAACGCCCGCGTCAGGCGCGCGATTTCCTCGAAACTCAGCAGTTCGGCGTGAGGCAGGAAGCGGTAATCCCGATCGAAGATTTCCTTCGGCATGCAGTAAGTGCAGCGGAAGTTGCAGCGGTCGGTGACCGAGATACGCAGATCGCGCAGCGGCCGATCCAGGCGGTCGACCACGCGGCCGTCGACCGCTGCGGCTGGGTCGGCGCCGGGAACCGGGAGCCGTGCCGTGCGCAGATCGAGGAGCTGGATGATGCGATCGGTCATGGCGACAATGTTAGCGACAGGCCCGATCGCTGCAAGGCGCGACGCGGCACATCCCTGATCGGATGTGCCGCATCCCGGGCGCTAGGACGCCGCCTGGTGCGTCACGCGCGTCTCGACCTGGACCAGCGGACCCGCGTCGAGTGGCGAAAGGACCGGTCGCTCGCGCGGCGCGCGCACCGGCGGTGGCTCACTTGCCATGCGCTCCCGTGCTTGTTCGAGCTTCGCCTGTTCCGTCTGTACAAGTGTAAGTCCCGCCAGTTCGAGCACGGACTGCAGTTGCTCCACCGGCATCGGTGAGGGCTTGACTGCCGGTACGGTGAATGTCGGCGGCACCACGATCATGTGCGGCGCTACCACGGGGATTTCATGGGATTGAACGACGGCGCTGCCGTTACCCGACGGGGCCGGGACCTCAGCGCGTGGAGCGGGTATCGGCTCGGCCATCACCTCTGCCGCGGCGGTCTGCGTGAATTCCTCGTCGATATCGGTCTCGGCGACCTCCATGCCCGAGGTGCCCTCGGCTTCGCCGCGGCCTCCGCGCCCACGACGCCGACGGCGACGCCGCCCCCGGCGTTCCTCCGACGTGGCATCCGCTGTCCCGGCATCCGGAGTCACGAGTGATGCGGTGCTTGCGGCAGCAGCGATCGTTGGCACTTCTGCGGCGGGTCGCGTTGCTTCTGTGACTGCCTCGACGGGCGTCGGCTTTTCCTTGCGCTCGCCTCGACGATCGTTTGGCTTTCGGCCCTCGCGCTCCTGCGGCGGTCGCACCGGTGCGCCGTCTTCCCGCGCGGCACGTGGCTCGCGCTCGGGCCGGGGCGCTGCTGCGCCTTCTCCGGCCTGCCGGTCGGGCCGCTTGTCACCGCGACGACCTTCCTGTCGATCGTCGCGACGCTCGCCGCGCTTGTCCTCGCGCTTGCCTTCGCGCTTGTCATCACGCCGGCCGTCGCGTCGATCGCGACCGTGACCGCGGCCGCGATCGCCGCGGCTTTCGGCATCGCGGGCCGGCCGTGGCGCCACCGGCACGGCGGCAACCGGCGCTGGCTGAGCCTGCAGCTCGCCCGTGAAGAACGCGACGATGCGACCCCACAGTCCACGCGGCGCGGGCGCGGCAGCGCGCGCCACCGGCACGGCAACCGCTGCCTGAACCGTCATCGGCGCGGGCGTTTCGGGAACGATGCCCTTGACGACCGCTTCCTGTTTCGGCCGGGCACGCTCCTCTTCGGTCTTGCCGCGCGTATATGGCGTGTCGGTGCTCGGCGCGAGTTCGGCGGCGCGCTCGAAGCTTGCCTTGACGTCGTCAAGGCGCGGATCATCGTGGCGCAGTCGCTCGACGTGATAGTGCGGCGTGTCGAGGAACTTGTTGGGAATCAGAACGATCGAGACGCGCAGACGCGCTTCGAGCTTGGCGATATCGCCGCGCTTCTCGTTGAGCAGGAACGACGCGACTTCCACCGGCACCTGGGCATGTACCGCGGCGGTGCTCTCCTTCATTGCCTCTTCCTGCAGGATGCGCAGGATATGCAATGCGGAGCTCTCGGTATCGCGGATCACGCCGACACCGTTGCAGCGCGGGCAGGTCACGTGGCTGCCTTCGTTCAGCGCAGGACGCAGGCGCTGGCGCGACAGTTCCATCAGGCCGAAGCGCGAAATCTTGCCCATCTGTACACGGGCCCGGTCGTAGTGCAGCGCGTCCTTCAGGCGGTTCTCGACCGCCTTCTGGTTCTTCGACTCCTCCATGTCGATGAAGTCGATGACGATCAGTCCACCCAGGTCGCGCAGCCGCAACTGGCGCGCCACCTCATCGGCCGCCTCGAGGTTGGTGCGGGTCGCCGTCTCCTCGATGTCGGAGCCCTTGGTCGCGCGCGCCGAGTTCACGTCGACGGCGACCAGCGCCTCGGTGTGGTCGACGACGATCGAGCCGCCGGAAGGCAGCGGCACCTGGCGCGAATACGCCGTCTCGATCTGGTGTTCGATCTGGAACCGCGAGAACAGCGGCACGTCGTCCTTGTAGCGCTTCACGCGCGCGACGTTGTCCGGCATCACGTGCGCCATGAACTGGCGCGCCTGCTCGTAGATGTCGTCGGTGTCGACCAGGATTTCGCCGATTTCCGGATGGAAGTAATCGCGGATCGCGCGGATGACGAGGTTGGATTCCTCGACGATGAGGAACGGCGCCGGATTCGCGCGCTTCAGGCGCTGGCCGTCAGGGCCAGTGCTGGTGTCGACGTAAGTCGTCTTCTTCTTGCCGGGATTGTCCGGATCGTCCACCACCAGTTCGAACTGCGGTTTCGATGCACCTTCGACCGCGTGCCAGAGCTTCAGCAGATAGTTGAGGTCCCACTGCAGTTCCTCGGCGTTGCGGCCGATGCCTGCGGTGCGCGCGATGATGGACATGCCCGCCGGCAGTTCAAGCTGGTCCATCGTCTCGCGCAACTCCTGCCGGTCCTCGCCTTCGATGCGGCGCGATACGCCGCCACCGCGCGGGTTATTCGGCATCAGTACCAGATAGCGGCCCGCCAGCGAGATGAACGTCGTCAGCGCCGCACCCTTATTGCCGCGCTCCTCCTTCTCGATCTGTACCAGCAGTTCCTGGCCCTCGCGCAGTGCCTCCTTGATGCTCGCGCTGCGGACGTCGACGCCTTCGCGAAAGTACGTGCGCGAGACTTCCTTGAACGGTAGGAAGCCATGACGCTCCTCGCCGTAATCGACGAAACACGCTTCGAGGCTGGGCTCGACCCGCGTGATGACGCCTTTGTAGATGTTGGACTTCCGCTGCTCGCGGCCGGCGGTTTCGATGTCGATGTCGATCAGTTTCTGACCATCGACGATCCCCACGCGCAGTTCTTCTGCATGCGTGGCATTGAAGAGCATTCGTTTCATCAGCACTCCTTGCGCCTTCTGAGGGGCGCTTTACGGTGCCGGAACGAACAGGTGGGCGAGTGCCGCGAGAGTCAGGCGAGGCGGCCGACCCGGCGTCGCCCGAAGGCGATGTCACCGGGTAGCCGTCGGTATCCCGCGCCGAGTACGCGTGCCGTCCCGCAGCGCCGGAATGCGGGCGCTTTTTTTCGGGCAGGTACGACGATCGGCATGATTTCAGGGATTCCGAATCTGGTCTCGAAGCTTTGCGGCGCTTCCCGCCGCGGTCAATCCACTCGTTCGTTTCGGCGCGGGTCCGCTAAGACGGACCCACGCAGCCGGCGGAAACCGCCGCGGCCACCTTGCGGTGGCCTTACTGCGAATTCAAAGAGGCGCTCAGCGCCTCAAAAACCCGCGGTCACACAAGTCGACGCGCGGGCGCCATTGCGTCGAACTGCAGTCTCGGATCGCCGCGTGGGCGGCCGTGTCCAAGGCTACAATTCCTTGCATGTGAGGTTTGCCGGTCAGCGAACTGGAGTTCGCCTCGCATACTCCCAGGCGCGCCACCGCGGCGCCCGCCGGAGCCGGAACGGCCCCGGGGTTCTCCGGGAGCCCCGAAAAACCTCGACGGCTCAAGTATATGCAAGATGGGCGCGCCCCGTAAAACAGGAAAGCGGCAGGAACCGGACGCGGCTCTGCCGGGCTTGGCTACGCCGATCGCCGGCGACCGCGTCAGCCACCTCCACGTTTCGGCTGACTACGCCGGGCAGCGACTGGACAATTTCCTGATCCGGCTCGCCAAGGGAGTGCCCAAAAGCCACGTCTACCGCATCGTCCGCAGCGGTGAAGTGCGCGTCAACAAGGGACGGGTTGCGGCGGACTATCGCCTGCAGGAAGGTGACGATGTGCGCGTGCCGCCCATGCGTACGGCACAACCGGAGCAGACGGTGCGTTACACGGCGCCGCCGCTGATGCCGCCGATTCTCTTCGAGGACGACGACATCATCGTCGTCGACAAACCCTCCGGCGTGGCTGCGCACGGCGGCAGCGGCGTCGCCCACGGCATCATCGAGCGGGTCCGGGCCGCGCGTCCCAAGCAGACCTTCCTGGAACTGGCGCACCGCCTCGACCGGGAAACCTCCGGCATCCTGATGCTGGCCAAGTCGCGTCGTGCGCTGCAATCCCTGCACGAGCAACTGCGGGAAGGCCGGGTGGACAAGCGTTATCTGCTGCTGGTCGCCGGCGACTGGGTCAACGACCGTCAGCACGTACGGCTTGCACTGACCAAGTTCGTGAACAGTTCCGGCGAGAGGCGTGTCGCCGTCGATGCTGAAGGCATGGCCTCGCACACAATCCTGACGCTCAAGCAGAGGCTGGAGGGCTTTTCATTGCTGGAAGCCGAACTCAAAACGGGGCGTACGCACCAGATCCGCGTGCATGTGGCGCACCTGGGCTTCCCGATCGCCGGTGATGACAAATACGGGGATTTCAACCTGAACCGCCGACTCGCGCGCGGTGAGTTCGGACCGCGCTTCGGACGCATGTTCCTGCATGCTTGCGCGACCCGGCTCGCGCATCCCGTGACCGGCGAGCGACTTGAACTGGTCTCGGCGCTGCCGCCGGATTGTGCCGCCATTCTCAAGGCACTTGGCGCCCGCAAACATGCCGCGTCCGTTTGATCTGGTTGTGTTCGACTGGGACGGTACCGTGGTGGACTCGACGGCCATGATCGCCCGTTCCATCCAGAAGGCGGCCGCCGATCTCCAGCTTCGCGTGCCATCGCTGGAGCGGGCAAGTCACGTGATCGGTCTCGGATTGAACGATGCATTGGCCGCGGCCGTTCCGGACTTGCCGGTCGGGCGCATCGACGAGTTCAGCGCCCGCTATCGGCATCACTACTTCGCGGTTGAGCCTGACATCGTTCTTTTTGCCGGTATCCGCGAGCTGCTCGTTGCGCTGGCGGAAAGCGGCGCCACGCTCGCGGTGGCCACCGGCAAGAGCCGGCGCGGGCTCGACCGCGCATTTGCGGCTACCGGGCTCAGCTTGTTCTTTTCAGCCTCGCGTTGCGCAGACGAAACGCATCCGAAGCCTCATCCGGCGATGCTGCACGAGCTGACCGAGGAACTCGGTGTCGTTGCGACGCGTACGGTGATGATCGGGGACACGACACACGACCTCGCGATGGCGCGAGCCGCGGGGACGGCCGCGATCGGTGTCACCTATGGCGCGCATCCGCGTGACCAGCTCGCCTCACACGGCCCGCTTGCGCTTGCCGGAACTGTCGACGAACTGCGCCCATGGCTGCTGATCCAGAGCTGATTCCGCTTTGCCGCTCGGAGGCTCTCGTCGATGGCGGGCCGGGCGTGCGCTTCGACGTGAGCTTCCGCGGCGAAAGGGCACCGGCATTCGCCGTGCGCCACCGTGGTACTGCCGTCGCCTACCTCAACCGCTGCGCCCACGTCGCCATGGAACTCGATTGGCAGCCGGGCGAATTCTTCGAGCCGGATGGCGAATTCCTGATCTGTGCAACGCACGGCGCGTTGTACGACCCGGCTAGCGGCGCCTGCCGCGGTGGCGCATGCGCCGGGCAGGGTGCACTGAGGCCGATACGATTGGTGGAAGCGCATCAGCAGATCAGCTGGGCGACAGACCCGCAGGTGCAACCTGCCGTGGCCGGCAGCGGCGCGGCGGATGCCGCGCCTTAGGCGAGCAGCAGAAACACCGTCGGCAGACGCTCGAGCGATGGTCGCTGCTGTCGGCTGCGCCATCCCGCAATCGTCTGCGTGAGAACATACTCCGAGGGTCCCGAGAGGTCCGCCGCGACCGATAGCCGAGTGGACGGGGCACATGCGGAAACAACGGCATCAAACATCGCAACGCTGCGATACGGCGTCTCGATGAACATCTGCGTCTGGCCCGAGCGCGATTCACGCTCCAGCGCGAGCAGACGTCGCGTCCGTTCGGGCGCCGGGACGGGAAGATAGCCGTGGAAGCAGAAGCTCTGACCGTTCAGTCCCGACGCCATCAGCGCCAGCAGCAGCGCCGACGGTCCGACGAGCGGGCAGACGTGGACGCCGCGCAGGTGCGCCGCAGCCACGACTTCCGCTCCGGGATCGGCGACGGCCGGACAGCCGGCTTCTGAGACTAGCGCGCCGTCACGACCGGCCACCAGGCGATCGAGCCATGCGTCGATCGACCGCGTATCGGGCGTGTGCCCAATCTCGACGATGTCGAGTTCGCGCAAGGGCTGGGGATGGCCGATCGCCTTGAGGAACGCGCGCGCAGACTTTGCGTTTTCGGCAAGGAAGTAGGTGAGGCCGCGAGCGGTCGCGATGACTGCCGCAGGCAGTACCGCGTCTAAGTGGCCTGTGGCAATCGGACAGGGCAGCAGGAACAGTGTGCCGCTCACGGTCTACCCCGATCGCAAGACGCTGACTCCCGCCGCCGCCAGCATCGTCGTCAGGCGGATCAGTGGCAACCCGACCAACGCCGTCGGATCATCGGATTGCACGCGTTCGACCAACGCGATGCCGAGGGACTCGATCTTGGCGGCACCGGCACAGTCGTACGGCTGGTCCGTACGGAGGTAGTGCTCGAGGGCCGCGCGCGGCAGCGATCGCAGCAGCACGGTCGTCGGGACGCAATCGACCTGAACCGTGTCCGGCCCGGGTCCGACCACCGCCACCGCAGTATGAAAGACCACCTCTTTGCCCTGCATGCGCTCGAGCTGCGCGAGTGCGATGCCATGCTCGAGCGGCTTGCCCAGCGGCACGCCGGCGAGTTCCGCAACCTGGTCAGAGCCGATCACCACCGCGCCCGTGTGCCGGCCATGGACGGCAAGCGCCTTGGCGAGCGCCAGCCGGACGGCGGTTTCGCGCGGCGACTCGCCGGCGAGTGCCGACTCATCGACGTGTGGCGCCTGCACCTCGAAGTCGACCTGCAGTCGTTGCAGCAGTTCACGACGATAACGTGAGGTCGACGCGAGTACGATACGAGGCGCAGTCATGGCGCGCGCAGTGTAACGGCGCTGTTTCGACCCGCTTCGTACCGCAATGAGTTCACGCAATCCCCTCGTCGCCGATGTCCTCGCGCTCGCGCGCGAGCGCGGGACCCTCGAGGGCGATCTGCCGCTGGCGGCAATGCCGCGGCTGGCCGCGTCGCTGCTCCGACCCGAGGGTCAACTGCACTACGTCGTCCGCGGTGAAGTTGATCCGCGGGGACGGCCGGGCGCCCAGATGCAACTTCGCGCGCCGCTGGTCCTCGAATGCCAGCGCTGCAATGCGGAGCTTACTTTCCCGCTGGAGCGGCGGGCGCAGTTCCGCTTCGTTGCCACCGAAGAGGAACTGAATGCGCTTCCGATCGAAGATGACGAGGTCGATGTTATCGTCGGCGGTCACCATACCGACGTCGCGGCGTGGATCGAGGACGAGGCGATACTTTCGCTGCCGCTGGTGCCGCGGCACGACGCGTGCGTTCCGAAAACTTCCTTCGCCGCGGACGTGCTGGATGCGCAAGGTCCGGACACGCGCCCCAATCCGTTTGCCGTACTGGCCGGCTTCAAGCCCGGGCACAAGCCCAGCTGAGGGGTGGGGTTCCGTTGCCGAGCCCGGTCGGGTACAATTTTCCGTTTTCTTTTCGCGGGGTTAGCCATGGCTGTCCAACAAAACAAGAAGTCGGCGTCGAAGCGAGGTTCACATCGCGCCCACGACTTCCTCAGTAATCCGCCGACGGCGATCGAGCCGACGACCGGCGAAGTGCACCGTCGTCATCACATCAGCCCGACCGGTGTCTATCGCGGCAAAAAGGTCCTTCAGACGAAAAACGACGAGTAAGCTTCCTCGATCAGCGTCCTGATCGGTCAGCCCTCGTGCGCGTGACTTCGCGCGTCATCCTCTTCTCTCGTAACACCCTTGCACGGCGCACCTCCTGCGCCGTGTGTCGTTTTTCGCGGTGAGCATTCGTATTGCTGTCGACTGCATGGGCGGGGATCACGGGATCTCGGTCACCGTCCCAGCATGCGTCCAGTTCGTGGCGGACGAGCCCGATGCGTCGATGTTGCTGGTCGGGCGAGCACCGGAGATCGAGCGGGCCCTTGGCGCTGCGACGCAGCGCATCGAGGTCGTGCACGCTGAAGAAGTGGTCGAAATGACCGACCCACCGGCCGCGGCATTGCGCTCCAAGCGTGCTTCATCCATGCGCATCGCCGTCAACATGGCGAAGGAGGCACGTGCCGATGTCGTGATCAGCGCCGGCAACACCGGTGCGCTGATGGCGATTTCCCGTTTCGTGCTGAAGACGCTTGACGGCATCGACCGCCCGGCGATCGCGGGAGTCATTCCCAATCAACTTGGGCGCGCCACGACGATGCTCGATCTCGGTGCCAACGTTGACTGCGGTCCGGATCACCTTCTGCAGTTCGCCGTGCTCGGATCCGCGCTCGTCGCAGCGATCGAGGAGCGCGAACGACCGACCGTCGGCCTGCTCAACATCGGCGAGGAACTGATCAAGGGCAACGACATCGTCAAGCAGACAGCCGATCTGCTGCGCGCGAGCCCGTTGAACTTCTACGGAAATGTCGAGGGCAACGACATCTACAAGGGCACCACGGACGTGATCGTCTGCGACGGTTTCGTCGGCAATGTCGCGCTGAAGACTTCGGAAGGGCTGGCGCAGATGCTTGCCGGCTTCGTTCGCGAAGAGTTCAAGCGTGATCCG
Source organism: uncultured beta proteobacterium (assembly GCA_963712485.1). GTDB lineage: Bacteria > Pseudomonadota > Gammaproteobacteria > Burkholderiales > Burkholderiaceae_F > JALORV01. Next base: position 121,937 of record CAVQID010000036.1, read on the forward strand.
CTGTCGCGACTGATGGCGCTGGCGGCGTACCCGGTGCTGGCGCGCTTTCGCCGACGCGTCGACCCGCGCCGCTACAACGGCGCCAGCCTCCTCGGTCTTCGTGGTCTGGTCGTGAAGAGTCACGGCTCGGCCGATCAGGTGGCCTTCGGCAGCGCGCTGCGCCGTGGCTACGAGGAGGCGCGCCATCGGGTGCTCGAGCGCACGGTGGCCGCGATGCAGCCCTTCGTTGAACAGCTCGAACAGATGCACAAGAGTCGCCCTCAAGCTGCCGAGCAGGACGCATGAAGCGGCGCTTTGCGCGCATTTCCGGTACCGGCGCTGCACTGCCAGGGCGGGTGGTCACCAATGACGAGCTTGCCCGTGACCTCGCCTGCCGCGGCATTGAGACATCGGACGCGTGGATCGTCGCGCGAACAGGAATACGGCAACGCTACATCGCCGAGCCGGGAACGGGTTCAGCCGAACTCGGTGCTCGCGCGGCAAGCGCGGCGCTCGACGCCTGTGGGGCCAGCGTCGACAGCGTCGACCTGATCGTTGCAGCCACGTCGACTCCGGATCAGATATTCCCGAGTTGCGCGTGCCTGATCCAGGCGCGTCTGGGGCACCCCGGCTGCGCTGCCTTCGACGTTCAGGCGGTCTGCAGCGGTTTCGTCTATGCACTGTCTGTTGCAGAGTCGATGCTCGTTTCCGGCAAGCATCGCCGCGCGCTGGTCATCGGCACGGAAGTGTTTTCGCGGATACTCGACTGGAACGACCGCAGCACCTGCGTGCTGTTCGGTGATGGCGCAGGCGCCGTGGTTCTCGAAACATCGGACGAGCCGGGCATCATCGCGAGCGAACTGCGCGCCGATGGCAGCCAGGCGGGAATCCTGTGTGCGGCGGGCCGTATCAGCCATGGCACGGTCGAAGGCTCGCCATTTCTCGTGATGGACGGCCAGGCGGTGTTCCGGCTCGCGGTGTCGGCACTCGGCACGTCGGCGGTCGACGTGCTGGTGGCAGCCGGCATCGCAACGGAACAAGTCGACTGGTTCATCCCGCACCAGGCGAACATCCGCATCATGAATGCGATCGCGCGCCGGCTCGCGCTGCCGGAGTCGAAGGTCGTTGTGACGGTTGACCAGCATGGCAATACGTCGGCGGCTTCGGTTCCGCTGGCCCTCGATGTCGCAGTTCGCGACGGACGCATCCGCCGCGGCCACCACGTGCTTCTGCAGGGCGTTGGGGGAGGGTTCACTTGGGGTTCGGCTTTGCTCAGATGGTGATGATGTGAAAATCGCTTGTGTATTCCCCGGTCAGGGATCGCAGTCCGTCGGGATGCTGTCCAGCTTCGAGGCCCATCCGGTGGTCAACCACGTGCTGGACCGTGCGTCGGCAGCGCTGGGCCAGGACCTGCGCGCCCTCATCGCTGAAGGTCCGGCCGATGATCTGAATCTGACTGTCAATACGCAGCCGGCGATGCTCGTTGCCGGTTTCGCCGTCTATGAGGCGTGGCGCGCGGCGGGAGGTGCCACGCCCGTCGTCGTCGCCGGGCATAGCCTCGGCGAGTACACCGCGTTGGCGGCGGCGGGTGCACTGAACCTGGAAGATGCGGTCCGCCTCGTGCGCTTCCGCGCCACCGCAATGCAGGAGGCGGTGCCGGTCGGGGTCGGCGCAATGGCGGCGATTCTTGGCCTGTCCGACGCCGATGTTCGTCGTGCCTGTGCTGAGTCCGCGTCCGGTGAGGTGGTCGAAGCCGTCAATTTCAACGCGCCGGCGCAGGTTGTGATTGCCGGCCATAAATCGGCGGTCGAACGGGCCTGCCAGGCGGCCAGGAGCCTGGGGGCCAAGCGGGCGATGATCCTTCCGGTATCGGCGCCGTTTCATTCGTCGCTGATGCAGCCTGCGGCCAATCGCCTACGCGAGTATCTCGCTTCGGTGGCCATGGCCGCACCGGAGATCGCCGTGATCAACAACATCGATGTTGCGACCGAATCCGACCCGAGCCGCATCGTCGATGCGTTGGCTCGCCAGGCGGCCGGTGCGGTGCGTTGGGTCGAGATCGTGCAACAACTGGCGCGGCTGGGAGTGACGCACGTGGTCGAATGCGGGCCGGGCAGGGTGCTTGCCGGGCTGACGCGGCGCATCGAGCCGACACTGGAGAGTCACGCCGTTTATGACGCTGACAGTCTTTCTGCCACGCTCGAGGTCCTCGCGCATTCGGGAAAGGTCGACGGATGAACGTCTTCCAGCCTCAGTGCCTTGTCGACGAAGTCGCACTGGTTACCGGAGCGTCGCGCGGCATCGGCCGAGCCATCGCCGAGCAACTGGCGCGCGCGGGCGCGACCGTCATCGGCACTGCGACGACGCCTGCCGGCGCCGAAACGATTTCCGCGCGGATGGCGGAGGGCGGCGCGCGCGGCAAAGGTCTGGTCTTCGACGTGCGCGATGCGCCGGCCACCGATGCATTGGTCGACGCGATCACGAAGGACTACGGCAAACTCTCGGTCCTCGTCAACAATGCCGGAATCACCCGCGATACGCTAGCCATGCGCATGAAGGATGACGACTGGTCGGCCGTGCTCGACACCAACCTCTCGGGGGTATTCCGCCTCAGCCGCGGCGTCATGCGCGGGATGATGCGGGCCAAGCACGGTCGGATCATCAACATCACTTCCGTGGTCGGCGCGAGCGGCAATGCGGGGCAGGCAAACTACGCAGCGGCCAAGGCCGGCGTCATCGGGCTCACAAAGTCCCTCGCGCGCGAGGTGGGCAGCCGCGGCATTACCGTGAACTGCGTGGCACCGGGTTTCATCGACACCGATATGACGCGCGCACTGACGGAGCAACAGACCCAGGCGTTGCTGGGGCAGATTCCGCTGGGCCGCCTCGGCCACGCTGACGATATCGCTGCGGCCGTGGTGTTCCTCGCGTCGGCCGCGGCGTCCTACATTACGGGCAGCACCTTGCACGTCAACGGCGGGATGTACATGAACTGAGCACCGCGCTTTCGCCCGGGCGTGCGGGGTGCCTCTGTTAGAATCCGCGCGCTTTTTTCGCCGGCCAAAAAGATGGCGGTGCGCACCGGCGGCAGTCTTCGCGCAGAACGCGGCGCACCGCATACACAGATGAGGCAGGAGAGGATTCATGGAAAACATTGAGCAACGCGTCAAGAAGATCGTCGCCGAGCAACTCGGCGTCAACGAGGCCGACATCAAGAACGAGTCGGCGTTCGTGGAGGACCTCGGCGCCGATTCGCTCGACACCGTAGAACTCGTCATGGCACTGGAAGACGAGTTCGAGTGCGAGATCCCGGACGAGGAAGCGGAGAAGATCCGCACGGTGCAGCAGGCCGTGGACTACATCAACACGCACCTCAAGAAGGCCTGAACGGCCGCTACGCAAGTTTCAGGGGTTCGATGTCAGGCAGACGCCGAGTCGTAGTCACCGGCCTCGGGGTCATCAGCCCGGTTGGCAACGATGTGCCCAGCGCGTGGGCCTCGCTGCTTGCCGGACGCTCCGGTATCGGGCCCATCACCCACTTCGATGCCTCGGCGCTGAACTGTCGCATTGCGGGTGAGGTGAAGGCCTTTGACATCTCTGCGGTGATGTCGTCCAAGGAGGCGCGCCATGTGGACACGTTCATCCACTATGGCGTCGCCGCATCGGCCGAGGCTCTCAGGGACAGCGGGCTCGAGATCAACGACGCGAACCGCGATCGCATCGGTTGCGTGATCGGTTCCGGCATCGGCGGCCTGCCGATGATCGAGGACAACCACAGCCAGCTCGTCAATCGCGGCGCGCGCCGTGTTTCGCCATTCTTCGTGCCGGGATCGATCATCAACATGATTGCCGGCAGTGTGTCGATACGCTACGGCTTGCGCGGCCCGAACCTGGCCATCGTCACCGCCTGTACGACGGGCCTGCACTCGGTCGGGGAGGCGGGTCGGCTGATTGAATACGGCGATGCGGACGTGATGATCGCGGGCGGCGCCGAGGCCTCGACCTCACCGCTCGGCGTGGCCGGCTTCGATGCGATGAAGGCCATGTCGACGCGCAACGATGATCCTGCCACCGCGAGCCGGCCGTTTGATCGCGACCGCGACGGTTTCGTGCTGGCCGAAGGTGCCGGAATCCTGGTTCTCGAGGAGTACGAGCACGCGCGCCAGCGCGGCGCACGGATCTACTGCGAACTGGTCGGCTTCGGCATGAGCGCGGACGCGCATCACATGACGGCGCCCGACATGGACGGACCACGGCGCTGCATGCTGGCCGCGCTGCGGAATGCCCGCGTCAACGCCGACGAGGTCGACTACCTGAATGCGCATGGTACCTCCACGCCGCTCGGTGACATCAACGAAACCAAGGCCATCAAGGCGGCACTGGGTGAGCAGGCACGTTCGATCGTCGTCAACTCCACCAAATCGATGACGGGCCATCTGCTCGGCGGCGCCGGAGGCATCGAATCCGTCTTCACGGTGCTCGCGATCCATCACCAGGTGTCGCCGCCGACGATCAACATCTTCAACCAGGATCCGGAGTGCGATCTCGACTACTGTGCCAATACGGCACGGTCGCTAAAAATTGGCGTCGCGCTCAAGAATTCGTTCGGTTTTGGCGGAACGAACGGCACCCTGGTCTTCAAGCGACTTTGAGTGATTCTAGGCTGGTGGCTCCTGCAGCCATCGGCGCGGGAACGGCGGCTCTGGCGCGCGGCCGCGGCCGCGCTCGGTGCCTCTGCGATCGGGCTGGCGCTGGCGGCGGCTCTGTCCGATCCTCGCCATCCTGGGCGGGTATGGCTGGCAGCAGCGACATCGGCCGCGGCGGCCGGATGGTCGATGCGGGCCGGTTCACGGGTCAACTCGGCGTCCCGCGAAATCAGCATATCGGCCGACGGATCGTTCATGATGCGGGCGACCGCGGCCGGCTCGAACGCGCCGGCCGTTGCAGCGCGCTGCGTTTTTGTGGCGCCCTGGTTGATAACCATGCGCTGCGGTGCCATCTTGGTGCCTGTCTGGCCCGATTCGCTGCCTCAGGAGGCTTTTCGCCGCCTGCACGCCTGCGTGTTGTGGGCCGGCGCGGCGGGAGGGGCTGGAAGCATCCAGACCGATGCAGATCGGCGCAACAACGACAATGACAACGCTGGCTGAATTTCAACCGTCCGCCGCTTGCAAGGACCCATCGGGAAACAGTCGCGCACGGTCGGCCGTGGAGCGTCGCCGTGTCTGAGCGCGACGTCGACCAACTGCTGGTGGAACGGGTTCAGCGGGGTGAAAAGGCGGCGTTCGACCTGCTCGTCGTCAAGTACCAGCGCAAGATCTTTCGCCTGCTTTCCCGCCTGATCCGGGATCCCGGCGAAATCGAGGATGTCGCGCAGGAGGCTTTTATCAAGGCGTACCGTGCGCTGCCGAACTTCCGCGGGGAGAGCGCGTTTTACACGTGGCTTTACCGCATTGCGATCAATACGGCGAAGAACTGGCTGGTGTCGCAGGGCCGCCGTGCCCCCACGACCACCGAGGCAGATATCGAGGAAGCTGAAACTTTTGACGACGGAGAGCACCTAAGAGACCTGAACACGCCGGATGCGATGCTGCTGACCAAGCAGGTCGCAAACGCCGTGAACCGGGCGATCGAACGGCTTCCGGAAGACCTGAAGACGGCGATCGTGCTGCGCGAGCTGGAAGGGCTCAGTTATGAGGAAATCGCCGAAACGATGAACTGTCCGATCGGAACCGTGCGTTCGCGTATCTTCCGGGCTCGCGAAGCGATCGCCGAGGAACTGAGACCCGTGCTCAATACGACCAAGGACCAGCGCTGGTAGGTTGAAACCATGAACAAGGCAACGATTTCCCCGACATCAGGCCCCCAGGGCGAGGCGTTATCGAGCCTGATCGACGGCGAACTGCCCGCTGCCGACGCAGGCTCCCTGCTCACTTTGCTGTGTTCGGACAAAGACCTGCGCGGGGAGTGGGCTGCGTTCCACGTCGTCGGCGACGCACTCCGTTCGACCGAAGTGGCTTCGGCTCATTGCAGTGCGTTTTGCGCGCGCGTGGCCAATGCCATTGCCGGTGAACCCACGGTTCTCGCACCGCGGCGGCTGCCTCGTGCTTCATCTTCCTTGCGCCGCTATTTCGCGCCGAGTCTTGCGGTGGCCGCTTCGGTCGCTGCCATCGGCTTCGTCGCGGTGCCGCTGATGCGCGAGACGTCCCCGACAACGCCCGTTCAGCAGGCGGCGAGCCCGCCCGCGCCGGTCGCGCTCTCTGCCGCAGAGACGACGACCCGCCGCGCGGCGGCAACTGTGGCGAATGCGCGGGCGATGCAGGCGTACCTGGCTGCACACCGGGAGTTGGCGACGGGCGCGGCCCTTCCGCGCGCGACGCCCTACCTGCGCGCCGCGACCGAGCAGCCGGAAGGTCGCTGAATGCAGTACGGACGGGTGGTGCCGCAGTCCGCGGTGAAATTCAATCGCTGGCTGGCGGCGCTGCTGTTTGCAACTGGTGCGACGGCGTCGTTCATGGCCTTCGCGCAGGATCGTCAGCGGCCTGGCGTTACGGCGCCGGCGCGCACGGAACTGCAATGGGTGCAGGCGATCCAGCAGGCCGCCATGCGTGTGAATTACAGCGGCACGATCGTTTACCAGGCCGATGGCGAGATGCGGACATCACGCATCACGCACATGTTCGACGGCGCCAACTCGCATGAGCGCGTGCAGACGCTCGATGGCAAGCCGCGCGAGTACATCCGGCTGCGCACGGAGAACAACGACGAGGTGCGTTGCCTGATTCCCGAATCCCGGCATGTGGTGATCGAGCATCGTGCGATCGAGGACCCGTTTCCCGGAATGATCGGGGCGCCTGCCGAAGCGATCCTGGAGCGTTACGACCTCAAGTCCGGCGACATCGAGCGCGTGGCCGGGGTCGAGTGCCAGGTACTGACGCTCGAGCCGCGCGACAGCCTGCGCTACGGCTATCGGCTCTGTGTCGAGCGCGTCACGGGCCTGCTGCTGAAGGCTCAGACGATCGGTGAGCATCGGGAAGTGCTGGAGCAGGTCGCTTTCACGGACATACGCATCGGCGAACGCATCGACCGTTCACGACTGAAGCCCGCGTGGCCGACCGACGGCTGGACCGTCGAACGCAGCGAATACCGGCGCGTGGATCTCGACAAGGCCGGCTGGGTCGTTCCGGCGCCCGAAGGTTTCCGCCGAACCAAGGAAATCCTGCGCCGCATGGGAGCGGCAGATGCGATGCAGGTCGTCTTCAGCGACGGACTCGCGACGGTGTCGGTGTTCATCGAGCCGACCGCCGGCGCACGCACCGGTGGCGAAGAAGTCCAGATGATGGGGCCGACGGCGGCGTTTTCGCGCCGCCTGGGAGAGTCGCTTGTCACGGTGATAGGGGAAGTACCACCGGCCGCGGTCCGCACGGTGGCGAAGTCCGTCGAGTTTCGCGGCTTACGCTGAGGCCAGTCTTTCAAAGCACGTTGAGGAACAAGGGAATGATCAGAAAATTTGCCGCTGTTTTGTTCGCACCGCTGATGGCACTGACGATGCCGCTCCTGGCGCCGACAGCACACGCGCAGGCTGCCACACAGGTGCTGCCAGACTTCGCCGACCTGGCAGAGCGTGCAGGCCCGGCTGTCGTCAATATCCGCACGACGGCGCGTCTCGCGGCCAACGCGGGTGCGCTGCCCTTTCCCGATATCGACGAGAACGACCCGATGTACGAGTTCTTCCGTCGTTTCTTCCCGAATCCTCCTCAGCAGGGACCGCGTCAGGGTCCCGGCCAGGGGCCGGCACCGCGCCGCGATGTGCCGCGTGGACTGGGCTCCGGTTTCATTCTCTCCGCCGATGGCTACGTCATGACGAACGCGCACGTGGTCGAGGGTGCGGACGACATCACGGTCACACTGACTGACCGGCGCGAGTTCAAGGGCAAAGTCATCGGCGCCGACCGGCGTACCGATGTCGCTCTCGTGAAGATCGAGGCGACCGGGCTTCCAAGCATCAAGGTTGGCGATCCGAACCGCTTGCGCGTCGGCGAATGGGTCGTAGCCATCGGCTCGCCGTTCGGCCTCGAGAACACCGTGACGGCCGGCATCGTCAGCGCGAAGGCGCGCGAGACCGGAGAATTCCTGCCCTTCATTCAAACCGACGTCGCGGTGAATCCGGGCAACTCGGGCGGACCACTGCTCAATATGCGCGGCGAGGTCATCGGCATCAATTCGCAGATCTTCACCACTTCCGGCGGCTACAACGGCATCTCCTTTGCGATTCCGATCGACGAGGCGATGAACGTCCAGCAGCAGCTGCGGTCAGCCGGCCGCGTCATACGTGGCCGTATCGGTGTCGGCATCGAAGGCGTCTCGCGCGAAGTCGCCGAGGCGATCGGCCTCGGGGCGCCACCGCGCGGCGCGATGGTCAACTCGGTCGAGAAGGACGGGCCGGCGGCCAAGGCGGGGCTCGAGCCGGGCGATGTGATCCTGCGTTTCGACGGTCGTCCGATCGAGCGCTCGAGCGACCTGCCGCGCATCGTCGGCGGCACCAAACCTGGAACGAATTCGAGCGTGACCGTCTACCGCAAGGGTTCGCAGCGCGAGCTCAAGGTGCAGGTGGCCGAGATGCCGCAGGATCGTCCGCGCAGTGCCCGCGCGACGGAAACGCCGAAGCCGGCTACGCCGGCCAATGCCCTCGGCCTTGGCGTATCCGATGTGTCGCCCGAAAAGCTGAAGGAACTCGGCATCAAGGGTGGCGTGCAGGTCGATGCGGTAGACGGTCTTGCCGCAGGTGCCGGGCTGCGTCCGGGCGACGTCATCACGCAGATGAACAGCAGCGACGTGCAGAACGCACGCCAGTTCAACGAAGCCGTCGCGAAGCTCGACCCCAAGAAGGATGTCGCCGTGCTGGTGCGCCGGGGCGAGGCCTCGCGTTTCGTGATCATCCGACGCTGACCGCGGTTTCCGCCGGGCCGCGGTAAAATCCGCGGCCCTACCGGGAGGGGGGTGCGCCAGACGGGCACCCCCTTTTCTTTGCGTGCCGGTCCGACCGAGCGCAAGAACTTCACTGCCGGAAGCCAAAACCGGAACTTTCGGCGCAAATTGCATGCAGCACATTCGCAACTTTTCCATCATCGCCCACATCGACCACGGCAAGTCGACGCTCGCGGATCGCCTGATCCAGCGCTGCGGCGGCCTGTCGGACCGCGAGATGGAGGCCCAGGTGTTGGACTCGATGGACCTCGAACGCGAGCGCGGCATCACGATCAAGGCGCAGACCGCCGCGCTGGAATACACCGCCGCAAGCGGGGAAAAGTACAACCTGAACCTGATCGACACGCCGGGCCATGTGGACTTCAGTTATGAAGTCAGCCGGTCGCTGTCCGCCTGCGAAGGTGCGCTCCTGGTTGTCGATGCCTCACAGGGTGTCGAAGCCCAGACGGTGGCGAACTGCTACACCGCCATCGAACTGGGCGTGGAAGTGCTGCCCATCCTCAACAAGATGGACCTGGCCTCGGCCAACGCCGAAGAGGCGCGCGCCGAGATCGAGGACGTGATTGGCCTGGACGCCCATGACGCGATCCTCGCCAGTGCGAAGACCGGCATGGGTCTCGAAGAGATCTTAGAGCGAATCATCGAGCGCGTACCGGCTCCCAGGGGTGACCCGGCCGCGCCGCTGCAGGCGCTGATCATCGATTCATGGTTCGACAACTACGTCGGCGTCGTGATGCTCGTGCGTGTCGTCAACGGCGTGCTGAAGCCGAAGGACAAGATCCTGCTGATGGCGACGGGTGCGACCCACCTGGTCGAGCAGGTCGGCGTCTTCACACCGAAGTCACGCGCGCGCGAACAGTTGTCCGCCGGCGAGGTCGGGTTCGTCATCTCCGGTATCAAGGAACTTCGCGACGCGCACGTCGGCGATACGGTCACCCATGCAGGCAAGGCCGCCGCCGCGCCGCTGCCCGGCTTCAAGGAGGTGAAGTCGCAGGTGTTTGCGGGGCTGTTCCCGGTCGAGTCCAACCAGTACGAGGCGCTGCGAGAAGCGCTCACCAAGCTGCAACTGAACGACGCCTCGCTGCACTTCGAGCCCGAGGTGTCGCAGGCGCTCGGTTTCGGCTTCCGCTGCGGTTTTCTCGGTCTGCTGCACATGGATATCGTGCAGGAGCGGCTCGAGCGCGAATACGACATGGATCTGATCACCACCGCGCCGTCGGTGGTCTATGAGGTCCTGCTGCGCGACGGCAGCGTTGTGTCCGTCGAGAACCCGTCGAAGATGCCCGATCCGGCGCGGATCGAGGAGATCCGCGAGCCCGTAGTCGACGTCACGATCTTCGTGCCGCAGGAGTTCGTCGGGCAGGTGATCACGCTTTGCATCGGCAAGCGCGGCATCCAGACCGACCTGACGTACCACAGCCGTCACGTCATCCTGAAGTACGAATTGCCGCTGGCCGAGATCGTGATGGACTTCTTCGACAAGCTGAAGTCGGTCTCGCGCGGCTACGCGTCGATGGACTACGAGTTCAAGGAATACCGCGCGGCGGACGTCGTCAAGGTCGACATGCTGATCAACGGCGACCGGGTCGATGCGCTCAGCGTTATCGTGCACCGGGCCAACGCGATCTACCGCGGCCGGGAAGTGACGGCCAAGATGCGCAAGCTGATCCCGCGGCAGATGTACGACGTGGCGATCCAGGCCTCGATCGGTGCCAACATCATCGCGCGCGAAGACGTGAAGGCACTGCGCAAGAATGTGTTGGCCAAGTGCTACGGCGGCGACATCACGCGCAAGAAGAAGCTGCTCGAAAAACAGAAGGCCGGGAAGAAGCGGATGAAGCAGGTCGGTACGGTCGAGATCCCGCAGGAAGCCTTCCTCGCGATCCTGCAAGTGGAAGACAAATGAACTTTGCCCTGATCCTGTTCGTACTCACGGTCTTCACCGGCATTCTCTGGGTGGCTGACAAGCTCGTCTTCGCCAAGCAGCGGCGCGAGCGCGCGACGCGCCTTCTGACCGACTTCGACGCTCGCAACGCCGCCGCGCTGGCGCGCAAGGAAGCGATCGTCGAGCAGGAGCGGCGCAGCCTCGAGGAGGGCGCCGTACGCCAGCCCGCCTGGCTCGAATACACCGCGAGCTTCTTTCCCGTCATCCTGCTGGTCTTCATGCTGCGCTCGTTCCTTTACGAGCCGTTTCGGATCCCGTCAGGATCGATGCTGCCGACCCTCGAAGTGGGCGACCTCATCCTCGTGAACAAGTATCAGTACGGCATACGGCTGCCGGTGGTGAACAAGAAGGTCGTGGAGGTCGGGCAGCCCAAGCGCGGCGACGTGATGGTGTTCCGATTCCCTCTGAACCCGTCCCAGGACTACATCAAGCGCGTGGTGGGGTTGCCGGGCGATCGCATCGAATACTTCAACAAGCGGCTGACGATCAACGGCCGGGAGGTCGCAGTCCGCAAGCTGGACAATTACTACGACCCGGACCGGATGCAGTATTACGCGCAGTTCGAGGAAAGCCTCGGCGAGATCAACCATCGCATCATCGTCAACGAAGCGACGCCGCCGGGTTTGGGGGGCGGGTTTCCGAATACCCATCCCGGCGCCTGTCAATACAGCGGTAGCGGGCTCGTCTGTACGGTGCCGGCCGGGCACTATTTCATGATGGGCGACAATCGCGATAACAGCGAGGACAGCCGGTTCTGGGGCTTCGTCCCCGACGCGAACATTGTGGGCAGAGCCTTCCTCATCTGGATGAACTTTGGCAATATCGGGCGCATCGGCGGCTTCAACTGACGAACGTTTTGGCTAAATGACTGATAAGAAAGGGAAAATGGAAAATCGACGAACACGCCGGCGGCAGCGCGGACTCAGCATCATCGGCCTCATCTTCATCGGGCTGATCGTGGTGGGCCTGCTGGCAATAGGCTTCAGGACCGTGCCGGCGGTCATCGAGTACATCGCGATCGAACGCGCTGTGCAGAAGATAAAGAATGAGGGCAACACCGTCCGCGAGATTCAGGCGGCTTTCGACCGGCACGCGACGATCGACGACATCACGTCGATCAACAGCAAGGACCTAGACATCACCAAGGATGGTGACCAGGTCGTGATCAGCTACGCGTACCAAAAGAAGATTCCGATTCTGGACAACGTGTCCCTCGTCATCGACTTCGCTGGCACGACGCGCGACCGCCAGCGCAGAGCGGTGCCGTGAGCGGCCCGCGCAGGACCCGACCTGATGGAACTGCCGGCGCTTGAAGAGCGCCTTGCCTACACCTTCGTCCAGCACACGCTGCTCGAACAGGCAGTCACGCACCGCAGCCACGGTGCGATTCACAACGAGCGTCTGGAGTTCCTGGGCGACGCTGTACTGAACTGCGCGATTGCGCAGATCCTGTTCCAGAAATACGTGCGACTCGACGAGGGGGACCTTTCACGCCTGCGCGCCAACCTCGTTAAGCAGCAGTCGCTTGCCGAGATCGCTGAGCGCCTTGTGCTCTCGGATTTCCTGCGGCTGGGCGAGGGCGAGATGAAGAGCGGCGGGTTCCGCCGTCCTTCGATCCTGGCCGACACGATGGAGGCGATTTTCGGCGCCATATTCCTCGACAGCGGCTTCGACGCCGCGCGCAACGTGATCGGCAAGCTCTTCGAACCCGTGCTCAAGGGCGTCGACCCGAAGACCCTGGGCAAGGACAGCAAGACACTGCTGCAGGAATATCTGCAGGGCAAGCGCATCGCTTTGCCGGTCTATACGGTCGTGGAAACGCGTGGGGCGGCACACAACCAGGAGTTCGAGGTCGAGTGCGCGATTCCCAAGCTGGAGATCAGCGTGCATGGCAACGGACGCAGCCGGCGGGCGGCCGAGCAGTCAGCGGCCAAGCAGGCGTTCGAAGCGGCGCAGCACGCGATCCATCTGGGTCGTCGGGTGCGCAAGAAGCCGTCGCCGGCGTCGACCCCCGCGCCTGAGGCGAATGCCGCGGTGGACCGACCCAGCGACAAGTCGAGCGACAAGACGAGCGACAAGACGAGCGACAAGACGAGCGACAAGGCGGTTGACGTCATCGCCTCGAGTGACCCGGTCTGATGAACCCGGATGCACGCCGCGTCGGCATGGTGGCCGTCGTCGGCCGCCCGAATGTCGGCAAGTCGACACTGATCAATGCGCTGGTCGGTGAGCGCGTCAGTATCACGTCGCGCAAGCCGCAGACCACCCGTGACCGCGTGCTCGGCGTACGAACGGATCCGGACGCGCAATACATCTTCGTCGACACGCCGGGCTTCCAGCGTCGTCACCGCAACGCACTCAACAAGCGGATGAATGAAGCGGTGACCAGTGCGCTGTCGGAAGTCGACGCCGTCATTCTTCTGATCGACGCCGCGGGATGGACGGCGGCCGACGAGCAGGTCGTGCAACTGCTGCCGCGCAGTTCCGGCCATGTCATCCTTGCGCTCAACAAGACCGATCTTGTGACGAATCGCGAACGACTCCTGCCACTGATGGCGGAATCCATGCAGCACTATCCGTTCCACGCGATCGTTCCGGTCAGTGCCGAAAAGGAGCGCCAGCTCGACGACCTGCTGAAGGAAGTGCGCCCACTGCTGCCTGAAGGCATGCCGCTTTTCGATGCCGATCAGTACACCGATCGCAGCGCGCGCTTTCTCGCTGCAGAGCGCATACGGGAAAAGGCCTATCGGTTGCTGGGCGACGAGCTTCCCTACGGCATCGCCGTCGCCATCGACCGATGGGACGAGGCCGATGCGCGTGCCGAGATCGTGGCATCGCTGATCGTAGAGCGCGATGCGCACAAGGGCATCGTCATCGGTAAAGATGGCGCGAAGCTGCGGGAGATTTCCAGGCTGGCACGCATGGACATCCAGGAAATGCTGGGCAAGCCGGTGCACCTCGAAGTGTGGGTCAAGGTAAAGAAGGGGTGGAGCGATGATCCTGCCGCTCTGCGCAAGCTGGGCTATGGCTGAAGCCGCTGCTCCAGCCACGAGCGCGAGCACCCGCCGACGCAGTCCGGAGTCCCGCGTCGACCACCAGCCAGGCGTGGTGTTGCACACCTACCCGTGGCGCGAGACCAGCCTCATCATCGAGGTCTTCACGCGCGACTACGGCCGCATGGCGCTCGTTGCGCGCGGCGCCAAGCGCCCCACTTCGCAGTTCCGCAGTCTGCTGTCACCGTTTGCGCCGCTCGCGCTGTCGTGGAGCGGACGCAATGAGATCAAGAATCTGGTGCGGGTCGAGTGGGTCGGAGGCCTTGCGCCGCTGCGCGGTAATGCGTTGCTCTCCGCTTTTTATGCCAACGAGCTCATCGTGCGCCTGCTCGCGCGCGCCGATCCTCACGAGCGCCTGTTCGCCAACTACCTCGAGATGCTGCGCGGACTGGCCGAATCGCGGCACGACGTGACTTTGCGCACCTTCGAACTCGAGCTGCTGCGCGAAGTCGGCTACGAGGTTGCGCTTGATCAATGCACCAATGGCGAACCCATAGACGCCCGCGCACGCTATCGTTTTCGCCCCGAGGCTGGTGCGCAGCGCGTCGCATCGCATGAAAGCGAGGAGGGCGGGGCGACGATATCCGGAACCACATTGCTCGCGATGGCCCGCGGCGATTTCGCCGATCCGCTGGTGGCGTCCGAGGCCAAAGCGATGCTGCGACAGCTGATTCGCTACCATCTGGATGGAAAACCCCTGAACACCCGCCGCATCCTGCTCGACCTCCATCAGCTCTGAACCGATGACGGCGCTCAGCGTCAACCTCAACAAGGTGGCCCTGCTGCGCAATACGCGCACGATCGGGATTCCGGACGTCGCCCGGGCCGCGGTCCTGGCGCTCGAGGCCGGTGCCGATGGAATCACCGTCCATCCGCGACCGGATGGGCGACACGTGCGCGGACCGGATGTCGCCCAGCTCGCCGCGTTGTTGCACGCGTGGCCGGCGTGCGAGTTCAACATCGAGGGCAATCCGTTCCATGGGCTGCTGGACTTCGTCGAACAGGTACGCCCGCACCAGTGCACGTTCGTGCCAGACGAGACCGGTGCCTTTACCTCCGATCACGGCTGGAATCTTCCCGAAGACGCCGAGCGGCTGACCCCGTACATCGATCAGGCGCACGCGGCTGGCGTGCGTGTCAGTCTGTTCATGGATCCGCTCGCCGAGGCGATGGTCGCTGCCGCGGCCGTCGGCGCGGACCGAGTCGAGCTCTACACGGAGCCCTACGCGCAGGCGTTCGGTGGGCCGGAACAGGACGCAGTTCTCGCGCGCTATACCGCCGCGGCGGCCGCTGCTCATGCGGCCGGACTCGGTGTCAACGCGGGTCATGACCTGAACCGGAAGAACCTGGCCGCCTTCCTGCGCGCCGTACCCGGCGTCGACGAGGTCTCGATCGGCCACGCGCTCATCGCAGACGCGCTCGAGTTCGGCCTGGCGGCCACGGTGCGCATGTACCTGGCGCAGATTCGTAAGGCGGGCGCGGGCCGATGATCTTCGGAATCGGCACCGATCTCATCGAAATCGAGCGCGTTCGAGCGGTCGATTCCCGTCATGGCGAACGATTCGCGGAGCGCATCCTCGGCAGCCGGGAACTGGAACGTTATCGCATGCGGCGTGCGCGCTCGGAGGACCGCGGCATCAAGTATCTCGCAACGCGGTTTGCCGCCAAGGAGGCCATTTCCAAGGCGCTCGGTCTGGGAATGAGGCAGCCGATGACGTGGCGCGCCGTGGAAATCGTCAACGACGCCGCGGGCCGACCGGTGCCGTTCATCAGCGGTGTCGAGCTGAGGCAGTTCGCCGAGCGACGTCGACTGCGGCTGCACGTTTCGGTGACCGACGAGCGCGGCTACGCGATGGCTTATGCAATCGCCGAAGTGGAGGGCGGTAACTGATGCTTGGCCCGGTCGTGGTGGGGGTGGAAGGCAAACAACTGACGGCGCGCGATCGCGAGCGACTGGTTCATCCGCTGGTCGGGATGGTGATCCTGTTCAGCGCGAACTTTGAGACTTCGGAGCAGCTGCAGCGCCTGACCGCCGAGATACACGCGCTGCGCGATCCGCCGCTGCTGATCGCGGTCGACCACGAGGGCGGGCGCGTGCAGCGCTTCCGCTCCGGCTTCACGCAACTGCCACCGATGCGCCGGCTGGGCACACTGTGGGACCGCGACGTACTGCTGGCCTGCCGCGTGGCCGCGTCGACCGGCTACGTGCTCGCCGCCGAGCTGCGTGCCCATGGGGTCGACTTCAGTTTCACACCGGTTCTCGACGTGGACTGGGGGCGCAGCGGCGTCATCGGCGATCGCGCGTTCCATTCCGATCCGCGTGTGGTGTCGCTGCTGGCCGCGCACCTGACCCATGGCCTGGTGCTCGCCGGCATGGCTAACTGCGGCAAGCACTTCCCGGGGCACGGCTGGGCATCGGCCGATTCGCACATCGCCATTCCTCATGACGAACGAAAGCTGGCGGTGCTGCTGAACGAGGATGCGGCACCTTATCGCTGGCTCGGACCGCAATTGACGGGCGTCATGCCGGCGCACGTCATCTACGACCGTGTCGACCGCGCGCCGGCCGGTTTTTCACGCCGCTGGCTCAAGACGCTGCGCAAGGACCTCGGCTTCGCCGGGGCGATATTCAGCGACGATCTCCTGATGGAGGGCGCAAGCAGCCACGGCACCGTCACCGAGCGCGCCCAGGCGGCGATCGCGGCCGGTTGCGACCTGGTACTGGTCTGCAACGATCTCGATGCGATGGACGCGGTCCTGGCGGGTCTGCGTTGGGAGCGGAACCCGGCGTTCGATCAACGCATGGCGCGGCTGATGCCCAAGGGGCCGTCGATGTCGATGCACGAGCTTCGGGAGGCCGAGGTCTATCGGCTCGCAAAGGCCGATCTATCGGCGCTGGCTGAGTGCGCATAATGTGTATTATGTCAAAATAACAAATTACATTAAGTCCCCGGGCCAAAACATTGTTCCTGAAGGCTTAAAGAGTGCAGACAACTAATTCTTCTGGCCCCTCTGGCGGACAGACGTTAACTAGGCCTGAACTTGAGGAACAAGGTATCTGAAGCGCAGCGCTGGACCTTGCCTGGCGCAAGACAGTTGCCCTTGACTCCACGCCTGGCGCGGGCGCGCTGATCCTTAGCCTACGCGGGAGCGCGATGCGGGGGTTTACATCCAATGGCGCCGAGGCACCTGAGATAGTCTGCTCTGGCGCGGCGCTGGCGCCACGTCCTTCCGCCGGCGTTGTGCGGACCGTGATTGCAGTCAACGCTACCGTTCCCTTCACGAGGTCGCCGTGCAGCTCGATCCCCCGGCCCTGAACGCGCCGAGCTGCAGTACGACTCACGACGAGAAATTAAACGTAACACTTTAAAAGCATGACGTAATACTCTGCTTCTATTGATAAAACCACCCTATCGCGTGGAACTATCGAGCCAAGTCTTTCGGAGGCGGATGTTCACCAGTCCGGACCGGAGACAGAGTTTGGATGACGCGCGGCGCGAGGCCCAGGCCTGGCGCACGGCAGCGTTAGTGTCAAACTTCTCAGAGAGCCTCGAGTCGCCGAGAGGCTCAAGCGTGTCTTTCAGACGTCGTGGTTTGGCCTGGCCGGGTTCGAAGCAAGCGACGCATTCCAGATCAAGACGTCGGTATTCCGGTCCCGGCAGGAAAGAACGTTTCTGCGGCCGGCTTCAGAGCGCTCGGCCTGAGGGCAATGCACATCTACCCGGTCGACCAGCTCATCAACTTGAGTCGGATCAAGTCGCTCGTCTCCGAAGAGGCATGGAGGAGCGGCAGGCTGCTCCGGCTCGAACACGGTGCTGGTCACACCGATAGAGGGCGATCCCGTGGCCGCTTCGAACTGGACAGTGCGCGTCACGACGACCCGGAGATAAAGCGACGCGACGCCTGGAAGAACGAACTGCTTGTGGCGGCGAGAATCCCCTACTTTCGATTGCGATCAGAAAGCCCGGATTCGACGACCGTGGACGAATGGTTCAGCTTGCTCACTGACGAGGTGCTGGACAAGATCTCGGTCGGTGAGCGGCTTCGGGTGCGGGATTTTCATCCGACGCTTGTGCCAATGTATCGCTGACATGGGCGGCAAGCCGAACTTGGGCTTTACCGATCAAGGCGCTTGCCTCCGCGCTGCGCATCCAGGTACCGACGCACGACTTGCAGATCGTCCATGTGTCCACCCAGCATCCGCTGCAGTGCCGAGCGGCCATTGAAAATGGATGCGTCGTTGGCGGCGTGGATCCACCGCGCGCCATCCTCGGTAGTCGGAAACAGAATCCGCAGCGCCTTGTAGATGCCGAGCAAGTAGGACAGCCGCGTAACCTGGTCGCGATCGAGGACGGGCGCACGAACCGGATCTTCATGCCATTGGAGGAAGGTGGCCCGCGGCACAGCGAGCAACTGGATCTGTTGCTCTACTGACAAATGCCATTGCTCCGCAATGTTGAAGAATGTCCTCAGCGCGGCACGTCCTGCTTCAGCAGAAAAAGGATCGACCCTATCCACAGTTGGACCGGCAGTGGCGGACATAGGCGAATCGTATTCATCGCGGGACGGAAAACAAGGGCCCTGGCTAGTGCAAGGTCGCGATGTACCGCTCGGTAACCTCTCGCGCGCTGATTCCTATGTTACGAAGCTTCGGGCTCTGATCACGCCGAATTCGCTGTCGGGGTGACATGACTTTCCGAAGCAGTCTCCCCTGCCCTGCGAGATCAGCGACAACAGTCGCTGAGGGAGCGGAACGGACATCGCATCGAAGTTCGCCGATCGGCAGAACGCGACCCAAAGCAGAATTCAGCGATTCCCGAAAGCCGTCAATGAAATTCGTCGAAGAGCGGCCATCGCGTCAATCGGCCGAACGCGACCCTTTGGGGACTTTAGCTCTTCGAAATCGGACTCAGCGCGAGCGTCGAAAGCCGACCTTCAACGTCGCCCCAATAGCGGGCCGTCCGGGGCAGCCCTTTGGGCCATTCTCACCTAGCCGATGACTGACTGCTTCTGGCCGACCTAAGCCGAGGCGAGTTTCGAAGCACTTCTTTCATCCCGCGTCCGCCCCGTGTGGGATGTCTTGCAGCAACGTCCGCTCCATAACGAGCACTTCACGTCCTCGGTACGTGACTCGCTCCGCCTCCTTCCAGCCCAGGCGGCCGTACATTCCACCATCTAGCCGCTCCGTCTGTAGGTGCAATGTTGATACGTTCAGACGTCGAGCCCTTTCGACGACGTTCTCAACGACGAGGGACCCAACCCTCCGGTCGCGGTGCATCGTTGGAACATAGACACCTCCAAGCCAGTGCTCCCGATCCGGATAGATGTCCATCTCGCGATACTTCAGTGACGCCACCCCCAGAATTTCGTCGTGGTCGACTGCCAACACGAGGAGAGGGATTGCCGTTCGATTCAGATACGTTTCGAGATACGCGCAAGTAGTCGCGACCGTCGAGTCCGGCGACCTCGCTCCCCACTGGTCGAAGTACCACCGCGCAAGCATCGGAATTGCTTCGGGCCGATCGGCGAGGAGCGCGAAGTGCAAGGGAATGCCTCGACGCTAATAGGTTGCCGCTTACTGCCGGTGATGGAGATCTTCGTTTCAATTCTGCTGGACTTTCCGCGAACGATAAAGAGGTCTGCTTCCCGGCAGATCGTGCAATGCAACTCAGTGACGGGTCTTGGCCGCATTGAGCCTATCGAGCCGCGGGCCAACGCGATCCGTAGCGGAAGTTGCAAGCGGCGAAAGGCGGATCTTTGGTCGTGCTAGCGGTGGCCGTTCGACGTTTAGAAGAGAGAACGCGGCAGCTATGACCGCGTCCCCCTCAAGCGACTCGTCAGCTGGTCGTCTCTTCGCAACGACTTCCCTATTTCACCCGTTCATAGGTGATTACGGCCCGAGCCATCCGGTCGTCCGGGCGGGCCGCCCAAGCCGTCACTTCTTGAAGTCGGTTTCCCGTGATTCGAAACGAGCGGGTTTGGTCCGTTCCGACCCAGGCGGGGTTCGCAGATACGTCCACCGTCGTGATCCACTTGTCACCCTCCACGCGATACGCGCCCGTGTAGGCCACCAACGTATTGAACAAGCCCGCGCGATCCTGCTCCGTGGCCGGGGCCTTTCGCCCCTCTGCCGTGATCAGCACTGCCATGCGTCCTTCGGGAAGGAAGAGTATGTAGCCCGTCGGAGCCTTCCCCATGGGGTATTCGCGTTCGCTGGCGCGGAGGATCGGCAGCGCGAACTCGAAGAGGCCCCCAACGTTCTTGCGGCGCCGAGCGCGCGCGAGCCGCACTCATAAGGTCGCCAGGCGGTCACCAGACGAAAGTCCGAATCAGCCAGGTTTCTTTGTAGAGACGCGCGCAACGAGGCCGTTTCACATCAGAGACGGAGGGCGCGCCAAAGTCTCGAACATACATTAAGTCCGCGTTGTAGGCCATTGAATCATCGTCGATTAACGGACTCGGGGAGCCCTTTTCACACGGCTTTCGGAACGGGCGAGTCGATCGCGCAGCGCGTCGATCTCGGACTCTCGCTTCGCAACGATCTTTCCCAAACGGACCGTCTCCGCTTCAAGCCGACGGCGTTCGGCGATAAGCGCCTTCCCGGCGTCGTCGGCCTTGCGCCGCGAGACCTCGACTTCCGCCAGGGCGCGGCGCTCGCTGCCCCTGGCTCTTTCCTCGGTAAGCGCGATTGCGGCCCGGAGGCCTTCCAGATCGCCCGTGAAGGCCTGCCGCCCCTGCTCGGCTTCGGTGCGGGCCGCTGCCAGCGACGATTGCAACGTCCCAACTACAGCTCTGACCTGAATCAGTTCCCGCTCGCGGTCCGCAATGAGGGCGTCTCGCTCGGACAATCGCGTCCGCAGATTCCCCATCGCTGCGGCGAGCTCCGCAGCCTTTGCCTCCGCCTCGCCCGCCGTCTGGCGGGCTTGCGCAACCTCAGCGCGTGCCTGCGCCGCCTCGTCCTGGAATTCAAGCCGAACCTGGGCCAGGTCCGCCTGCGCCTGGTCGTAGGCCGCCCTCCATACCTGCCCGATGAGTTCGCCCCCGATATTGCGGAGTGGCTCCGGCACAGCCGGGTGCTCAAGGCGCAGCCGACCGTGCTCGCGCAGGTCCTGCCAGAACTTCGCAAGCGTCTTCGCTTGCTCCTTGTGGGATCGAGTCAGGTCGTTGTCGCCGCTAATCTTGGCCGCTCTGGCGAGCGCTTCATGCGCGTAGCCAAGGTAGAACGGCTCCAGTTCGCCGCGATACGGGACATGCAGACTTCCGCCTGCCGACGCGCTTCGGCCGCATTACCCAGTAATGACTTGAATCCTCGATGCTTGCCAGAAGCCAACTGAAAGTTGCTGGTTACCGCAGTCGGGGCGCTGCAACCAGTGATATATCGATGCCTGGTTGAGCGCGACCATCAGTCGATCATCTTCCGCTGTCCGATCTTTTTCTCGATAAGGTCCCACGCGCTATTGAAGCAGTGAGCCGCGAAATACTTGTGCGCCGCCGCAGCATCAAACGCGGGACTCTTCGCCTTGGGCATGCCTGCTCTCCGTTTGTTTTCGAGCGATTCTGGCGCCACGCGCTGACGGCAGCAACTGCCAGCAAAGGAAGTTGAGCCAACGCGGACATTCATCCGAGCCGAGTGCATACTGCCCGCCGTTGGGGATGGGGGAGGCAAGGTGGATCCCGTATCGAAGATCATCATTCCTTTTTTTGGCCTCATCCTGCTCGGTTACGTCGCTGCCCGAAAGAACTGGGTGCCTCCCGCGGCGGTGCCGGCGTTCAATGGATTTCTTCTTTACTTCGCGGTTCCGGCGCTCCTATTTCGCTTCGCGTCGACCGCCGCATTCACCGAGATAATGAATGGGCGCTTCTTCATCGCCTACACCCTCGGCGGCCTCGTCACGCTGTTCTGCGTACTTGCCTTCTCGCGGAGCGTGATGGGCGCGCCGCTTCGGGATGCGTCCTTCTACGGCCTGGCGGCGAGCGCGACCAACATCGGCTACCTCGCCATTCCGCTGCTCGTGGCTCTGCTAGGCGCCTCAGCTGCCTCGCCGGCGATGGTGGCGACGGTCGCGGAAATGACTATTGTCGCGTCGGTGGCAGTGGCGCTCTGTCAGCTGGACGGCACCCGGTCCGCAGGTTGGCGCAGGGCCGTAGCCGACGCAATAGCTCGTGCGGCAGTAAATCCCTTTTTGATCAGCATCGCGGTTGGAGCTGCTTTTTCGGCGCTCCATTGGAAGTTGCCCACGCCGATGGACGAGATCATGAATCTGCTCGCTAACGCCGCCGGACCCTGTGCACTTTTCGCGATCGGCGTCTCGCTCTACCGGCCAGGCACGACTCAAGGCATTTCGCTTATCGCGCTGCCTGTCGCTGGCAAGCTGTTGCTTCATCCACTCTTGGTTTGGCTGGCGCTTCTCGCGTTCGGCCTCGACCGGTTCACGATCACGGCGGGCGTCTTGATCGCTGCCCTTCCCACGGCGGGCTGGGTCTTCATTTTCGCGCAGCGCTACGAGTCGGACGTGGCCCGCATTTCCACCGCGCTCGTTGCCAGCACTGCGCTCGCAGCGATCACATTTTCGGCACTGGTCTGGTATCTCGGCCTAGGCATTGCGGCGAAATAGCTTCAAGGTCCGTACATGGACGCCCCCGGTTTGAAGTGGCTCATGCCCAGCAGCAGCGGCTTACCACCGCTGGAGCTCTGCTGCGGCACCAGCCCCAACCAGGCCGCCAACTGCCGCCCGCTGGCGAAGCGATCAGGCTCGACATGCTGCTCGTGCCAGGCTCGAAACTGATCCGCCTTGAATACCATGTTGGTGTCCAGCACTTTGTTCGCTGGGCGGCTGATCGTTGCCTTTGGATCGACCAGGACGACGTGGTGAAACGTTGGACCTGTCCCAACCCTCCCGGTCATGCCGAGCATTTCAAGCGCCTTCTTCGGCGACCGCTCGTGCCGAGCAAGTAGAAGGAGTACGTGCGACTGATCAATAGGTGATCAATCTGGGCGGTCTCGCCTGCGCGTTCAAAACGAAGATCGTGGAGCACCGCGGATGTCCACGTCGTCGCTCCTGCGCGCACGCGCACTGCCGCCAGCCGTCCGCACGGTCGGTATTCGTCGCGCGCACCCGGCCGCCATCCGCAACCACGCCGCGATTTCGCCGCGCCGTCGCCAGGCGCTCGCCGCAGCGCCGAATGCTTCCTACTGTGCCTGTCGACCGCGACCCCCGATCGACGCGGCGCGGTTCGACCTCCCACCCGAGCAGAAAGGAAACGCCATGGCCAGCAAGCGCAGCAACCGGAACGGAGTTGCCAAGCGAAACTCCGTCGTCCTCCCCATGTTCATCGCCGCGTCGGCCGCAGCCCTCGTCCTCGCCGCCTGCGGAGGCAGCGCGAGCGACCCCGTTGCTCCCGACGCCGTTGCTCCCAACGCCGTTGCTCTCGGCTCCGCCCAGTCGAGCGGCCGGACGCTCGCGATCGCGCCCGGCAACGACGTGATCGCGTACTGGAACCTGATCGCGACCAATACCGTCAACGTCGCGCCGGCCGCCACTGACACAACCCCGGAGGAGCGGCGCCCGGTCTACTCGTTCGATCTCGCGACGGTGCAGGTGGCGATGTTCGATGCCGTCAACGCGATCGACGGCTCGTACGTGCGCTTCGCGGCGCAGCCGACGACCGCCACCGCCGGCGCCTCCCTCGCCGCGGCGGCGGCAGCCGCGGCGTATCACACGCTCAAGGGCCTGTTCCCGAATCGCACGGCGCAGTACCAGACCGCATACGACAACTACGTCGGCACGCTGCCGGATGGTGACGCGAAGACGCGCGGCCTGCAGATCGGCCAGGAGGTCGCCGTGCAGATCGTCGCGCTGCGCGCCGATGACGGCCGCTGGACACCCGTCACGTACACGCCGACGAGCCTGCCCGGACGTTTCCGCGGCACCAATCCGATCAACACCTTCATGCCCTTCGTGCGCCCGTTTACGTTGCAGAGCACCGCGCAGTTCCGCGCCGACGGCCCGCCGCCGCTCACGAGTTCCGAGTACGCCGCGGACGTCAACGAGGCCAAGGCCCTGGGTGCCGCCAATGGCAGCGTGCGCACCGCGGAACAGACCGAGATCGCCCGCTTCCATACCGAACCGCCACCGGTGTTCTGGCCGCGCAACCTGCGTATCTTCGCTACCGCCGACCGCAGCATCGCCGAGAACGCACGCACCATGGCAGTGCTGTGGACCGCGAGCGCGGACGCGACGATCGCCTGTTTCGAATCGAAATACCACTTCGACAGCTGGCGGCCGATCAGCGCGATCACGCTCGCGGACACCGACGGCAATGCGGCAACCGATGTCGATCCGTCGTGGACGCCCGTCTTGCCGACGCCCAATCACCCCGAGTACCCGGCGGCACACTCGTGCGTGACCGGCGCGACGGCCGAAGTGCTGCGGCAACTCTTCGGCACGAAGAAGCTGGCGTTCGACTGGAGCAGCGGCGTCACGGGGACGACCACGCACCACTTCGACTCGACCGACGACATCGGCAAGGAGGTCCAGCTCGCGCGCATCGCTGGCGGCATGCACTTCCGCACGGCCACGGTCCACGGCGAGGTCTTGGGCATGAAGGTCGGCAAGTGGATCCTCAAGAACCACTTCCAGCCGGCGGCGCGCGGCAACAGCGGCAACTGAGGTTGCAGGAGGCTTCGCCGGGCGCGGCTGCACCTTGAACCGCAGTCATCGGCGCCCGGCCGCAGCCATGCCATGGTCCGCGGCATTCGTCGGTGTGCCGGCCGGCGATCGGCGCCGCCGCGGCAAACTGGTTGACGGGGCGCTGCACCCGGAACAATCTGGCGCAAACGCACGCGAGCGGCTCGAGCCGTCCAGACGATGTTTCACCGAAACTCCGCAATCCCCAATGCCCGTGGGTGGCCGGCGGCCGCACGCGCTTGGCTCGCACCGCGCACGCGCGTGTTGCTTCCAGCTGCGCTCGTAACGCTGTTTCTCTCGAGCGAGCTGCTGTTCCAGCCCGATCTGTTCGACTTCTGGTCGCCGGCCGACGTGCTCCTCGCCTGGCTCGAGTACCTGGCCGAACTCGGCAGCATCGCGGCGGCCATGGTGGCAGCCTACTGGTTCGTCGACGCCGCGATCGAGCGCTGGCCACGCTTGCGGCGGTGGCGCCTGCTCTGGATGGCCGCCGCCTTCCACGCTGTCGCCTTCGGAAGCCTATGGGCGATGACAGCGGTCGTCAGCGGCGCAGCCCTGCTGCCGACCGGGCTGGCGTTGACGCAGGCCATCCACTGGGCGTTCATCGGCACGTTCCTCGTGGTCATGGACACGCTGTGGCAGAAGGCGCGGCGCGCGGAATCGGAGGCAGCGGCGCTCGCCTCCGGCGGCGCCGCGCTGGCGCGCGAAGAACGCGAACTGCAGTTGCGCTTGCTGCAGGCGCAGATCGAGCCGCATTTCCTGTTCAACACGCTCGCCAACGTCCGCCGCCTCTACCGGCTGCATCCCGACCAAGGCACGCAGATGATGGACAGCCTCAAGCGCTACCTGCGGGCGGCGCTGCCGAACGTGCGGCGCGCCGATGCGACGCTCGCTGACGAGCTCGCGCTGGTGCGGTCCTATCTCGAGCTGCTGCGCATGCGGATGGCCGAACGTCTCGTCTACACGATTGTTGTCGACGCGGGCCTCGGCGCCACGCCGTTCCCGCCGATGATCGTCGTCACGCTCGTCGAAAACGCGATCAAGCACGGGCTCGAACCGTCCGAACACGGCGGGCGCATCGACGTGCGCGCGCAGCGCCTCGGCGCGATCCTCGAAGTCAGCGTCTGCGACGACGGGGTCGGACTGAACCCACAATCGACGCACGGGACAGGCGTCGGTCTGGCCAACGTACGCCGCCAGCTGACCGGCCGTTACGGCGCCGCGGCGCGCCTGTGCCTGCGGCCACAGTCGCGGGGGTTCAGCGCCACGATCGAAGTCCCGCTCGCCGCGGATCCCATTACCGCAGCGCTCGCCGCGACGTGAACATGCGAACGACCGACTGGGCTTCGCCAGCAGCGGCCGAGCACACGGTCCGAACCAACGCCGCGCGCACGCCTCCGTCGAGCGGTACGCTCTGGCGGGCCGTGCAGCTC